>CALRMK020000019.1:0-14231 GCA_943369185.1 Caulobacter sp. UNC279MFTsu5.1 | reverse complement strand
TAAACAGCAACAAATTTGCGACATAGGATCTGGTATTTGCGCAATTCTCTTGCTGAATAGCCGTTACGCTATTTACTTTTTTGTCTTGACACAAAAAAGTAACAAAAAAAGTCAAGGCTCTTGAAAAAAAGCTAAAATTTACTTCATTCTGCTAAAATGAACGAAGTTTAAAGCCAATCAGCATAACAGTGAATTTGCAAATATGTCCATCAACAATTCAATAAAGCCAGGCATCGTTCATTTCTTAACGCTTCGTTCCGCAAATTTCTTAACGCTTTTTTTCAAAGGCCGTTTGGAAAATTGCGAATATAATGTTGCAATTATTTTATCTAACGTCTTGTGCTATTTGATTAATAGAGTTCTAATCAGTCCGCATTGGGCGGACGGGCCTCCCGCCAATGCGGGACCGCGAGCGAAATGGGTTTTCGAAATACAGGGTGTTTAATTTTTAATCGCACAACACATTATATAGTATATGAAGATGCATTTTTGAACATTTCTCAGTTCCCTCATCGACATATTGACCTACTCTTCTCTACCGGATTGTGTAAGAAAAAAACACGCCTGAGGGGATAGGATACGATTTTACAAAAGACATGGCATCAAAGCCCAGAAAAGGTATTTTCATAGGTAGCTGATAATCAGTCATTTAGTATCTCGAAATCGGCATTTCCCCAACAACATAGACTTTCTACTACAAATTTTATCCGTCTCTGCTACGGCTGTTGCCGCGGGATAATTACCAGCTGCTTCGGCTATCGTCTATTCTGATTGCCTCGATCCTGTTACTGTTCAGGCGTTACATAACCTACTGATTTTTCACAACACGGTCTATTTCCCAGGGGGGGTATTCTGAGTCTCTTTGTACTGTAATTGTAACGAAACAATTACCGCCGAAAAAAGAGAAGTCATGAAAACGCTGACCACAAAAACCGGAAAAATGCAGCTGCTGGGAGTCAGGATGCTCACCTTAGCTACTGCGCTCTTACTGTTCACTGCCTGTCAGAAAGCAGTTGAAACTCCTGTTAACATGGCTGCAGCTCCGGTGGTAACTACCAGTGCTGCTTTCATAGGCGGATTCAGGGTTGCGGAACCCAAAGTGGTAATGTGTCAGGGTAATGAAGAGAAAACCGGTATCAACTTCAGCTGGAACCGTACAGCAACCGATAACCTCAGAGATTATACCGTTGAAGCTGCAGCCGAAGGCACTCATTTTGAGGCTCCCGTAGAGCTGGGAACTACAGATGGTGGTCAGGTAGGTTTTCAGGTAAAAGACCTGAACCGGAAAATGTGCAAACTGATCCCTGCCGGTACTACCGGTAAAGTAGAACTGAGAGTAAAAGCCTATCCTTTATATGGTAAAAATACCGCTGTATACAGCGATGCGGTAGCCCTGAATGTAACTACCTACCTACACTACACCGAATATACTTACCCCCGTTATATGAAAATGCCCGGTAACTATCAGAACTGGGACCTGGCCAATGCCCCCCAGCTGGTAAGTGTGAACAATGATGGTGAGTATGAGGGTTATGTAACTTTTGCCAATAACTATCCTCAGTTCATGTTTGTAAAAGGTACCACCTGGGAAAAAACCAACACTTTCACCCATATCGGCAACAGCAAGTTCGGATTTGGCGGTGGGGTGCTGGCTATTTTTGGCGGTGCAGGAACCTATCTCGTAAAAGCAAGCACCAATACCAATACCTGGAGCTACACTAAAATCAATAACTGGGGTATCCATGGTACAGCGCTGGCTGCAAATACCGGAACAGACCCGGTAATGAGCTACGACGAGGCCAACAAAGCCTATGTAATGGGTGTAAACCTGCAACCCGGTGCATTCCGTTTCAGGGCCAATAACAATGATGCGGTTAATCTGGGTAAAGAGGTAAAAGACGGATACGAAGTACCTGTTGCGGGAGGTGCAGATTTTACAGTAGCCACTGCCGGTTACTACAATATTTACCTGAAAGTAGATCTGGCTGGTAACTACGCCTGTACTGTAGCCAAACAAGCTACTCCTGCTGTTAACAGCGCCAAATAGATACACCCCCCTGAATGATAGCAAGCAACTGGATGACGATGAGTAGGCGGTACCCGAAAGGGTATCGCTTTTTTGTGGGGCTAACCCTTTTTTTGTTCAGGCCGCTTTAGCGTCCCGACCAAAAAACCGCGCCTTGGCGACTTGGCGGGCAGATTTTCTCGCCAAGGAGCCCAGGCGCGGTTAGATCGTAGAAATGATTAAGGGTTGGTTGACCAGATGGATGCGTCTTTCACAAATACCCTTCTGTTCAGTTTTAATTGTGCCACTATCAGTTCTGCAAAATCTTCGGGGTGCATCACACGTTCTTCATTGTTGTTGATAAGGTTGGCGCTTTTGGCCAGGTCGGTTACCACGGTGCTGGGCGTAAGTGCTGTTACACGGATATTGTGTTTGCGCACTTCCTGCATCAGCGAATCGGTTAGTCCCATCAGCCCGAATTTAGAGGCGCTGTAGGCGCTGGTTACCGCCGCCCCTTTTAAACCTGCGGTAGAAGATACATTGATGATATCACCGGTCTGCCTTTCAATCATCTCGGGTAATACGGCGCGGGTAACATAGTATACACCAAACAGATTCACTTTTATCTGGTTCTCCCACTGTTCAGGTGTTAAGTCCAGGAATTTTCCGAATGCTGCCGTACCGGCGTTGTTGATCAGGATATCAATCGCTCCCAGCTCCTGCCGGATCTTTGCCACAGCGGCATTCACTGAGTGGATATCACTTACATCAGCCATGGCAATCGCGGCCTTTACACCCAATGCGGTTACTTCTGCAGCAACTGCCTGCAGGTCTTTTTCAGTACGGGCCACCAAACCGATGTGCACACCCTCGTTCGCCAAAGCCAGCGCTACCGCGCGCCCAATTCCTTTACCCGCACCGGTGATAAGGGCGGTTTTGTTTTGTAATGATTGCATATGATGTTTGTTTTTTGATTAAGGGGGTAGTAATCGTGAGTAGTGAGTAGTCAGTTGTGAATCGTCAATTGTGAGTGTTGAACCTTTATCCTCTGCCCATTGCCCATTCACCACTCACCTCCTCGCAAAATTACCCCCTTTGTCGCCCGCACATTGTAAATTCTCTGTCACTAATGGCTCAGCCACCCGCACATTCACTGTTCACGAAATCGTTTGCGTTTGTTTTCTCTGCCGATTGGCTCCAATTTCAACCGCTTCTTCGTATTTTATTCCCTGATTAACTGCCCCGATTGCCATGAATGACAAACTACCCCGTCGTCGTTTTATTCGTTATGCCACTACCTCAGCCATTGGCGCTGGTTTGCTCGGCCGCTTTTCTCCTGTTTTTGCTGCTGCTGACGATACCCCCAAACGGATCGGTATCATCGGACTGGATACTTCACACAGCATTGCTTTCGCGAAAGCCTTAAATGGTCCCAATGCTTCGGCTAACTATAAGGGCTTTACCATTTCAGCGGCTTACCCGCAGGGCAGTGCCGATATCGAATCTTCTGTGAAAAGAATTCCCGGTTATACGGAAGAGGTAAAGAAACTGGGCATTGAGATAAGTTCTTCTATCGAAGAGCTGCTCACCAAATGCGATTATGTGTTACTCGAAACCAATGATGGCCGCCCGCGGCTGGCGCAGGCCATACAGGTGATCAAAGCAGGTAAACCCCTGTTTGTTGATAAACCGGTAGCGGGCTCAATCAAAGACGCCATTGCTATCTATGAAGCAGCAAAAAAATACAAGGTCCCCATTTTTTCCTCCTCCTCGCTCCGTTACATGGAAACCGCGCAGGAAGTAGCCAATGGAAAAATAGGGAAAGTGTTGGGGGCAGATACTTTCAGTCCGGCAACACTGGAAAAAACACATCCCGACCTGTTCTGGTATGGTATTCATGGGATTGAGATCTTATACACGGTGATGGGAAAAGGCTGCAAAGAACTGGTGCGCATTTCTACAGCCGACACAGATATTGTAGTGGGCACCTGGGCCGATGGCCGAACCGGAACCTTCCGCGGAACAAGAACCGGCAAACACGAATATGGCGGAACGGCTTACGGCGAAAAAGGCAATCTCACCCTCGGACCATTCAAAGGTTATGATAACCTGCTGGATCAGATCATTGCTTTTTTCAAATCAGGAATCCCTCCCGTGAGTGCCGAAGAGACCCTCGAAATATACACGTTCATGCAGGCCGCAGATGAAAGTAAACATAATGGAGGGAGGAGTGTAGTGTTAGCTGACGTATATAAGAAGGCAATGAGTGAAAAGGCAATGAGTGAATGAGTGGATGAGTGATTGAGTGAATGTTTTTCTCACTACTCACTACTGACGACTCACTACTGACGATTCACGTCTCACGTCTCACGACAAAACAATTTTCAAAAAATACATACCATGAATCATTCCCGCAGAGATTTTATTAAAAAAGCATCCATGGGTACGGCGGCTTTTTCGTTTGGGGGGGTGTTGCAGGGCTTTAGTGCCGGCAGCTACCGAAATATTATTGGGGCAAACGATAAGATTACCGTTGCCTGTATGGGAGTGAACAGTCGCGGACTGGCAGTGGGAAAGAATTTTGCATCGCAGCCTAATTGTGAAGTGTTGCATGTGTGTGATGTAGACAGCAGGGCCACCACCACCTGTATCACCGCCATTGAAAAGATACAGCAGAAGCGGCCCCTGGATACGCCCGATTTCAGAAAAGCGTTGGAAGATAAAAACCTGGATGTGCTGATCGTTACAGCACCCGATCACTGGCACGCACCAGCTGCGATACTGGCCTGTTCTGCGGGTAAAGATGTCTATCTCGAAAAACCCTGCAGTCATAATCCAAACGAAGGAGAGCTGCTGGTAAAAGCGGCGGCCAAACACAAACGGGTATTGCAGATGGGCAACCAGCGCCGGTCCTGGCCCAATGTAAGTGCGGCCATTGCAGAGTTGCATGGGGGTGTGATCGGTAAACCGTATTATGCCAAAACCTGGTACACCAATAATCGCCCATCCATTGGTATTGGTAAGGAAACCGCCGTACCGGATTGGTTGAACTATGATCTCTGGCAGGGGCCGGCACCACGCAGGGCCTATCGAGATAATGTGATTCATTATAACTGGCATTGGTTCTGGCATTGGGGAACGGGTGAAGCATTGAACAATGGCACCCATATGGTAGATCTGGCCCGTTGGGGACTGGGGGTTACTTATCCCACCAGCGTAAGCTCTACCGGTGGCCGTTACCGTTACCAGGATGATTGGGAAACACCGGATACACAGGTGATCAATTTATCGTTTGGCGATAAGGGAATGATCAGCTGGGAAGGCCGCAGTTGTAACGGTAAAAATGTAGAAGGCAGCAGCGTAGGGGTTGTGTTTTATGGAGAGAACGGATCGATGGTGATTGAAAGCGGCAATTCGTATAAGATCTATGACCTGAAAAATAAACTGGTAAAAGAGGTTAAAAACACACAGAACATTGATGCACGTAATGTATCCGATCCGGCGCAGGAACTGGATGCCTACCATATCCAGAACTTTTTTAACGCCATCAAAAAAGGCACGCCCTTGAATTCGGATATCGTAGGCGGCCACCAGAGTACCTTGCTGGTTCAGTTAGGCAATATCTCGCAACGCACCGGCCGCACTTTGCACACAGATCCCAGTAACGGGCATATTCTCAATGATACAGCAGCCATGAAATACTGGAGCAGGGAGTATGAGAAGGGATGGGAGCCGAGAGTATAGGGAACAGATGAACGGAGAACAATAGAACATAAAACAAAGAACATAGAACGAAGAACATAAAACCACCCAACATGGCAAGTACGGATACAAAAGAAAAATTTCTGAGTCAACGCTTGTACTCATTAGATGCATTGCGTGGCTTTGATATGTTCTGGATTATCGGGGCCGATGAGTTTTTTCACCAGATGGGGAAAGCCATGGGTACGCCTTTCTGGCAATCCTTGTCTACGCAGTTTACGCACCCTTCCTGGGATGGGTTTCATGTGTATGACCTGATCTTTCCTTTGTTCCTGTTTCTGGCAGGAGTGTCTACGCCGTATTCCATTGGTCGTTCTTTGGCAGAGGGTAAAAGCAAACAACAGGTAATGCTGCGGGTGGTGAAAAGGGGATTAATATTGGTGTTGTTGGGACTGGTGTATAATAATGGTTTACAGTTACGTCCACTGGCCGATATCCGTTTCTCCAGTGTATTGGGCAGAATCGGGATTGCGTATATGGTGGCCAATATCATTTATATCTATGCCAAAGAAAAAATGCAGATCATCTGGTTTGCGGGGCTGTTGATCGCTTACTGGTTGATTTTGAAATTTACCTCAGCACCCGGTTTCCCGGCGGGTGACTTGACGATGGAGGGAAATTTTGCTTCTTATGTAGACCGGAGTATCCTGCCCGGAAAATTGTCTCTGGGTATTCATGATACGGTGGGGTTCTTTAATAATATACCTGCGGTGAGTACCGCTTTGGCGGGCATTGTTACCGGCATCTATTTAAAGCGGACTGATATTACCAAAGAGAAAAAAGCGGCTGTAATGGCAGTGGCGGGTGTAGTTTCTCTGGTGATAGCACAGGTATGGAACCTCGATTTTCCCATCAATAAAAATATGTGGTCCAGTTCTTTTGTGATGCATACTACAGGACTGAGTTTATTGCTGATGGCTTTGTTCTATTATATCATTGATGTACTGGGTTATCAACAATGGGCTTTCTTTTTTAAAGTGATCGGGATGAACTCGATCCTGATCTATATCTCGGGCAAATTCATCAACTGGAAATATACTACCAACGGTTTTTTTCAATGGCTGATCGATTGGGTGGGTGAGCCTTTTAACCTGGTGGTACTTAGTTTGTGCATGATCCTCGTGAAATGGATCTTCCTATATATTCTCTATCAGAAAAAGACATTTTTACGGGTATGAATCTAACAAGAGTGTTGAAAGTGTATCATACCGAAGATCCTGTTTCGCTGGGTAATGCAGCAGGAGAAGCGGCCGCTATCACGATCAAAAAAGCGATTGCCGAAAAAGGGAAAGCTGGAATTATTGTAGCCACCGGAACCAGCCAGTTTGCTACTTTGAACCGGTTGATCGCAGAGCCGGGTATTGACTGGAACAAAGTGATCATGTTTCACCTGGATGAATATATCGGATTGCCCATTACAGCAAAAGCCAGTTTCAGAAAATACCTGAAAGAAAGGTTTATCGATAAAATTCCGCCACTCAAAGCCACCAACCTGATCAACGGAGAGAATGATCCTGTGGCAGAATGCAAACGCCTGTCTGCACTGATTGCCCGGCAGCGGATCGATCTGGCATTGGTAGGTATTGGTGAGAATGGTCATCTGGCATTCAACGATCCTCCGGCCAACTTTGATACACGTGAACCTTATATCATCGTGGCGCTGGATGAAGCCTGCCGCAAACAACAGTTTAACGAAGGCTGGTTTGAAAGCATGGATGCAGTACCCAAACAGGCCATCAGCATGTCTATCCGCCAGATCATGAAAGCGAAACAGATCATCTGTTCCGTTCCGGATAGCCGTAAAGCGGAAGCGGTGAAGAATTGTCTGGAAGAACCGATCAGTAACCTGCATCCCGCCAGTATTTTGAGAATGCATAGTAACTGCAGTATTTATCTGGATAAAGCGGCAGCATCCTTACTAACCAAACTGCAGGTCAGTTAAAAGCAGCATATTTTTTTCACGCAAAGGCGCGGAAAGAAAACAGTATTCATCTTAACGAAACAGATTCAAGTATGAGCGATTCGAAAACGGTTGTGCAGGTTAGTTCCTTGTCTAAAAGACAAACACAGGTTTCTATTTTTATCATCGGGATCCTCTTTTTCATTTTTGGATTTGTTTCCTGGGTAAATGCGATCCTGATCCCGTATTTCAAGATCGCCTGTGAGCTGTCGCATTTCAAAGCTTACCTGGTTACGTTCGCCTTTTATATTTCCTATTTTATCATGTCGGTTCCGGCCTCTTATCTCTTGCAAAAAACAGGATTTAAAAAAGGGATGATGACGGGTTTCTGGATCATGGCCATGGGCGCATTTATTTTTGTACCCGCTGCACTTACCAGAACTTATGAGATTTTTCTGATCGGACTGTTTACCATTGGGGCAGGATTGGCTGTTTTACAAACGGCCGCCAACCCCTATATCACGGTATTGGGTCCGAAAGAAAGTGCGGCGCAGCGGATCAGTATCATGGGTATTTTTAACAAGGGTGCCGGAATATTGGCGCCGCTGGTATTTGCAGCGGTTATCTTAAAAGCCACCGATACGGATCTGTTTGCACAATTGGGCAGCATGGGTGTGGAAGAAAAAGCAAAAGCGCTGGATGAATTGGTGCGAAGAGTAATCGTTCCTTATCTCTGTGTAGGAACCGTATTGGTACTGCTCGGCTTCCTGGTTCGTTTTTCTCCGCTGCCCGAAATAGATACGGAACACGAAACAGAAGAACTGGCCGCTGCCAATATGGGCAAAAACAGTATTCTTCAGTTTCCGCACCTGGTCTTGGGCGCCATTGGTATTTTTCTGCATGTGGGCACACAGGTAATTGCGATTGATACCATTATTGGTTATGCCAATTCGATGCAGATCCCTTTGATGGAAGCCAAGAGCTTTCCATCTTATACATTGGCCGCAACGATCTGCGGATATATTCTGGGAATCATCTGTATTCCGCGATTTTTCAGTCAGGTAACTGCCTTACGTTTCTGCACTTTTTTGGGAACGGTGTTAACACTGTTGATCGTGTTTACCAAGGGGCAGGTGAGTTTTCTCGGACATACCGCTGATATCTCCATCTGGTTTGTGGTGTTGCTGGGCCTGGCCAACTCGCTGGTATGGGCCGGTATCTGGCCGCTGGCGCTGGATGAGCTGGGTAAGTTTACCAAACGCGGCGCTTCAGTAATGATCATGGGGCTCTGCGGAAATGCGATCCTGCCTTTGTTGTATGGGTACTTCGCAGATACCTATGATGTACGTACTGCTTACTGGGTGCTTCTGCCCTGTTATCTCTACCTTGTGTTTTATGCGGTATATGGTCACCGGATCAGGAGATGGAGTTTTTAATGTGCTTATATGAGTGAACGGATCAAAATAGTGAATGGCCGGGTGATCGTTCCCGGAAAGATTCTTCCGCAGGGAACGGTATTGATTGCTGATGGAAAAATCATGGGTGTAGAAGAAGGAGACGCAGACTATCCGGATGCTATCGTTATTGATGCGCAGGGTAACTATATCTCACCGGGTTTTATGGATATACATATACATGGTGGTGGCGGATATGATTTTATGGATGGTACGGATGATGCTTTTCTTCAGATCGCAGCCATACATGCCAAACACGGAACTACGGCCATGTTACCCACTACTCTCACCAGTGAAAAAGAAGACCTGTTGTTAACGCTGGATGCCTATGAGCGGGCCAATAAAATCAATACACAGGGTGCGGCTTTTCTGGGCATGCACCTGGAAGGTCCCTATTTTGCCATGAGCCAGCGGGGTGCACAGGATCCGAAATATATCCGCGATCCGGATCCGGCAGAATACAGAGAGATCCTGGAAAACTATGCCTGCATCAAACGCTGGAGTGCTGCGCCTGAATTAAAAGGAGCCATCAAATTTGGTAAATATGTGCGCTCTAAAAATGTACTGTTGGCCATGGCACATACCGATGCGGTATATGAAGAAGCGGTAGAAGGTTTTCGTAACGGCTATAGTCTGGCTACGCATTTTTATTCGGCCATGTCGGGCGTAACCCGCAGAAATGCTTTCCGTTATGCAGGTGTGATCGAAGCGGCTTACCTGCTGGATGAGATGGATGTGGAGATCATTGCCGATGGCGTTCACTTACCAGCCCCTTTGTTACAATTAGTCTACAAGATCAAAGGCACAGCACATACTGCCCTGATCACAGATGCCATGCGCGCCGCCGGCATGCCGGAAGGTGAATCTGTTTTGGGCAGTTTACAAAACGGGTTGAAAGTAATTGTGGAAGATGGTGTGGCCAAACTGCCGGACAGAACTGCGTTTGCAGGCAGCGTGGCTACGGCAGACAGATTGGTAAGAACGATGATAGATCTTGCAGGAATCTCATTATTGGATACCATCCGCATGATCACAGAAACACCTGCAAGGATCATGGGGGTAGAGGATCGAAAAGGAACACTACAGGTGGGTAAAGATGCTGATATCCTGATTTTTGACAATAATATCCGGATTCAGTTGACAATGGTGAATGGACGGGTGGTATACCAGGCTAGCTGACACATCAGTGCCGGCGGGATTAATGCCTGCTGCTAATCCTCCGATCTCAGATCCAGCCGGATAATGGCTTCGTGCGATCCCTGACTGAAAATACCCCTGTCGCCAATACTTTTGCCATAGGAATAACCAAAACTCAGTTTATCGTTCAGTTTTATTTCCAGCAATCCCATGATGGCATCATCATACCGGTAAGAAGCGCCCACGCCGATCATGTCTTTCACCCAAACGCTTCCGTTAACGTGCACATCAAATACTTTTCCGTTCATCCAGCGCATATATACAGAAGGTTTGCATTGTATCTCATCATTCAGATAGGCTGTGATACCCGTGGTTAGAATCAGTTGCATATTGCGCAGCGTAGCGCTGTTAACCGAAAGGATCTTGTCTATCTTAACCGTGCTTACCAGTAAGGATGGTGCCGATAAACTGGCATAAAACCCGGGCCGCTGGTAATAAACACCGGCACCGGCAGTTGGCATCACCACATTGGTATTATACTGAAAAGAAGGATCGTTCTGGAAGGGAAGGGCCACAGAACTGCGGTCTATCCGGTAATTCATCAATCCGCCCTGTAAGCCCAGCGATAAAAATTCATCTTCTTCAAACCGAAGCATGGTAGCAAAACTCATATTGATGCCATTGGTTTTTTCGAGACCCAGTGAGCTGGTGTATAACTGCAGTCCCAATCCAAAATGATGTTCTTTCAAAGGAGCGTCGATCGAAAATACACTTGCTTGCGGTGCGCCAGGTATACCCGCCCATTGTTTGCGAAAACCGGTACTGATGCTGAGCCCGCCCCGGCTGCCTGCATAGGCAGGATTAATATTGAGCAGGTTAAACAGGTACTGTTTGTTGCTCGCATCTTCCTGCGCAAAAGAAGATACACAGCAGCTACCGGTTAGGAATAGTAAAAAAAAGTATTTGTAAAAAAAGGACATGCTTTATTGGTAAAGTTTTATTTCCATATAGATAAGAATCCGTGATAAGTATCTTCTACACCCGTTGCCACATCTGTTACCACCACTTTGTAGAAATAAGTGCCATCTTCTACCCGCTGATTGGAAGTGGGTCCGCCCTGGTTATTGATACCATCCCAATCGTTTTTGTAATTCTGGTTGCGGTACACCAGTATTCCCTGTTTGTTAAACACCCAGATAGCGGCCCGGTTATTACCCAGACTACCGATCACGAACTTATCGTTGACACCATCTCCATTGGGCGACATACCTTCCTGCATCTGGTATTTAGCCGGACTCAGAATCAGCGGCGTAGTTACCGGAGCGGCTCCGGTAGCGGGTGCGGTAAGGCCGTTTACTGATCGGTTATTGAATACATACTGCGTGTTGTTAAATCCATTCAGGGTTCCTTTCAGACTGGCCATGTTATAATAGTAACCTTCTTTCTTATTGGTGATAACATTCAGTACCAGTGTAACGGTATCTGTCCTTTTTACCGGAAGCGTACTGGCAGGAAGCAGCAGATCTGTATTCGTGGTTCCGTTAAAGGCGGGGTTGGCCACCAGCCGCCCACTGGTATTGATAGCGCTTACGCTGAAACTGGTGGGTGCCGGAAATACTTTGTCCAGTGTATCCAGCAGTTGCACCGTATTGGCGGTAAGGTTTCCGCGGTTAGTGAGCAGGAAAACAAAGGTTACACGGTAACTGCCATCGGGTTGCCGAACAGGGGTAAGTGCTGCTTTGGCCAGTGTAATGGAGTCGGTACGGGTATCAGCTGTTTTGGTGAGATAATTATCTTCTCCGAGAATGGTAAAAACACGTGTATTGATAAACGCTCCCCGGATATGGGCACCGGTGGTATAGATCCCCGGATTGCTTAGTCCCGAAGGTCCGAGTGTATCCCAGGTACGTTCCGTGAAATCGTATTTGGAAACATAACTGTTGCCACGGTGAGCGGTAAATGCGGGACCTTCTCTGTCAACCACATGCTGAAAAGCAATAATCGAGGGAACCTGTATATTATTCTCATGGCCGATATTCCAGGTTTGCTGCAGGCTGGCAGGACTTCCGGTGGGTCCGATAGTGGCGTTCCGGTAAATATTATCGAATACACGGGCATGTAAATCCTGACCTGTTGTGGTATTGAACATAATGGAAACCGGCGCATAACTACCCGCTTGCGTACCAATGGGGAATACCACACTACCACTGGCGGAAGAAAGTTTGGCACGGTAGAGGTTTCCTCCTTTGGGACTATTACCTGTGGCAACAAAACGGTTCTCTGTATAACCCGTGATCACACCCGGGTCGTTTTTGCCCACCATCAGGTTATTTCCATTGAGCCAGAGTAAACCTTCTTCGAACTGAAGACTGTGAAAAACATGGGTGTCGGTTCCTTCATCCAGGTATAGTCCTCTGGGATTGGCCACCAGCAGGTTGGGGAAAGCGCCCCCGGTTTTGGTTGTTACCGAATAGCCGCCGGCCAGGTACTGCGGAGAACTGCTGTTGAAAAAACGGAAATTACCGCCTACACCTGAAAAAGAATTGGGGTTGTTTACGCCCCACTCATCGGGGAAGGAAGCAGTAGTGCCGTTACGCCACCTGTCGCCATACATATTAATGGTAACTCCTTTCACCGAACCCATTGTGCCGTTATTGATCACGTTATTGAATACCGACAGGTTGGCCTTGTTATTTACATACAGGGTGGCGTTGGGGGCAAGGTAGAGAGCGAAGTTATTATTGTTCTGTGCGTTAATAGTTACTACAGAACACAGCAATGCCCAATGCAACAGGTATGCTGCTTTTCTGATGATGGGCGGATATGTAAAACAGATTTTTTTCAAAAGGTAGATCCTGTTTTATTTCTTTTGTGATGCCAGTTTTTTGATCATGTTTTCCAGTTGCTGCATTTTCTGCTGCAGTTCCTGGTTTTGTTTTTTCAGTGTTTCGATCTGCTGTTGTTGTTCCTGTATGGATCGTACCACAGGAGATACCATGGCTGCGTAATTCACTGAGAGCATTCCATTCTTATCCTCTACTACAAACTCCGGATATTGCTTCCGTACTTCCTGCGCAATAAAACCTGTTTGGCGCAGTTTGCCGTAAGCGGGATTGATCCACTGGTAGGTAACAGGTCTTAATGACAGGATTTTTGAAAGTGAAGAAGGTATTATGCTGATATCTTTCTTAAGACGTTCATCAGAATTTTGAGTAACTGTTCCCCCAATCACGGTAACAGCTGTAATGGTTTCTGCAGTTACGGTACCGGTAACACGCAGGTTATTCATGGTGCCATTGACCACACTGATGGAGTTGGCAGTTACATTACCACTAACGGTAATGGCGGAAAGGTTGCCAAGTGCGGTGATGTTGTTTAAAGTACCCGCTCCCAAAGTGCCACTGAACGTTCCACCCGTAATAGTTCCTGTTGATGAGATATCTGTAAAGTTACCCGTTGCCACACTGATAACGTTAGCGGTTACATTACCACTAATGGTAATAGCTGCCAGGTTACCGAGTGTGGTGATATTATTCAAAGTGCCCGCACCCAAAGTGCCGCTGAATATTCCTCCTGTGATGGTACCTGTAGTAGTAATATTCGTGAGTGTAGCGGAAGGCGAACTGATCGAACCTGCATTGATCAATCCGGTAGCAGTGATGCTGGTCAGATTACCTGTTACCACGCTGATGGTGTTGGCAGTAACATTACCACTAACGGTAATGGCCGAAAGATTACCCAATGTGGTGATATTATTCAACGTACCTGCACCCAATGTGCCACTAAAGGTCCCGCCGGTGATAGTTCCAACAGCAGTAATATCCGTTAAAGTAGCAGAAGGTGAACTGAGTGAACCTGCGTTGATCAAACCTGTTGCGGTGATATTGGTCAGGTTACCCGTTACTACACTGATGGAGTTAGCGGTAATATTCCCGCTAACGGTAATGGCTGCCAGGTTACCAAGCGTGGTGAT
>CALRMK020000018.1:0-34546 GCA_943369185.1 Caulobacter sp. UNC279MFTsu5.1 | reverse complement strand
CAGAACGCAGAACGCAGAACGCAGAACGCAGAACGCAGAACGCAGAACGCAGAACGCAGAACGCAGAACGCAGAACGCAGAACGCAGAACGCAGAACGCAGAACGCAGAACGCAGAACATTTTATAGCCTGTAAAGTTACATGCGGATGCTATAAAACCATAACCACTTTTTCTCCCACGCCCTTCATTACGCCAATAGGGTTGGTATAATCGGCCAGTCCCAGTTTTTGTAACAGTTCCTGCACTTCACCCAATGAATCCGGATCAACAGCAATGAGTAAACCGCCATTGGTTTGCGGGTCGGGTAAAAGGGTAAACGCTTCCATCACATTTACACCGGCACCAAAACCTACTTTACTGCTGTAGGCATTCCAGTTTCGGTAGGTGGCATCGGGTACCATTCTTTGCGGCAGGTATTCTTTGGCTGCGGCCAGCATGGGCACCTGTTGGTAGATGAGTTCGGCACTCAGACCACTTCCTTCTGCCATTTCTATCAGGTGACCGAGTAGGCCAAAGCCGGTTACATCTGTCATGGCGTGCACCCCTTTGATCTTGCCTAAGGCTTCTCCTGCTATATTTAGTGTGCCTAACTGTTTCAGCATCAGTGGCAGGTGTTCCTCTTTTAATACATTTCTTTTTTGTGCGGTAGACAGTACACCTACGCCCAAGGGTTTGGTTAGTAACAAAACATCTCCCTGTTTGGCTGTGCTGTTCTGTTTCAGTTGCTCAATGGCCACCAGTCCGCTAACGGCCAATCCGAATATAGGTTCGGGCGAATCGATACTATGCCCTCCGGCCAACGGAATACCCGCTTCTGCACAAATTTCTCTGGCCCCCTCCAGTACCTGTTGCGCCAGTTCTGCCGGCAGTTTTTCAACGGGCCAGCCCAGAATGGCTATCGCCAGTAAGGGTTTTCCTCCCATGGCATACACATCGCTGATGGCATTTGCGCCGGCAATTCTGCCAAAGGCAAAAGCATCATCTACGATCGGGGTAAAAAAATCGGTGGTGCTGATCAGTGCCGTGCCATTGCCGAGGTCGTACACGGCTGCATCATCTTTACTGCTGTTACCTACCAGTAGTTGTTTATTATCAGCAAATTGTAAACGGCTTTGGAGGATGGTATCCAGTACAGCGGGGGCGATTTTGCAACCACAACCGGCACCATGCGAGTATTGGGTAAGTTTAATGGGATCCATTGAAATAAATAAGTTGGTAAAACGGGTGCAAAGTACAATGGAAACGGAAATAAGCGTGGGATAGGGCTGAAATGAAGAAAGCTGCAGTAGATGCAGCTCTCTTACCCCCAATTATTACTGATTAAGTAACAGATGTAAATTGCGTCAATAAATGCATGGGTAAACGGGTTTTTTGCCAACTGCCCGTTTTATCCCATGAAACCGGTTGGATTGTTTAGCAAAGCGGTTATTGACGGAAAATCGGGGCAAAACAGCAAAATAGCGGGCATTTCAGTAACAGCCATTAACTTTAAAACGCTGTAACTGTTACAAAAACAGATCAAATGCGGATTGTACCGGTTGTTTTATTGTTGCTGTTCTTCTCCCAAAGCCGGGCGCAGTTTCCGTATGTAAAAAAGCTGAACTACCCTGAGCAATTGCCTACCCAGGTGGTGTATGATATGCTCACAGACAGCAAAGGCTATATCTGGCTGGGAACCGATAAAGGCCTTTACCGATTCAATGGCCGTACTTTTTTAACGGTCCCTTTCGATAATACTTCTTCCCGGGCCGTTAGTTATCTGCAGGAAGATGCAGATGGCACTATCTGGTGTATGAATTTTTACAACCAGTTATTCTCTTTCCGGAAAGACACACTTCGAAAGTTTGCAATCGATCAGCAGGTATTAAAAGGCTCTGTTACGTTTAACAATGTGGTAGTAGGACCGAAACAGATTTGGTTTCATTCATTTAAAAATATTTACACCTTCGATAAGCAGAACCATAAGCTGTTATCAATCAATAATGCCGCTGCTAAATATGACCCTATTCTCACATCTGTTTATCACGATAACCGGTTATATGCTTTTTCCAACCAGGGTAATCTGTTTGCATCGGATCAGCAGAAATGGATCTTCTCCGGACAGGTGTACGGAGAAATTAAACTGATGAGTGCCGGCGATAAACTGGTGGGTTTGGGTAAGGGACTTGACAGAGGGGCTCCCTTTTCGATCAGTAAAGGCATTTGTCAGACAATGCCACCCATTGATCTGCCCCCGGATATTTATATTTTTCAGGGATTATTCCTGGATAATAAAGAGTTCTGGATCTGTACACAAAATGGGGCATATAAATGGAATACAGAGACAGGGGAAACCAAATGTTTTTTTCCCAACGAGCGGGTATCGGATGTGGTGAAGGATTACCAGGGTAACTACTGGTTCAGCACACTGGATAATGGTGTTTTTATCTGCGCTTCATTATACAATACCCTGCTGAAAGTGTATAATGATCCCCTGCAGGATAATTTTACCAAAATAATGGCCCTGCCCAATGGGGAAATACTAACCGGAAACAGCCAGGGACTTCTCTCGCAGGTGAACCTGGAAACAATGGAGAATTTCAGGTATACCCTGGATAAAGCAAGAGAAACAGAATTTATCAGCTACGACACCAGCGCGGATCTCATTTTCACCAACCGGGGTGTGTTTAAACCTGGTCAGCCCGCACCCATCGAGATGATGGATTACAGCAAGGGCATTACCCGCGACAGGTATGGAAATCTCATTTTTGTTGCCTTTAATGGAGCTTATGTGATCAATGACCAGTATAACAGGTTAGACAGAACACCCACACTGAACTGTGAACTCTACCAGCGATTCATACACGATACGGTTTACTTCGACAGTAAGGCCAAAACCATCACACTCAGACAGAAAAGAGGGTTGTCTGTACTCGCTTCCATCAATAAGGATTGTTTCTGGATCGGTTATGAAGACGGTTTGTATCAATATAAATATGATGGCGACATACAGGTATTGAAGGATGAGGCCGGCGAACCTGTGATAGCCAAATCACTGCAGCAGCAATATGATGGAAACCTGGTAGTAGGTTCTTCTACCAAGGGTGTAATGATCTTCCGGGACGGAAAAATCCTGAAAACCTATAAGGTTAAAAACGGGCTCAGTAGTATGAATATCCGCAAAGTATTGCGGGATAACAATTATATATGGGTGCTCACAGATGCAGGCCTCGACAGGATTGATGCTGCTACCGGAGCTATCACCAATTACCTGGAAGAATATGGCTTAAGCAATACCATCATTAACGATTTTATTGTAGAAAAGGGGAAGATCCTTTTCGCAACTACATCGGGGATACTTGTTCGGTATAATCTGCCCAGGTATTTTAATTTTCAGATCAAGTTTCCTTTGCTGAAAGCCAGCAGTAACGGACAGGAGATCGGGAACAACACCACATTACCGGGTAACAGCAGGGATATTGTGTTTTATTTTGAGGCATTACATTATCTCTCTACCAATGCCCTCACTTATCATTACCGGTTAAAGGGGCTCGATACTATCTGGCGTACTGCGGGCAACTTTACCAACCAGCTGGCATTTAACCGGCTGGCGCCGGGTAAATATGTGTTCGAAATCAAAGCCACGGCCGGCCCTAATTACAAAAGCGAAATAAGAAGTATCGGATTTGTAGTGCCCAAACCCTTCTGGCAGCGTACCGGTTTCTTTATCCTGGTATTGGTCATTATCAGCCTATTGTTCTGGCTCTTTCTGCAGCAGTGGAAAGCCAACCTGTTGAAAAAGCAAACGATCAAGGAGCAATTGCTGAAAAGTCAGCTGGTGGCCCTGCGTTCGCAGATGAATCCTCACTTCCTCTATAATGTGTTGAATACGGTACAGGGCCTTGTATACGGCAACCGGAAAACAGAAGCGGGCGAACTGCTGGGCAATTTCAGTGATCTGATGCGCAAAACCCTGCAGGCAAGTGATAAACAGTTACTGTCTCTGAAAGACGAGATCGATAACCTGCGCCTCTATCTGGAACTGGAGAAAGCCCGCTTTGATGAAGGCTTTTACTATGAGATCAGCCTGGTGAACCTGGAAGATATTTCCTCGATCTATATTCCATCACTGATGCTGCAGCCCTTTGCCGAGAATGCCGTGAAACACGGGTTAATGCATAAACAGGGTCCCAAACAGGTACTGATTCAGTTTGAAAAAGAACCGGAAGGATTGAAAGTGATTATCGATGATAATGGTATCGGCCGGGTGCATTCCATGGAAATAAATAAACGGAGTAAAAACAAGCCCTTTAGTTTTGCTACGGTTGCACTGAATGAAAGGATGAACCTGTTCAATAGTTTATACAAGCAAAAAATTACCTGTCGTATCATTGATAAAGTAGACGAAAAACAGCAACCGTCAGGTACCCGGATCGAATTATTGATACCGGATTATAGCCAGGATCCGGATGCTTTATGAAAAAAACCGAACCTGTCGTAACAGAACCACGGCCTACAAAAAAATTGCTCCATGCCAAACAGCAAGCAAAACTATCTTCGGAATAACATGCAGAAGATCAGTGCCATTATAGTAGATGATGAGCCCAACGCAAGAATGGCTTTACGGGGTTTGCTCGAAGAGAATTTTAACCAGGTAGACATAGTGGGCGAATGTAAAAGTGTGCCCGAAGCGGTAAAAACCATCAATAAACTGAAACCCGATCTGGTTTTTCTGGATATTGCCATGCCCGGTTACAGTGGCTTTGAACTGCTCGATTTTTTTGATGAGCAGCACCTTCATTTCAAGATCATTTTTGTAACCGCCTACAGCGAGCACTCTCTCAGAGCCTTTGAAACATCGGCGGTAGATTATATTTTAAAACCCGTGCGGCTGGAACATATTGCCCGGGCTTTGAAAAAGATCAATATTGAAGCGCCGCCGGCAGAAAATAAACAATACCAGGTGCTGAAGGATAATTTTACCAACCAGCTGGATAAAAAAATTGTACTGCAGACCGCTGAGACCATTTTCGTGGTAAAAATGGACGACATCATTTATATGCAGGCCGAAGGTAGTTATACCAGATTCTTTACCACTTCACACGGTGTACTCACCATCACCAAAAAACTGATCGATTTCGAATTTCTGGAAACGGCCGGCCCTTTCTTTCGTACACACAGGAGTTATATCGTGAACCTGAACCATATCAAAAAAGTAGATAAGAAGGAATTTATCCTGGTAATGAACAACGATGCGGAAGTATACCTGGCGCAGGATAAAAAGAACCTGCTGCTGGAAAAGATCATCAAATAACCCATTCCAGTTCTCCAAAACGGAAAAGGTCCTGCCTACCCCCGCTTACACGCAGTTCTCCTTCTTCCGTCACTTCCGCAACCTGGCCCTGAAAAGCAATACTGCCTGTTTTGAACCTGACTTCTTCTCCGCGTTTGTATAATTGCCGGTTATAGTCTGCCAGCAAACCGGTCTCATCCCCGCTTTTCAGTTGTTGCCAGCGTTTTTCGAGACAATCGCATAATTCTCTGGCCAGTTCTATGGGCTGAAAGGTTTTTCCGGTGATCTGTTTCAGCGAAACAGGATTTTTTAACAATTCAGAAAAAGCTACCTGGTTAATGTTGATCCCGATGCCCACTACCGCCCCCTGCCATTTATTGCCCCTCACCAGGTTCTCGATCAAAATACCCCCTGCCTTTCTGTCACGCCAGTAAAGATCATTCGGCCATTTGATACGGGTTTCATCACCCGCATAACCACTAAAAAAATCATGGCAAGCCAGAGCTGCCATTGAACTTAAAGGGAATTGCCGGGTTATAGTAAGGAAAGAACAATCAACAATCACAGAGAGGGCTATGTTATATCCGGGTTCACCGGTCCAGCTTTTGCCACGTTGCCCTTTTCCTGCGGTTTGCTGCTTGGCAAAAACGGCCGTACCATGACCGGCCAAATTAGCCTGTAGCAGGTCCATGGCATAGATGTTGGTGCTTTCCACCACAGCTAATTCCATGAATGGTTGCCCGATGGGAGTTTTGGCTTCTGAGGGTGACAAAGAATTAGTATTTTTGACGAAGTTAGTTCAGCAAGCCATTCGGAGGCAGAGAAAAGCGGCCGGGTTTGCGGGAACCAATCATTAACCACTTAAATCCGATCGATATATTGGAACCTCTTTCTGTTTTACAAAGCCGTGAAAAAAGCAGTATCACCAGGCTTACGCGCAATTCTAAGATCTTCAAAGCGATTATCAAAGCCATTCAGGATAAAAAAGGCGAAAGCATCATCAGCCTCGACCTCCGGAAAATTCCGGAAGCTTCTGCAGATTTCTTTATCGTATGTGAAGCCTCCAGTACCACACAGGTAAGAGCGATCTGTGATAATATTGAACACGAAGTACAGGAAAAATGTGGGGAAGCACCGTATAAACACGAGGGCCGTCAGGCATTACAATGGGTTTTGATCGATTATGTGAATGTAGTTGTGCATGTAATGCACCCCGAAGCAAGAAAATTTTACAAGCTGGAAGAAATGTGGAGCGATGCTGCTTCACAGATTCATGACCTGTAGATTAAAATATACCCGTTAGTTATTCGTTTACCATAGAAATTACCGTTAATACAGAGGGATCAAGATATGTCACAGGAAAATAAAAATGCGAGAATGGGCGGACCGGAAAAAGGAGATGGCTCCAGAAAGGGCCCCAAGTTTAATATATACTGGATCTATGCGATCATTGCAGGTATACTGCTGTTTGCCCAGTTCATGAAGTTTGCCCCCGAAACCACCCAAACCTGGGAGCAGGAGTTTAAGCAGAAAATGCTGCTGCAGGGCGATGTGGAGAAGCTGGAACTGATCAAAAACAAAGACAGGGTTCGGGTCTATATCAAACCAGACAGCATCTTCAAAAAATTCTATACCGAAAAACTGCCCAAAGCCATTATTGCCAAGGACAAAGTAAAAGGCGTTCCGCTTTTTGAGTTTGAGGTGAATGATATCAAAAGCTTCCAGGAAAGAATGGATCAGACCTATAAAGCCTATCCTGCACTGGAAGAAGTGCCCGCCAGGGTAACCAGCGAAGGCGATTGGTTTGGTCCGGTAGCCAATACCGTGATCTCTCTTCTGCTTATCATTGGTGTATGGGTGTTGCTCATGCGCAAAATGGGTGGCCAGGGTGGCGCCGGTGGTCCGGGCGGCATTTTCAGCATCGGAAAATCAAAAGCCACTTTGTTTGATAAGGGCGCTAAAGTAAATATCACATTTGCAGATGTTGCCGGTCTCGACGAAGCCAAAGTGGAAGTGATGGAGATCGTAGACTTCTTAAAGAATCCCAAAAAATATACAGCCCTCGGTGGTAAGATCCCGAAAGGCGCTTTGCTGATCGGACCTCCCGGTACGGGTAAAACCCTGCTCGCCAAAGCCATGGCGGGTGAGGCACAGGTTCCTTTCTTCAGCTTAAGTGGAAGTGATTTTGTAGAGATGTTTGTTGGAGTAGGTGCCAGCCGTGTGCGCGACCTGTTTAAACAGGCCCGCGAAAAAGCCCCCTGTATCATTTTTATCGATGAGATCGATGCCATCGGTCGTGCCCGTGGCCGTAACGCCATTATGAGCAACGATGAGCGCGAGAATACCCTGAACCAGTTGCTGGTAGAAATGGATGGTTTTGGAGGAGATACCGGTATCATTATCCTGGCCGCTACCAACCGCCCCGATGTACTGGATACGGCCCTGCTGCGTCCCGGACGTTTCGACCGCCAGATCTCGATTGATAAACCGGATGTGAAAGGACGGGAAACCATTTTTAAGGTACACTTACTTCCTATCAAAATATCTGAAACCCTCGACCTGCATAAACTGGCCGAGCAAACACCTGGTTTTGCCGGGGCAGATATTGCCAATGTATGTAATGAAGCCGCATTGATAGCAGCCCGGAAAGGAAAAGCATCGGTAGAAATGATCGATTTCCAGGATGCGATCGACCGTGTGATCGGTGGACTGGAGAAAAAGAATAAGATCATTGCACCACACGAAAAATCGATCATCGCTTACCACGAAGCCGGACACGCAGTCTGTGGCTGGTTCCTGGAGCATGCGTATCCGCTGTTAAAAGTAACCATTGTACCAAGGGGAACCGCGGCACTGGGTTACGCACAGTATACACCCACCGAACAGTACCTGTACAATACAGATCAGCTGATGGACCAGATCTGTATGACCCTGGGTGGCCGTGCCGCAGAAGAAATCTTCTTCGGTAAGATCTCCACCGGTGCAGCCAACGACCTGCAGCAGATCACCCGTATTGCTTACAGTATGGTTACTGCCTATGGTATGAACAAGAAAGTGGGTAATGTTAGTTTTTATGATCCTTCACAGGAAAATACTTTCACCAAACCATTCAGCGAAGAAACCGGTAAGATCATTGACGAAGAAGTAAGAGGCATTATTGATGACGCCTACCAGCGCACACTGAAACTCTTAACAGACCGCAAACACGAAGTAGAAGTGCTGGCGAAGGAACTGCTGGACAAAGAAGTGCTGCACAAGAGTGATGTGGAAACCCTGATCGGCAAACGTCCGTTTGAAGAAAAGAAACTGATAGAGATCGAAGAAGAACTCGACAATAACCAACCCGTTGGTGAAAAAACTTTCGGATCGCCCGAAGGGATTGATCAAGGAGAAAACAATATTGTTGGATAATGGCAAATACTGCTAGAGAAAATATTCTGAGCAAAATCAAACAGGCACTGGGCAAACCAGTGCCTGTTCCTTTTCCTTCTGCCACCACCGGTGAATCTGTTTTTCTACCGCAGAAACAGGAACTGGAAATAGAATTTGCCGAAAACTTCAGCAAACTGGAAGGCCGTTTTTCTTTTTGCGCCGATGAAAAGGAACTGCTAAGCCAGCTGCACACATTACTGGATAGCCGCAAATGGACCAAAGTATACTCACGCGAACCCCAACTCAAAGAAATGCTGGCCAGTGCGGGTTGGGATCTTCCCTATACAGACGATCTGCCCGGCTGCGATGTTTCTATCACCGGCTGCGAAGCGCTGATTGCCCGTACGGGTAGTATTGTATTGAGCAGTGCACAGGCCAGTGGTCGTACCGTAAGTGTATATGCACCGGTACATATCTGTATCGCCTACACCAAACAACTGGTATACGATATCAGCGATGGTTTACAGCAACTGCGCGAAGGCTATGGTCAGCAGTTTCCCTCTTTGGTAACACTTGCTACCGGGCCCAGCAGAACAGCAGATATAGAAAAGACATTGGTAGTAGGCGTGCATGGTCCCAAAGAAGTTTTTTGTTTTTTAGTTGACAGTTAATTTATTTCTATGGAAGGGTATAACGGGCAGTTATTTGTGTATGGTTCTCTGCGTAGCGGTTTCCATCATGCTGCCTATACGTATATCAGCCGTTACTTTACGTTGCTGGCCGATGCCAGAGTAAAGGGCGCTCTGTTTGATATGGGCGAATATCCGGCAGCCATTCCCGTTGAAGCAGATAGCTATATTATTGGTGAACTTTACCATATCAAAAATCCGGATGAGTTTTCCTGGGCCATGGCACAGCTGGATGACTATGAGGGTTTGCATACAGAAAACAATGAACTCCCCTTATACAGAAGAGAATTAACTGCCGTTTATGTTGGAGACCAGGTCACCCAGGCCTGGGTGTACTGGTTTAATGGCGACGTATCGGGTAAACAGTTGATTGAAAGCGGAGATGTGTTACAATACCTGCACAACAAGCCTAAAAGCGGAACGGTATGACGGTAACACCCGATAAAAAGATCTATTTCCTTTCCGATTTTCATTTGGGTGCCCCAGACTATGCCGCCAGTCTGGTGCGGGAGAAAAAAGTAGTGGCTTTTCTCGAGAGTATCCGACATCATGCATCCGCTATTTTCATCGTAGGCGATATTTTTGATTTCTGGTACGAGTACCAAAAAGTAGTTCCGAAAGGCTACACCCGTTTATTGGGTAAACTGGCCGAGATCACCGATAGCGGTGTACCCGTTCATGTGTTTGTAGGGAACCACGATATGTGGATGAGTGGCTATTTTGAACAGGAGCTGAATATTCCGGCGTACCATCATCCCAAACTGTTTGAATGGAACGGTAAACGGTTTTTGATTGGTCATGGCGATGGGTTGGGTCCGGGCGATCATGGATATAAATTCATCAAGAAAGTATTCCGTAATCCCTTGTGTCAATGGTTATTCGGACAACTGCATCCCAGCTGGGGCATTGGGCTGGCCAATTATTTCAGTCGCAAAAGCCGCGAGAAAACCGGTAGTTCAGACGAACATTTCCTGGGCGAAGAAAATGAATGGCTGGTCGTGTATTGTAAAGAAGTATTGCAGCAACAGCACTACGATTATTTTATTTTTGGTCACCGCCATCTCCCCTTACGCATAGCCCTGCCCAATAACAGCCTTTATATAAACCTCGGCGACTGGATCCGCAACTTCACCTATGCCAGCTTTGATGGAACCGATGTGCAGCTGCACAAATGGGAAGCCTGATACAGGATCAGGTAAAAGAAACCGTTAAGAATATTGATACGGATATCCTTCCCATTCCTTCGACATTCGACATTCCTTGCTCGATATTCGATATTCCCCCTCCCTCTTTCTATTATATCCCGATCCATTGTACCTTGCAGGTATGGAAAAATTCTTACAACAGAAGGTGCTGGATAATACGATCGAAAGCTACCTCTATGTATTAGGAACGATCTTACTGATCCTGCTGATCAAGCGGCTGATCTCTAAATACCTTGCGAAGCTTTTGTACAAAGTGGTTGCCAAAGCGGCCAAAAATATCGCCCGCCAGTCTTTTCTGGATCTGGTAGTGCAGCCACTGGATGTTTTTCTCGTACTGATCATTTCTATTATCGTACTGGATAAACTTACGTTTCCTTCGGCACTCAATTTTACCATCTATCATGTTACTTTCCGCCAATTGATTGATTCCATTGCCGCGGCCACGCTTGTCATCGTATTTATCTGGCTTTGTCTGCGGGTAATAGAGTTCATTGCCATGATACTGGAAGAGAAAGCCAATCTCACCAAAGACCAGACCGATAACCAACTGATCGTTTTTTTCAAGGATTTTTTCAAAGTGATCATGGTCATCATCGGCATCCTGCTGATCCTGCGCTTTTCATTTAACAAGAATATCGGTAACCTGCTTACCGGTTTGAGTATTGTGGGAGCTGCTATTGCGTTGGCTACCAGAGAGAGCATGGAGAACCTGATCGCTTCCTTTATCATTTTCTTTGATAAACCTTTTATTACAGGTGATCTGGTGAAAGTGAATAATTTCACGGGCACTATTGAAAAGATCGGTCTGCGAAGTACACGCATCCGTACTACCGATAAAACGTATATCTCAGTACCCAACAAACAGATGGTGGATACCATCGTAGATAATATTACCCTGCGAACCCAACGAAAAGGAGAGCTGCGCTTAGAGATCAGTTTATCAGCTACTGCAGAGCAATTAGCAACACTGATCCCCGCTATCAAAACCTCGCTGCAGAAACCCGGAATTGAAAACACGGTTGTGTACCTGATGGATACCGGTAAAAATGCACATATCATTGCCATCGATTATTTTACTTCGATGGAACAATCGATCGAAGAATTCAATGTCCTGCGCGAATCGGTTAATCTAAGTCTCATTGCTTTGCTCGAAAAAGCAGAAATAGAACTGGCTGCAGCCAATACAGATGTGGTGGTAAGATCGAAGTAATTAACTGTGTTCAGAAAAATCAGGACTCCAGATTGGTCTTCATCTCCAGCAGAAAAGATTTGAAACGGGTAAGCGATTCCATTAAACGGATCTGCGTATCAGCTTCTTTTTTGTTGTTCTTGAGGTAATTCTTGGCACCATCAATAGAGAACTTACGTTGGCGTAACAGGAAATAGATCAGCTGCAGGTTTTTGATGTCTTCTACCCGGAACAGGCGATCGCCCTTCCGAGTTTTGCGGGGTTGCAGAATATCAAATTCATTTTCCCAGTAACGGAGTAAGGAAGTATTTACCTTGAACCAACCGGCCACTTCGCTGATGCTGTAGTATAATTTCTGGCGCAACACTTCTTCTTCCGGAACCTCGATCAGATCGGCTTCCGTATCCATTTCCTTAAATGATTTGCGGCCGCGTTTACCGGCTATCTTGGAAACAGTTAGTTTTTTAGGTGCTATCGGCTCTGGTTCAGGCTCTGCAATCACCTGTGTTGCCTGCACCACCACCGGTTCGGGAACAATTGTAATAGCTTCTGGTTCAGCAATTGGTGTAACCGCTTCTTCTACAGGAGCCGGTACCACTTTCACGATCTTCTCTTTTTTCTTGGGGGCTGCTACGGGTTCGATAGGGAAACCAAACAGATCCAATTGCTGCAGGGTATTTTGCATACCGTAAAAATACAACAACCCGAGTGCCCCTCACCCCCGCTTTCGCGTTAGTGGAAAAGATGTTAAGTAACTCCCCCAAAGCCACTGAGAAATAGCCAGTTAGATTTTGAGTATGCCCTACAAAAACCAGGGCCATACACATATAACAATACTGTACTTTTACGGCAAAGAAGCGGATATGTATACGATCAACACCATTTGTGTTTGTGGCGCGGGTACCATGGGCAGTGGCATTGCGCAGGTAACGGCTCTCGCAGGTTTCAGAACCATCCAGTTTGATCTGAACAGCGACATGCTGCAGAAAAGCAAAACTGCCATCGCAAAAAACCTGCAGTGGATGGTGGATAAGGGTAAGATCACAGCGGAAGTGAGCAAACAAACCCAGGAAAGACTGGTTTTTACTGATCAGTTATCAGACTGCGTGGCCGATCTGGTAATAGAAGCAATTATTGAAAAAGAAGCAGCCAAAACCCAGTTATTCAATCAGCTGGCAGGGATCAATACAACAGAGACCATTTTTGCAACCAACACTTCTTCCATTGCCGTAACAACCCTGGCGGCCCAGGTGGAACACCCGGAGCGGGTAGCAGGCATGCATTTTTTTAACCCCGCACCCCTAATGAAACTGGTAGAAGTGATCCGCGCCGAACAAACCCGGCCCGAAGTAATTACTACGCTTACCCAACTGGCTACCCAACTGGGCAAAACGGCGGTGGTTTGTAAAGATGCACCCGGTTTTATTGTTAACAGAGTTGCGCGGCATTATTACCTCGAAGCCATGAAACTGGTAGCAGAAGGTCTGGCTACCATCGAAACCGTAGATACGGTAATGGAAGCTTCCGGTTTTAAAATGGGTCCTTTTAAACTGATGGATCTGATTGGGATGGATATCAATTACGGCGTTAGCCAGATTGTGTGGGAAGCCCTGGGCAAACCGGAGCGACTCACTCCCTCACCCTTACAGCAACAAAAAGTAGCGGCCGGCGAATTGGGAAGGAAAACGGGGAAGGGATTTTATGTGTATGAAAAGTAGCCTTTAAAATAAACTTGCTGCTGATAAAGTGGCAATCAGAGAGATACCTACACGTATTCCCGGTTTAAACACATAGCTTCAGCCTGATTTATATACGTAATGCTGAAGTTTACAAAATGGTTCCTATTTACGGTAATCAGTCTGGCCTGCAGAGGAGCAGCTGACAGTAATACCATAGACAAACCCACAACCGTTTCCGATCATACAAATACGGTCCCGCAAACTATTTCTGACAGTTCTGTAAAGACGGTAACGAAAAGTAATATCCCGCAGGAATTAGCAGAAGTTACAGGCCGCCAACTGGTCGATTTTGCACAAACTTTATTGGGCGTTCCTTACAGATATGCTTCCAGCAATCCATTGGCAGGTTTTGACTGTTCCGGTTTTATCACCTATGTTTTCAATCACTTTCATATCGCAGTGCCAAGGTCTTCGGTTGATTTTACCGATGCGGGAAAAGAAGTTACTATTCAAAATGCGCAAACAGGTGATTTGATTTTGTTTACGGGAACGGTAGACATTATCCGCACGGTTGGGCATATGGGTATCATTACCGAAAACACGGACACATTAAAATTCATTCATTCTACTTCGGGGAAGGCTTTTGGAGTAACCGTAAGTGTTTTGAACAAGGCTTACACAAGAAGATTTGTAAAAGTGATTAGAGTATTGTAGAACTAGTTTTGTTATTACCCGTCTTACGGGCTGCACTTAAAAAAAGCTATCATTGAATTACAAAAATACCGGCTATTCAATCATTGCCTTACTCCCACACACTCTCTATCCTCGTATACCCCTTCACAATAAAATTATGCCGCTTTTTACCGTTGCTGGCAAATTCACCTTTTTTAGTGTAGATGGCAATGGCACCCGCACCGCCTGAAAAGCTGGACAGCAGAGCAGGAGGCCGATAGACTTTGATCATGGCAATTTCTGTAGGAGAGATCAGTGTGTGCGAAGTGGAATCCATACGGAACTCATCAATATAAATTTCACAGATCTCTCTCCGCCATTTGGCGATTTCCTGCCCGGCTTCATTGGTTTCTATGGTTAGTCCGGGCACTTTGCTTTCGAGATACCGTAAAACACTGATAGAGCGGCCGATCTGTTCAGACTCGATCCCGTCGAACACCAGCGCATCATCCCGTTGAAACAATCCTCTTGAATACTGCTCATCGTACTGCTGCACTTTGGATTTGAATTTGGCCGTAACGGTTACATTGGGCAGCAATCCCGGATCAAGTAATTCTTCTGATTGAAACACATACCGGCTGGTATCTGTTTTTCGGGATAGTAACATCTTCGGATCACCTACGGTAATAAAATCTGTCTGGTACAATACCGGTGTAAAGGCAGAATCCAGCGGGGTCTCTATTTTGATGGAGAGATAATTGTTACGTACTTTTTTGGGTGGCGAAAAAATAAAGAAAGCCGAGTCGGCAAACAATGTGCTCTTTAAACGGAAATTACCATCGGGCGCTACACTGGCATTATCAAAATAACTGGCCGATTTATTTTTAGGGATCATGATGTAGTTGATGCTGGTATCGTTCTTGCCATTATTCAGGATCTGTCCCATCACTTTAAAGAAACCGCGCTGTACAAGAAAATTCACCGCATAGCGTCCGTCAGGAATTTTATCGCTGATGATCAGTGAAGCAGCTACTTCTCCATTGATCATGGGGTAACGGAATCTCCAGCGTTTGGTCTTCTCCACATCCTCTATCCATACGTTCAGGGTGGCATTCAGTAAGCGCAGCGCCGCAAAATCAGGAACCTTGCAGGTAAATTCAAGGGTATCACCTTTCACCAATGTTTTAGCAGTTAAACTGATCTGCAAAGAATCCGATGCATGGGCCGTGGTTGCCAATAGTATCCAACAGAGGACGAATAGTTTTCTCATAGGTCTACAATGTTCGTTAAAAACCATCGTATTTTATTTTCACTCATGTATTTTAACAGTTTTGCGAATAGGTCGCCTACTTTTGCAGAACATGCGCATCGCCGTTAACGCTATATTTTTACAAGCCAATCAACTCGAAGGCTATGGTCATTATGCCCATGAAGTATTCAATCGTTTGGTGAAGCAACATCCCGAACATGAATTCATCTTCCTGTTCGACCGTGCTTTTGATCAAAAGTTTGTTGCTGCTGAAAATAGTACACCACTGGTAGTATCGCCCAAAGCCCGTCATCCGCTGGCATTCAAATACTGGTACGATGTAGCGGCACCCCTGGCCCTGCTCAATAAGAAAGTGGATGTGTGGGTACAGCCTTTTGGTTTTGCGAGTCTGACCACTAAGATTCCGCAGGTATTATTGGTGCACGATCTGGCTTTTCTGCATTATCCGCAGTTTATTCCCTGGTATCATCGTCGTTATTACCAGTGGTTCACACCCCGGTTTCTGCAAAAGGCCAAAACAGTGGTAACCGTGTCGGATCATACCCGGCAGGATATCATCAACACCTATCAATTGCCTGCCGAAAAGATCCATGTGGTAAAAGGAGCGGCCCGATCAGGTTTTGCGCCCATTTCCTGGCAGGAAAAAGAACAGGTAAAAGATGGCTATGCCGATGGCAGGGAATATTTTCTGTTTACCGGCGGTATTCATCCCCGTAAAAACCTGCTGAACCTGCTGAAAGCATTTTCCCTCTTCAAAAAATGGCAACACAGTAATATGAAACTGATGGTGGCTGGTCGTCTGGCCTGGCAGTACGATGATGTACTTACCAAACTGAAGACCTACAAATACCGCAACGATGTGGTTTTGCTGGACTATATGCCCGAAGACCAACTGGCAAAAATTACCGCGGCAGCTTATGCAATGGTGTATCCATCCTATTTTGAAGGCTTTGGCCTGCCTATTGTAGAAGCTATGCAGAGTGAAGTGCCCGTGATTACCAGTAATACGAGCAGTATGCCCGAAACAGGTGGCGATGCGGCCCTCTATGCCGACCCAACAGACCCCGATGCCATTGCCAAACAGATGCTGAGCTTGTACCGCGACGAATCTTTACGGGCCCGTTTGATAACAGCGGGTAAAGAACAGGCAGCCGGTTTCAGCTGGGATACTGCCGCCGCACAATTATGGGAGGTCATGGCAGCCACGGCAGCTAAATGATCCCGACCCGGCTTCCACAACCGATGTTTCGCTTACTTTTGCAACGCGATTAACGAAAAAAGAACCTACCATGCACAAATCAACTATTTCGATAGAAATTGAATTAGACGAGAACAAAGTACCCCAGCAGATCCAATGGAGCGCCAGCGATAGCACTGCGGATATGATGCAGTCTGCCAAATCCATGATGGTGGCTTTCTGGGACGGAGCCGACAAAAGTGCCCTTCGCATCGATCTCTGGACCAAAGAGATGATGGTGGATGAGATGGCCGATTTTTACTACCAGACTATGATGGGCATGGCCGATACCTATATGCGGGCCACGCAACACAAAGAACTGGTAGATGATATGAAGGCTTTTGCCAAAGAATTTTATAAAAAATTCCGCGACAGCCAGTTAAAAGAAAACAAATAAAATACCTGTTATGAGCTTAGAAGAAAAAGTAATGGCACAGATGAAAGATGCCATGAAAGCAAAAGATGAAGCCCTGCTTCGCGGACTGAGGGCCATTAAAGCAGAGATCATCAAAGCTAAAACTGATCCCGGTGCCAACGGTCAGATCAGTGAAGATGGGGAGATGAAACTGTTGCAGAAACTGGTAAAATCACGGAAAGATTCACTGGAGATCTATACCCAACAGAACCGCCCCGATCTGGCCGTGAAAGAGTCTGATGAAATTGCAGTAATCGAAAAGTTTCTTCCGCAGCAGTTGAGCGAGGCAGAACTGAAAGAAGCAGTTAGCAGCATCATTGCAGCAGTGGGTGCTGCTGGTCCGCAGGATCTGGGTAAAGTGATGGGAGTAGCTTCCAAACAACTGGCCGGTAAGGCAGATGGGAAAGCGGTAGCGGCAATGGTTAAGGAATTACTGACTAAGTAGCAATGAGCTGTGAGCTTTGAGCTACACCCAACTTTGTTTACTTAATATATTACAACAAAACAAGCTCGCCGCTCGCGGCTCAAGGCTCGCAGCCCAAAGCTTAAGCCCTCATCCCATGGTAATAGACATCATCTTCCTGATCCTGTTGATACTGGCAATTGTAAAAGGCTATCGCAATGGTTTTGTGGTGGCCGTTTTTTCATTGCTGGGTATCCTGGTAGGGTTGGCAGCAGCCATGAAATTCTCCACGCTGGTAGCATCCTGGCTGCAGGATAGTACCAGTATCTCGGCCCAGTGGCTTCCCTTTCTCTCATTTATACTGGTGATGGTGGCCGTGGTGTTATTGGTGAGACTGGGTGCCTTGTTTATCCAGTCGGCTATGGAGCTGGTCTTACTGGGTTGGCTGAATAAGCTCAGTGGCATTCTTTTATATGCGGTTTTGTATATCACACTGTACAGCGTGGTCATTTTTTATGCAGATAAAATGCATTGGCTAAAACCGGAGACTGTGTCAGCCTCCACTACCTACGCTTTTGTACAACCCTGGGGCCCCAAAGCCATCAGCTATTTTGGGTTGGTCATCCCGTTTTTCAAAGGGATGTTCGAAGAACTTTCCCGTTTTTTTGCGAGCCTGCCCACAGAGGTTAAATAATTGTTACCCCGTGGCCGTTTGCCCATCCCCTTTTTGCCGTAAAATCAGTAATTTAGCAAAGGTTGCGAGCAGATTGCCTGCGTGAGGCTTTTCATTTAAGTTGTATTTGCGCGATTTTCCTTTTATTTGTACGAATCCCAATTACGGCTGTATAAGAAACTGACTAATGAATTACGAGATCAAACAACAGGATAAGTTTAAATTTATTGAAGTAGGAGAAGGCGAGCCATTGATTCTATTGCACGGCTTATTTGGTGCGTTAAGTAATTTCAAGGACCTCGTAGAGCATTTCAGAGGCACCCACAAAGTGATTGTTCCCTTATTGCCCCTGTTTGACCTGGATATCTTTCATACATCGGTGGGCGGACTGGAAAAACACGTGCAGAAATTCATTGAACTGAGGGACTATCAGAATATTCACCTGCTGGGTAATTCGCTGGGAGGCCATGTGGCCCTGGTACATATCCTGAAACACCCGGAAAGGATCAAATCACTGATACTTACGGGAAGCAGTGGTTTGTTTGAAAATGGGATGGGCGACAGTTATCCCAAACGTGGCGATTACGAGTACATTAAAAAGAAAACCCAACTTACTTTCTACGACCCCGAAACAGCTACCAAAGAGCTGGTGGATGAAGTGTTTGAGATCACCAATAACCGTATCAAAGTGATCAAGATCATTGCACTGGCCAAAAGCGCCATCCGCAATAACCTGGGAGAAGAACTGAACCAGATCAAACAACCTACCTGCCTGATCTGGGGTAATAACGATACCATCACGCCTCCTTTTGTAGGCCGTGAATTCAACCGCCTGATCCCGAACAGTGAACTGCATTTTGTAGACAAGTGTGGCCATGCACCGATGATGGAAGTGCCCGACGAGTTTAACAGAATACTGGAAGGTTTTTTAACAAAGCAGAAGTCTTAACCCAACCAGGTACAGACTATCCGCGTATATGCAGAAAAGAACACATGCTGGCATCACAACTGATTAATTCCGGTTTCCCCGCTATCAACCTGTTTGATAAGGTCTCTCTTGCCCTGCAGTTGATGGATGAATACGATATACAGCACCTGCCCGTATTAAGTGAAGAAAAATTTGCAGGCATCATCAGCAAAGATGATCTGCTGGATGCAGATGATACCCGGCTGGTGGCTGCGGTAGAATCCGCGCTGCAGAAGATTTCTGTAAAAGGCGAAGAGTATTTTTTATCGGCCCTGCGCCTTATTGCCGAAAACGAATTGACGCTGTTGCCCGTGGTAAACGAACAGGCAGAACTGGCGGGGGTGATCTCATCCAAAGACTTATTGCGAAGACTGTCTTCTTTTGTGGGCAATGAAGACAAGGGGGGCATTATTGTACTGGAAACAGACAAACGTAACTTTTCTTTTGGCGAAGTGAACCGGCTGGTAGAAACCAACGATGCCTACATCACACAGCTTAATACCTATACAGAACCCGATACCGGTCTGGTGGTAATTACCCTGAAAGTAAACAAGATCGAGATCTCGGATATTGTGGCTACTTTCCAGCGATACGATTTTGTGGTACGGTATTATTTCGGCGAAGAGACCTATGCCAATGAGCTGAAAGAAAATTACAATCACCTGCTCTCATACCTGAATATGTAGCAGAAAGGGTTAGTAGTTATTTCTTCCCGGCGATCCGGTTCTGCGTTTCCGATGCTACATTCCTTACCCCATATTCCCCAATCCCCTATTTTTACCGTTAATTATCAATTGTTTTCCGGAGATGAGGTTACCGCGTGTTATTGTTTTACTGGCTGTGCTGATGGGTAACCTGGTTGCTGCTGATGCCCAGGAACAGGTTTCTTTGGATACAGGAAGTTATGTGCGGCAGGATACCCTGCCCCATAAAGACCATCCGGTGATCGTGGGTAATATCATCGTTACCGGTAATAAGCGTACCAAGATCTTCATCGTTCTGCGCGAACTGCCTTTTGTAAAAGGCAGCCGTTTTACAGAAGGAGGGTTGGAAGAACAGCTGGTACTGGCCAAACAGCAACTCATGAATACCAGTCTGTTTGTGGATGTGAATGTATATGTAACATCGCGCAAAGGCAATGTGTTGGATATCCGGGCCGACCTGAAAGAGCGCTGGTACTTTTTTCCCATGCCTTATTTCCGTCTCATAGACCGCAACTTTAACCAGTGGTGGGTAGAACAGAAACGAAGCCTCGAAAGGGTTAATTACGGTATCAAGTTTACGCAGAACAATATCAGCGGCCGAAACGATAACCTCGATATCTGGCTGATCAATGGGTACACACAACAGATCACGCTGCGCTATAATCTGCCTTTTTTTGACCGCAAATTGAAACAGGGGTTTAATGTAGGGTTCATTTCTGCTACACAGAAAGAGATCAATTATGGAACGGGTAATAACAAACAATTATTCTACAAACAGGATGCCATCACTAAAAAAGCACTCCGGTTCGATCTTACCTATTCGTACCGACCCGATGTAAAGCAGCGCCACTATTTCAGGGTATCATACAATAACGAAAGCGTAGCAGATACGGTTCTTAAGATCAACCCTAACTATTTCCCCGATGGCAGAACCCGGATCCGTTTTGTTGATTTTAATTATCAGTATAAATATTACAACGTAGACTATATTCCCTATCCAACCAAAGGGTTCCTTTTCGAGGGAAATTTATACCGGCGCGCACTGGATAACACCATCGGTTTCTGGCAACTGGGCGCTAGGGGCGTGTATACCCAGCCGCTTACCAAAACCAGTTTCCTGCACTTCGAAGGATTGGGGATCGCCAAAGCACCTTTCCGTAATTATTTTGTGAATGAGCGTTTATTCGGTTATGGGTTTTACCAGATGCGCGGACTGGAATACAATGTGGTAGATGGTATGCTGGGGGCTGCCCTGAAAACGACCGTACACAAACAAGTGCTTTCTTTCATCCTCCACAATCCCTTTCCCAGTAAAACGCATGATAAGATCCCCTTCCGGATCTTTCTGAAAGCCTATGGCGATCTGGGCTATGCGTACACGCCCAATCCCAATAGCACCAACACACTCAATAATAAGTTGCTTCGAACCTGGGGTTTTGGCCTGGATATCGTTTCTATCTATGATTTTGTATTCAAAATCGAATACAGCTTTAACCAACTGGGCAAGGATGGCTTATATTTACAGACGAGAAATGATTTTTAAATCTATTTGAAAACCCGTTTATCTGAAGATGTAACTGATGCATTTTCAAATTTTCGAATTTTCAAATTTTCAAATTCCTCCATGAAAGTAGCCATCTACAGCCGCGGTCTTGATTTTGAGCAGGAGAATCCCCTGCTGCTTTTGCTGGAAGAGCTGACGCGCTATGATATCACCATACTTATCTACCATAATCTGCTGCAACAGTTTACCCTGCCGGCACACCTGCACGAGAAAATGGTTCCCTTTCAAAGTTCCGATGATCTGGATGAACATATTGACTGCCTCATCAGTCTCGGAGGCGATGGAACCCTGCTGGATACGGTTACCCTGGTAAAAGACAAGAATATTCCTATTGTAGGCATCAATTTCGGCAGATTGGGATTTCTGGCCAGCATCAGCAAAGAAGAACTGACCAGCGCAGTGGATGCCCTGGTGAACCGGACCTATCTGATCGATAAGCGGACCCTGATCCACCTCGAATCCAATGTGCCCCTGTTTGGAGAAACCCCCTTTGCCCTGAATGAGTTTGCGATTCATAAACGGGATATCTCTCCTATGGTCAAGATCCATACTTACCTGAATGGCGAGTTCCTGAATACGTACTGGGCAGACGGACTGATCGTTTCTACCCCAACCGGTTCCACGGGATACAGTATGAGCTGTAATGGCCCCATTATGTTCCCCGAATCGGCCTGTTTTGTGATTACTCCGGTGGCGCCACATAACCTGAATGTTCGCTCTATCATTATTCCGGATACCAACGTGATCTCTTTTGAGGTAGAAAGCCGGGCCGATCAGGTGATCTGCGCCCTGGATGCCCGCCGCGAAATTGTGAGCAAAACCATCCAATTGGCCATCCGGAGGGAGAAATTCGGGGTAAATCTGATCCGTTTGAACGAAAATAGTTTTCTGTCCACGCTGCGATCCAAGCTTACCTGGGGTCTTGATAAAAGAAATTAACTTTTATCGTATTAAAATTTGATGCTATTTTACAATAAATAGAGAACGAACCGATAACTATGTTACGAAAAATCCTGATCCTGGTATGTTTTGTTGTTGGCCTTGGCAGGGCCCAGGCACAAATGCTGGAGCCTTATGTGCACCAGGGTGAGGTAGGCGTTTCTCTGGGGCTGGCGCATTATTTTGGAGATCTTAATCCTAGTACAGGTCTGAACCGCTCTAAAACAGCAGCAGGTATCTTTTTCAGAAAACAGATCAGCAATTATATCGGGATCCGTATTTCGGGCGAATATGCCATGCTGGGTTATTCGGATGTATACAGCGCCAATCCGGTGCAGCAGGCACGTAACCTCAGCTTTAACAGTAATGTATGGGAGATCAGTCTGGCCGGCGATTTTAACTTTTTCGAGTTTCACCCCGGTTTCGAAGGATATGAGTTTACCCCCTATGTGGGTCTGGGTCTGGGTGTGTTTTCCTACGATCCTTATGCTTACCTGAACGGGGAAAAATACCTGTTACGAACCCTCGGTACCGAAGGGCAGGGCAGTTCCCTCTATCCCGAGCTCAAACCCTATAACCCCATTGCCATCAGCATACCTTTTACCCTGGGTGCCAAATATGCCCTTAATCCACGCACCAACGTATTTGCGGAGCTTACTTACCGGATGACCAATACCGATTATCTGGATGATGTAAGCGGTTTATATGCCCCCGATGCGTTTCCTACCCTGCCGGATGGATCGCCCTCGCCGGCTTTTCTGTTGCAGGACAGGAGTTATGAAACCGGCACTTCCATCGGTATCAAAGGCCGGCAGCGTGGCAACAGCCTGCAAAAAGATGCTTTTGCCAGTTTTAAAGTGGGGATCTCATTCAACCTGTCTTCCTATCGTTGTCCTACCCCTTCCCGTTAATACACCCGTATTTGCCCGGTTTAGCCAGTTCCCGACCATATTTTAAGGCAATTATATCTGCCTATAAGCATTGATTTTGTTAGATTTGCTCCCTAATTCAAGTTCGCTCTATGCAGGAAGGCCTGATCGATAAGATTGACAGGGATCGCTTACCCCACCACATTGCCATCATTATGGATGGAAATGGGCGTTGGGCCGAAGAAAAAGGCCAGGATCGTTTGTATGGTCATTTTCACGGCGTAGAGAGCGTACGCAATATCGTGGAAGGAAGCGCCGAACTGGGCATCCAGTACCTGACACTGTATGCGTTCAGTACAGAGAACTGGGACAGACCACAGCAGGAAGTGGAAGGACTGATGTCGTTGCTGGTAGACACCATCCGCAAGGAAGTGCCTACGCTGAACAAAAACAATATCCGCCTGCATGTAATTGGCGACCTGAACATGTTACCGGTATTTGCACAGAATGAACTGAAAGAAGCCCTGGAGATGACAAGCCATAACACCGGCCTCAACCTCATCATGGCACTCAGTTACAGCAGCCGCTGGGAGTTGGTGAATGCGGTAAAGAATATCGGTCTGGATGTAAAAGCCGGCAAGATAGACCCGGAAACCATTAACCACGAAACCCTGCAGCAATACCTTTCTACCAGTCAATTCCCCGATCCGGAACTGATGATCCGCACCAGCGGAGAATACCGGATCAGTAATTTCCTGCTGTACCAGTTAGCGTATGCCGAACTATATTTCACCAATACCCGCTGGCCCGATTTCCGCAAAGAGAACCTGTACGAAGCCATTATCGACTTCCAGGGCAGAGAAAGGAGATTTGGCAAAACAGGGCAACAAATACAGGAGGAAACCCAATTGGCATAGCTATTTAACACCACACCTTATCAAACGCGGGTGATTTAACAAACAATTTTTAATTATTCCAGTTAATTTGCCCCGCCTAAAAACCTGAACTTATCGCTGTCAGCGCCTGAAAAAACGCTCACAGGCGGCAACATCACAAACCGAAACCGGATGCAGAACGTGTACAAAATTTTAGTGTTGGCTTTAGTAACATCGCTTGTGAGTCTCCCGGCCCATTCGCAGGAAACAACAGATACTACCATTACTTCCATTGATGTTGACCTCCTCAATATTTTTACCCAGAAAACACCCCGCAAATACAAAGTAGCTGCTATCAGAGTAGTAGGCAACCGTTTTTTTGATGAGAATCTCCTGATTTCTATTGCCAACATCAATGTGGGCGATGAAATTACCATACCGGGTGGCGATAATTTTTCAAAAGCCATTACCAAACTCTGGGGCCAGAATTATTTTTCCAATGTTGAGATCTACCTCACCAAACTGGAAGGAAAAAATATCGATATCGAAATCGCTGTAACGGAAAGGCCCCGTTTGTCGAGGTTCTTTTTCAAAGGGGTACGTAAAGGCGAAAGCGATGATCTCTCCGGTAAAACAGGCCTGGTACCTAACCGTGTGATCACAGAGAACATGAAGATCTCTGCCATTGAAGCCATTAAAAAGTACTATGCTGAAAAAGGTTATCGCGATGCAAGGGTAACCATTGAAGAGAAAAAAGACACCACGTTTAATAACACACTCGCACTCGAATTTCTGGTTGATAAAGGACCGAAAGTAAAGATCAATAATATCAACTTCGGCGGTAATAGCGTAGATGCCGGTAAGCTGAAGAAACAACTGAAAGATACCAAGGAGCGCTCGCGCATGACCCTGTTCCCCAGTTTTGATAAGGGTTATCTGGTTACACCGCAGCGTTACAAATTCCAGGAATACCTGAAAGACCACGGGTACCTTACTTACAGCAAAACCAAGAAACTGCTGGATCCCTATATCCGCCTGAAATTATCAGGTGCCAAGTTTGATGAGAAAAAATTCATCGATGATAAGGAAAGCCTGCTCGAATACTATAACTCACTCGGTTTCCGCGATGCGATCATTGACAGAGATACCGTGTACCATGTGCGCAGAGGTGGATTGAATATCGATATCAAAGTAAACGAAGGACACCGTTACTACTTTGGTAACATTAACTGGAGAGGCAATACCAAATTCTCCGATTCTGTGCTTACGGCTATCCTTGGCATCCGCAAGGGTGATATCTATAACCTGGAAGTACTGAACAAAAAGCTGGGTAAATCTGCTTCACCCGACGGGGGCGATATCAGCGGTTTGTACCAGGACGATGGTTATCTCTTCTTCCGTACAGACCCTGTTGAAACAGCTGTGTACAATGATACCATCGATTACGAGATCCGGATCATTGAAGGGCCGCAGGCAACCATTAAGAATATCCGCATCAGTGGTAACGACCGTACCAAAGAGTATGTGATCCGCCGTGAACTGCGTACCATACCGGGCGAGAAATTCAGCCGTACAGACCTGATCCGTTCTCAGCGTGAGATCGCACAGCTGAACTATTTTAACCAGGAAAAGATCAAGATCGATCCGGTTCCCAATCCGGATGATGGTACCGTAGATATCAATTATGGTGTAGAAGAAAAATCGAGCGACCAGCTGGAATTAAGTGCCGGTTGGGGTGGTTATATCGGTTTAACGGGAACCCTCGGGGTATCGTTCAATAACTTCTCGATCCGTAATATCTTCCGCAAAGCCGCCTGGGATCCATTGCCGATGGGCGATGGTCAGAAACTGAGCTTGCGTGTACAGAGTAATGGTAAAGCCTTCCGCTCTTACAACTTCTCTTTCACAGAACCCTGGCTGGGCGGCAAAAAAAGGAATGCCTTAACGGTGAGTATCTATAATACCAAATTTGGCCAGACTTACGATCCTTATACAGGGTTGTATGACCAGAATATCGCCAACTCCAGATATATTTCTACTACGGGTGCAACTTTAAGTCTTGCCAAACAACTGAAATGGCCGGATGACTATTTCTCCCTCTCTATGGGTCTGAACTATACCCGTTACAAACTCAGTAATTATGCCATCGACCCCACCAATCTTCCGGGATTTGAGAACGGGGTGGTAAATAATATCAACTTCCGTCTGGCCCTGCAAAGGTCATCGGTAGATGCGCCGCTGTTTCCGCGTTCAGGTTCTACCTTCCTGCTGAGCCTGCAGGTTACACCGCCGTATTCACTGATCGATAAGAATATCAACTCTACAGCCAATCCGTACAGCTTTATTGAATACCATAAATGGAGATTCAACGGAGAGTGGTACGTACCATTGGGTAAACCACACGGAGAAGACAGAAACAAACAGTTTGTATTAAAAGCTTCGGCCAAATACGGTTTCCTCGGACGGTTTAACTCCAACCTCAAAATCTCTCCTTTCGAGCGTTTCCAGGTGGGAGATGCGGGTCTGAGTAACCAGTTTGCCCTGTTGGGATATGATATCATTGCACACAGGGGATATCCGGTGTACGATAATTCGAATCCGAAGATCAACCCCGACAAACAAACGGCCAGTCAGTACTTTACCATTTTCAATAAGTATACACTCGAAATGCGTTATCCGCTTAGTCTGAACCCCAGCAGCACCATTTATGCGCTCGGATTCTTTGAGGCGGCCAACGGATGGTATGACTTTAAAGATTACAATCCATTTAAGCTGAGACGTTCGGTAGGTCTGGGTATGCGATTCTTCCTGCCTATGTTTGGTTTGCTTGGATTTGATTATGGCATAGGATTGGATAGGTTTACACAGGGAGGCGCGCTCAAAGATGCTACAAGGTTTACCTTTATGCTGGGCTTTGAGCCGGAATAACCCATCAAACCTAAACCGACTATTTATGAAAAAGACACTCTTACTCCTGATCGCTTTTGTAGGGTTGGCATTTGCCAGTCAGGCACAGCGTTATGCTATTATCGATACCAAGTATATCCTTAGCAAGATCCCCGAATACCGGGATGCGGATAAAAAACTGCAGTTGGTAGGCGAACAATGGCAGAAAGAGATCGACGATAAACAGGCCCAGCTGGACAAGATGTACAAGAATTATGAGGCTGAAGCTTTTATGCTGACCGATGAGCTGAAGAAAAAACGCGAAGATGAACTGTTTGTACGGGAGAAGGAAGTACGCGAGCTGCAAAAGCGCCGTTTTGGTTACGAGGGCGACCTGTTTAAGGAGCGCCAGAAACTCGTAAAGCCGGTGCAGGACAAAGTTTACAACGCCGTACAGAAAATGGCCATCTCAAAAGCCTATGATTTTGTACTCGATAAAAGTGAAGGAATTACCATTATATTTGCCGACCCCAAGCTGGATAAAAGCGAAGATGTGCTGAAAGAGCTGGGTATTAAAAACTAGTGTAAACCAAACCAATCATAAATTCACTACAATGAAGAAATTATTATTTGTGTGTGTGGCTGTTGCAGCTTGCATCCTTTTTACCAACACAACCAAAGCACAGGCAGTTAAAATAGGATATTTTGATGAGCAGCTTACTTTATCCCTGTTCCCGGGTATTGGTAAAGTAGACACTTTGCTGTCGAGCTTCCAGAACGATTCACTGCGTCTGGAATATGAAGCACGCGTTTACGAATTCAACCGTGCCGATAGTATCTACAAAAAAGATTCTGCAACCATGCCCGCCAAAGCACGTGAACTGGCACAGAAAGATCTGGGTCAGAAGCGTTATATGCTGATCAACTGGCAGCAGATCGGACAGCAGATGTACGAGCAGAAAATGGAGCAACTGCTGAACCCATACAAACAGCGTATGTTCGATGCACTGAAGCAGGTGATCGCAGAGCAGAAATACACACTGGTTCTGAATTCAAATGCTTTATCTCCTTACGCACAACCTCCATTGCTGGATAACTTATCTATCCGCACTGCTATGAAACTGAAACTGCCTTTGACCAAAGAGATCGAAGATGCCTGGAAAGTAGCTTCCGGTGCAGGCGCAGCCGCTCCAGTTAAAAAATAAGCGAATAAATCTGTAATAATATTTTGTCAGAACCCCGTCCTTGCGATGGGGTTCTTATTTTTACAATATGCAGGAAACAAAACCCATTGGTGTGTTTGATAGCGGTTATGGCGGATTGACGGTTTTGAAAGAGATCGTACAAACGCTTCCCGGCTACGACTATCTCTATATGGGCGATAATGCCCGTGCACCTTATGGTCCGCGTTCTTTTGATACGGTGTATCACTACACACTGGAATGTGTGCAATGGTTTTTCTCGCAGGGATGTGAGCTGGTGATCCTGGCCTGCAATACGGCATCGGCTAAAGCTTTGCGCACCATTCAGCAAAAAGACCTACCCCATATCGACCCTGCTAAACGGGTATTGGGGGTAATCCGACCTACCACAGAAGTGATCGGTCAGTATACCAAAACCGGAAAAGTAGGGGTATTGGGTACCACAGGAACGGTTCAGAGCGAGAGTTACCCCATCGAGATCGCTAAATTTTTTCCGCAGGTAAAGGTATTTCAGGAAGCCTGCCCCATGTGGGTGCCCCTGATCGAAAACAATGAATACGAGGGTGCCGGGGCCGATTATTTTGTACAGCAACACCTGCAGCGGCTATTCGGCCAATCGGGAGAAATTGATACTTTGTTACTTGCCTGTACACATTACCCCTTGCTGATCAATAAGATAAAGCAGTTTTTACCTGCTGGTATCACGGTTCTTTCGCAGGGAGAGATCGTGGCAAAAAGCCTGCAGCAATACCTGGCCCATCACCCAACCATGGCAGAAAAATGCAGCCGTAATGGCCAGCTCAGCTTTTATACCACCGATGCAACGGCCGATTTTGATGCCCATGCCACAAGGTTTTTTGGTAAACCCATCGCTTCAAAACACCTGGAACTGGGGCGTAAACAGGGTTAAAAGCCCCTAAAAAGGCGGTTTTTCGCAAAAAACGTGTTTCTTCCTTCGTACTTCTAATAGGATTCCCCTACCTTTGCCATCCTTTCACAAGCAGCAGTATGGTGACTGCAGGCATGAAACGAAATCATATTACCGGGTTAGTAAAAAACTAGAACATGAAACGTACATTCCAACCACACAAACGCCGTCGTAAAACCGTTCACGGTTTCCGTAAGCGCATGGAGACTGCCAATGGCCGCAAAGTACTGGCCAGCCGCAGAGCGAAAGGTCGCAAGAAACTCACTGTTTCCAGCGAAAAAGGATTAAAATAATACCCTGCCCTAAGGGCTTGATGGTATAAAAAATATAGCCTCATCTTTTTGATGAGGCTTTTTTAGTTTAGCAGTACAATGCCAGCCAGTAACAGTTACGCAAAAGCAGAAAAGCTCAAAAGCCGGAAAGCGCTGAACGCACTTTTTACGGGAGGGAAAACCTTTGCGGTATTTCCTGTAAAAGTATTCTGGATGCCGGCAGAACCTGGTAGCGGTCATCTCATTCAGGCAGGGGTGGGTGTAAGTGCGAGGAATTTTAAAAAAGCAGTAGACAGGAACCGCATCAAACGTTTGCTGCGCGAATGTTACCGTTTGAATAAACAGTGCCTGCTGGCTACCCTGCAAGCGAAAGAAAAAAAAGTGATTGTATTTTTCCTATACGTTGGGAAAGAATTACCTGACTATACGTTGCTGACTGAAAAAATGCAACAGGCCCTCACCAAATTCGAAGAACAGATTGTGCGCTGAGAATCACATACCCAACAAAGAACCCAGATCCTTACTGCAGTGGCTTGCGGTTATTGTAAGCTATCCTTTTATTGTGCTGATCAGGATCTACCAATATGTGATCTCACCGGCACTGGGTCCCAAATGCCGCTACACACCTAGCTGTTCGCAGTATTCCGTACAGGCTTTACAAAAACATGGATTGATCAAAGGCGGATGGCTGGCCATTAAACGGATCAGCAGCTGCCGGCCGGGTGGCGGACATGGCTACGATCCGGTACCATAGTAATTTGAAAATGTGGCAATTTGAAAATGTGAAAATGAAACCATTCTCAATATTTTATCAGCAGACTTATTATTTTCAAATTAACACATTTTCAAATTCTCAAATTACTCTTTCGGTGCTACGGTTAAAGCCTGCAGTTTTCCGATGATTTCCCGGATCTCTTTGATGCTGTAAAAGCGGTATACTTCCGGATCTTTTCCGTCTACTTTTTCAACAGAACGCATGCGATGGTAGGGGCCTACTACGAGCGCATCTGTATTATCCGAGATCTTAACCGCATGGTTGGGAAGTATGAAAAAATTACGGTTTGCAGCACTCACATTCTTTGCCTCTGATAATAACTGTAATGAATCGATCTGTTGTTTCAGTTTCTCCTGCGTAATTACCTGCTGCGATACTTTGGGATCGCTGTAAGATTGGTAACCGCCAATGATGGTATCGTTCTTTACATTCACTACGTACAAACCATTCTCCTGTAATTCTACCGTGGCTTCACCGGCGGGCGTGTTCATTTTAAAAGCAATTTTACCACTACCCAGGGTTACGGTTTTCTCTTCATGTCCGCCGCCATCTTTGGCCGTAATGGTTTTGGCCTCGAGGTTGATCTCGGCTTCGCCCTTACTCATCACCATCATTTTTTTGTTCTTACAGGACGCAAACAATACCAGAGTCAGGCCGAAAAAAAGGATTTTTTTCATAAGTGTCGTTTCATAAAAAAGTCCCGCTGCAACAACAGCGGGACTGTAAAATAATATTATTTCCGCAGAGCGCTTATTTTGCTGCGTTAAAACGTTCGGCTACTTTGGCCCAGTTTACTACGTTCCAGAAAGCGGCCAGGTAATCGGCGCGGCGGTTCTGGTATTTGAGGTAGTAAGCGTGCTCCCAAACATCGGCACCCAGGATCGGGGTTCCTTTTACTTCGGCTACATCCATCAGCGGATTGTCCTGGTTAGGTGTGGAAGAAACTTCCAGTTTGCCATCTTTCACCAGTAACCATGCCCAACCACTTCCGAAACGGGTCATACCGGCTGCTGCAAATTTCTCTTTAAACGCATCAAAAGAACCAAATGCGGCGGTAATGGCATCAGCCAATGCACCGGATGGTGCGCCACCCGCATTGGGTGCCAGGCTTTCCCAGAAAAAAGTATGGTTCCAGTGACCGCCACCGTTGTTGCGTACCGCAGGACTGATAGAACCCGCTGCTGCCACTAATTCGGCCAGTGATTTGCCTTCGTTAGGTGTACCGGCAATGGCTTTGTTCAGGTTATCTACATAGGCCTGGTGGTGTTTACCATGGTGGATCTGCATGGTAGTGGTATCGATATGTGGTTCCAGCGCATCGTGCGCATAAGGTAAAGGGGCAAGTGTAAATGACATAGTCTATAAATTTTAAATGATAATGAATTGTCAGGATGAGTAACAAATTTACTGTTGTTCGGTTGATATAGGGTGGGGTTGGTTTAATTCTTTCTTAAATCGAAAGCCGCGTGAAGGGGCAAGGAAGCAAAAAATGCTGGTTTCTCTGTAAAACTCCTTTTTTCAACACAGAGACACGGAGTTACAGAGGATCACAGAGATGGTGGCGGGTGTTTTTGATGGGATAGGTCTATCGCTTAGCCTTAAAAAAAGAACGCATCAGCTGCGCGCATTCGTCTTCCATCACTCCCTTTACCAGTTCTGTTTTGGGATGAAAGGGCCAGTTTTCTTTAGTGATATGTTTAAACCCGTTCTTTTCATCCGATGCGCCATACACGATCCGCCCGATCTTGCTCCAGTATAAGGCGCCGCAGCACATCAGGCAGGGTTCTACGGTTACATACAAACAGGCTTCGGGGAGGTATTTGGCCCCCAGGTAATTATAGGCAGAGGTTAAAGCCAGGATCTCTGCATGAGCGGTAGAATCGGTGAGCAACTCTACCTGGTTATGCCCCCTGGCAATGATCTTATTGTTGATGACGACCACTGCACCCACGGGCACTTCATCGGCCTCATAGGCAATGACTGCTTCTTTGAGTGCCTGTTGCATGAAATAAATATCATCGAACTCGATCATACAGCGAAAATAGGATTTTGATACCGCTTAACAGCGGGAGACAAAACAGGAATAGCGATACTAAAAAAGCCATCCCTGGTGGAGATGGCTTTTCCTATGCTCAGCGAGACTTATAATTTTTTGATCAGGATATTTCGGTACCAAACATCGTTACCATGGTCCTGCAGGGCAAAACGGCCTTTGAAAACCGTTCCGAAATCGGGCCATTGTTTGAACTTGCTTCCGGCAATCATCTGTTTCCAGTTATCATCGCCATAAGTAGTAGACAGCACGGTTTCTCCGTTCAGGATAAAATCCAGCTTGCCTTTGTTACTGATGATCTCAGCCGTGTTCCATTCGCCTACGGGTTTTACAACACCTTCTTTGCCGGCAATCAGGTCGTAGAGGTTGGCTGCCCGGTGTTTGTTGATTTTTCCGTCGGGGTGCCCATCATTATCCAGTACCTGCATTTCAGGGCCGGTGTGATAGGTTTGTTTGTATTTCACCGAATCTTCCTGCACCCAGAAGATCAAACCACTGTTTCCGTTCTTGCCGATCTTCCAATCGTATTTGAAATGAAAGTTCTCATACTCTTTATCGGTTACCAGGTCGTTAGATCCTTTCTGTCCCGGTACCCTTTTGGATGTATTGTAATAGATGGCACCGTCTTCCACTGTCCAGGTAGCACTCACATAGTTTCTTCCGTAAGTATGCCAGCCATTCAATGTTTTTCCATCAAACAATGGGGTCCAGCCTTTTTCTTTTTTCTGAACAGGCGTATGGATGGATGTTTTTGTAACCGGACCGGCCAGCAGTAAGGATACTGCTAAAACCGTGATCGCTGAGAATGATTGCATGGTTTCATTTATTTCTTAAGTAAGAGGATATATTTCACCATCTGTTTGGCATCATCTTCGCTTACAGTTGGGTGAGCGGTCATGGGAATGGCACCCCAAACACCCTGGCCACCTTTGATGATCTTATTGGCGAGCATGGTAATATTCTCTTCTGTGCTTTCATATTTGGCAGCTACATCTTTATAAGATGGGCCGGTTAATTTCTCGTTTACTTTATGGCAGGTAAGACAATCTGATTTGGCAACGAGTGTCAATCCTTTTTCATAATCAGGATTACTGGCCATGTCGTTGGCTGGTGCTGGTGCAGCAGCTGCTTCGGCGGGTTTCTCTTCTTTTTTCTCCGGGTTGCTGCTGCAGGCTGCAGCAAAAGCCAGCAAGCTTAAGGCTACTAAATACTTTTTCAAGGCTGTTAATTTTTATGGTTCAAAAAATAGAATTTTCAGTTTGTACCTGGTACGGTATGAAGGTATTAATCAATTCCTAAAATGCGGCGATTAAAATTTTCATCCGAACCGGTTCCGGCAAAATCATCGAAGGCTTTTTCGGTAACCTTAATGATATGGTCTTTAATAAAAGGGGCCCCTTCTGCAGCACCGGTGGCTGCATCTTTAATGGCACATTCCCACTCCATTACCGCCCAGCCTTTGTAATTATAGGCAGACAGTTTACTGAAGATGGATTTGAAATCTACCTGTCCATCTCCCAATGAACGGAAACGACCCGCGCGGTCTACCCAGTTCTGGAAACCGCCATATACACCTTGTTTACCGGTAGGGTTGAATTCAGCATCTTTTACATGAAACATGCGGATGCGCTCATGGTAATGGTCGATATAGGTAAGATAATCCAGGCACTGTAATACAAAATGCGAAGGATCGTATAAAAGGCAGGCTCTTTTGTGGTTATTCACTTTGGCGAGGAACATTTCGTAAGTGATGCCATCGTGCAGATCTTCGCCGGGGTGTATTTCGTAACAGAGATCCACACCTGCCTCCTCAAAAGCATTCAGGATGGGCAACCAGCGTTTACCCAGTTCGGTAAAACCCGTTTCTACCAAACCGGCGGGGCGCTGTGGCCAGGGATATACCGTATGCCATAAAAGTGCACCGCTGAAAGTGGCATGTGCATCCAACCCTAAGTTGCGTGAAGCTTTGGCAGCATATTCCAATTGCTGTACCGCCCAGGCTGTTCTGGCTTTGGGGTTATTGCGCAGGTTCTCGGGAGCAAAACCATCAAACAAAGCATCATAGGCAGGGTTTACCGCTACCAGTTGCCCCTGTAAATGGGTAGATAATTCGGTGATCTGTAAACCGGCCGATGTTACGATGCCTTTGATCTCATCAGCATAGGTTTTGCTTTCGGCTGCTTTCTGCAGGTCTATGCAGCGGCTGTCCCAGGTAGGAATCTGCACACCGGTAAAACCGAGAGAAGCCGCCCATTTACAAATAGATTCGAGTGAATTATACGGAGCCGCATCACCCATGAATTGTGCGAGGAAGATGCCGGGACCTTTAATCGTGGTCATGTTAGTAATGATTGAATGATAGAATGATAGTATGATAGAATGGGTGAGTGGTGAGTAGTCAGTAGTGAGTGAAAACAACACTTACTCACTACTGAC
>CALRMK020000017.1:0-43683 GCA_943369185.1 Caulobacter sp. UNC279MFTsu5.1 | reverse complement strand
TTAGCATTACGCTCGCGGAACTGAAGAAATATATCCACTCCCACTAGTTCTTTTTTAGCAGGGGGCTTGGGTGTATAAGTGATTTTGAATGCGGCTGCTTCCCGGGTAAAGGCAACGGGTTGTAATGTGGCGGGCTTCTGACCCAGTCTTTCGATAACGGCATCGGCAAACTCACGGGTACCGGTTTTAATTTTAGATACTTCTTCTTTGTATATATCTGCGGTATGTACGCCGTCTTCCAGTGTTTTCAGCCAGGCATTGTGGACGGTTTCGGCCACATCCTGCTGACCAATGTGCACCAGCATCTGGATGGCACCCAGTAATAACCCGGAAGGATTTGCCCGATTGGCACCCGCCAAACGGGGTGCTGAACCATGAATGGCTTCGAACATGGCAAAACCTTCGCCGATATTGGCACTGCCCGCCAGTCCTACCGAACCGGTGATCTGCGCTGCCACATCGCTGAGAATATCGCCGTAGAGATTCGGCATAACAATTACATCAAAATTTTCAGGGGTATCGGCCAGTTTTGCCGCACCAATATCTACAATCCAATGCTCTTTCTCAATATCCGGGTATTCCTCTCCCACCTCGTCAAATACTTTATGAAAAAGACCATCTGTCATTTTCATGATATTATCCTTGGTAAAACAGGTTACTTTTTTCCGGTTATAGGCTTTTGCATATTCAAAAGCATACCGGATAATCTTTTCTGTGCCGGGACGAGAGATCAGTTTCAGGCACTGCACAACTTCATCGGTTTGCTGGTGTTCAATTCCGGCGTAGAGATCCTCTTCATTTTCGCGGATGATCACCACATCCATTTTCGGATGTTTGGTTTTTACGAAGGGGTGATAGGAAACGCAGGGACGGATATTGGCAAACAGTCCCAGTACTTTGCGGGTAGTAACATTGAGACTTTTAAAACCACCACCCTGTGGCGTAGTGATCGGGGCTTTCAAAAATACCCGGGTTCTGCGGAGTGATTCCCAGGCTTCGGGTTGGATACCGGCAGAATTACCCTGCAGATATACTTTTTCCCCGATCTCAATTTCTTCAATATCCAGCTGTGCACCGGCAGCTTCCAGAATCCGGAGGGTAGCATCCATGATATCCGGACCAATCCCATCGCCTCTGGCAATGGTGATGGCGGTTTTTTGATTTGTTTTCATGCTGCAAAAATGCAGGCGTTAATCTATATTCTTTTATTTATATTTACTATCGTAATCATAAAAATTACTTATGAACTATACCTTGCATCAGTTACGCGTATTTACGGTAATTGCTGAAAAGCTGAGCATTACCAAAGCCGCAGCAGAACTGAATATGACACAACCCGCCGCATCTATTCAGTTAAAAAAACTGCAGGACCAATTTGACATTCCTTTAACAGAAACCATTGGCCGCAAAATCTATATCACCGATTTTGGAATGGAATTATACCGCATTGCCCAACGTGTACTATCTGAAATAGAAACCATCCATTATCATTCGCAGAATTACAAAGGGGTATTGTCTGGTAAACTGCGGATCTCCGTAGTATCTACCGGCAAATATGTAATGCCGTATTTTCTACGTGATTTTCTGAAAGAGAACCCGGGTATTGATCTGGAGATGGATGTGGCCAATAAACGAAAAGTGATCGGTAGCCTGGAACAGAATGAAGTGGATTTTTCGCTGGTATCCGTGATCCCTACCCATCTCGCTATTCATGAAGAGATCCTGATGCAGAACAAACTGTATTTATTCGGACCGGGAAAAGACAGTATTGCTATAAAAGGAAAAAAAGATTCGAGGCTGTTTAAAGAACTACCACTGATTTTCAGGGAAGAAGGATCAGGCACCCGCTTTGCCATGCAGCAATATTTTCACCAGGCACATATCCGTCCCAAAATCAGCCTTTCCCTTACTTCTACAGAAGCTGTGAAGCAGGCAGTAGTGGCCGGACTGGGTTATTCGGTTTTATCCATACTGAGTCTGAAAAACGAACTGAAACAAAAAGACGTGAAAGTAATTCCCGTGAAAGGATTTCCGCTTCACTCGCAATGGCGGATGATCTGGCTGCAGAAAAAACAACTTTCTGCAGTGGCCCACGCTTATCTGCAATATCTGCAAAAACACAAAGTGGGTATTATCCGGGAACATTTTTCCTGGACGAGTGCATATTGAGAAAGCTACATCTTACTCATATCATGTCCAGCCATGGCGTCGGTTCCTCTTTTGAAAATGTATTCGCTGTTAATAAGATAAGCCCCTGAAACCACCACCACATCGCCGGAATGCAGGCCGGCTTTGATCTCTATTCTGTCGTCTGTTTCCACACCCGTCTCTACCATCATGGGCTTAAACGTTTTTTTCCCCGTTTGCACCCATACCCGCGCACCATTGCCATCGCGGATCACGGCATCCATCGGTAAGGTCAGTGTTTTGTGCGGCGCACTTTTCAATACCACATAAGCAGACATGCCGGGTTGCAGGCGCTGACCATTGTTGGGAATAGCCACCCGTATCAGATTGATGCGTGTATCTGGATTGATCTCCGGATTCACAAAACTGATGGTGCCTTTGATCTCCAGTCCGTCAAAATCCGGCAGCTGTACCGTAGCCATACTGTTCCTGTCTATCGAAGCCATCTGCGAAGTATATACCTGTGCCTCGGCCCAGAGACTGGAAAGATCGGCCAGTTTTACCAGTGAGCTTCCCTCCATCACATAATCTCCCTCCCGTATATCAAGACTGGTGATCGTACCAGATGCCGGACTGTAAAAAGTAGTACGTGGACTGGCTTTTCCAACACGCGCCAGTTCCTGGATCTGTTTCTCAGACATACCCCATAACAACAATTTGTTGCGGGCGCTCTGCAGCAACTGATCAAAGTTCATCACGGTTTCATTGGCAAATACTTTTTTACGTTCAATGGCCAGCAGGTATTCCTGTTTGGCATTATTCAGTTCTTCGCTGTAGAGTTCGTACAGCTGTGCGCCGCGTGGTACCTGATCGCCCACATTTTTATAATATAGTTTTTCTACCCTGCCCATGATCCTGGCACTGACCGAACTGGTTTTTAACTGGTCAAAATTCAGTGTGGCGGTCAGTACCAGTTTATCGCCAATGGTTCCGTTACGGATAGTATCTGCATGGATATTACCCAGCTGCACCTGCTGTTCGCTCAGCTCAATCTCATCCGACGCGCCGTTCATTTTTTTCACCGGCGTGAGCTCCATTTTACAGATAGGGCACTTGCCGGGTTTATGCTCTTTTACCTGGGGGTCCATCGAACAGGTATAGTAGATATCCGGTTCAGCCGCAGCTGTAGTAGTGGTTTTGCTTTTGCAACCCACAGCAATCAGTAATACCAGCAGGCAGAATAATAACTTTTGCATACTCAGTTTTTTATTTTGATAAAGCTTTCGCTATCCATTAAATATTGTGCATTGGCCGCTACAGAATCGCGGGCCGTTAATCCACTCAGTACCTGTATATGTTCGTTATGAATGATTCCGGTACTGATCTTATGTGCTTTGAAGCCTCCTTTTACTTTTTCAAATACCACCCTGTCCAGTCCCAAAGAAAGCACCGCTTCTTTTGGTAACCAATACACTTGCCGGGTATTGCTATAGATGGTGGCTGTTACCTGGCTGCCTACCGGAATTTTTCTGTCGGCATTATTGAAATACACCCGTGCCGATAAGGTTTTACTGCCTTTGCGGAAGAAGGGTTCCAGGTAATCTACCGATGCGGGGAAACTTTTACCCGGCTGCGTTTCCGGAACAAGGGTAACAGCCGTACCGGTTTTTACCAGCCCCTGGTTTTCGCCATAAATATTCAACAATGCCCATACACGCGAGGGATCATATACCGTAAACATGGATTTCCCTTTCTGCACATACATACCTTCTTTCAAAGTCAGTTCTTCTGTAAGCAGGGAAATATCTTTCATGGCACCGGGTTCTGGTGTCATATTACCGGCATTACCTGCTTCATGTATATGGCCGCTGTACTGGCTGTATACCGCTACGGTAAGGGTAGCCTGCCCTTTTTGTAGCACCTGCTCCAGTTGTTTGGGATCCATTCCCAGCAACAGCAGTTTTTCTTTTGCTGCTTCGATGAAACTTTTATTGGATGGATCATTTTTGAGAAGGAACAGAAGATTTTGCTGGGCAGTTAACAACTCCGGACTATAGATATCCATGATGCGCTCGCCCTTCCTGATTTTCTGAAAACGATAACGCACATAGAGTTTTTCTATGCGGCCGCTCACACGGGAAGAAATAGTGCCTACCATCCTCGTATCATACGCAATGGTACCCAGTGCCTTTATTTCGATCTGCTCCTGCCGCTGCTGCATAACAGTGACTGGCATGGAGGATACCACAAATTCGTTGGTGGGTTTTAACAATGCATCCAGTTCTACCACTTCCTGTTTATTACCTTCTATTTCTTTTTTTACGAGGTTCATGCCGCAGATCGGGCAGGAACCGGGTTTATCAGATTTTACATCCGGGTGCATCGGACAGGTATAAACATCTCCTGTATGGTCATGGGCAGCTGCTACTGTTTCTGTTTTCACCAATGCCATGCCGCATTTCGGACAATCGCCCGGTTTATCACTGAACACAGAATCCTGTGGCATGGGACAGGTATACATCGTTTTGGTGTCGCTGCGATGAGCATGATCCGCTTCCTGCACTTTTACCAGTTCCATCCCGCATTTCGGACAAACACCGGGTTTATCGCTGAATACAGAATCCTGTGGCATGGGGCAGGTATACAGTTTGGCGGAATCGGGCATCGTATGTCCTGCATGGGCATCGCTCTTGCTTTTACAGGCAACAAAAGCGGCCGATACAAACAATAAAATATAAAATACAATTCGTTTCATACGATTGGTTTCTTAAGTCAATTGATATTGTAACATCATTCCATCATCTTCGTGTTCCAGGTTGTGGCAGTGAAATACGAACCTGCCTGTAACGGCTCCAAAGGGAATGATAATGTGTACTACTTCTCCGGGCATCACCAGTACGGTGTCTTTCCACCCTTTTTCCGATTCCAGCATGGCAGCCCTTCCACCGGTACGTTTCAATACCTGGAAAAATACACCATGCAGGTGCATGGGATGTGGCTCATCTCCTTTGCTGTTATCAAATACCCATACTTCCTGTGTATTTCTGGCAAGGGTTATGTCTACCCGGTTACCATCATACAAATTGCCATTGATCCGATGCCGCATGCGCATCCCATTATTCATCGGTACGCCGTGGTGTTCCATCGCATTGGAAATTTCGAATACACGAGTAGGTACCGCAGCCGATGCCTGTAAGTCAGTTATCGCAGACAAAACAGCCGGAACCGCAAACGCATCTGCAGCAGGTGTAACCACTTTGAACTGCATGATCTGAAAAGCCTGTTTTCCTTGTGCATCTCCTGCGTTACTGAATTCTTTACTGATCAGGTTAACCGTGGTGCCCACAGTTGCATTTTTGAAATTCACCAGCACATCCAATCGCTCGCCGGGTGCCAGCAGGATCTCTTTTACAGGAGCAGGCGTTTTTAATAATCCTCCATCATTACCGATGATCACGAGATCATCATTATTACTCAGCGCCAGATTATATATTCTGGCATTGGAACCATTCAGGATACGTAAACGGTAGTAACGGGTAGCTACTTCTGCAAAAGGCGCATGTACCCCGTTCACCAAAACAGTTTCTCCCATATACCCTGCCATCACTTCTTCCATAGATGGTTCATAAGGAATGCCGGTGGAGGTAATGCGTTTGTCCTGCAATATCATCGGTAGTTCATATGGACCCGATGGCAGATTCAAAGCGGCTTCTTCTGCATCATTAATGATAAAGACCCCGGCTAAACCCTGAAATACCTGTTTCCCCGTCATGCCATGCGGATGCGGATGGTACCAGCTCATACCTGCCCGCTGGTTAATGGTGAACTGGTAAGAAAAGCTGCCACCTACTTCGGCCAGCTGATCCGGATGACCATCCATCAGTGGCGGAACAATCAATCCATGCCAATGAATATTGGTGTGTTCGGCCAGGCGGTTCTGTAATTGAATGGATAGATTATCGCCCCGGTTTACCCGGAAAGTGGGACCCAGCAAACGGTTGGGCTGATAACCCAACACTGAAATCGTATTCCCTTTTACATTGGCTGTTGTTATCTGTGCGGCAAGTGTCGCGTTTGTTCCGGCCTGTGCAGGAAAAACGAGTGGATTGGTAAATGCTGCTTCTGTTACAGGTACCGGTTTGGTTTGCAAACCCAAACGGAAGTCTTTTTTACAACCCGGCAGTAAAGTGGTTACCGCACTGCCAGTTAACACTGCGCCGGACCCAAGTGAAGCTAATTTTATAAACTGTCTTCTTTGCATTGATTGAGTGATTTATCTCTTTTCCAGGATACGATCCAGTGTTACCTGCAGTTTGAGCACCTGGTTCAGCAGTTCTGTATATTCCAGTTCTTTCATGTATAAAGATTCCCAGGCATCAAAGAGCATAAACAGCTCTTCGGTATTCTGCTCGTATGCCAGTTGAATGGTTTTGAAATTATTTCTGAGTGCCGGCATGATCTTTTCCTCGTACAATGCCAGCTGCTCTTTACGGGTATCTAATTCATTCCGCATACCGTAGGCCATACCACTGTATTCGTTCACCAGCATTTCTTTCTGTGCCTGCAATGCATTGGCTTTCCATTTCAGACTTTCTATATTGGCCCTGTTCATTTTCGAAGACCATTTGGCCATCGGGATCTTCACCATGCCCATCAGGGTATATTGTATGGGCTGGCCACCAAAGCCGATCATATTATCGAAACGCACACCAAACTGCGGACGCAGACTCTGTTTTTCGGTTTCCTGTTTTAAGTAGGAGAGATTAATGTCTTTATCGATCGCTTTCAGATCACTTCGCTGGTTGTAAAAAAGGCTGCTGTCAAATACCAGGGTATGGTAATCAGCCAGGCGAACTGTAGTATCCACATCAAAGGCAACCATGGCGCTTCGCCCCATCAGTGCATTGATCCGGATACGTTTTTCACGGATATCGCTTTCGTACATCAGGCGCATATTCTGAATGGTTCCGATGGCCGCTTTGGCCTTGTAATAGGCGTTGATTTTTTCCAGTCCGTTCTTATAACGGATCTCTGCATTCTTGATAATGAAATTCAGCAGTTTTTCATTCTGCGTAAGAATGGTGATTTTCTTTTTCAGTACCACCCATTCATAATAAAATTGTTTGGCATCGTTCACGAGCTCGTTCAGGGTGGCATTTTTCTTCTCTTTCTCAACCGAAGACATGGCTTTCATATAACGTTCATCCGCATCCAGTTTTTTTCTGTTCGAAATCATCTGCTCGCCCGAAAGCATCACGAATCCCATGCCCGGTATATCACCATCTCTATGCCATAAACGTACATCGTAAGGCGTCATGAACTGTCCAAAACCTACCTGTGGTGCCATCCAGCTTCTGGCTCCTTTGGCGGCTTCGTCCATAGCACGGATCTCATGGTCGTACATTTTTACAACCGGGTGCGAAGCCGTGATACTGTCTATAACAGCATCCAGCTTCATCGTTTGTGCCTGGCCGCCTACAGCAACCAGCAGCGCAAACGCTACGAGTGTGGATTTATTCTGTAACATCGATCAATTCAATTTTACCTTTTCGTTTTAATTCTCTTTCTTTTATCATCTCAAAAATTACGGGCGTGATCAGCAATACATAAATGGTAGAGCTGATGGTACCGCCGATCAGGGGTATGGTAATGGGTCGCATGATATCGCTACCCACACCAGTGGCCCAGAGGATGGGAATCAGTCCGAACAGACCTACCGATACCGTCATCAGTTTGGGTCGTAATCTTTTGGCAGAACCCTCGATCACAAATTCGCGGATGATAGCAGGTGTTAAGCTAGCTCGGTCGTTTCCGTGTTTGGCTACCATGTTCTGCATCGCTTCATTCAGGTAGATCGTCATCAGCATGGCTGTTTCTATGGCCATCCCAAAGAGGGCAATAAAACCTACCGCCACTGCTACCGATAAATTCACACCATAGTAATACACCATGAACACACCACCGATCAATGCAAAAGGAACGGTGATCATGGTAACCAATGCTTCTTTAAACGAGCGGTACGTAGCATACAATACCAGGAAAATGATGAGGATCACAATCGGCATGATCAGGGTAAGTGTTCTGTTGGCACGGATCTGGTTCTCCCACTGTCCGCTCCATTCCAGAAAATAACCCTTGGGTAATTTGATCATCAATTGATCCAGTTTTTTCTGCGCTTCGGTAACCGTACTACCCAGGTCTCTTTCGCGTACATTGAACAACACGGTTCCGCGCAGCAATGCATTCTCAGAGTTGATCATCGGCGGACCATCACTAAAACCAATCTGCGCCACGGCTTCCAGCGGCACCGGACCAAAACTCATGGTCTGTACCGGCAAGCGTTTTAATGCCTGCAGGTTGTTCCGGAAATCCTGTCCGTAGCGTGCATTCACCGAAAAGCGTTGCCTGCCTTCGATGGTAGTGGTCAGTTTCATCCCACCCAATGCACTTTCTACAACGGTATTCACATCATCCACACTCAAACCATAACGACCGATCTCTTCGCGCTTTACCGTTACATCAATGTATTTACCGCCGGTAATGGGTTCTACATAGAGGTCTTTGATGCCGTCTATTCCTTCCAGTTGTTTTTTGATGGTTTGTGCAAATGCGTAAATGCTATCTAACTGCTGGCCATATACTTTCAGTCCCACATCTGTACGGATACCGGTAGACAACATGTTGATGCGGTTAATGATCGGCTGTGTCCATCCATTGGTTACACCCGGGATCTGCATTTTGGCATTCAGCTCGTTGATGATATCATCCTTGGTTAATCCTTTCCGCCATTCCTGTTTGGGCTTCAGCAGAATGATGGTTTCGATCATACTCACCGGTGAATTATCTGTAGCCGTATTGGCCCGGCCCGCTTTACCCAGCACATGCGATACTTCGGGAACGGTACTGATCAGTTTATCCTGCACCTGTAACAGACGTTTGGCTTCTGAGTTAGATACATCTGGCAAGGTAACCGGCATGAAGAGCAATGAGCCTTCATCCAGCGGTGGCATGAATTCAGAACCCATACGGGTCATCATGACCACACCTACTGCCAGTGCTACCAGGTTTACGAACAAGGTAGTTTTTCGCCAGCGCAAACACCAGGCAAGAATAGGCGTATAGATCTTCTCCAGCGTTCGCGTGATCGGATTGGCCGATTCGGGTTTCAGATTTCCTTTCAGCAAAAAGGAAATCAACACCGGCGTTAAAGTGATGGCGAGAAAAGCATCTACCAGCAGGATAAAAGTTTTTGTCCATGCCAGCGGATGAAACAGTTTTCCCTCCATCCCCGTTAACAGGAATACCGGAAGAAAGGAAGCGATCACAATGATCGTTGAATAGAATACACCCGGGCCCACCTGTTTGGAAGATCTGGCAATGATGGCCATCCTTTCTTCGGGTGTGAGCGGGTCTTTATTTCGTTTGAACCAGTTTGTCATGCGTTTAATTATTAGTTGACTGCCTTTTTGCTGCCTGCGCTTCGCTGATATGCCGGTAAGCGTTTTCCACCATCACAATTCCATCATCCACCACCACACCAATGGCCAGTGCAATACCGGTGAGCGACATAATATTGGAACTGATACCGAAAGTCTGCAACAGAATAAAACCCACTGCCACAGAAATCGGTAATTGTATCAAGATGATGAGGGCACTGCGCCAGTGAAACAGGAAAATGATCACGATCAGTGATACGGCGATCATTTCTTCGATCAGGGTTCCTTTTACAGATTCCACGGCTTCTTCTATCAGCGTGCTTCTGTCGTAAGAAGTTTTAAAACTTACTCCCTCCGGTAATCCCTTCTCTACTTCCTTCATTTTGGCTTTTACCGCTTTGATCACTTTATCGGCATTCTCGTTATAACGCATCACTACAATACCACCTACCACTTCGCCTTTTCCATCCATATCAAAAATGCCCAGACGCAGATCGCCGCCCATTTGTACGGAGCCGATATCTCTTACCCGTACCGGTATACCATTGTAATTACCCAGCGCAATGTTCTCTATATCTTCTTTGTTCTTGATATAACCGAGACCGCGGATGATATAGGCCATATCGGCCAGTTCAAACTTGCGGCCACCCACATCGTTGTTGTTGGCTTTTACTTTGTTCATCACATCCATCAGGGAGATATTGTAGTACTGCAGTTTTACCGGATCGATCACCAGTTGGTACTGTTTTTCAAATCCGCCGAAAGAAGCTACTTCTGCTACACCCGGTACGGTTTGCAGGGCAAACTTTACATACCAGTCCTGCAAAGCCCGCTGTTCGCCCAGATCCATCTTGGGCGCATCCAGGTGATACCAGTAGATATGACCTACGCCTGTTCCATCCGGACCCAGCGAGGGTGTTACCCCCTGCGGCAGCAAACGCTGCGCAAAATTCAGACGTTCCAGTACCCTTGTGCGGGCCCAGTAGATGTCTACATTGTCTTCGAAGATCACATACACAAAACTCATCCCGAACATGGAAGAGCCCCGTATGTTTTTGATCTTGGGTATCCCCTGCAGGTTACTCACCAAGGGGTAAGTCACCTGGTCTTCGATCACCTGCGGACTACGGCCCATCCACTCAGTAAAAACGATCACCTGGTTTTCGCTGAGGTCGGGAATAGCATCGATAGGATTCTGTCTGACGGAATAGATACCCCAGCCAAACATACCCGCTGCTGCCAGCAGTACGATGAGCCTGTTGCGTAGGGCCAGTCCGATTAATTGTTGAACCATGACGGTAATTTTCCGGTTATTGTAAATACTGGCTTATCCTTTTTTCTCCTTTAATGCCATACCGCATTTAGAACATTTACCGGGTTTGTCGCTGGTAACATCGGCGTGCATAGGGCATACGTAAGAAGCCGCCACTGCTTTTTTATTCTCTTTCAGGTTCATGCCGCATTTGGAGCATTTACCAGGTTTATCACTGGTAACATCAGCATGCATCGGGCATGTATAGGCCGCTTCTTTTTTCGTTTCTTTCAGGTTCATACCGCATTTGGAACATTTGGCGGGTTTGTCGCTGGTAATGTCGGCATGCATGGGGCATGTATAGTTTTTGTTGTCTTGTGCAAATACAGTTACGGATACGATGGTGAAAGCTGCCATCAACAGCATTTTGATCTTTTTCATGGTGTTTGTTTTATAGCTAATAAATAAATACGGGAACGGGGCTATGATAGAAACGCCCAAAGCCCGGCAGATAGTGCCCGGCTCATACAGAAAGGATGTTCTTAAATACGGATAACGCGGTTACTAAGGTAAACCGCTACGCCCCTATCAGGAGGTGCGTTACTGGTGGGATTTTCTTCTGTTACGGAAGAAAGATTGATCACAGGAGTCTGAAACACAGAAACAGGAACAGCTGTGGCTACCAGTTGCATGAACTGATACGCAGAGGCTGCTTCTTTCTGATCAATGGTATTCTTTACAAATTTCTGCTCGTCTTTGCAGCAGCCCTTCCCTTTTTGATCGGTTTTGGCCATGCCGCATTTGTCGCAGGTCTTGTCTTTTTTACTCGTAAAACCCCAGCCCGCCGCCTTGCCCATGCAATAATGCATATGCATGGTAACGCCTGCAGAGGCGCTCAGATGCACAAGGGCTAATATGAGGACGAGAAGCTTTTTCATGTACTAAGACCTAACAAAAGTAGTAGTAATATCCGGTAAATTTTGCTAAAATTCCGGACGAACGGCTGAAAACAGCGGGTTTTGAGCGGATTTTCACCTGATAAACGAGCCGGTTTGCCACCCGATCATACATTGCCCCGACCGGATAAATTCCCTACAAACTAACCCAAACTGCATACGCGATTTCCTTTTTGAACAACCTGATGAAAATCATCTTTTGTGAAAGAGGCAAATTCTAATTTGCCTGCCGTATCTGTTTTGTATTAGCCAGCTTAGTGAATTTTATGTCTGATTCTTTTGTACCCGTCCCAAAGGCGAATCTTTTTTCGGCCCGTACTATTTTCTACTGGCGGCTTGCCCAAACCTTGGTATGGTTGGTGGGCGCGTTCATTTTATTGAGTTTATTCCTCTTTCCAAAAATGGGTTTATTGCTGTTCTGGCATATCCTGATACCGGTGGCGCCGGCTTTGTTTGTGTTTGCCGCGGGTGTATGGCGTAATGTTTGTCCGATGGCAATTACCAATTTATTACCCCGGCATTGGGGACTCTCACAAAGAAAAAAACTAACCGCTACACAACTGGGTAAGCTGAATCTCGTAAGTGTATTGTTACTGTACAGCATTGTTCCCTTACGCCATGCTGTTTTTAATACAGATGGCATTGCTACCGGTTTACTCATTGTGGCATTGACCAGCGTAGGTATAACCCTCGGCTTTTTTTACGAATGGAAAAGTGCCTGGTGTTCCGGTCTCTGCCCCGTACATCCTGTTGAAAAATTATATGGCAGTAATGTGGCATTCAGTGTTGCCAATGCGCATTGCGATAAATGTATGAACTGTGTAGTACCCTGTCCGGATTCAACACCCAATATCCATCCTTCCGCCGCTGTAAAAACCATTTACCATAAACTGAGTGGCTGGCTGATCGTGGGTGGACTGCCCGGTTTTATCTGGGGATGGTTTCATGTACCGGACCATGCGTATATAGCGGGTATCAATGCTTTTCCGGGTGTGTACGAAATGCCGCTGATGGGCATGTTACTCACTTTATCCATCTATGCCATTTTTGCGGAACTGGTGATTCCCGGTAGCGAAAAAAAACTGAGTGGATTGTTTGCCGCGGCCGGTGTGTCCTGTTATTACTGGTACCGTTTGCCCGCTTTATTTGGTATGGGCGATTTTAAGGAGGATGGTTTTCTGATAGACCTGAGTGCTTCTATTCCTTTCTGGGTAATAAGAACTTTCACGGTTGCCCTTGCTGTTCTTTTCTTCTACTGGCTGGTGATCCGCCCCTCCAACAAACAGAGCTGGGCCGTAAGACCGCCTTACGCGAATAAATTCCAATAATAACAACCGGGTACAAAACAGAAGAGCCGGAAATAATCCCAGCTCTTCTTTTTGCTACCCGGCGAATCTCACTTACGCCTTAACTTTTCCATACGTAACGGCTGCCTGTGCCGCTGCCAACCGCGCAATGGGTACGCGGAAAGGAGAACAGCTCACATAGTTCATACCAATACGATGGCAGAATTTTACACTCTCCGGATCACCGCCATGTTCACCACAGATGCCCACTTTTAATTTGGGTTTGGTTTTACGGCCCCTTTCTGTTCCGTCTTTGATCAGTTCGCCCACACCTTCCTGATCAATGGTCTGGAAGGGATCATCCAGTAAGATTTTCTGGTCCATATAATTAGGCAAAAATCCACCCACATCATCCCGGCTGAAACCGAAACTCATCTGGGTAAGGTCGTTGGTACCGAAGCTGAAGAAATCTGCTTCGATCGCCATCTTATCGGCCATCAATGCGGCCCTCGGAATTTCGATCATGGTACCATAGAGGTAAGGGATACTTTTTACTTTCTGTTTGGCGCATACTTCTTTGTACACCCTGTCTACAATGGCTTTCTGGTGTGTCAACTCATTCACGGTACAGGTAACCGGTACCATAATTTCGGGTAAGGCTTTTTTGCCTGCTTTCACCAGCTCGGCAGTTGCTTCCAGAATAGCCCGGATCTGCATTTCGGTGATCTCGGGATAACTCACTCCCAAGCGAACACCGCGGTGTCCCAGCATCGGGTTGTTCTCGTGCAGTGCCAGCACCCTTCTGCGTAATACGCTCATGCTGATGCCGAGTTCTTTGCTCAGCTGCTGCAGTTTCTCTACATCATGCGGTACAAACTCGTGCAGTGGCGGATCCAGCAGACGGATGGTTACCGGGTAACCCTTCATCACTTTCATGGTGTCTTTGATATCTTTCTTCACAAACACAAATAATTCATTCAGCGCTTTTCTTCTTTCGGGTTCTGTTTTACTCATGATCATTTTACGCAGCAGGAACAAAGGTTGCTCACTGCCTTCGCCATAAAACATATGTTCTGTTCTGAACAGTCCGATACCCTCTGCACCAAAAGCCATTGCCTGGGCCGCATCCTGTGGTGTTTCTGCATTGGTGCGTACCCCCATCAGTTTGGTTTTATCCACCAGGGTCATCAGATTTTTATAAGAAACATTCTTGTTAAGATCGATCGCCACCAGTGGAATATCTCCCTGGTATACCAGTCCTTTGGTACCATTCAGGGTGATCACATCCCCTTCTTTAATGATCTCTCCGTTTTTCGCTTTAAAGGTTTTGGTTTCGCTGTGAATTTCTATATCGGTGCAACCTACAATGCAGCATTTACCCCAACCGCGGGCTACCAGTGCCGCGTGAGAAGTCATACCACCCTTGGTGGTTAAGATGGCTTGCGATTTGTGCATACCATCCACATCTTCGGGAGAAGTTTCTTCGCGCACCAGGATCACTTTCTCTCCTTTATGCGCCCACTCTACCGCTTCTGCTGAAGAGAATACCACACGGCCTTTGGCACCACCCGGACCGGCTGGTAATCCTTTGGCAATGGGTTTGGTAACCGCTTCCACTTTGGGATCGAGCATGGGCAGCAAGAGTTCTACCAGTTGGTTGGGTGCCACCCGCATGATCGCTGTTTTGATATCGATCAGTTTGGATGCATACATTTCAGTTGCCATGCGCACTGCGGCAACACCATTGCGTTTACCTACGCGGCACTGCAGCATGTAGAGTTTTCCTTTTTCAATGGTGAACTCAATATCCTGCATATCCTTATAGTGTTTCTCCAGGCGCTGCTGGTACTGATCCAGTTCTTTGTACAGTTTGGGCATCAGTTTCTCCAGCGTATCCAGGTTACGGCTATGATCGTTTTTAGAATAAGCGTTGATGGGGGCGGGTGTTCTGATACCCGCTACCACATCTTCTCCCTGTGCATTTACCAGGTACTCACCATAAAATTTATTTTCGCCGGTGCCGGGGTTACGGGTAAATGCCACACCAGTGGCACTGCTGGTACCCATATTACCAAATACCATGGCTTGCACATTTACAGCTGTGCCCCACTCATCAGGGATCTTTTCAATGCGGCGGTATTCAATGGCACGTTTACCGTTCCAGCTGCCGAACACACCACCAATACCACCCCATAATTGCTCCAGGGGTTCTTCGGGGAAGGGTTTGCCCAGCACTTTCTTCACGGTTACTTTAAAATCTTTTACCAGTTCTTTCAGTTCAGGAACCGTTAGTTCCGTATCAGAAGTATAACCTTGTTTGTGTTTGATGGCTTCCAGTTTCTCATCCAGCACTTTGCGGATGCCTTTGCCATTTTTAGGTTCTATGCCACTGGCTTTTTCCATCACCACATCGGCATACATCATCACCAGTCTTCTGTAGGCATCATAGGCAAAACGTGCATCGCCGGATTGTTTGATCAGACCTTCAATGGTCGTATCATTCAAACCAATATCCAATACCGTATCCATCATACCCGGCATACTGCGGCGGGCGCCGGAGCGTACGGATAACAGGAGCGGATTCTGCGGATCACCGAATTTTTTTCCGGTAATTTTTTCGATAGCTGCCAGTGCCGTGTTCACCTGCGTTTTCAGGATAGCGGGATACGTGTGTTTGTGATCATAATAATAAGTACACACATCTGTAGAAATGGTAAAACCGGGAGGTACGGGTAATTTGAGTTTGGGATGACCCGCCATTTCGGCCAGGTTAGCTCCTTTACCACCTAACAGGTTCTTCATAGATTCATTTCCGTCGGCCTTGCCGGCGCCAAAGAAATAGACATACTTCTTTGCAGGACTCTTTTTTGTCATATCGGTCATTTTTATAGTTTAAAATTAGACCGGTATCGGGCAGCAGCTTATGACAATTGTCATGCTGAGAACTGTATTTTATCAGTTGGGTACGGCAATCATGTTGCTTCAGCAGTAGAATCTGGGAGAAATAGTATGGAAATCATATGTTGTGTTATTAAAAAATCCCTGGTAGTCGGGATTTCTTGTCGCTCACGGCCGCTGGGCCCCGTCCCTGTTACCGGGCTGCTTTTTCTTCTGCCAAAATGTGCTACGCATCATTTTGTCTGCCTTCGCCTTCGCTCGGCACCGAACAAAAAGAGGCCCGTCCGCCTTAGGCGGACTGATTAGAAATTTTTTTTCGAACACCCTGAATTGAAAATTTTTATTTGTCTTCCAAAATGATTTTGAAATATCTAATAGTACAAGATCTAAAATAGCCAGTCGGTTCTTATATACTTTGCGAGGTTTACCGCCAACTCAACCCAGCCGCTGCAAACCCAGACCGGGCAGGGATGATGGATAGAGATAGCCATCTTTCAGGGTAAAACCACCGGATACCAGATCGCGACTAAGGTCAAAACTGCCATCCAGGTCCAGGTAGCGGGTATTACTGCAGGCATAGGCGATCTGCAGGGCGGCGGCGATGCTAACGATACTTTCATCATTACAACCCCAGAACAGTTCCAGTCCGGCCGCTTCGGCAATACTAGCAATGCGGCGGGCGCCGCTTATGCCACCACATTTCATGAGTTTAATATTGAACACAGCAAAAGGCTGCGGATCCCGGGCAAGACGGATGGCGGTATTGGCATCCAGCAGACTTTCATCTGCCACCAGTTTCTTTCGTGCTGCTGCCGGTAAAGAACGCAGGTTTTCTTCCTGTCCGGAAGGCAGGGGTTGCTCTATCAGTTCCAGTGCAAGATCTGCAGTGGCAGTAAGAAATTGCTGCAAAGCAGTCAGATCATATCCCTGGTTGGTATCTACCCGAATTTTCATCTTAGCGCCAAACAGTTCCTGTAACTTTTTTACTCTTTCTATATCTTCTTCTACCGCGATCCCGGCTTTGATCTTGAGAATACGGAAACCCTGTGAAAAATAGTCGCGTGCCTCTTCCAGCATTTCGGCAATGGGTTTGATGCCGATGGTGACCGATGTAAGTAAGGGCTGTTGTTGCTGGCCATAAAAATCCAGTACCGAAATGCCCAGCCATTTACAGAAAGCATCGTGTAAAGCCAGATCAATGGCCGCCAGTGTGCCGGGTAAATGCGGAAATAATATATCGGCTTGTTTGATGAGTTGCTGAAAACTGCGGATATCTTTTCCTTTCAACAGATCCAGCACCTGCGCCGATTGCAGATTAGTAAAAGTTTGTTCCGGGGTTTCACCCACAACTTCTTCAAAGGGACTGGCAGCGCCAAGGCCCACCATTCCGTTTGCTAATTCTACTTCCAGAAAAACAATGCTTGCATGCGAAGTAGTGTGATAGGCAATGGTATAGGGTTTGGTCAATGGCAGGTTCTCCAGCCAGGCGCGCACAGCTAGGATCTTCATGGTTGCATTGTTTTCATGTGTGAGCGGATCACAGGGATCACGGCTTCTACTCCTTCCTGCAAAGGCAGTAATACCGGTATGCCCAGTTCCTTTTCGTAAGCCCGCTGAAACGCATAGGCTTCTTCTTCTGTACAGTGTGAGGTATTCAATGCCAGCGCAATCACCGTAGCGCCATACGCTTTGATCAGGTTCACTTCCGAACGCACCGAAGGGATCTCGCCCCATTCGGGCAGATGATCAAAATGGATCCGCTTGGGTGCATGTACCAGTATCACCAGTTTGGCATTACCCGATACCAGGAATTCCGAACCACAAGGTCCACTCGGATTGCGTAAGGCCGATTGCCCTTCGAGTAAGATCAGTTCGGCATGGGTTTCTTTCCAGCAACTTACAATGGCATGTTCTATTTCGCCGGAAATAAAATCGTTCAGGGTTGAGTCGAAGATGAATCCATACTTACCGCCCTGCAACCAACCGGTTTGTCCGGTATAGATCATTTCAGCACGAATACCTGCTTTGGCGCAGGCTTCGCGAACCATGCGGCAGGTGGTTCTTTTACCCAGCGCACAATCAGTACCTAGCACGGCAATGATGGGCGCTTTCACAGAAAAGATCTCGGCCGACCAAAAATGCAGGTCCTCTCTTTTCTTTGGCTTCCTGATATCTGTTAGCGTCACACCCTTCCCTTTGGCGAGAGCCACGAGTTCGGGTTTATCGTTGAGGTAATCGTGTAAGCCATTTACGATAGAGATGCCATGGTTGATACAGGTGCGGATGATCTCCAGAAATACCGGCGGCAGAATGCCGCCTACAGTGGCCACACCAATAATGCAGTAATCGATTGTACCAGCCTGCTGCAGGGCTTCTTCTACATTGGCATACACAGGTATGTTGCGGTGCTTACCATCCAATACTTCGCCGGCATCTTTTCCGGCATGCAGACTATCGATCACCCCTGCTATGCGAAAACGTTCTGTACCGCGAATCAGTCCGTGCGCGGTTTTAGCATCATCTGTATGTAACATGCCTTCGCTGATCACGAGGGCAGCGGGTAAATTCAAGTCTGACATCTTATTTTATTGACCTCACGTTTTTAAAATATAACTACGCAAATCCGCTGTAACCCCGCTACTTTCTGCTGATAAATGTTCCGGGATAAATGCCGGTGCCTTTTTTCTGTTGATACACCACTTGCCCATTCACCCATACTTTTTCAATCCCTTCTGATAATGCTGCCGGCTCCTGTATACTGGAGCGATCCTGCACAGTGGCGGGATCGAGTAATACCAGATCAGCAAAATAACCGGGGGCAATTTTACCACGCTTACTGATCCCGATATGCTGCGCAGCGAGTAAAGTCATTTTACGCACGGCTTCTTCCAGTGTCATAACTTTTTTCTCGCGCACATATCTTCCCAACACTCTTGTAAAAGAACCGAAAGCCCGCGGATGTCCACCGATAGATCCATCAGAACAGATATTGGTATGTTGCCAGGCCAGCAGTTTCATCACATCTGCTTCCACCATCGATTTGCCCATGATGGTTTCTACACCTGTGGCTCCGGGATTGTTTTTCCGGTAAACTTCTGCTTCAGCGATCAGTGAGATCAATGTTTCTGCTGCTGTTTCCTTTCGCATAGCTGCAATGGCTGCTATCGTTTTTCCTTTATAGGCCGGATTGGGTGCATAACGGAACAGAATAGATTCATTCGGATCGAATGTATGCTCTACCGCAAATTGTGCGCTCTCCAGATTCGTGTAATCTGTTTTAGGAAACAATACTTTCAAGGTACTGTTCCAGAAATCGTACGGATAACAATCAGCCGTAATATCGATCCCCTCTTTGCGTGCTTTCTCTAAACGGGTCAGCAATTCCGCCGCTTTGCCCCAATCATCTTTCAACGCTATTTTGATATGCGATACCTGCACCGGCAACTTTGCCTCTTTACCAATGGCAATGATCTCTTCAATGGCTTCTTTCAGATGCACGTCTTCACTGCGGATATGACTGGTATAACGCCCCTGGTACTTAGCCGCCATACGGGCCAGCGCCACCACTTCTTCTTTGGCAGAGAAAAAAGCGCCATCATATTCCAGTCCGGTTGATAAACCCAGCGAGCCCTTCTGCATTTCTTTCTCCAGCAAAGCTGTCATCTGTTTGATCTCTGCGGCTGTTGCCTGCCTGTGCAGTTCTTTTTCGCCCATCACTGTTTCGCGCAGGGTGGTCTGACCCGTATAGGTTGCGATATTCACAGCAATCGTTTGCGATAAGAGGCGGCTGCGCAAACTGTCTATCCAGCTACCCTCGCCATCCTGTCCGGATACAATAGTGGTCACACCCTGGTTCAACGCCGCTATGGCTTCTGGTTTTGTACGCAGGGAACCCTGCAGGTGACTATGTGTATCAATAAATCCCGGTGTCAATGTTTTTCCCTGCCCATCTACCAAAACCTCTCCCGGTAAGGGTTTCAGCGTGCCTACGGAGATGATCTTATTGCCCTGTATACGCACAGCCGCTTTTCGTGCAGTGCTGCCCGTGCCATCTATCACCCAGATATTGTGGATCAGTTGTGTTGCAGAAGACTGTGCCCAGACCTTAGAAAATGAGAGCAGCAAAAAAGCGAACAACAGTTTGTATTTCATCAGCGGAACAGCGTCAGGCCTTGATGCCTGCCTGCTATTCACTAAATTAAAAGTATATCTGCATAAATTGACAGATTTATTCCGCAAAGCCTCTTTAATTTAGCCAGATGACAGCAGAGGAGCAAAGACTGAAGTCCAACAGCAGCAAGAAAATTCCTTTAGAACAATGGGGACCCTATTTATCTGAAAGGCAATGGGGCACCGTTCGCGAAGATTACAGCGAGAATGGTGATGCCTGGAACTATGTACCCTTTAGCCATGCACATGCCCGTGCCTACCGCTGGGGCGAAGATGGACTGGGTGGTATTTCCGATTTTTTTGGTAATCTCTGTTTCTGCGTATCGCTATGGAACGGGAAAGATACCATCCTGAAAGAAAGACTCTTTGGCCTCGGCAATAACGAGGGCAACCATGGCGAAGATGTAAAAGAACTGTACTACTATCTCGAAAACCTGCCCACGCATTATTATATGCAGATGCTGTACAAGTATCCACAGCAGGCTTTTCCTTACCAGGAGTTGATCAAAAAAAACAAACAGCGCAGTAAACTGGAACCGGAATATGAAATTCTGGACACAGGTATTTTTCAGGACAACGAATATTTTGATGTACTCATCACTTACGCCAAAGTAAACAAGAAAGATATCGGCATACGTATCGAGATCACCAACCGCGCCAATGTGGCCGCACCTATTACGGTATTGCCTACACTCTGGTTCTTTAACCGCTGGCAATCGCGCGGACTGGATAAAAAACCGGTGATCAAAGCCATTGACCAGGCCAATATGGTAAAAGCCAAACACGAACGGCTGGGCACGTATTATTTTTACTATCCCAAAACCAAAGAGGCATTTTTTACCGAGAACGAAACCAATACCGAAAAACTCTTCGGCAAAAAGAATGAATCCATTTTTGTGAAAGATGCGTTTCACGATGCCGTCATTCAGGGAAAAAACAAAGAAGCACTCAAAGAGAAAAAAACGGGTACCAAGTTTGCACCTGTATACCATTACCAGATAGCCGCAGGCGCCACAGAAACGCTCTACCTGCGTTTGAGCGATGTGCAGATGGAATCGCCGTTCACACATGCTTTCACGGATATTTTTCAGCAACGCAAAACAGAAACCGACGATTATTACCACAGCATCTTATCACCGAATCTGCCGGCAGACCTGCACAATATCCAGCGCCAATCTTTGGCGGGCCTGCTCTGGAGCAAACAATATTATTATTACGATGTAGAACGCTGGCTCTCCGAACCCGATGGTATTGCCCATGTGGGCCATGAACGGGGCAAGGGCCGCAACCACGACTGGCAACACCTGAAAAACCAGGACATCATTCTCATGCCCGATAAATGGGAATATCCCTGGTATGCCGCCTGGGACCTCGCCTTCCATTGCGTACCCATGGCCATGGTTGATCCGGTTTTTGCCAAACACCAGATCCTGCTGGTGATGCGCGAGTGGTACATGAAACCCGACGGTCAATTACCCGCCTACGAATGGAACTTCAGCGATGTGAACCCGCCGGTGCAGGCATGGTCGGCACTGCAGGTGTACCAGATCGAAAAAAATAAAACCGGTAAAGGAGATATCAGTTTTCTGAAAAAAGTATTTCACAAACTGATGATCAATTTTACCTGGTGGATCAACCGGAAAGATCCCAATGGTAATAATATGTTTGAAGGCGGTTTCCTGGGTCTCGATAATATTGGTGTATTTAACCGCAGCCTGCAATTACATAGCGAAGCCCGGCTGGAGCAGGCCGATGGTACCAGCTGGATGGGCATGTATGCACTGAACCTGATGGATATGGCACTGGAGATAGCCATGGAAGACGAGGCTTTTGAAGACAGCGCCACCAAATTCTTTGAACACTTTGTATTAATTGCCGAGGCATTGAACCAACTGGGTTTATGGAACGAAGAAGACCAGTTCTTTTACGATACCCTCGGTTTGCCCAATAACACTACCATACAGTTACGCATCCAATCCATTGTTGGCTTAACTTCTTTGTTTGCCGTATCGGTGATCGAGAAAAAAATGCTGAACAAACTGGAAGATTTTACCAAACGCATTACCTGGTTTGAGCAGTACCGCAAGAAGAACAAAAAATTCTGGCCCAACGAAGAGATCGCTGATGAAGATAAAATGCTGATCTCCCTCATCCCCAAAAACAAACTCACCGCGCTGTTAAAACGCGTGCTGAGCGAAACAGAATTTTTATCAGAAGGCGGGATCCGCGCTTTATCCAAATACCACGAGAAACATCCTTACTCGGTTACCATTGAAGGGCATGTGTATTCTATCCAATACGATCCCGGTGATTCTACGTCTGATTTTTTTGGAGGTAACAGTAACTGGCGCGGACCGGTGTGGATGCCGATTAACTACCTCATTATCCAGAGCATTAAAAAGTTCGGGGAGTTTTACGATGCATCGTTGAGTATTGAATACCCTACCGGCTCGGGTGTGTACATGGACCTGAAACAGATCGCCAACGAATTATCCAAAAGGGTAACGAGCTTGTTTGAGCTGGATAACGACAACCATCGCAAACTGCATGGTAACCAGAACTGGTTTTACAGCCGCCCCGAAAACAAGGACCTGGTTTTATTCTACGAATATTTTCATGGCGATAGCGGCACGGGCCTCGGCGCCAGCCACCAAAGCGGCTGGACCAGCCTCATTGCCCAACTCATTGCCGACAGGGCAGAGAGCGAACAGGAATAAACTCCTTTACTTTTTTTTCTTCTGTCTTTCTCTTATTGAAACATCCCGCATTGTCAGCCATTCGGCTACTCTGCGGGATGTTTTGTTTCAATAAAAGCTAAAAAAGAAAATAAGTAAGTTGTCTTCCAACCGTGCCTTTGTGCCTTGGTGTGAAATAATCCGCACACAAAGGCACAAGGGGTCAGTTGGGCTGCAATGGAATCTTGATCAAAGTATTTATTCACCCAATAGGGCATTAACTTCTTTTCGTAAATCCGGAAGATAGGTAATGATGATGCTCCAGATGATTTCGTCAGAAACGGTATCATAGCCATGTATGATTCTATTTCTCGTATCAACAATTCTTCTTGCGTTAGAGATATTGATGCCTGGTTGTTTATTTAAAATCCTGTTTAATGCTTCACCAATAATTTCAATATTTCTTTCTACCGCTCTTCTAGTTCTTACGTCATTTTGATACGCTTCAAAAGTCATTGGCTGATCGGTAAAAAAACTGTCGATTTCTTCTATCGCACTCAGTACATTAAATAACCAGGATTTAACTTCAATTTCCATACAGCATTTGTTTTTTATCCTGGATAGATTGAAGAAAGTATGGATTCTTTATGGCTGTTTCTTCCAGCAGATCAACCTTCCGGTTAAGCAACTGTTCTAAAGAAAATTTTAGATCATAATAATTATCAGCGTATTCTTTGGCATTGACCGGTAAAAAATCAACGATAAAATCAATATCGCTTTGGGAGTTAAAGGAATCGGTAGTCGCTGAACCAAACACATACAGATGCTTTACGCTATGTTGATAGCATACCTGTGATATGTCATTGATATATACCGACAATGGGTTCATGTATCAAAAATACAACAGTTTCCTCTTTTTTTCTTCTGTCTTTCTCTTATTGAAACATCCTGCACTATCAGCCATTCTGCTGCTTTGCGGGGTGTTTTGTTTCACTAAGAGCCAAAGAGAAAAAGAGGGAGTTGTGCTAAAAACCGTGCCCTTGTGCCTTTGTGTGAGAATATGCCCACACAAAGGCACAATTGGATTTATACGCGTTGCGCTTCTGCCACCTTCCGCTCCCAGACTGGCAGGTTAACGCCCTTGATGAGCAGCCACAACCCCAGCGACAATTCTGCCACAAAAGGTGGAAGCAGGATGACCGGGAACAATTTACCCGCCAGCTCAGGCACCAGTATCAATGCGAAACTATTGGTGAGATAACACACTCCCGCCAATTGCATTAACCGGCCGATCAGTTTCGGAAAAAAGCCCGATACCGCAATCAGCTGCCCTTCAATAACGCATACCACACCAAAAAAGATCAGTCCAACCCCGAACCCAACATCGTGGAGTTTGATGGGGAGGTAGGCAAGGGTATGTAACTGTTCGGAGGTGAATGTTTGCAGGTAAGCCCCATGGCCGAGTAAATAGAGCGCAGATAACAGGTTTAGTTTATTGGCTACCAGTACTGCAGTTTGTATCAGGTTGCAGAGCAGGTTCAGTAGTGCGAGGTTTTTGTTTACCGGTTTCAGCAGTACGTAAAAGATCAGCATCAGGGGCAGATCGCAGAGTTGCATGAGCAGGTCTACGGTGATGCCGATGCGCCATAGGCCCGGGGCATTCATGATCTTTTGTGCCGTAGCATCCGCATTGCCAGGAACAAACAAGGAACCTCTTACATATAACTCACCGAACATACCCGCTGCAATAATGAACAGATACAATAGCCCACCCACTCTGGCATATTTCTGTGGCGAAAAGCTGGTTGTAAGACTGTTCTGGCTCATAGCGGTTAGTTTAGGTACGGTAAGATAGTGCGCAATTTGGTTCGCTGGTAACCTTTCATCATTCCCCCTCTCTTTTCCCCTCGTTTTCTCTTATCCACTCTTAGTGAACCATGCTGCACTTTCAGCTATTCCGCTGATATGCGGGGAGTGTTTCACTAAGAGCTAAAGAGAGAAAGAGGGGATAAGAGAGCTGTTTTCTTCTTTTCTCTTTTTCTTCTGTTTTTCTTTTATTGAAACCTCCGGCAGTCTCGGCTATTGGGTTGATGGGCGAAGTGGTTGGTTTCAATAAGAGCTAGAAAAGAAAAAAAGAGAATGGTGCTAATATGCGTGCCCTGGTTTAACATGCATGGGTGATGGTACTAAGCGAAGCGTCCCCGTTCGGAGACTCTTCGGAGAGGGAACCTCCTATTCAGCACAAAATCAATGCGGTATACATCATTCAGCTACCCGTTCCACCCTGCCACAATGCCCAGTAGCTATCTGAAACAGCCCTGCAGGTCTGGTAAAGAGCGCTGCAGCACACACAATCAGGGAAACAGCTCACTTTAACAAAGTTGCAGCTCACAAAAACTGAGAAACGGCTCACTTGAACAGAGAAACAGCTCACTTAAACTGAGCCATTCCCTGGTAAAACAGGGCCATGGCGGGTTAGAAGGGAGCTGTGGGCCAGTCTGACTGAGCAGTTACGCTACTTACTGTGCCTTTGCGGCTTTGCGTGCCTATTTTCCCGCCAGGGCGCTATGGCGCAGTTGTTTGGTGGTTGTATTTGCGCTGCAGATCAGTTAAATGCTTGTAGAAACAAGATGAGCAGTACCATTAAAACCAGGTCTAGCAGGATGGTGGCGAGCAGGAGTTTGGTTGTTGGTTTCATGTGGGTTCTTTTACAAGCTAGCGGTTGTGTTTTATGTGTTAGTGGTGTTTTAGTGTAACATGAATGGGTTGTAGTACTAAGCGAAGAGTCCCCGTGCGGGAGACTCTTCGGAGACGGAAGAGTACCCCGTGCGGGAGACTCTTCGGAGACGGAAAAATTTACTAATACTTATTATTAGCTGCTACCAGTTATCGAATGCTTCCTAATTTAGTCAATTCAAGAAGCGTATTTAATAATTTACTTTGGCCACTTGATCCTGGCAAATATTCTTGAGAAGTGAAGCTTAAATCTGCAAGAGGAATTTTTGAAAAATAATTTTTGAATTCATCTTTTGAAACCGATCGCTCATAAGCATTTAAATCAATAACAATATATCGTAGGAATCTCATAAGTGCTATTATTCCAGTAGATTTATTTAGTATATTTCCTTGTATTACAGTATTGTCCCAAGATTGTGGCCATTTTTCTTTTACGACTGAAAAATAATTCCATAGTGTTCGGAGGATTTTTTCATCTTGTTTATCGATAAAAAGATTTCTAAATATTAAACTACGCTGTTCTTCAATATTTTCAATTTTCCGTAAAGGATTTTGATTGAATAATGATTGTTTTTTGAGTTCATCTCTATCCCTCATTGGCTTTTTAGAAATATTCTTCATAATCAATTCAACTAACGTTGCCTGAGCGATTGTTTCTGACTCCTTGTTTTCAGCTGTGCCCAATATTTTAATTTTTTTGTAAAAAGGGCTATCAATTCGTTTATTTAATAGCCGTACTATGTCGTGAGCAGTTTTTTGAGGACTCTGAAATTTTGCGTAATCATATAAATCATAAACTAGTGATTTGTTAACTTTAGTCTGAGCCTTATTGATAACAGAAAATATTTGAGCTTGATCATCAATATCTGCATCGGAAAAAATAGTGATATTTAAATCAAATGCAGAATCGAAGCCATATTTGCTTTGTGCTTCTTTTAGCCCTTCTATTCTATGTTGTCCATCTAATATTTTTGCAACTTTTTCATTCTTTCTAATTCGCATTTTTTTTGTTTCCGTATTGACCTCTAGATTTGTAACAACTTCTATATCTTTTATATGTAAGTCAACAAAATCCTGATCTAACTCAGAAGTCCTTATCCCGTTAATGGTTTCGTAAGATGTTTCAATATGTAGTATTATACTTGTAGGAAAAGAAGCGTCAATTGTGGTCACGTATTCACCAATTTCCTTTATTCTATTTACGCTTCTTTTTCTTTGTATTCCTAAATAAGAATCAAAATTACCTTCTGTTTGATCTTCTTTTTTTATTTCACGAATATCAGCTTCCGAAATTTGAATAAGTTCTCGCCAATCAATACATCCAATATAAAAAACACCTATAGGTTGTTTAACAGATATGAAATCGATTTCTATATATTGATCCATGATTCTATCAGTTTAATCATTATTAAATTTTTCTTCCAAAGTATCTAAATCTCTTTCACGAATCACTGGAATATTACCCGATTCTTCATGATATTTTTCTCTTACAATTATGAAATAAAATAAAACAATAGATGCAAAAAAACAAATAGGCGAATATGTAAATATTATCGAATCATGATCAGTCGGATTAAGTGAAGAGCTTTTTAATGCAATAACCCTAACATAAAGAAAAATACTGGTAATTAAAAGAATGACTGATGCTACATTGAAAAAATTTATTTTTAAATCTCTTGTTGAATAAAACAATGCCTCGGCCAAAAATGCAAAACTTATAATCAAGATCTCCCCGTGGTGTACAAAATTATCTAGCCCGGGGAAATGAGCCGTTGGAAACACCTTGGAAAATAAAACATTTAAAATCAAGAAAGAACCCCAAATGCCTAAAGTACCTCCCCAAAAGGTAAATGAAACTTTGATTAGCGGTACAATAAATACTTTGTAACCTATCTTTTTAATAGTAGAAGCCATCTTAATTATGAAATTTTTGGTTCGCTTAAAAAAATCTTCTTTCATTTTAATATGCAATTACTTAATGTTTGTAAAAACGAACTCTTTGTAAATACCTCTTTGGGCTTTTGCACCTCCAACCAGGCTCGGCCTTTCAAAAACAATTTTACTATCACCTTTTTCAAATATATCTTCAACTACTTTATGTGCAGCATTTGTTAATATGTAAAAGGCGTTTTTAGACTTAATGAAGTCAACTAATTGACTAAGACGATACTGATCCTCTAATGAAAATAATTTTTGATTATACTTAATAAAGCCATTTTCATTATGGGCGATTGTATATGGTGGATCTAGAAAGACTAAATCATTCTTCTTTATTTTATCCCTATTAATTTCAAAATCTCCAACATCAATGTGGGCATTTCTCAAAATATGACTTACTTGTCGCAGATTTTGGGTGTCATATATCTTAGATTTTCTAAATCCATATGGTACATTATATTCACCTCGAAGATTTTCTCTATATATTCCATTAAATGATGTTTGATTTAGAAATATGAAACACGCTGCTCTTTTTTGAGGCAAATTAAATTTTGATGAACGGGCTGTATAATAATCACTTTCTGTATTTTTAAATTTCGAAAGTTCTTTAATCACACCTTCGACGTTATCTCTAATTTGTATATATGTCTCAATTAAGTTTGAGTTTGTATCGGACAAATATGCAGTCTTGGAAGGTTTTAGATACAGCATCATTGATGCGCCGCCCAAGAAAGGCTCGAAGTAGTTATTAAATTTATGTAGGGAAACTATTTCGTCAATATGCTTAACGAGCCAGTTTTTGCCACCTGCCCATCTTAAAAAGGGAATACATTTTAAACCTAGTGATTCTATTGACATTACTATTTTGTTACTGGTGTATTTAAGAAAAACATGCATTCGATTTTATCCATCATTTTTGTTAATGCAGTAGACAAAATCATATGAACATTACTTGTAGTAAAATTTCATTTGTAATAATAATAGTACCCGTTATCCATTTTGCAAAATTTTTCATCCGATTTTTTTAGCAACTCAGCTGATTACCCCAAATGCAGGAATCTACAGAAGTTCGAATCTTTAATTTGTCATATAAATATCCTGATAAGGCAATTGCATCCTTTTCATTCTTATGTGAATGAGAGAGAAATATATCGGCTTTTACAGTTGGAAACCAATTTAATTGCATTTTTCCACAGTCAATTTTTCCATTATCAAGAATTAATTCTTCTAGCTTTTGTTCTACTTGATTAGAATATTATTTGAATAATTCCTTTCCTTTATCAAGGTAATATTTCTCTTGTGGTTCAGTGAAAGAACTTTCAAATTTAAGATTGAATCTCATATACATTTTTACTGTGGTGTTGTCAATTTTTATTAATTCAGCAGCTCTTGAATATAAGCGAACCTCCTCTTAAAATCATTCGCATGTCCTACCACAACAAACAGCTAAGCTATATACTCACAACCTTGCATCTCTTAAGCAGCTACAATCTACCCAAAAAACACAACCCTCATACCGGGAAAAACCCCGTATTTCTCCCTCCATAAAAAATAAATGATCACTGCTTCAGTATACCCTTCAACACTTCTGCCCTTCCATCAATCTCCTTCTCATCATATTTCAATCCCAACAGATTGGCAATCAACGGATACACATGTATGTTCTCAAAACCATTGATGCGTAAACCTGTTTTGAAGGCCGGGCCCCAGGCCATAAAGCTGGCGCGCATATCGGGGTGGTGGTTATCGAAACCGTGTTTGCCGGGGCTGGTTTTGCGGTTGGTAATATTAAAAATGTTGGGCAGTTGGGGTTCGAGGATCAGGTTGCCCAGACGCTGGTGCCAGTCGTCTGCGGCGCGGTAATGCCAGTGTGCGGGTGTTTCGTTCAAGCGGTACACATGCATGTTGGGTTCTTTTTGCAGTGCCTGGTAAGTGGCTGCCAGTATAGTAGTGTTTTTGGCATACAGGTGCAGCAAGGCATCGCCCCGGGGGATAAAGAAATGGCTGGTATCGATGGCTTTGGGTAAGGGCAGGGGATTATTATAGTTCACGGCCGTCATACCATGATCGGATACTACGATATAGTTAATGGGCAGTCCCAGTGGTTGCAAGGTTTGCTGCAGGGCGTTGATACTGCTATCGATCAACTGCACCGTGGTGGTAACCCGGCCATCATCGGGTCCGTACATATGCGCATCATGGTCTACCTGCGGAAAATAGAATGTGATCAGGTGCGGGCGTTTTTCTTCGGGCAGACTTAACCAGTTTTTGACGGTGTTAATGCGGTCGGCCATGCCGATCTGTTCATTGTAGTTATAATAATACGTGGGCCGGGTGTTCTGTATATCCGCTTCAGATGCTACCCAGTAAAAACTGGCCGAGAGCAGTTGCTGTTTTTCGGCCAGCACCCAGAGCGGCGTACCGCCATACCAGCTGCCATCGGCCACCTGTTGTTTATCGCCCATACCATAAAACTGCTGGCGGCGGGTATCGTAATAACTGTTGTCTACCAGTCCGTGGTGCGATGGGTACAAACCCGTTACCAATGTATAATGGTTCGGAAAAGTGAGCGAGGGAAAAGAAGGAGTCATATACTCCGCCCTTACGCCCATCTGCGAAACGCTTTGCAGAAAATGGGCCCCATGTTTCTCCGTAAAATCGGCCCGGTACCCATCTATCGAGATGAGGATCACATAAGGTTTGGTGTATTGAGAGGGGTGATTGCTGCGGCCGGGAATGATCTGCTGGCTGGTATCCTGCGCATGGGTGGCAGACAAAGAAAAAACAGCGAGCAGTAAACAAACGGTTCTGCAAAACATAGGGGTATCTTTAGGCGCATAAAGATAAACCTTAACCGTGCCTTTGTGCCTTGGTGTGGGATAAATGGCACACCAAGGCACAAAGGCACGGTTGAGAACACAGTAAAATTAGTTATGACAAAAGAAGAACTACTGCAGGAGCTGAAACACGAAACCTTTGTGGCCCTTCAACCTTCGGGTATTCATGGCATTGGTGTATTTGCCATAACCGATATACCCAAAGGTTGCCGCACCCTTTTCTCCAAAAACACCGGCGGATGGATCACGCTCAGCTTTGAAGAAGCCGAACAATTACCCGCGCATAGTCGTGAATTCATTGAAACCTATTATCTCTACGATGAAGAAAACTATTTCATCCCCGACCATGGCTGTAAAGTAATGGATATGGCCAGTTACCTCAACCATTCCTCCAGCCCCAATATCCAATCCGTTAACCACGGCGAATACTTCGAAGCCCTGCGGGATATTAAAGCAGGGGAAGAGTTGGTGGTGGATTATGGGGAGATTGTGGAAGGGGTGGAAGAGTATTGAATGTCGAATATCGAACAGGGAATGTCGAATGTCGAAAGAAGGGAGGAACAGATGAACAGAGAACAATAGAACATGCAACGAAGCTCTCGGGACAAGGAACATAGAACTCGTTATGTAGCAGGATCTTTTGAATATCGAATATCGAACAGGGAATTTCGAATGTCGAAAGAAGGGGGCAGAGAACAGATGAACAGAGGAGCAAGAAACAGACGAACAGACGAACAATAGAACATGCAACGGAGCACATGAGATAAGGAACAGAGAGCTCGTTACGTAGCAGGATCTTTTGAATATCGAATATCGAACAGGGAATTTCGAATGTCGAAAGAAGCAGAGAACAGTACTCCAACAAAACATCTCTGTGTAACTCCCGATCTCAGTGGTCTCTGTGTTGAAAATCATCACTGCATCCCGATCCTGCCATAATAAGTAGCTTATTTTTTTAACACAGAGACCTCAGAGCAACAGAGGTTCACAGAGAGAGAGGGGCGGCTGTTGAAAGTTCCCGAGAGGCTTCGCATAAAAAAAGCTGCGAAAACAAAATGTTTTCGCAGCACAATTCATTCCATTCTATCAATCTATTATCCTATCATTCTATCATTCCTCCTAATCACTCATTCACTCCTTCACTCATTATTTCCTCCCATTCTATCAATCTATCATCCTATCATTCTATCATTCATCCCTCCTCCCATTCACTCATCCACTCATTCACTCCTTCACTCATTAGATTTTATAGTACTGCTCCCACCCCTTCCTCGGCGGCAGACCTACCAGCATGTCGTTGCCTTCTTTGTTATTGGTTACTTTTTTGCTTTTTCTATCAAACTTGATGGTGGTGTTCAGTTTCTGCGCCATTACACCCAGCGAGAATACCTGGCTTAACGGTCCGGCAATAGAGAAAGGTGAACGGGTTTTCTCTTCGCCCATACAGGCTTTTAAGAAATTGGCGTAGTGGTTAGAAGGGCTTTCCGGTACTACGGGCAGTTGAGATGCCATGTCTTTGGCCTTGGCTTCGGGTATGATAGACAGGGTTCTGCCATGCGATCCGCCGGCGAAAGTGAGGTCTTTGCCATACAGGATCTTGCCCGGGTTCACTCTTTGCGATTCAATTCTGCCAGAGCTCGGTGGTGGAATATTGGGATCCAGTCCGGGACCGCGATAGCCTTCGGGTAGCGGCGGTACATTGTTTGCTCCATCGTACCAGGTAAGATCGCAGGCAGGCATATTACCGCGTGCAGGGAAACGGAAGAGGATGGTGGATGATTTGGGGAAGAAGAAAGAGTTATGTCCTTCTGCTTTCAGCATAGTTACTTCATACGGCAGGCCCAGATCCAGAAACTCGTGGGCGGTATCAACCAGGTGTGCACCCCAATCGCCGAGGGCGCCCATACCAAAGTCGTACCAGCAACGCCACTGGCCGTTGATATAGTCGTGGTTATAATCGTGCAGTTGTGTTACACCATGCCAGGTATCCCAATCAAGGGTGGCAGGTATGGCTTCTTTGGCGGGGAAATTTTTGATAGTGGGATCCCAGTTATGCCAGCGGCGGGGGCTGTTCATGTGGGCGGTAATAGCGGTAATGTCTTTGATGATACCCGCTTCTTTCCAGGCTTTGAACTGGAAGTAGTTGGCTTCTGAGTGCCCCTGGTTACCCATCTGTGTTACGAGCTTTGGATTTTTCTTAGCGGCTTTCATCATCAGCTCCACTTCATTGAATGTGCGGCCCATGGGTTTTTCTACAAACACGTGTTTGCCCAATCCCATGGCCATCATGGTAATGGGGAAATGCGAATGATCGGGTACGCCAACGGCAACCGCTTCTATCTGGCTGCCCATTTTATCGAACATGGTACGGAAATCCTGGAAACGCGGTACATCGGGAAACTGCTTCAGTACGGCCTGTGTATGGGGGGCGCCCATATCCACATCGCAAAAAGCAACGAACTCGGCGAGGCCGGTTTTGGCAAAAGACATTACATCGGAACCGCCCTGGTTACCAATGCCCACACAGGCCAGTTTTACTTTCTGCCCCGCAGCAAAATTGCCGGCGGCTTTGGTAAAGATAGAAGGAACAGAAGCGGCGGCAGACAGCATGGCGGCCTGCTTCAAAAACGAACGACGCGATTTTTGAGAGAGTTTCATGGTTCAAGCAATTAGTTAGTGAAAGATGACCCTACTAATGTACCACAAAGCCCAAATGCTTCCCATGCTAATCGGTAAGAACTTACGAAAACGATGGCGGAGCATGGGATGGTTGTTTAATTGCTATTCACCGGCACAATGGTTGGGTACACGCGGGACTAAAGTCCCGAAATTGATTTTAATAATTATCACTACCCACGCCCTGAAGGGCGCGGCAATGAAGGGCGCGGCAAGGAAGGACACAACAATAAAGGGCCGGCTCCAAAGGAGGTGGCGATGAAGGCGAGGCGATGGAAAAGCTATAGAATAGAAGGGCGGGCATTGGAAGAACCTGATTAACCCTCCCAACTCTTCTAGGGGCTTCAGCCCCGACCCCAAAAAATCATTCTATCATGCTATCATCCTATCATTCTATCATTCACTCACTCATCCACTCATTCACTCATTGACTTCGCTCATTGATTTTTCTCTTACCTTTAAACACACCTATCTAATGCACATGAAATCTCCCAAATCAACTGCGCTCTCGCGGCGTAAATTCCTGCGTAATACGGCTACGGTGCTGGCCGGTTTCAGTATTGTTCCCCGGCATGTGCTGGGCCGTGGTTTTCTCGCCCCCAGCGATCAGCTCACCAAGGGTATTATTGGGGTGGGTGGTATGGGCCGCGGACATATTCCCTATGCCGGCACCCGTGTGGTTGCCATTTGTGATGTAGATAAAAAACATCTTACCGAAGTAGCGGCATCGATCGGTAACGGCGTGAAAACTTTTCACGATCACCGCGAACTCATCGCTTTACCCGAAGTAGATATTGTACATATAGCCACCCCGCCGCACTGGCATGGAATCATGGCCATTGATGCCGCCAAAGCAGGCAAAGATATCTGGTGCGAAAAACCCATGACCCGCACCATTGGCGAGGGCAAACGGGTGGTAGAAGCGGTGCAGCAATACAAACGCATGTTCCGGCTGAATACCTGGTTCCGTTTTGAGGATAATTTTTATGGGATGAATACAACCGTGCGGCCGATTAAAAAACTGGTGGAGTCCGGTTTATTGGGTTGGCCCTTAACGGTAACCGTTAGCAAAACCACCGGCTTCGACTGGAAATTTTACTGGGTAGGTAAAACACAACTGGAAACACAGGCGGTTCCGGCCGAGCTGGATTACGACCGCTGGCTGGGACCTGCACCTTATAAGCCTTATAACGCACACCGGGTTCATGGCACTTTCCGCGGGTACTGGGATTATGATGGTGGCGGACTGGGCGATATGGGACAACATTATATAGATCCCATTCAATATTTTTTGGGTAAGGATGATACCAGTCCGGTTCTGGTGGAGGTAGACGCCGAACAGCAGCACCCCGATGCCTGTGGTACTTTCCGCAAGATCACGTTTACTTATGAGGATGGTTATAAGATCATCCTCGATGGCGAAGCCAAAGATCCCAATGCAGCCTATATAGAAGGACCCAAGGGAAAACTGTTTGCGGGTTTCAAATCTGATATCCCGAACCTGACCGAGAAACTGGCGCTGCTGCCCGATCCGGAACCGCAGGTAACCAATTTCCTGGATTCGGTGAAATACAGAACGCCGTTTGCACTGAACGAGTCGAACGGTTTCCGCTCCTGCACCATTATTAATATGGGTAAGATCGCTTTGCAGCTGGGCCGTTCGCTGCGCTTTGATCCGGTGAGCCAGACCTTCCTCAACGATGAAGAAGCGAACCGCATGATCGACCCGCCGATGCGTGGTCCATGGAGTATCTGATGCTAACCTAAAAAACTGACTCACCCCTGCGGTGAAAAAATACCAGCAGCTATATGAAAAAAATTCTGTCCGCTCTTCTGCTTCTGTTCATCATGTTCACACAGGCATCTGCCCAGCAGGAAGAAGTTGCAACTACCCTATCTAAGTTCCCCTACCAAAAAACGGAAGATGCCAGTGCCGCGCTGAACAGCATGCAAAACTGGAGCAGTTCTAACTGGAAACAACTGTTTGCATTGCTCGATGATGATTCGCTGAAGTTGAAAGCCAGTTATGCATTGAGTGCTTACACACACCAATCTGCCCAGGAACCCGCGCAGAAAAAGCGGACTGCCACCACATTGGTTAGCGGCTTGGCCCATGCAAAAACGGATTATGCTAAAGAGTTACTCATCAAATACCTGGGTTTACTGGGCGAGGAGGTAGCGGTGAAACCTTTATCAAAATTGTTAACTGATAATGAACAGTCAGATAATGCCGCACGGGCACTGGCCACCATTCATTCGCCTGCGGCACTTGCAGCTTTGCAGAAAGCATTAGGCAAAGCCAACGAACCCAACCGTTCCCATATAGCCGCTGTACTGGCTTTTGATAAAAAGGTATTGCCTTCACTCAAATCCAACACCACACCAGTAGCCGCTGTACAAAATAACGTGCAGCAATTACTGCAGTTGCAGGAGCAGTTAGAGAAAGCCGCTAATCCTATTTTGCAAAAAAGATTACTCAACCAGGTATCACGCATCCCGGGTATCAGTTCTTTTGTACTGGCCAGTAACTGGCTCTCTACGCCTGATGTGGCCGGTACCGCGGCACGTGTAATTACCCAACTGGCGTTGAACGATAAAAATATCCGCGGCCCCCTGGTACGCGAAGCGTTGCAGAAAGCATTACCGTTGATCAAAGGAGAAGACAGTGCCCTGCTGGTAAAAAAACTCACCGCTCACCTCAAAGCCATGCCTTACGACAATGGTTTTGTATCGCTCTTCAACGGCAAGGATCTGAGTGGCTGGAAAGCATTGGTGGGTAACCCCATCAGTCGCGCCAAGCTATCGGCCGACTCACTGGCCGCCGCACAGGAACGCGCCAATGAAAAAACCAAAAACGACTGGATCGTACAAAATGGCTTACTCGTATTCACCGGACATGGCGATAACCTCTGTACCGAAAAAAAATACGGCGACATAGAAATGTTTGTTGACTGGAAGATCACCGAAAAAGGAGATGCCGGTATTTACCTGCGTGGCAGTCCGCAGGTGCAGATCTGGGATACCAGCCGCCGCGAAGTAGGTGCACAGGTAGGTTCAGGTGGCTTGTATAATAACCAGAAAAATGCCAGCAAACCGTTGGTGGTAGCAGATAACAAAATTGGTGAGTGGAACCGTTTTCATATCATCATGAAAGGAGAGCGCGTAACCGTTTATCTGAACGGACAATTGGTAACCGATAATGTGGTACTCGAAAATTACTGGGACCGCAAGCTGCCCATTTTTGCCAAGGAACAACTGGAACTGCAGGCGCATGGCACTTATGTAGCTTACCGGAATATTTTTCTGCGTGAGTTACCTACAGACAATACCACCCCTTTAACCGAAGAAGAAAAACAACAGGGCTTCAGTTCTTTGTTTGATGGAAACAACCTGGATCAGTGGACGGGTAATACCAACGGTTACCTGGTAGAGGAAGGTAATATTGTGGTGCATCCCGAACGCAGTGGCGGTAACCTGTATACCAAAGAAGAATATGCTGATTTTATTTACCGTTTCGAGTTTCAGTTAACACCCGGCGCTAACAACGGCCTCGGTATCCGAGCGCCTCTGGAAGGCGATGCGGCCTATGTGGGAATGGAGTTACAGATCCTGGATAATGAAGCGGAGATCTATAAAAACCTGCAGCCTTATCAATACCATGGTTCTGTATACGGTGTGATCCCTGCCAAAAGAGGTTTCCTGAAACCAACGGGCGAGTGGAACCAGGAAGAAGTGATCGTAAAAGGATCGAAAGTAAAAGTGATCCTGAACGGCGAAACCATTCTGGATGGTGATATCAAACAGGCATCTGCCAATGGTACGATGGATCATAAAGAACATCCGGGTTTACAGCGAACCACAGGTCATATCGGTTTCCTCGGACATGGAGATGTGTTGCGCTTCAGGAATATCCGGATCAAAAAAATATAAAGCCAAATAATTGATGGCTTTCAACCACGCCTTTGCGACTTTGCGTGCAAATATTCTTGCAAATTCGCAAAGGCGTGGTTGTTTGTGTGAAATAGGGTTGGTATCTTTCTGTTATCAATCTATCATATGCAAACTGATTCTTACCTGCCATATGTATTGGCCATCATCCGCATCATTACCGGTATTTTGTTTATCTACCACGGCCATGAAGTATTTGTGCCCGATCAGATGAGTGGTTATGCCAAATGGCTGGCCGATCTGCACTATCCTTTGCCGGCAGTTTTTGCCTATGCAGGTAAAACGGCAGAATTGCTGGGTGGGATTTCTTTGTTACTCGGCCTATGGGTACGTGTATTTACCTTGCCGCTCACGGTTACTTTGTTACTGATCACATTCACCATGGGACATGGAAAGATCCTCACAGATGATCAGCATCCGTTTATATCAGCTTTGTTATGCGCTGTGTTCTTTTGTTTGGGTGGCGGTGTATGGAGTATCGATGCCTGGCGGAAAAAGCGGTAGCCGCTTACCTGATATCTTTCACACAGCGGAATCCCAGGTGGTTGGTCCCGGTTTTCCAATCGCCTTTGCCGCGTGAGCCTACTACATAACGGGAGCAATATTGATCGCTGCACAGAAAAGAGCCTCCTTTCTGTACTTTTTTACTAATACCCGGTTCTGCGGGATCAAAACTATCTGCCGGACCTTTCGGATCAATAATGGGTGATCCCTTTCTAACAAGGGTGGTATAATAATCGGGGCGGTACCAGTCGGAACACCATTCCCATACATTACCCGCCATATCATACAAACCATACCCGTTTTTGGGAAACTGTTTTATGGGTGCAAGACCCTGGTAACCATCTTTCCCCAGATCTCTGGAAGGAAAACTTCCCTGATAAGTATTGGCCATATAGCGGCCCCCGGGAGAAAACTGGTTACCCCAGGTAAAACTGTTTTCGGATAATCCGCCGCGGGCGGCAAACTCCCATTCGGCTTCGGTGGGTAATCTTTTGCCGGCCCATTTGGCATAGGCCGCGGCATCTTCCCAGGCAATATGTACCACAGGGTAGTTTTCTTTGCCCTTGATAGAACTGCCTTTTCCGAAGGGTTGGCGCCAGTTGGCATATTTGCGGTATTCCCACCATTGCAGGTAATTATCGAGCGGCACTTCATAGGCGGGCGGAGAAAATACGGCGGAGCCCGGAACCAGCATGGACGGATCGGCGGTAGGGAATTCAGCAGCGGTAGGGGCGATTTCGGCCAGGGTTTTGTAACCGGTGGCTGTTACAAATTTTTCAAATTCGGCATTGGTTACTTCATGTTCGTCCATCCAGAAAGCGTTTACCTGCACGGTATGCACCGGCAGGGCGTCGGATGTGAGTCCGGGTACACTGCAAAGCGATTCATTGGCCGCGGGCGTACCCATGCGGAAGCGGCCACCGGGTATGCGAACCATGCCTGCAGGCGTAAATGTTCCGGCCCTGGGGGACTGAGACTGAGGCGTTATTTTTTTCTCAGGCGATTGATTTTCAACAGTATACGCAGCTGAAGCTATTGTTAGCAGGGCCAGTACACAACCCTGAAAAACCATACGGGAGGGGACGAAATGAAACATATTTAAAGATAAGAAAGAAGACCAAAGCTTCCTGCTTGATCCTGTTCATTGGGAGGGTAATGTTGTGTTTGTATTTAATTACTGATTATCAAGCAACTATCTGTTATTATCCCACGTAATCTTTACATGATAAAAGCGATTGGCCTGAAACCCATTCGGAGAAAGGAGTATAGCAAAGCCTGTATCAAAAATTTAATTCGCCGGAAGCAAAGAAGTGCGGATATTTGAAATGAAGCCGGCAATAATCCTGCGTAATGATGATAACGGGCAGTTCGCTACCCGGGTACCAACAGCAAATCAGGTGGTTATTTACTTCAGGCAGGAGCTGGTTTTAATTCTATACCCCCAATCTGGCGAAGCCCCGGGTTTCGCAAAGTTCAACTAAAAACAGTGTTTGCCTGTTAACCGTAGGGCATTGCCATGCAGGCTGCGTAAGGAAGTATTTGGGTTTCTATGTTGCGGATGAAGCTGTTTGCTGAGAATAGGACCCTTGTTTTTTGCGACTGGTATTTTGTGAGTACGGGCGGCAGCGTAATCTGGATCAAATACGTAAATTTTGCATTCCGTTTACCCAGACGTAAGCAACTAACTATAATAGACACCTACATATCCTTGAAAAGCTATGCTTAAGAGACTTTTAACGGCCTTCCTGTGGCTTTGCTTTGTATTACCGGCAACGGCGCAGGTTAAGATTGGTAACAATCCAACGGTAGTAAACCGTTCTTCCCTACTAGAGCTGGAGAGTGATAGCCTGGGTTTATTATTACCCAGGTTGCAGGATACGGTTCTGATCAACCGGTTCAATCCACCGGATGGTATGCTCATTTTTGTCCGCAATCCGGGTATTCAGCGTTTGTTTGTACGGCAGGGTGGTTACTGGGTAGAGTTGCTGAGCGAATACGCCATCCGAAACCTGCTCAATCTGGGCAATGGCCCGGTAACGGATACCTCTTTGTTGTTTGCTAACCTCATGCGCAAGGCAGATAGCGCTCTCATACTGAGTGGTTATGCCAGAAAAGGCCATACGGTGAGATACAGCGATACCGCCAATATGCTGCTGGGTTATGGACGGTTTGGGCAACTGACCAAATACAGTGATACCGCCAGCATGCTGTTAGGATATGGACGATACGGGCAACTGACCAAGTACAGTGATACGGCCAACATGCTCTCGGGTTACGGAAAATACGGGCAGCTCACCAAGTATAGTGATACGGCCAGCATGCTTTCGGGTTACGGAAAATACGGGCAACTCACCAAGTATAGCGATACGGCCAGTATGCTCTCCGGTTATGGAAAGTACGGGCAACTGACCAAGTATAGTGATACGGCCAATATGTTATCGGGCTATCAGCGGAGTGGTAATCCGGTAACCGTAGCCGTACAACCCAATATTACGCTGTTGGGAACCCTGACAGCATTAACGGTATCGGGTGCGGTAACTGCGGGGTCTTTGAATACACCTTTAGCCACTATTACAAACATCAATACCAGTGGAACGATTACTGGCGGAACTTTTAGTGGCACATTGAGTCAGACGGCGATGAACAGCATTACCAACCTCGGTAATCTGACGGCACTCACAGTATCTGGCAATGTTACCGCCAACGCTATCAGCGTAGTAACAGGTAACCTGACTAATATCACTGCAACCGGTTTGATCAATGCGGGTTCGATCAGTTCTCCCTCCGCTACACTCACGAATATTACCGCAGTTGGTACTATTACGGGGGGAACTTTCAGCGGCACACTCAGTCAGACGGCGATGAACAGTATTACCAATCTCGGTAATCTCACTGCATTAACAGTTAGTGGCAATGTAACTGCCAATTCCCTCAGTGTGGTAACGGGTAACCTGACTAATATCACCGCCACAGGTTTGATCAATGCAGGTTCACTCAGTTCACCTTCCGCTACACTCACGAATATTACTACAACAGGTACTATTACGGGGGGGACTTTTAGTGGCACATTGAGTCAGACGGCAATGAACAGCATTACCAACCTCGGTAATCTCACGGCGCTGACGGTTAGTGGTAACGTGACTGCCAGTTCCATCAGCGTAGTAACGGGTAACTTAACCAATATCACTGCAACAGGTTTGATCAACGCAGGTTCACTCAGTTCGCCTTCCGCTACACTCACGAATATTACCGCAGTTGGAACTATCACCGGTGGAACTTTTAGTGGTACACTTAGTCAGACGGCCATGAACAGTATTACCAACCTCGGTAATCTGACTGCGTTAACGGTTTCTGGTAACGTGACTGCTAACTCGATCAGTGTGGTTACGGGCAACCTGACCAACATCACTGCAACCGGTTTGATCAATGCAGGTTCACTCAGTTCACCTTCCGCTACTCTCACCAATATCAATACAAGCGGAACCATTACGGGTGGAACTTTCAGTGGCACACTCAGTCAGACGGCAATGAACAGTATTACCAACCTCGGTAATCTTACGGCACTCACAGTATCGGGCAATGTTACCGCCAGCTCCATTAGTGTGGTTACGGGTAACCTGACCAATATTACTGCAACAGGTTTGATCAATGCAGGTTCACTCAGTTCGCCTTCCGCTACTCTCACCAATATTACCGCAGTTGGAACGATTACGGGTGGAACATTCAGTGGCACACTCAGTCAGACGGCGATGAACAGCATTACCAACCTCGGTAATCTCACTGCGTTAACAGTTAGTGGTAATGTAACTGCTAGTTCGATCAGTGTGGTTACGGGCAACCTGACCAACATCAATGCAACAGGTTTGATCAATGCAGGTTCACTCAGTTCGCCGTCAGCTACTATCACCAATATCAATACAAGCGGAACCATTACGGGTGGAACTTTCAGTGGTACACTGAGTCAGACGGCAATGAATAGCATTACCAATCTTGGTAATCTCACTGCGCTGACGGTTAGTGGTAACGTGACTGCCAGTTCTATTAGTGTAGTAACGGGTAACTTGACCAATATTACAGCAACAGGATTGATCAATGCAGGTTCACTCAGTTCACCTTCCGCTACACTCACGAATATTACCACAGTTGGTACTATTACGGGGGGAACTTTCAGCGGCACACTCAGTCAGACGGCGATGAACAGTATTACCAATCTCGGTAATCTGACTGCGTTAACGGTTTCTGGTAACGTGACTGCCAGTTCGATCAGCGTAGTAACGGGTAACTTGACCAATATCACAGCAACAGGATTGATCAATGCAGGTTCACTCAGTTCACCTTCCGCTACACTCACGAATATTACTACAACAGGTACTATTACTGGAGGGACATTCAGTGGCACACTCAGTCAGACGGCGATGAACAGCATTACCAATCTCGGTAATCTGACTGCGTTAACGGTTAGTGGTAATGTAACTGCCAGTTCTATTAGTGTAGTAACGGGTAACTTGACCAATATCACCGCAACAGGTTTGATCAATGCAGGTTCAATCAGTTCACCTTCCGCTACACTCACCAATATTACAGCCGTTGGAACAATCACAGGTGGAACTTTCAGCGGTACACTCAGTCAGTCTGCGATGAACAGCATTACCAACCTCGGTAATCTTACTGCGTTAACAGTTAGTGGTAATGTTACGGCAAGTTCTATCAGCGTAGTAACGGGTAACTTAACCAATATCACCGCAACAGGTTTGATCGATGCTGGTTCGATCAGTTCGCCGTCAGCCACACTCACCAATATTACCGCAGTTGGAACGATTACGGGTGGAACATTCAGTGGCACACTCAGTCAGACGGCGATGAACAGCATTACCAACCTCGGTAATCTCACGGCGCTGACGGTTAGTGGTAACGTGACTGCCAGTTCCATCAACGTTGTTACGGGTAACCTGACCAATATTACTGCAACCGGTTTGATCAACGCAGGTTCACTCAGTTCACCCTCCGCTACACTCACGAATATTACTACAACAGGTACTATTACTGGAGGGACATTCAGTGGCACACTCAGTCAAACTGCGATGAACAGTATTACCAATTTGGGTAATCTTACAGCACTCACAGTATCGGGCAATGTTACCGCCAGCTCCATCAGTGTGGTTACGGGTAACCTGACCAATATTACTGCAACCGGTTTGATCAATGCTGGTTCAATCAGTTCGCCTTCGGCTACTATCACCAATATCAATACAAGCGGAACGATTACCGGTGGAACTTTCAGTGGCACACTCAGTCAGACGGCAATGAACAGCATTACCAACCTCGGTAATCTCACGGCGCTGACGGTTAGTGGTAACGTGACTGCCAGTTCCATCAGCGTAGTAACGGGTAACTTAACCAATATCACTGCAACCGGTTTGATCAATGCTGGTTCACTCAGTTCACCCTCCGCTACTATCACAGATATTACTGCCGTCGGAACGATCACGGGCGGAACCTTCAGTGGCACACTTAGTCAAACTGCGATGAACAGTATTACCAATTTGGGTAATCTTACAGCACTCACAGTATCTGGCAATGTTACCGCCAGCTCCATCAGTGTGGTTACGGGTAACCTGACCAATATTACTGCAACAGGTTTGATCAATGCAGGTTCACTCAGTTCGCCGTCAGCCACACTCACGAATATTACCGCAGTTGGAACGATTACCGGTGGAACTTTTAGTGGTACAATGAGTCAGACGGCAATGAACAGCATTACCAATCTCGGTAATCTTACTGCGTTAACGGTTAGTGGTAATGTAACTGCCAGTTCTATCAGCATAGTAACGGGTAACTTAACCAATATCACTGCAACAGGTTTGATCAATGCTGGTTCGATCAGTTCGCCTTCCGCTACTCTCACCAATATCAATACAAGCGGAACCATTACGGGTGGAACTTTCAGTGGCACACTCAGTCAGACGGCAATGAATAGCATTACCAACCTCGGTAATCTGACTGCGTTAACGGTTAGTGGTAATGTAACTGCCAGTTCTATCAGCGTAGTAACGGGTAACTTAACCAATATCACTGCAACCGGTTTGATCAATGCTGGTTCACTAAGTTCGCCCTCCGCTACACTCACGAATATTACTTCTACTGGAACCATCACTGGAGGAATCTTCAGCGGTACTTTGGGTGCAGGTACTTTAAACAACATCACCACGCTTGGTAACCTGGCAGCCATTACCGTTAGCGGGAA
>CALRMK020000016.1:0-47390 GCA_943369185.1 Caulobacter sp. UNC279MFTsu5.1 | reverse complement strand
TACGGTTACCAGTTGTGTATGAGATGATGTTAATCCATTTACATCCGTTGCTGTCCACAGGATGCCTGTTACACCAACCGGGTATGCAGCTGTTAATAATAAACCATCTGTTCTCACACCGATCACACTGGCGATACCACAGTTATCCGCAGCAGCAGGGGCAGCTATACTGATCTGCGCACCGCAGGCACCCGCATCATTGTTCACCGCTATATTAGCCGGTATCACGATCACCGGTGTTTCTACATCCGTTACCGTGATAGTGAAGTTACAGCTGACAGATCCTACCGGATTGGTAGCAGTTGCTGTAATAATATGTGTACCTACTGTAAAGAAGCTGCCGGAACTTACTACGTTACCATTTTCCCTATATACAATCGTAGAAGCAGGAATCGCAGTGGTCTCGGTAGCAGCAAAGTTTACATTGGTACCACACTGACCCGCAGTGGAGGTAACTACTATGTTATCAGGACAGGTAATCACTGGTGGTAATCCAGTTACTGTTACCGTGAAGGAACAACTGGCTGTATTACCTGATGGATCTGTTGCTGTATGTGTAACCGTTGTTGTACCAATAGGGAACGTTGCACCACTTGCCAGACCTGCCGTTCTGGTAACCACAGCAGAACAATTATCTGTAGCGGTTACTGCAGCATAGTTTACAGTTGCACCGGATGCACTGGTAGCAAATACTTCAATATTATTCTGACAGGTCAATATAGGATTGATAGCATCCACAATGGTTACCTGCGCATTTGCAGTAGCGGTATTACCATTCACATCCGTAACAGTTAATACAACCGGGGTCGATCCGCCGGTATTCGTTTCAATGATTGCCTTAAAGGAAATGGCACCTCTATCTCCTCCATCACAATTCGCCAGTGCCAATACAATTTCATTCGTACCTATCACAAACAGACTTGATGCATTGGCATTTGTGATATTATCAAAGGAGATAGTACCAACACCACCATTTACATTCGGGCCGGTTGAGTTTAATACAACCTGTACAGGGTTTGAACCATTGAAAGTATTAGCCATAATCCCTTTTAAGGCAACAGCTACCCCATTAATGAATATCTGTGCGCCATTATCCATCGCAACCTGTAATGTTGCCTTGATATCTGTTAATGAGCTCAGGTTAAAAGTTTTTCTAAAGAATCGAACACCATTCAATCCGTACATTCCCTGTGTACCAGATATTGGTGTAATGGAATAAGCATTCATGGTAGGTGCAATACTATACGAACCTGAGGAAGGCAAGGCTGAAGAAACGCCATTCCAAACTCCTGTAACACAATAATTAGGTGTTGAATAGGTTGTAGTACTTTCCGACCAAGTAGCATCTGTAACAATTGTTTGCCTATTAATAGTTATAGGCAATGAAACATTTGAACAGTTAAAGGTATTGGGTGAAACAGTCATTGTAGCAATGCCACAATTATCAGAACTGCCATTATTTACCTGCGCAGCTGTAATTGAGGCCTGACCATTAGCATCGAGGTAAACAGTCATATTCTGCGTAACTACTGTCGGTACTTGTGTATCTACCACTGTTACATTAAATGTGCAGCTGGATTGATTACCACACTGATCAGTGGCAGTTGCTGTAACTGCTGTTGTACCTACAGTAAACACAGATCCTGGAGCTATGCTATAAGTAATTAAAGCATTGCCACAATTATCCGTAGCAGTTGCCGAATAATTGACAACAGCACTGCATAAACCATTACCTGTTGACACTGTAATATTCGCAGGACAAACTATAATAGGCGCAGTGATATCTTGCACTGTGATTACTTGTTGCGCAGTAGTTGTATGATTGGATGCATCCGTAGTTGACCATGTTCTGGTTAACGTATAGTTATTCGGACAATTGCCATTTGTTCTCACTTCTGTAAAGGAAGGAGCAGAAGTGCTACAATTGTCAGTGGCTGTTACGTTTGCCGCTGCAGGTACTGCATTACAATCTACTGTTACATTGGCAGGAACACCCACTAAAACCGGTGGCTGATTATCAATTACAGTAATAGTTTGAACACATGTTGCAGTATTACCTGAAGCATCGGTAGCAGTCCAGGTAATGGGCGTTGTACCAACCGGATATACACCGGAGGCATTGGTTGTATTATTTATACTGTTTGTAGCTAAAATTGGGCTGTTGAACCATTTTCCATACAAGTAATCAACCACACTTGTTTCAGAAACAGGCAGACTATTCTGGAAATAGATCAGCTCCCCTATTCTCATATTGGCGAATTCATTGGCATCACTTTTTCCTATATACAAATGATTGTTGCCAATTTGAACTGAATAGGAACTATTGGTCACTGTGCCTAAATTTTGCAATACACCGGCATTATCTTTATACAAAGTAAATGAGCGCATATTGCCACCTGTCAATTTCGCAACCATAATATAAGGTGTGCCGAAATTGATGGTTTGCTCTACATTATAGTTATCATTACCTGTTTGGAAGTGATATACATTACTACCATCAAAGCCGCTCTGTTCAATAGCCAGACCCATATCTCTACTATGGTGATCAAGAATAGAAGCCCAGGTAGAACCAGCTGAAACTATTTGAACACTCATGAAAATATAGGAATTGTTATTTGTAGAGAAAGGTGCATTAACAGTAGTTCTGTTATTATTATAACGCATGGTAGGCTTGCCATTGAAACCTGCTGTTTCAAAAGTAGCATCCGTAGAAATAGATCTGTTATAAGCAGAAGCATCATTTAAAATACCACTCAGATTAGAACCATTTGCTGCAGAATACCTGGTAGCATCTAACCATAACATCAGGTTTGTATTAGAAGCGTTAAAAGGAGCAACCGGAATAACATTCGTACAATTATCCGTAACAGTTGGAGAAGGCACTGTAACATTTGCACTGCACAAACCAGCTGTTGCATTTACAGTAATATTTGGTGCACATACAATAACCGGAGGAGTTTTATCCAGTACAGTTACGTTGAATGTACAACTTACAGATCCTACTACATTGGTTGCAGTAGCAGTTACTGCAGTGGTTCCTACAGGGAAGAAACTACCCGGTGCTTTTGAATAAGTAATGGTTGAAGCAGGAACACCTGTTGTTTCACTTGCAGCAAAATTTACAATAGCACCACACTGACCGGGATCGTTGTTCACGGTAATATTAGCAGGGCAAACGATCACAGGAGGCACTCCGGCTACCGTAACGGTAAAAGAACAGGAAGCCGTTAATCCGGCACCATCTGTAACCCTATATGTTACGGTAGTGGTTCCGAGTGGGAATACAGAACCGCTGGCCAAACCTGAGGTCATAGCAGTAGTGACCCCGGCACAATTATCTGTTCCTACAGGAGCCGCATAACTCACAACTGCACCGGCAGCACTGGTAGCGATTACACTGATATTGGCCGGACAGGTAATAGCCGGAGGTATATTATCCACCACTGTGACAACCGCTGTGGCTGTGGCCACATTTCCATCATTATCTGTAACACTAAGTGTAACGGTGTTGGCACCGATATCATTACAGGTAAAGTTGGTTTTAGAAACGCTAATCGATGCGATACCGCATGCATCGGATGATCCGTTATTAACCTGTGCCGGAGTGATGGTAGCCGTACCACTGGCATTCAGATTCACCGTAATATTCTGGGTAATAACCGTTGGGGCAGTTTCATCCAAACCTGGCTGACAGAAACAGTTTGCCGCAAAATTCTGGCTAGTACCCACTGTTTGTCCGGCTCCTGCCAGCAATGGAATACCCTGACTATTTACACCACCTGTCAATCTACCATTACTAACATTGCTCATAGATAAGCTCAGGCTTCCTTCAATCGCATCAGGACAACCATCGCCGTCACTATCGGTGTCCAGATAGTTAGGAGTACCATCATTATCTGTATCACCACAGTTCTGGAAGTCGGCACCAAAAGCAAAATTACACCAGTTCTCAACTGTCTGATAATTGAAGCTGATGCTGGAGAAGGTTCCCATCATTCGTACAATCGCATATCCTTCTCTTCCTGTAATACTGGTGGGCGAATTAACGGTAACATCTTTTGACCATACTATTTCTACCGGCGCCCCAAATGTGATGGGTACTGATAAATTAGCATTACCGATAGACGCAAACACAAGTACCGGATTGGTCATCGGACTGGCAAAACTTATCGTATTATTCGTTACTGCTAAATTCTGTATAGTAGGATTCACATTTGGAACCCCATAAGATGCCGGAAACTGATTGTGACCATACATAGAAGTAGTGGTGGACACAGGCGATGTTGACGTATAAGTATACGCAATTCCATTAATGGTTCCGGTAGCCGTGTTTACATTCGATGTGCTCACTGTGGGTGGGCTTGACCAGAAGAAATTAGACTGGTTACATTCTAAACTATTCGGAATACCATCATTATCCGCATCCAGATCACAGGCATCCGGAACGCCATCCGCATCGGTATCAGTAGCCGTAACCGTTACGGTAAAGGTACAGCTGGAGCTGCCCAGTGCATTGGTTGCGGTAGCTGTAACAGTGGTGGTTCCAACAGGGAATGCAGTTCCTGGAGCGATGGAATAAGTAATAGTTGAGGCCGGTACACCTGTTGTTTCAGTTGCTGTAAAATTTACCACGGCACTGCATTGTCCGGGAGTATTACTTGTGGTAATATTAGCTGGACAAACCACGACAGGTTGTGCGCCAATTACTGTAACAGTGAATGAGCAGGAAGTAGTTAATCCCGCTGCATCAGTAACAGTATGTGTTACTGTAGTGGTTCCAATAGGGAAGACGGAACCACTTGCTGGTCCGGCGGTTCTTACGGTGGTTGCACCAGAGCAATTATCTGTGCCCACGGGTGCTACATAGGTTACAACTGCACCGGCAGCACTGGTTGCATTTACTGTTATGTTTGCAGGACAGGAAATGACAGGAGGTGTATTATCCAAAACTGTCACAAGAGCAGTACAACTTGCACTATTTCCATTCACATCGGTTACCGTTAATGTAGTTGTTAAAGGTGAAGTACCCTGATCCCAGTTAGAACCGGTTGGATTTAGCAAAGTTGCCGTATTGGTACCTGCGGCATCATTGATCACTGTTCCGGAACCTTCATTAAAAGGATAGTAAAGTACCAACCCAGCCTGATTATTTCCATTCATATCTGCTGCAATTTCTGCTGCAGTTAACTTACGGTTATACACTTTCACATCATCAATACTTCCATTGAATTGATTTCTATAACCCGCACCGTTATTGATAGATTCATGTCCTATAAACAACTTACTTGATAAAGTATTCAATCCACCGGCCATTGTAAATGAATAGGACTGATTATCCTTATATAAAACATAATTATTATTACCATCATAGGTAACGGCTATATAAGTCCAGGTATTACGTGGTATGAAAAGATTAGATCCTTTATCCTTACAACCACCCCAGAACATAAGGTTATCATTACCAATACCCATACCAAACATTAAGCCGGTACAATCCAAATTTCCTTGATGGATCATTCCACCTATAGAATTTCCATCTGCATGTTTGACCCATGCACTAATTGTTCTTGGTGCATTACCTGTAGGTATATTGGCTGTACTATTTGATGTAACGCCATCCGTACCTAAATTAAAGTTCAATCCTCCATGAGAGGTCGGCACATCAGCACAAGTAAAGGTTGATTTACTCAAAGTCATAGTTGCAATTCCGCAATTATCCGAACTTCCATTATTCACTTGAGCAGGAGTTATTGTTCCTTGACCATTTGCATCTAATATTACAGTTACCGGTTGACAAACCACGGTTGGGACTTGTGTATCATTCACTCGCACGGTAAATGTGCAAGATGATGTTCCTATTGCATTGGTAGCAGTAACTGTAACCGGTGTTACCCCCACATTAAAGAAACTACCAGATGGAATTGAATATGAAATTGTTGATGCTGGTATTCCAGTTGTTTCAGTTGCTGTGTAAGTTACATTCGCTCCACATTGTCCAGGCGTACTGCTCACAATAATGTTTGCAGGACAAACCACTATAGGAGCTAAGCCACTCACTGTAACAGTGAATGAACAAGTAGCTGTTAATCCTGCACCATCTGTCGCAGTATATGTAACAGTTGACGAACCGATAGGGAATGTTGAACCACTTGCTAAACCTGCGGTTCTAGTTGTTGTTACACCTGGACAATTATCTGTTCCAACAGGTGCAACATAATTTACAACTGCACCAGCTGCACTAGTTGCAGTTATTGTGATATTTGCAGGACAAGAAATAGTTGGCGCCTGATTATCTGTAACTGTTACCGTAAAGCTGCAGGTACTGAAGTTGCCGGATTCATCCGTTGCCCTGAATGTATTGGTAGTAACACCCACAGGGAATACAGAACCTGATGGTAAACCGGCAATCTGTGTGATAGTGATCTGACCAGAACCGAGTTTGGTCCCGTCTACCCATTTCCAGCCGCCATAGTTCTGTGATGCATTACCTGGTTCAGCATACGCAGGATCACTTGTATCCTGATAACCACCCACCCAGGTAGCTCCACCATAAGGTGCCAGGAACTGGCTTTCAGCCAAAGTATTGATAGAAGCCAGATCAGCGCCGATACCCTGGGCTGCGGTACGTGAATTGGTCCATGAAGCGGTTCCGTTGGAAACATAATAGGTATGTCCACCAAATGTGCCGATTAATGTATAATTGGCAAATGTGGTAGAGATAATAGAATTGAATTCAACAATAGACTTATTTAAAACATAATTAGGAAGATCATTCCAGGTGGCACTATTGTATAATTGCAGGAAGTCTTCCCCACCAGCATTATTGGGTTCACCTGCATTCCAGAAACTGAAGGCAGATCCGCTGCAATTATCGGTAGCTGTGGGATTAATATAAGTAACTACCGCACCACAGGTATTGGCCGTATTATTAACAGTGATAGGTGTTACACATGTCATCACCGGAGCAGTCACGTCTTTCTTATCCACAGTAATAGTGCAGGTGCGGCTGTTATTGGATGCATCCGTTACAGTGAATGTAACGATCAATGCGCCTTTTGAATTAACCGCTGTACCAGCTGCTGGACTCTGTGTTATTACCAGGGCATTGGATGCCGTACAATTGTCAGAAGCTGTCAGCAGACTTCTGTAATCAGGTAATATAGCATTGCAAGATGCATCCAGATTTAGTATTTGATTAGGTGGGCAGGTGATGGTAGGCGCAGTTACATCGGTAACCGTTATCACAACCGTATTCGATGCTGCGGAGGTACAACCATTGCTGATGACCACTGCTGTATAGCTGCCGGAAGCGACTGCATTGTAGCTCGCATTCACCGCACCTGAAATAGTAACACCATCCTTAAGCCACTGATAGGTAGACCCAGCAGGTGCGGTGGCATTCAGTGTTACAAAACCACCCGGACAGGTCGAAGTTCCGCCTACTGCCGCAATGGTTACAACAGGAATCGGATTTACTGTAACCGTAGCTGTTGAAACCCCACCACATGCTGTTGTATAGGTAATGGTTGCTGTTCCTGCAGATACCCCATTCACGGCACCAGAAGATGCATTGATTGTAGCAACAGCATTGTTACTGCTTGTCCAAACCCCGCCGGCAATGGCATTGGCCAATGTGGTACCGGCACCAGTGCAGATGGAAGTAACACCCGTAATTGGTGCTGTTGGAGGTACAAACGCATTCACAATGCCCGTATTGGTAGAACCAGATGTTACCCAATTGGAATTAGCCCCATCAAGTGTGAAATTATTGAGTGTCCCATTCCTATTATTGCCACTCAAATCAGTTAAACTGGTTACTAATGAATTAGCAACGCCAACATTCCCTTGATTAAAACGATAGTATTCCTGTAATCCGTTTTGACCGAGAGGATTGATCTCTCTGTTTTTATTGTTATTGATTTCTTCCGCACAAAGTGCACGGCTCCAAATACGAACTTCATCTATAGTCATTGTAGCGTACCTGTTTTGCGGATCTCCTTGTGGAGCATATAGCGTAGAAAACCGAACATCTTTACCAATATGAATAACCGACGAAGCGTTAATAGGTATGTTGCCAGAAATGCCCGGGCCCGTGTGTACCAAAACCCCATCTACATAAAACTTAGTACTTGTAGCATTAGCAACTCCCGCATAGTGGTGCCAGGAATTGGCAATGATAGTACAATTGGTGGCCCTTAATGTTCCTCCGTCATTTACATAAAAGGTCATTGTACCATTGGTATTTGGATGCATCAACCAAACTTCACCACCATTATTATTATCTCCACCGTTATTATTACCTTGACCCATAACAGAACCAAATGGTAAATTGGCATTCGGAACAAACATCCAGAATTCAACAGTGATCTCTTTTTGAAAAGCTGTGTAAGGATTACTAACCGACACATAATTCAATCGGCTATTATCACCGGGCGTTAAGCTCGGGTCGAATTTTAAAGCTGTTGCAGGTGTAAAATTTGGAGTAATGGTTACAACACCATTACCACTATTAACACCACCTACATTCGTTTGTGCAGTTCCCCCGTTAAAAGAACCGCCTCCGCCGCCTGGTCTGTGTTGACCATCATAGGCTCCACCTCCACCGCCTGAGTACCCGCCACCACCACCACCACCGCAATTCCAGGACACAGTAGCCCCACCACCACCAAATCCACCGGCTATCACCGTACCCGAACCTCCGCTACCTCCGGCACCCCCATTTATAAAGCTTTGGCCACCATTAGCGAATATGCCACCTCCACAGGTTCCATCCCCTCCATTCGTGCCGTTTCCACCTGCACCACCAACACCACAATAATTTCCTGCAAGGCCTTTTCCTCCATTACCTAAAAGGCCACCACCGCCGGCACCAGATCCCTGAACAGCACCGCCTCCACCTCCGCCATTGATTCCGCCACCGCCATTTTGGGGTTGGGCAGGATTAGGATTGGTTCCGGAAGTTGTGATAACACCGGGCAACCCGGCAACATTTCCACAGTTACCAATACCACCACCACCACCTGCTACTATCAATGGATTATTTAATGCATCCGTAACGAAAGATCCACCACCACCGCCAGTACGACCCGTACCAATATCACCACCCTGACCACCCACCAGCACTTTGAGAACCTGCCCTGGCGTAACAGCAAAAGTACCTGTCATAGAAGCGCCAAGGCCACCTATACTACCACCTCCCTGGGCGCCTTTGGCAACAATGGTAATGCTGTTCACACCTGCAGGCACCGTATAATTCACAATGGTTCCTGTATAACTGATCGTTGTGGTTTGTGCAAAAACACCCACAGCAGCAAGAAAGGTTCCGGCCATAGCAAACAGGAGCCTGCCAATATGATTACGCATGAACACCTTAATGTTGAAACCATTCTTTTGGGTTGCCGAAGCCGGATTGGATGATAAAATTCTTGTCATAGGGTTGAGTTTGAAGAACAGGTATTAGGATATGATTGGATTAGGTATGATTTAATTTTTGTAAGAATTAATTATCGGAAGCTGATATTGCTGTGAAAGGCAATCAAAATGCATAGACTTACTTAATTGTACTCCTGAAGCAGAAAACAAAACCAAACTGGGTATCAGTGAGCCTTTACAAGATGAAAAAATCCTGCCGGGGGGTACAGGAAAGAATACAAATGGGTTTTCATAGGATATGTACAGGCTGTTCTTTGCCTGAGTAGTAAAAGGATTGATTTGTGTTTTCAGTCTGTTTTCAACCCGGATTTGGGCGCAGTGAATCTTATGTACACAGGTGGATACTAAACGCAGTATTGCATTCTTCATAAGCAGGTTTTGGTTTGTACACAGCATGTCGGACAGTCTGAATACTTCTATTCATATCTATTCAACAATAGAAAAAGCTGATTTTACATGGATATTACTGTGCCAGTTCGGGGAGAAAGCAGCTCAGCAGCAGGATTTTAAAACACCCTTAAGAACAGGTCTTAAGGCACTCTAAACTATATACTGTGCCCTAAATGTTAAAGTTTATACAAGAGAATGTTATGAGTAGCACGATTTCCGGTGTGAAATGCAATATTTCAGCCACAACCAACGTTCCGACACGCCTAATTCATTGTTTTCTAATAGTATTCAGGAAAATAAAGCCTATGGGCAGTCCAGCCACCTGGTTCAAGTCTGTTCGGCCGATTTGCAGCCCGTATCTCTCAAATTTGTTTCAGTAACTGCTCATTTCAACCACTATAATAACAGTCCGCATACAAAAACGAGCAGTTGGCATGAAAGATTTCAATAAAAGCTTTAAATTATTACTTTGCGAATCGGGTATGCTCAGAGCACTTCTTATATTATTATCTATAATAATTTCCGTTTCGGTAATATGTCAGTCGAGACAAAGTAGCTATTTAGGGGAAGCCAGGTGGAAGAAAACAAACCCGCAACAAGGTAAACAGGCCCTGGATGTAAAGACCAGACCCGTACCTTTTACCACAAATACCTCTAAAGACAGTACGGTATCCATGGTGCAGGAGCCGATCAACCCTGAGACACATATCATACATATGGGTCCAACACAACCGGTTTTACAATCAATCAGCATTAGCGGGAAAAAATTAACGGCACCAAAAGTATATACTGCCCCACCATTGTTACATAAAGACAATGCCCAGTTCAATATTTCCTATACCGATAAAAGACATGGTTTTCCAAAATCCTACACAACGGAAATCACAGAGGATAATGAACATAATATCTGGATGGCAACAGATGACGGACTGATACGCTATGACGGAACACAATATTTTGTGTATGATCAATCCAATGGCTTACCCGACCTCTATGAGTCTTCCATCGCATTCGATAAACAAAAAAGATTATGGATAGCATCCAGTAATGGTGCTTACTTTATCAGGAATGATTCTGTTTTTTCCATTCAAAGCAAAGACATCAACTTTTCAACCATTCCCTGCTCAAAAGTGGAAATGGACAGACTTGATCATATCTGGATTTCTACAACAACAATTGGAGTGATCCGAATTGAAACCAATGGCATCAGCATTTTTGATAAAAGATGCGGACTTCCTGTGAATTCTTTTAATACGGTGATGGTAGATACTAAAGGAGATATTTATTTAGGTAGTAGCGGTTTTGGGCTGATCCAAATTGAAAAAGATAAAATGAGGCATTTCTTTAAAAAATCAAAAAAGATCCAGTTTGCTTCCATCACTTCCTTAATAGAAACAGAAGACGGTATCTGGGCCGGTTCCTTTTTTGATGGTTTATTTCGGTTGGGAAAAAAAGATACCGTCCATTATTCCATCGACGGAAAATTCAAAGAAAGAATTTTTGGGTTGGGAAAAAGATCATCAGGAATATGGATCTCCTATTTTAGTAAAGGGCTTTGTTATTTTGATAAGAAAAAGTTATTGATCATAAATCAAAACAATGGTCTTGTTACCAACTTTCCGTATCGGGTATTTACGGATAGTTTTAAAAACCTTTGGGTTTGCAGTGGTTCGTCCGGCTTCAGTAGGGTTAATGAAACAAATTTTTACCAAACAATCTACTCAAACCCAAATATTGGTTTTGTAAACAAAATTATACCTGATAATGATAAAAGCTATTGGATAACCACCTACGGCAGAAGTTTGTTTAAAATAAAAGGCAGCAGTGCAACATCCTATGCTGTTTTTCCGAAAGCGAATGTATTAAACAATGTCCTGCAATATACCAATGATGCATTATTTGATCAAAACGGCTCTTTGTGGATAGCGATCATATCCAATGGAATACTAAGATGTAAAAATGAGAAGTTTGAGCTACTCAGTTCCCCTTCGATCACATTTGACTGGAATACACCTTCCATAAAAATGGATACTATGCATTCGATCTGGTTCAATCCTTTTAATGCAGGATTGATACAATATGATAACAATCAATACTGGCAGTATACAGAAAAGGCCGGTCTTTTATCGAAGAATGTAACTCGTATATTTTTAGATAAAGGAAAAAATATTCACTGGTCGTTCTCAGATGGATTTCAAAGGATGATCGGGCAAACTATTGAAACTTTTTATATCGGCAATCAACCATTTACAGATAAAGTGAATGAAATGATATCACTAGATCAAAACAGTCATCTGTTAGCAACAGCCACCAAAGGCCTACTGTTGATCGATCATGGGAAAGTTTATCAAATCTCATTTGCGCAAGGAATTGCATCTAATAATATCAAAACGATGATCCAGGATCGTACTAGCAAGATCTGGATAACCACTGAGAAAAGCCTGGAATCATTTCGTATCCATCATACTTCAGTTACTGATCATGAAGTTTATAATGAATCCAATGGTCCATATGTGATGGATGTGAAATACGCAGTAATGGATACAACGGGTTTCCCATTTTGGTCAGAAAGGGAATATAAATTAGTACATGATAGTAGTTTCAAAAATACGATCATCCAATCGCCCATCATTTCATACACAAAAATCGAATCCGGCAATCAGGTCAGATCAGAAAAAGAAGATATATACATCCTTCCAGATGAAAAGATAAAAATTGACTATAAAACCATTGATTGGGGAAGAGAAAATAATTTAAAATTAAGCTATCTGCTAATTTCAGCAAACGCTGACACCACTGAGAGAAATATTCAAAATAGCGGAAACATTATCATCAGCGATCTAATACCAGGGTCCTATCGGATGTTGATTAAAACGATGGATCATAATGCTGAATATTATTCTCAACCACTTACTTTTAATGTAAAAGATTTTTGGTACAACACTCTACTCTTTCGTATTGTATTTGCTTGTTTAGTTGTTGCCGGCATCACTTTTTATTTTCTAAAAAATGCACGGAGACAATCCGTCATTAACAAACTATTGGAAAATAAAGTGAAAGAACAAACAACTCTTTTAACGCAAGAGAAAGACGCCTTATTACTAAGCTATAAAACCATTGACCAACAAAACAAAGAAAAAGATATTTTGATCGATGAAATCAATCATCGTGTCAAGAACAATCTACAATTTATTTCTGCCATGGTTGAAATGCAGATACTAAATAACAATAATAACGAAGCCTTAGTGGATACAAGCAGAAGGATCAAAGCCATGTCATTGGTCCATGAATTGTTATACAATAAAAATGAACAAGAGGGTTTATCGATGAAGGCCTATATTCTTGAGCTAAGTGAAAATTTGAAGGAAATGGCTTTAGGTGATTCAAATCCTATCAATATTGAAATGGATATAGAAGACCTGATGATGGATTCGAAAACAGCATTATCTCTTGGAATGATCATTTCCGAGTTGGTGAGTAATTCATTTAAGCATGCTTTTAATGGAATTGCAGAACCTAAAGTTTTTATCAACTTAAGCAAGGAAAAATCCACCGGAATTATCTCTTTGGTTGTTATTGATAACGGAAATGGATATCAATTGAATACAGAAAAAAAGGGCGGACTAGGTAGCAGGTTAGTTGATATTTTCAGTAGGCAATTGGAGGGCGAGTATACTATTGAATCAAATGGTCATTTCTCATATGCACTTCAATTTAAAACCATTGAATCATGAGTGCTATTAAAATATTGATCGTTGAAGATGAAGTTTTGATCGCAGAACATATCAAAGATTATCTAACAGGTTTTGGGTTCAGTCAGATCTACATGGCACATACTAAGAAGCTGGCCCTACAATCCTTAGAACAGATACAACCCGATCTGGTTCTACTGGATCTGCATTTGCAACAACCCAAAGATGGATTGGATATTGCCAAAATACTGGATGAAAAAGAAGACATGCCCTATATATTCATTACGGCCAATGCAGATATGCTCATCATTCAGGAAGCTATACATACCAAGGCTTCCAGTTATATTACCAAACCAGTAAAAAAAACCGACTTATTTGCTTCCATCCAGATTGCCTTAAAAGCAAACAGCAAACCGGACAACTCTTTTCTGCTGATCAAGGAACACAATACCAATGTGAAAATCAGTTATGATGAGATCCTGTATATTGAGAGCAACAGTAACTATATCTATATATTCACAAAAACACAAAAAATCATCACCCGCCAGTCGCTCGACTGGGCAGAACAGGAATTACCCGAGAACCAGTTCATGCGCATTCACCGTTCCTATATTGTGAACATCAGGGCCGTACAACGCTCCCACTCCAAATCTGTTTTTATCGGAGAGAGCGAGATCCCCATTTCAAGGGCAAATGTCTCCAAAATGTCGGAATACCTGCGAAAGGGCAGTAAAAGTTGATAGATATTAACTCGCTGAATTGCATCAGAGATCAAGCCTGTTCATCTGTTTCACGGCATAATCACAAGCGCGTGCCGTGATGGCCATATAGGTGATGGACGGATTGAGACAGGAACTGGATGCCATACAGGAACCATCTGTGATAAATACATTCGGTACTTCATGCATTTGATTAAACCCATTGAGTACAGAAGTTTTGGGATCTCTTCCCATCCTGGCTGTACCCATTTCATGATTGGCATTTCCGGGTGAGGATATTTTAGAACTATCTGATACATTTTTATAACCCAGCGATTCCAGTATCTCCCGACCCGTAGCCGCCATATCCGCATGCATGGTTTTCTCATTATCCCGGAAAGTACAATCAATACTGACCATGGGTAGTCCCCAGGGATCGTTTTTTGTCTTGCTCAGCATCACGCGGTTATCTGCATACGGCAAACACTCTCCGTAGCCCCATAAACGGATCTTCCAGGGGCCTGGTTCAGTCATGGCATCTTTAAAACCGGCGCCGATCTGTTCTGTAGGTTCAGCAGAACCACGCGAAGCGCTGGCATTCAAATGATAACCCCGCAGAAAACGGTTATCGGGTTCCAGTATATTTTTGAAACGGGGTATATATAATCCTGTTGGTCTGCGGCCGCTGTAATACGAATCTTCAAATCCCTCCACAGAAGCCGTAACCGAAATGCCTTTATGGTGATCCATTAAATTCCGGCCCACCTGGTCGCTGCCATTACCCAGTCCATTGGGAAAACGGGAGGAAGTAGATCGCAGCAAAATAGCAGCCGTGGCCACAGTAGATGCATTCAGAAAAATAATACGGGCAAAAAGCTTCTCCGTTTTGCGGGTTGTTACATCCATCACTTCTACACCGGTAGCTTTCTTTTTTTGTTCATCGTAGAGTACCTGCAGCACAAGTGATCCTGCACGAACCGTAAGTTTGCCCGTAGCCATGGCCGCAGGGATGGTGGCTGCATTACTACTGAAATAAGCACCGAACGGACAACCACGGTGACAAAGATTACGCGCCTGGCACTGTGTTCTGTTATGAATGGGTTGGGTAAGATTGGCAGTACGACCCATGATCAGCTTACGCGTGGCGTATCGGGTTTCAAAACGGGTCTTCATGTCTTTCTCCACACAATTCATGTCGAAAGGCGGCAGAAACTCGCCGTCAGGCAAAGAAGCGATCCCATCGCGGTTGCCACTTACGCCAACAAATTTTTCTACATAATCGTACCAGGGTGCCAGATCGCGGTAACGGATGGGCCAGTCTACTCCATGTCCATCTTTCAAATTAGATTCAAATTCATGATCACTCCAGCGGTAACAGGCTCGTCCCCATAACATCGATCTGCCACCTACAATATCGCCACGTACCCAGTCAAAACGGTTAATTTCTTCATAGGGGTTCTGGGTATCGTTGATGTAAAAATGTTTGCTGTCTTCCCGGTAAGAATAGTGCCGGGTTTGTACATAGTGATCTTTTTTATCTTCTGCAGATAGTGTGCCGCGGTGTTCAAATTCCCAGGGCGCTTTGTTGGCAGTGGGATAATCGGGATGTTCCAGATTACGGCCGCGATCGAGTAATAATACGTTTAATCCTTTTTCACAGAGTTCTTTGGCGGCCCATCCCCCACTGATGCCGGAGCCTACCACAATCACATCAAATGTATTTTTTTCGGTTGCTTTATTGTTCAAGTAAGGAGAATCGCCTGGCATAAAAATTATTTAATCGTTAACTGGGTAACCAAATGTATCCAATTCTGTTTTTTTGGGCAAAGAATCTTATAAAGCCATCGCAGTAAGCTTTTGGAGCAATACTGCCTGGTTTCCGGCCCTGACAAGATTATGATCCGGGTATTTAGCCCCATAATACACATCCTGGTTAATATGATCGGTCAGAAACCGCAGCGCCTGCATATAGATCATGAACTGACCGGCATAGAAAAACGATTCTTTTTCTGCGGCCGATAGTTCTTCCCTCATTTCTGCCAGATACCCGTTTACAATGGCATGGTACATATCTTCCCGCACATCAATCCTCGAAAAATCTTTTTCTTCTTCACTTACCGTTGGCAGATAAGTGCGCATCATATCCCCTACATCGCTGATAAAATAGCCGGGCATTACGGTATCCAGATCTATCACACACAAAGCCTGATCCTGTTCATTGAACAATACATTACTGATCTTGGTATCATGGTGTGTAACACGGATCCTGAAATCGGGGTGATGTTGTATGTCCACATACCTGTTTACCAGATAAGACTGTTCTTTCATATATTGAATCAATCCAGCCGACTGCCTGATCCTCTCCGGATGGCCGTTTTCCAGCGCCAGCAGAAACTGTTGGTAACGCAATGAAAGATCATGAAAAGAAGGAATGGTTGTATGTAATGTCTTGGCATCAAACCCTGCCAACAAACGGGTAAATCTTCCGAACTGTTTGGCGGCTTCAAATGCCTGGTCTGCCGAAGTGGCCACTGCTTTTGAATGTGAGCCCGGAACAAAAGGAAAAACACGAAAAGCACCACCCATCTCCCCTGCTACTGTGATCAATTCTTGCCCATTAACAGCCCGGATGGGTGCAACAAAGAAATAATCAGGTGCCTGTTCTGCAAGGTAAAGGGCGATACGACTGATATTATCCGCGATCGCTTCCGGTTCCTGAAAGACCTGCGTATTGATCCTTTGCAGGATATACTTTTTCACGCCCTGCGTTACCGTCCAGGTATGATTGATCAAACCGGTACCGAATGCTTGAATCACCGTATCCGGCTCCGTAAATCCATAGGCTGCTAAAACCGCTTGTGGTATGTCCATGATTTTCTTCCCGCCAGTATTTAATAATCATCTCCTAAGGCAAACACCGGTTTGCGATACATCCATTGGCCACCGGTAAAATCAGGGAATTCTACCGTCTGGTTACCCAGATCGATCGATTTTTCGCTAAGTGGTGTAATGGCACTCCAGGCAGCTGCATCGTATACATCCAGCGGTGTAGGTGTTTTTCGTTTGATGGATTCAATGAAAGCATGGATCACAAAAAAATCCATACCGCCATGTCCGGCACCAGCCGTTTCCTTACTCCAGCGCTGCCAGAGCGGATGATCATATTTATCCAGCCAGATTTTGGCATCATCCCACTGGTGTGCTTTGGCCGACTTCCCTTCTACATAAATGCCTTTGTTCACATCCATCCATAAGCCTTCTGTGCCTTGCACACGGAAACCCAGCGAATAAGGTCTGGGCAGATTGGTATCATGCTGCAATAAAATCGTTTCTCCATTGGCGCAGTTGATGGAAGTGGTAACCACATCGCCCAGTTTGAAATTCACTTTGGCATTGGGATGGTTCTCTCCGCCCTTTTTTACCACATAATTATGCAGTCCACGGGCTTTGGATGAAAAAGAGCTCAGGGTTAAAAACCGGTTTCCCCGGTTGATATTGATATAATTCGCAATCGGTCCGATGCCATGTGTAGGATACAGATCCCCATTGCGGTGTACCGAATGCTCCGTTCTCCAATGCGCTTCGGAATATCCTTTTTCACCAAACTCCACGCCATGTCCATAGGTATTTACCCCATCATTGAATTTCACTTCCCGTAGATCGTGCTGGTAACCACCCTGCAGATGAATCATTTCACCGAAAATACCCTGGCGCACCATATTCAACACCGCCATTACATCTCTGCGGTAACACACGTTCTCCAGCATCATCACCTGTGCCTTGTATTTTTCTGCAGCACGCACCACTTCCCAATGATCTTCGAGTGTGATGCCGATCATCACTTCAGACCCTACATATTTAATACCCGCTTCCAGCGAGCCAATAATCATTTCTTTGTGCCACTCCCAGGGCGTAGCAATCACCACACCGTCTATATTTTTTTTCTCCACCATTTTTTTCCAGGCATAATTATCGCCTGTGAAAACTTCTGGCATGGGCTTACCTGATTTGCTGATCATTTCTTTTGCGGCTGCGAGGGCACGGGGTTCAATATCACAGATACCCACCACTTCTACATCATTGCGGCGGAGCAAGAGATCCAGGTGATTCACACCCCTGGCACCGGTGCCGATCAATACCATTCTTACTTTGGCATCAGGTGCAGCAGCAAATAATTTCATACCAGGTAATACGGCCATGGCAGCAGTGGCCAATCCTGCAGTGCGGACAAATTCTTTACGGTTCATAGTGCTCAAGCATTATCGTTAGTGATCGTTTTGGGTAGCCTGCCGGTAGCAGGTTGAAGCAACTAAGATAAAAAAGCCGGGGGATAAATACCGATGTTATTTAAGTTCCATAATAACGAATGCTTTCTCTATTTTTATCGCATGAAAATGCAGTTCTGGTCGGTTGGAAAAGCACATGAAGCCTATGCAAAAGCGGGTATTGAGGAGTTTACGAAACGACTCAATAATTATTTCCCGGCCGACTGGCTGATCATTGCTCCGCCCAAAAATGCAGGTACTTTATCAGAAGCAGAACTGAAGAAAGCCGAAGCCACAGCCATACTGGGGCAACTGCAGAAAGACGACCACCTGATTTTACTGGATGAGCGGGGAAAAAACCTCAGCTCACCTGAATTGGCCCAATGGATCCAGCAACGCGCTAACAGCAGCACCAAACGGATCGTTTTTCTGATCGGCGGCGCTTTTGGGGTAGATGAGTCTGTTAGCAAACGTGCCGATCTGGTCTGGAGTTTATCCAGGCTGGTGTTTCCGCATATGCTGGTCAGACTGATCCTGGCCGAGCAGGTGTACCGGGCCTGTACCATTTTACGGAATGAGAAATACCATCATAGTTAAAGACATAAGCTTTTCTCCGCGAAAACTCACCGCTCTCTGCGTCTCTGCGGTGAATGAAAGCTTCCTCCAACCGGATGAACAGATGAACAGATGAACAAGGAACAGATGAACGAAAATATTTAATATATCTCTCACACAGAATTTCCTAAATTGCCTGCATGCTTACCATCACCCTTATCATATTGTTGCTAACCTGTGTGATCTCTTTCACCGCTTTTTCGAACGAGAAGATCACCAACGATATGATCTTCTACCCCACGGCCGTTACCAATCATAACCAATGGTACCGTTTTATTACCTGCGGTTTTATCCATGCCGATTTCATGCACCTTGCCTTTAATATGTACACTTTTTACCTGTTTGGCGATATGGTAGAGCGGGCATTCATGGCCATTTTCGGGGAGATGGGAAAAGCCTTGTACATCCTGATGTATATTTCGGCACTGGTAGTTTGCCTGCTGCCCACTTATTTCAAACACCGCAACGATTATTATTACCGTAGTCTGGGTGCTTCGGGTGCGGTTTCTGCCGTGATCTTTATTGGTATCTTTCTGAATCCTACCATGGGCATGGGCATTTTCCCGATCCCTTTTCATATTCCGGCTTTTATTTTCGGCCCGCTGTACCTGGGCATTTCTGCATATCTCGCTAAAAAAGGACATGGCAATATCAATCACTCAGCGCATATCTGGGGGGCTTTATACGGGGTTGTGTTTCTCGTTATCACCAGCCAGTTCCTCAGTCCTTTCCGGCCGCTGGAGAGTTTTGTAAATGAAGTGATGAATTATTTCCGGTAGCTTACCTGTACTACCTGTTTTGTTTTTTCGGTGATCCGGAAACGGTTATCGATGCGATAACCCAGCACCCACAGAATTCGTTTATCGCTTTCCAGTACCCATACCTGCTCTTTTTCGGTACGCGATAATTTGAGATCGATCAGAAACTTGCCCAGCTTCTTTTTCTTCTGCATGCCCAGGGGATAAAAATAATCTCCGGCTTTCCATTTGCGGAGTAGCAATGGGAAACGGATCTCTGAGGCATCCAGAGAAGCGTCGGAGGGAGAATGAGTGAATGAGTGGATGAGTGATTGAGTGAATGTTTCTGATTTTGTGGTTATCGAGAGGGTGCCGTTTTCGAAAACGACTTCTGATTGGTCTTCTTCGATCTGGATATGCTGAGCAGTGCTAGTGTTATTGGGTGAAATGATCATCCAGTTACGGTTGCGGATAATGCGGTGGCTGGGAGAAAGCTGGTAACCACCATTCTCCCCATCCAGCAGTTTGATCACTTCTGCCGTTTGCGCTGCATGAAAACCGAAACGACTGATCAGTTCCCAGGTAATGGTTGACAAGGGTTTTACCTGCTTCCATTTCATCACGGGAATATGCCATTCCGTTCCTTTGACTTCGAGCAGGCGGTTGATTTGTTGGTCTACCGATTGCCGGTAGATCTCTTCGATCTCACGGAACCGTTCAATATTATGCAGCAGGTTTTCTTCTACCTGCGGATACACTTCTTTGATCTGGGGCAGTAACTGGTTACGGAAATAATTCCGTGTGTATTTATCGGATGCATTCGAAGAATCCTCTACAAACGATACACTTTTCGCTACAGCATATTCCAGCAACTCATTTTTCCGGAAAGCCAGCAAGGGTCTGATCAGCTTCCGCGTTTTCAGCAAGGGTTGTATACCCGCCATTCCCTGAATACCGGTGCCCCGAAAAAAATGCATTAATACGGTTTCAATATTATCATCTGCATGATGCGCCGTAACAATCAAATGATGCGTCAATGAAGAACGAACACCCGTGTTTGTAGCAATGGAAGCTGCAGGTACCCAACCGGCCAAAATATCGCTGAACCAATCATACCGCAAAACCCTCGCCGCTTCCTGTATAGAGAGTTTATTTTCCTGTGCATATAGTTTTGTATCAAATTTCTTTACCAACAGTTCTTTGCCGTAGTTATCAGCCAGCGATCGAACAAACTGCTCATCCCGCTCACTCTCCGAACCACGCAGTTGAAAATTCACATGCGCCATCACAAAATCAAAGCCCATACTGTGTAACAGATCCACCAGCACCACACTATCCACCCCACCACTCACCGCCACCAGCAGACGGGTGTTGGCCGTAGTTACCTGACCGAATTCCTCCCGCCAGTGTTTCTCAAATTTGTGTAGTAAATCCATCTTGAATAAATACGATAGCGGCCTGGCTTACCCATTTAACAGTCAATACATATAATACCCCCCTGCAACCAGTAACCTGAAACCTCAAACCTGTAACCTGCATCCCCCTACCCCTTCTTCACTTCCTTCGCCCAACCATCTTTCAAGGTAACGGTCCGGTTAAATACCAGCTTACCGGGTGTACTGTCTTTATCGAGACTGAAATATCCTTTGCGGATAAACTGGTATCTGTCCTCGGCTGTATCCTTGAGCAAAGCAGGCTCAGCATAGGCGTTTGGCAGCACGGTTAAGGAAGCTTCGTTGATATGATCTTTAAAATCGCCTTCTGCATTGGCTACATCTTCTACTTTAAAGAGGCGGTCGTACAAACGTACTTCAGCCGTTACGGCATGTGCCAAACTTACCCAATGCAAAGTTCCTTTTACGTTAATGCCCGATGTATCTGCACCACTTTTACTTTCCGGAATATAGGTACATCTCACTTCGGTGATATTGCCAGCTGCATCTTTCACCACTTCTTCACATTGGATGATGTAAGCGCTTTTTAAACGCACCATCTGCCCGGGCGCCAGCCTGAAATATTTTTTGGCAGGCGTTTCCATAAAGTCTTCGCGTTCGATATACAGTTCTCTGCTGAAAGGAATTTCCCTGTGTCCGGCAGCCGGATCTTCGGGGTTGTTCTCACTCGCCAACATTTCTTCTCCCTCCGGATAATTGGTGATCACCACTTTCAGCGGATCAAACACCACCATCCGGCGTAAAGCAATTTTATTCAGGTCTTCGCGCACACAGAATTCCAGCAAACTGAAATCGATCAGGTTCTCTCTTTTGGCAATCCCGATCCGGTCACAGAACTCACGGATGGCACTGGCCGTATACCCTCTCCTTCGCATACCACTGATGGTAGACATCCGCGGATCATCCCAGCCGGTTACATGCCCCTCATTCACCAGTTGCAGCAGTTTTCGTTTGCTCATGATGGTATAGGTCAGGTTCAACCGCGCAAATTCATACTGGCGGGAAGGATAAATCCCCAGGTTCTCAATACACCAGTTATACAGATCGCGGTGTGGGATGAATTCGAGCGTACAGATAGAATGCGTGATCTTTTCGATCGAATCACTCTGTCCATGCGCAAAATCATACATCGGGTAAATACACCAGTTATCACCGGTGCGGTGGTGGTGGGCATGTTTGATGCGGTAAATGATCGGATCGCGCAGCAGCATATTGGGCGATGCCATATCGATCCTCGCCCTAACCACTTTACTGCCATCATCAAATTTACCGGCACGCATGTCTGCAAACAATTGCAGGTTCTCTTCTACGGTTCTGTCGGCAAACCGGTTCCTCGTTCCCGGAACAGTAGGTGTTCCTTTCTGCTGGGCAATTTCTTCACTGGTACTGTCATCCACATAAGCCAGCCCTTTTTTGATCAAGACTATTGCAAATTCATATAACTGCTCAAAATAATTGGAAGCATACAATTCATTACTCCACTCAAAACCCAGCCAGCGGATATCATCCTTAATGCTTTCTACATATTCCGTTTCTTCTGTGGTAGGATTGGTATCATCAAAACGCAGGTTGGTTTGTCCGCCATATTTTTTGGCCAGCCCAAAATTCAGACAAATGCTCTTGGCATGCCCAATATGCAGGTACCCGTTCGGCTCAGGCGGAAAACGGGTGGTAATGGAACTATGTTTCCCGGTCTTCAGATCCTCTTCTATGATCTCTTCAATAAAATTCAGGCTTTTTTCTTCGCTCATTGCTTTGCTTTGTAAGTGGGCAAAGGTAAGGAAATGGAGAGAGAGCAGAATTAGTAGTTAGCAATTAGGAATTAGTAATTACTAACTACTAATTTCTAATTACTAATTTATCGTTCCCCTTATAGTTACTCAAAAACCCAATCGCCTCCACCATATCCTCATGCAACAACCTATCCGCTGCATTAAAACTCACTTTTGCCCGAAAAGCGGTCATGAGTTGCTCCAGTATGGGCGAACTGCGCAGGGGGCGTCTGAAATCCAGCGCCTGGGCGGCACTGAGTAATTCTATGGCGAGTACTTTTTCTACATTCTGTATCAGGCGGTAACATTTGGTGGCGGCATTGGCACCCATGCTCACATGGTCTTCCTGGTTATTGGAGGAGGAGATACTGTCTACCGAGGCCGGCGTACACAATTGTTTGTTCTCGCTCACAATCCCGGCCGCCGTGTACTGCGGGATCATGAAACCGGAATTAAGTCCGGCATCTTTTACCAGGAACAGGGGCAGGCCGCGCTGACCGCTGATCAGTTGGTAGGTTCTCCGCTCCGAAATATTGGCGATCTCGCTCATGGCAATGGCGAGGTAATCCAGCGTCAGGGCCAGTGGCTGGCCATGAAAATTACCCCCGCTCACGATCAGGTCTTCTTCGGGGAAGATATTGGGGTTATCGGTGACGGAATTGATCTCCCGCACAAATACCTCCAGGATATGGTGAAAAGCATCTTTGCTGGCCCCATGCACCTGCGGTATACAGCGGAAGGAATAGGGATCCTGCACCTGGCTCTTGGCCTGTTGGCCTATCTCGCTGCCTGCCAGGTGTTTACGCAGGGTTTCGGCCGTATGCACCTGCCCTTTGTGGGCCCTTACGGCATGAATATGGGGGTCGAGGGGTTGACTGATGCAATCGAAGGCATCGAACGACAAAGCGCTGACCAGATCGGCCATGGCCAGCAGGTGTTCGGCTTTTTTGAGGCAGTACATGCCGTAAGCACTCATGAACTGGGTGCCATTGATCAGGGCAAGGCCCTCTTTGCTCTGTAACTGGACGGGCTGCCAGCCAAATTTCTGCAGGGCTTCGGCTGCGGGCATTTTACGGCCTTCGTGGTATACTTCGCCCAAACCGAGTAAGGGCAGGCTCAAATGACTCAAAGGCGCCAGATCGCCCGATGCCCCCAATGAACCCTGGGTATAGATCACAGGCAGCACATCGTGGTTGTACATATTCATCAGCCGGATCACGGTATCGATCTGTACGCCGCTATTACCATAGCTGAGCGATTTGATCTTGAGCATCAGCATCAGTTTCACAATATCCCGGGGCACTTCCTCTCCCAGCCCGCAGGCATGGGAAACGAGCAGGTTGTATTGCAGCTGTTCTATCTGGCTGGCGTCGATCTTTACGTTCTGGAGAAAGCCAAATCCGGTGTTGATGCCGTAAAAAAGGCCGTTTTTATCTTCCATTTTGGCATCCAGGTATTGGCGGCAGGCCAGGATCCGCTCATGGGCGTCGAAAGTGATGGATACCTGCTGGTCGTAGTCGAGCAGGTTTTTCACCTGATCAAAGTGGAGCCATTTCCGGTCTAAGGGAAGATAATTATAACTCATTGGCAATCGTTTGGAGCAAAGTAAAGCGATTTCTGTACAGTAGGCCCAGCGGAAATAAAAAAAGTGAGGCCTTTTGAGCCTCACTTGTGAACCGGATTGGATTCGAACCAATGACCTGCTGCTTAGAAGGCAGCTGCTCTATCCAGCTGAGCTACCGGTCCAATATTTTTCATTCCCTAAACTACCAATGACCTTCCCGCTGAAAGCGGGATGCGCTATCCAGCTGAGCTAGCGGTCCGATAGTTGTTTTCAGGGCTGCAAAATAACGGAAAAAAGGGTTTGGAAACAAACAAAAACCTATAACGTTGATTTCAGCCTCTACAAAGCGTATTTAGACCCTGCTTATTTAAACGGCTTCCACAGATTCCTTCTGCTTCAGGGTTAGACAACTGCGGAGACTGCTTAATAATTACCCTTTGATCATCACTTTTAAAAACTGTTGTACAGTTTCTGATCTTCCGATAGGTTCTAAAAAAAGATTCAACATATTTACGGCTAAAGCCAGCAAGGTAGCAGGATGTTTCAGCTTTCCGTATTTCCATGCAAACCATAACAACATCGCAATGATCAGGGCTGTTGTCACATACAATGAGGACATGATATCAATATTGGGCCATTTATCCCCATACAATGCCATAGTCACAAATTGTGCACCACGGCCCAGTGCCGGCATCATGATGAGGAATACAGTTGATATCAACCACCAGGCATGATCTTCCACCTGCTTACGGTGGATGATACTTTTGATCACAGCATATCCAAATGCGATCATCATTACAATCTCTACGGCTGCCACACCCAGGAAGAACCAGGGCTGGAATGGGCCGAACCGTTCGGGGTCGGCTACTGAACTTTCTGCTGATGCCATATCCCGATGCAACATGCTCAGCGCAGTTATACATACCCCACCGGCAATGAACATGCCGATGATACCATTGGTACGATGTTTAGCCATTTGCCCATGTGTAGCATAATAAGGCTGGATGATGAGGTAGAGATACCACACAGTTCCCGTGAGATAATGAACATGTACAGACCATGCGTTGTCTGAAAAATCGCCCCAGTAGTCATAAAAGATGCCGGCTTGCATAATCAGCATCGGGATAAGCATCCATAAATGCAGCTTCTTATACTTTATCATGTAACGATTCATTTATATTTAGTCAGCGCAAGCCCATTACAATTTCCGCCAACACCAGGCATTCAAGCAGTTGGGGTAAGGTCTTCCCTCGCCCATGGCTATCTGTTGCTGATGGAAGTTACAAAAGTTGCTGATATATTTTACTGCCGATCAGAATACCTTCCGTTAGAGCTGATGCTGGGATATTTGTTGGAGTGGAAGGACCTTATTCATCAGCCCCAAACCTGACAACAGCGTAAAAAGGGCACAATATGACCGAACGGCCAAACTTGATTAAATTTCGATTTACGCTTATAGTCCTATCTTCGTTTGCTTACAGTCTGGCTGTACTGTCGCCTCTTCTGAAATTACAACAGGTAAGAAAGGGAAGAAATTCGCTGCAGCCATGAGTAAATAATTCACTAACCTTAAATGTACATCTATGTCGAAAAAGACAGCTGAACCAAAAAAGAATAAGCCTACCAAAAAGAAAAGCTCCGCACAGAAGAAAGCGGATCCAAAGAAAAAAGCACGGTAAGGTAAAAGGCGCCAAGAGCCCGGTTCTTGGAACCGGGCTTTTTTTATGCCTTTGTTTGAATTTGGGTTTAGGAGGATTGCTCACAACAGCTTGCACCTACCGAAAGGGCGGGACTTTTCCTCTAAAACTTGATTTGTAAAACGATTGTTTCTTTAATCACAAAACTGTCTTTGGAACACGAAACCCCTCCTTTTGAGCAAGTGCTATTATTAGGTGTTTTTCGTATGTCAATATACCTTAATTCCATACTTCAATAATTTTTTCGGCAAGTGGTCGTCAAGGTTTGCAATGTCGCTGTCGTCAAGTTCAATTAATTTCAAATCGTATTTCTTGTAGATTTCCAATTTGATTTTTTTTCGTTCTAAATATTTTGGGTCGCTTTCCATTCCCCAAAACTCGATGTAAACTTTTCCATTTGGTAAATAGAAGTCCGTATACAATTCTTCTTCAATGGGAACTTTCTTTTCATAAGCGTGTACTAATCCGTAGTCATACAAAGTGTCGTCTATAATTACTTCAGCTCTTGAACGCACAAAATGTCCGTCTTTGGTTCGGTGTTTGGCTTCAAACTTATCTCGGAAATTATTTAATGTCGAAACTGGTGTCTGCGTCTGTTGTCGTGGTGCTACTGTTGTTACAACTTGCTTAGGAGTTTCATTTTCAATTGGTGAGTCATTGAACACGCCAACTAAACTTTTGTTTTGTAAAATATTTTCAGGCCATAAAACATAGGAACCACCCGAAGTTTCGTGTTCAAATTGTCTGCCGCCTACATTTTTTCCAAGTTTTGTTATTGTCCAACCTGCAAGGTCTTTTTCTATCCAACCAAATTCTGATAAAATCAAATTAAGGCGTTGAGATGAAACATTAAAGTGTTTACCAATAGCTGTCGCATTTAGCAGTTTAGGTTTTTCTTTTAGTTGTCCACCGTCAAGGGATATATTTTCAGGCCAAACAACAAATTCTCCGAACTTCGGACTGTTTCTTGTCTGTCCGCCTTTTTGCTTTCCAAGTTCAGTTAGAACCCACTTGTCCTTTTTTCGTTCTATCCAACCAAGCGTTTTCAATTTGTCAAACAGGTCAACTGATTTAATGTCGAGTTCGTTTGCAAGTGCTGATGTCGAAATATATTCCATATATTTTCTTGTCGTTGTGTCGTCTTTTAAAATGCCCTATAACTGTCCAGGGCTTGGCGAAGGTTTAGAAATATATTCTGTCGCTTGCTTGGCCACTATAGACCCGATTAGCTAAAGCCAAATTACTGAAGCCTGGTCAGAAATCCAATAGCTGATGGGCCAAATACAAAAGCCCAACTTTTGCCTGTGCAATGTTGGCTGCAGTTATTTTGGTAATACGATTAACCGAAAAGAAAGGATATCCTGATTTGTATAATCTGATGATGGTGTACTTGCAATGCATATTAGACTTGTTGACTGACTAATGAGAAGTTTTGGAATTGTAAAGTTAAACCTGTTCGACTTCTGCTTTAGAGAAAAGCCCGCCACAGTACGTAACTCATATTCTATTTCTCTACTTTTCGGATCATGTGCATCTATAATCAATTCATAATAATCACCTTCTCTTAAAGTTACCTTTTTTGAACTAACACTATCTTCCCAAATATTACCTAAGTTATCGCTGACTTTTAGGATTCTGATGAAGTAATCGGTGATCATTTGATTTTTATTATAATATACTGTTAACAAACTTTTCAAATCAAGTGTAATTCCTTTTAGTAGATGATCCTGATATGATGTTATTTCACGTCCATGAGCGATTTCATTTCGGCAACTCTCGATTTCTGCAAAAAATATTTCAAATCTTTTCTTGTTCAATAAAACAGGTTGAAACTTATCCCAATTTTTTGTAATTATTGTTACTAGATCATAAAAATCCGAAAAGTAGATAATACGGGATTCGTTTATGGTAGGCTTCTGATTAGTGAGCTTAATGTCTTTTTTTTCTTTCCACTTTAGTATTCGATCCTGTGAAATTTTATACGACTCGGGATTCTCGCCTAATACAAGTAAAATAATTTTCCTTAAAGTATTTTCATATTCATTAAACATAAAGAAACTTTAATTTCAGCCAACGGTCAGGGCTTGGCGAATGTTGGGAAATATATTCTGTCGCTTGCTTGGCCACTAAAGACTCGATTAGGTAAAGTCAAATTACTGAAGCTGGGTCAGAATTCCTACAGTTGATGGGCGAAATTCGTCAGCCCAACTTTTGCAAAGCCGATGTTAGGCGAAGCTATTCATTTGAAATAAATTCTGAAATATTCTTTGGTAGAATAGTAAATAGCTCATGCCCATCAGATTTACTGTCCTTTATATCGACATTAAATGAAGACACAGGAATGATTTTTTCAAGCTGTTTAAGTGCTTTTAATCTATTATTTTCATCAAAAATAGGCCTTTGGTGACCTAAAAAATTCTTGAAATTGCCAGTAAAAAGTAAAGAAAGGTCGCGGTAGTTTTTTGTGAACGATTCAAGGCGTGCTGCAGTATTTAAAACGACCCCAAATGCATATCGCTTACCCGTAATTTCGTCCTCATAAACAAGACTTCCTCCGGTATGCAGTCCAATTCCAAAATCTAATCGCAAAGTTTCTCTTGTCTCTTTAGACCATAAATCTAGTTTGCTACTATTATATATCTTCAATTCTTTAAATAAGAATTGTGAAATTGAGCTCGCAATATCTAAAGCATCCCAAGCATGATTTTCTGTCCATATCAAACAAAAATGACCATCTCCTGTATCGTCAAAATAGAATTTATTCTTGTCCAGTTTTTCCAACTTAGTTGTGACTTGCCTATGAATCTCAAGCATAAAAGCCGCATGAGTTTTCAATCTTTCGACAGCTTTTTCCGTTTTATTTGAATGGTCCAAACTAATTATCCGAGTAATAAACGTTGAGTTTCGCATGTCCAGGAAATAGCAACTGGACTGATGTGAGTTGTAATTGTCTGCGATCAATTTCATAATGCAGTATATAGGTTTCGCCTAACTTAGTTATACCCGCTATACTATTGCGCCAATACGGCTATTTTGGCTGGCTTTGCGTGTAAAACTATCGCATAATAAATATAGCAAAATTATATTATAAGTCATCGAATGGTGTTATACAATTTTTTGTAAGCCCCCCCAATACTCGGCCAGTATTATGAGATTTGAAAAAAACTGTTTCTCATTCCTTCCCATAAAACCTCACCACATATTCCGACAAATACATCGCCGTATCCTTTGCATTATCCTTAAAAAACAAACGGGCGGTTTCGCCTACTTTTAGACAGGTGTTTTTGTTTTGTATTTCGGCAGTTCCGCCAATGGGTTGCAGGGAGGGGTACCAGATAGTATGTCCGGGTTTGCTCACGAGCAATTGGGGGGTGCTCCATTGTTGTCCCGCTGTACCTGCCAGCGAGGGGTTGGTGTTAAATGAAATGTACACGTTAGAACCCTTCCACGAGGGGCCCTCGGCACGGGCCATCAGCATGACCCAGGCTTTCAGGTGGGTATTCCAGCTAACCGATGGGCCCCAGTAATATTTACTCTGGGGCGAGGAAGTAGGTCCGCCACCTGCCGCTACGGGAATCTGTAAAGAACGGATAGGCGCACCAATACCATCATAAGGCACGGTAAAATCGGTACCATCCCAGCGTTGGGCTTTGCCTGCGGGATCGGGCAGATCGGTTAGCGCAATCCGGGCCATGCTGATGCATTGTCCGCTGTATTCTTTCAGCGGATCATAACTGGCCTGTTCATATTGGCCGGGATACCCATACTCCCCATAAAAAATATAGAGATAACCCTCACTCGCAATCGCAGAAGGATCTCCCACCCCACCCGCAAAAGTAACCGAAGTATTATGCGGTTTCAGGATCATACGGGGCTGGTTATCTTCGAGCACAATGCCCTTGTTTTCCCAGCTATGCCCGCCATTGACCGATTGCATAATACCGATACGGCAAACCGCTGCCGGTGTTTTTTTTCCGGTTAAACCCTCCGGCCAGTTTTGATCGATATACCCTTTGCCCGTGCTATCACGGTAAGGAAAAGTATTGGGATAATTTTCGTTGTGATACAGGGCATACAAGGTTTTACCCGATGGATCTTTGGGATCCTGGTAAACGGTTTCAAACCAGACAGCACCATGCAGTCCCTCTGCAGTAGGTGCCACATTTTTGGGCAGGATGGGTTCTTTGAATTCTTCGAAGCGGCGGTTAAAAGCTTCCGATGCGTTTTTGCCATCGGCATATTTCAGGTCGCGCGCATCGCCCCACAAGGGGTCTTCGCCGTACTTACCCGGGAATATGCGAAAAGTATCACTCACCCAGGCTTCGGCCATATTGCAGTCTACAAAAGATTTGAAGTATACCGGCTCTGCAGCGGTAATGGTAAAAGAGGGCGTAGTTTTTTTGGGGGTTGAGGTACAGGCTGTCAGCAGCCAGAGCGGCATGATTCCTACAAGCAGGTATTTTCTCATAAGGCGGGCATTGAATTTCTAAGTTAGTGAAAACAGTTAATGATTGTGAGAAGCTATCTCATTGCTCCCTCTCTGCGAAAACTCTCCGTACGCTGCGGCTCTGCGGTGAGCATGGGTTCCATTCACCGCAGAAAACGGGAGAGCGGGAGTTTTCGCAGAGAGTTTTTCTGACTAACTAAGGAAAACATTTTACGCTAATCCGTTTGAATAGCAGAACTCAGTAGTACCTTCATTTTTCAACCATTCCAATACAAACAGTTCATGGGGTTTTTATCAGTATCGCATCTCACCAAAAAAATACAGGACGCTACGGTGGTAGACGAGATCAGTTTTGAGCAGACCCGTTTCCAGAAACTGGCCATTGCCGGTGAAACCGGTTCGGGCAAAAGCAGTCTGCTGAAAATGATCGCAGGACTGGTGCAACCCAACAGTGGAAGCATTTTTTTTGAGGATGAAAAAGTAATGGGGCCGGATTACCAACTCATCCATGGTCATCAGGGCATTGCCTATCTCTCGCAACACTATGAACTGCGGAACAATTACCGGGTTGGCGAATGGCTGGAAATGGGCACCCGTTTACCACAGGCCGAGGCAGATACTTTGTTTGAGGTTTGCCGCATCAGTCACCTGCTGGCCCGCAAAACCCACCAGTTATCCGGAGGCGAAAAACAACGCATAGCACTGGCCCGTTTACTGGCAGGATCGCCGCGTTTGTTGTTGCTGGATGAGCCCTTCTCCAACCTCGACCCTATTCACAAACAGTTATTAAAAGAAGTACTCGAAGATCTGAGCAGCCGTTTACAGATCAGTTGCATCCTCACATCACATGATCCGCTGGATACTTTGTCATGGGCCGATGAACTGCTGATCATGCAATCGGGCAAACTGGTTCAGCAAGGTGCGCCTGCTTTTGTTTATCATCATCCGGTGAATGAATACGTGGCCGGATTGCTGGGTTCCTATGTGTTGCTCACAGCCGATGAATGGCGTGTACTGGGTGGAAGCAGTGGTTCTCCGTTGTTGGGTGATCGGTATCTGCTGCGCCCCGAACAATTTTCCATTACAAAGTCTGAGAACGGTGGTGTTCAGGGACGGATTCAACAGATCCGTTTCTGGGGTAGTTTTTTAGAGCTACAGGTTCAGATTTCTGGTAAAATAATTCCTGTGAAAACAATGGAAACGGATTTTTCGGTTGGGGATGAAGTTTGTATCAGTATCCGAAAGCCGGGTTTAGCATAATACTCTCTGCGCAAACTCCCCGTTCTCCCCTTCTCTGCGGTGAATGGAACGTCTGTTCACCGCAGAGCCGCAGAGGGCGGGGAGTTTGCGCAGAGAGATTTGATGTAAGAGGCTCAATTTCAATAGATTAATTCAAATTCGTTTACGCAGTACAGCTCTACCATCACCGGCATTTCCGGGCAGTCTGGGGTTTTCCGTAACTTTGTACGGTGTTCCTCCACTGAGGAACGATATTTGCAACGAGATTATCAATTCACCGTTATGAAATCATTTTTTGTTTTAACTGCTGTGGTTTTACTGTCTGTAAACGGTATGGCCCAAACCAAACCGGCTGCGCCAAAAACCATTGCTACTGCCACACCCAGTTCATTCGAAGCCTCGCTGGTACAGGGAATACTCACCCTGAACAAAGAACTGAAACAGGGAGATGGCAAGGATTTTATTGCTGTGTACACATTGCTGAAAAACGATGCCGGTTTTAACGGCCGTAAACCGATCCGGGTTTCTTTATCGCGCCAATCATTCGATTCTGTTTTTACCAGAACCACGGCCGACCTGGCCGCCAAATGGCCCCTGCTGAACAAACATATTGAAGACAACAAACTTACCCTAACCACAGAGAACGACTGGATCAACCTGATCAGCCTGTTCAATACCCTGCAGTAAATTCCAGAACGCGTTTGTCCACTCAGGCAACCAATCATGGATTCGGAGAAATTCATCTTTGAATAATCAGTACCTTGTTACCCCGTTCGAATGTTATCCGGTACTGTATGAATCAATGCTATACAAGGGTGTTACCGTTTCTGGTGTTTGCGGTATGCCTTTTATTTGCCGGAACAGCCCTTGCACAATGTCCACCCAATATTGGTTTCGAAACCGGCAATTTTGATCGCTGGGAATGCAGCACGGGACTGATCAGCAGCAATGACGGCAAAATCACTCTTTCCGGCAATACGCCCGTTTTTGGCCGCCACACCATCATTCAAAACAGTAATACTTCACAGGTTGATTTATATGGCGGTTTCCCGATAAGTTGTCCGAATGGCAGCGGTTATTCCATTCAGTTGGGTAATGCACAGGTGAACCGGCAGGTAGAGCAGGTGAGTTATACTTTCACGATTCCGGCCAACCAGAACAATTACAGCATCATTTATAATTACGCCGTGGTTTTTCAGAACCCCGGACACCAGGAATGGGAACAACCGAAATTTACCGCCAATGTATTTGACGTAAGCAGCGGGCAGTATATTGGTTGCAGTTCCTTTTCCTATGCCGCATCATCCAATCTTCCGGGATTTAAACAATCCGGCTTACGCGATAGTGTTTTTTATAAGAGCTGGACACCGGTAACCATCAAATTATCCGGTTATGCAGGCAAAACCATCCGTTTGGAATTTACCACCAACGATTGTACGCGGGGTGGCCATTTCGGGTATGCCTATGTGGATGTGAACGAAAACTGTTCGTCTCCCATTTCGGGAAATGTGCAGTGTACCAGCGATAGTTCCCAAACATTAACGGCCCCATTTGGTTTTGCGGGTTACCGTTGGTTTAACAGCGATTTTTCGAAACTGCTGGATACGAGCATCACCCTGCGGTTACGTCCCGCACCACCGGTAAATAGTGTCTTTGCGGTAGAAGTAACGCCATTTCCTGATCAGGGTTGTATAGATACGGTCTATGCCACCATCGAATATTCCTCAGAGATCATCAACCTGAAAACACCGAACGCACCTTTACAGGAATGTATATCCAATGGTGTAGACATTACAGACAGTTTGATCACCGCAGGCAGTACGCCGGGCTTGAGCCTGAGTTACTACACCGACCCCTCCCTTACCAATTACCTGTCCTCACCCAAACAGATCACAGAAAGTGGCACTTATTATGTAAAAGCAACCAATAGCGCAGGTTGTATGTCGGTAAAAGCGATAGTGGTTACTATTTCCAAATATCCCATTCTCGATCTCAATAACCCCAACCCAGCCATACGGCCGGATTCGATAAACCTGTACGATATCATTACCGGTAATACCACGGGTATCATCTTCACTTTCTGGAAAGATGCTGAGACAACTATCCCTTTACCCGACCCAGCTGCGGTGAAGAAAACAGGCACGTATTATATCAAGGGAACCAATGTAGGCGGATGCAGTGTGGTGATGCCCGTATCTGTTGTTGTTGGCGAACCGCCCATACTGGCCCCTAATGCTTTTTCGCCCAATGGCGATGGGGTGCATGATGTATGGGAAGTGCCGGTGCTGGATCTGTATCCGGAATGTTCGGTAAGTATTTTTAACCGGCTCGGACAATTGCTCTTCCGCTCAACCGGCTACACCAAACCCTGGGATGGCAAATACAAGGGCATTGATCAACCCATTGGCACCTACTATTACGTGATCAAAGTATCCGCCGAAATGCCTGCGGTGGGCGGCAGTGTAACCATTATCCGCTAATACATACATCTTCTCTCTGTGTAACTCCCAATCTCTGTGTTTCTGTGTTGAAAAAATAGTTCCTCCACCAATATTTTCTCTGCCGTTGTTGGTCGCCTGACCAATAATGGTAAGTGAATCCGACAATCCGTCATCCGCTAATCCGCAAATCCTATCCCTCTGTTGAAAACAAATTACCTCATCCAACCCCCTTTTCAATACGGAGACTTATTGTGATTCCATACACAGACCATCCGCTATTTTTTTCAATCAAAACAGATAAATGTATGCGACAGTAGTCCCTTTCATTACCTTCGGCATTCAAACACCCGTACTCTACCCGATGGATGTAAAAATCGAACCCAGTTGGAAAGCCGTGCTGAAGCACGAATTTACCAAGCCTTACTTTCTGCAGGTAGCCACCCATTTAAAAACAGAAAAAGCTACCCGAACCACCGTATATCCGCCCGGACAACTGATCTTTAATGCATTTAACACCACCCCTTTCAACGAAGTAAAAGTGGTGATCCTGGGGCAGGATCCTTATCACAATCCCGGGCAGGCGCATGGATTAAGTTTCTCTGTGCCGGATGGTGTGCCTCCTCCACCCTCACTGGTGAATATTTATAAAGAATTGCATACCGATATTGGTTTACCCATTCCCAAAACAGGGAACCTTACCAAATGGGCGGAACAGGGTGTTTTTTTATTGAATGCGATCCTGACCGTAAGGGCCAATGAGCCCGCCAGTCATGCAAAGATCGGCTGGATGGATTTTACGGATGCGGTGATCAAAAAACTCTCTGCCGAAAAAAGCGGACTGGTATTTTTACTCTGGGGTAAATTTGCGCAGGAGAAACAGGTATTGATAGACGAGACCAAACACACTGTTTTAAAAGCAGCACACCCCTCGCCTTTCAGTGCCGATAAAGGATTTTTTGGCTGCCGTCATTTCAGCAGAACCAATGAAGTATTGATGAAACAGGGACTGGCACCGATAGACTGGAGTCCGACCAAATAAAAAGAAAACAGTTCAACCACACATGCAGGCAACACAAAACACCACCGGAAAGGAAAATATATTCGCCGCCATTTTTGCAAGGCTCTGGGCTTTGTGGGGATTGGTTTTGTTTATTGCTACACTGCTGATCGCCATCTTTTTTTACCTGCCTTGTTTTTTCCTGAAAGAACCGGCTCGGGCCCGTTGGCACCGGCATGCATCGCGGGGATGGATGTATGTGTACCTGCACCTGATCGGTTGCCCTTTGCGCATCAAAGGCAAGGAACATTTTATAGATGGACAGAATTATATCATTGTCTGTAACCACAACAGCCTGATGGATGTGCCCGTGAGTACGCCCTTTATGCCGCGGGCCAATAAAACCATTGCCAAAAAGAGTTTTACCAAAGTGCCCATTTTTGGCTGGATCTATACGTTTGGCAGTGTGCTGGTAGACCGTAACAGCGATGCCAGCCGCAGAAAAAGTATTGAAGACATGAAAAATATCCTCGCCATTGGCCTGGATATGCTCATCTATCCCGAAGGAACCCGCAACCGAACCGGCGATCCGCTGAAGAAGTTTTACGATGGGGCTTTCCGCCTGGCTACTGATACCGGCAAACCCATTTTACCTGCGATCCTCTTTCACACCAAAAAAGTATTTCCGGCCAATAAATTTTTCTACCTGATGCCGCACCGGCTGGAAATGCATTTTCTGCCGGCCGTTTCTTCACAGGGTATTCCGAGTGAGGAACTGAAAGAGAAAATATTCAAATTGATGTGGGACTATTATGCTGCCAACGATCATCAGTAACTGGAGAAAGTTCTGCTGCGGTTGATCTTCAGATCGCGGAGGATACCGGATTTGGGACTGATGGTGATATTGAAAGAACGATAGAGGCCAATTGGTGTAACATTGATGGATAATTGCCAGCAATGCATTTCGCGCGAGATAAAAGTACTTAACTGCTGTAAAGATTGTTTTGACACATCGTAATAACCCGTAGCACCCACTTTCCATTTAGGGGTCAAACTGAAATCGCCGTTAAAATTCAGGCTCGAAGTGGTTTGCGTTTCATACCCGCTGAAATCGGTTTTTAATACCCGCGCAAAATTGAGGGAATACGAAAAGTTAAGTGACCAGGGAATATTAAAATCGGTAAACTCTGCCGGGTTGGCACGGGCAAACTGCAGCTGGCGCTGTTGCTCATCCGGGGTCATAAACGGATCTACGGGCAATTCTTTGTTCTTGTCGCTTTTGCCGTCTTTCGATTTACTGCTGAAAGAAGTGGACATGGCAATATTTCCTCCGGTAATTCTTCCGAATGCAAACCTACGCGGATCGAACAGGATTTTATTAACGCGGTAGCCCCGGTTATCTACCTCATAAGGATCGAGGTTGGCAGATGCTGTGATATTCAGTTTCTCAAACAAAGTGGTTCTGGCATAAATCGAAAAATTACCGAGGGCAAAACTATCTGCCAACAAATTATAGGACGAGTTAAAACCAAAGCCTTCGATCAACTTTACCTTCTTGCCTTTTTCTCTTCCCTTGGCAGTGGTATCGTTGGGGTCTTTCACTTTCATCTCTAACAGGTTATCGATCCCGAAACCGATTCCACCAAAAGCCCCTTCGGAAAAGGTACCGATAATGCCCCCGTCGAATTGTGAAAAACGAACCTGGCGGCCCGAGGTATCCACCTGGGTGGAGTAATGGTATTTGGCGGCAAAATCGGGGTGGTAACTGACAGAGATCGTTGGCCTGATCTCGTGACGGATCCCGATAATATTACTTTTGGGCGAAAATTTATACATACCAAAGATCCGGGTATTGATCCCTACACCAAAAGACATCTGACGGGCGGTATACAATCCTTTCTGAATAGTAGTATCCACTTTGGAACTGGCAGCGTTCCATTTCTTGAAATTCCTTTGTCCATACCAACGCTCTTCATAAGAAATGCTGGGTGTGATGGTAACAGGGCCCAGCGAAGGCAGGCTTAGGGTAATCGGGATATTGTGTACCGCTCCCCACTGAACCGTGTCAATCAGTCTTTTAAAACTGAAAGCACTATCGTAGAAAGAAGCCTGGTTCTGCAGGTTACCGCTATAGCCAATACCGATCTTCTCATACCATTTACCCGAACCGATGGCATCTTTTTTCTGGAAGGGATAAAAAGTAACCACATTAAAGGTGGCGGTGGGCAGATTCAGGTTGACCAATCCGGAGTTACTGTTCTGGTTATGGTTCATGTTAACCGAGAGATTGTATTTTCCACGCCAGTCTTTCGAATAACTGATGGAAGAACTTAACTGGTTCTGAAAATTCTGGTAAGGATTGTTCAGCAGCGAGCGATTGAACTTGGTACTACCAAAATTCACATTGGCTCCGAAATTGGTACCCGGTCTGGCCCGGCTATCGCGGCTATGGCTCCAGTTGATCATATACGACTGCGACTTACTGAATTCATCCGTACTGAACGCATTCCGGTTCAGGGTTTTGGTATTCTGAAAAGTGATGTTTATACTACCCGTATACTTATACCGCATGATGTACTTCGAATTCAGATTCACATTCCAGCCTCCGTAAGAGTAGAGATTGGCGCGGGTGGTTACGTCTACATGCTCGCCAAATACTTTGTAATAACCGAGTCCTTCCAATCCCAATCCAAAATCTTCGCTCGAGGTAAAGGCCGGAAACAGCACACCCGAATGCCTTACCCGGTTCAGCGGAAACAGGCCAAAGGGCAGGAAGATCATGGGGATAGGAACCGATTCTATTTCCGGGTATACCCTTCCGGTAACGCCCAGTTTGTTGTTAATGATCTTCATCCGCCGTGCCCGGAAAGCAAAATGCGGGGTATCCAGGTTACAGGTGGTAAAACGGGCATCGCGGGCAAACACTTCATCGGCACTGATCTTTTTCAGGTAACGGGCATTCACAAAAATTTCTCCCTCCTGAAAAAAAGTATTCTTGGTATAGGCTTTCTGTGTTTCGAGGTTAAAGAAGATGGAGTCGCTGATGGTTTTTAACTCGCCCTGTGTAAACTGTGGTTTGGTAGCAATATCGCCCGTGCTATCGGTAGCCCCATAAGCCCGCACCGTTTTGGATTGCTGGTCGTATTGAATGGTAGCCGCTTCGAGCTGCAGGTCTTTGTAATCTGTTTTGGCTTTGCCGTATAAAAACAGGTCTTTGGTGGCTATGATCAATACCCCCGAATCATCTGCGTGGTATTTCACGATGGCATCTACCGAGTCTTTAGACATCCGGATGCTATCCACTTTTACCACAGAGTCGGGTGGGTTCTTTTGCAGACCGGTATCTGCCGGTAATTTAGGGAGGCGGTTGGCAGGCAACACACTGTCTGCCTTTTTTGTGGCAGGAACCGTATCTCTTACCCCAGCCGTATACCCTTTCGGAATACCAACAGGGAATACAGCGGCCCTCACGCAAAATGTTAATATGAGCAAACAGCCGGCAACTGCCAAAGCCGGGGCTGATTTTGTAGTAAATTTGCTGAGTTTGCGCATGATCACAGGGGCAAAAATAGGGCCTTGACAGTGTAAAAGCTATTTCTGGTAAAATCCTTTAACGAAATGATATGATGAGAAGACGATATGCTGCTTTGGTTTTGTTACCTATTGTTTCGCTGGTGATCTCATTTCATGCCATGGGCCAGTTGCCCGGCAATGCTGTACAGAAACAACCGCTTCGCAAAATTATTATTGATCCGGGGCATGGTGGTAGTGATTTTGGCGCTTCGGGTGCGTTTTCCAGAGAAAAGGATATTGCACTGGCCATCTCACTCAAATTAAATGACTTGATCCTTGCAGAGATCCCGGATGTGGAAACATTCTTAACCCGCAGCAACGATATTTTTGATCCCGTAACCCGCAAAGCCCAGATTGCCAACCGCGAAAAAGGCGATCTGTTTGTGTGTATTCATGTAAACGAAGGCGGAGGCCCCCAACGGCACCGGGAATTCATCGGATACAAAGAAGTGACCCGCTACAAAGGCAAGGGAAAGAAAAAGAAAGCCTATACGGTGAAAGTGAAAGATTACCGTACCTGGACCACCCCCAATACAGCCAAGGGAACTGAAACCTTTATTTATGGGGTAGATAAAAGCAATGAAGCCAAAGCTGCCCTAAGAGAGAATGAGGACAATTACCTGGATAGTGTATCGGCAAAGGAGTTGAAAGATTTTAATCCAACAGATCCTGCTAAGATGATGATCATCAATATGAAAACCCAGACCTATTTCTCGCGCAGTGCCAACCTGGCCCTTACCATTGAGGAAGAGTTTCAGAAAGTGGGGCGGATCAGTCGAGAGGCCAAACAAAGGCAGAAAGGGATCTGGGTGTTACAGGCAGTGGCCATGCCGGCTGTGCTGGTGGAAACGGGTTTTATCTCCAATCCCGAAGAAGAAGCCTACCTGAACAGCGAAGAGGGCCAGCGCGAGATCTGTGAAGTGCTGGTAAGGGCCATCAAACGCTATAAATATTCACTCGAAAAACAGGTATCCAATACCAATGGCCGGTAAACGGGTAACCGCTGTTCATTTTAACAGGTTTTCCCGCCTTGCTTCAGGCCAAGAAACCGTAGATTTGTGCCTATGAAAATTTCGAACGAAACGAAGGTGGGAGCATTGACCGCCATCGCCATTACGATGCTGATCCTGGGCTTTAATTTTCTGAAAGGAAAGACCCTTTTCAAAACGGGAAATTACCTGCATGCCAAGTATACCGATTCTAAAGGCATTATGGTATCCAATCCTGTGTTTGTAAACGGCTTTCAGGTAGGTTCGGTAGATGATATCGAGAACCTGGACGAGAGCCTTAGTTCTATTGTAGTTACCATAAAACTGAAGAGCAATTACAATATCCCTGTTAACTCTGTGGCCAGCATTAAGGAAAATCCACTCGGTCCTTCCAGTATTACCATTACAATGGGTAATGCCAAACAATATCTGAACGTGGGCGATACATTGGTCACCGCTTCGCAGGATGGCCTGATGGGTAGCCTGATGAACAAACTGGGGCCTGTTGGCGACCAGATAAAACTCACGGTGCAATCGCTGGATAGTGTATTGAAGAATATCAACACCATTTTCGATCCCAATACCAAGAACAACCTGCAGCAAACCATTGCCAATATCAATAAAACCACGGCCAGTCTGGTGGTTTCATCTGCCAATTTACAGGCCATGCTGAACCAGCAAACCGGTGCCATTACCCAATCCATGAATAATGTGGCCAGTTTTACCAAAAACCTGTCGGATAACAATGAGAAAGTAACCCGGATGATCGGTAACGTAGAGAAAACCACCGATAATCTGTCAAAAGCAGATATTGCCGGCACCATGAATCAACTGAAAACCACGATTGCCGGACTGAATGCAGTAGTAGCCAAATTGAATTCGCAGGACGGATCGATGGGTAAACTGATGAACGATAAAACACTGTATAATAATCTGACCAATACCGTACGCAGTGCCAATATCCTGCTGGATGATCTCAGGGTGCATCCCAAAAGGTATGTGAATGTATCTGTGTTCGGCAGAAAAGACAAAAGCATCCCTTTGACAGCGCCGCTTAACGACTCTACTATCCAGAAATAATCCTGATGCTGATCAAACGATTCCTATATACCTGTGTGTTGTTATGTTTGGTGCAGACAGGTATGGCCCAACGTCCGGCACAGGATACAGGCAAACAGGAAGGCAAACTGCTGGAGATCATCAGTGCAGATCGGTTGAATATGCTCACGGTTGACTCGCTGCATAAATACTTCTCGCTGGCAGGAAAAGCGCATGTAAGACAGGAGAAGACAGATTTTTTTGCAGACAGTATTGTACTGAATGAAATAGACAATTCACTGGAAGCATTTGGCAATATTCATATCAACGATGCAGACAGTGTACATACCTATGCACAGTACCTGAAATACCTTGGCAAAGAAAAAAAAGCCTTCCTGAATAAAAAAGTGCGGCTCACTGATGGCAAGGGGCAATTAACGACAGAAGCGCTGGAATACGATGTAACTGTTAAGATCGGTACCTATTTGAACGGCGGCAAAGTGGTGAACAAAAAAACAACCCTCACCAGTAAAGAAGGGTATTACTATGGCGATACCAAGGATGTGATCTTTAAGAAGAATGTGCTGCTGATCGACCCGGAATACAAAGTGGTGACAGATACCCTGCAATACAATACCGGTACCGAAATAGCCACGTTTACCTCTCCTACCCAAATTTACAGCGATAGTGGCCGGAGGGTGATCAAAACCCGGCAGGGGTATTTTGATATGAAGAACAAACGGGGCATCCTGAACAAACGTTCGGTGATCGAAGACAGCACTTATACGTTTACGGCAGATGATATGGCCGTAGATGATTCTACCAAACTGGGCGAGTTCAGGGGCAATGCCGTTTACCGGGGAAAAGATACGGCACAGGGTTTTGATATGATTGCCAACAATATTAAAACAGACCGGAAAAAAGATATTCTGCTCGCTACCGAAAAACCCATTCTCCTGATCAAACAGGGTCCAGATTCGATCTATGTATCTGCCGACACTTTGTATACGGCGCGTTTGTCTGATTTGCTGAAAACAAGAAAAGTGCCGCTGATCAGGGATACGGTTGGTTTGAAAGCCGTTACCGACAGTAGTAAAACAAATTCAGACAGCACCAACAAATATTTTGAAGCTTATTTCAATGTAAAGATCTTCTCTGATTCGCTGCAGGCCGTAGGCGATAGTCTGTTTTATTCATTACAGGATTCGGTATTCCGTTTATTCCGCAACCCGGTGATCTGGGCAAAGGATAACCAGATCACCGGTGATACCATTTATCTCTATGTAAAGAATAAAAAGCCCGAGCGGATGTTTGTTTTTGAGAATGCCATGGCCATCAGTAAAGTGGACAGCACCCAATTCTTTAATCAACTGAAGAGTACCACCATCAATGCCTTGTTTGAAGATGGAAAGATCTATTTTATGCGGGCCAAGGGTAATGCAGAAAATGTGTATTACGGGCAGGATGAGCAGAACCGTTTTATCGGCGTAAGCAAATCCAGTTCCGATGTGATAGATATGCTGTTTGATGACAGCAAACCCAAACGGGTTTCATTTATCCGTGGTTTTGATGGCACTTCCTACCCTATGCGGCAGGCCAATCATGAAGACCTGAAGATCCGCGGCTTTCAATGGCTGGATAAGATACGGCCAAAAACCAAATTTGATATTCTCGCGAATTAGCGGATCAGGATCAGGGTTCCTTTCTTCTCTATCATTACCCCATCCGGATCAGTTAAGCTGAAATAATAGATATAGGCCCCGTTCTGTTGTAACTCAGATAGGTATTTCCCATCCCACCCTTTCGAAATATCCTTTGATTCAAAGACCAGCTGCCCCCAGCGGTTCCAGATCTGCATGCGGTAATTGGTGATGGGGGCACCGATCAGTGGTTTGAATACATCATTTTTACCATCGTTGTTGGGCGAGAAAGCATCCGGGATCTGTATGGGGATACAACGGTTAAACAGTACCTGAATACTATCCGTTCCCTTACATCCATTCCTGTCTATCACTTGTGCCTTATATGAACCGGGTTGGCTGATGTTGAAGAAATTACTGCTGCTTCCATCGCTCCACACCGTAGTGGGATACGACAATACAATGGGCAGTGTTTTACCGATACACAAAGTAGTATCCAATGGCAGAAAATTAACGGGTACCGGCACCACGGTAAGAATAGTGGTTACAACAGAATCGCAGCCAATGGTTGTTTTAAGCGAATCCACATACGTGCCTGCTGTGGTCTGCAGTTTCCCTCCGGCAAAATACGCATCTCCTTTACAGATCTGCACCGTATTGGTTCTACTCACATGGGGATAGATGGAAAGGATCAATGTACGGATGCTATCGCAGCTGTTGGCTCCCTTGAATACGTTCACATAAGTACCCGCTTTTGTATACCCTTCATAATTTTGTCCGGTACAGATATTGGCTGTAATAGTTGTTTTGGTAACTGCCACCGGTTTAATGGTGAGGTTCAGTATGCGCACACTATCACATCCTCCGGCGGTAACAAAAGCATCGGTGTACGTTCCTGACACCGTATGACCCAGTAGTGTGTCGCCCTTACAGATGGCGGTATCAATCACTTTGCGGATCTGCGTATAGGCTTTCACAGCAGAAATATTATTAGTGACCGTATGTTCAAAAAAGGGCGGATTTACAAAACTGACCGGCACTGTAGTATTGCTGTTGTTGACCGCCGCATACACGTTACCGGTAGTTGTTTTTTTCACTCTGAACGTATAGTTTTTTTGCAGCAGAAAAGCACTGTCGGGCACCAGAAAAACGGGTGGCAGTAATTGTGTTCCTGCAACCGAAGGATCATTATTATAGATGGCTATCGGTAAATTCTTTGGAATTCCCGCGCCTACTACCTGGCTGTTCACCGTGATGTTTACCGTCATGCTGTCTGTACCGGCACACTCAGCACTGTTGATCTTTACGGTGAAATCATCGGGCTGCACCACTTTTAGTGTTACGATAGCTGTATCAAAACATTGCAGAAAACTTTTGGCATACACTTTTTTGATACGGGTAGAATCGGCCGTAAACAAGGGAGTAGTGCAGGTGGAACAACTGAGCTGTTTGGGTGTATCCCATAGAAAAGTAGAATTAAAAACAGGATCCGGAGAAGTTTGCACCGTTAATCGAAGCGTATCTCCGGGCCGCAAACTCGGGTTAGCAGGTGTAACCGTAGCCCTGAACCGGAAATTGGAAACAAAAGCTACATTATCGGTATAATTGATTTCTTTAAGCGTGGTATTGGGCAGCGCAATCGGTATGGCATTGCCCTGGTCGTTAACAACAGCGTATAACTGATTCAGTCCCGGACGTTTTACATCCAGTGTAAGCGGATAGGTATTACCACAGCAAATCCCTTTCAGCGTATCATTCAGGATAAAACTATTGTCGATCTTCACAGCACCCGGTAACCTGGGATCTGCATCATAAAAACTGATGGGCATACCCGGCAGTATAGGTGCATAGCCAAAATTACAGGCCGATACATAGAGATTCACTTTGGTTTGCTGGAAACAATTGACACCATATACAGAAACATAGGCGTTGGGGCTGGGATCAACAATATTCACAAACAGCTCAAACGTACTATCCACACAGGCACCATTGGAAGCGATCAGTTTTATCCGGAAAAATCCCGGATCGGGAAACACATAATTCAGGTCGTTGGCCGTACCGCCCGCTGCATTACTGGTAATGAGCTCTCTGCCGGTTCCATTATTATTGGTTTTGATCCATTGATAGGCGGTAGCCCCTACTGAATTGTTGGTAAAGAGAATGGTATCATTCAGCACCCCTGTTTTGGAAGCGATCAACTGTTTGTTGTTCCAGAATTTGGCCGTTACCCCGCAATTCACTGTTACATAATCGGTAGTGGTAGACACACAACCACTACTATGCGTAGCTTTTAAAGTAACCTTGAACCGCTGGGCAGTAGTGAAGGTATTGCTGAAATCGGCGGTAGTGCCTTTGGATACCCCGTCTATCAGCCATTCATAACTAGCTGCGTTTTGCGACTTATTTGTAAAACTGACCAGATCATTGATTTTAGGATTGGCATTGTCGCGGGTAAAGGAAGCCAGCACAATATCGCTGCAGGGTTTATTCATCAGGTTATTGATGAGCCCGCTCCGCTGTGTGGCAATAGCGGCCCGCATCCGGGCAGCCTGTCCTTCGGTAAACTGGTTACTGCAGGAGGTATTGCTGTAATCCATAAAATTACTTACCTGATCAGGCACATCTTTCGGAAAAAAACCATTGGAAAAATTAGAAGCCGTATCTGAATTACAGGAGTTGGAAGGACTGCTGCAGCTGGAGGCACTGGTTGATCCATCAGGCGGTGTATCACAAACCCTGTCGCCATCGGTGGCGCAGTTATTATTGAAACAGTATCCTTCAAAAGTATGGTAGAGACCGAGGTAATGCCCCATTTCATGTGCAAGCAAGGGTCCGAAACCGGTGATCACAATCCCGTCTGTTGAAGAGGAACCATTCACTGAAAAGGGCATGGTAGCATAGCCGCCGGCATTCATTCTGGTCCATACACCACAGCTGAACGTAGCGCTGATTTCGCCCGCAATATTTTTAACGATCCAGATATTGATGTATTTCACCGGATCCCATTGCATCAGTCTTTTCATCTTGAAATCGTCCAGACTCATATGCATATTATCCGCATAAAAGGATTTGGTGCGGGTAATTCCCTTGGTAACACCTCCATCCGGATCGGTTTGCGCCAGTGCAAAACGGATTCTGGTATCGGCACCCACGCTGGCTGCATAGGCACCGCTTTTACTGAATGCATCATTCAGATCCTTTACCGCAGCAACAATCTGTGCGTCGGTGATGGCATTGGGATCTGTACTGTTGATAATATGGAAAACCACCGGCAATACATAGGGATCAGCACTGGTTCCGCTACCCCCGTTCATTGTTACCTGGTTATTGAGCACACGCAGAATATCGGCATTCATTTTCAGCTCTCTGGCCAGCACAACAGGATCTTTTCGCAGCTGGGTTAACTGGTAATCACTCCCACAAACCGATTTGGGCTGCCCATGCTGCAACAGGATAGAATCTTTATAGGCAGAGGGAGATTTCCCCGCCTGCGCTGAAGTATACCCCGTTAAGCACAATAAAACAAACAGTAGCATCACTACTGCGGATGAAAAAAATCGCATATCACACAATCATTTGAATCAACTATCAGATTTGATACGGGTGGGGTATGGAAACAAGATATAAAAAAAGCAGATACGAAGTGCAGCTTGTTCAGGTTTCGGGGAAAATCTGTCTGTTGCTATTGTTTGAATAAGCGACCCTTTAAGCGGTGCTTCCGGGGGTGGGCTACCTGCGACCGTTTCTCAAACCCGTTACTCACCACACTGATATTACCATCCACTTCCAGCATGGCCAGATCAACTTCCCCTACATCACTGGCACCATGCTCACGTATGGCTGCCGTAAGTTCTTCATTGGTAATCTCCGCTTCTCTGCAATGGGCATGATTTATTTTCCCTTTGTAGATGAGCAGTATCGGTTCTCCCTGCACCAGGCTGCTAAGAAAGCTGTTGCTATACAGGATTTTCTTCAACGTAAAATTGGCGGCAAATAAGGCGGCAGCGGCAATCAATCCACCTTCCAGTGTGGTATCCGGCCCTACCATCGCATTCTGCACAGAATTGCTGATAAGTAAGATGAATACCAGATCAATCACAGATAACTGGGCCAGTTCTTTCTTACCAAAAATGCGGATAGCCAGAATCAGGAACAGGTACACGGCCAATGAACGGGCTGCAATGCCGATATAGGGTTTCTCCAGAAACTGCCAGCTGATTTGAAGGATATTCATTGCGTTGGGTTTTGTACTAACCTAAATTACGCAATCTGCTGAAGATCTTATCCTAAACAAAACAGGCACCCCTTTGGGCACCTGTTTGTGATTGGGGACGTATGATTTTACCTGATCTTGATCAGTTGTACAATTTTTCTTTGTGTGCCCTGTGTCATTTCTGCGAAGTAAGTACCACTCAGATAGGCATGTCCTATCTGGATCGTACTGTTGGCACCGATTCCTGATTTCGTATCTACTACCCTGCCGCTTCCATCCACCACACGCATGGTCACCGGTGTTGTGTAACGGCTCGCTAATTTCAGTGTGAAGTAACTGGTACTGGGATTAGGTAATACCAACACCTGTAACGCTTCTTCGCTGCTGGTTTCTCCCTTATCTCCTGTTACAGATTGGGTAACCGACTGGTTGTAGTTTACTACAGGTACGGGCGATGATCCGCAGTTGAAGCTGTTCCAGATCACATTCTTGCCATT
>CALRMK020000015.1:0-65393 GCA_943369185.1 Caulobacter sp. UNC279MFTsu5.1 | reverse complement strand
GGTTATGCGAGAACGGGCAGATCGGTTCAGTACGCTGATACCTCCTCCATGCTGAGCGGTTACGCAAAATCCGGTCAGTCTGTAAAATATGCCGACACTTCATCGATGTTATCTAATCGGTTGAAGATTTCTGATACCACTTCCATGTTGGGTGGTTATGCGAGAACGGGCAGGTCTGTTCAGTATGCTGATACTTCATCCATGTTATCTAGCCGATTGAAGATTTCTGATACCACTTCAATGCTGGGCGGATATGCGAGAACGGGCAGATCGGTTCAGTATGCGGATACTTCATCAATGCTAAGTGGTTATGCAAAATCAGGCCAATCTGTAAAATACACAGATACTTCATCGATGTTGTCCAATCGTTTGAAGAGTTCTGATACGACTTCTATGCTGAGTGGTTATGCCAAATCCGGTCAGTCAGTAAAATATGCAGACACTTCATCCATGTTGTCTAATCGATTGAAGATTTCTGACACCACTTCGATGCTGGGAGGATATGCCAGAACGGGCAGATCGGTTCAGTATGCAGATACCTCATCTATGCTGAGTGGTTATGCGAAATCAGGTCAGTCTGTAAAGTATGCAGACACTTCATCCATGTTGTCTAATCGCCTGAAAATCTCCGATACCACTTCGATGCTGGGAGGATATGCCAGGACTGGAAAATCTGTTCAATATGCTGATACATCCTCTATGCTGAATGGTTATGCAAAATCAGGTCAGTCTGTAAAGTATTCAGACACGACGTCTATGTTGTCTAATCGCTTAAAGATTTCTGACACCACTTCGATGCTGGGAGGATATGCCAGAACGGGCAGATCGGTTCAGTATGCAGATACAGCTACTATGCTGAGTGGTTATGCAAAATCAGGTCTGCTACTCAAATACACAGATACCAGTGGGATGTTGTCTAATCGGTTGAAGATCTCCGATACCAGTTCCATGTTAACCGGTTATGCGAAATCCGGTCAGTCGGTGAAATATGCAGACACTTCATCCATGTTATCCAATCGGCTGAAGAGTTCTGATACTACTTCCATGTTGGGAGGCTATGCGAGAACCGGTAAATCGGTTCAATACGCTGATACTTCCTCTATGCTGAATGGGTATGCGAAATCCGGTCAGTTTGTAAAGTATGCAGACACATCAGCTATGTTATCCAATCGGCTGAAGAGTTCTGATACCAGTTCCATGCTGGGAGGTTATGCCAGAACCGGTAGATCCGTTCAATATGCTGATACAGCATCCATGTTAGTAAACAGGTTGAAGATCTCTGATACCGCCACTATGTTAAGCGTGAAAGCGCCGCTGCTATCTCCCGGCTTTACCGGAATACCTACTGCACCCACTGCAGCAGCAGGAACCAATAATACCCAGATTGCAACCACCGCTTTCACGCAGGCTGCCGTACTGTCTGCTACCCCGGCCGGCACTTCCCTTACAGGCACTACCCTGGCATCCAATATCACCAACTCATCCCTGACTTCGCTTGGGGTACTTGCTAACCTGTCGGTTACCGGGCAGATTTCTGCAGGTACGGTTAATGCTACATTGGTAAAAGCCGATCAGCCGAATGTTACCTCCGTAGGTAACTTAACCAGCCTGTCTGTTGCAGGGGATGTTTCCGTTACCGGATCTGTTACCGCTACAGACGGTGTAAACGCATCCGCTGCAAGTACTGCCGGCGGTATCGGTTACAATAGCAACGGTAGTTCTGTTACCCAGACCAATAACAAATCCAGGTCTGTTACCATTAATGCCTACTCCGGACAGATCACCACGCATAATGCCCGCCTGAATGGCGATACAGATGCGTCGTTTGTAGTTAATAATTCAGTGGTAAAAAGTACTGATGTTCCCTTTATCGTTATTGCTTCGGGTGGTTCAACGGGCCGTTACCGCATACAGGTAGATGCTGTTACCAACGGATCTTTTACCATTACAGTTCATAATATGACCGGTAACGCATACAATGATAATATCGTGATCAACTTTGTGATCTTTAAAGGAAACTAAAGATACTGCTCTCTTATCCCGGAACTATGGCAGAGATGCCCGGTTCCGGATCTTACCCCCAATAAGAGAAAAGCCCCTTCTTTCATGTGGGGGCTTTCTTAGTATATCTGTTGCTGTTTGGCCCATTTATTTTTTTACAACTACCTTCGCCGCCATTTGTTTGGTAAACGTCGCTTTTCTGTAAGGTATACAGCGTAGCTAACTGACCACACCTATCATCAATCTGGATCCATTTTATGCGTAGAATTAGTAATTACAGGAAATTATTGGGCGTTAGCGAAACAGCGGAACTGAAAGAACTGAAAACAGTGTACCGGAACCTCATGAAAGACTGGCACCCGGATAAATTCCAGGATACCCCCGAAGCCAGACTGGAAGCTGAAGAGAAAAGTAAGAAGATCATCGAAGCGTATCATTTTCTGGTAAGTATCGCCCCGGAAACCCGTAGCAGTACCCTGGATGCGTATACTACCACCACTACTGAATCTGGTATCATCGATTTTGAATACAAGTCGGAACTGCTTTCCATCAGTTTTTCTGATGGTTCGGTGTATGAATATTATGGTGTTCCCAAAGCCATTTATGTAAAACTGATCAATGCCGAAACCCCCGCCCGTTTTGCGAGAAGGCATATTTACCATGCTTATATTTATCGCAGTACTACCCGGCAGGTGGCGGCGGTGTAATACTAATACAGCATAAGCTAACCCAAAGACATTCGCTGGGCACTTCGATTGGGTGTCTTTTTTGTATATGGAATAAACTATGAATAGAAAATGCTAATTGACTTTGGTACTAAAACAAGGAAGCTTACAACACCATTTTTGACACCTATTCTAAATAAAAAACCGCTTAAACATTGAGTTTAAACGGTTTATGAAAGCTTTTTTGCAGCTTTTGTGCCCAGAACAGGAATCGAACCTGCACTACCTTGCGATAACCAGATTTTGAGTCTAGCGCGTCTACCAGTTCCGCCATCTGGGCTTTTTAGTCTTAACGCCCAACGCTTAACGCGTTCTGCGTTCTGCGTTCTGCGTTCTGCGTTCTGCGTTCTGCGTTCTGCGTTCTGCGTTCTGCAATAAGAGAGGTGCAATATTACTGTATCGGAGAATATTGGCCAAATATTTAGGGTGCTCCCTAAACAGTATCTAAACCGCGCCTTTGCGCCTTGGCGAGCCAATTTTCACGCAAAGGCGCAAAGGCGCGGTAGGGGGGGGTATTTGAGGCCCGCCAAAAGCCGGTCAAGGTATTTTTTGCGGAAATAGTACTCTTTTACTTGCAGCAGTTCTTCCTGGGTAGTAACACCTTCCTGATAATCTGCCACAATTTTTGCCACAGGTTCATAAATCTCTTGTTGAAATTGGTGAATGGTTTGGGTAAGCCTGTCTATGTCTGCCTGTTCCGATACATCCAGTGCCTGTTCGTTCAGGTCCATCACTTCCATCAGAAAAGCGGGGGATAGCTGGTATTTTTCCTCTTCCTCCAGTAAGCCCTTCAGTTGCAACACATATTTCAGGGTCTCATCCGGGTGCCGAAAAACTTTCCAGGCCATATTCACCTGCGAGGCTTTCTCTAGCGCTTCGGCCTGTTCTTCCTCCGTTCCCTGCCCATGAAAATCCGGATGATATAACCGGCTCAGCTCATAAAATTTCGCCTTCACCTTAACGGGATCGGGTTGCAGGGAGAGGGGGATGTTGTAGAGTTCGAAATAATTCATGGGGAGTAGTCAGTGGTGAGTAGTGAGTAGTGAGTAGTGAGTTCTAGGTTTTCAGTTGTAAGTAGTTCATATAGTCATGTCGATTAAAAACGTTGTTGATCTAAGATGTATGACGAAAAAGCATCATCCGGTTAACTAACCACTCCCTACTCACCACTCACCACTCACCACTCACGTCTCACGTCTCACGTCTCACGTCTCACGTCTCACGTCTCACGTCTCACGCCCATGCCTTATCTTGCACAAAATTACTACAATGCTTGTCATCGGGCTTATTAGAGAGGGAAAAGTTCCGGCCGATAACCGGGTGGCACTTACGCCGGCGCAGTGTAAATGGCTGCTGAAACATTACCCGGAAGTACGGATCCTCGTACAAAGCTCACCCAACCGCTGTTTTTCCGATGCAGAATATGTGCATGCGGGGATTGAAGTGGTAGAAGACCTCTCGGCCTGTGATCTTTTACTGGGTATTAAAGAAGTGCCCATTAGTCAGTTGATCGCAGGTAAAACCTATCTCTTTTTCTCCCACACCAAGAAAAAACAGGCGTTTAACCAGGCATTGATGCATGCCATGATGGATAAAAACATCACTATCATCGATTATGAATGTCTGGAGCATGCCGATGGACAACGCATCATCGGTTTTGGTTTTTTTGCAGGCATTGTGGGGGCGCATAATGGTATAATGGCTTATGGTAACCGCACAGGTGCTTTTGAGCTGGGTAGGGTGGGAGAAGTGAAGGATTACCGCGAACTGATCCATACTTATTTTGGATTGAAATTGCCCAAAGTGAAGATCGCCATCACAGGTAGTGGCCGTGTGGCGCATGGCATACTGGAGATCATGACTTTGATGGATGTGCAGGATATAGAACCGGAAGAATACCTTTCACGCAATTTTGAATATCCTGTATATGTGCATCTAAAGGGCGCTGATCTATACCGACACAAGGAAACCGGCACCTATAACCGCGAATATTTTCATGCCCATCCCGCTGAATACCGTTGTTTGTTCGAAGAATACTGCGCACATACCGATATTTTAATGAATGGTATTTATTGGGAGCCCAGTATGCCCCGCCTTTTTTCGATGGAAACCCTGCAGCGGCCGGATTTCCGCATCCAGAGTATTGCGGATATTACGGATGATAAAAACGGAAGTGTACCCTGTAACCTTGGCGATGCCACGATCGATACGCCTATTTATGGTGTGAATAAACTTACCGGTGAAAAAACAGAACCCTATCAGCCCGGCAGTATCGATATCATGGCCGTTGGTAATCTCCCCAACGAATTACCCCGTGATGCCAGCCGGTATTTTGGGGAACAACTGATCAAATATGTACTCGAAGACCTCTACAAAGGAAGCAGCGATGCCATTGAAAGAGCCAAAATACTGCAGGATGGGAAACTGACAGCCGCATTTGATTATCTCTCAGACTATGCGGCACATTAACTAAGAGACTCTCTCTGCGAAACCTCTAAAAACTCCGCGGCTCTGCGGTGAGAGCAGACTAAATTCAACCGCAGAGCCGCAGAGAACAGGGAGTTTGCGCAGAGAGTTTTTTTACTAGGTAATAGTTACTAACCATTCAGATAATACGCTCTCAACAGATCGCTAAAATCCGCACTGTATATGTCACCTTCCCGGATCGTGATAGCGGTTTGCAAAGGCGATACAGCTGTTCTCCCCAACCATAACATCGCCCTGAAACAGGGATGTTTGGGTGTTTGCCTTACGGCTACTTCTTCTTCCAGAAAAAATCCTGTTTGTAAAGCCTGTTGCACAAAGTCTGCTTTGCGATGATACGGTAGCAGTACCCCAAGTTTCCCCTCTTCCGCCAGGTACTGTGAACAGGCTGCCAATAACTCCGCAAAAGAAAGTGCCTCACTATGTAATGCCAGGTTGCGTTGGCTATCCGGGCTTTTCAGATCATTCTCAAAAAAGGGTGGGTTGGTAATGATGCAATCATATTTTTTGCCGAGATGTAGTTTGGTAATATCGCCGGTAATGACCTGTAATCTTTCGCGCCAGGGCGAAGCATCGAAATTTTCTGCTGCCTGTTCCGCGGCTTTTTCGTCCAGCTCCACCGCATCTATCCGATGGTGCCCCTGTTGGGCCAGCATCAGGCTCAGTAAACCGGTGCCCGTTCCGATATCCAGTATGCTGCCATTGGATAATGGTAACTGCGCCAGTTTCCGTCCTGCCCAAGCACCAAACAGGCAGGCATCTGTGCACACTTTCATGGCGCATCGTTCCTGGTGTACGGTAAACTGCTTGAACCGGAAATAACTGTTAGACATGCCACAAAGTTAATCATGTTTGTCCCGTTTGATGGTCATTTGCCGGCAGACGGTTATCTTAGTAAACAACTTACCACAATAGCATGGGCTTTTTCAGAAAGTATAGAACAGTAGGTTTATACGGGGTTTCGCTGGCCCTGTTGCTCTTATTGCTGAAATGGCTGGAGCTGAAGTTTGTGATTTATGACCATGCGTTTGAACTGTATGCCGGTTCCATCGCCATCCTGTTCACGGGTCTTGGCATCTGGCTGTCGAAAAAACTAAGTAAACCGAAGATCGAACAACTGGTGGTGGAAAAAACTGTGTTCCGTGATCCGTCCCTGCCTTTTGCAATGAATGAAAAGGAGATGACAAGGCTTGGTATTAGTTTGCGCGAAAGGGAAGTGCTGCAGTTAATGGCAGAAGGACTGAGTAACCAGGAAATTGCAAACAGGTTATTTGTATCGCTCAACACCGTAAAAACACATGCGGCCCGTTTATTCGAAAAACTGGATGTGCAAAGACGAACCCAGGCCATTGAGAGAGGAAAACAGGCGGGATTGATCCCTTGATATTCATTCTTTCGGATGAAAATGAACGTCTTTTCCCAAAATCACCCGAAAGGATGAACCGGAAAAGCAGGCGATGCCCGATTTTCGTTGTATTCTTCACCTAAAACTACATACATGAAAAAAGTTGTGATCATAAACGGGGTCATCAGTGGCCTGATCGTAAGTGCGCTGATGGTCTGTTCAACCCTCTATTTCATCAACAAAGGGGACTTTGACAACGGCATGATCTATGGATATGCCTCCATGATCCTTGCCTTTTCGTTTGTTTTTGTAGGTATCAAAACCTACCGTGACAAATACAATGATGGACTGGTCAGTTTCGGAAAGGCATTTACCATCGGTTTACTGATCACCCTGATCGCTGCTACTTTTTATGTGGTTACCTGGCAGATCGAGAGTCACTTTGTATTCCCGGATTTTGCTGACAGGTACAGTTCCGCCATGCTCGAAAAAGCAAAAGCCAGTGGTGCCAGTGCTGCTGAAATAGCCAAACAAACCGCCGAGATGAAAGAATTTGCAGAGATGTACAAAAATCCACTTGTCAATATACTATTTACCTACATGGAGATCGTGCCCGTTGGGTTGATCATTAGCCTGGTCTGCGCTCTCTTACTCAAAAGAAATAAAGCCACTGCTTAAGTGAATGGTGAATGGTCATTTGGCAATGACAAGATCTAAGGCAAAAGAAAAGCCTGTTTCAACAAAGAAACAGGCTTTTCTATAAAGTATTCAAACCCTTTGCAGGGCAAATGATTATTCTGCTGTGATACCAGCCGCCAGGTATTCTTTGTTCAGGCGGGCAATATTGGTGATAGAGATTTCTTTCGGACAGGTAGCTTCGCAGGCACCGGTATTGGTACAGGCACCAAAACCTTCTTTGTCCATCTGGGCTACCATATTCATCACGCGGCTTTTTCTTTCAGGGGCACCCTGTGGTAATAGGGCCAGATGCGAAACCTTGGCACTCAGGAATAACATGGCACTGCTGTTTTTACAGGCGGCTACACAGGCACCACAACCGATACACATGGCAGCGGCAAAAGAAGCATCTGCATCATCTTTCGGGATAGGCAGGGCATTACCATCTACCGCATTACCGGTATTCACGCTGATATAACCTCCGGCCTGTATAATACGGTCAAACGCGGAACGGTCTACCATCAGATCCTTGATTACCGGGAACGCATCCGCTCTCCAGGGTTCAACAACAATGGTATCTCCATCCTGAAAAGCACGCATGTGCAGCTGACAGGTAGTATTGGCCTGCCATGGACCGTGTGGTTTACCATTGATATACATGGAACAGGCACCACAAATTCCTTCGCGGCAGTCATGGTCAAAAGTGATCGGATCGTCACCATTGCGGATCAGTTGCTCGTTCAGCACATCAAACATTTCCAGAAAACTCATTTCGGAAGAAATGTTCTCTACCCGGTACAGTTTGAACTCACCTTTGGATTTGCAGTTCTTTTGTCTCCAGACTTTCAGGTTCAGATTCATGTTGTAATGTTCCATATAGAAATTTGAGAATTTGAAAATTTGAGAATTTGAAAATGCAACTGATTTCTCAACAATCACATTTCTTCTAACATTCCGCATTTTTTGAAATTTTGGGGTGCTTCATTTTCAAATTAGCACGTCTTCAAATTTTCAAATTGACCTGCGGTTAATACTTAGTACTACTACTTATAGTTACGCTGTGTCGGTTTGATCACTTCGTATTTCAACGCTTCCTTATGCAGGTTCCATTTGTGTTCACCGGCATATTCCCAGGCGGCTACATACATGTAATTTTCATCGTCACGTAACGCTTCACCATCTGGTGTCTGGTATTCTTCTCTGAAATGTCCGCCGCAACTTTCGTTGCGGTTCAGGGCATCCACACACATCAACTCGCCCAACTCAATAAAGTCGGCTACGCGTATGGCTTTATCCAGTTCAGGGTTCATTTCTTCAATATCTCCCGGGATCCGTACATCGCTCCAGAATTCTTTTTTCAGGGCCTGTACTTCTGCAATGGCCTGTTTCAAGCCCTGCTCATTACGCGCCATACCACATTTATCCCAGATGATCTTACCCAAACGCTTGTGGAAACTTTCCACCGTCTGGGTGCCTTTTATGCTCATCAGTTGTTTGATCCTGTCGGCCACTTCTTTTTCTGCTTCTTCAAAAGCCGGGTGAGAAGTTTCGATGGCTTTGGCATAGATATCGTCGGCCAGATTATTTCCAAGCGTATAAGGGATCACGAAATAACCATCCGCCAAACCCTGCATCAGCGCAGAAGCACCCAAACGGTTGGCACCATGATCGCTGAAATTGGCTTCGCCCAAAGCGTATAAGCCGGGTACATTGGTCTGCAGTTCATAATCTACCCATAATCCACCCATGGTATAGTGTACAGCAGGGTAGATACGCATCGGTACTTCATAGGGGTTTTCGCCTGTGATCTTTTCATACATATCAAACAGGTTACCGTATTTCTCTTTCACCACATCTTTACCCAATGCAATGATCTCTTCCTGTGTGGCATTGTCTTTTCCTTCCTTACCCGCTTCAATTTTACCATAACGGATGATGGCAGCAGCAAAATCCAGGTACACGGCCTGTTTGCTGGTTCCTACACCGTACCCTTCGTCACATCTTTCTTTTGCAGCGCGTGATGCCACATCGCGTGGTACCAGGTTACCAAAAGCAGGATATCTTCTTTCGAGGTAATAATCTCTTTCTTCTTCAGGGATCTCACTGGCTTTGCGGTTATCGCCTTTGGCCTTGGGCACCCAGATCCGTCCGTCGTTACGCAGCGATTCTGACATCAGCGTCAACTTAGACTGGTGATCGCCACTTACCGGAATACAGGTAGGGTGGATCTGTGTAAAACAAGGGTTGGCAAAAGCCGCTCCTTTTTTATGGGCCTTCCAGGCAGCAGTAACATTACTGCCCATAGCGTTTGTAGATAAGTAGAACACGTTTCCGTAACCACCACTGCAAAGCAATACGGCATGACCAAAATGTCTTTCCAGTTTACCGGTTACGAGGTCGCGGGCAATGATACCGCGGGCCTTGCCATCGATCTTAACGATCTCATGCATTTCGTGGCGGCTGTACATTTTTACATTACCCAGAGCCACCTGGCGCTCCAGTGCCTGGTAAGCGCCTATCAATAACTGCTGACCGGTTTGTCCGGCAGCATAAAAAGTTCTTTGAACCTGTGTACCACCAAAAGAGCGGTTACTCAGTAATCCTCCATATTCACGGGCAAAGGGTACACCCTGGGCCACACACTGGTCGATGATATTGGTGCTTACTTCTGCCAAACGGTGAACATTGGCTTCGCGAGCACGGTAATCGCCACCTTTGATGGTGTCGTAAAATAAACGGAATACGCTGTCGCCATCGTTCTGGTAATTCTTGGCGGCATTGATACCACCCTGCGCGGCAATAGAGTGAGCACGGCGCGGAGAATCCTGGAAGCAGAAAGCTTTTACCTTATACCCCAACTCGCCCAGCGAAGCAGCCGCCGAAGCACCGGCCAGACCGGTACCTACGATGATGACTTCCAGCTTACGTTTGTTGGCCGGGTTCACCAGTTTGCAATGCCCCTTATAATCGGTCCACTTATCATCTAAAAGCCCGGCAGGAATTTTTGCATCTAACATATTTCGATGGTTTGAAGCCTGCCATTCGGCAGACAGGTTTGTATTTTTTTGATTCGCGGATTAGCGGATTGCGAATTCGCGAATTAACATTCACTCATTCTATCATCCACTCATTCACTCATTGTTTCCCCTACACCCAGCCCATATAAAAGCTCACCGGCATCATGGCAAAGATCAGTGCAATGATGATGGAGAACGCATATCCCAGACTTACCAGCATAGTATTATAACGTTTGTTATGCACACCAATGGTTCTGAATGCGCTCTGGAAACCGTGAGCCAGGTGATATCCCAGGGAGATACAACCCAGTACATATACGATCACTACCCAGAGTTCGCTGAACTCCAGTCTCATTTTTTCAAAAAGGTTGATCTCTTCGCCCAGTAAAAAACCCTGGTTGGCACGGTTAGGTAACCAGAAATGATAGAGATGGAGGATCAGGAACAACAAGATCAGGGTACCCAGCAGGCCCATACTTCTGCTGTACCATTTGCTGCCATTGCTGTAACTAACGGCATATCCCACCGAGCGTTTGCTGCGGTTGGCCAGTTCCAGCATCAGGCCCTGTACAATATGCAGGATCAATCCGGCAAACAAACCCAGTTCCAGAATACGGGGAACCCAGTTAGAACCCATGAAGTGGGCGCCTTTGGTAAACATCTCTCCATTATCACCGGCCCAGATACAGGCGTTGAGTCCGGCATGAACTATCAGGAAAAGGATGAGGAAAATGCCGGTAAAGCCCATAACCAATTTCTTTCCTACCGACGAAGTGAAGACTTGTTTCCAGGTCATATTGCAAGTTTAGGTTTGTAAATCGCTGCAAAAATAGGATAGTATCCAATGCTATCCGTTGTGTATTAACAACTTTTTTGTACCAATGGTTCATAAGTTAAACTGCTGATATTCCTGAATATAGCATGAAATACAGGCAGGATAAGGCTCCCCGGAAATGAGACCGGGAAGATTGTGGAAATAAGCCTGCCGGATACCGGACGATCACTAAACACCGCTCACATAAAAATACTTCCCATAAAGACTTTCCTCGCTTACATTTGGTATATGTTAAAGCTACTGAGCATATTATGGAATAGTTTCCGGATGGCCCTGCAGGAATTACGGGTTAACAAACTGCGTACTTTTCTGTCGCTTTTCGGTATCACAATCGGGATCTTCTGTATTATCGGTGTACTGGCAACAGTTGACAGCCTAGAGCGGAAAGTGCAGAACGATATCAAATCATTTGGCAATAACACTATTTACATAGACAAGTGGAACTATGGCGGCGGCAACGATTATCCCTGGTGGAAATACATGAAGCGCCCGCCGATGCGTATTGAGGAGATGAAATTCATCAAAACCAAAAGCCAGTTGGCAGCTAATTCGGCCATGTTTGTATCTAGCCGGGTGAGCCTCAGTTATAAAGACAATATCCTTAGCAATATCAATATTTACGGAGTGTCGGAAGAGTTTAATACCATACAGACCATCGATATTGATAATGGCCGTTACCTCAATGAATCAGAATTTCTGCGGGGCACCACTACCGGTATCATTGGGTATACCGTTGCCGATGAATTGTTTGGTGGGCCACAAAAAGCGGTGGGTAAAGAAGTGTCTTATAACGGGCGGAGGGTAACGGTAGTAGGGGTGATCAAAAAACAGGGCCAGAGTTTTGTGGGTGGTTTTGATTACGACCAGAGCCTGATTGTCTCCTACCGCTATTTTGCCAGTATTTATAATCCGGATAACAGCAGCCCTTTTATCATGGTGCAGGGTAAACCCAATATTGCCTCTAAAGCCCTGCAGGATGAGTTAACCGGTATCATGCGGCAGACAAGGCGTTTGAGTCCGACAGACGAAGACAATTTTTCCTGTAACGATGTGGCCATGTTCAGCGAGCAGGTAAGCGGTTTCTTTGGCCAGGTAAGTGCCGGAGGATGGGCCATTGCCGGTTTGAGCCTCATTGTAGGTGCTTTTGGCGTAGCCAATATTATGTTCGTTACCGTACGGGAAAGAACCAGTCAGATCGGCCTCAAAAAAGCATTGGGCGCCAAACGCAGTACCATTCTTACAGAATTCCTGATCGAGAGCGCATTCCTGTGTATTATTGGCGGACTGGTAGGATTGGGGCTGGTGGAAATATTATCGTTAGTGTTAAGCACCGTATTGCCTTTTCCGATATTCATCGCACCAAATATCATTATCCTCGCGTTAAGTATCTGTATCATTCTCGGCATCATTTCCGGTATTATCCCAGCTTCTATTGCTGCCAAGATGGATCCGGTAGTGGCCATCAGGACGAAGTAGTTGATGAGATTACCTGTAGCCTGTTTGATATAGCTGATTGGTTTATGCTAAGCCATCTGTAAATTTGCGCACTTTACAACAAGGTAACAGGAGCCATTTGCTTCACAGAACCCTTACCTAAATACCCAATTACCTAATTACCCAACAAACTAAAACCCTTTGCCCACCATCCTCGCCATAGAATCTTCCTGCGATGAAACTTCTGCTGCTGTATGTGTGGATGGGAAGATATTATCCAATTTTATTGCCAACCAGACTGTGCACGAACAATATGGCGGCGTGGTACCGGAATTGGCCAGCCGGGCTCATATGCAGAACATTGTGCCGGTCATCGATGCTGCCCTCACCCAGGCATTCCCCCAACTCCTAACTCCCTACGCCAGACTCCAGATTTTAGATGCGGTCGCTTTCACCCAAGCCCCCGGACTGATCGGAAGTTTGCTCGTGGCTACCCAGTTTGCCAAATCACTGGCTTTATCACTCAACAAACCGCTGATCGCGGTACACCATATGCAGGCCCATGTACTGGCGAATCTGATAGGGGAAGAGCGGCCCGATTTTCCCTTTCTCTGTTTAACGGTGAGTGGTGGACATACACAGATCGTTTTAGCCCGTTCGCCGCTGGATCTCGAAGTGATCGGCGAAACCATTGATGATGCTGCCGGGGAAGCCTTTGATAAGAGTGCGAAATTATTGGGACTACCTTATCCCGGTGGACCTTTGATTGATAAATATGCAAAAGAGGGTGATCCGCTCAAATTCAAATTTGCGGAGCCCCAGATTCCCGAACTGAATTTTTCTTTCAGTGGCTTAAAGACTTCCGTTCTCTATTTTCTGCAAAAGCAGGAGCCTGGTTTTATTGAACAGCACCTGGCAGATCTCTGTGCTTCTATTCAATACACCATTATCCAAATCCTGCTGAAGAAAGTAAAGAAAGCGGTACAACAAACAGGCGTGCGAAGGATCTGTATCGCCGGTGGGGTAAGTGCCAACAGCGGGTTACGCAAAGCCTTACAGGAAGCAGGCAGCAAACATGGCTGGAAAACCTTTATACCCCCTTTCGAATACTGCACCGATAATGCCGCCATGATCGCCATTACCGCTTACTATAAATACCTGGCCAACGAATTCAGCACACTGGATGTGGGGCCGAGCGCGCGGGCGGAATGGGGGAGCAATTAGTAATTAATAATTAGTAGTTAGTAATTACTAATTCCTAACTACTAATTACTAACTATAACTCATCTCATTCATCTTCTCCACCGGATTCATCATATAAGTAACCAGGCTGCCATCATCCATCAATTCTACCACGCGGAAGCCTTTATAAGCCGTTCCCCAACTGCCGCCAATATGTGAGTCGAAGAAGAAGGGGATATTATTGCTCATTTTTACCCCATCCTGGTCGTGTTCGTGGCCATGGAATACGGCTTTGAGGTTCGGGTATTGTTTGATCAGTTCAAAAAAGGCAGGTGTGTCGATGCCGTTGGCCGTCCATTTGGCCTGGGGGATATGCAGGAAGAGAAATACCTGTTTTCGTTGCAGGTGTTTGTCTAAGGTCTGTTTCAGCCAAACCAGATCAGGGGAGAGGTATTTACCTTCTTCATTGGATGTGTCTCCGAGAATGATGCCTTTCTTTTTGATCACCACATCGTGGTTAACGGGTGTACCCCAGACTTCCTGCCAGTAATCGGTGCTCACCATATCGTGGTTACCCCTTGTAACAAACCATGGCATGCTAAGTTTTTCGATCTGCTTTTTGGCCAGCGGCAGCAGTGGTTTTTCGTTGTGAATGATATCGCCGTTGATGACGCAGAAATCGAGCGGGTTCTCTTTGTGAAAGCTGTTTACCTGGCCAATGATCTTTTCGATCATACCGTCGAAATCGGTCTTGGGTTGTCCGTAGTGCGAATCGGATGCCACTACAAAACGCAGGCTCACTTTTTTTCGCAAACTGTATACTTCAGCAGCAGACAGACTTCTGATGCCACCGCCCAGTAAAAAAACAGAAGCGAATGACATATTCCGGATAAAGGAACGGCGTGAATGGGAAGGCAATTTTTGATCAGACATAAACAAGGTTGAAAATTAAATGTATCTATTTTCCATCGTAGCCAAGCGGTGCAAGGGATCGTTCATACAAAATTCATACAGGTACCATCAGTCATTTACATCCGTCAGCAAAAATCCTTTCAGCGTATAGGTTGAGATCACTGTTTTGGCAGAATAGGCGAGCCTGATACCCGGCAACAGATGGTCTTTTTCAATATCCAGAAATTTCATTGCCTGTCCGCAACTCGAAAAACGAACGCCGGCATCCTGCAACTCTTTTACCAGTTTGGCATTAGGGTTACTGATATGGAATTTTTTCTGGTAATGATCCTCATCCAGCAGAGAGAATAAACCGGATCCATGTGCAATCACCATTACTTCGATATGATCTTTTGGAACCCCCGCGGCAATATGCAGGTTAATGATACGGGCCACTTCGGCCAGCGCCCCATTGATCTCTTTGGCTTTGGCAGGGGTAGTGGCCGGTTGTACAAAATTCATCAGCAGTTTGTACTTCATTTTCGGGTCGGGTTTCTCATCAGGGTTCTGGATGTCAACTACCCCACCCATGGGAGCTTCTTTGATCAATGGGTACACAGCCGAGCCAAACATTTTGGCCATTCGTAAACTATCCCTTCTGGCCAGTGCGGCTGAATCTCTGGGCGATTGGCTAAAAGCGGAAAGGATGGTAATCAGACAAATACAAACCAGCAGAATCTTTTTCATAAGAGGATTTAGGCCGATAAGGTAAAAAAAGAATTTCAAAAAGACAGGATGCAAATGCAATGCGCCGCAGGCGCAGTCGCCCGGCTCCGACGGGCGACGCCTATCCCTCAGGCTTCCAGCCTGCCCACCACCCAACTGAAATATCATCCAAAATCCGCACTAAGCCTTACTTTTGCCGCCGAAAACAGCGTTAGCAACATGATCAGTGCAAGAAATATCACCCTCGCCTACGGCAAAAGAGTATTGTTTGATGAGGTAAATATCAATTTTACCAAAGGAAACTGTTATGGGGTAATCGGAGCCAATGGTGCCGGTAAATCCACTTTTCTGAAGATCCTCAGCGGAGAAATTGAACCCAATAAAGGTACCATCGAGATCACCCCCGGTGAGCGTATGGCCGTTCTGAAACAGAACCAGTTCGAATTCGACAATGCCACCGTACTGAATACCGTACTAATGGGCCATAAACGACTCTGGGATGTAATGCACGAGCGCGACGCGATTTATGCCAAAGCCGATTTTACCGAAGAAGATGGTATGAAAGCCGGTGAACTGGAAGGTGAGTTTGGCGAAATGGGCGGATATGAAGCGGAAAGCAATGCTGGCAGCCTCTTAAGCAGCCTGGGTGTGAAAGAAGAAATGCACCAGACCCTCATGCGCGATCTTCCCAGCACCTTTAAAGTGCGGGTGTTGCTGGCACAGGCTCTGTTTGGTAACCCCGATATCTTATTACTGGATGAGCCTACCAATGGTCTGGACATTGAAACCATTGGCTGGCTGGAGAACTTCCTGGCCGATTATGAGAACATTGTATTGGTGGTGAGTCACGACCGACACTTTCTCGATACCATCTGTACCCATGTGGCCGATGTGGACCGTTCCAAGATCAAAGTATTTACGGGTAACTATACTTTCTGGTACGAATCTTCTCAGTTGATTGCACGCCAGATTAACGATAAGAACAAAAAGAATGAAGAGAAGCGGAAGGACCTGCTCGACTTCATTGCCCGTTTCTCTGCCAATGCTTCTAAGAGCAAACAGGCTACTTCGCGTAAGAAAGCCCTGGAGAAACTGGTGATTGAGGAGATCGAACCCTCTAACCGCAAATATCCCGGTATTATTTTCCAGCCCCTGCGCGAAGTGGGTAACCAGATCCTGAATGTAGAGAACCTGAGCAAAAGCGTAGATGGCAGGAAACTGTTTGATAAAGTAAATTTTTCGATCAATAAAGGCGAAAAGATCGCATTCCTGAGTCGCGACCCCTTGGCCGTTACTGATTTCTTTGAGATCATCAATGATAAGATGCAGGCCGATACCGGTAAGTTTGAGTGGGGAACCACCATTACCAAAGCCTATCTGCCACAGGAGAACCACGAATTCTTCACAGAAGGACTGAGCCTGATGGATTGGCTGCGCCAGTATGTGCCGCCGCATGTAACCGATGCGGATGAACCCTTTATCCGTGGATTTCTCGGAAAAATGCTGTTCAGTGGCGATGATATTCAGAAAAAAACAAATGTATTGAGTGGGGGAGAGAAAGTGCGTTGTATGGTAAGCCGTATGATGTTACAGAACCCGAACCTGGTAATATTGGATCAGCCTACCAACCACCTCGATCTGGAAAGTATCCAGAGTTTCAACGAAGGCTGTCAGACCTTTCCGGGCGTGGTACTGATCACTTCTCATGACCATACTTTTATGCAGACCGTTGCCAACCGGATTATCGAGTTAACCCCCAAAGGCATTATAGATCGTTTGATGACTTTTGATGAGTATATGGAAGATGCGAGGGTGAAGGAGTTGCGTGAGGAAATGTATAAGTAATTAGCAATTAGAAATTAGCAATTAAAAATTGCTGATTTTATACCTCGCTACTCACTACTGACCACTCACAGCAGGTATTTTCTACCCGTATTTAACGCAGGCCGGTTTTCATGACCGGCTTTGTTTTGTATTTTGTGTGTAAAATCAGAATATGTCAGTCATCAAACTTCCGCTTTTGTATGTAGGCTCCAGAGGAGAACAAAGATTATACAGCCTTTTCGATACGGGAGCCAATCTGTCTTGTATTAACCCGGATTTTGTAGAGAAGCTGGGCAATGCGGAAGGTTTGGGCATAACCAGAAGAATCGCAACAGCCAGTGAGGGTCATTACATTGAGATTAACCAGGTAATGCGGCTGGATTTTTACATCAACGATGTTTTATTGAGTGATGAGTTCCTGGTAGTGCCCGGATTAAGCGAAGAAGCCATTATTGGAGCGGCCACCATGCAGAAATGGCGGATCAAGCTTGATTTTGAACATGATACGGTGCATGTGGACCCAAAAGTGGCAAAAATGCAGTTGATATAGGAAAAGAAAAGCGGCCATTCAAAGGGTCGCTTTTCTTTTTAATTTACTCTCGGGACATTGCTTAGGTTCCCAAAAAACAACGCATTCAAAAACAGTTTATTGGTGCCATACCAGGCGCCTCTGAAATTAGGATTGTCGGAGAACATAATCACCCTTCCTTCGCCTTCCTGCGCAACAAGAATAGCAGCCGAATTCTTCACTTTTTTTGCGGATAAAGGATGCAGGTAACCGCCAACCAATGGGTTGTCGATATACTGTGCAACAGTGCTGTACGGATTGGTACTGGGGGCGAGATAGGTTTGTGCATTTCTATACACAGCTATTTTCCGGCTGGTATAACCAAAACCAATCGGGTGAGTGGTATCAAGGTCTACCGTAAAGATCGAACCACCCAGGCTTTTGGCACCTTCGTTTTCTGTGGCCATATCATAATTTATTCTGGTAACAGGGGTCCCGGGTTTAAGGGTATCAGTTGCGGGGATGAGTTTTTCCCTGGACAAACCTTGCCTGATAGCCCATTCTGATCCTGATTTTAGGGTGATCAGGGTACCACCATTTTGTACCCAGACTTTAATCCTGTCACTGGTATTTTTATCGATCAATGCATAATTGCCGGATACCATGATCAGGGTATTGTATCTGTCTAGTTTTGTTCTACCGACTGTTAACAGATCAATTTTAGTAATGGGCATCTGTAAACGTTCGTCCAGTAAATGCCAGATCTCACCCGCTTCGGAAGCCGCTACACCGGTGCCGATCAGCATCGCTGCTTTTACGGGGGTGATGGTTTTTATCTGACCGCTTCCCAAGTCAATACCTTCAGTACTGTACGATGTAAAAACCGCATGAATGGTTATGGAAGAGGAACTGCTTACTTTCTTTACCAGCTGAAACAAAGAATCAGACGGTATGGTTTGTCTTTGCACAGGGATGGAGATGCTGCCATAACCAAATTTTTTTGGCTTGCCGTCAACAGTGATTGTATAGGGTTTAAAAGCAGTTTGAATGATTGCTCCGCCTTCCTGTAATGCATAGATCGCTTTGTGCGCATTGTAGTCGGTTAACTCAAACACATATGCATAGTTACTTTTTTGAACGACAGGAGTATGCCTTTCAGGCAATGCCAGCACACGACTCCCTTTTGTGATCTGATTTTTGATCTCCGCATAAGGCAATCCATACGAATGGATCAAACTCCAGGTAGACGCATCATAAAAAATACTGTCGGTATAAGGGATCGCTTTTTCAAAAATGGTCTTTACCATAATATAATTGGGCTGTTCAACAGGAACTATATAGGTTTTACTCCCATCAAATTTCTTTCCTTCTGCCTGTATGGTCTGCTCGTTTTCATACACTTCTACGTCATGCATTAACAGCATATTTACGAATGCCCTTGTTCTGGTTTCATCTTTCGGATCACCAAATAAATAAGACTTGATCTGACTTTTCTTCGACTGGTCTGCCGCGGCTTTATAAAACTCAGAACGCATTTTCAGTAAGGAAGATTTTTCCGCCAACGATGCCCGCATCGTTGCCAGCGACATTGTAAAATGATTTCGTACCGTAAAAGCAAAAGTCAGAGGGATAGTGTTGGTTTCCTGGACATGCCCGCGGCTGCTGGACTGCTCAAACAGGAATCCGGCGCCTCCATAGAAATTAATGTAACTGCTGCCGTAACCCGGATATAGTTTATCATAGGCTTCTTTGGTAAAATACATCGAACCTATTTTGTTCATCGCTTCTGCAAAGTATTCAGCATATTTTGGATAAATCGTATTGTATAAATAATCCGGCACTACGGGGTTATTGCTGCTGTATTTTCCGGGGTCAAAATAATGGGTGGCATTGGTTCCCTGTTCATGATGATCCGTTTGCACATAAGGCATCCACTGATGAAAAAAACGGATCCTATTTCTTGTTTCAGGAAAGGTGCCGAGAAACCAATCGCGGTTCAGGTCAAACCAATAATGATTGAACCTGCCACCAGGCCAGATCTCATTATGTTCCCTGTCTGCGGGATCAGCTACCGGCGGTTCTCCTTTATGTCCATTGGCCCATCCCGTATGTCTGTCGCGGCCATCCGGATTGATATTGGGATCCATCAAAATGACCATATCGTTCAGCCACTTTTTTGTTTCCTCACTTTCATTGGCCGTTAAATAATATGCGGTCAATAATGCGGCCTCGCTACTGGAAGGTTCGTTGCCATGTACGTTATAAGCCAGGTGAATTACTAATGGAATCTGGGCTGTATTACCGGTTAGCTGTCCCGCTAACTGCGCTTTCCGGATATCTTCCAAACGGCTTTGATTGCCTGAAGCTGTAAAAATGGCTATTATCTGCTGTCTGTGCTCGTAGGTTTCGCCAATAATCTGGTAGCTGACCCTGTCAGAGGCCTTGCTCAGTTCTTTGATATACTCAACTATCTTGTCGTGCCTGGTATGTTGGGAACCAACCGGGTAGCCCAAAAACTGCTCGGGCGTGGGTATGGCAGGGTTCATACGACCGGGGGCATCGGGGTAAAAATAGCCCGCCTGGCCAAAAGTACTGGTTAGGCAAAACAGGGAAAGGACAAAAAATAAGGGTAGTTTTCTGGTCATACAGTTAATCTTGGCTGAAAGGAAGATAATTATTTTTTCTATTGGCGCCTATTGTTTTGGAGCTCCCTTTTTTTGATGCAATTTTGCCGTTCCCTTAAATCCCGGCGGGATTTACCATCTGAAATGTGGATAAAACCGGCTAAATCGGGATTCCGGAGCCGATTTTCTACCAGATTGTGAAGAAAATAATTAAAAAAAGGGATTCGGAACTTGGTTTTTTGTTGCATTTCCTTACCTTTGCCTCCCGAAAAAAATCGGAAAAAAAATAAGCGTCATGGCAAGAGTATGTCAGGTTACAGGTAAAAAACCCATTGTAGGAAACAGTGTTTCTCACTCAAACATCAAAACCAAACGTCGTTTCTTACCTAATTTACAGAAGAAGCGTTTCTTTTTTGCTGAGGAAGACCGTTGGGTTTCCATCAAAGTATCTACTGATGCATTAAGAACTATTAACAAAAACGGATTGGCATCTGTTATCAAAGGAATGAGAGCAGAAGGCGTTAAAATCTAATTGATTCACTAAGCAAACCACGCAATACAATGGCAAGGAAAGGTAACAGGGTGCAGGTGATTTTGGAATGTACAGAGCATAAGACCAGTGGTCAGGCCGGTACAAGCCGTTATATCACTACCAAAAACAAGAAAAACACACCTGAGCGTGTGGAGTTAAAGAAGTACAATCCGATTCTGAAAAAAGTAACTGTTCATAAAGAAATCAAATAATCATGGCTAAAGTAGCTTCTAAAAACGCGAAAGTAAAAGATCTGAAGGCAGCGGCCGAGGCAAAAAACTGGACCAAAGTGATCAAAGCTGTACGCAGCCCTAAATCCGGTGCCTATACTTTCAAAGAGCAAATCATCCACAAGGATAAGATCAAGGATTTCCTGACTGAGAAATAATTGACCTTGTTGTATAAGATATTCAGAAAGCTTTCCCCTTTGTGTGGAAGGCTTTTTGTATTTAGGCAGGAAGAATAATTTGAAAGTGGATTTTACATTTATAAATAGGTAGCATTTTCAAATTTTCAAATTTTCAAATTCTCAAATTCTCCTATGAGTTTTCTCGGAAAATTATTCGGTAAACAGGAAAAAGAAAGCCTGGATCAGGGATTGGAAAAAACGAAAGAAGGTTTTTTCGCAAAGATCACCAAAGCCATTGCGGGTAAGAGTACCGTGGATGAAGAAGTGCTGGACAATCTGGAAGAAGCCCTGGTAAGTGCCGATGTGGGTATCGAAACCACGATCCGTATCATTGAACAGATCGAAAAGCGGGTGAAACAGGATAAATATGTGAGCACGGATGAGCTGAATAAAATTCTGCAGGAGGAGATCGCTGCCATGCTGGTGGATGCGGCAGAGCAATCCTACAAAAACTTTGGTATCCCCGAAGGGAAAAAACCATATGTGATTCTGGTAGTGGGTGTGAATGGCGTAGGTAAAACCACCACCATTGGCAAACTCGCACATAATTATAAAAAAGCCGGTAAGAGTGTTGTATTGGGCGCTGCAGATACTTTCCGTGCCGCAGCGGTAGATCAGTTGACCATCTGGAGCGAAAGGGTAGGTGTACCCATTGTAAAACAGGCCATGGGCTCTGACCCCAGTGCCGTAGCTTACGATACTGTGGCCAGCGCCGTAGCCAAAGGGGCTGATGTAGCCATTATTGATACAGCAGGCCGTTTGCATAACAAAACCCACCTGATGGAAGAGCTGGGTAAGATCAAAAGAGCGATCCAGAAAATCGTTCCCGGTGCCCCGCACGAAGTAATGCTGGTGCTGGACGGATCTACCGGACAGAACGCACTGGAACAGGCCAAACAGTTTACCGCTACCACAGAAGTATCTGCCATTTCCATCACCAAACTGGACGGCACCGCCAAAGGCGGCGTGGTACTGGCCATTGCCAATCAGTTCAAAATACCCGTAAAATATATTGGTGTAGGCGAAAAAATTGATGACCTCATTATTTTTGATAAGACCGAGTTTGTAGACAGTCTTTTCAGCCTAAAGAACAAATGAACAGATGAACAGATGAACAAGGAACAGACGAACGGAGTTATTTAATAACCGTTCGTCTGTTCATCGGTTCCTTGCTCTTCTGTTCATCTGTTCTTCTGTTCAAAAAGTGTATCGTATCGCCAATCCACCCCAACCGCCTTCAAAGTAATTGTAGCCGATGATATTAAAGGATGGCTGCCAGTCGAAGCTAAGGTTCAGCGGGGCGCCTTTGATCTTGTAATCCAGACCCAATACACCATCCACTCCAATTGCCAATCCACCTTCGCGGGTAGGATAACGGTTTTTCCAGGAATCGCTCCAGATGCCAACGTGACCACCGCCACCCACATACCATTTCAGTCCTTCTGCATTACCCAACTGGTTGTGGATCTCGTATAGGCCCGTAACACGGAAACCATCTGAAGAGATATAACCCAATCCTTCTACGGCATCTTTGCCGATGAAATGTTTCACACTGATAGCACCGGGGTATACTTTTACACCCAGAGCGGTTTTGTAATCACTGCCCAGATTCTGTTGCGCCTGCGCCTGTATAAAGACAGTTAACAGTAATCCTAGTACCAATAGTCGTTTCATAAGCGTATTTTTCTACCCTATAACACAAAACCGTGCCAAACGGCCCAGACCCGGTTCAAAGAATAGTTAAGGTTGGGATGCGGCTGCTTTTACTTTTATAATTAGGTTTGTAACATGCATACATTCAAAGAACTGGTAGCCGATTTTGGAGAGCGTTTTGGGGTGCGTCATTTTCCGCAAACACCCGCCAGCCTCTACGAACCGGGCGAATACTTTTTATCATGGGGCGGAAAGCGGATCCGTCCGGTGATGTGTCTGATGGGAAACGAACTCTTTGCGGAGATCAGTAAAGACACCTGGCAGGTAGCTACTGCGGTTGAGCTGTTCCACAACTTCACCCTCATACACGATGATATCATGGATGAAGCCCCTTTGCGCAGGGGAATGGAAACCGTACACATGAAGTATGGTGTGAATACGGCACTGCTGACGGGGGATGTGATGATGATCCGTGCGTATGAATACCTGAACCGGATCAGTCCGCAATACCTGCCGCGTATCATGGAACTGTTTAACCGAACCGCGCGGGAAGTTTGTGAAGGACAGCAACTGGATATTGATTTTGAAAAAATGGGCGATGTATCGCTGGATGCCTATATCCACATGATCAGTTTGAAAACTTCCGTATTACTGGCCGCTACGCTCGAGATGGGCGCCATACTGGGTGGAGCCAGTGAAGGTAACTGCCGTCATATCTACGAGTTTGGCAAGAACCTCGGCATTGCTTTTCAGGTGCAGGATGATTACCTGGATGCGTTTGGTGATCCGGAAAAATTCGGTAAAGAAGTGGGGGGAGATATCCGTCAGAATAAGAAGACCTTTTTATTAATACATGCCCTCGAAGTAGCTACAACAGATCAGCGCAAAGCATTGGAAACGCTGATGCAGCAGAATCCGGCCGATAAAGTGGAACAGGTGCTGGCCATCTTCCGCCAATGCGGGGTGGATGCCTGGGCGATGGAACTCAAAGAAAAATATCTGCAGACCGCCTTACAGCACCTCGAAGATATAGCCGTGGTTTCTGCCCGTAAAAAACCACTGGAAGAACTGGCTGCTTTTTTAATTCAGCGGGAATATTAGTGCAGCAGTTTACCTATCTTAACCAACCAAAACAAAATCAACTACATGGCGGATTCTCTTTTCAGAAAAAAATCGATCGATAAAATTGTAGCCGATTCTGCTGCCGGATTAAGTGATGGTCATGGTGGGGGTGGTTTGCGGAAAGTATTGGGGGTAAAAGACCTGACTTTTATGGGCATAGCCGCCGTGATTGGTGCAGGTATTTTCTCCACCATTGGTTCTGCGGCATTTAATGGCGGTCCGGGTATTGTATTCCTCTTTATGATCACTGCGGTTACCTGTGGGTTCAGTGCCTTGTGTTATGCAGAGTTTGCGAGCAGGGTGCCGATTGCAGGAAGTGCGTATACCTATGCTTATGTTTCGTTCGGCGAACTGGTTGCCTGGATCATTGGCTGGGCACTGATTCTGGAATACGCGATCGGTAATATTGTAGTGGCCATCAGCTGGAGCGGCTATTTTAATAATCTGCTGGAAGGATTTCACATCGGTTTACCCGGCTGGCTGGCTACCAATGCCGGCAATGCGCAGGTAGGGTATGAAGAAGCGATGAAGGGATTGGCCAGCGGACAGGCACTGGAAAGTCTGAGTAAAAATGCAAAAATGGGCTATGATGCCATCATGCATGCACCGGTGATCGCGGGTTGGAAATTCATTATCAATTTGCCTGCTTTGATCATCGTATTTCTGATCACGATATTGGCCTATATCGGCATTAAGGAAAGCAAGAAGAGCACCAACCTGATGGTGATCTTTAAAGTCTGTGTGATCATTTTTGTAATAGCTGTTGGTTTCTTTTATGTAGATACGAGCAACTGGGATCCTTTTCTGCCCAATGGATTCAGTGGGGTACTGGCAGGCGTGTCTGCTGTGTTCTATGCCTATATTGGTTTTGATGCTATTTCTACCACCGCAGAAGAGTGTAAGAACCCACAGCGTGATCTGCCCCGTGGTATGATCTATTCCCTATTGATTTGTACTGTTTTGTATATACTCATTGCATTGGTATTGACCGGAATGGTTCATTACAGCGAATTAAAAGTGGATGATCCGTTGGCCTATGTGTTTGAAAAGTTACACCTGAATAAAATCGGCTACCTGATCTCGGTTAGTGCCGTAGTAGCTACTACCAGTGTATTGCTGGTATTTCAGTTGGGACAACCCCGGATCTGGATGAGTATGAGTAGGGATGGTTTATTACCCAAACGTTTTGCCAGAGTACATCCCCGGTTTCACACACCCTCTTTTGCTACGATCGTAACGGGGTTCATGGTAGGCATCCCGGCCATGTTCCTCTCCAGCAGTACCGTAACCGATCTTACCAGTATCGGTACCCTGTTTGCCTTTGTATTGGTCTGTTTCGGGGTACTGGTGCTGCCCAAACTGACAGAAACCAAAGCGGTGGGTGCTTTCCGCTTACCCTATATTAATGGCAAATACCTGATTCCTTTACTGGTGGCATTGGTGGCCGTATTGTTTCGCGGCCGTATCAGCGATGCGTTTACCAATATGGGTTCTGAGGGCTACCAGGAGATCCTGTTCCTGATTTTCATGCTGATTGCGATTGTTACAGCCATCAAAAGTTTTATCGGAAGTTATTCTGTGATACCCGTAGTGGGTGCGCTCAGCTGTTTATACCTCATGATCGAGATCCCCGCCATCAGCTGGCTCTGGTTTTTTGCCTGGATGGGGTTGGGACTGCTGATTTACTTTTTGTATGGAAGGAAGCGGAGTAAGTTGGCGGAGTAGGGGGTTGGGAATATCGAATATCGAACAAGGAATGTCGAATTTCGAAATAAGGTATTCCTCCGTTGCCTGTTTGGTGTTTGATTATATAAAACCGAGTAAATTGATAGAAGGAAACTTCGACATTCTCTGTTCGGTGTTCGATATTCGATATTCAATATCCCCGCTTCTCCGTAATTTTGCCACATGAAATACCAGGTGGGTGATGAAATTTTAGTGCTGCTGAGTAATGAAGAGGGCAGGGTGGTGGAGATCATGAACGATCAGATGGTCATGATTGAAGTGAGGGGCGTGAAGTTCCCCGCTTATATGGACCAGATCGATTTTCCCTATTTTAAACGGTTTACGGAGAAGAAACTGGCTGCGGCAAAGAAACCGGAGCCCAAACTATATATTGATCAGTTACCAAAGGAAAAACCACAGCCCAACCAGATCAAAGTGGCCGATGGGGTTTGGCTTTCCTTTATTCCCAAATTCTCTCTCGACGATTTTAATGATGAAGTGGTTGACCTGCTGAAGATTCACCTGGTAAACAAAACTGCTACTGCCTATCAATTTGTTTATACCCAGCAGTTCCTTGGCGAAACCAATTTTGAACTGCAGGCAAATATTGCGGCTTTCCACGATTTTTACCTGCATGATATTCCTTTTGAAAAAGTGAATGACAGTCCATCTTTTGCTTTTGATTTCTCCCTCTCTATGCCCGATAAAAAGAAGGCCCCGCATTTTGAAGCATCATTGAAGTTGAAGCCCAAACAGGTGTTCAAGCGGATTGAGGAGATGAAGGAGAACAACGAGCCAACACTCTCTTATCAGCTCTTTACCGAATACCCCGATAAAACCGAAGAACCTTATTTTGAACTGGGCTCACTGGCTGCCAAAGGGTTTAAGATCTATGAGGCTTCCAAAGCCCGCCAGCACCTGCCCCCGGCCCGCTCGGTAGTGGATCTTCATATCGAAAAACTCTCCAATAATTGGGAGCAGATGACGAATTTTGAAATGCTGACCCTGCAGCTGGATGAATTTCAGAAATGGTTCGATCTGGCCATTGCCCATCACCAGCTTTCCTTGATCGTGATCCATGGCGTGGGAACCGGCAAGTTAAAAGATGAGATCCACGATATTCTCAAAACCAAACGCGAGGTTAAAACCTTTATCAACCAGTACGACCCCAGGTTTGGCTATGGGGCCACCGAGATCTTCTTTCAGTATTGAATGAGCGGATCAGCGAATGGCGGATTCGCGGATTGAAGGGCATTGCAGCAACATTTTTTCGACACAGAGATGGAGAGGGACGGAGTTTACACAGCGCTTTTCTATTGATATAATCCGCTAATCCGTCATCCGCCAATCCGCTAATTCCCGCAAAGCGGGGGATAATCGTATATTTGTATTTGCTACAAACCCGAACTATCGTGGCGCTTTTGGCGCCAAGGAAAGTCCGGACAGCGCAGAGCGACCCACCGGTTAAGCGCCGGCTTCCCGCGGAAACGCGGGAAAGAGAAAGTGCCACAGAAAATAACTACCCCCGAGCAATCGGGAGAAAAGGTGAAAATGTGAGGTAAAAGCTCACGGTCTTCCGTGGTAACACGGAACACGGGTAAACCTTGGGTGCTGTAATGCCACGTATAGGATGCTTTGAGGGCGGCTCGTCCGATCCTGCTTTCAGCGGGAAGCATCCAGGGTAGGCAGCAAGATCACGGCAGTAATGCCGGGGCCAGATAAATGATAGTGTAAAAACAGAATCCGGCTTATGAGGTTTGTAGTTTTTTTTGCTACGGGCTGATAGCTGTGAGCTGCGAGCTAACAAGGCTCACAGCTCGCAGCTCATCGCTCATGGCTTTTCCCTTACATTTGCAGCTATGACACAGGAACAGATCAAGATTATGAGGGACCGCGTTTTGGTTCTGAGGAGGTTTCTTTGACGTTGAGAACCGCACATACAAAGTAGAAACCGATAGACAACTCTCGCTCTCGCCGGGCTTCTGGGACGATAATGTCCGGGCTACGGCTATCATGAAAGAGATCAAAGTAAATGAGTACTGGTTGAAGTTGTACAAACAACTCGATACGGCTGTGGAAGACTTTGCCGTATTATTTGATTTCTGGAAGGGTGGCGATGCTACGGAAGAGGAAGTGAAAGCCGCTTACGAACTGGCTTTGCAGCATATCGAAGATGCTGAGTTCAAGAGCACCCTCAATAAACCCGAAGACGAATTACCCGCTGTATTACAGATCAATCCCGGTGCCGGTGGTACCGAGAGCCAGGACTGGGCCGAAATGCTCTTACGTATGTACCGCATGTACGGAGAAAAACAGGGCTGGAAAGTAACCGAGATCGATTACCAGGAAGGAGATGGGGCCGGTATTAAAAGTGCTACCATCCAGTTTGATGGTGATTTTGCGTATGGCTTTTTAAAAGCGGAGAGTGGGGTACACCGTTTGGTGAGAATTTCTCCGTTCGATAGCAATGCCCGCCGCCATACTTCTTTTGCATCGGTGTATGTGTATCCGTTGATTGATGACAGCATCGAGATCAATGTAAACCCCAGCGATCTGGAATGGGCTTTTTACCGCAGTGGAGGTAGTGGCGGACAAAACGTAAACAAAGTAGAAACGGCCGTGCGCCTGAAACATATTCCCAGTGGATTTATTGTAGAGTGTCAGCAGGCCAGAACCCAGGGTGAGAACCGGGAACTGGCTTTAAAAATGCTGAAGAGCCGTTTGTACGAAGAGGAACTCCGTAAACGTCAGGAAGCTTTGAATGCCACCAATGCCAACAAAAAGAAAATCGAGTGGGGCAGCCAGATACGCAGTTATGTGTTCCATCCCTACAAGATGATCAAAGACCACCGTACCGATTATGAAGTGGGTAATGTAGGTCCGGTGATGGATGGGGAACTGGATGGGTTTATTAAAGCGTATTTGATGATGGAGAAAGAGAATACGAATAATTAGTAGTTAGTAATTAATAGTTAGTAATTAGTAAAAGGGCCGCGATGTGAAGATGATTCATAACATCTGTACATCAGCGGCCTTTTTAGTTATAAGAGTTGTTCAATTACTAATTACTAACTACTAATTATTAATTCGCCTTCGTACTGATATATCTCACCAGACTCCGCTTTGCAATTGGCAATAAGGTTTCTTCCATGGGTAAACTCAATTCTGTTTCGAGTGAGTATACCGCAGGGTTGGGAAGGTCTGAGCGATTTTTGATGAGTTCGGATTTGATGTTCTGGTAAGAGTTAACGATGTTACGCTGCCACACATCTACAAACTCGGTTTTGATACTGCGGTATTTTTCATCATGCTTTTCAAAAATACTGAGCCGGTACTGGTATACCCAGGTATTGCGGCACTGACCCTCGCAAAGCATGAAGTAGCCCTCTGTATGGTCGAGTGGTACCAGTCCAACCGGTTCGATGGTAATTTTATTCTCTACAAATTCATAGATCTCAGAACCGCTGGTGATGGTTCTTTTCATAGTTGTGGAGGCGAAGTTGATAATATCTTCGAGTTCCTGCATCAGTTCATCATCTTCTACCAGTGATTGGTAGAGTAACTGTAATTTTTCGATCTGTATGCCGGTAAGGCGTTTGGGAAACTGTTCCTGCAGGTATTTTTTATTTTCTTTAAAGGCCACGAGATTATTGTAGTGAAAAATGAGATCGGCAAACTGGGGATACAGTTTGTTCTCACAAAAATAACGGTTGATCTCCTGCAGGTAGGCCAGTAAAGTGTACTTTTTCAGTTCAAAATCGATGTACCCATCTGCAAACCAGGTCTGTGATAAGGTTTTCATATTGATCTGTTTTGATGATTAATTTACTGTACAGACAGGAAAAAACAAGCGATTGTTTACTAACAGTATGTGAAAAACCGGGGCAATTAACTGTGTCAGTACTTTTTTCGCAGATATTTTACTGAATACCATTATTTTTGGTTTTCACTTGAAGATGTTCATGCACCCCCGTAAGAACAAAATACCCTGGTTAAGTAAGTTGCCGGTACTATTACTGTACCTGCTTTTTTTTGCTGTCCAGATTTTCTTTAACTATGGTGCAACGCAACATGTTACCTCCCATACTTATCAAAAGCATGCATCCGATAAGATAACCCATTCTCATGTCAAGGTAATTTCTTCTCAGAATCTGGTCAAGAGTAAGGTTCGTTTGAATAAACGTTTTGAGCCTTCTGTCATACCCGCTGTTTCGGTTCCCGAAATAGTTGTCACGATTGCATATAGTTTGCCCATAATATTGGGGTACTACACATGCCAATATTATCCGGAAGTATTCCTCTCTGATTATTCCCTCCGCGGTCCGCCGGTTGTTGCCTGATTTTTCAGTTAACAATTTTATTTCATTGTAAATTATTTGTGTATGACAGCTTTCTACCTGGGAAAGCGTGTATGGCTATTGGGCATCTGTATGTCCATTTTTTCCTGTACACTATTCGCTCAAAAAAAATATGGATTAACCGAACTGGTAGAAGCCTCGCATAAATATCTGCCCCTGTTGTTACAAAAACAGGCACAGGTAAAAAGTGCACAGGCTTCTGTAACGGATATCAAACAGTCTTTTCTGCCGCAGGTAAGATTCAGTGAGCAACTGAATCTTGGCTCCGATAATTCGCTGGCAGGTAGCTTTTTTGCCTTTGGAATTACACCTTCTACTTCGGCGGGTGTTCGTTCGCAAAATACACTTCAGGCTGCTACCGGAAATGTAGCTGTGCTGTACAGTGAGTATGAGCTGCTGAATTTCGGTTTGAACCATGCCAAAACAGATTTTGCGGAATCATTGGTGGGTTTGCAGATGGCCGACCAGCAGCGGGAACAATTGCTGGTAGACTGGCAAATAGCCAAACTGTACTTCGCCATCCTGAAATCGCAGTACCGGCTGGATGCAGACCGGCAGAATGTGAACCGGTACGACAGCATTTTTACCGTTATCAGGGCACTCACTAACAGTGGCTTAAAAGCGGGAGCTGATTCTTCTTTGGCCAAGGCCGAACTATCCAAAACCAAAATCATCTATAACCAGACTTTGGGACTGGTGAACCAGTTAAAAGAGCAATTGCATTTTTATACCGGTATTGCCATTAAAGATCTGGCAGTGGATAGTCTTGCCAACCGGTTTCTGATTCATACCCCTGTGCCGATGCCGGTTACGCAGACGCCCGGTAATCCGCTACTGGATTTTTATATTCAGAAAAGGAATCTGTATATGTCTAAAGACCAGCTGATTCATAAAAGCTACTTACCTAAAATCATGTTGGCGGGTAGTGTATGGGGGCGTGGGTCGAGTATACAGTACAATGATAAATTTACCGCTCTCTCAAATGGGTTGGGTTATCAGCGGTTTAATTATGCATTGGGTGTTGCCCTTACGTATAACCTGTTTAATGGCATGTATCGGAAAACAAAACTGACCATTAACAAGTTTGATACAGAAGCCAGTAATTACGAATTACAGCAACAGCAAAGTGCATTGTTGTCTGCATCGCATCAAACAGAATCAGTTTTACAAACGATACAGGCAAACCTGTCGGAGTATCCGGTGCAGTTACAATCGGCCCTCGCTACCTACCGGCAAAAGCTGGCGCAGTATCGCGCGGGTCTGATATCTCTGATCGATCTTACCAATGCCTCATTTGTGCTCTACCGTTCACAAACGGATTATATAGAAGCGGTGAGCGACTGGTACCTCGCGCAGTTAAACAAAGCTGCATTAAGCGGTAACCTGAACCAATTCATTCAAACCCTAAACTAATTTATCATGGTACGTGCAGCTTTACAAAGGCCAATTACCATATTGGTACTTTTTACAGGGTTGTTGTTGTTTTCCTTTATGGCTATCCGAACGATTCCCATTGATATATTTCCCAAACTGAATCTACCCACGATTTATGTGATAGAATCTTATGGGGGTATGTCGCCGCAGCAGATGGAAGGATTTTTTGCCACACGTATGCAGGATCAGTTCCTGTATGTGAATGGGATCCGGAATATGGAAAGCAAGAATATACAGGGGCTGACCCTGATCAAGCTTACCTTTTATGAGAATACCGATATGGCAGAAGCTTCGGCGCAGGTGGCTTTGCAGGTGAACAGGGCGTCTAAATTTTTTCCGCCCGGCGCTTTACCGCCACAGGTGATCCGCTTTGATGCTTCTTCGTTACCGGTAGGACAACTGGTATTCAGCAGCCAGACAAAATCGCTGAAAGAGATTTACGACCTGGCAGTAACAAGGGTAAGGCCCATGTTCTCAACAGTAGCTGGTTTGTCGGCACCACCACCATTTGGTGCCAACTCAAGATCGATCGTAGTGAGCGTGGATCCGGAAAAACTAAGGCGTTTTAATATTTCTCCTGATCAGGTAGTAGAATCGATTACGAAAAATAATGCGATTACGCCATCGGGTAACCTGCGGGTAGACAGCCTGATGTATGTAACCACGGTAAACTCGCTCGAAGAAAAGGTACAGCATTTTGAAGACATCCCTGTTACCACCAATGGATCTGCATCAGTATTCATTCATGATATAGCTACTGTTGCCGATGCGGCAGATGTTACCGTAGATTATGCATTGGTCAACGGCAAACGCTCCGTCTATATTCCGGTTGTAAAAACAGCAGATGCTTCTACCTGGGGAGTAGTACAATCGCTGAAAGCCAAAATTCCGGAGATGCAGAACCTGTTACCGGAAGATGTGAACATTGGGTATGAGTTTGACCAGTCTGTATTTGTGATCAATGCAGTGAAAAGCCTGATGACAGAAGGGATACTGGGTGCGATACTTACCGGACTGATGGTGTTGCTGTTTCTGAAGGATTGGCGCAGCAGTCTGGTGGTTGTGATTACGATACCGGTATCGGTCATCAGTTGTGTATTGTTTCTGCAACTGTTCGGGCAAACGATCAATATCATGACACTGAGTGGACTGGCGCTGGCCATTGGCGTGCTGGTAGACCAGGCAACGGTAACGATTGAAAATATACACCAGCACCTGGAGATGGGAAAAAATAAGCGACAGGCCATACTCGATGCCTGCGAAGAAATCTCATTTCCGTTATTGCTGATTCTTCTTTGTATCCTGGCGGTATTTGCACCCTCTTTTGTGATGACGGGTGTGCCAAGGGCCATGTTTCTGCCCCTTTCTTTATCCATCGGTTTTGCGATGATCATTTCTTTTCTGGCGGCACAAACACTGGTGCCGGTTATCTCGAACTGGTTATTGAAAGAAGAAATGTTCCGGTACCATCATAATAAAGATCACGCACATGCAGGATTGGCGCTGGATGCGAATGAAGTGGAGGAGGTAAACCTGCATACCGAGGAAGACCGGAAACATCCGGAAGAAAATAATTTCTTTCAACGGATGAAAATGCAGCTCGCAACCAGGTTAGATCAGTGGATGCCACACCGCAAAACCATTGTGATGGTATACCTGGTAACAGCACTTGTAGCGGCGGGCATCTGTTTTGTTACGATCGGAAAAGACCTGCTTCCTAAAACAAATAATGGCCAGTTACAGATCCGGATCAAACAACCTGATGGTACCAGGCTGGAAAATACAGAGCGGACAGTAAAAGGGATACTGACCTTGATAGATAGTACGGTGCATGGCAACCTGTCTATCAGTTCTGCTTATGTAGGCCTGATTCCAAGTAGTTATGGATCGAGTAATCTGTACATTTTTAACAGTGGCACCCATGAAGCTATCATCCAGGTGAATCTGGCAGAAGGGTATAAAGAGAATCTGGACGAACTCAAAGACCGGATACGAGCCAATATTATCCGGACTTATCCCACAACGAGGATCTCATTTGAACCGATTGAACTTACCGAAAAGATCATGGCACAGGGCGCTGCCACACCGATAGAGGTAAGGGTGGCCGGTAAAAACTATGACGAGATCAAAATGTATGCAGAAAAGCTTACAGATAGTTTGCGGAAGATTCCCTATCTGCGGGATGTACAGATTGCACAACCCCTGCATTTTCCAACGGTACAGATCACACTCGACAGATTCCGGCTGGCACAGATGGGCCTGAACCTGACAGAAGTGGCCCGTAGTATTACCGATGCCACTTCTTCGAGTCGTTTTACTGAGAAAATACAATGGCTGGATCAGAAAGTGTCGTACACTTACCAGGTACAGGTACAGGTTCCGGAGTACCTGATGAACTCTGTAGAAGCACTTCGTTCCATTCCGCTGGTGAAGGGGAAAGTGAGGCCGATATTGGCCGATGTATCACAGATCCGTATCGATACCGTGCCGGGTGAGTATGACCGGGCGGGGCCGAGAAGATTTTTAACCGTGAGTGCCAATATCTATAAAAAAGATCTGGGTACGGCTACGGCTGCAGTACAGAAAGCCATCACCTCACTGGGCGAAGCGCCGCGTGGATTGATACCGGAAGTAAAGGGGATGTCATCACTGCTTACCGAAACACTCAGCTCTCTGCAAACCGGTTTGATTATGGCCATTGTGGTGATTTTATTATTACTGGCTGCGAATTACCAATCGTTTGGTGTATCACTCGCGGTACTCTCTACCGTACCGGCTGTATTGCTGGGTGCCATGATTCTTTTGCTCGCTACAGGCTCTACGCTGAACCTGCAATCGTATATGGGCATCATTATGAGTACCGGTGTATCGGTAGCCAATGCCATTCTGATTGTGACCAATGCAGAAGCGTTGCGATTGGATTATAAAGATCCCTTCAAAGCAGCTACAGTGGCAGCCAGTATCCGTTTACGTCCCATCCTGATGACCAGTCTTGCGATGATCGCAGGTATGTTGCCCATGGCCAGTGGTTTGGGCGAAGCGGGTGATCAGTCGGCACCATTGGGTCGCGCAGTGATTGGCGGATTGATTGCCTCTACGCTTGCTGCTTTGTTCATCGTTCCATTGGTGTACGGCTGGATCAGACAGCGTGCATCGTATCAATCCGTTTCCTTATTACCCGAAGAAGCTCATCAATAAACCAATGATTATGAAATATTATTTTGTAACGATAGTAAGTGCATCCATCCTGTTGGGTTGCGCAGAAAAGAAACAAGAAACAACTGCAAAAGCAGCAGAAAAAACCACCCCCGCAGTTTACGAAACGGCTGTTGTAGAAACCGGGGGAGTAGCTACTCTGATCAAATTACCTGCCCAGCTGGCTGCCTGGCAGGAAGTAAGTATTTTCCCCAAAGTAAATGGGTATGTAAAAACAGTATCAGTGGATGTAGGCTCGCAGGTAGGGGCCGGACAAAATCTGATGAGCCTCGAAGCACCCGAACTGGAGCAGGCAGCCATACAGGCGCGAGAAAAATATGCCAGAACCAAAGCAGACTATGCCATTGATCGGGAGCATTACCAGCGTTTACTGGAAGCGGCCAAAACAGCCGGAGCTGTTTCTACCCTGGATATTTCTACGTATAAAGCCAAGATGGAAGCAGACAGTGCGGTAAGCAATGCAGAGAAAGCCAACTGGCAGATGCAGCAAACCATGCTGGGTTATTTACGGGTAACAGCTCCCTTTGCCGGCGTTATCACAGAACGCAATGTACATCCGGGGGCATTGGTAAGTACAGCCGGAAAAGATAAACCCATGCTGGAACTGAAACAGGTAGATCACTTACGCTTACAGGTAGATGTGCCGGAAGCGGTAGCTGCCGTTATTCAGAAGCAGGATACCGTTTCATTTTATGTAAGCGCTTTGCAGGGAGAGCGATTAACTGGCCTGATCAGCAGACGATCCAAAAATATCAATGCGCTATACCGTAGTGAAAGGATGGAGATAGATGTACCCAATCCAAAAGGCAAACTGGCGCCGGGCATGTATGCAGATGTAGTGTTACATTCCAAAGGAAATGCGGCTGCCTTACTGGTGCCTGCCACTGCCGTGGTCACTTCTACCGAAAGAAAATATGTATTGGTGATCAGAGATGGGAAAATTAATAAAGTAGATATCAGTACCGGTAACCAGACTGCCAGTAAAACGGAAATATTCGGCAACCTGAAAGCAGGCGAAAAAGTGGTGTTAAAAGCCACTGATGAGATCCGAGAAACCTTATAAGCTTACCTCGTGAAAGATGTTTGATCAGTATTTCATTGTTAAGTAATTGTTTTGATGCTTATAAACGGAATATTTTGGTCAAACATCTTTTTATTTCTGTTAAATTGTTACGTGATTGAACTAACGTAACAGGTCCGTTTTAATATGAAAGAAGATATTATCATACAGATCAGCAACCGGCTCCGGGATCTTCGGAAAGAAAAGAATATTACCCTGCAGGAGCTGTCAGAAGCGGCGGGTGTTTCTAAAGGGATGCTTAGCCAGGTAGAGAATAGCCGGGCCATTCCTTCCTTACCGGTGTTACTGAATCTTATCAGTTCCTTACAGGTAGATTTCAATGACTTTTTCAAGGATATTAACCTGCTTACGCCCGATAGCAAAGTGATTTTCCGGAAAAAAGAACAATACCAGTTCTTTGAAAAAGAAAATGCCGAAGGTTTTTCCTACCGCCGTTTGTTTTCTACTACGGTGCATGATTATCACGTGGATTTCGTGTTGTTATATCTCGCTAAAAATGCCCAGCGTCCACCGGTCAGTACGGATGCTTTTGAATTCAAGTATCTTTTGCAAGGGAAGGTAAGATACCAGATTGGAGACGAATTTTTTGATATGGAAGAAGGTGACTCACTTTTCTTCGACGCAACAGAGCTACACAATCCCGTAAATACCGGCGAAGAAGAAGCGATATTGCTGGTGATTTATTTTTTCAAAGAGCGATCCCTGTAACTGGATTCCGTTAACAATTTGATCACAAATGTTTAATATGGGTTAATTCAGCGACCTTTTATTTCCCAAAAGTTTAATCCGACTTTACTTTTACTTAACATTAACAACATTTTCCCTTAACACTCTCCGGATAGTTTTGCCTTCACCAAACAACTAAAACCTTGTTTATGAAGTTGAAACAAATCCATTACCTGAAACGTGTATTGCCCCTTGTGGTGATATTGTTTCTTTCCGGCATGCTGCATGCCCAATCTCTCCAGGTAAAAGGGAGAGTCACTGATGCACTTAGCAAAAAACCTATTGAAGGTGTGAGCATCAGCGTAAAAAATGCAAAAGCCAACACCAGTACGGATGCCGATGGGCAGTTCACCATCGCTGCGGCAAGAAACAGTCAACTGCTGATCAGTTCAGTTGGTTTTCAGACAAAACAGGTAACGGTCTCAGGCGATAACCTGACCATCAGCCTGGAAGCATCTGTAAAACAGTTAGATGAAGTGGTAATCACCGCTTTGGGAATTAAAAAAGAAAAAAAACTGGTAAGTTATGCCACCCAGGAAGTAAAAGGTGCTGATCTGATCAAAGCAAGAGAACCCAATCCCATCAACTCACTGGTGGGTAAAGTGGCTGGCTTATCTGTTGGAGCTTCTGCAGAAATGCTGGGCCGTCCGCAGGTATTGCTCCGCGGTTCCAATATCGACCTGTATGTGATTGACGGGATCCCTATTAACTCAGACACCTGGAACGTATCTCCGGATGATATTGAAAACATTACGGTATTGAAAGGCCCCGTTGCATCTGCTTTGTATGGGTACCGTGGTCAGCGTGGTGCCATCATCATCACTACCAAAAAAGGTTCTAAGGACAAACGTGGCTATGCGATTGAGTTCAACAGCAGCACCATGATCGATAAAGGGTTTATTGCCCTGCCTAAAACACAGGACCTGTATGGCCCCGGCGATCATGGTAAATATTCTTTTGTAGATGGTAAAGGGGGTGGATTGAATGATGGTGATTATGATGTATGGGGACCAAAATTCGAAGGCCAGTTAATTCCCCAGTACGATAGTCCGGTAGACCCTGTTACCGGCGTGCGCAAAGGAACACCCTGGACGGCCAGAGGAAAAGATAACCTGAAAAGATATATCCAGGCCGGATTACTGACTACCAATAACCTGTCGGTATCATCCAGTACCGATAAATATGATATCCGTTTTTCTTTATCACATTCTTACCAGAAAGGTATTGTGCCCAATACACAGCTGAACATCACCAATTTCAATATCAATACCGGATACCGTTTCAATGATAAACTGAAACTGGATGCGCAGTTGAATTACAACCGCCAGTACACACCCAATTTTCCCGATGTGAACTATGGACCAAACAGTATGATCTATAATATTACAATTTGGGGTGGTGCCGACTGGAATATTGATGATATGCGTAATTACTGGCAGCCGGGTAAAGAAGGTGTTCAGAGTGTGTATGCCGAATACCAGCGTTACCATAATCCTTATTTCATGGCATATGAGTGGCTGCGTGGTCATTACAAAACAGATGTATACGGTTATATTTCTCTTACACAGAAGATCGGTAACCATACAGAACTGGTTGCCAGAACTGCCGTTACTACCTATGATATCCTGCGTACAGAAAAAATGCCTTTCTCTGCACACCCTTATGGAAGAGAAGAGGGAAGGGGTGATTACCGCGAAGACAAACGTAACCTGTTTGAAAACAATACAGAGTTGATGGCCAAATACAATAACCGTTTTGGTGCTATCAGCGTAAATGGTTTTGTGGGTGGTAACGTTCGTAATTTTGCGTATAAATCAAGCTTTGTTACAACTGATTATCTGAATGTACCCGGCGTATACTCATTTGCCAACAGCCGTAACCCTGTAAAAGCTTATAATTTCGGAAGTGATATGCGGGTAATGAGTGCTTACTACTCTTTCGACGTATCACTGAGTAAATATTTTAACCTGAACACAACCGGCAGGGTCGATAAACTGTCAACACTGAATGAGTCTTATTTCTATCCATCTGTTTCAGGTAACACGATCCTGTCTGATTACCTGGAACTGCCGAAAGTGGTTTCTTTCCTGAAAGCACGTGCTTCTTATGCCAATGTAAAAAGCGGTGGATCGAGTGTGACTTCCTATATCGGTGCTACCCCTAATGCCAGTTATCCACTGGGATATGGAAGTGAGTATACCTCTTCTTATGACGGGCCTACCTATGGTCTGGCTACTCCTTATAACACTGCATTGGGTTATAATAACCAGCCCTATGCCACCTATCCTAATAACCTGATCGATCCTGCGATCAGTCCGGATAGCCGTACTACCATGGAACTGGGTCTGGATATGAAGTTTCTGAAGAACCGTATTGGATTGGATATCGCTTATTATACCAATATTGACGGACCTCAGATCTATAACAAACCTTTGTCGCAGACAACCGGGTACAATTCATTCATCACCAATGCGGTGAAGAATAAAACAACCGGTATTGAGATTTCTATCAGCGGGCAGGCGATCAAGAACAAGGATTTCTCATGGGATGTATTGCTGAACCTGAGTAAATACCGCAGAACACTGTCTGAATTGCCTGATGGGGTAGATGTACTCAATACTTTCTACCGCAAGGGCGACAGGCTGGATAAAGTATACGGAAGTTCATTTGTAAGAACACCGGATGGACAAATCATTAACGATGCAGGTGGAAGACCGATCGTAGCACCCGTGGCGCAGTTCCGTGGTTTTGCAGATCCGGATCTGGTGTGGGGATTGAACAACCGTTTCAACTATAAAAATTTCACTTTCTCTTTCCAGTTTGATGGCCGTATCGGTGGTGTAATGGAAGATTATGTTCGTAAGCAGACATTCCGCGGCGGACGTCATATCGAAACCACTGAAGGTGCGATGGGCGAAGCCCGTTACCAGGATTATCTGGGAGTGAAATCCTATGTAGGAGAAGGGGTGAATGTATCCAATGGTGTGGCAATCAAATACGATCCGGTTACAGGTGCTGTTACCAACTATGGTGATCTGAAATTTGCGGCCAATACCACCAAAACTTTCCTGCAGGATTATATCAGCCGGTATTACAATACCGCTGAAGGAAACATGATCAGCAAAACCTACCTGAAACTACGCGAAGTAGTGCTGACCTATAATATCCCTGCTGATATTTTTGGAAAGAAAGGCTTTTTCAAATCAGCTACCGTTTCGGTGGTGGGACGTAACCTGCTTTACTTCATGAAAGACGGTAACCGTTTCAAAGATGTGGACATTGACCAGTATGCTGGTGGTCAGACATCTTCTAACCTGCAGACACCGACTACCCGTCGCTATGGTTTTAATCTAAACTTTACTTTCTGATCAACCCAAACTTACATTGTATGAAAAAGATATTGATCTGTTCATTACTGGCGGCAACAGCTTTTACTTCTGGCTGTACCAAAAAATTTGATGAACTGAAAATAGATAACAACCGCCCGGAAAGTGTACCGCCTTCACTGGTACTCAGTGGCGTTGAGAATGATTTTACACAGGGAGCCTGGACGCTGGCCCAACGCTGGAACCAGTTCAGCAACTGTAACTACAACTATTACGGTAACCAGGAGTATAACTGGACCAACGTTTCGTTTAACCCGTATAATACCCTGAAGAATATCCAGAAAATGGAACAGGAAGCAACCAAGATCGGTGCTGCTGCACAGAATCCGTATGCGTCTCTGGGTAAGTTCTTCCGTGCATTTTTCTATTATGATCTCACCATGCGTGTGGGTGACCTTCCTTTAACCGATGCCGTGAAAGGCCTGGAAGTAGGAGCACCTAAATACAACACACAGAAGGAAATCTTTATTCAGGTATTGAAATGGCTGGATGATGCCAATACTGATCTGGCACAACTGATTACCAAAGGAGATAATACACTGGCAGGTGATTACTATTACAACAATGACCTCAAAAAATGGCAGAAGGCCGTAAATACTTTTAAACTGCGCGTGTTAATTGCGTTGAGTAAAAAGGAAGCGGATACAGATCTGTCCATTAAGCAGAAATTTGCTGCGACACTGGCTGATCCGGCTAAATATCCTTTATTAACCGGCCTGTCTGATAACCTCCAGTATGTGTATAACAGCACATTCAATAAGTATCCAACCAATCCGGATAATTTTGGTTTTGATGCAACCCGTTATAACACCAGTGCCACTTACCTGAATAACCTGGTTGCTTTACAGGACCCACGCACATTTGTAACAGCTGAGCCTGCTGCAAAAAGAGTGGCCGGTGGTGCAGCGCCCACATCGTTCAATGCCTTTCTGGGAGCCAGCAGTGGCGAAGACCTTGCGGATATGAGTACGAAAGCCGGTAATGGTGAGTATTCTTTTATCAACCGCAAACGATACTACAGCACTTATGTGGCAGAGCCGAACATTCAGATCGGGTATGCTGAAATGTGTTTCAATATTGCCGAAGCTATTAACCGTGGCTGGATGACAGGAGATGCAGAAAGCTGGTATAAAAAAGGGATCACTACTTCCATCTCTTTCTATGGGATTGTAAATGGTAACAATACAGTTTACTTCCAGAAACCGGGTGGAACCCTGAATGATTACAATACCTATGTAATCAATTACGACGAGAATGCCTATTACAACCAGACTACCGTAAAATATGCTGGTAATACCGCTGCTGGACTGAACCAGATTCTGTTACAGAAATACCTGGCTTATTTCCAGAACAGCGGATGGGAAGCCTATTATAACTGGAGAAGAACAGGTGTGCCTACTTTTCTCACTGGCCCGGGTACCGGTAATAGCCAGCGGGTGGCTAAACGGTTCCTGTATCCTACATCCGAGATTGCTACCAATAAAACCAATCTACAGGAAGCCCTCCAAAGGCAGTTTGCCGGTGGGGTAGATGATATTAATGCCGATCTGTGGGTCATTAAATAATTGAATAAAATAGCATAGGTGCAGTTTTCAAAAGCGGAGTCCTTCGGGGCTTCGCTTACCTATTTTCATTTTTAAATGGAAAGATAATGAGATGTATACTATCGATTATATTGATAACGATACGCTGTATACAGGTCAATCCTGTTATGGCGCAGAAACCGAAAACAGAGAATATCGTGATTATTACCATGGATGGGATGCGCTGGCAGGAAATTTTTGGTGGGGCCGATGCCCAGTTGCTGCGCAATCAAAAATATACCAAAGAAAGTGCCGGAACTTCCAACAGGTTCTGGAATGATACAGTAGATCAGCGCAGGAAGAAACTATTCCCTTTTTTCTGGTCAGAGATTGCGGTGAAGGGACAGTTGTATGGGAACAGACGATACAATAACAAAGTTGACAATGCCAATCCTTACAAATTTTCCTATCCTGGCTACAATGAAATTTTTACCGGATTCCCGGATATAACTGTGAATTCAAATGATAAAATTGCCAATAAGAATACACATGTACTTGAGTTTATTGGTAAACAACCGGGCTTTGCTGGAAAAATTGCCGCTTTCACTACCTGGGATGCGTTTCCGTATATATTGAATAAACAACGGAGCAATATCTATGTAAATGCAGATGCGGATTCTTTGTTGTTTCCTTCTGAGAAGCTGAAACTGATCAATGATCTACAATACCTCACCACGAGGCCCATCGGGGTAAGACCGGATGTAATTACTTATCTTGCCGCGAGGGAATATTTGAAGGAATATAAGCCCCGGGCTTTGTATATTGCTTTTGATGAAACCGATGATTACGCACACGGAGGTGAGTATGACCAGTATCTGAAATCGGCACATGCGCAGGATCAGATGATTGCCGACTTGTGGCACTACATACAATCAAATCCGCACTATGCCAATAAAACCACTTTGCTGGTTACAACTGATCATGGACGGGGAGACAAAATAAAAGAGGAATGGAAGCACCATGGACAAAAAGTGGAAGATGCAGGTCAGATCTGGATCGCAGTAATCGGGCCTGATACCAAAGCCATCGGAGAAGTGACAACAGCAGGACAATTGTACCAGCAGCAGATCGCTGCTACACTGGCTGCTTTGCTGGGTTTTCGTTTTACCGCAGAACATCCGGTAGCAGAACCGATACCATCCATATATACTAAATAAAACTGTATGTGTTTCAAGCGCTTGTTTTCTTTTTTGTTGCTGCCAGTATGTTCATTCGGACAGGATTCCGGTGGAGCCAAAAAAGATACGAGTGCTTTTCTTGACCCAGTAGTGGTAACAGCAACACGTAAATTAACGAAGGGATATTTGTTGCCTTATTCTTACACATCTATCGACTCCCAAAAAATACAACAATCCGGTGCCCGCACTACACCCGAATTATTAATGGGTTCTGCCGGCGTATTTGTGCAGAAAACCAATCATGGGGGTGGTTCTGCATTTGTGCGTGGACTTACCGGTAACCAGTCACTGATCATGCTGGATGGGATCCGTTTCAATAATTCAACTTTCCGGTATGGCCCCAATCAATACCTGAATACGATTGATCTCTATACGATTGATAAAGTGGAAGTGATCAAAGGAGCCGGTTCTGTACAATACGGCTCGGATGCGTTGGGAGGAGTGATTCATTTATTCAGTCGCGACCCGGATTTTGGCGCCAGCGCTTTTAAAGCGAAAGCGATTGCCAAAATCGTTTCTGCTGATATGGAATATACCGGAAGAGGAGAATTTTCTTATCAGTCATCCGGCTTTGTTTTTTCGGGTGGATATACCAACCGGAAATTCGGCGATCTGGTGGGTGGAGATACCACAGGCCGTCAATCACCCTCAGGATATACGGAACAGTCTTTTGATGCAAAAATGAAATTCAGACTGGGCAGTGCTACTACTGTATCCCTATCTCACCAATATACGCGGCAGGAAAACGTACCCTTGTATCACCGGGTAAAACTGGAGAATTATGCTTACTATTTTTTTTCGCCACAGCAACGTGCGATGAGTTACGTAAAGCTGGAGTCCAAAACGGATAAACGCTGGATGCAATCTATCAGCCTGATTCTCTCCCTGCAACAGAGTTTTGAAAGGAGGGATTACCTGCGTAACGGGAATGCCAACCGCTTTATGGAAGAAGATAGGGTAAATACAACAGGTGCCACGGTTGATATTTCTTCCAGCTGGCAAAAAAACTGGAACAGTAATTCTGGTATTGAATATTATCACGACAAGGTAAATAGTGCCAAGTACCAGTATCCGGTAAATGGTGCGGCTATGCAATCGCTCAGGGGATTATATCCTGACGGAGCATCCAATCAGAATTTTTCGCTGTATACACTGCATCACCTGCAGGCAGGCAGGTTTAACATAGAAGGAGGCTTGAGGTATAACCTGCTGAATATCCAGATCACAGATACCAGCAAAGCACCCGGCAGTCTGGGAAAAGTAAATGTCAGGCCCTCCTCCTTTGTAACCAATGCGGCGCTCGGGTATCAGCTGAATAAACGGGCAGGATTGTTTGTTTCGTTCAGCACCGGTTACCGGGCACCGAATATTGACGATATGGGAAGCCTGGGATTGGTTGATTTCCGCTACGAAGTGCCGGCTTATGGATTGAAACCAGAGAAAAGTTATCATACAGAATTGGGCTATCGTTTCCGGAATCAGCAGTTGCATGCATCGGTAGCTGTTTTTTATATGCACTTATCCAATCTGATCACAAGGGTACAGGTACCGGGGCAGCAGGTAAACGGATATAATGTATACACCAAGCAGAATAGCCAGGAATCTTACTTACGAGGTGCAGAGTTTGAATGGAAACATCAGTTATCAGCCCGCTTTAGTTTTGATATGAGTGCCACTTATCTGTTCGGACAGAATCTATCAGCGCAGGAACCCATGCGCCGGATTCCGCCATTAAATGGCAGGGCGCAGCTAAGGTACCAGCATCAGCAATGGTATCTAGCCATTGAAAATATGGCTGCAGCCACACAGAACAGGCTGGCACAGGGCGACAAAGATGATAACCGGATTCCGGCCGGAGGTACTCCCGGATGGTATCTGGTTAATATGCATGCAGGACATACCGGAAAATTTCTTTCTATTCGGGGCGGTATCCAGAATATCGGAAATATCGATTACCGTACGCATGGAAGCGGGATCAACGGTGCCGGCAGAAATCTCTGGCTCACTTTACAGTATAGCTTATAAAATCAAATTATGACGACAGACGCTACCCCTATTGACCTGGTTGTAAACGAAGTGATTTCCTTGTATGAGCAGTTTGGCGGAGAAGATTATATTGGCGAACCTGTTTCGCAGATCGAACACATGTGTCAGTGTGCACAACTGGCAGAAAAAGAAGGATATGATACGGAAGTGATCCTGGCAGCTTTTTTTCACGATATCGGTCATTTGTGTGAACATATCACGGAAGTAAAACTGATGGATGGATACGGCGTAGTGGATCATGAAAAACTGGGAGCCGATTATCTGCGGCAAAAAGGATTTTCCGAAAAGATCGCCAGACTGGTGACTTCCCATGTGGATGCCAAACGATATCTCACTTTCCGTTATCCGGATTATTACGAACAGTTATCACCCGCCAGCAAAGAAACCCTGGTTTTTCAGGGGGGTGTAATGACAGCAGAAGAAGCGAAAAACTTCGAGGCAGATCCATTCTCCGATCTCTATATCCGTTTACGCCGTTGGGATGAACAGGCCAAGGAAGAACGGGTCCCACTGCCATCTCTGGATCATTACAGGGTTTTGATGCAACAACATTTAACCGAACAAAGAAAAGCAAACATATAAATGAAAACAGCACTGGTGGTATTTGATATGGCAGGAACGACCGTATCTGACAAAGGCAATGTAAACAAAGCTTTCAGAGATGCATTGGCAGAAGAAAATATAACAGTAGGTATCGAAGAAGTGAATACCCTGATGGGGTACCGCAAAATTGAAGCCATTACCCGTATGGTGGTAAAGCAGGTGCCTTCGTTAACGGCTCCGGAACAACAGGCGCTCATTGAAAAGATACATGACCGGTTTAACAGCATCATGGTTAATTTCTATCAGTCAGATACGGATCTGCAGCCTTTGCCTTTTGCCGAAGAAATTTTCCAAATGTTACAGGATAGGGGGATAAAAGTAGCACTGAACACCGGTTTTACGAGAGTGATCACGGATGCGATCCTGCAAAGACTGGGCTGGGATCAATTACCACTCATTAACACGACCATCTGCAGTGACGAAGTGCCGGAAGGAAGACCCCATCCCTTTATGATTCAATCCATCATGCAAGAGCTTGGTCTAACAGATACCCGGCAGGTAGTAAAAGTAGGCGATACGGAAGTGGATGTGAATGAAGGCCGAAATGCAGGATGCGGTTTTGTGGTAGCCGTAACAACAGGTGCTTATACCCGTGAGCAATTATCGGAATACCATCCGGATGTGATCATCGATTCATTGCAGGAATTACCTGCTTTCATTCTATAAATATGCATTTTTTATCCCGTTGGAACGATACCGGAAAAAACAGGGATACCCGTGTGGCCATCTATGCTGCAATAGTTACCTTTCTTACTTACGCTACCGTATACGCTTTCCGTAAACCATTTACCGTAGGTAGTTTTGAACAGGAGCCGCTGGTGTTGGGCATTCAATACAAAGATGCTCTCGTTATCAGTCAGGTATTGGGGTATATGATGAGTAAGTTTTATGGAATTAGGTTTATATCTGAATTAAAAAAAATGGGCAGGGGCAGGGTAATCCTTACCCTGGTAGCCATTTCATGGGCGGCCCTGCTGCTGTTTGCCTGGGTGCCTGCACCCTGGAATGTGGTTTTTCTTTTTGTGAATGGCTTTCCCCTGGGAATGATCTGGGGGGTTATTTTTTCTTATGTGGAAGGAAGAAAAGCCACTGATTTTATCGGCGCTGCACTAGCAGTCAGTTTTATCTTTTCTTCCGGTTTTGTTAAATCGGTGGCTAAATGGCTGCTCATGGATTTTCAGGTCACGGATCAATGGTTGCCCTTTGCTACCGGACTCGTATTCCTTCTCCCGTTACTGCTATTTGTTTTTTTGCTGGAACGCATACCACCACCTTCCGAATCAGATATAGCATCACGGGTACCACGCGAACCCATGAACCGGTTGGAGCGGAAACAGTTTTTCCGGCAGTTCAGCACAGGTATAGTGTTACTGATTGTGATCTATGTTTTTCTCACACTCTTCCGTGATATCCGGGATAATTATGCAGCTGATATCTGGCAGGAGCTTGGCTTTGGCAACCAGCCTGCTGTATTTACGGCCACTGAAATACCCATCACCATATTGGTACTGGCACTGATCAGTTCTATGATGCTGATTAAAAACAACCGGCAGGCATTCATGATCACTCACTGGATCATTGTAGCGGGGTTTCTGATTGCGGGTATCAGCTCTTTGTTATTTGTATTAGACCTGCTGCCGCCTTTTCAATGGATGACATGGGTAGGCATGGGCTTATATATCGGATACATCCCTTTTAACTGCATTCTCTTTGACAGGATGATCGCTACTTTCCGGCAGACGGGCAATGTTGGTTTTCTGATGTATCTCGCTGACTCCTTCGGTTATCTTGCCAGTGTAGCGGTAATCGTTTCAAAAACCATTTTTAATCCCAACCTGTCCTGGACAACCGTTTACAGCAATGGCGTGATCCTTCTTTCTGTAGCGGGTATCGCTGCAACGGTTTTTGCACTGGGATACTTCCAAAAAAAATATACACGCTTATTTAATTGAACAAGTATGAATAAACCATCAGCTATAGTAATTGGTGCCGGTATTGTGGGACTGGCTACTGCCAGGGCACTTTCTTTGAAAGGTTATCAGGTTACGGTGATTGAAAGAAGTGAAAAAGCAGTGGGGGCTTCTATCCGCAATTTCGGAATGGTATGGCCGATTGGTCAGCCGGATGGCACACTTTATAACCGTGCGCTAAGAAGCAGGGAGATCTGGAAAGAGATCGCAGATAGTATTGGCCTATGGTACCAGGAAGCGGGTAGTTTACATGTAGCCAACGAAGCAGATGAATGGCAGGTACTGCAGGAACTGCAGGATCAGTTTTCTGCGAACGGCAGAAATACACAACTGTTATCAGCCCGGCAGATCGGCCAGCAGTTCTCTGGTGTGAATACCCCCTCTATTCTGGGCGGATTGTACAGTGATACGGAACTGATCGTGGATCCGCGTGAAGCAATCGCAGCCATCCCTTCTTATCTGGCAGAATATCTTGACATCGAATTTCTCTGGCAAACACAGGTAAACAGGGTAGAAGCCGGACAGGTATATATCGGTAGCCGTATCATTCAGGCAGATCTGATCTGTATCTGCAGTGGAGCCGATTTTGAAACCTTATATCCCGAACAGTTTGCACAAACAGGAATTACACGTTGTAAACTGCAGATGCTGCGGTATAGATCCACTCAACCAGATTGGCGAATTGGTACTTCGGTTTGTGGTGGCTTGTCGCTGATCCATTATCACAGTTTTAAAGTGGCCCCCTCTTTACCCGATCTGAAAAAAAGGTATGAAGCTGAGATGGCAGAATACCTGCAATGGGGAATTCATGTAATGGTTTCGCAGAATAACGGCGGAGAACTGACAGTAGGCGATTCACATGAATATGGTCATACGTTTGATCCTTTCGACCGGGCATATATCAACCAACTCATTACCGGGTACCTGGAGCGGTTCATGGTTACCAAAGACTGGCAACTGGTGCAATCCTGGAACGGGATCTATCCAAAAATGAAAAACGGTGAAACAGAAGTAATATTGAATCCTGAACCGGGTGTGTACATCCTGAATGGATTGGGTGGTGCCGGTATGACACTATCATTCGGACTGGCAGAAGAGTTTACTGCCGGTATTTGATCACTGATTTTTATACAAACATGCTATATGAAAAAAATTTGTTTACTCGTAATAGTTAGTGTATTTGCATTGACTGATCTGTCTGCACAAACATTGGCTGCACTCGAAGCCAAGAGAATCGGCCTTCCCAATGGCTGGAGTTTAACACCCGTGGGTAAGTCTATACCACTGGGCGATCTGCCGCTGAATATCGCTGTTTCTCATACTAAGAAATGGATGGCAATAACCAATAACGGACAAAGCAAACACAGTTTGCAACTGATTGATGTGGCAACTGAAAAACTGCTGGATCATATTGAAGTACCCAAAGCCTGGTTGGGACTTGCCTTTAGCGCAGACGATCAATACCTCTATGTATCGGGTGGAAATGATAACCGTATCTTGAAATATGCAGTTAAGAACAGGAAACTGGTATTGACAGATAGTATTCTGTTGGGCAAACCATGGCCCAATAAAATATCACCTACCGGACTGGACATTGATCACAGCAAACAGCTACTCTATGTGGTTACCAAGGATAATAACCGTTTGTATATAATAGATCTTGTCACCAAACAGATCAAAAAGGAATTGGCATTGCCGGGTGAAGCGTATACCTGCCGTCTTTCGCCCGATCGGAAAGAATTGTATATCTCCTGCTGGGGTGGTTCCCGATTGCTGGTATACGGTGTAAAAGAACATGCATTACTGGCCGAGATAGCTGTTGGCAGTAACCCGAATGATTTCTGTCTTACAGCCAACGGTCGCTGGTTATATGTTGCCAACGCCAATGATAATTCAGTATCAGTGATCGATACCAAACAACGAAAAGTGGTGGAAACCCTGAATGCCGCTCTTTATCCTGATGCACCCACCGGTTCTACCACCAATGGAGTAGCATTAAGTCCGGACGAAAAAACCATCTACATAGCCAACGCAGATAATAACTGTTTGTCAGTGTTTGATGTGAGTACCAAGGGAAGCAGCAAAGCAAAAGGGTTTATACCCGTGGGCTGGTATCCAACCGCTGTTAAAACGATCGGTTCCAAAATTTATGTAACCAATGGAAAGGGTTTTACCTCGCAGGCCAATCCCTACGGGCCCAATCCCATTAATAAAAAAGTACAACTGGGTTTCCAGAAAGGTGATATGAATAAACCGCAGGAAGTGCAGTATATCGGTGGACTTTTCAAGGGAACCCTGAGCATCATTTCGGCACCGGCGGATAAACAACTCAGTGTTTTTTCACAGGCAGTATACCGGAACTCGCCTTACAACAAAACCAAAGAGCTGGTATCGCATACAGAAACAGGCAATCCCATACCCCAAAAAATCGGTGGCGTTTCGCCCATAAAATATGTATTTTATATAATTAAAGAGAACCGAACTTATGACCAGGTGCTCGGCGATCTGCCGGAAGGGAACGGAGATACTTCTCTTTGTTTGTTTGGGAAAAAAGTAACGCCAAACCAACACGCATTGGCCAAAGAGTTTGTGCTGCTCGATAATTTTTATGTAGATGGCGAAGTAAGCGCCGATGGGCATAACTGGAGTATGGGAGCCTATGCGAATGATTATCTTGAAAAAAACTGGGTCACCAGTTATGGCGGCAGGGGAGGAGATTATGATGCGGAGGGCAACCGATCCATTGCCAACAATAAAAACGGATTTATCTGGGATCATGCCAAACGTGCCGGCGTGAGTTATAGAACCTATGGCGAATTTGCAGATGATTACAAACCCAATATCCCGGTACTGAAAGATCATTTCTGTCCCTATTACACCAGTTGGGACGAAACTGTGCGGGATACCACCCGTGTAGGTCAATGGAAACGTGACTTCGATTCCTTGCTGTCAAAAAATGCCTTACCCAGATTAAGTACCCTCCGTTTGATCAATGATCATACCGAAGGCTTACGCTTGGGAAAACCAACTCCCTTTGCGCATGTGGCTGATAACGATCTGGCGGTAGGTATGTTTGTAGAATACCTGAGTAAAAGTCCGATCTGGAAAGAAAGTGTGGTATTCATACTGGAAGATGATGCACAGGATGGCCCCGACCATGTAGATGCGCACCGGAGTCCGGCTTATATAGCAGGTGGACTCGTAAAAAGAGGATTCGTAGATCATACCATGTATTCTACTTCTTCTATGCTGCGAACCATAGAACTGATACTGGGTATTCCACCCATGAGTCAGTACGATGCTGCCGCCACCCCTATGTGGCGTTGTTTTACCAACGAAGCAAATCTGACAGCTTTTGTGGCCAGACCCGCAGAAATGGATCTCAATGAAAAGAATACAGGAATGAACGAATGGCAGCGGAAAAGTGAAGCCTTTGATTTTTCAAAAGAAGACCGCATTCCCGACCGTGCTTTTACCGAAGTGATCTGGAAAGCGGTAAAAGGCCTTGATGCCATAGTGCCTGCTCCCAAAAGAGCGGCTTTTGTGAGGCTGACCAAAAAAGATAAGGACGGGGATTAACCCGTCTTTATCTTTTCTGAATAAGTTTATCGGGGGTGACTGGTTTCTGCTGTAGTTAACAATACATTCTTCCGCCAGATGAGGTTCCAGAAACAGTCCTGGTATTTTTTGTTTACTTCCCAGAAACCATTGGCCTTATATCTGCGGGAAGAGGATTGTTGCACCAGACCAGGTATATATGCAACATGGCCAAACCGGGACAGTTGTTTACCCAGTTCTATATCGTCGCCATAAAAGGTAAATGCGGTATTATACCCACCTGCTTTTTCCAGTATTTCTGCGCGAATAAAAGCGTTACCGCCAATCAATATGGCACCTCTGCCGGCCATCTGTACCATATCGCTGATGAATGGATATAAGATCCTTTGCGATAAAAGTGAAAAAAAGCGCATCCGGCTTCCACCATCAAAATAATCGTAGGGACCTGTTACGGCTACCCGCTGCCGTTTTTTTATCAATGATTTTACGCCCTTTCGAAGCCAGTCGGGTGCAGGTATACAATCAGCATCCATTTGCGCAATAATAGTTCCGCTGGCCTGTTGCCGGGCCGATTCCCGCGCGTAATTGGTTCCTTTGCGGCTTTCATGTACCACTGTAATCCGAACGCCTGCAACCGGCTGCTGGTTGATGAATTGCTGTATCACAAATGCAGTGCGGTCGCTGGAAGCATTATCGGTTACAATGATCTCGTAATCGGGATAGTCCTGTACTACCAATGCTGCTAACGTGCGGTAAATATATTTTTCTTCGTTGTAAGCCGGTACCAGTACCGATACGCTGGGTAAGGAAGCTGTTTTCATAAATCACGGTTAGGAGTATGAAATAACCGATCCCATATTAACTGATTGTATTGCGCTGCTGAATTCACAATAACATCACGATTCGGTAACCTTAAGTTAACCGGTTGTTCATGCAGCAGATACATATACGGTATTCCTTTGTAAAACCGCTGGAATGAAACCCATCTTCTCTGTATTCTGTTGTTTTTTGACACTGATACTTACTGCGCAATCACCCGTTACATCACGAAATGTATTTATCATCACCACCGATGGCTTCCGTTGGCAGGAAGTATTTAACGGAGCAGATTCTTTGCTGATGCGTGATACTGCTTATGTACGTGATACGGCACTGATCTGCCAGCAATTCTGGAGCCCTGATCCCGAAGAGAGAAAACGAAGGTTGCTCCCTTTTTTCTGGGATGTGATCGCCAAAAAAGGAAGGTTATCCGGTAACCGTACGTATGACAGTGAAGTAAATGTCTCAAATCTGTATAAAATATCTTATCCCGGATATAATGAGATCCTCACCGGTTTTGCCGATACCCGTTTTATCCCCAATCTTTCTGTACGCAACCGCAATACCAATATTCTGGAATACCTGAATGCCACAGAAGCTTACGCAGGTAAAGTAGCCGCTTTCAGTTCCTGGGATGTGATGCCGTATATCATTAATGAAAACAGAAGTCAACTGCCGGTAAACAGCGGTTACGAAATGCTGGAGGAAGGAGAGGATACCCTCAATATCCTGATTAATCAGGTACAGAAGAGTGTAACACATAAAAGCAGTACCCGGCAGGATCTGCTTACTTATGCCAGTGCCCTGAATTATATAGAACAGCAGCATCCCAAAGTGGTATTTCTGGGCCTGGGCGAAACAGATGAGTATGCACACCTTGGCCGCTATGATCAATACCTGCAGAAAGCGCACCAGGTAGACCGGATGCTGGCTGAGCTTTGGTATTATGTACAAACAGATCCATTTTATAAAGACAACACGGCTTTTATCATTACTACCGATCATGGCAGAGGCAGTAAACGAGATAAGTGGTCGCAGCATGGTTTTTGGGTGAAAGGTTCGGGCGAAGTATGGACAGCCATGATTGGTGCCGGTATTGCAGCAGATGGAGAAAGAAAAACCAAAGAACGTTTGTACCAGAAACAGATCGCTTCTACCGTTTCGGCGTTACTGAATGAAAAATTCCGTGCGGATGATCACCGGGTAGCAGCTCCTATGCAGGTATCGCCGCTACCCGCAGCAGCAGATGACAGGAGCGGGAAAATAACTGCCGCAAACAAATAACCATGCAGGAAATACTCATCAACTATTTTGTTCTGTATGGTTACCTCGCCATTTTTGCGATGGTCTTACTGCAGGAGCTGGGAATGCCGGGACTTCCTAATGAGTGGGTATTGTTTTATTTTGGATACCTGAGCCGACAGGCGGAACTTTCTTTTTCACTGGTCATTGCGCTGGTGGTGGCAGCTGATATGCTGGGCTCAGTGATTCTCTACCTGTTATTCTATCACGGCCGTGTTTGGCTGATGCGTATCAAACCCAAATGGATCACACTGCCCGTTAATAAGGTGAACAGGATCAAAGAAAAAATAGCGTCTCAGAATGGGAGACATATTTTTATAGCCAAACTAACGCCTTTTGTGCGCAGTTATATTCCCGTGGTAGCCGGTTTGTTGCAGGTAGAACCGGTTTTGTATGGCCGGATCATTATTCTCACAGCCATTATCTGGAGCGGGGGATGGGTTACAGCAGGCTGGCTGCTGCATGGATAAGCATCAAAAAAAATACCATCCGATAAGATGGTATTTGGCTGAAATATTTCTGGTTGATTATAGGTAATGAAACCACTGTTTATTCACGTCCCAATTCTCAAATTCTTTGGCTACTTCTGATAAGAATTTGGCACCGATGCTTCCATCCACGATCCGGTGATCGTAACTCATGGAGAGATACATCATGTGGCGGATGCCGATGGTATCCCCTTCGGCCGATTCCATTACCATCGGGCGTTTTTTGATGGCACCTACGGCCATAATGGCCACCTGTGGTTGGTTAATGATGGGAGTTCCCATCAGACTACCGAACGTACCTACATTTGTCAGTGTAAAAGTACCGCCTTGTGTGTCTTCCGGTTTCAGTTTGTTGTTGCGGGCCGCATCGGCCATATTGTTTACTGCTTTGCTTAAGCCCACAATATTCAGTTGATCAGCACCTTTGATGACCGGAACAATGAGGTTGCCGGTAGGTAAGGCAGTGGCCATACCGATATTGATGTCTTTTTTGATGATGATATTATCTCCATCCAGCGAACAGTTGATCAGCGGGAAACGCTTGATCACCGTTGCAATACATTCCAGGAACATGGGTGTGAACGTGAGTTTGGTGCCTTCTCGGCGCTCAAATTCATCTTTCACTTTCTGACGCCATAACACCATATGTGTTACATCGGCTTCGGCGAAACTGGTTACGTGCGGACTGGTTTGCTTACTACCCACCATGTGTTTGGCGATGAGCTTGCGCATTCTGTCCATCTCAACGATCTCCGTAGCACCGGATAACACAACGGTAGCCGGATCAGATGATTTGCCTGAATAAGATACAGGTGTATAACTGCTGGTGATCACTGCCGGTGCCGGTGTTAACTGAACGGCAGGGGTAGTAGTGATTTTGGTAGCAGGCGAACTTGGAATGATATTTTCGGTAACCGGAGCCGGTGTATAAGCAGGAACGGTACCCGCTTTTTTATCGGCCACATATTGCAGAATGTCTTTTTTGGAAACCCTTCCGTCATTGCCTGTTCCCGGAATTCTTTCCAGCTCACTAAGTGGTATATTTTCGCTGTTGGCGATATTGAGAACGAGCGGAGAATAAAAGCGGTTAGCGGCGGGTTTGGCTGCTGGCAAAGAAGCTTCTGCCGTAACTGGTGCGGGTGTATAAGGAACTTCAGGTGTTTCGGGTTGGGCGTAATAGGCTTCGGCCATGGCGGGCGCGGCCTGCGCTGCTGGTTCGGCTGCTTCTGTAACAGGTGCAGCAGCCGGTTGTGCCGGTTCAGGACTGTTGCTTGTGTCTGCTTCCTGTCCGGTACGGATGCGGGCAATTACCGTACCAATGGGCACCACATCGTTAAGGTTGAATAAGATCTCGGTAATCACACCTTCTGCGGTAGAAGGCACTTCGCTGTCTACCTTATCGGTAGCAATATCCAATACGGTTTCGTCCTGTTTTACAGTGTCGCCAACCTGTTTGTGCCATTTCAGGATCGTGGCTTCCATGATACTCTCGCCCAGTTTGGGCATTACCAGTTCAGCAATTGCCATACTATCGTGCTGTTTAAATTCGGATATGGTTCTAGTCTCTGTTTAACGCTTTCCTTCCTAACGCACAGTAAAATACACACAGAAAACGAAAGTGCAAATGTATCGGTTGCAATGCAAAAACGAACACCTGTTAGCGCTTTTCCTTGATAAAGATACGCAAAAGGTTCAGCGCATTGGTAGCGGTTAATTCAATATTCCTTCTCCGGTCAAAACGGAAGTTAAATAGCTGGGTTACCACCCTGTGTTCATCAGCCACAGCTACCCATACCATACCCACCGGTTTTTCTGCTGTGGCACCATCGGGCCCCATGATACCGCTCACCGCAATGGCATAATCTGTCTGCATCAGTTCCCTGACTGACTTAGCCATTTGTTTTACCGTGTCCTCACTAACGGCACCCACAGTCTGCAGGGTCTCTTCCGGAACATGCAGGATCGATTCCTTTATGCGGTTGGCATAACTAACCACACTGCCGGTGAAATACACAGAAGATCCCGGGTGAGCTGTCATGATATGGGCAATATACCCACCGGTACAGCTTTCGGCGGTCGATAGTGTTTTTCCGCTTTCTTTCAGCAGTCTGGCAACTACCTGTTCCATCGTCAGATCTTCGTCAATTACCAGATAGTCTTTCACTTTTTCCTTGAACAGCTCAAAATGCCTGTCGATCTCTGAAATCAGCACTACTTTATCAAATCCAAAAGCCGTTAACCGTAATCTTACCATGCCATAATTGGGCAGGTAAGCCAGTTTGATATGGGCTGGCAAAGCTTCTTCGATCTCCTGCACCAGGTTGGCCAGAAAAGATTCACCAATTCCGGCAGTGAGCAGGGTGCGGTGCTCTATAAAACCTGTCTGAAACAAATCCGGAATTTTCGGTAACACTTCATTGGTCATCAGCCATTTCATCTCATGGGGTACGCCCGGCAGCGAAACAAAAATGGTTCCTTCTTTTTCGAACAACATGCCTGGTGCGGTACCGCGCTGGTTCAGTAAAACGGTACATGTATCCGGTACTTCGGCCTGCTTGGCATTGCGCTCAATCATAGGTCGCTTTAGCACCTGTTCGAAAATATGGGTGATATACTTCAGCGTAGGTTCGTTTACCACCATTTTGCCTCCAAAATAATCGCAGAGCAGGGGTTTGGTGATATCGTCGGCGGTAGGGCCCAGTCCGCCGGTAATGATCACCAGCGATACTTCCCTGCTTTCTGCATCCAGTGCCTGCCAGATATCTTCCCTCACATCGCCCACGGCCACGCGGTGTTTCAGCGAAATGCCTACTTTGTTCAGTTCCTGGGCAATCCAGGCACTGTTGGTATCGATCACTTGTCCGATCAATAATTCATCTCCAATGGTGATGATGGATGCAAAAACTTTTTCCATAGTCTGCTTAGGCTTAATTTTAGTGCAAGGTAAAGGGCAATTATGAAAACAGGCTATTGGATGATTTGTTTATGTATCTATTCTCTTTCTCTGTCGGCTCAGCCCCTGAAAGAGCGGTTGGCAAAAGCCGTGGAACTACTGCAGGCCGACCCTCAAATGAAAAATGCCCTATTGGGTTTGCAGATCATTAATGCGCAAACAGGCGATAAAGTATTTGAAGTAAACGCACAAACGGGCTTAGCACCAGCCAGTTGTCAGAAAATTATTACAAGTGTAGCGGCACTGGAACTACTTGGTCCGGCTTACCGTTACGAGACCGTGTTGGGTTATACGGGTAAAATCTCAAAGAACAGTTTGCAGGGAGATCTGTACCTGCTGGGCAGTGGTGACCCCAGTTTGGGTAGCTGGCGCTATGATTCTACCAAAGAAGACCGTCAATTACAGGAATTGACAAACCTGCTTACCCAGAACGGCATCCATAAAATAACGGGGAACCTGGTGGGCTATAGCGGTAAATGGGAGCAGGAAACTTTGCCCGGCGGCTGGATCTGGGACGATATCGGTAATTATTACGGAGCCGGCACTTCGGCACTGAACTGGCATGAGAACCAGTACGACCTGATTCTGCGTTCGGGGAAAAATATTGGCGATACGGTGGATATCATTGAAACCCGTCCGGTACTTACCGGGGTAACCCTGCAAAGCCAGTTACTGTCAGCGGCCAAAGGCACGGGCGATAATGCGTATATCTATCTGCCTCCTTTTGCCAGTAAGGGTTTTGTAAGAGGAACCATCCCTGTAGAAGAAAAAGCCTTTGTGATCTCTGGATCCTTCCCGGATCCTGCTCAACAAACCATCCATACCCTGAACCAGTCGCTGCAACTGGCCGGTATCCGTAACCAGGCCATAACTGTTTCCTATGATAAAGACATGCCACAGGTACAAAACCTCGGCAAGCTCATTTCTCCCAGGCTGGACAGCCTGAATTATTGGTTCATGCGCAAAAGTATTAACCTGTATGGGGAAGCTTTTCTGAAGACAATCGCTTTCGAAAAAACAGGAAGAGGATCTACGGATAAAGGCGTGAGTCTGGTAAAAAAATTCTGGAAGGAACAAGGTATCGATGCCGCAGCTTTGCAGATCATGGACGGCAGTGGTTTATCTCCCCAGAACCGGATCACGGCCGATGCGCTGGTGCAGGCCCTGCAATATGCCCGTGGCAGAAGCTGGTACCCGGCTTTTTATGAATCCTTACCTTTCTTTAACCAGATGAAACTGAAAAGCGGTACTATTGGGGGCTCCAAAAGTTTTGCGGGTTACCATACTTCCAGAGAGGGGATCACGTATACAGTAGCAATCATCGTTAATAACTATGATGGTTCGGCAGGGGAGATGGTAAAGAAAATGTTCCGGGTACTGGATGAACTCAAATAAACCCAGGCTAAGATCTCTGCGCAGATTAATCCGCGCCATAGCAGGGATGGGCTGATAAAAACGATACCTTCAACCAAACACAGCTTATATGAAAGAACAAAACTACAGTAATCATACCCGGTATGTTCCCGGGTACCATTATCTTACAAGCACCGGTATCCTGGCTTTGCTGATTGGTTCCTTTATCAACCTTTCGCATTCTGCCAAAGAGAACCTGTATTCAGCTTCGCTGATCTGCCTGATCAGTCTGATCCTTTGTTTAGTTTTCTGGTATATGCGGGCTTTTGCTTTAAAAGCGCAGGACCGGGCTATCCGTGCAGAAGAGAATTTCAGGTATTTTGTACTGACCGGTAAACCCTTGCCAATATCACTCCGCATGAGCCAGATCATTGCACTGCGCTTTGCCAGCGATGAGGAATTCGTGGAACTGGCGTCCCGTGCTGTGAATGAAAACTTAAAAAGTAACGAGATCAAACAGGCCATCCGGAACTGGCGGCCCGACCATTACAGGGCCTGATCTGTGAAAAATGGTGTTAATTTTTCCTTCAGTTCATCCGGCAATCCGATCCATTTGCCGGTATGGCTATCGATAAAGAAAAGAACTACTTTCCCCGTGGTCAGTAGTTTTTTTCTTTCATTATATACCTCATGGTGAAACTCGATCTGGTGTTTGGCCGGTAATTCTTTCAGGATGGTTTTAATGGTGATCAGATCATCATAGTGGGCAGGCCGCAGAAACCTCGCTTCCATTGATACCACTGGCATCCGTACGCCCATCTCCTCCATTTTTTTATAGGTAAATCCGAGCTCGCGGATGCATTCTGCGCGACCCACTTCAAAGTACTGGGCATAGTTGCCGTAATACACAATATCCATCTGGTCTGTTTCGGCATAACGCACCCGAACGGTGGTGATATGTTCGTACATGAGATCTTAATTTGTTGACAAACTTACGCCCCTTATCTGTTTTTCCACAAATGATGGAATGATGTTTGCTTACAAACCCCGAATACTACCTTTAAAACAGGTTTTCGCTTTTCATTAAGAAACAAAGGGAAATCTTTGCCGCGTTGCTTCGTTTAGAGAGTAGCATGTTATTGGTTCTTTAGCCTGTCACAGGATAAAAACAGTTGTAAACCGTTCCTTGCACTATGAAGAAAACATTTCGCATATGCCTTTTTATTTGGTTGGCTGCAAGTGGTACCACCCTGCAGGCACAGTTAACCAAAATACACCTGGATCCGGATGCGGCTTTCAAACGGGCCAAAGACCTGTACCAGAAAGAGCAATTCAGCCTGGCCTATCCTGTATTTAAGCAGGTGTACAGTGATGAAGCAGGGCAGGGGCAAACCACTGATTTCATCAAACTGGAAAGCCGCTATTATTATATCATCTGCGGCCTGCAGTTGAATGATATTACCGCAGTGCCCCTTGCAACCCGTTTTATAGATCAGGAGAATACACCTGCCCGCATCCAGATGATGCGTTTCCATCTGGGCGAGTATTATTACCGCCAGCAGGATTTTACCCATGCACAGGAACAATATGCAGCTACCAGCATTGCGAACCTGAGTAACCGTGAGATCGCTGACATGAAGTTTCACCAGGCTTATGGTTATTTTCTGACGCAGGACTTTGAGAAGGCCAAACCTTTGTTCAATGCCATCCGTCAACTGCCTGCTGATCCCAATTACCTGGATGCGAATTATTATTTTGGTTTTATCTGTTTCAATGATAAAAATTACCAGCTGGCACTGGAGAGTTTTCAGATAGCAGAGAAACTGCCTGCCTACCAGCCGGTGATCCCTTTTTATATCGCCGAGATCTATTATTTCAGCGGAGATAAGCAAAAAGCACTTCAGTATGGGGAAGCCGCTTTACAGAAAAGCGGACTGTATTACGAATTGCAGTTGAAACAACTGGTAGGACATCTCTTATTTGAGAAACGCGAATTTGCCAAAGCCCTGCCTTACCTGCAGCAATATGTGTCTGCCAACCAGAAAGTGCGAAGAGAAGATCTGTACGAACTCTCTTTTTGTTATTATGAAGCCAAAGACTGGTCACGTTCCATAGAAGGGTTTAAACAACTGGGCGGTGCACAGGATTCGCTGGCCCAGAACAGTATGTACCTGTTGGCCGATGCATACCTAAAAACAAATGATAAAGCCAATGCCCGTACGGCCTTCCAGTTCTGTGCAGCCAACAATAGTAATGTTGTGCAGAAAGAAGTGTCTGCTTACCATTATGGCAAACTTTCGTACGAACTGGGTTACATGGATGCAGCATTGAAATCTTTTCAATCTTTCCTCGAAGCATATCCCAAATCAGCGTATTCACAGGAAGCCAAGGAGCTGCTAGTGAATACGCTGGCCAATACCAGTAATTACAAAGAGGCGCTGAAGTTGTATGAAAGTCTCGGAGTGAAAAGTGACCTGGTGATCAAACTATATCCCAGATTATTGTACGGAAGTTCCGTGGAACTGATCAACGACCAGCAGATAGACCAGGCGGATGCATTACTTACCAAACTGCTGCAGGTGCCCTATAACACGGCACAGTTGCCGCTGACCTATTTCTGGAAAGGGGAGATCGCTTACCGCAAGGGACAAACAGAAGCTTCCATCGCTTTTTTCCTTAATTACCTGAAGAATCCGGTTACCAATGGTGAAGTGAATGCTGTGAATGCAAAGTATAGTCTGGCATATGGTTACCTGAAAAGCGAACAGTATGCGCAGGCCAGAAATTATTTTGAACAGATCACCCGAACCGTATCTACTGGCTCTACACAGATAGAACAGGATGCTTACCTGCGTGCAGCGGATTGTTATTTCATGAGTAAGGATTTTAAGCAGTCGCTGAGAATGTATGAAATGGTACAATCCCTCCAGCTGGCATCGGCTGATTATGCACTGTACCAGAAAGGCATCATTGCCGGTGCTTTGAATAAGAATGCAGAAAAGATCAGCCTGTTACAATCCATCGAAAAAATATATCCTTCTTCCGCACTGGTGTCCGATGCCCATCTGGAAGTAGCCAATACCTATCTGGCAGATGAAAATTACCAAGCCGCTATTGCGCCTTTGCAGAAGCTGGTGGGTGATCCACAGGCCGCTGCCATGGGGCCACAGGTATACCTGAAACTGGGTGTGGCTTATTTTAATCTTGACCGGAACGATGAATCGCTGAAAAGCTTTCAGAAACTGGTAACCACGCATCCGAATACACAGGAGAGTAATGATGCGATCGATTATATCCGCAACATTTTTGTAGAAAAGCAACAACCCGGCGATTTTGCGGCTTTTATGAAACAGAATGGCAAACCCATTACGGATACAGAAGAGGATTCGCTTACTTTCCGTTCCTATATGCTGCGCTATGAGGCCAAAGACCTGGCCGCAGCCAAAACGGGATTTGCCTCTTATCTCTCTAAATTTCCTGAAGGAAGGTATTCGCTCGAAGCCAATTATCTCTCGGCCGAAATGCTGATCAATAACAAAGCCAATACAGAAGCCCTGCCATTTTACAAAGCAGTGGCCGATCGCTCGCAGAACAAATATGCAGAGCGAAGCACCCTGCAAACAGCCAGGATTTATTATTTTGATCTCAAGGATTATCCCAATGCCACTACCTATTTTGCACAGTTAAAATCCATTGCTACCCAGCAGGAGAACCGGCTGGAAGCCATGCGCGGTCTGTTACGCTGCCAGTTTAAAGCCCAGTTATGGAAAGAAGCAGCTACCAATGCATCAGAGCTGTTGCTGGAGAAAGGGATCGCTACAGACGACCGTATGATGGCCAGCATGGTAGTAGCCAAGAACCACCAGTTAGGTAAGGAAGCTGAGCCCGCTATTGCTGCTTACAAACAGGTGATTGCTGCCGGTAAATCGGAGTATGCAGCAGAAGCACAGTATCGCATTGCAGAGATCTTATTGCAACAGAACAAACTGGCGGAAGCGGAAAAAGCAGCTTTTGAAGTGATCAAAAAAATGGGTTCCTACGATTTTTGGGTAACCCGGAGTTATATGCTGCTGGGCGATGTGTTTGTACAGCAGAAAGACTGGTTTAATGCAGAAGCCACTTTTAAAAGTATTGTAGAGAATGCTACAATTGCCGAACTGAAAACAGAAGCACAACAGAAACTGGATAAGGTACTGGCAGAGAAAGTAAAAACCAACCAAGTTGAACAAGAGTAAAGCAGACCCCTACATGAAATATATCATCAGAACGATACTGATCTTTTTGCTGGCAGCTTTTGCGATGGGTTCTGTGCAGGCACAGAAAAAGAAAACCCGTAAAAAAGCCCGTACACAGAAAACGGTTCCGAAAAAGAAAAAGACCAGCCGCAAAACGGCTACGGTAAAACCTGTGGCAAAATCAGCCAAACCTATTGCCAAAACAACAGAGAAAAATGCGGAGGAACTGTCATCGCAGTTATCCAAAGAGGGCTTGAGCGATACTTCTTCACCCAAAGTGGTTACCATTACCTCGGCTTTCAAACCTTATCTGAAGAATGCTGCCAAAGTGAATTTTACTGCGGCAACACCGGTCATAGATTCTTCCCGGATGCCGGTGAGCTATACCATTCCATCGCAGAATCTGTTTTTTTCTTATCAACCGGTTCCCATTAAACCATTGGCACTGGGTATTGATTCCGGATACGAATGGGAAAATCACCAGTATATCAAAGTAGGTTCTGGTAATTTCAGTACTTACCTCGCAGAAGCAGGTTTCTCCTTTGGTGATGGCCAACGCTCAATCACCCAGGTGCGGGCCGATTTTCTTACGTCTACCGGTCACCTCTATGCACAACAGGCGGCTAAATGGGGACTGGAAGTGATCTCTGTCTTCAATACGCCCAAGGAACATGAATGGACGGCCAATCCGTATTATCGCAGCACTACCCAATACCGGTTCGGGTTTGAACCTGCCACGCTTAATTTCCCGAAAGACCAGTTACTCGAAAGATATTCCACTATCGGTGTTGATCTGGGTATGCAGAATAAAAAAGCCAATGCTTTCGGCATCACATATCACCCGCAACTGAAAGTGTCGCGTTTCTTTAATAATTCGGAAGCTCATGAAAACAGTATACAACTGAAAGCACCTATCAATAAAGCCTTCGGTGAAAAATTTGCATTTGATCTGGGACTGACGGCCGATATGTCTACCGCCCGTTTTCCCATGATACCGAATGAATTGGTATTGAAGAACAATCTCTATTATATCAATCCTTCTATTCAGGTAAATACACCTACGTTGAAACTGAATCTGGGCGTACAACCCTCCTGGGATAACAAAGTATTTGCAGCCTTACCCAATCTCACAGTACAGGCCAAGATGACGGAGATCAATCTGGTGCTCGAGGCGGGTTGGGTGGGTTATTTCCAGAAAAATACCTTCCGTTCGCTGGCAGCTTTTAATCCATGGATCAGCTCACTCACCGCTTTACAGAATACAAAGATCACTGAGCAGTATGCCGGTATCAGAGGCGCAGGGGGCGATCATTTTACGTACCAGATAAAAGCCTCTTTACTCCGGTTCAGCAACCAGCCGCTATTCCTTAATAACAATACGGATGGCAAAAGTTTTGATGTGGTATATGAACCCGACATGAAAGCCGTTCGTTTACATGGGGAGATGAGTTATACGGTGCAGGAAACTGTTTCGTTCAGTGCCGGAGCGAGTTTTACCGACTACAGTTCTTTGACCGTGAATAAAAAAGCCTGGGGCTTATTGCCGCTCGAAGCCAATGGATCGGTAAAATGGAAACTGCTGAAAGACAAAGACCTGCAGCTGAAAGCAGATCTGTATCTCTGGGACGGAAATGCTTACCGGACCAAAACCCTGGAGGAGAAAAAGGCGTCGGCTGCGGCAGATATCAACCTGGGAGCCGAGTTTACAGTGATGCCCCGCCTGAATCTCTGGTTACAGATGAACAATGTACTGAACAACACATACCAGCGCTGGAACCAATATAGTGTGCTGGGCTTTACTGTTTTGGGAGGAGTTGTATATTCGTTCCGGTAATCAATCGTCATCATGTTCCAGATCCTGCATAAATACCTTGTTTTACATCACCAGCTGGTAGTTCCGCAGGTAGGTCTTTTTTATGTGGAGAAAGATCCCGCTACTTATCAGGACAATACCGGTTTCTTATCGGCACCCCGTTCCTTGATTCATTTTACACAGAAGCACCAGTCGGGTACCGATAAACTGTTTTTTGAATTCCTGACCCGCGAAACGGGACTGGAAGAACCCGCAGCCATTCACGATTATCTCGAGTTTGCCAATGGGTTGCAGACAGAGTTGAAGGAGAAAAAAGCAGCGATCTGGAAGGGTGTGGGTACATTATTTCTCGAGGACAATGATGAGATCCGTTTTGAAAGGGCCACTGATCTGCAGGAACTGATGCCACCCTTAGCTGTAGCAGGTATTGAGGCTTTTGCCACAACGGCTTCTTCATATACGGAAGAAGTGGAAGCCAGGAAAGATTACTGGTGGTATTATGCCATGATTTTACTGATCCTGGGCCTGGGTGCACTTGCTTATTATTATATCTGATTCCCCCCATTCTTATGCCTGAACTGATCCATTATTCTCATTGCCCCATTTGTAATGCCGCTTCGGTTTATCCGGCCTTATCGGCCAAAGATTATACGGTTTCCGGCGAACAATTCGAGATCTGGCACTGCGATGATTGTACGGGCCGTTTTACCCAGCGGGTACCGGTACTAGCCGCTATCGGTCCTTATTACCAATCGGCCAGTTATGTGTCGCATTCAGATACTGAGAAGGGATTGGTTAACCGCTTGTATCACCTCGTCAGAAATTATACCCTTAAAAGCAAGCGCAGGCTGGTGCAGGAAGTAACGGGTAAAGAAACGGGTACTTTATTGGATGTGGGCGCCGGAACAGGTGCTTTCTCTCATACCATGCTACTGGCGGGCTGGGATATAACAGCTTTAGAACCGGATGATACGGCCAGGCAGAACGCTAAAAATAAATACGGGCTCGATCTCTTATCGCCCGACCAGTTATTTTCTCTCCCAAATGTACGGTTTGATGCCATCACTATGTGGCATGTACTCGAGCATGTACATGATCTGCAGGGATACCTGAAACAATTTCACGCTATTCTTGCCCCGGGTGGCCGTTTGCTGATTGCGGTACCCAATTATACCAGTCATGATGCCAAAGTATATGGCGAATACTGGGCGGCGTATGATGTGCCGAGGCATTTGTATCATTTCTCTCCCAAAAGCATGGAGATACTGGGCCAGGCCCATGGTTTTCACCTCGCCGATACCCAACCCATGTGGTTCGATAGTTTTTATGTATCCATGCTGAGTGAGCAGTATCGCAACGGCAGTGCTAATATTTTCGGTGCCGTCTGGAACGGTTTGCTCTCGAACCTGAAAGCCCTTTTCAAACGGGAAAAATGTAGTTCAGTGATCTATGTATTCTCAAAAAAATAAAGGGATCACTGAAATTTCACTTCAAAGAGTTTTGGCCAGTGTTTGCCCGTTACAAAAAATCGTTTGCCAACACTATCGTAAGCGATACCGTTTAACACTTCATCTGT
>CALRMK020000014.1:0-66846 GCA_943369185.1 Caulobacter sp. UNC279MFTsu5.1 | reverse complement strand
TACGGTTACCAGTTGTGTATGAGATGATGTTAATCCATTTACATCCGTTGCTGTCCACAGGATGCCTGTTACACCAACCGGGTATGCAGCTGTTAATAATAAACCATCTGTTCTCACACCGATCACACTGGCGATACCACAGTTATCCGTAGCAGCTGGCGGCGCTATGCTGATCTGCGCACCACATACACCCGCATCATTGTTCACCGCTATATTGGCCGGTATAACGATCACCGGTGTTTCTACATCCGTTACCGTGATAGTGAAATTACAGCTGACAGATCCTACCGGATTGCTGGCAGTAGCTGTAATAATATGTGTACCTACTGTAAAGAAGCTGCCGGAACTTACTACGTTGCCATTTTCCCTATATACAATCGTAGAAGCAGGAATCGCAGTAGTTTCTGTGGCTTCAAACGTAACATTCGTTCCACACTGACCCGCTGTGGATGTAACCGCTATATCAGCAGGACAGGTAATTACCGGTGGCAATCCGGTTACCGTTACGGTGAAAGAACAGGTTGCTGTTAATCCAGCCGCATCGGTGGCTGTATATGTGATGGCAGTAGTACCGATCGGGAACACAGATCCACTAGCAGGTCCATCGGTTCTAACCGTAGTAACACCCGTACAATTATCCGTTCCAACAGGATCACTGTAGGTAACAACTGCACCTGCTGCACTGGTAGCATATACATTGATATCAGCCGGGCAAACAATTACCGGTGGTTGATTATCGATCACTGTTACATTTTGCGTTGCTGTCTGGGTATTACCGTTTACATCGGTTACTAACCAGGTTACCGTAGTAGAGCCAATCGGGAATATAGCCGGAGCATTATTGGTAACAGAAGCCACACCACAATTATCCGCTGTTACCGGTGTGCCCAGACTTACTGCAGCCCCACAGGTACCCGGTGCATTGTTAACCGTTCTGGCTAAAGGTGCCGTGATGGTTGGGCGCTGGTTATCCGTTACAGTTACATCGAAACTATAGGTACTTGTATTGCCGGAAGCGTCCGTTGCAGTGAAGGTATTGGTAGTAGTTCCCACAGGGAATAAGGATCCGCTGGCCAGACCTGCTGTCTGGGTAATCGTAACCGGTCCGTTACAGGCATCTGTTGCTGTAATACCACCAGTTCCATTACCGCCTCCTGACATCTCAAATACCACAGTGATATTTTGTGAAGGTCCATTACATACCTGTGTATTCACACCGCCCCAATTGGGATTACCATACTCAACCTGGATACATGGTCTCACTACATATGCGTTAGATTCGCAGGAACAAAGACTTCCATTCGTAGCACTTAATGCTCCCGGCCCTCCACAATTACCTACTGCCCATGTTCTTCCGTTGGTTGTCCAACTTCCATTGCCCCCGGTTCTGAGTGCATTGGCAATCTGGGCTATCACAGCAGGATCGGTTACCGAAACTCCTGTCTGGTCATAGGTTCCTTTAATAGTCAGTTTGGTATACGTATTACCAGCCACTAACTGATTGGTAAACGTTGTCCATGCATTACAATAGGTACTGTTGGTTGGACCTGACACAAAATCCTGAGAGAAAACGATCGCATTATCCTGTGCATATTTAACTACTGCACCACAAAGGTTAGCATCTGTGTTAACCTGTTTGTTAGCTGGACCGGTAATGATTGGTGCAGTTACATCACGTTTGGTTAATGTTATGCTGCAGTTACTGCTGTTGCCAGCTGCATCTGTTACCGTAAAGTTTACCGTCATATTACCTGAACCATTGATCACCGTTCCTGCAGCAGGACTCTGGGTGATGACCAATGAACCAGCCGCTGTGCAATTATCACTTACTGTTAACAGACTTCTGTAATCAGGTAAAGCAGCACTGCAAGTGGCTGATAAATCGATGGTCTGGTTAGGGGCGCAAAAAATTACAGGTCGCTGTGCATCGGTTACCGTAACAGTGAAGCTGGCAGTGGAAACATTACCGCAGATATCTGTAGCCGTTACTGTTACCTGATGCGAGCCCACCGTAAAGATGGAACCCGGAACGATACTATAGTTAATGGATGCCCCACCACAATTATCAGTAGCTGTGGCTGTATAGTTTACCAGTGCACTGCAAAGACCGTCGGCCGCAGGTATAGTAATATTAGCAATATTGGTAATCACAGGTGCCTGGGTATCCTGAACGGTAATCACTTGCGATGCAGTAGTGATATTGCCTGAAGCATCAGTGGTTGACCAGGTCCTGGTCAGTATAAAATTATTGGTACAATTACCTTCAGTTCTTACTTCCGTAAATACAGGAGCTGAGGTACTGCAATTGTCTGAAGCTGTTACATTGGCTATTGCAGGTACCGCATTACACTGTACTGTTACGTCAGCAGGAACACCTGTTAATACAGGATAAATATTGTCTACCACTGTAATGGTAAAAGTACATGTGGAAGAACCTACTGCATTGGTGGCAGTGGCAGTGATGATATGCGTACCTACTGTAAAGAAGCTGCCGGAAGTTACCGGCTGGCCATTTTCAGTATAGGTAATCGTAGAAGTAGGGATTGCTGTGGTTTCTGTAGCAGCAAAAGTAAGCGTTGCACCACACTGACCTGCTGCAGCCGTAACTGCAATAGCTGCAGGACAGTTGATGACAGGAGCCAATCCACTTACCACTATGGTGAAGGAAGACGTAGCTGTTAATCCTACGCCGTCAGTAACTGTATAGGTAACGGTTGTTGCCCCTATCGGGAAAACAGAACCGCTGGCATAACCTGAGGTTAATACTGTTGAGGCTACAGAACAATTATCTGCGCCAACAGGCAGTGTATAGTCAACTACCGCGCCATTGGCACCCGTAGCCACCACTGCCCCTTGTGTATTGGTAGCCGAAGTAACTGCACCGGCAGAAACAAAATAAGGAGCGATGACATCCTGTACTTTAACTGACACCGTATTAGAAACGTCAGATGAACATCCATTACTATTGGTTATTACTACAGTATAATCACCACTAATTGCCGCTGTATAAGATGCGCTTGTGGCTCCTGAAATAGCAGCACCACCTTTCTTCCACTGATAGGTATATCCTGCGCCTGTATTGGCATTCAGAACTACCGTATTTCCTGGACAAACCTCTGTTGCACCTGATGCAGTGATGGTGGCAACCGGCAATGGATTTACCGTAATAGTTGTAGCTGCTGAACCGGAACAACCGTTGGCATCTGTACCAGTAACCGTGTAATTGGTGGTAGTAGAGGGGCTAATGGTAATGGTTTGTGCAGTTTCATTACCCGGTGTCCAGACCCAGTTAATATTATTATTTGAATTTCCTCCATTATAAGTTACTGTAACTACTGCATACGCATTGCTTAATAATGCAGCCGGAACTAACCCAAAAGTGCTTCCATTGTTAAGCATCAGTGTATTTAGTCCCCCTACAGCGTAGTTGGACGGAGCAAAATTAAATGTGTACAGAGCCGGAGCCGTTCTGGGAGAACAGCTGCAAAAATTTGTAGTATTTATAAAAGAAGCGCCTGTACTAACATTATTTAATACTGCATTGTGAACAAACCCATTGGCATTACATTCAACCCCGACAGATAACTGAACAGTAACATTGGTCACAGAACCTGCACCCAGATCTGTCCATGTAAATCCTACATTACTTGCCCCAGTAGAATATCTGCCATTGGCACAGGAATTAGGGAGGTTAAGAAGATTGGCCACAGGAATAGCATAGGTTCTTGTCTGAACAGCTGTCTGAGAGGCAGTTAAAGTAGTTGTATTACCTGCACAAATCGTTGCTGCAGAAGCTATAACAGAAACAATCGGATTAGGATTTACCAATACAGTAGCAGATCCGCTCATTGCAGCACTACAACCGGTTGAAGCATTCGTGGCTGCAACCGTATATGTAGCGGCCACCGTTTGTGTTCCGAAACCAATGGCTGCACCATTGCCGGCAATGGTGCTGATTACCGAGCCGTTTCTTTTCAACTGGTAATTTACACCCAACTCAGATCCTGACAATCCTACTACTACACCGGCAGCACCGGTACAATAAGCGCCCCCACCGGTAACTGAATACGAAACCGGTAATGGGTTGATCGTAACCGTAGCCGTTTTAGTTTCTGTGTTTCCGTTCACGTCTGTTACCGTAAGGATTACGGTATTCACGCCTATATTGGTTGTATTGAAGCTGGTTTTATCCAGAGAATAAGAAGCAATACTGCAATTGTCAGTTGATCCGTTATTGATCATAGCGGCAGTAATACTTACAGTACCGCTGGCATCCATACAAAATACCAGATTTCTTGTGTTCACAACCGGTTTCATATTATCTACTACAGTAACCGTTGCAGTACCAGAATTGGAATTACCAGCTGCATCTGTTACAACCAGGGTAACCTGATTGGTTCCGATACTGCTGCAATCGTAATGATAGATACTTCCCGGATCAGAATAAGTAGCTTCTATAGCTAATCTTTTCACAGTACCATTGCAGGGATCCCCGAATACATTATTATCCGCAGCGATGGTTACCATATTTTGTCCGATAGCCAAGGCAGATACAATAGAAAGACTATTACCTGCATGACAGTCGCCAATAGAGAAACTGCCACATGATCCGTTTGGCGTACCATAACTCGCAAAAGTAATTCCGGTAATCACTTTACCGGCAGGTGCCTGTAACGTAAGACTGTTACCTTCTGCCGCAGTAGCACAAATCACACCGGTACTGCTTTGTGGTAAGGTAACCGTACCGCAATTATCATAACTACCATTATTGATATCCGAAGCCAGCACGGTGACATGGCCGGTTGCATCAAGGTATACGGTATTATTTTTTGTTACAACAACTGGTTTTACATCATCTACAACCGTAATATCAAATGATACGGAAGGGGATGCACAGAGATGGGAAGCCACTACTACAACATGGGTAATTCCTTTATTAAATACCTCTCCGCTACCTGTTCCGGTTCCTGTTCCTGTAGTTGCACCGCTAAAAGTGTATGTAACACTGGGAGAAGGTACTCCTCCATTTACAGTTAACGGATAAGTTACCACTGCATTACAACTACTGGCACTGGTAGAAGCCTGAATATATACATTGAGATTTGAAAAAGAAGGAGCCGATCCGATAGTGATTGTTTGACTGGCCGTATTTGCACAACCATTTACATCTGTACCAGTAACGGTATAAGTAGCGGTCGATCCCGGAGAAACGTTGATTGAAGCAGTGGTTGCATTGGTACTCCACAAATAACTGCTTCCCCCAGAAGCAGTTATCGTGGTAGCCTGTCCGGCACAAATCGTATTTGCACCTGTAACAGAAATAGTTGGCAATGCCTTCACAATTACAGATCCGCTGGCAGTTGATTGGCAACCGGAAGCATTCGTTACCGTAACAGTATATGTTGTAGTTGATAAAGGTGATACTGTGATAGCAGCTGTAGTAGCATTATTACTCCACAAATAACTGCTTCCTCCAGAAGCCGTTAACGTGGCAGACTGTCCGGCACAAATAGTACTGGCACCTGCAACAGCAGCAGTTGGCAACGCATTCACCGTCACTGTGCGGCTGGCGGTTGATTGACAACCAGATGCACTGGTAACCGTAACCGTATAGGTGGTGGTGGAAGTAGGAGAAACGGTAATAGAAGCCGTAGTCTCTCCATTACTCCATACATAAGTTGCTCCGCCGGAAGCAGTCAAAGTAGTTGACTGGCCCGTACATATGGCGTTGGTACCGCTGATTGCTGCCACAGGTAAAGGGTTAACAGTTACCACCTGTGAAGCAGTGGCCACACAACCTGTAGAAGCATCGGTGGCGGTAGCGGTATAGGTTGTTGTTGTAGTTGGATTGGCTATCGCGATAGCACCGGTAGTAGTATTCAATCCGGTTGACGGACTCCATGTAACGGTGGCACCTACCGGTGCCGCTGATACGGCCCATACCGGATTATTGGTCAGCGTTCCGGTTCTGCCAGCCGAAGTGGCATCTGCCGTAACGGTTCCGGTTCCTTCATCCATTTTATAGTAGCCCACCAATCCTGCTGTTGCCGGAGAGATGGTTTTATTCATACTTGCCTGAATCTGTGCCTGTGAGCGGGTTACATTCCAGAAACGCACTTCATCCAGCATGCCGTTAAAGTAATTATCTACTCTTCCGATATTATTCACCCCCGTTGCAAAAGGTACTGAATTAACAGGTGGTGCTATATAGGTCTGATTGGTCACCAATTGGCCATTCACATAACATTTCAGCGTATTGCCGTCATAGGTTTGTGCAATATGGTTCCAGGTATTCTGAAGAATCACTTCATTAGTGATATAATAATAGAACCCGCTTCCTGTACCAAAACCACCATGAATCTGTTTTCCGTTATAGATCCACATCGAAGGTGGACGGGTATTGATTCCGCTAACCGGTTGTTCGCCCATAAATCCATGGAACTGCCCATCATTACCCGAACCGGAATAGATCCAGGCTTCCTGTGTAAACGTGGCAGGCAATACTACACCGGAAGGAATGTTCACATAGGTATTGGTTCCATTAAATGTAAGTCCTTGTCCGGCACCGGTGTTTGCGCTCAGTGTGGTAGTACCTCCTACGCAGAAGGTAGTGGGTCCGGAAGCTGAAACGGTTACAGTTGGTACTGCATTTACAGTTACCGCGGTTACCAGCGAAGTGGCCGTACATCCGGCGGTGGTGATGGCTACTGTATAATTGCCTGTTGTATTAGCACTATAAGTATTAGCCGTTGCTGATGAAATAGCCACCCCATTTTTGTACCACTGGTAACTGTCACCCGCACTTGCGGTTAAGGTAACAGCTCCTCCCTGACAGAAAGTAGTAGCCCCACCTGCGGTTATAGTAGCACTGGTAAAAGTAACGCCATACTTGGCTCCGAGATATTGGTTTACCTGCAGGATCTCACAATCTGTCAGTTTTCGGTTATACACGATAAACTCTGCAATGTCTCCGTTAAAAGATCCATTATCGCCATCATTACCAATGCGCAGACTGGTTTGTGCGGCAGATGCCTGTGTATTGTCTGTAAACTTGGTTACGACAGCTCCGTCAAAATAGATAGCAGATCCGTTGGGAACTAAATTATTATATACAGCGGTCATCAACCTAAGCGATCCTGTTGTGCCTGCTCCGGGTACCGATACAAATGTCGGATTTACTGTTCCCAGCGATACAATACCATCATTGCTGAAAGTCCATGAATTATAAAAGAATCGATCCCAGTTCCCATCATCATTGCCCCATAATGCCTGGCCCTGTCCGGCTGTATTTACCTGGGCACCTGTTTTGTAGACAGTAAACATCGTAACAGCAGGATTAGCAGCTGCCCTGATATCTACATTCGCAGCTTGTAATGTGGAACCCAATGCATCAGAAGTTCTGGTAAAACGGGCTACCGGTTTACCATTGATCTGGCTGGTTATATAAGTAATCGGATTCTGTCCGACAATTGAACTGGCGTTATTGCCCAGTCCTGATTTGTCTTTCCAGGTAGTCAGATTGGTATTGTTCGAAGGATCATTACCGGCAACACCGTCTCCATCTATATCAGATGCATCCAGCCACATCAGAATACCGCTGTTGATGCCGCTGGGACCAGCTAATGTTTTGTATGTGAAAGATGTGGATGAACTGACTGTACCATTCGGTTTGGTAACAGCGATCACTCCCGATGAACCATTGGCTACTACGGCTGTAATCGTGGTGGGATTCACTACGGTAAAAGAAGCCGCTGCTGTTCCACCAATCGTTACGCCTGTAACACCTGTAAAGTTGGTTCCGGTAATCGTAATCGTATTTCCGGTAAATGCCGCGGTTGGTGTAAAAGAACTGATAGTGGCGGGTAAATAAAATGCCGCCTGGTTATTCTCTAGTGTTTGGCGACTGGATGTAAGCGACAGGTTGGAAGGAAATATAATCAGTTCCGGCAGGGTACCATTAAAAAATACAGCGGAAGGATTCATGTTATCCCTACCGATCAATCCTGAAGCTAAGGTTGTATTAAATGCGGCTCCCATGGTACCGGTAATGATGGTTCCGTTACGCGATTGTGTAACCGCTGTACCCGTCCAGCCGGCACTTACAATATAATCTGTATTAGCCGTTACGGGTCCAAGGGTAATATTATAAGGCCCGAAAGAAGTATACAATCCGAATTTTCCTATTGCATCCAATGGTCCGAATGCAGGACCATAAGCTGATCCCCAGGCTACAATGGCAGGAAAATTGGTTTGCAGTACCGGCTGAGAAAATACCGTTGAGAAACTGCCCGCTGCATTGATCACAGGTGCCGCAAATGGAACATTCATAACCCCGCTGGCACCATCAAAATACACAGCCGCTTTACCATTAAATGTACGCAGAGCTCCGGCTGATACCACTATCGGCTGGTTGGCGGTGGTTGTTTGTGTAATATGTCGACTGTTGCCACTCTGGTCGTACCAGGTAGTGAGATAACAGGTTGTAGAAGCATAAAAACTGCTATAGCTCATGGTTGAGCCTACCGATAAACCAGAAGCACCCGCTGCGGAAATGGTTACCACAGAAGCAGCACTAACAGCACCGTTTACATCAAAAGCTATGTTGGCTTCCGCATTGTCAGAACTCCTCCTCACCTTGATGGCAAAGCCCAGATAACCTGTACTCAGTTTCCGCATGGAATAAGCACCTGCTGCAGGTGCGGCAGAGGTTAACCCCGCATTGTCGAGCGTATTCTGCGCCTGCGTGGTGATTGAGGTAAGCAAAAGGGAAACAATTGTGGCTAAAAGCACACAATACTGGCGTAGAATTGATCTCATAATACAGGTTTGGTTGGTGATCCGAGTTATTCAACTATTTTGTAGTGAATGAACTACGAAACTTCAATGTAGACTGATATAGTCCCACCCAAAAACATATTTGAGTAACTGCTCTTGTAAGTAGACAGGAGCTGGTTTTAAGTAGACGAAAAAAATAAGCCCCCCGATTCCTGATAGTTTTGTTTATTTTTAATCAGATTTCTAAAAGTCTATTTACCAACCCTTTAGAACAGAAAGAAGGAATGAAGTATCGGTGTATCCTAGTTGAAGACAATATTCTCGAAAGGGACTCGTTAGAATTGAAGCTGAGAAAGATCGATAGCCTTGTGGTGAAAGCATCACTGGCAGACGGACTGGAAGCCGTATCGGTATTAAAAACCGGGCAGATAGATATTGTTTTCTCTGATATAGACATGCCAGAATTATCAGGTCTGGAACTACTGCGTAGCCTGAAAAATCCTCCCGTTTTTATTTTTATCTCTTCGCATACCCACCATGCTGCAGAAAGTTTTGAACTGGATGTGATTGATTATATCGTAAAACCGGTAAAACTGGAACGCCTGATCAAAGCCGTAGACAAAGCCATTGAATACCTGAAAGTCAGAACAATTCCTTCTACACCGGAACTCCCTTCCAAAATACCTTCTACACCTGAGCCCGGTTCGGATTTTATCAGAAGCATGGATGCCCAGGAGTATTTTTTTATCAAGGAAAACAATACACATATCAAACTGAATATGGGCGATGTATTGTATATAGAAAGTATGGGAGACTTTTCGAAGATCTATACCACCCGCCAGAAATCGCATATGGTACTGATCAGCCTGAAGAATCTGGAGAAACAATTACCTACGCATATTTTTATGCGGGTGCATAAACAATTCATGATTAACCTGCTCCATATCAAAAATATTTCGGCTGCAGATATTAAACTGAGCAACGATACCCTTATTCCGGTAAGCATTGCCTATAAGCAGGCATTACAGGATAACCTGATCAATAAGAAAACACTGACACGTTTTATAGAATAAAGGCCTTATCAGGCAAGCGGTAGTGAGAGACTGAATACACTTCCCTCCTTTTCTTTACTGGTAACAGAAATTTTTCCTTTCATCAGTCCGGCAAAATGTTTACACAACATCAACCCCAGGCCGGTTCCCTTTTCTTTATGGGTTCCATAAGTACTTTCCATGGTTAGCACCGAAGCTGCATTGATTTTGTCTACTTTGGACTGAGGTAATCCCACGCCATTATCTTTGACAGATACAACGACCGCACCCTGATCTTCTTTAGCCTGAAACAGTTCGATCCGTGTTCCCGTTGGAGAAAATTTAATGGCATTGTTCAGCAGGTTCCGGATAATCAGTTCAATCATATTTCCGTCACCTGTTACTTTGATATCAGCTTGCAGCCGGTTATTCAGCTGCAGTTTCTTTTTTTGTAAGGCTGGTTCAACGCCCGCTATTACATTCGCTATTATTTCGTTCAAATGAACGGATTCTGTTAACGGCACAAAACCCTGCATCTGGCTGGCCGACCAGTTCAGCAGATTCTCCATCATAGAGGATGTATGATCCAGCGTACCTTTTACCTGGTCTATATATTTGGCCAGTTTCTCCTGCCCTATCTCTCCTTCTTCCAGCAGCGACCCAAACGCTACCAGGTTATTGATGGGCGCCCGCATATCGTGGCTAACAATACTGAAGATCTTGTCTTTTACTTTCACCAGTTCTTCCAGCTCAGCTTTCTGTTCCGATACCAGGCGGTTCAGTTTTATCGTTTTCAGCCGGCTTTTGAAAATAAAGACCGCTACGGCCAGTACGATCAGAGCCAATGCTCCCAGAAAAAAAGACAATCGCCTGTTGGCTACAAGCGCTACATTTTTAACATCGATCTGTTTATCCCGGATTTTCTTTTCATACTCGGCTGTCAGGTGTTCCTGCACCAGCTCATTGGCCTGTGCCTTTTTCTGCGCTTCCAGTTCGGCCTGTTTCTGCAAGAAAATGAGTCGCTGCAGACTTTGTTCTTTGTTACTGATTTCCAGTTGCTGTTTCCGTAACAGCAGTTCCTGCTCCCTTTCTCTGGCCAGCAGTACCTGTTGTTTTAATTTGGCATCGGTGAGTAACTGTGCTTCTTTGTATTCACGTTCTTTCATCTCAAAATCCATCTTCAACTGCTTCCGGGTAATCTCGTTTTCCCTTTCCTCGCTGGAGATCTGATCCCGGATGATAATAGCATTTCTGAAATAGTATAAAGCACTATCAAAATTCCTGTTGCTTTCATGCAGATCGCTCAGGGCGGTTAACGCATCCTGTTGCGATGGTAAACGTGCTATTTTCTTCGATAAAGTCAATGCCTCATACAGATATTGTTTTGCCTTTTCTATATTTTTCAATTTCTTCAGATAAAATACACCGGTAAGTACCAGGTTATCGAGATAAGCTTCCTGATCATTTTCCTGATCGTTACTCAATTCCTGCGCCTGAAGAAAATATTGTAAAGCCGTTTCATTTTTACCGGTCATTTCGTTCAGTCGGCCAAAGTCGGTATAGAAAGAAGCGATCAATCCCTGATCACCCGAAAGCCTAGCCGCTTTCAATCCTTTTTCAAACATCTCTGCCGCTATCCGGAACCTGTTCTCCGGCAGAATTCCTGCCATTGTAAGTTCTTCACTGGTGGCACTGAGGTAGGTAGACCCCAATACATCATATGCCACACCCATCCCCCTATAACTTTTACCCGCTTCGAAAGCATCCAATGCCTTACGTGCATAACTGATGGCTTTTACCCTTTGCTGCATGCCATTGTAAATGGTAGCGATGTTCATGTAACAGCTCACCATATCGTCCTTATCGCCAATAGATGCGTACAAAACCAGTGCCCGCTCATGCGCATCCAGCGATGCAGGAAAATCGCCGATACCCTGATAAAGTGCTCCCAGATTGAGATAGGAACCCGCTTCTGTTTTTACTGCCCCCGCTTCATGGGCCGCCTCGATAGACTGGCGGTAATGAGTGATTGCCTGCAACCTGTCTGACACATGATAAATCAAAGCGATCCGCTGGTGGATATACGCCAGTAATTTTTTATTGGACAATGCCCTTGCCATCTTTAGCGCAGAATCTGCATACTGGGTAACCTTGGCATAATTCTTTACACTGGCATAGGCCCTGAATACATCTTTCAGGTAAATCACTTTAAGGGAATCTTCCTGTTGATATTGAGGTGCCAGTGCCAGCAGACTATCCAATCTTCGCTGTTGGGCATTACCGGAGATGATAGAAAAAAGAGAGATTACTAACAATAACAGTCCGGCTGGTTTCATAAAGCAGTTCCTGGCTTTCTCATTTGATTGACACAATAGCTATTTACAAAATACGAAAAGCAAGGGAATTAATCAACTGATTTTCAATAAGATTAAGCGTGTATTACGGAAAATGTCAGATTAAAAATTTACCCGTCAGAATACTTTTTATATTCAGACAAAAGGCCTACAATCAACCATGAATTCATCCGGTTATAAACGATTCCCTTCTTTCGGGAATACAACTATGGGCTGCCAGTTTTGGGCTTCTTCCCTATCCACCAATCCATAAGAAATAATGATCACGATATCGCCTTCAGCCCCTTTTCTGGCGGCGGGTCCGTTTAAGCAACAAACACCGGAGCCACGTGCGCCTTTGATCAGGTAGGTTTCTATGCGTTCTCCATTATTCACATTTACCACCTGGATCTTTTCGTATTCGATCATCTGCGCGGCATCCATCAGGTCTTCATCAAGGGTAAGACTGCCTACATAATTCAGGTTGGCTTCCGTAATAGTTGCCCGGTGTACTTTGGATTTGAGAATCTGTATCTGCATATAATGACAATCGGATCAATAAGGTTGCGAAATTAGCTTTCCTGGAGCTACCAACTCCAAAAATCAGACCAACGGATAGAAATTGACAGATCCGTGACAGCCAGCATCCATCTCAGAAATTGTTTGCGAAACGAAACGGAGCAAGTATATTTAAAGAGCCACCCGCCAACCCGGAGGGCTGCTACCCAACTAACTGCCTATGGCTTCCTCCCGGTTACCCAAAACAATTGGCGTATGGTCTGCTACTTTCCTCGTCATTGGCAGCATCATCGGCAGTAATATTTTCATGAAACCGGCCACCATGGCCTCCCAACTGGGTTCTCCTTATCTGCTGATCCTCGTTTGGATAGTGGCCGGTATCGTTAGCATGTTCGGCGCCATGGCTTTTGCAGAACTGGGCACCATGTTTCCGGAAACCGGCGGACAGTATGTATACCTGCGTTATGCTTTTGGCGATCTGGTGGCTTATTTATACGGCTGGGCCAGCGTAGTCGTGATCAATACCGCAGCCATTGCAGCCATGGGTTTTGTGCTGGCTTCTTATGCGGGTTATTTTATTCCGCTGCCCCATTTCAGTGCGGCCACCGAACAATCCGTTGTATGGCACCTACCCCTGATCGGAAATATTCTGCCACTGCAGCATTTTGGTGTTAAAGCCCTGGCCATTACCGTGATCATGGGGTTAAGTCTCGTTAATTATACCAGTTCCCGATCCGGTAACCGGATCCAGCTCATTTCAACCGCCATGAAAGTGATCGTGATCCTCTTACTGATCATGGGGATCTTTTTTTCCGGCAAAGGCCATGCTGTAAATTTCATTACGGATGCACCCGGCTTTCACCTAAGCAACTGGACCTTACTTGCTGGTTTTATGGCCGCCACCACCGGTGCTTTTGCGGCCTATGATGGCTGGAATAACCTGAACATGGTAGCTGGCGAAATCAAGGACCCTGCTACCACCATCAACAAAAGTCTGATCGTAGGTGTATCGGCCAGTATTTTCATTTATGTATTGATCTCCCTCGCCTATCTGTATGTATTACCGGTTGATGTAATGGCCCGATCACCACTGGTGGCCAGTGACGCTGCGGCTGTAGTAATGGGGAATATGGCAGGCACTGTTATTGCCTCACTGATTGTACTCTCCTGTTTCGGATCTGCCAATGCCAATCTGCTGGCCAATGCCCGGGTAATTTTTGCCATGTCCGAATCAAAACTTTTTTTCAGTTGGTCGGGTAAAATGCATCCCAAATTTCAGACACCGGGAAATGCTGTTTTGATACTCGGCATCTGGAGTTCGGTACTGGTGATCAGTGGTTCTTTTGATATACTGGCCGATATGTTCATTTTCATCGGCTGGGTATTTTATGGTTTAACGGTTCTCGGATTCTTTATACTGCGCAGAAAAATGCCCGATCAGGAACGTCCTTATAAGGTCTGGGGTTATCCCTGGATCCCGCTGATCTTTTTGGCTTTTACGGGCCTGTATATCGGCACTACCCTTTATACGGATATTACTAATTACCTGAGTGGCAAATCGGCCATCATCAATTCTGTGTTCGGCCTGGTATTAACCGCTATCGGCATACCGCTTTACTTCTATTTCAAGCGGAAAAACAAGGGAAAGATGGAAGCTGTTGGTGGATGGTAGCAAACAACACCGCTTATTGCCTGCACAAACGGGCAATCAGTTCGCTCATGGCCGGATACAGGGCTGTTAATACAACTGCTTGGGCCAATTCGAAATCTGCAAAATCAAAACCAGGTGCTACTGTACAACCCACAAATGAATAGGTACCACCGGGAGCGGTTTCCGAAGCAAACCAGCTACCCGCCGGCACCATGGCCTGAAAGGTTTCGCCTGCAGCCAGATTATTACCCAACTTCAGCAGTTCGTATACACCATTGGGATGGATCACGTGCACATACAAGCTATCTCCGGCATAAAAATGCCAGCATTCATCGCTTTGTATGCGGTGAAAAGCAGAAAAATTTCCCTGCTCCAGCAGAAAATAAATCGCAGTGGAAAAACACCTGTTACCATGGAATCTTTCCGGCAAAGCCGACTGTGCAATTTCCTCAGACGAGCGATACAATTCTTTGTAATAACCACCCTCCGGATGCGGCAATAATTGCAACCGCTCTACCAATGCTGATACTGTGTACATCATGCAATTTACTTCTCTTTTGAAAAAGACCTGTAGGGGGCATTCATTTTTCAACACAGAGATAGGGAGATACAGAGACACACGGAGAGTGTTGTATATTTAACTCCTTAACACCCCCCAATATGAAACAAAAGATCACTGCATTGCTCGCCTGTTCACTCGCGCTTTTATTCCTTTTCTTTACGCCCTTTCAAAAAAAACCGGGCAGATCCCAAAAACAGATCCGTACAGGTGCCGATCAAACAGAAAAATACCTGCCCTTGCTCACAGGCAAAAGGGTTGCCATCCTTGCTAACCAAACAACGGTAATCGGTAACCAGCACCTGGTTGATAGTCTGAAAAAACGCGGCATCAACATTGTAAAAGTATTTGGTCCCGAACATGGTTTCAGAGGCAATGCCAGCGCCGGTGCCAAAGTAGCCGATGAAATTGACCAGGCCACGGGTATTCCTGTCATCTCTTTATATGGCGGTAAAAACAAACCCAGCAAAGAAGACCTGGCCGATGTTGATGTCATGGTCTACGATCTGCAGGATGTGGGTTGCCGTTTTTACACCAATATCAATGCCCTGGCTCGTTTAATGGAAGCCTGTTATGATAACAACAAAGAACTGCTGATTCTCGACAGGCCCAACCCGAATGGTTATTTCATCGATGGCCCCATCCTCGACATGAAACTGAAATCAGGCATCGGCATGTTTCCCATCCCGATCGCACATGGTTTAACCGTAGGCGAATTTGCGAAAATGGTGAACGGCGAAGGCTGGCTCACCAACAAAGTGCAGTGTAACATCACGATCATACCCGTAGCCAACTATAACCATAACATGGCGTACACTTTACCTGTGAAACCTTCTCCCAATCTGAATACGCAACAATCTATTTTACTCTACCCCTCTCTCTGTCTGTTTGAAGGAACCATTTTCAGTCAGGGACGCGGCACTTATTTTCCTTTCACTGTATTGGGTAACCCGGATGTGAAAGACAAATACAGTTTCTCTTTTACCCCTACCGGCATCAAGGGTATGGCAGAAACACCGCTGCACATGGACAAATCCTGTTATGGTCTCGATCTACGTAACTACGATACAGAAATACTGCGCAGGAAAAAGCAGGTGAATATCAGCTGGATGATAGAACTGTACAATGCCTATCCCCACAAAGAAAAATTCTTCGATTACAAACAAAGCAAAGAGATGGGTAATATTGATAAACTCTCCGGTACCACGCAATTCAAAGAACAGATCATTGCCGGTGTACCCGAAGCCGAGATCCGCAAAAGCTGGGAACCCGGACTAATCCAATACAAAAACATGCGCAAAAAATACCTGCTCTATCCGTAGAAAGTAAAGCAATCAATAACAAAAAAGACAGCCTTGTACGAGCTGTCTTTTTTATTCCCTAATTCTTAATTGCTAATTTTTAATTTCTCCGTCACATCCCGCAACAAATACAATACCGACTGATAATTCTCCCCCGTAGCCTCACTCATCGCCATTTCGCAGGTTTTACCGGATGAATAAAATCCTTTACAGTCGCGGCTATAGTTACCCACTTCGCGGGCTTCCTCTTTGGTGGCACTGGCGGTAAGTTCCGGAAAATAGAAACCCCTGTCGCCTGCCATACCGCAACAGCCACTAAGGAAAGGAATATTGGCTTTTTCTGCACAGCTATCGCCGATCGCCTGCAGTTTCTGCAGCTGGTTCATTTTATGCGAAGTACATACCGGGTGAAAAGCCACCATTTTTTTCTGCCGGGTAATCTTTAACCGCGGCAATAAATAATCGGCCGCAAAATCAATACTGTCTATGATCTGTAATTGTTGAAATCGCTGCTGGTTCTCTTTTGTGAGATAAGGATAAGAACCCTGCAGCGAATGGGTACAAGAAGTCACATCCATCAATACAGGCACTTTCCCGCCGCGGGTCCATTTCCATAAAATTTCCATTGTACGGTTCACCGTTTCTTTGTAAGCCGGTTGAAATCCTTTGGAAGAAAAAAGCTGTCCGCAACAAACACCTGTCGTATGATTGGCTACAAACAATTTTAACCCGGCGCGTTTACACAACAGGGCTACCACCTGGTTTATAGACATGGGATCTTCTTTATCCGACCCCATCATCCTTGTGATACAGGAGGGGAAATAAACCACATCTGGTTTGGCTGGTTTGCGGCCACGAAGGAAAACCGGCGAAGAAATGGTATTGCTCCAGAGCGGAAATCCTGGGATCTTTTTGCGCAGCCATTTGGTAAACTTCACCATTGTATCATCACCACCGATCCAGTTAATCACATGGGCACCATATAAGGCTATTTTCACCACCGTTTCTACCAGACCAAAGTTGCGGGCCACGCGTAACGCTAGTTTATTTTCTTTGGGCGAATGATTCTCCCTCCGTAATCGTTTAATCAGTTCTCCGGTATTAATCGAAACCGGACAATCCATGGCACACATACCATCTACCGCGCAGGTATCCATGCCTGAGAACTGAAACTGTTCTTTCAGTTGTTCATAATCAACCGTATTACCTGCCGTCTCCAGTCTTTTCAAGGAACGCCTCACCTGGATCCGTTGTCTCGGTGTTAAGGTATAGTTACGGCTTGGGCAACGATTCTCACAATACCCGCACTCTACACATTTATCCACTTCCTCTTCTACCACGGGCATGGTTTTCATATGCTTGAGATGGCACTTGTCGTCTTTGTTGATGATGACACCGGGATTCAGGATATTCAGCGGATCAACCAACTGTTTTACCCTGCGCATGATCTTATAGGCCTCATCGCCCCACTCCTGCCTAACATAAGGCGCGATCTGACGGCCGGTTCCATGTTCCGCTTTCAGCGATCCGTCGTATTTGCGAATCACCAGATTGGCCAGTTCATCGTTAAACGCTTCAAATACCGCTATCTCTTCGGCTGTATTCACCGGTTGCGTTACCAGAAAATGCAGGTTGCCTTCTTTGGCATGTCCGAAAATGATGGCATCTGTGTATCCGTATTTGGCAAATAATAACTGCAGGTCGGTCACCGCTTTTCCCAGGTTCTCTAACGGAACAGCTACATCTTCCAGCATGGCCGTAGTTCCTTTGGCACGCACAGCCGCTACAGAAGGATACATGCCTTTCCGCAGTTTCCAGAGCTTGGCCTGTTCATAAGCCAGTTCCGTAAAATCCAGCTGATCCAACACAGGCAGTGTGGCAATAATAGGGCGGGCACGCTCCAACAATTTAGCCAGTTCTTCTTCCGAACCCGCCTGGTATTCGCATAAAATTGCCGTTGCTGCTGAGGGCATCGATTTCACCATGGCCGGACAATATTCCAGGTGTTCTATCGAGCGCAAAGCCGGTCTGTCCATCAGTTCCAGTGCTTCTGCTTCTGTGGCTTTCAGTGCCGGTATGGCTTCTGCTGCAATTACCGGGTTTTCGAAAAATAAAAGTCCGGTGGCTTTGTATCGTTTATCAGGAATGGTTTTTAAAACAGCTTCTGCAATAAATCCCAGTGTTCCTTCGGCACCGATCAGTAAATGCGCCATGATATCCAGCGGATGATCGTAATCAATGAAAGCGTTGATACCATAGCCCACTGTGTTTTTGATCCGGTACTTACTGCGAATCTTCTCAGCCAGTGCCGTGTTAGACAGGATCTGTTTGCGGATCTCACGCAATCCATCTGCCAGCACTTCTTCGCCCGCCTGAAATTTGAAATAGTCATCCCTGGCGGCTGTATTATATTCCCGGCCACTGGGCAATACAAACCGAATGGTATCCAGTGTATGATAAGAATTATGGGTGACCCCGCAACACATACCACTGCTGTTATTAGAGAGAATACCTCCCATCATAGCCGCACTGATGGATGCCGGATCAGGACCTATCTTAACCGAGAAGGATCGTAGTTTATGGTTTACATGCGCACCAATGGCGCCGGGCTCAACCCTTACAAGGGCTCCGCCATCGAAGGGATCTGCTTTTTTCCAGCCGCGGGCCAGATCAACCAGTACCCCATCGGTGATGGATTGTCCGCTGAGGCTCGTTCCTCCCGTACGGAAAGTAAGCGGCACACTATACTGATGGGCAAAAATGAATAGCCACTTGATCTCATCAATAGTAGTGGGTTGCACAATGGCTTTGGGAAGCAGGTAATAGAAACCCGCATCGCCCGCAAAGGCATACCGGTCTATCAGCGATAATTTCAGTTTTTCGGGGGGAAAATAACGGCTTAGTTCATACCCGACATCTACGGCAGTATCCTTGTTGCTAAACATTGGCATAGTAGTCACAAATTTAACCCAAATCGGATACCAATAAAGACCGTTTAGCCAATTGCGTATAAATACGTGTGAAACAAACCCGCTGATCTGAGAAAATTGCCGGAAAAAGACGGGGCTTTGTATTATTTTTAAATATTCACTCACATAACTGTCTACTACTGTTCTTAGACAATATCATACCATCCTCACGAGTACGCGAATTTGTGCGGTTATACCGCATTGTTGATTTCATGTTCACAGACAACCGCCCCATTCCTCCCAAAGCCTATACACCACAGGCAGAAGAATGTCTGCAGTTTTATCCGAAAGACACAGAAACGGTTCGTTATCCGGATAACCCGACAGAGATCAGCAAAATCGGCAGTTCCCTGATTGGCCAGCATACCATCGTAAATCACCGGCAGGTGGGAAAAAACTTTCTGACTTTTCAGGTGGTATTTCAACCCGGCGCTTTGTATCGTATCACGGGTATTCCCTCACAGGAACTGGTCAATCAATACCTGGATGCTACTGTTGTTTTCGGGAAAGAGATCGCATTCATCAATGAACAACTTTTTCATGCAGGCTCACATGCGGCCATGACAGCCATTGTGGAAGACTATCTCTTTACCCACATCTGTATTCCACGAAAAAATTCCTCCAGGATCGACCCTGTTTGCCAACAGATGCTGCTGGAAAAAGAACCGGCAGCGCTCGACTGGTATATCAGAGAATCCTGTTTGAGCCACCGACAGTTTGATCGTCATTTTAAGGAACGCACCGGCATTTCGCCCAAACAATGGTTACGGGTGATCCGCTTTGATAAAGCCAGGAGAATGAAAAATCAGTTCCCCGATAAAGACTGGCTAAGCATTGCCCTGCACTGCGGGTATTATGATTACCAGCATTTGGTGAAAGACTACCATGCTTTTACCGGCATGGGGCCCACCGAGTTTCTCGCACTCGAGAACCGGGCCCCCGAACGCCTGTTTGGGGTGGCCGAAGTATAAAATGTCCATTTTTTACCAGTAGCCCCCGCTTCTCTGCCTGTAGGTTTGCTTTACTAAACCAAACTTTATGCAAAGAAGAAAATTTATCCTCTCCACATTGGCTGCTACTCCTCTCATGGGACTTGCTTTACCTGCCACCAAAAATGTTCGCAGTAAAGAAGGCTTGTATATTCCCAACGGACAAAGCCGCTTTCACGAAACCATCAAATTCAGAGGTGTGCATCCTACAGACACTAAAATCTCGGGACAGGATACAGATGGGGAACTGAGTATGTTTGAATACATAGGACTGGGGAAAACCGGGCCGGCATTACATGTACATTTTAACCAGGATGAAACCTTTTTTGTAACCGAAGGCAACTACCGTTTTGTAGTAGGTGATAAAACATTTGAGGCCCGTCCGGGTGATACTGTTTTTCTGCCCAGAAATGTGCCCCATACCTGGATCCAGCTCTCAGAAAAAGGGAAACTGGTGTTTCTGCTGCAACCAGCCGGTAAAATGGAAGAATTTTTCCGCACCATGAACGGCCTAACCAAACCACCTACCCCCGAAGAGATCCAACAGATCCATGAGGCACACGGGATGAAAGTAGTAGGCCCGCCATTAAGCCTGTAATTTTCTTTTGAATACAAAAAACTGTGCCTTCGTGCCTTTGTGTGTATTTTTTTTCCCACACAAAGGCACGAAGGCACAGTTTGATTTTTTACACCAGCGCCTGGTACAGCACTTCCACCGTATGCAAAGCTTCTCTACCTGTTCCGTCTTTTACCTGGTGGCGGCAACTGGTGCCCGGTGCAGCAATAATGGTATCTGCGCTTTGTTGTCTGACAGTGGGTAGCAATACCAGCTCACCTATCTGCATAGACAGATCATAATGTTCTTTCTCAAACCCGAATGAACCCGCCATACCGCAACAACCCGAGGCAATGGTTTCCACCTGGTATTGCGCAGGCAGCGATAATATTTTTACAGAAGCTGCCAGATTGGACACTGATTTCTGCTGGCAATGTCCGTGCAGTTTCACTAACCGCTTTTCTTTGGTAAAAGATTCGGAACTGATATTTCCTTTTTCTATTTCGGCAGCAATGAATTCATCGATCAGGAAAACCTGTTTGGCCAATTCTTTGGCAGCAGAGAGGTTCTCATCAAAAGCCAGATCAGGATATTCATCGCGGAACGTGAGAATGGCTGAGGGTTCGATCCCGATCAGTGGGGTATCGGCAGAGATCAGCGGACTGAGTACCACGATATTCCGGTTGATGATCTGTTGCGCTTTGCGGATCAATCCCTTTGATAGCCAGGTACGGCCACTTTCTTCGTGCTCGGGTATGGCAACTGTATAACCCAGTTTCTCCAGTAAAAGAATGGCAGTGATACCGATATGCGCATCGTTATAATTGGTAAACTCATCGCAGAACAGATATACTTTTCTGCCGGATGCCGATGTCGCTTTTTTCCGGTGTTGGGCATACCAGCTTTTCAAGGTAGTTGCAGAGAGCGTTGGCATGGAACGCTTTTGCGCAAACCCTGCAAACCATTTGATCAAGCTGCCGGTAACCGCATTGCTGACAAAGAAATTATAGACCGATGGCATCCATGAACCCAACCTGGCCGATGCAGTGAAATTGGCAATCAGTTTGGAACGGAAGGGAACGCCATGTACATCATAATACTGCTGCAGAAATTCTGCTTTCAGTTTGGCCATGTCCACATTAGAGGGGCATTCCGATTTACAGGCTTTGCAACTCAGACAGAGATCCATCACTTCATAGATCTCTTTGTGATCAAAGCGGTTGATCTTATCAGAATGCGTTAAAAACTCACGCAGAATATTGGCACGGGCACGGGTAGTATCTTTTTCATTGTGCGTGGCCATGAACGAAGGGCACATGGTACCGCCGGACAAATGTGTTTTACGGCAATCGCCCGAGCCATTGCATTGCTCGGCATGCTGTAAAATATCCTGCTGGTGAAAACGGAAAATGGTTTTGAATTCCGGCGTAAACTGTCCCGGTTCATACCGTAACATGGTATTCATCGGGGGCGTATCCACGATCTTATTGGGATTGAAAATATGCTGCGGGTCCCAACAGGCTTTGATCTCTTTCAATAATTGGTAATTCTTCTCTCCCACCATCTGGCGGATGAATTCACCACGCAAACGGCCATCGCCATGTTCGCCACTCAACGAGCCCTGGTATTTTTTTACCAGTGTGGCCACTTCTTCCGCAATTACGCGGAACAGTCGGTTGCCCTCCGCTGTTTTCAGGTTGAGGATGGGACGCAAATGCAACTCTCCCGAACCCGCATGCGCATAATGCACCGAATGCAGTCCGTGTTTGGTGAGGATCTCATTAAACTCGCGGATATAGGCCGGCAGATCATTCACATCCACGGCCGTATCTTCTATCACGGGCACTGCTTTTTCATCGCCCGGTAAATTGCCCAGTAAACCCAGTCCTGCTTTACGCAGGGTCCAGATCTTTTTGGTATCCTCTCCAAATAACACGGGAAAATGATATCCGAGTCCGGCAGCACGCATATCGGCTTCTACCTGTGTGGTAATAGCCAGAATTTCTTCGCGGCTGGCACGGGCAAACTCGATGACGAGGATGGCACCGGGATCGCCCTGTACAAAAAAGCGGTTCTTGCGTTGTTCAATATTTTCTTTGGTACACTCGAGAATATAATGATCGATCAGTTCACTGGCACTGGGGCGATATTTCAACCCGATCAGGTTGGCCCGCAGCGATTCATCTATAGAATTAAAATGCACACAGAGCAAACCGGTTTCTTTCGGTGGAAGTGGTACCACATTCAGTTTGATCTCGGTCAGCAAAGCCAGGGTTCCTTCCGAACCTGCTATCAATGAGCAGAAATTAAAGGGGGCACCGCCGGCAGTAAAAGGTTCCGTATCTACCAGCAGGTCTACGGCGTAACCGGTATTCCTTCTTTCCACCGTTTTTTTCGGAAATTCTTTTCGGATCTCTACCTGATTCTCATAATTACTGAGCAGGCGGCGGGTTTGCTGGTAGATCTGTCCTTCCAGGCCGGGCAGTTCGCATTTTTCGTGAAAAGCATCTATCGATAACTCTTTGAACAGGGTTTCAGACCCATCGCTCAGAAAAGCGGTTACTTCCAGCAAATGCTCACGGGTACTGCGGTATACCACCGAATTGGAACCACAGGAGTTATTCCCCACCATCCCACCGATCATGGCCCGGTTGGCGGTAGAGGTTTCTGGACCAAAAAACAGGCCATAAGGTTTCAGAAACAGGTTCAGTTCATCCCTGATCACCCCGGGTTGTACCCTTACCCATTTCTCTTCCACATTGATTTCGAGGATCTGGTTAAAATGGCGCGACACATCTACCACAATGCCACTGCCCACCACCTGTCCGGCCAGTGAAGTACCGGCAGTACGGGGGATTAAAGAAGTATGATTGGCCGCTGCAAAGGCGATCAGTAACTCCAGATCAGTCTTGTTTTTAGGGATAGCCACTGCCAGTGGCATTTCGCGGTAGGCCGATGCATCAGTGGCATACAGCGTACGCATGGTGGTATCGAAAAAAAGATCGCCTTCCAGTTGTTCAGAGAGTAACTGCAGCTTGGCCTTCATTGCACAGGGTAATTTTAGATCAGCAGAAGTGGCAAAAATAGCCAATTCTGATACTTACCGGTGTTAGCCTGCTGTTTAAAACAAAGATCAGGTGATCAGGATCAGTTTCTGGGGAAGGGAGAAGTATTCTGCCTTGATCTTTTCGAGGTTTTCCTTTTTATTAAACAACTCGTAATATTCTTCTACGTCGATATTGCCGTTATCCTTGTTCACATATACCGGTCCGGTAACGGAACTGGCAGGGCCATTCTCGAACAACGCGGTACGAACGATCCCGTTTACCACGGCATCTTCGTTAAGGGTACATTTATTCTTGCAGATCACGTTGCCGTCTATCAGGCCACCGATCACGATATCATGACAAAGAATATCCCCGTTTACAGAGGCTTTTTTATCAATAATGACCTTATTGGTACAGAAAATAATGCCTTTGAAATCGCCCTCGATACGGATGGGGGAACTGGTTTTGATGATTCCGAAATACACACCACCCGATACCACCTGCACGGCGGGGAGGATCTCGTCGGGTTTCTCGGTTTTTTTAAACAGCATAGATTGGGTTTCTCTGATGATTGGATGGGTAAGATAACTAAAAAGAGAGATTTGTACAGAAAGAAAGGTAACGGAATCGTTATTTTTCTAGCATAAGGCCCGGCGGTTACCATTTCGTTAAAAAATATTGACTTTTCGTCATAAAATGTAATAATTTAGCCGGATAACAAACTTCATACCCATGAACAAATTCCGGGAGCAACTGCTGCATGATCCTAACTCCGGCTTCGGTACCCAAAGCGCTTCAGATGATAAACAGTTGTTTATTACCAGCTCTACCAATATCTCCGGTATCCTGGATTCTGAGAACGAGATCACCCTGGACGGAAATTTCAACGGTGTGCTGTACAGTAAAAAAACCATCAATATCACCCCTACCGGTATGATGAACGGGGTGATCATCTGTAACGATATCAAAGTGGAAGGCGAATTTGAAGGATCGATCTATGCCCTGAAAGTAAACCTCTGCAAAGACTCCATCGTAAAAGGTAATATCCATTGTACCATCATCAATACCGAAATGAACCAGTATGTGGATGCCAATATCAAACTGCTGAGTCTGGAAACTCCGGTATTTGAAGCCAGCTCTTCCGAACTGTTTGCGCAACTGAAGGAAACTTTCAACAAGAACAACAAAGACAATAATTATCTGGCCATCTTCCAGGAAAAACTGAATGCGATCAAATCGTCTACCAAGTTTTACCACCAGACCATTTACGTGGAGAGTAAACCCGACACTCCCCCACCGGCCCAGGACAACGATTACCTCGATTCCAATAACTAAGCAATTAACCGCTTTATCATACCAAGAGAAAACCCCGGTTTTCTCTTTTTTTATGCCCGATCAACTCGCCCCTCTGTTCCTCCGTTCCTCCGTGTTGAAAAAAAAATCGCTCATGAAAGAGATTGGACACCAGTAAGTTTTTCAACACAGAGGAACAGAGATTGGTAGTTACACAGAGAGGCTCATGTGTTCCTACCAAAACAGTATTTAAGTTCCTACATATGATTCAAATCACAAACAAACCCTTTTATGACAGTTAGATTTGAGCTCAGTTAACTACTTAAAACTGCATATATGAAAAAGAAATTACTAGTTGTAGCCGGCTTTGCGCTGATAGTGGCCGCTGCTTGCGAAAGCAAAACAGAAACTGCTACTGAAAGCGCCAGTGCCCCCGCAGAACAGGCCACCGGCCAATCGGGCGTACAGGATGATGCTTCTCAGAAAAACGTGGTACAGGTGGCCGTGGGCAGCAAAGACCATACTACCCTGGTAACCGCCGTAAAAGCGGCCGAACTGGTAGATGCGTTAAGCAATGCCGGACCCTTTACCGTATTTGCCCCTACCAATGCCGCATTCGACAAATTACCTGCCGGCACCGTAGAAGGTTTACTGAAACCTGAGAAAAAAGAAGCCCTGACCGATATTCTGCAATACCATGTATCTGTAGGTGTGTACAAAGCAGAATCGCTGCAGGACGGACAGATCCTGGGCCAGGTAAATGGCGGCAATATAACAGTGAGCAAAAAAGATGGAAAAATCATGCTGAACGGAACCGCTACCATTGTGGCATCTGTACCGGCATCTAATGGTATTATACATGTGATTGATGGTGTGCTATTACCGCCGCCAGCCAGGAACTAAACATTTTTACTTGTTTTTTGAGCGATAAGCATGGGTATTCTTGCCCGTGCTTTTTTTTGCCTGTGCAAAGAAGGTGTGTACTTTCTAAAATGATTAGACGGCACAAATAGCTAAAAAGCAATTTAATCTTACTCATCTTTATAACCCTATGCTTCAACATGGAGGTTAACAACTAACAATTAGTCGCGGGGCTTTGAAAAGTTAGACAAGAGCTTTTAGCTTTACAGTTTTAGGTTTTTAGACCAGTTTTCTATATTTTGTTCATCAACCTATCAGGGCTTTATTGGCTTAAGCGAGCGACAGATTATGTGCTGTATTCTTCGCAAGGCGAAGGCTTTAATAAGGATATTTTTGGGAATTACTGAAATGAATAACTTAAAAAACTACATAGAATCCATAACCGAATTTTCGGAGAACAGCTGGGCCATTTTGTCAAACTGTTTGACAGAAATAGACTATAAAAAAAACGAGCTCCTGTTGAAAGAAGGGCAAGTCTGCAAATCCATTTTTTTTATTAAAACGGGAATCTGCAAATCATATTATAATCTGGAAGGAAAGGAAATCAATACTGCTTTTTATTTCGAAAACGATTTTGCAACAAATATTACTAGTTTAAGAGCATCTTCCACATCAGCATACAACATCATGGCTTACGAGAAAACTAAGGTGATAGCTATTCATAAGACAAAACTGCTGGAAGCCTATCAACTATCACACCAGATTGAAACATTCGGCAGACTTGTATTGGAACGGATCATGGCCAAACAGGAGGAACATTCAGACAGTTTTAAGCTATTAACACCCAAACAACGATTTGATACGCTGGTTTCCAAGCATCCTGAATTCCTGCAAAGAGTATCCCTCACGCAAACAGCCTCCTATTTAGGAATCAGCAGAGAAACATTAAGCAGATTTCGCGCTATAAAGTAAATTTTGTGATTTTTGTCACAGGTCTGCTATCCGCACATTTTCCAATTTTGCCTATCACTAAATAAAAGCAAAATGGAAAATTCAATGTTAGTACAGCAGTTTATTGATCAAATCTGGAATAACCAGGCTTTTGAAAAGCTGGATTCCTTTCTGCATCCCGACTTCAAGGATTACTCTTTATTACCCATGCTTCCACCTGATAAGGAAGGCACTAAAAAATGGATTATCAGCACGAGTGAGGCATTCGAGCACCATTCAACCATAGAAGCACAGGTAACAGAGGGTACCCAAAGCATGGTGAAAATAAAAATGGCATTAAAACATATTGGCACCTGGCGCGGAATTGAACCAACAGGGATTGAACTGGTGACAAATGGATACAGGCACTTTACGCTTGCCAACGGAAAAATTATTGAACACTGGGCCTTGATCGACGGCCAAATCATTGAGAATGCCCTAAAAATGCCTTCCCGGGGTTGTGAGGTCTAGTTATCAAACAACTACTGCCTAATCAATTAACCAATCCTCTTTAAAAGACAGTTAAGAAAGTATGAGAAGAAAAATAATCAACCCGGTCATAAAAGACACCATCTCTTTTATTCAAACCAGTGATGAGACAAATGGCAAGATTTCTGAATTAGTATTAACATTAATGCCAAATGGCAGCAATTTTCCACACTATCACAAATCATTTTCCGAAACGTTTACAGCCATTGACGGGGCATTAGGATTACAAATAGATGGAACAAAAAGGATTTTACAACCTACCGAGAGTTATACTGTACTTCCCAATCAGGTGCACAGTTTCTTTAACCCGGAAGACAAAGAAATTACCTTCAATATTAAAATTTCTCCCGGACACAGCGGTTTTGAAAATTCTTTACGGATTCTCTATGGCTTGGCGGAAGATGGGTTGACTGATAAAAAATCCATCCCGAAAAGTCTACAGCACATAGCTATTATTGGCAACATGAGTGAGTCCTATCTTCCGGGCCTTATGAAAGTTTTATCACCCATATTCAACTTTCTGGCGAAGAGAGCTAAAAAAAGCGGAAAAGAGCAGCAACTGATAGATATGTATTGCAATTAAAATAGAAGATCATCAAAATTATTAATGAGTATTTTCTTTATCTTTTTCCCTCTCTTATTGAAACCCTCCTGCACCCGCTATCCTTGGGCAAAAAAAAGCGAAAATTGAAGAGGAAGAGAGAGGAAAATATAAAAACAACTCAATAAGTCATGAGGGTTGTCTGCGACCAAACATAACGAAGTATCGAGAGGGAATATGCATATGATCCAATTGTGACACTTTACTCCTGCATATCGATACCAGGTAACCCCTTCAGGAAATCAAGCAGGTGTTTGTTGAATAACTCAGGTTGTTCAAGATTAGATACATGACCGGCATGATCAATTATTTTCAGAATAGATCCTTTGATGGCGGCATGCATATTTTCAGATTGCGTAAGTGGGGTTACTACATCCTCCCGGCCACAAATGATTAATGCAGGAACAGTTATGCCACCCAGTGCTGAGCAGGTTTCTGAACGCTCGGCAAGGGCAGTTAGTCCCATGGAGATGATATGCGGAGTATTCGCAAACACTACCGAGTGCAGATTTTCAACCAAATCTTTTTTATTGGTTAATGACTCAGTATAAAAAACACTTTTAATAAAACCTTCATTAAAATCAGTTACACCGTTAACCGCTATATCTTCGATAATTGTATACCGTTTGGCCTTCACTTCAGCCGTATCGGCAATACACTGTGTATCACATAAAATCGATGCTGCAAACCGATCAGGAAATCTTTGTATGGCGTTCAGCGCTATAAAACCGCCCATAGACAACCCACAAATGATCGCTTTTTCAATATGCAAACTGTTCATAAACGCAATCAGATCTTCACTAAACAAGTCAATGCGAAGGGAAGTAACTTCATCAGTCGATTTTCCAAAACCCCTTATATCACAGGCAATTACCCGGAAATCAGTCTTTAAAAATTCCAGTTGTCCCTGCCACATCGATTTATCAAAAGGAAAACCATGCAGAAAGATCATCGGAATTTCTCCTTCTCCGAGATCATCATAAGATAATGGAAACTGATTAACAGGTATCGTCAGATGGTAACCTTTGGTTGTATTTTGCATGGATGGTATTTTAAAATATTTCCTTGGTGATCAGCTCTTTTGTAACACCTAGATTCTTTAACTGCTTTTCTATTTCCTTCATCATCGGCGGCGGACCACAGATATAAAAGGGTTGTGCAAAATCAGCCACATTGGCTTTCAGAAATGCCTCTGTCACTCTTCCGCACTGATAACCTTCCACTTCCTGGTCAGACAAGATGTTCACAAACGCATCACCCAGCAGCATTTCAAATTCGCTTTCGAGAATAATATCCGCCTGGGTTTTGTTGGAAAACAATAACCGGTTTTTGCCAATTTCATTTTTAACTTCCAGATCTCTGAGTATGGAAATAAAGGGAGTAACCCCTGCCCCACCGGCTATGAAAACACCTTCACCTTTATAGGTAATGGCTCCGAAAACGGCATGTGCCACTAACTCGTCATGCGGTTGTAAATGCAACAGTTCGTTGGTCACCCCTTTTTTTTCCGGGTAGGTTTTGATCGTAAACTCTAAAAAATCGTCAGTTGGTACACTCGTAAAAGTGAAAGGTCGTTCTACCTCCAGCCAACCAGTTTTATTGATGGCGATTTTCGTAGCCTGGCCAGGTAAAAATGTAAACCCCGCAGGCTTATCCGTCACAATCGTAACACATCATGTGTGATAAGATGGATGGAGGCTATCTTGATTATATGATTTTCCATAGTAGTTTTTACAATTGTTAAACCGGACATTGTAACACTTACAAACCTACTGATGGATCTATGGGGTCCTCTTACATTAAGGATCACAAGAATTACAAGATTTACACATCCCCGTGCCTGCTATTCCGTCTGTTCATCAGGGCTGAAGCCAGTATGGTAGATGAGATTATTAGACCCAGCCTGAAGGCTGGTCGGCAACCAACAGCGGCCGGAGACTATCATTACGTTGTAATGATTCGGGAACATGCTTTGGTTTCGCCGGACGGAATTCAGTCGGGTAGTATTTCTACACTTCAACTTTTAGTCATAAATTAGTTTCAATTCCTCACAGGCAGCTGGTCAATTCCCCTACCCCTGGCAATCATTAAAATATGCTCAGATGAAATATGCGCTATTCTCTTTCTTACTCTTATCCTCCGTAACCTTAGGATGGGGACAGGTCAAAGTTGCCGCTGAACCTATTCTGATCAGCACGGAAAATAAGCCTACCGGCGTAAACACAACTGAAAAGGGAGAATTACAGGTAAATGTATCTCCAACGGATTTACAAAAATTTACAAACAGAGGTTGGGTTCGTTATAGCGATTTCCACGCCAGGGGCGATGGAAAAACCGATGATATAGACCCTATCGCGGCAACACATGCCGTTGCCAATCAGTACGGACTCTCAGTGAAAGCGGATGAAGGTGCTACCTATTATATAGGCGGAAAAGATCGCACGGCAGTTATCCGCACCAACACCGATTTCGGAACCGCAGCTTTCATCATCGACGATACCGAAGTGCAAAATCGGAATGCATCTGTTTTTATGGTCAGCTCAGGGTTACAACCCATTAAACTGAAAACGATTGCTTCGTTAAAAAGGAACCAGCACGAAATCGGGCAATCCCTTCCACAGGCCTGCCTTATCACTGTTACCAATTCCCATGTAAAACGTTATATCCGTTTTGGGCTTAATCAAAACAACGGCGCTTCGCAAACAGATATTTTTGTGGCTGATAAAAACGGCAAACTGGACAGGAACGCCCCCATTATCTGGGACTTCGATCAGGTAACTGATATCACCGCTCTTCCCATTGATGAAAACACACTCATTATTACCGGTGGGCGCTTTACCACCATTGCCAATAAAGCGGAATCGAAGTACACGTATTATAGCCGGAATATCGCCATCAGGCGTTCCCGCGTTATTCTGCAGGGACTAGAACATCGGGTTACCGGTGAAGGAGAGCAGGGAGCACCCTATGGCGGTTTTATCAATATCGGTGATTGTGCGTATGTAACGGTGAAGAACAGTTTGCTTACCGGGCATAAAACCTATGTTACCATTGGTGCCGCAGGCAAACCCGTTTCTATGGGCAGTTATGATCTTTCGGTGAACCGTGCCCTCAATGTATCGATCGTGAACTGCAGGCAGACAAATGATATCAACGACAGAACCTACTGGGGAATCATGGGGTCTAACTATAGCAAAAACCTATTGTATGATTCCTGCAGTTTTTCCCGTTTCGATGCCCATATGGGGGTTGCCAACGCTACCATCCGCAATTCCACCCTGGGGCACATGGGTATCAATGCCATTGGCAGCGGGGTGCTTACCGTGGAGAATTCGACCGTGCACGGCTACTCCCTCATTAATCTACGTACCGATTATGGTAGTACCTGGCAGGGAGCGATTTTTATCCGCAACTGCGTTTTCGTACCTGCCGGCGGCAGGCCCATCAGCAGCAGTCTGATAGGTGGCGCTAATTCCGGCCAGCATGATTTCGGCTACACCTGTTATATGCCTGAACGGATCACGATCGAAAACCTTCGTATCAACGATTCCAATCATCCGGAACCTTATCAGGGTCCTGCTATTTTTTCAAATTTCAACCCCGACATGAAAGATGCTTCTTACCGGGAAGCCTTTCCCTTTATCAGAACCAAAGAAGTCATTCTCCGGAATATCAGCACAGCCAGTGGCATGAAACTGAGACTAAGCGACAATCCCTATTTGTTCAAGGACGTAAAGGTGGTTACTGATTATTAGCGGATGCAATAATGACCGCAATGACGGGGAGAGACGGTTGGTCAGCGACCAACCATGGCGGACGCAACAATAACAGCACGGGGTTATCTGTTGATTATAACATATGCTGCTCCGTCCGGTATTGCAGGATCTTCTCCTCCATCACAGCAGCAATACTGATGGCCCTTTGCCTAGCGAGGGATGCTTTTTCACCCGCAAAATGTTCATCCACCGTTTCCAGAAAAAGTTCTACCCAGCGGGAGAAATGTTTACTGTCGAGCGGTCGGATATGGTGCAGATGTTTGTGCAGGTTCATAGGATTGCCGGAATAGCTGCCCGTAAAAAAAAGGGCATTGTCCCAGAAATCGTACATGATGGGCAGGTGTTTCTCCCAGTTCATTTTCACGATATCTGAAAAGATAAAACCGATCATATCATCTTCAGTTACTTTTCGGTAAAACTGGTTCACCAGCAGTTCTATATCGGCACGGTTCTCAATATCTCTTTTCATAGAAACAGGATTAAGCAGAGTAGATCAAAGGTCTTTTCGGTTAAAATTACGTACCGATAACCATACGGGTAAACTTACCCAGGTTAACAGCACCAGCAGCGAAACCAGCATACCAGTAGTGGTACCAAAAAAATCTTTAAAGATGGCACCGGTATACCCCATCATGGCAGACACGTCCAGTTGCAGTAATATCAGTATGCGCGACAGATCAATGGGATTTAACGCAGTTACCCCCACCATCGCTTTCTCCAGCGGATAATCGGCAAACTGGAAGAGGAGAAACAATACCAACCCATCAAACAGAATTGAAAAATACACCCATAACATAATGGCCATGCCAATGCCCTTGGCTTTGTCGCGGGTTTTAACCGCGGCCAGCATGGCAATGGCCACAAAAATGATACTCAGCAAAATACCCACACCAATCATCAAAAATCCAACCGTATTGGCTTCATATAAGAGCACGGGAATACCCACACCGATGAAAAAAGCGATGGATAAAGAACCTGCTAAGCCAATAAACAAACTGATCCAGATGCTTTTCCTTTTCAGTGGCTGGCTTACCAGCAGTTCAATGAACTCGGCACTGTTATATACGTAGATAGTAGAAAAAATAATGCTGATCAGGGGCACAATCAGCAGGATGATATTCAACAGACTCAGTAAACCTTTGCTGCTGTTATCTTCCAGACTGAATACGCTGAACGATGCTACCAGCAGAAAAAACAGATACACCAGTACAATGCGGTTCCGCAGTATATCAGCCATTACATATTTGATGATCTTTTTCATATGGTTGATGCGTTTAACATAACATGCGCAATGGCTTTGGATAATTTTTCCTGGCCGGTATCGGCACGCAGGGCTTCAATGGTTTTGTGAAAGCGGAGTTCGCCGTCCTGCATATAAATCACCTGTGTTACCAGATCGTCCAACTCGCTTAATACGTGTGAGGTTACCAGCACCAGTTTCCCCTTCTGTTTTTCGCGGATGATCTTTTTTTTCAGGATCTCAGATGAAACGGGATCCAGTCCGGCCGTAGGCTCGTCTAAGATCAACACCTGCGGGTCAAACAGAAATGCCAGACAGGCACTCACTTTCTGCCGGGTACCACCCGAAAGGGTGCGCATCCGTTTCTGCTTCAGTTCTTCCAGTCCAAAAGAAGTGATCAGTTCTTCGTCAATAGCAGTTTTGTGCTGGCGGATATCTTTCATCATATTCAGCACATCCACGATCCGCATATTATCGGGGTATCGGCCTATCTGCGGCATATAACCGATCTCACTCCTGTATTGCCAATGATGCAGGATGTTGTTGCCGTTAAACGTAATAAACCCGCTATCGGGCACTACCATGCCGAGAATACTTTTGATCAGGGTGGTTTTGCCACTGCCGTTGGGGCCGATCAACGCAATACATTCGCCCTTGTTACAGGTAACCGATACATTCTGCAGAGCCTGCAGTTTGCCGAATTTTTTAGAAACATTATTGGCGATGATCATGTAGGTGCTTTAAACGGTTCGGTAATCAGAATAATCTTTTCATCTGAGGAAGGTTATCCTTCAAACCTTCTGGTGTTAAACTGGGTAATACTTTTTCGGTCTTGTCCAGCAGCGTGGTAATAAAACTCCGGAACAGCAACATAGCCGGCGGATTTTTTTCTACAATCATGGAATACATACTTACCGGACGGTAAGGCACATCGCCCACTTTGTCTTTGTTCAGATCATATCCATCGTATTTATCCCAGTAATTACTGTTAAACGTATTCAGCACCAGTGAACCGTTGGTGCCCACATCAAAAGTGTTACCGATGAAATTATTTTTGGTTACTTCTATGTCCATACAGCTGGCCTGGATCTTCATGCCCCAGCCATTGTTCTGGAACTGGTTTTTCTGCATGTGAATCCGGCTGGCACCTTCCATATAAATGCCGCTGGTGTTTTTGATGAAAGTGTTCCCATCAATATAACTGTCTGAAATTTCTTTTAGCAACAGGCCATAAGCCGCATCGCCCCAGTTTTCTTCAAACACATTGCTGTACATTTTTACGCCGTGAGAATACATAACGGCAACACCTGCTCCATTATGGGTAAAGTGATTGGAGATATACGCATCGTTATGCGAAAACATAAAGTGCAATCCATACCGGATATTACGGAACGAAGTATTGCGCCAAATGACCGAGTTGGTTACAAATTCAAAATAAATTCCATCGCGGTGACCGCTAACAGTATTGCCGATGATCTGCAGGCTGTCGCTCTTCCAGCAATGGATGCCGTTACCACTCTGCTGTTCTTCCAGCGCATAAGCTGTGATGCGGTTATTCTCGATGATGCAGTGTTTTCCATACTGCACATAAATGCCAAAGAATGTGTCTTCCAGGATATTATTCCGGATCACTACATCGCGGCTATCGTATACTTTAATACCACCCATATCCTCAATACTCGATACACCGGAATGGATGATACGGAATCCCTCCACCACTACCCCATCGGTTTTGATGGAGATCACTTCGTATTTTTTTTCACCGTCCAGCACTGGCAAGCCGGTTCCTTTCAGAACAATTTTTTTGGCGATGACCAGGTTCTTTTCGCGATACAGCCCTGCTGATACCAGTACCGTATCCCCTGTTTTGGCTGCGAGGATAGCAGCGGTAATGGTAGTAAACTCCCTGTTTTTACCTACCTGCCGGGTGGTTGCCTGCAGGCTGGTTAACAGCGTAAGCCAGGAGAATATGGAGAGAAGATATTTCATTTGTTGAGTTGATCCCAGTTAAGCCGTGCAGCCGTATACTGAACCTCCATTTTTTTCATACTGTCTTCCACGCGGAAAGCAGCGAGATTTCCATTCATCGGACTCTGAAACAATTCGCTTTGCAGGAAAAAAGCTTCCGTAGCATTTACGAGCTGATGGTCACCGGTAAAGTCTGTGAAATAAACACTGGCAATCTCTTTTTTATCCACTGCATCGGCATGCAGAAAGGATAAAATGCAATGGGCATCATCAAACTTATAGGTCTTCCCTTTTCGGGTTACCAGTTCGGCACCAAAACGGTTATCGGTGATGGTCATTTTGCAGGAATAGCAATTGTCTTTGCCGTAACGGATCGCTTCGGGTCCGGTACTGCAACCTGTAAGGCTGGTCATCAATACGGTCATCAATAAAATACCGGCTGCACCTGTCAGGCTCCTGAATTGTTTGGCGCGGCGCGTTTCGAGGATCACCAGCAACAGCAGGATGGCACCTACTGCCACAAAGATCCATCCGCCAATATCGGGTACGGAATACGCACCAAAATTGAGCAACTGCTTAAACCCGATCAGCGGTGGCTGGTAAGCCATACCGGGAATGCGGATCGCAGCATCGGGATTGAGGTCGTGACCATACTGGTACTCCCATCTCCAGAAATCAACCATAGCAATCACGCCAAAAGCAATGAACAGTGCCAGTAAGAGATTCATCCATTTTCTTTTACCTACAACGGCCACAATAATGGAAAGCAAGCTGAAGAATACAATGATACCTGGCAGGATTTTGAACTCGGGAAAATCATCTGCATGCAGTGTCTTCATCCCGATATAATGGTTTAGTCCGTTAATGATATCTACATTACCCGCCAGTTTATGGGCATAGATCTGTAACATCAACCCTTCGGGGTATTGCGGTGCATCCAGGTCTATCCGCCACATGGGTACAAATAATACAACCAGCAAAGCCAGTCCGCACAGGATCAACAAGGAGCGGGATGATGTTTTTAATGGGTTCATGGTAATCATTTGTGAGATTCAACTATCACATACAAACAGTCCGGAAACAGCACCTGCCGTTTGTGGTATTGGTTATCCCTACTGTTAGAAAATCCGTAACAGGCATAACACCTGTTACGGATCAACAAAATTTATTTCTTGGGAGCTGGTTCCGCTTTGGGCTGGTTGGTTCCCAGACTAAAGGTCAGCGGCACATTACTTCCCGCTGGAGATACCCTTACATAACCCTGCATTTCCTGGTGCAAGGCACTACAGAAATCGGTACAGTAGATCGGGAACATACCTGGTTTTTCAGGGGTCCAGCGCAGTGTCTGTGTTTCTCCCGGCATTATCAGCAGTTCCGCATTGGATGCGCCTTTCACCGCAAAACCGTGGGGCACATCCCAATCCTGTTCCAGATTGGTTACGTGGAAGAGCACTTCATCGCCTACCCTGATACCTTCGATATTATCAGGAGAAAAGTGTGAACGGATAGCGGTCATGTACACATGTACTTTATTGCCTTCGCGCACCACTTTAGACTCGCCTTCCCCCTTGGATACATAGGGGTGTTTGTTCTCATCGATCTTAAAGAATTTCACAGAATTTTTCCGGATGAGCTCTGCCGGAGCCGACTGTGCATAGTGTGGTTCACCAATGGTCGGGAAATCAAGGATCAACTGCATCTTATCGCCACTGATATCATAGAGCTGTGCACTTTGTGCCAGTTCTGGGCCGGTAGGCAGGTAACGGTCTTTGGTGATCTTGTTATAAGCCACCAGGTATTTGGCAGATGGTTTTTTGGTATCGCCACCGGGGATAGATAAGTGACCTACAGAATAATAAGTAGGCACACGGTCCAGCACTTTCAGGTCTTTGATATTCCATTTCACCACTTCGCTGGATACAAAGAAAGAGGTATAGGCATTGCCTTTACCATCGAACTCGGTATGCAAAGGTCCTAGTCCTGGTTTTTTCACTTCGCCATATAAAGCAGATTCGTATTTAATTACGGGAATACCATCGTATTCGCCCGCATAATCTTTGGCAGCAATGGCTTTGATCATTTTATCAAAACTGAATACAGGGATCAAGGCAGCCAGTTTACCACTACCTACAATGTATTCACCGGTAGGATCTACATCACAACCGTGAGGAGATTTGGGACAGGGGATCATGTAACAGATATCTTTCAGTTCTTTGGCATCCAGTACAATCACTTCTGTTTTGATGGTAGAAGTAGCAGAATGTGTTTTTTCATCCCAGCGGTTGCTGGCATATTTCACAGACTGTTTTCTTCCTTTACCGGCTTTGAGGTACTCTTCTGCTTTTTTCCAGTTAACTGCCATGATAAAATCTTTATCACGCTGCGATGCATTTACTTCCAGCAGGGTATTGGCCTGTTCGGTATTGTAACAACTGAAGAAGAACCAGCCATGAGATTTGCCTTTACCGGCATGGCTCAGGTCGAAGTTTACCCCGGGGCACTGGATCTGGAAGGCAATATCCATTTTACCATCTTCTTTGGCTACGCTGATAAAACTCAGGGTGCCTTTAAAGTTTTGTTTGTACGTGTTGATCGGAATATCTCCGCTCACATTATCCGGAGGTACACTGAAACGGGTACCGGCTACTACGTATTCGGTATTTTCAGTGATGAAGGGAGAAGAGTGGTTACCGGCACTATTGGGTAATTCTATAATCTCTGCCGTACGGAAGGTAGCCAGATCAATCCGGGCCACACGGGGCGTATTGTTAGCATTTCCGAATATCCAGCGGCCATCGATCTCGCCGTTGGTCTGAGAAAGTTCGGGGTGGTGCAAATCATCCCAGGGAACAAAGCCGTGAGAAGTGTTCAGCATGGGTTTGGTTTCTTCGCTATAGCCCCATCCTTTTTCAGGATCAACCGAAAAAGCAGGGATCACGCGTAATAAACGACCGCTGGGCAATCCGTACACAGCCATCTGTCCGCTGAAACCACCCGAAACAAAATTATAATACTCATCATATTTACCAGGTGCTACATAGGCTTTGGCAGCGGCATCGGCACTAACGGCATTACCGGCGTTCTTGGGTTTGCAGGAAAGCATCCCCAGCAATAATGCGAAGGACGCCAAGGCGATCGCATTATAATTTGTCTTTTTCATGCTGATATGTTTAAAGGTTTGTTGATAGCAGGAGTAGGTTATTAAGAGGGTAAGAAACGATTATTTTACACCGTCATTCTTACGCATGAGCTCATAGAGGTTGCGGGCATCTTCATCGCTCAGGTTCTGGTTAGGCATTCGTACCAGACAGATCTCCAGCTGTGCCTGGGCTTTCGGATCCTTGGTCAGCATCTCGTCGGTGTTGGTGATAAAGTTCATGATCCAGGGTGCGGTAAATCGGGAGGTTACGCCTTTCCAACCGGGGCCTACTAGTTTCTCATCAGTTAACTTATGACAGCTGCTGCACTTTACCCCATATACTTTGTTTCCTTTCTCTGCCAGGGAAGCATCTACGGTTGCAGGAATTTCTACGGTTTTGAACTTACCCTCTCCTCTTTTAGGATCATAAGAAGGATTGGTGGATACTTCTGTTTTTTCTTCAGCCGCTGCTCCATTTTCTGCAGTGGCTGTTCCATTCTGGTTTCCGCATGCGTACATAGCCGCTACAACGATAATGGCTGTAATAGTTTTTTTCATGGTCGTAGTTTTTTGATTGAATAATTGCATATACAAGATTACCCCTGCTTTCACCGGCATTTTATGCGTTCAATCATACCGGTCAAGAAAGAAGGGCAGCAGTTTCCCCCTTGTTGACAATCAACCCATTAGAAATCAAACTTGTCAAAACCTGATTTAAATCATATATTCAGATGATACCGGTCATCTACAAAGGCATTGGGGAAGGATAGTTTTGATACTAACTACACAAACAGCCACTTATGATGATAGACATTGATCTTTTACTTGCCTGCGGGGCTGCTTATAAAAAAGTATCCGCCGGTGAGATCATCTTTCAGGAAGCAACACCCTGCCATTTTTATTATCAACTGGTCAGTGGCAGTGTACGCTGGGTTAATATAGATGAGGAAGGCAATGAATACATTCAGACCATGATTGATCCCGGCGAATGTTTCGGAGAAATCCCATTGTTTGATGAAGGGCCCTATGCCGCTACTGCCATTGCGCAAGAAGATACCGTTTTGATCCGCCTGCATCGCTCCTCTTTTACACAGTTATTGAAAGACAGCCCGGAGATTCATTTTACCTTTACCCGTTTACTCGCCAAAAGGGTTCGTTTTAAATTCCTGCTCATCAAATCACTGGCATTGTATGCGCCGGAAGCCAGAATAGCTACGCTGATCAATTACCTGAAAGCCGAAAACAAGAATTTCTGCCCCAAATGCAATCAATTGAAACTGACTCGTCAGCAGATCGCAGATATGACCGGTTTGCGGGTAGAAACCGTGATCCGCGCCATGCGCCATATGCACGACAGAGGCGAACTGGTGATCGAAAAAGGCAAAGTGTTTTGCTGATTATGATTACAATCATACCTCCTTTCCCCTGCGTACAGTTCCTTTGCTGCTAAACGGCAGGTATGCGTTCTTCTTTATCCAGGTGGTTACAGGTCTCTTTGTTCAATTTGCTACTGGTGTCTGTCATCGGGGTGATACTTCGTTATAAGATCGCATTCTCCTTACCTTTTATCGACCAGAAATACCTGCTGCACGGTCACTCGCATTTTGCCTTTGCCGGTTGGATCACGCATACCCTGATGGTATTCCTGATTCATTATCTCTCCCGACAAAGCGGGGTAGACATGTTCCGCAAATACCGCGGTTTAGTATGGGCCAACCTGCTTACAGCGTATGGCATGCTGCTCTGGTTCCCGATACAGGGATATGGTGCCTGGAGTATCAGTTTCTCTACTTTATCCATCATCGTCTCTTATATTTTCACAGTGGTTTATTGGAAAGACCTGAACCGCTTGAAAGAAAACAGGATTAGTCACCACTGGTTCAAAACCGCACTCTTATTAAATGCCTTTTCGTCGTTGGGGGCTTTTGCGCTTGCCTTTATGATGGCCACCCATACCGTTCATCAGAATTGGTACCTGGCTGCCGTGTATTTCTTCCTCCACTTTCAGTACAATGGCTGGTTCTTTTTTGCAGCCATGGGTTTGTTGACAGCACGCATAGAACATCTCACAGCACTCAGGCCCAGTTTACAAACCATTTTCCGCTTATTTGCCTTTGCCAGTATCCCGGCCTATCTCTTGTCGGCCCTCTGGTTACCGATGCATGTGGCCGTTTACGTGTTGGTGATTTTTGCTGCACTGGCACAGTCATTGGGCTGGTTGCTGTTCCTGCGGCTTTGTTACAGCTATAAAACCATTTTGCAGGAGATCTTCCCCAAAAATGCCGTATGGTTACTGGTGCTGGCAGCACTGGCTACCACTATCAAGATCCTGCTGCAGCTGGGATCTACCATTCCATCGCTGAGCCAGCTGGCTTTTGGTTTCCGCCCCATCGTGATCGGTTACCTGCACCTGGTATTGCTCGGCATGTTCAGTATTTTTTTAATCGCTTATACCGTTTCCCTGCAGCAGCTGCCTGTGAACAAAACCCTGACAACCGGCATCCGCTGGTTTGTGGCAGGTGTGATCATTAACGAATGTGCATTAATGTTACAGGGTACAGCTGCACTCAGCTACCAGAGCATCCCATACATTAACGAATCGCTCTTATTTACTGCCTGTGCATTGTTTGCAGGTATCCTTACCATGAACATCGGTTTCCGGAAAGTAAAGTAACTACTGATTTCCCTCCTGATACAACAGGTATCTGTCTTTGGTTGTACTACTCTTTTATCCGGTTACTGCCATTACGCCCCAACTGTTAGAAGTATGATACCGTTCCGGTAAACTTCAATGAAGTGCTAACTACGCTCACAAAAGCATAAAATCGCTTAATTTAATGCCCTAATTCAACAGCATGGGAATTAATCCTACACAAACAGCCACGGAAACAACTGTTATCCTCGTAAAAATAAACGGGGTCCCTATCAATGATACGCATAGTATACTATCCATACGGGTACACCATGCCATCAACCAGATTTCAACCGCAGAACTGGTGATCATTGGCGGATGGGATGCGGCATCTGGTCAGTCAAATGCGAAAAATGATGATTTTATTCCCGGTAATCGGGTAGACATATTTGCCGGGTATGACCAGACGGAAATGAGCTGTCTGTTCAAGGGGGAAATCAGCAAGCAGACCTTGAGATTAGACGCATCCGGACAATCTACCCTAACCCTAACCTGTAAACATGAGGCCGTTGTGATGACCTATCAGGAAAAAGACAGGTATTTTGAGAAGACAACAGATGATGATATCATCAGAAATATCCTAAGTGAGTGGGGACTGACTAACCAGGTAAGCAACTGTTCCACTTTTCAGGAAAGTTATTTTCAAAGAAATACTACTGACTGGCATTCTATACTAAACCGCAGCATGGCCAATGGTTGTATCCTTACCCTGGACAATCAGGAAGGTATCATAGTTTCCAAACCCGCATTGTCCGGGCAGGCACCCTTATGCATAGAGGCAGGCGTTTCCATGCTCGCGTTTGAAGGAACCATGGATGCAGCCTCTCAACCTTCACAAGTAACACTATCTGCCTGGGACCCCATACATATGACTACTAACATAGCCCATGCTACAGAGCCAGCCATGAACCAACAGGGTAGCTACACGGCAAAGCAACTATCATCTGTTATAAATCAACCTGCCCAAGAGGTAAACACAGATACTTACCCAGACATAACTGCTCTGCAGGCAAGGGCCGACAGTATATTGCTTCACAAAAGATTAGCAGCATTTAGTGGTAAAGTAACCTTCACGGGTAATGGACTTGCAAAAACAGGAACCCTGATTACCCTCAAAGGCGTTGGAAAAGAACTGAGTGGAGAGGCATTTGTGTCGGCTGTAACCCACTCTCTGGAAGCAGGAAAATGGGAAACCACCGCCTGTTTTGGTATGGAGAAAAATTTACAAGCGCATAGTCAGCAAATGAGTACACAAGAGAATTATGGGCCAATAAAAACCGGGCAGGGATTGCAACTGGGCACTGTTCGCAAGATAGACGGGGATGCGGATCAGCTGTTTCGTATACAGGTACAACTCACCTACGGTGTATCTGCCGGAAACTATATTTGGGCGCGCATGGCCCATCTTTTTGCATCCAACCATTTTGGCGCTTTCTTTCTGCCTGAAATAGGTGATGAGGTAGTATTGGGCTGTTTGGAAAATGATGCCAGCTACCCGGTAATTCTGGGTTCTTTATACAATGGCAAACATTCGCCACCCTATACACCTGAAGCGGAAAATAATTCAAAAGCTTTTGTAACCCGCAGCAAAATGAAGATCGCCTTTGATGAAGCGAAAAAAAGTATCAGCTTGCTGACGCCAGGTAATAACAGTATTATTCTCAGCGACGATGGTAAAGAAATCGAAATCAAAGACCAACATAACAACAGTTTGTTATTAGGAGCTGATGGCATTACGCTCGACAGCGCAAAAGATATCAAAATTTCGGCAAAAGGGAAGATCAGTATTGAAGGTATTGCAACAATATCTGTTGCGGCAAAAGCTGACCTGACTCTCGCAGGCATGAACGTAAAAGCAGAAGCACAGGTAGGGCTTACAGCAAAGGGAAGCGCCACAGCCGAACTATCCGCGGCAGGACAAACAACTGTCAGAGGTAGTATGGTAATGATTAACTAAATAAATGCATGATACTATGGGTAGTCCAGCAGCCAGATTAACAGATATGCACGTTTGTCCGATGCAGACCCCCGGTCTGCCTCCTATACCACATGTGGGAGGTCCGGTTATGGGTCCGGGTGTGCCAACTGTTCTCATTGGTAAACTGCCGGCAGCAGTGGTAGGCGATCAAGCCGTATGTGTAGGCCCGCCGGATGAAATTGTATCGGGTTCAGCCACAGTGCGTATAGGTGGCAAGCCCGCGGCCAGAATGGGAGATAAAACCGCACATGGAGGCTCAATCGTACTAGGCCTTCCTACTGTATTGATCGGCTGAAAAAAGAATAGAATAGGATTCAATGCTGATTACTGAAAACAGAGATCAAATAGTAACAGGAAGAAATATCTTTATCTGATAACATTTCTTTTAAATCCATGGCATGAAACAAGTTTCCAGTAAGCTGCTGCTATTATTGCTCACAGCTGCTATATTCTCCACTCAACTCTCCGCGCAAAATTTTGTGGTTGGCACCTACAATATCCGCTATGCCAATACCGGCGATAGTGCTAACGGTAATGGCTGGGCACAACGTTATCCGGTGATCGTATCCCTGATCCGTTTCCACAACCTGGAGATCTTTGGCATACAGGAAGGGCTGCACCACCAGTTAGAAACACTGCAACAAAACCTGCCCGGTTATGCGTATACCGGTGTAGGCAGAGATGATGGAGAACAGAAAGGAGAATACGCTGCCATTTTTTACGATACAAATAAATTTGACTTACTGGAAAAAGGTAATTTCTGGCTCTCTCCCATTACCGACCGGCCCAATAAGGGATGGGATGCCGCTTTACCCAGGATCTGCTCCTGGGGTAAATTCCGCGAGAAGAAAACCAGATTCGTTTTCTATTTCTACAACCTTCACATGGACCATATCGGCGTACAGGCCCGTGCCGAGAGTGCCAAACTGGTGATGCAGAAAATGCGGGAACTACCTGCCAATATGCCGCTGATACTTACCGGAGATTTTAACGTAGATCAGTTCAATGAAAGTTATACTCTCATCAACCATTCCGGTCTGTTACGCGATGCCTATGAACTGGCCCCCATCCGGCTGGCCACCAACGGGACCTTCAATAATTTTAATGCAGATGCACAAACAGACAGCCGTATTGATCATATTTTTGTCAATCCATTCTTTCGTGTAAAAAGATATGGCATTCTCACAGATACCTATCGTGGTAAAAGAACCGAGAAAGAATTAATAAGTAATAAAGCACCTTATATCGCAAGGGTGCCTTCAGATCATTTTCCGGTAGTGGTGGAACTCACTTATCAAAAAAAATAACCCACGCAGACAGTTTTCTGTATCCGAACACATCATCCAACTACACATGAACGAAACACAAAAAAGAGAAGGTCTGACAGCTCTATGGAAGCCGATACTGTTTATGTTGGTTTTTACAGGACTACTATTTCTTTGCGGTAATGCCCGTTCCCTTTTTCCGTCCGCTTACAGCTTCTTTGCGTATGGCATACTGGGTTCATTGGCCGGTTTGGTAACAGCCAGGATCTTTCAACGGAACAGACAGCCCTCTTTTGCTTCTATGGGACTGGGCTGGGAAAAGAAAACCTTGTTCAGGTTTGTATTGGGTTTGCTGATAGGGTTGGTAATTTTTGTCCTCATCCTTTTTGTGTTACTGCAATTCAGCGAGTTAACCATACGGTATCATCCACAGTCATCTGCTACTGATTATCTTTTCCTCTATCTGCCTATACTGCCATTGGCTTTGATGGAAGAGATCGGGTTCAGGTCTTATCCGCAACAAAAATTATATCAGGCTTATGGCCCATGGATCAGCCAGTTGGTGATCGCAGTTGCTTTCGGAGCGTATCATCTATTAAATGGCTGGAGCCTGCTCAGTTCTTTTGCAGGACCATTTGTGTGGGCTTTCGTATTTGGATTGGCCGCGATCTGGTCGCGCGGAATTGCCGTACCCACCGGTATTCACTTTGCATTAAATGTACTACAGTCGATAACAGGAATGAAAGGAACCAAAGGCGCTGTCTGGATCCTGGATTATCCGCCCGGCACCAACCCTGTATTACTGGAAAGAACCGATAAGATCGGATTGATGATACAGGTGGTGGTACTGGTAGTTGCTGTAATGGCCACTTACTGGTATACACGCAGAAACAGGGAACGATCCATTCAATAAAAACAAGCAGTACTTATCAAAAAACAGGATCCAGCCGGATATATTGAATCTGCTTTCGCTGGTTGGTATAAGTGATATGAACAACTCCTTCCCCGTCCTGAATAATGGCAGGATAACTGTATTCGCCGCTCGCATGGTCTTCCAGTGTACAGATCTCTTTCCAATTGCGTCCGTCGGAAGAAACAGCCACTTTTAAAACCGATCTTCCCTCCCACCATTCTTTACCGGCGCTGAGGGGATTATATACCAATAACTGTCTCCCATCCCGTAAACTAACCGCATCAATCCCCGAATTAGGATTTGGCAAAGCAATGGGCTGCATGGCCTCCCATGTTTTACCGCCATCTTCCGACCAACTCTCTGTAATGACGTTCTGGCGGCTACGGCAGAGGATCTGCAGTTTGCCTTGCGGGTGTTGCAGGATAGTGGGTTGTATCACACCATACTTATCGCCAGGAACGGCATACGCTTTCCAATTGGTCAACGGTTCATCAGAGATCTCCATATGCACATCCCATTTACCATCCAGGCTTTCTGTGCTGGAGGGATAGAGTATTTCGCCTGATGGTAATTGAATAGGTTTATTGCGGATCGGCCCCAGCATTCCTTGCGGCAATCGAATGGGTTGCGACCATGTTCTGCCATTATCGGCCGATTGAATATACATCGCCCACCATTCACGCGGATTGGGTCCCACTTTGTAATGCAGATACAAGATCCCGTTGCGGGCTTTGAACAAAACGGGATTCCAGCAGGGAAACTGTTTGCCATCGACCTGTTTGCCGGTAGCCAGCAATTGCGGTGGACCCCATTTTCCCTGCTTTGAAAAAGCACCCCAGATACAGACATCATTTTTCCCTTCGACACTGCCGCCAAACCAGGCACTCATCAGCACTCCCTTCTCCAGCGAAACCAATGTGGATGCATGGCAGGAGGCAAACAAGTCCGTTGAATCAAAAACAGCACTGCGTTGTGTGATCCGGAAATGGCCGGGCTGCGCCATTACCTGAATGGTATTACAGCAAAGCAGCAGAATAAATAATTGAATAGATCGCATCATACCAGATCAGCTGTTGACCAACTATTTTTTCAAACTGGCCATATCAATTACAAAACGGTAACGCACATCACTTTTCAGCATTCTTTCATACGCTTCATTGATATCCTGCATGTTGATGATCTCTATATCCGAAACAATATTGTGTTCGCCACAAAAATCCAGCATCTCCTGTGTTTCCGCAATGCCACCGATCAGAGAACCGGCTACGGCTTTTCTTCCGAGGATCATAGGTACTGTATTCAGTACTGGCTCCAGTCCGCCCAAATACCCCACCAATACCAATGTACCGCTGATATTCAAGGTAGCCACATAAGGATTTACATCGTGTACATAAGGAACCGTATCAATGATCAGATCGAACTTACCTTTCACCTTACTCATCTGGTCAGCCTCTGTTGAAATCACCACCGCATCTGCACCCAGTTGAATCGCATCCTTCTCTTTACCGGGTGTTCGGGAGAACAGGGTTACTTCTGCGCCAAGACCTTTGGCGAGTTTGATGGCCATATGGCCCAAGCCACCCAAACCTACAACGGCCACTTTACTGCCCTTACCCACTTTCCAGTGGCGCAATGGCGACCAGGTAGTAATACCGGCGCATAACAAAGGGGCCGTGGCAGCCAGATCCAGGTTGGCAGGCACTTTGAGTACAAAATGTTCATCTACCACGATCTTTTCGGAATAACCTCCGAATGTTTGGGAGCCGGAATGTTTGTCCTTGCCATTGTAGGTGCCTACAAAGCCGTTTAAGCAGTATTGTTCCAGATCCTGCCGGCAGCTATCGCAGGTGCCACAGGAGCCAACCAGACAGCCTACGGCAGCCAGATCGCCTACTTTCAGTTTGGTTACTTCGGCACCTACATGGGTTACCTTACCTACAATTTCATGACCGGGTACGGCCGGGTAAATGGTTCCACCCCAATCATTGCGGGCGGTATGCAGATCAGAATGACAAACCCCGCAGTACAGGATCTCGATTTCAATATCTTTTGGCGTAACGGCTCTGCGCTCGATCTGCATTTGTTGTAAAGAAGCTTCAGGAGCTGTTGTTCCGAAGGCTTTGGTGTTGGGTGTTCCCATTTGGATAGTTTTTAAGGGGTGATGCATCAAACAAACGGTACAGCTAGGTTTTGCACCGCAGGAATAGAGGCGATTTGTTTCAAGTTACACTATTCTTTTCTCCCACGTTGTTGTTAATACGGTTCAAAGGTATAACAGTCCTCTTGGGCAGGTTAATGAATTACAAGCAGATTCTTACAATTTTCAAACATCCGCCCCCACCAGCTACAGGGCAAGCACCAGGATCCGGATCTCTACGGACTGGCCGTTCTCCACCACGGTATGCAAAACGGAATCTTTGATATAAGCTTGAATGGCTGCTGCAAAAGGCGAAACAGTGATCCGTTGCGGTGTAGCCAAAATAATGGTGGTGCCCTGCGCCAGCATTCTCTGTATCAATACCAATAAGGGTGCAAACTGTTCAGGGGCATAATTGATATCACTCAACAACAAAGTATCTGCGCTGATCTCTTCCGGAAAATCATTCCAATCCAGGCGAACCGCTTTTACATTTGCCAAACCCTGGTACTGAATATTTTTCTGCAGCAAAACCACTGCCTCCGGTGCGTGATCGCTGACGATCATTGAGGCAGCCTGTTTGGCCATCAGCAATGAAGGCAGGCCGATACCCGCGCCTAATTCTACTACCTGTTTGCCTTGAACCCAATGGGGTTGTTCTAGCAGAAAATCAGCTAAAGCAAAAGCAGATGGCCAGATCCTGGCCCAAAAAGGGAAAGGTGTTGCCAGATCCTTTGCACATAACTGTTCGTACACCCGTTTTATCTGTTCAGGATCGGGTACATACAAGGAAAAATTCTCTTGTATTTCCAGTAATATATCAGGGTAAGACATGGGCATGCAGTATACAGGGTATCCTATTCTTTACGATCTGGGTGGGGAACAAAATACGGATAAACAGCTGAACAAGAAACCGATGGGCATCGAAGTATATTACTTCATCATTCATCTGTTCCTTGTTCGATATTCATCTGTTCACAAGTGGAGTTGAGGGGGAGTCGAACCCTGTCCAAACATCACTACATTAGCTTTCTCCCGCCGTTGTTGGTCGCCCGACCAACAAAGATTGCTGAAACAATAATGCCGGTCAGGCGACCGGCATTGGCAAAACTGGAAACAACCTGATTAATATCGAAATAGTAGTGTATTTTTTTTAGAAACCTTAATTCTCTGAAACTGTTCCAGTAGCTGAGATCGAAAGGATAATAGTTTCACCATATAAATCAAAAGAAACAAAATAGCTATTCATATTATCAGCGTCCGTAAACTCAACACATTCGGTCAATTGATAATCCGGGAATTGGTATACTGAAGTAAGGTACGTAATAGCTGATTTTGGCAATTTATCGAAATCCATTTTTTTAGAGTTACCTATCAAATCTCCATTCCCATCGTAAAAAACATCGATTTTTTCATTGCCAATAGTAAAACTTGCCTTTTGGTAGTTCTCAGTTACGGTCCATAAAATATTTTCCGCAGCAGCATAATTGGCTTCCAGGTTTATGATAGCTTTTCTGCTTACTTTTTCATTGTCTGATGCAAAGGCACTTGACACAAAGGATACAAGGATTAAACTGGCGATTAATAACTTTTTCATTTTGATTAATTTTAGTGTGTTGAATTATTTTTTTAACTTTTTTATTCCCTACCATGAATAGACAGTACATGCTTTCTTTAGTTTAACCAGGTATGCTTAATAATGATAAGCGGATGGACAGCTATACATTTTAATAGAACAGTTAGCTGAATGGGGCTGTTTTTTCGGTGAATGAGATGGATATTGATAAATCGGGAATATAATATGGTGGATTCCCTTCAAAAAAATGGGTACAAAAACTAAGGATGGCAACTTCAAGTGCTCCCATTCTTGGTCGCCTGCCCAACAACGATTACTAAAACAACAATGCCGGTCAGGCGACCGGCATTGGCAAATTGGTGGACATGAGGGGAGCACTATCGAACACCTTTTGCCTTTTTTATCTTTTTTAAATAAGGTTAATGTGGCGTAAGGTGGCCTATATCAATTTCTACAGGACATTTATTAGTGTTTATATAGGATTCTTAAAATGTCACAAATCTGGTTGGCCTTCCGTCGGCTTGTTTCCTGTTTCTTTCATCCTTCCAGGTTTTATAATTTCCTGAAAATAGAAATTCTTGGAATTTTGGCCTTTCGTCGATTGCAAGCTCTTTAATGGCAATGATATTGGCAATCAACCCCTGTGTATAATCCTTTGTAGCCACAAGCGCGTCAATTTGCGCATCGTTCTCAAAAACGACCCCTTGTAGACTATCCAATATAGATTTTGCAAGGTTATCCAGGTCGATAACATTTAACCTACTAAGGGTATCCGAAACAGAGAATTGAATCTGTAGTCTTCCTTTGAATGGCCAGGCAGGATTGGGGTTATTACGGAGTTTAGTTCGAATATCTTCAATATAGTCTGCCTTATTGTCCTTACCTTTTTTTTCGTACAAATCTTTTCGATCACATGCACTACATGATACCGGAACAAAGCGATCTTTGGATGTCAGAACCTTACTTCCATAAAAAATCATCAGTTCATCAAAATAAGGGTTGGCAAAAAAACTCGCTGGCATTACATTTCGAAGCTCTTTTCCCATCCAATCCAGGAATTCTTTTGACAGATCCGTAACTTTTATACGTTTCAAGTTCTCACCCTCTTCCTGGTACATTTTTATTTCGTATTCTTCGTCATGTTTTTCGTCACCATCGTACTGGATGGCAAACACTTCCATTTTATCTTTTTCTTTATCGAAATGCTGCAACTCGATCAAATATCTTTGATCACCGTAAATAAGTTCGAAGACCATAGTTCTTTTTCAGTTTAAGACTCCAATGTGCAGATCATTGTAATTTCTGCCTCCTGATTTGCTGCCATTTTTTAAGTCGTTTTTTGCCCGCCGTATCCACTCCCATTGCTGAAATCTTTTGGAATGCTTGTTCCAGGTACTTATGGGGAAAATCTCCTTGTTCTGGAATTCATTATCACGAAAAATAAAGTAAAACTGTTCGTAAATCTCGCGGTATTCAGCCTGTCTTTGAAACTGCCAGAAGACAAGGCTGAACAATACCCATGCAATACAGGCAAGGATGAACGCAATAACCACAAGCGAACCATCTTTGAGGTGAAATCCCATGGCAAGCATTACAGCAAAAGAAGCGTTTGCCGTCAATTTCCAGGAAGAGGCGACGTTGAACTCCTCCCAAAACATACCTTTCAAAAATTCTTCAAATTGATGAAACTGGTTACCTCTCAGGGGTGGACCGGTCTTGAAATTAGGAAGAAGGTTCCAACTGATAAATCTTTTATCCATCAATTCACGCTCAATGGTAACCACGCAATCTTCATCCTTTCTATCCCTGAAAATGTAAAACTTATATTTGTTATACAAAGGATTTGCAATAAAATAAACGAATGCATCGTTTAGTCCATAATACACGATCACGCCTGCAAGCGGGTATAGAATCTGTCCGCTTAAGACAAACGAAAAGCATGTGACCAGGGTAATTTCTTTCGGATAGGCGTAATGAATATTGAATAAGACAAGCACTTCGGTAACGACAACTATCATCGTGATTACATAGATAAGAGTCAACATCACGCGGCTTCTACCGAGTGCATTTCCGAAGTACAGTTTAAGAAACGATTCCATAAGCTGTTTTTTTAATTTTTTTCCAACCGTTTCCACGATCAAATGCAAACATAGGTTAGTATCGATGCTAGGATTAAGTCCTAGATACCTTTTTCAATCACCAATAATATTTGCATTTTATTTTACCGTATAGACTACTATATTGCTTCTATCAAGCAGCTCAAAATTCAATGTCTCATTTATCTCCAGAGCTATCCCTGACATCACTTCTTGTACTTGGTCCTCAGTTGGAGTATCGGTATGAAATCTTTTTTTCGCCGTTTCTTCTGCTTCATCACGGGTGATTTCAATTACATCTACCTGCAGCACATGATCCATCCATGCCTGATTCTCACGCCTCAAAAGTGTCATCGCTTCCGGAAGGCGCATCGCAACAGGGTGATCGTTTAAAACATCGGAACGCAAAGGCACAAGGATTATATTGTCGCGGTAAATACCAACATAGTCAAAAGGAAACAACCTTTCTGTGCTTCGCTCAAATGGTCTGAACTGGCCGGAATTACTTACCATTCTTATATAGGTATACTGCTCCGCAAAAGGTATGAATAATACGATCTGCCCGTTAGCCGGGTCTTTAAAATCCGAATGTATCCTATCCATTAATTCATTCACAGAAGTGCGGACCCTATCCTCCTTAGCAATGAAGTCAAGAACCCTGTGCATGAAATAAGCAGCCACCTTTTCATTTACTTCATAACCCCAATCAAGTCCATAGATCTGCTGGTGATACTTGTCAGTAAACATAAACCTTGCCCGCTCAAAATTGATACGCATCATTCCTACATGCATCAACTGCGCGGTAGGATTACGATTAACAGCCTTGAAATATTCAAACACTTGAGTAAGCGTATCACTTTTCTTCCACTGTCTGTACATTTCAAGTCTGAACTCTTCAACCTTGGATGGTGAAACCGGTTCAGCAACGACTGCAATATGTTTTAAAGAAGCTTGCTTCTTTTCCAGTTTCTTCAAAAATTCCTCTACCCTTTCGAAACAATCCTCTGTTGCGGCGGGGTTCACCTGGAACAGGAAAGCCCATTCAGCTGTTTTTGTACGCTCGTCGCGCAACACAGTTCTCACCCAATGAAGCAAGGGCGTGGCTCGTTCAAAAAGAGAATCATCGAGGAGACTAATATCGATTTTGTCAAGGTTATTTCTAACGATAAGAACAATACATCCAATACTCAAAAAAAATTCCTCCTGCTCTAGCCAGGTCACTTCCCCACTTAGCATACCGGCATCCTTCCATATCCATCTGTCCCAGAGGAATTTTGTTTTCTCTTCTGCAAGAATATTGATAATAAAAATAACGGCCATTATGGGCTCAACTGATAAAGGTTGCAATAACAGGTCAATTTCTTTTTCATGATCTGTATAATCGGCTTTCCTTTTCAGATATTTACGGTACAGCCAACTAAGGTTGGCAAACCCGATGGCGAATAGGTCCTGATAAAATTTTTCGTAAATCCGGTAGCGTTCATTTCGACTGACAGGCAATGCCGTAGCGGTCCTTAGTTCTGCATCTATATCATGGTCTCGCCCAAGCAACTTCAGTTCATTAATTGTTTCGGTCAGCCCCTTAATATCATGGGCCTCCCAGGTGGATTTGATTAGTTCGCTAAATTCTAGCAGAACTGGCTGCACAGTTGCATGGACAGCCTTGATTTTTTCGAGATCGGTTTCATTTCGCAGGCGCCACAGCTCAACCCATCCGAGCTCTTTTAAGCGAATGGGGAAATAATCAATAGCAAGTTTTCTTGCCATCGGCTGAAGGTCTGGGTCTGTGCTTTGGTAGAGTTCACTGGGAAATAACCTGATAATATCCATCTGTTCGACCTTGCCGGATACTAATGCCTGCTGGAATAATTTTCTCCAATGAGCGACCAGTGCATGCAGTACAAAAATATTCTGACTTTTCTGTGCTGCAACCATCCACCGTATCAGAAAAAATTTAAAACCCCGAACGACACTGCTCTGCGGATTCTCGCGCTGTACATAATTATAAAAATCAAAAATTTTATCAATGACATTCACCTTGCTCTCCTGGATATCAGTATCTATCTCAACTTTCAGATCCCCTGCGATACTTTGTAAAAACTCGGTTTGTTTTTCATTGACACCATCTACTTTTTCTAGGCCCACTACTTTTTTTGCTGTACTGATATAAAGTGAAATAATTTCTCCAAAACTTATGTATTTCAATGTTCGGAAAAACACTATCGCAAACAGCAGTACAAACAAATTAAAAAGATAGGATTCGGCTATGGCTAACCTTACCACCAGTTCTGTTCCTATAAAACCATCGCCGGCACCATACAGATATACTAGGGAGGTTACCACAATGTTGCTGATACCAAAGTATACCACCGGTGCGAAATAAGTGCTGTCCAATACAAGCTTTACAATATTTAATTTACGGTTAGCCATCTGGATGATGGTTAGAACAATGGCAAGTACTGCGACACCTATTCCGAGCAGTGAGATATAATTGGACAGTGTGTTCTTTGCAAGTTCAACCGCGTCCTGACGTTGTAACCTGAATACTGTAATCAGCGATGGCGCGATAAGACCAATACCAAGTAAAAACAGGTTAATCACTACAATCAACAAGATTGTCCGTTTCCCATTTACCAACTCATTCAAAATTGATTTCATACGAGTATAAATCTGTGCAGGATCAAATTAATCCATAATTATTGTTTTTTACTAAAATCACTACCCTTGCCTGACATTGAGTAAGCATACTTACATACAAAGTGAGTTGACCAGATCATTCTTATCAATACCCGTCGGCTATCATACGTGCTTGATATAGCACAAGTGATCCTCTAAACAGTGATTACCAACTTAAAGGCCCGTCTTCACTGTCCCAAAAATAATGCTTGCACTACATCGCTCTCGAACCAAGCGTTTCGTTGAATTGATCGATCGTCGCCGCAAGTACGGAAGGAATTCGCCCGCTTAACACTTGGGAATAGTTCACTTCACGCTCCATAAACACATCGATCACAATACAGTTCTTAGGATTAATCACATGGCTCTTATAGATTGCACGTAAATAACGATGTGCAAGATCAAGGAAAATACCTAACTCTTCATCTTTAAATCCATCAAGTTGTGCCACAAACCAGATCACGCCCACCTCATCAACACCTCTGTTCTTAAAAGTGAAGACATGGCTTGGTAAAACTTCAATTCTCAATCCTCGTACACTCACTTGCGCTTTTGTTCTAACTTCTGATTTAACATCTGAGGCGCGTGCAGGTATTAGTTTTGAAAATAGATATTCTCTGTAATTTTCGAGAATATCGATGTTCCTTTGAAACATAATCTTACTAATCGCGGCTGTAGATTGTTTCCTTTTTAGAACAAGCTCATCTATCTTCGTTGTAATGTGATCATTTTCGTTGAATCTGCTCGCGGCTGCAATTGCACTTAAACAACAGATCCAATAATCCCCACCACCTTCTTCCGATGAGTCCCTAGGTGTCAGGAAATTTTTCATAAATGTCTCTCTTGCTGCTTCTGACTTTTTTGTCCGGAACTCTATGAGTTTTTTTGCCGTAAGTCTTTTCATTTTGCTTGAAATTAATAATTAAAAAATAAGCCTTTTTTGATGAGTTGGAATTTGTCGTTTCCGGTTGCCATACAACTGCCTTCTGAACCTGACCAGATGAACATGAAATTTTGACATCTGTATTTTGTAAAAATGCTTGGAGATAGACAGATTGAATAGCGTTCATGTTTATTTTCTTGTTTTGCGTTTGAAATGTTTTTATTTTAAGAAAAAACACCAAAATGTTCTACCAGTGAATTTGGCTGGTAGGCATAATCGTCGAGCACTTTTTTGCAGGCAGACCTGATCAGCTGCTTATCTTCCCATGCTATATCGGTTAAAACATTATTGGAGTTTTCTATTGTAGTCAAACGCATGGTCTCTATATAGCTTTCGATATGCTCCATCAACCTGATTAATTTATCGGCTAATGTTCCATGCATCTGGCCACGGTTACATGCGTACAGATCGAGTACGACATAGGTAATTAAGTGCGAACTGATGGGAAGTTGTAAATCATTTTTCCATTTTTTTACTAGCAATACTAGTTTTTGCTGAACAGGGCTTAGTGATATGCCGTTTTGCAGCAATACATCAGTTTTCATCCTGCTACCGGGTGTTAACCAGTTACCACGGACATGAATATAACCGGCTCCATTGTTTTTTCCTTTATAGCTGGCTTTCAGCGGCAGAAGATCGATACGTCTTGGCGTTCCGTTGATGGTAAACAACAGCCCGACCGATTTCCTCTGCTTGCGTACTTTTTCAATACCCCTAATGCCTTCATATTTTTTAAAGGTCTCATAGAGATCATTAGATGCAGCTTCAGTAGAAACAAAACTCCGGGGATTAAACATCACGCAGAGATCAATATCAAAATGATCATGCAGCGCGGTGTTTTTTTCAGTGGATCCGAACGCAAAAGGATCGATTTTGAGTTTATCAGCATACTCTGAACGGAGTACCTCTTTTATCCAGTCTGATTTTTTTTGCAGTGAGACGTATTGATGATCGTTTCTCTGTAAACGGATATCTGCAACAGACTGGTGTAGTATGGCAGCGGTATTTAATGGCGTTTGGTTTTCGTTGTAATAATCTTCGCATGCTCCGATCAGAAAACCACCTGTACCTCCCACAGTACCACCTTTAAGGAATGCAACAGCAAACTGCTCCCAGTTGAATGTATCGCCCTCCTTCATGGCAGAGAGTTGCTTTATTGCATTGAGTGTCGCGTTGCCGATCCCAAATAGCCAGAACCCGTTTCTTGCGTATTTATAGCTTTTTTTCATCTTATTTGGTTTTGAGTGTTGACATATACTGATTCAGGTCAATTGCGCGAACGGTTCCCAGTTTCTGCAATTCAGCTACCAGCTTTAAAAAAAAGTAGATCAGTGTTTCTTCTTTGTCACTGTAGGTAATCTCCACTTTTGGATTAAGCGCATCTGATGCATCTATTTGAGCCGCAAAAGATTTATCTGCCATTATACAGCCGATATCTATCAACTGGTCTTCTGAAGCTCCTTTCATAATATTGGCAAAGGGCGCAGAATTACTAACCGTGCCTTGCCAGCCATTATCAAGACTTAAAAAACCACCGAGAATCCGGAAAAGTGGAGCCGCAGGTTTTACTATACCTCTGTCGATAATAGCAGCAGAAGTCCGGTTTAACTGGCGCACACTCTTTACTTTTTTCATCGCATACTCCAGCAGGCTTTTATTGATGCTTTGTTTTGCTTCAAAAACGGCATACACGCTTTCTGCGGGTATATACATGATACCTGCATGATTGAAAACAAAAGGGGTGTACTGGCGGTCATAGATCACCACATCGATCTGATCACTGGTGTTACCCAGGTGGTCTACAATTTTTGCACTGTCAACCTTATACCTGATGGGGAGGTGCATATCAAGGAATTTGATCCAGATCGTTTCTGCTCCATCGCCTTTCATACCTTCGTGATCAACATTGGACCGGATCATGCTTAGTCCCGAGCATAAATGTTTTTGATGATCCAGGAAAAGTTGATGCATGTTGATCTTCCTGTCTTTCTGTTTGCTTTTTTGCTTTGCCGATGCCTTTGCTTTCGGTTTTGCAGGTCGCGTTACTTTAGAGTTAGTTTTTGAGTTAGCTTTTGCTGTTGCCATAAGTTATAATTTGATGGTTGTAATAAGTATAAAATTTTTCTTTGTTCTTGTGTCTATTAAATCCGATAATCAGCATTACAGGATTTTCTGTGCGCACGTCTTCACTTTGCGCAATGCGTAGCAGGGCCGAGATATCTTTGCCGCTGGGGTTTGGTTCGCAATCAGGATGGGTATGCCACTCTCCTATGTAGATCACTTCTCCTTTTTCTTTTTTAAAAATTTCCGTTAACCACACGTTGAGCCACCCGGCTATCCTGCGGAATAACACATTGGTATTAAAAAAGCGGATGGGCATTTTGCTCATTTCTATGACAGCTATGTTATCCTTTACCTTACCCACGAAAATTCCGCCGCATTCCTTTGGATAATGTTGAGCTGCTTTGATCAACAGTTCATCATAGATTTCCTGTGGTAACCAAACCTCCATACCATATTGATTGATGTATTTTCTATACATGGTAGTTCAGTTTATATTCAAGTGATCCGGAAACGTTTTCAAGTCGTTCGAAATAAAAGCTTCTGACCGGTAATTTTTTTTTCACCTGCTGGTTGATTTCAGTTAAGGCATATTGCAGCAGCACATTGATCTCTGACCAGGAGGCTTCAAAGGTTGGTGACCAGCAGCCTGTGGCCACATAAAATGGTGGACGTTCACCGGGCGATAGCCTGTCATAGAGATCACTTTTCAGTGTATGAATATTACCTGTTCCAGTGATCACCGTCATTTGTTTTGCGCCGTAACTGATTGACAGGTTAATAACCGCGCCCGGCAACTGCATTTCATCCAGCATTAGCGAGAGATATTTATCTGTGCTGCAGTCAAAAATGTAGCGGAACTGTGAGAGCGCTATGTGAACATTCGGATATTCCGTATCATCGCGCAGCAAGGGTTCAATCCTGTTAAGCGCTCTTAATTCTACATGCGGTGATATCTTTCTTCCTTCCTGGAGTAATGCAATGGCTTTATTGGATCTTGTTTCAATAAAAGAAAAATCACCCCTGCAAATATTTCCCGGTTCTATAAGGTCACCATCACTAATAGCAATATTCCGGCATCCACCACGGACCAGTGACATAAATAGCGAACTGCCAATCGCGCCTGTTCCGATAATCAGTACCGGTTCGTTTGTAATGGCGCTGTCCAGTGCACCGCGGCCAAAGACCCTGTTATAGGAAGCGTTTACAGAACTTAGCCAGTGTATGGGTGTTTTAAAATTGCCTTCTGTGACAATAAAATCCCAATGAACTTCTTCTCCCTTCTCTCCAGGAATAAGATAACCTATACCAATCAATATTCCTTTATCTGTGATGGATAGCGGGGGGTATTCACGGAGCGCCCGTTGCAGTGCCCGCTTTTGATCAGGTGATAATAATTTCAGAAGGTCATTCCATTCAATAATTGTTTTTCTTCCAGTAAGCACCGGTGGCTGATCCAGCATTAACCAGAGTCCTGCAAAGGGTTGCTGCCCCGACCTTTGATAAAAAGAAGACCAACGGCACTTGCGGTTGCCCATGTTCAGCGCTATCACACTTAATACAGAAAGGTCAGCGTTTCCAACTGAGTGTGTGTCCAGGTAAGTAAAACTTCCATACTCGCGTTCAACAGCGGGCTTAGTGATATCTTCTTCAAATATCACGGTCATGGGTTCTGTGAAAACATAACTTAAGTATTCAAAGTGTGCATCCTGATGATCGCCGATATAATATCTTTCGACCCAGTTATGCAGTTTCTCCAACTCGAGTAACAGCCTGTCTTCCAAATCAACAGCAGGTGACGCTTTCAGGCAGATACTGCCATCCTGCATCACATGCTTTAGACCAATTACTTCATCACAAAAGAAAACGCAACCCTGTCTTGGGAAATTTGGTGAAATAGCTATACGGATCCGCAGTGTTGCTTTGGACGTTGCCACCTCAAAATAACCGACTCCGCTGCCGTTCCCACCCTTTAACACCGTAACTTCTGAAATTACTTTTAACCAATCTTGTGTCCGGAGAACTGTGTTGATCTTTTGCAGATCACTATTATCCAAAGTCCTCATCGTTCAGTTTTTCAGGTGTACGTTTGGTTGGACCGATCACATAAGGGCCGCCGACATACTTGGATGAACCACCGTCTTGCGGGTAATCAGGATTTATCTGGAAATGATTTTTGATATTAGTTTCCGATTGCGCAATATCCTTGAGTATCCAGGTAAAAGTATCAGCGAGACTGCTTTTTTCAGCTGGGGTCATTGAATCACTTACCACATTGTTGGAATTACCTGGATCGACAAGACGAACGGTTGTGATGTTATCTTTTATATAGGTCATTGTATGCTCGAGCTTTTCCCAGAGATCATTGCGACCGCTGTAGCCTGTCATTGCTTTCACTGTGATCAGCTCAATTACAAAAGATTTCATCTGCCCGTTTTTTCTCCTTTTCCATACTTTAAGCAGTTTGACTACATCGCGGGCGATGCTGTTGTCTTTGATGTTATCGATCTGCTTTTGGATATTGGTTTTAAGATGACTTGCCTTTTGGAGCGTCCCCATCGTATCATTTATATATAGGTTCAGATCGCCATCCTTTTCATAATCACCCATTTCACGGCCAGGAACAATATCCAGGTCAAGCATATGGCCGTCCACCATAAAAGTTAGGCCAATCGCGACCTTTTGTTTTTTTACCTGTACCAGGCTTTGGTCTTTTTTGCGGTAATCGTGTTCGAAATACCGGGCGAGCTCAGTGAAAATTGATTCGAGAGAATCTGCGTCTGCTTTTTTGAAAGGGATCACCAGGTCCATATCAAATTTGATATTGACCGCAGTATTCTTTTTGTAGGAACCGGAATGGATCAACCGGTAGATCTCACCGGCATATTTGATTTTAAGATCCTCACGCACATGGTCTCTTTTGGTGCGGTACGCTGCCATCAGCGTTTCATTGTTTTCGATATTGTGCGATTTAATTACATCGCTTAAATGGTTTTTTTTGAAGTCTGTCATTCGTTGAAGAATTAGAGGTTAATAGTAAATTCGCTCCTTTAATCAACAACGCAGACACGGGGATATTTTGCTTGTATATGTTTTCCATATATTTTCGCATCCTGAATAATTAATTTCCACCGACTGGAATTGATTTGAAACGGTGCCCGGCAAGGCACCGTTTCTTTATGCTATGATTGTGCCAGCTTGTAGTTGCCTAATGACAATCTCTGTCGTAAAATCACAAGTGATTGATTTTCAAATACTAAAGAATTTAGGACAGTTTTCCACCTTGAAATTGTGTCGGTTAAAACCTGTTGCATCTGCACCACTTGCAGAACTTGTACATCAAAAGTGCATTATAAAGCATATTAATATGTAATTTCGGAAGTATTGGCAGCAAAACTACGCTTATGACTCACCTTGAGATGGGCCGGTTTATCAGTGAAAGAAGAAAATTTTTGAATGTTACGCAGCAGGATCTTTCATCGTTAAGCAAAGTAGCCTTAAGAACGATCATAGATATTGAAAACGGGCAGGGAAACCCTTCTCTTTCCTCCATCTTACGGGTCACCGAAACACTCGGACTTTCCTTCGCAGTGTACTGTCAACCTTCACAAAAATAACCCTGTCAATTTTGAGTTGTTTATCCTGCTATCATCCTGCATACAAGAAAATCTGTCAGTATTGCAAGCAGTTGCTTTTTGATGGCAGGAATGTAAAACTTACCGTTGAGATGCGGGGCGCCATCACCATGAATGAATATTATTATTTAATTGTCAAAGGTGTACTTCGAAACAATCACCAGTCAGGAACTTACCTGCTAAAATCTACGGCCGGACATTCGGCTTATGGGGAGCAGGCTCCGGAAAATGAACATTTGACAACCCAGATTGCCAATCGTGTATTTGGCATATCTACCTATCCCAACAGTATCGCCTATTTCAATGGAAAAGAGATCGGTTACTTAACCAAGAAACACTGTGGCCTGCCCGATCAACAACAGATTCTGCAATGTGTGCATCTATGCGGCGAGGATCAGGAAGTGAAGCATTTTTTAGATCAGTATGTGAATGCAAAGGCGATCATGACTGAAAAACTATTCAAGCTTGTCCTGTTTAATTACCTGACCGGAAATCAACTCTCCATCAGTCAATGTATCTCGTTGCATAAAAGTCCTTATGGGGACTATATAATCAGCCCTGCAAGCAACCTATATAATTCAACATTGCACGAGGAAGATACCTCGCGGGCACCAGACCATAAAACATTAAACTGTTTATATAAATTAGGTGCAGAGATCGGAATGGAAGAACACCGTATCACGAAAATGCTGCGCGATTTTGCTGGTGCAGAAAAACAGGTTAAAAAATTGATTAATTCTTCATTCCTTGATTCGTCGTTCAAAGAAAGGTATAGGGATTATTTTCTTTCCCGTGCTGAAATTTTTACATCGCTGCCTGCTGGGAAGCACACATAACCGGACAATGATGGTCACGACGTTAATCATATTACATTCTGTTGATCTGCTTACAAAACTCAAGTCTGCACAATTACACAATTACAGCTACACGCTTGTTTGAGACCTTGTCTCTGAAAGCATCAACAATAACGTACCATAAAAGGAAATGTGTTGGTAAAGTACGATTTGTTTTTAAAGATTCGAACGTAAAAACATCGATTAAGTTTACAGAACACTCATCTGCGAACTACGGTGATAATCCGCAGACACCTCGAAGAAATTCGACTAATACTTATTTAACGATATAGCGCTTTAATTATAACCAGATTCCGATTTTCGAAATTTGCTAAAACTTATATCTATGGAGTCCGCTTACATCTATGTCCGCGTCAGCACGGACGAACAAAAAAGAAAAGGTTACTCTCTCATTGAGCAAGAAGAGCGCCTTTTACATCACTGTGAAATCAACCATATCAAAGTCAAAGGAATCTTTCGTGAAGATTTTTCCGCAAAAGATTTCAATCGTCCAGAATGGAAAAGACTCATTCAAATTATTAAGAAGAATAAACAAAGACCACCGGAAAATATATTATTTCTCAAGTGGGACCGTTTTAGCCGCAACATTGCATTTGCATATCAGATGATCGACATTTTGAATGAACTCAACGTGCAGGCAATGGCGATCGATCAACCAGTGGATTTTGAAATTCCCGAAAGTATTGTGATGCTTGCCGTCTACTTATCCATTCCAGAAGCTGAAAATACCCGGCGCGGGCGAAATACTTCAGATGGATTACGAAGAGCTAAAAAATTGGGAAGATGGCCAGGTAGGCCGCCAATTGGCTATATCAATCAAACTGATTTGGATGGCAAAAGATATACTGTACCTAAGCAGCCAGAATCGGATCATATAAGATGGTCATTTCAGCAATACGCTAAGGGTGTATACTCTGTTAGCCAGGTTAAAAGAATGGCAAGTTTAAACGGGTTCGAATGTAGCAGAAATAATTTCTGGAAACTTTTACGCAATCCATTTTATTGTGGCATTATTACGGTATCTGCTACAAAAACAGAAGAATGCCAGTTGGTTGAAGCTGCGCATGATCCTATCATACCGAAATTTTTATTCGAAGAAGTTCAAAAACTGATCAAAAGCAGGCGCAAACAAACAAGCGTACGTGAAAGTCTAAAACATCTGTTTCCCCTGCGAGGCTTCTTAAAATGCCCTTGGTGTAACCGAACACTTACAGGAAGCTTTTCAGCAGGCCGTAAAAAGAAATATAGATACTACCATTGCAACAGTAATGGGTGCAAAGGTAGATTCCGGTCAGACATTTTAGAGGCTTCTTACGAAGAAAAACTGTCTAAAATATATCTGGCACCCGAAGTATATCCGCTTTTCGAGTTTGTTCTGCAGGATGAAAACATTCTTTCTACCCAATCAGATTATAAAGAGGAACGAAAATCCTTACTTGCCGACATCGATACCAATCAATATTTGTTATCAAAAGCACGAAAACTATTGCTAACCGAACAGATAGGCAACGACGATTTTACCGAATTAAAGACTGAATACAAGGAGACAATATCTTCTCTCAATAACCGGTTAAACGATATCAACGAACGACTGGATTGTAGTTTTCGCAATACTAACATTCATACACTTGCGGCTAAATTCAATCTTGTACAATATTACAGAGATCAGGATATAGCCGGCAAACGACACCTTATAAATTTATTTTCTCCTAACACCATTAATCCATTTACCAAGCAAATCGGTCCATTAGAAGTAGCCGAAGTGATTTCAAAAATCGTCCGGATGTCTTGATAGTTGTTTTCTATTTACAAATCATTTAAATAATGACTGACTATGAAACTCATTTCAAATACGGCAAAGGTCTTCTCGCCCAGAAAGGTTTCGACTGACCAGGCGGCAAAACTCCTTATGCGCAACGGTATCTACACGAATGATGATCAAATAAAAACAATCCTGGACTTTCTCTATCTGATTGCAAAAACGACTGCTACACCGGACATGCAGGCTAACAGGCCGTCACCTCAAGGAGATATCGAACACAAAAAGTGGTGAATTATAGGCTGCACATGAGATTGCGACTGGTAAATGGCACAGTCAGATCAAATTATCGAACCGGCTTTACTTGGTGAAAATACCTGTTTAACTAGTTCAATTTAAATCACTTATAATCAATAAAAAAGGAGACAACCAAAACCGGTCGTCTCCTCAAGTGGGTCGAGGGGAATAAAATCGAACCCCTGATACAATTTTTGATCTTTCTGAACCGTGCAGGGTAGCTTAGTTTATACGAAACAAAGTAAGCAGGCACTAACCAAAGGGCCTGCTTACTTATAGTTTAATTCAATTCTGTTATTTGGGTGCATACCCACCCTTCTGAATCCATGTATCCCATGCCTTCACAAATTCCTTATATGTCAATGGTGGTGGTTTACGCCCCTCTCCCATATTCCATCCGGCCTTAACTAACGTATCTCTTGCGTGTTCTATTAGTTTTGCTTTGTTCTTATAGCCGTTTCGGTTGTAATCCATGATCTGCAAAGCGAGCTCGCGGGGCTTTTTTCCTTCAAACACCATCTTCATGTCTGAGGGCGGCAAAGCCCATTTAGGGTTACCCGGCGGCATGTGTAATCCAGGTGTATTTTGTGATTGATGACAGTTGCCACATTTCATGGCATATAGCCCATTACCATCCAGCCCTCTTTTAGGGTACATTGCATGCAGGTGACTGTCATCACCTTGGAGTGGCACATCGCCCGCAGGATGACAGTTCACACAACGTGGACTCATCAAAACTTTATACACTTCTGCAAATGCAGTAACAGAAGTAATACTATCGTTGACTTTACCCTGTTTTAATACTTTATCAGCAATACTATTATCAACTATGAATGCGGAGTTAGACATACCAACAATAAATATGATGATTACCATAACAATCAGCATTCTGCTGGGTAAAAAGAAATTGCGTTTCGTGAAATATTGTTTCATATAAGGGTATGAGTTTATGATTAAATACGACTATCATTTACCGCCTTCTTTCCTTTGCATATCGGCTGCGAGAAGAATAGCACTCTTAATTCTTAAGTAGGTACCGCAACGGCAAATATTTCCAGACATTGCGTTGTCAATATCCTGCTCGGTTGGGTTTTTATTTTCTCTCAGAAGAACTGCTGCAGACATGATCTGTCCCGCCTGACAATACCCGCACTGTGAAACATCATTTTCAAGCCAGGCTTTTTGTAAAGGATGGTCGCTATTCTCTGACAAGCCTTCTATGGTTACAACTTTTTGCCCGACCGCCCGGCTTACTTTGGTAACGCAGGAACGCACTGCCTCCCCGTTCAGGTGTACTACACAGGCGCCGCATTGCGCAACACCACATCCATACTTTGTTCCAACGAGATTGACATGATCCCTTAGTACCCATAATAACGGCGTATTGGGATCTACATCGATATTGTATGTTTTTTTATTGATGTTCAATGAGATCATAGTAAAAAAGTTTAAGCTTTATTCAGGCCATTCAATTCGTTAATGAGAGGATAGTTATAAAACCGTTTACCGGTAAGTTTATATAAAGCACTGGCGACAGCACCAAATACCGGCGGGAATGGAGGTTCGCCAAGCCCTGTAGGATCGATATCATTCTGAACAAAATTGACATCTATCTTTTTAGGAGCTTCTTTGATTCTGATCATACGATACTGATGGAAATTCTTCTGCTTAATCTCACCGTTTTCCATTGTTAACCCGCCATAAAATGCATTACCAATTCCATCTATCACAGCACCTTCTACCATATTGGATGCGGCATCCGGGTTGATAACGATCCCGCAATCCGCGGCACTGAAGACGCGTTCAACATACGGTTGCCCATCTTTCATAACCATATCAACCACGTGAGCAACATAAGAATTATGACAGAAATAAGCCGCCACTCCACGGTGGTATTTCTTATTTTCAGGCTTGTCCCATCCTGATTTTTCTTTTACCAATTGCAATACTCCAGCATACCGGTCAGCGTTATAGTCGTTGTTTCTGCCGAGAAGCAATTCGCCATCCTTCGGCCAGGTAATTATCTACGAATCCTGCAGGGAAACGATTTGCAGTAATAGCGTGTTCAGGAATGCTGCCCCCCTTCACATGCAGGGCGATAAGATTTTTATTTGATCACCCCCTAAAAAACCGAAGCATTGGAAATTAGAAAAGTGAGGAAATTATTCATATTTAAAACATGAAATATTACACATAAAAAAGTCAAAATTTACCGAAACTCAAATCGTCTTTTCGATCAAACAATCTGAACAAGGCGTTAAAGTTGAAGAGATATGCCGGAAGATGGGGGTCAGCGAAGCAACCTTCTATAACTGGAAGAAGAAGTACGGAGGTTTAGGTGTCTCTGAACTACGCGAGCTACGCCAGTTAAAAGACGAGAATGCCTGATTAAAGCAAATGATAGCCGATTTGAGCCTTGATAAGCATATGTTACAAGACGTTATCACAAAAAAACTCTGAGGCCAGCCTAGAAGAAGGTGCTGGCCTTCGATATGATCAGCAATTATAAGGTATCAACACTGAGGGTGTGTCGGGTTCTTCAAATCCATCATTCGGTGTTTTATTATCAACTGCATCGACGAGAGAATTGTGCTATCAGAGCCAGGATTAACGAGATTGCTGCTGCCAAGGCGCGTTATGGTATGTGGCGTATTTAAACGTTGCTTCGTCGTGAAGGTTGGACAGACAATCATAAACGGGTGCATCGTATTTATAAATAAGAATGTTTGAACCTGCGTAGCAAAAGACCCTGGCGCAATAAATCAGGAGTACACCGTCTGGAAAAACTGGGAAACATTCAAATATATCAATGTTGGTCGATGGATTTTGTGAGTGATGCGCTCTTTTATAAACGAAAATTTCATTCCGCTTCTGTACCGAATAAAATGATTTTTGCAACTGAAAATCACCCAATATCTGTATCAGAAAAATCATTCTTCCGAGAGAGATTTGAAAATTCTTAACCAGCCTCATTACTATAATTTAGGGTGCTAAGTAATATGTGAGGAACTCACCCTTTCCACGTTGAAGACTATTTAAATAAACAGAAATGTTTTAGGTAATTGTATAAAATAAAACCAAGATAGAGGAATTAAAACTATAAACCAATTTTTTAGTTTTAATGTAATTTTTCTTTAGAGATATCGGTTAATCAGTTTTGATAATTTATTAAAACGGGAGCGAAAAAGGAAAATTATTATTAATCTTTATCTTATTTCTGTATATTATGAAACAAAATGGAGTTGAATAATTCATTACTGTGATATCGGGTAATCCATCCCCATCAATATCTACTATGTTTATACCTGTAGTAAATGTTGCTGATGCAGGAGTAAAGTTCACTGCACTAGCTAATGAAATTGTTCCTGAAGAACTGGTATTTTTGAATATTGAGAAATTACTGGAATTGGAATTTGCACATACGATATCAGGTTTGCCATCCCCATCAATATCGCCAACATCAAGTAATTGAGGAGATGTACCGACAGTAAAGTCTATTTTTGTGGCAAATGAGGTTGCATCTATTGTACCCGAGCTAGCATTGTTCCTCAAAATTGAAATTGAGTTACTATTTGTGTTTGCGCAAATAATATCTTTTTTTCCGTCCCCATCAATATCAGCTATTACAACACCGGTTGGCGCGATTCCTATACTAAAGTCAACTTTCGCATTTAGTGATATAGAGCCAGAAGTGGATGTGTTCCTAAATACTGATATTGTGTTATTTATCCTATTAATACAAACAATATCCGGCTTACCATCCCCATCTAAATCGTTAACTGCAACCGATCGTGGATTAGATCCTGTTGTAAAGTCGACTTTAGCTGCAAAGGAGCTTGCAGTAAATGTTCCAGAGGCAGAGATCGTATTTCTGAAA
>CALRMK020000013.1:0-89440 GCA_943369185.1 Caulobacter sp. UNC279MFTsu5.1 | reverse complement strand
GGCGATTGTTCAGTTGCTACAGTAACGATCACTGTGAACTCAGTAGATGATGCGGGTATCATTCTGACCAAGGACATTACAGTTTATCTGGATGCCACAGGAAATGTAAGTATTACCCCTGGTCAGATAGATGATGGCTCTTATGATCCTGATGGAATCACGAGCATCACTATTGATCGATCTAACTTTACCTGTGCCAATGTTGGAGCCAATAATGTAACCATGACAGTTACAGATACAAACGGCAATGTTTCTACTGCTGTTGCTATTGTTACTGTAGTGGACAATATAGCACCGGTGATCACCTGTCCTGCAGCGGTTACGGTAAGCTGTGCTTCAGCAGTACCTGCTCCAAACCCAGGATCAGTGGCAGCTTCTGATAACTGTTCGGCCATGGTTACCTGGACTGGAGATGTGATCAGTAACCAACAAGGGTTGAATAAATATACTATTACACGTACGTATCAGGCAACGGATCCTTCTGGTAATAAGACTACCTGTACACAAACGATCACGGTACAGGATGATATTGCCCCTGTATTAACTGGAGTGTTACCTGGCTCAGCAGGTCTTCAGTGTATCTCAGGTGTACCAGTTGCTCCGGATGCGGCTGATATTGCTTCACAATTCACAGATAATTGTACTGGTATTGTTACAGCTGTTCTGACTAACACAACTACTACTGGTAATAATGCCAATGGATGGACTGTCACCTATACCTATACTATCACAGATGCCAGCGGAAATACAACTACTGCAAGTGTGATTTACACGGGTAAGGATACACAGGCTCCTGTTCCTGTAGTTACACAATTACCAACTGTAACAGGTGAATGCAGTGCTACTGTAACGGTTCCTTCCGCTATTGATAATTGCGGTGGAACGATTCTTGGAACCACAAGCAGTGCACTGCAGTATTCAGCACAAGGAACCTACTTTATAGAATGGACGTATAATGATGGTAATGGCAATGTGAGCACACAATCGCAGACTGTAATTGTGAAAGATGTTACTGCGCCTGTTGTGAACTGTCCTGCAGATATCAATGTAAATGCCAGTGTAATTGTAAGTGGTCAGGGTGGTGCCTATGTAAATTATGCTGCAACAGCCAGCGATAACTGTGGTACACCTGTTGTCTCATACAGTATCGCTCCGGGAAGTTTCTTCCCAACCGGCTCTACGTTGGTAACAGTAACTGCAGTTGATGCAAAAGGAAACGCAAGTACCTGCACATTTACTGTAACAGTAGGTTGTGTGAATCCTGTAATCAGTGTAAGGTCTGTTCCAACGAATAATACATTTACCGGTGGTATTCCTACCAACCTGTATCTGGGTTATGGTGCGCAGAGTACTACCTTACAGGTAACAGCACCTGCTGGAAGTACCTATGTCTGGAGTGGAAATGGTACCAATATGCTGAGTAGTACCTCTTCAGCTAATCCTGTATTCACACCAACTGCAGCTGGTAGTTACACATTTGTTGTTACAGCTACAACTGCAGCCGGTTGTGCAACCACAGCTTCTATTACTATCTGTGTTACAGATATCAGGGTGCCGGGATCAAACCTGACTTCTGATGATGATGATGACCATGGTGATGGAGACGATGATCATGACGATGATGATGATGATGACGATCATCAGAGAATGTGTAACCACAGTGCACACAGTTCATCAAGCTGTTCGCATAAAGGGCATAATCATACATGTGATCATCAATCGCATAGTAAATACAATTGTGCACACAGAGGAACTAACGACAGGGATGATGAAGATCAAAAAGACTGTGACCACAAATCACACTCTTATAAGGATTGTTCACACAAGGGACATAACCATGCATCATGTGATCACAAAGCCCATAGTGCTTCTGATTGTGAACATGAAAGAAACCATGGTACAAATCAGAAAGTTTGTGACCACCAGTCGCACAGTTCTTCTGATTGTTCACATGAAGGACATAATCATGGTTCCTGCAGTCATACTTCTCATAGCTCATCTAATTGTAGTCATGGTAACGACGACGATGATGATGATGACGATCATGATGGTAACGCATCTGGTAATTACAAAGTCTTCCTTTGTCATGTACCTCCGGGTAATACTGGAAAAACCATTACACTCTCTATCAGCATCAATGCCGTAGCAGCGCACCTGGCTCAGCATCCCGGCGATCGTTTGGGAAGTTGTGAGCAACAGCCTTGTTCGGGAGTGTATGTAGATAATGTGAAACCGGTAATAACCTGTCCTGCAAATGTTACGGTTAGCTGTGGTGGTTCAACACTGCCTGCTGCAACCGGAACTGCGGTAGCCACAGATAATTCGGGAACAGTAACCATTACTTACAGTGATGTAACCAATGGAAACGTGATTACCCGCAGCTGGAAAGCCAAAGATGCTACAGGTAATTACAGTACCTGCAGCCAGACGATAACACTGGTTTCTCCTTTCACTACTTCGGTAACCTCAACTCCGAATAGTAATGTGAATACCGGTGGTATTGCCACTAACCTGTACATTGGTTATGGAGCTACTGCCACAACACTTTCTGTAGGAGGTTCATTGCCCTCAAGCGGTGCACCTTATACTTACAGCTGGAGTGGTAATGGAACAGCTAATTGCAATACAACGCAAGGAAGCTCACTGGTATTTACACCCGTTAGCGCCGGTAGCTATACGTTCACTGTTGTTACGAGAAATAAATACGGATGTGCTTATACAACTTCCATCACGATCTGTGTGAAAGATATCAGGGAAAGAGACCGTTTTGGCGCGTTGACGAACAGTGGTAAAGTGTATGTATGTCATGTTCCTCCGGGCAATGTAGGTAATGCACACACGATCTGCGTTAGTGTAAATGCGGTACCTGCCCACGTTCCACTGCATGGTGGCGACAGATTGGGTACCTGTGACCAGGCTTGTGGTTCAGAAGCAATTTCAAGACCACCGGTTATCAATTGTCCTGGTGATGTAACCGTAAGTTGTGCATCCGGTGCTACTCCAACTGCATGCGGATCTGCAACAGGTGTTAACAGTAATGGCAGTGCAGCTACCATTACTTATAGCGATGTTACCAATGGAAATTTGATCACCAGAACATGGGTGGCAACAGACGCATCAGGTAATTACACAGAGTGTACCCAGAAGATCACCATTGTTGATAATGTGAAACCTGTGATCACAGATCCTGCAGATATTACAGTAAACTGTGGAGCATCTACGGCACCATCAGCAACGGGTACGGCAACAGCTACTGACAATTGCAGTACTGCAACGGTAACTTATACGGATGTTACCAATGGAAATGTGATCACCCGTACCTGGAAGGCAACGGATGCGGCTGGCAACTTCAGCACCGCTGTACAAACCATTACCATTGGTTCTGCCTTTACTACCAGTGTAACATCGGTGCCAACAACCAGTACCTATACAGGTGGCGTTTCTACCAACCTGTATCTGGGATATGGTGCGCAGAGTACTACACTTAAGATCGGTACTTTACCATCTGCAGGAGCTCCTTACACTTATGTATGGAGTGGCGGTTCGGTTAACCGCTTAAACAGCACTACTTCTGCAGCTCCTGTATTTACACCATCGGTATTTGGTTATTATACTTTCACTGTTACGGTAACCAATAAGTATGGATGTACCTCTATAGCCAGTATCAATATCTGTGTAACGGATATCCGTGTTCCTGGTTCTGGTGGCAGCAAAGTGTATATGACACATACCAGTAGCGGTAAATATGGAAAAACACAGACCATTCAGGTTGCCCTGAATCAGGTAGCTTCTCATCTGGGAGTAACTTCATGCGGCAGCGATGGTAAAGACAGGCTGGGAGCTGCAGATCAGACACCTTGTAATATCAATAGCGTAAATGCTGTTGTAGCACCTAATACAACCGGTATCACCAAAGAAGGAGGCGAAACAAACGCCACTTCTGAGGAAGAACTGAAAGTAACTGTTATGCCAAATCCAAGTACTACTTACTTCACTTTGAAACTGGAAAGTAAGTATGAAACCCCTGTTAATCTGCGGGTGATGGATGCAAATGGAAGAGTAGTTGATGCCAGATCTAAACTGGGTGCCAACAGCACTCTCCAGATCGGACATAACTACAGCAGCGGTACCTACTATGCAGAAATGATACAGGGTACACAGCGTAAAGTGGTACAACTGATCAAAGGAAGAGGATAATAGAAAATACGATGGATAAGCAGGACTGTCTGACTAGCAGTCCTGTTTGTCTGTTTTACAATGATTTCATAAATAACATGCAGTCAATCGTATGACCCAAAGTAGAATCAGGCTTTTCGTTTTTTTGCTGTTGTGTCTGTGTATGCACCAGATTTCATCAGCTCAGTTTGAGACCAAGACCATTAAAAAAGGGTCAGCTATCATTGATATGGGAGCTGCCAGTCCTACGGTAGCCAATTCTCTCAAACCCTATGGTCTCATTTACCTGATGCTTACTGACAGGAATGTACCTGTTTATCAGGTGATCAGTCAGTCTAAAGCCAAAGACGGAATTGATTTTTCGCACAATGGGAAAAGTTACAGTGGTGGTTCATTCATCATTCCAAGTGAATTTTTCCGGGCATCGGTTACCAAAATAATCAAAGCCTGGGCTGCACAGGGCGTATTGGTAGATTATACGGTGGAGGATTTCTCTCTCAGCAATGTGATCACTTATAATTTCGGACCTAAGTGGGTGATGGATCGTAAAAACGGTTCGATTGCAGTAGGTTTTTTAAATGCAGCGGGTATTCCTTCTTCTGCTTTTTCATTTAAGGATCCGTCAGAACTAGGGTCCTGTGATGATATTTTTGTGTTACCCCATGCTGATCCAACCTGGGAAGTGCACAGGAATCTCTTTTTCTGGAACAGGGATAACAAAGGAAATATTTGGGCAGGTTGTAATGCGGTTAGCTTACTCGAAAATATTATCAAGGATACCACTATCAATTCGGTAGCCACCAGGATACAGATGAATTTCTTATCCAATAACGGTCTGGTACCTTTCTCTGATCACCAGCGGGCTGCAGCCCCTTTTGCACATAGTAATCCAACGGATAACGTTTCGCAATATATGGGTATTACCGATAATGCGCAGCAAAATGGTGCTGAAACAGTGTATCTCCCCAAAACCGGAGGAGGCTGGAATGCCAGTACCAAAATAATCACTTACGCTCCTACCCATCCGGATGTGCCAGGTTCATCACCCGGACTGGCTGTAACCAATATTTACGGACGTGCTTTTAATGATGCGAACAGAGGGTATGTTGCTTATCAGGCATCACATAATTTTAATGGGGTTAATGCCAACTCGGTTGCTGCACAAAGGATTTTCCTGAATTTCAGCTTTTTCTCTTTGCGGGAGAAAGCAAAAGCCAGCGTTAGCAATAGCCTAAGCGGTGTTCCCTCAGAGATGAAAGCAGGAACTACCTATACCGGTTTCAATGGAACAGCTTCCGGTACCGGAGGCCCGTTCACTTACCAGTGGTTGGTTTCTATCGGGGGCAGCTTTTCTTCGGCAAACAGCGCTACCACTTCTTATACGCCGGATAATACGATTACCTCGGCTACAACAGGTGTTATAACCTGTATTGCCACTGATAATTGTGGTAGAAAAAGTATCGCCTCTGTGCCTATTACCATTTTACCGGCTACACCTCCTATAACGGCTAATACGATTAATAAAGATGTATCGGGCGATTGTCCGGTAAATTCGATCACTTTTAATGTGTTTGACAGTAATGTAGATGCTAATGCCGGTAGCCGTACCTTAACTGCATTAACAGGATTTTCCAACGGAACAGCCACATTTACTTCTGCGGGAAGTATAACCTATACATCCAATTCGAATTTTAAAGGAATAGACAATGCCACATATACGATCAATAATGGAACTACCAATGCCAGTGGTTCTATTGCATTAACCGTAGGTACAGCCAGCCTGGCCCCTTCGCTTACCAATGATGCCATCAATGTGGCAGGTGATAATGTTACTGTGGTAAATGTGCTGAGTAATGATAAGACCAATGCAGCAGCTACTGACGGAAGTAAACTCTATATCCGGTCTATTTCTTCAAAGCCAACAAAAGGCAACGTTTATATTAATACAGACGGCACTCTTTCTTACCTCACCAGCAAAGACACCAGTATTGCCAAAGGAACAGATACCTTCAAATACCTTGCCTGTAATGATGTAAACTATTGCACAGAAGCAACGGTAACTGTTACTATTACGCAGAATACTGTTACACAGACATCAGGAGGAGGTGATTATAAACCGGGTATAGATGTTGCCGAAGGTTCATTAACAACACTTACATTAACGGCTACAGCAGACAGTTACATGGCAACTGCTACCGGAACGGCAAATTTTGGTTCATTGACCAGTGTGGTAATCAATGCAGGTTTCTCTACAACCGGCAAAACGCCTCTTTTTAAATTTGATCTTTCTTCTATCAGTACCAGTACTACGATCACTTCTGCTATATTTTCAGTTACGGTGGGGGCTAATGTGAGTCTTACTGCCCTGAACACTCCATTCCCTGCTACTTTATTCAGACTGAATAAAGAGTGGACAGAAACAGGGGTAACCAATATTAAATATGACGGTACCAATAACTGGACTTCACTGGCTGCCAGAAGCCTGAGTAATGATTATTTAAGTAATACCGGCTCTGTTAACCAACAGGTAACCACTGCTACTTCAGCAATTTCACTTACTTCGGGTACTATTTTGGGAGCCACTGCCACCACTATTGCCCAGAGTTGGGTAACCACTCCGTCCAGTAACTATGGAATGATGGTGATGCCATTTAACAGAAGTGTCAATGTGGATGTGATTCTGCAATCAAAAGACGGCAGCTCAGGCAAACCTACCCTTACGGTGGTCTATCCCTCTACACCAGGGCAGACCTTTAGTTCAACTGCTATTCCTACCAACCGGAAACCTTTTGCATATGCCGATACATCCAGCACAAAATCCAATACAGCTGTTACTATCAATGCATTAAACAATGATGCCAATTATTATGGAACCTTAACAGCGAGAAACACCACGGTAACTGCAGTTACCACACCTGCAAACGGAACGGCAGTGATCACCAGCGGAAACGTTGTATACACCCCCAATGGAAGTTTTGTGGGTACCGATACACTTACTTATACCATTACCGATGCTACCAACGGACAAACAGCCACTGCTACCATCCGGATAAATGTTTCGAGGGTTGCCCCTACTATTGTAAGAGACAATGCCACCACTTTATCCGGTACAGAAGTTACCATCAATGCAGGTAGTAATGATACAGACCCACAAGGTTCGATGGATGCTCCGGTGATTACCGTATCCCCTAAGAATGGAACAGCTACGGTAAGTGGTAACAATATTGTCTATACTCCCTCAAAAAAATATGTGGGTAATGATACACTGGTTTATCAGCGATCAAATGTGAGCAGCAGTATTTGTGTGCCGGTGTTAAGTGATACGGCTTTGGTGATTATTACCATGACCAATCAAGCACCAGTTGCGGCTAATGATACAGTGACAACTTATAGCTGTGTGCCCATCACCATAAATGTGAAATCAAATGATTCGGATCCGGAAGGGACCGTATTAACGCCTTCATTGGTAAGTAATCCAGCCAATGGAACGGTTACCTTGAATGCGGCAGGTTCGTATGTGTATACCCCTAATACTTCTTTTTCAGGAACAGATCAGTTTACGTATCGTGTAAAAGATGGTTCCACCGATTCGCTGGTAAGTAATACCGCTACGGTTGTGATCACAGTAAGTGCCGCGGCTAATCCCAATGTGGCTCCTGTTGCTTTACCGAATTCAGACAAGACCCTGATTAACCAGGAAGTGAACACAGATGTATTGGCTAATGATTCAGACCCCAATAGTGATCCATTAAGTATCAGTATTACCGGCAGTGGTTTGCTGCTACCTACCAACGGAACGATTACCTTACTGGCCAATAAAATGATCAGGTATGTTCCTAACAAAGATTTTACCGGTACGGATAGCTATGAATACCTGCTTACAGATACCCACCCGGGTTGTTCCGGTTCTTCCAGCCTAACGGCAAAAGCATTGGTTACCATTAAAGTGACTCCTTTGCCGATACTGATCGGTGGTACTATCTGGGATGATGCCGATGGAAGTGCGGCGGGCACATTTACAAATATTAAAAACGGCAGTGAAATAGGTACCAATGCGGATGGTGCTTTATATGTATACCTGGTAGACAATACCAATACCATTGTTGACCAGACTTCTGTAGATGCATCAGGTAAATACCTGTTGGTAAACGCACCAGCCAATACCAGCAACCTCAAAATCATTTTAAGTTCGCAGTCAACCCTCGTAGAAGGCGATACCTTATCTGTTGCATCCCTGCCCGGTGGATTTGTGCAAACATCTCCGATCATTAAAACATTCAATACCGGCACTACCGAAATTACCAACAGCGATTTTGGTATTGGTTTATTGCCGGTTGCCACCAACCATACATTTACTACCCAGCTGAATCCGGGAGCACTGGTGAGTGTAGATGCAGCCAAGATCACAGGTACGGATGAAGATGGAACCATCGTTAGGGTACATTATACTACTTTCCCAACAAATATTTCTACCATTGAGATCGGCGGAACTTCCTACACCTCTGCCAGCTGGCCGGCTAATGGGGTTACAGTAGCCGTGAATACAACCATTAAAATATTCCCTTCAGCAGGTTCTGTTACTTCAGTGCTGAGTTTCCGCGTAATTGATAATGGAGGAAGTGAATCTGCTTTACCTGCAGCTACCATACAGGTTCCTTTTTATGTTCCCATGGCGGCTGGTACTATCAGTGGTTCGGCTACATTTTGCGGGTCGGGTATACCATCCACTTTCACATCAACAACAGATGCTTCCGGCGGCCGCTCAACGATAGCGTACCAATGGCAGTCTTCTACTGTATCCAATTTTGCTTCTTCAGTAACAGATATAACCGGAGCGATTGCAGCTACTTATACACCTGCGGCTGCTATTACATCCACTACTTATTTCAGAAGAAAAGCTACTACCACAGAAGATGGTAGCCTTTTCAGTAATATCCTGACTGTAACTATTAACTCTTTACCTGCATCGCCTACCGGATCTCCTGCTGTGAGTGCTACTGCGGCGGCTGTTACCATCAGTGCAACCGCCAGCGGATCAACCGGTACCGAAACAGTTGATTGGTATGCTGAACCAACAGGTGGCTCTGCCCTTGTAAGTGGTGTTTCAGGAAGTGCTACCACAAACTATACCACTCCGGTGATCACTAACACTACAGCTTATTTCGCTGTAGCACGAAACGTTACCACAGGTTGTTTATCTGCAGCCAGAAGAGTGGTAACCGCTACTATTACCGGTACATTGTATCCCGGTGTAATCGGCAGTGATCAGGCTGGTTGTGGTACGTTTACCCCTACCGGATTCACTTCAGTAAATGATGCAAGTGGGTTGAGTGGGATCACTTATCAGTGGCAGTCGTCAACTACATCCACTACATCCGGATTCAGCAATATTTCCGGAGCAACCTCTTCCACCTATTCTCCTGGTGCCATATCAGTAACTACTTATTATAGAAGGGTAGCTACATCCGGATCTTCTTTTAACAGTAATGTAGTTACGGTTACCGCTAATCCGCTTCCTGCTGTACCAACCGGTACTGCATTAAATGCCGGCAGAACCGGTGCGGGTACCTTGTTGCTAACGGGTACTGTTGCCTCAGGTGTAACCATGGATTGGTATAATACCAGTACGGGAAGTGGTTTATTGCTGAGCGGTAACACCAGTTATACCACACCTTCACTTTCACAAACCACTACTTATTATCCGCTTGCCAGAAATATCAGCACAGGTTGTATTTCTGCCCGGGTAAATGCAGTGGCCACTATCAATACAAGTCTGAAAGGCGGTACCATCACTTCAGTAAGTGGCAGTATCTGCGGTTCCGGCATACCTGGTGCATTAGGTTCTGCTTCGGGTGCATCCGGTGGAACGGGCACGTATAATTACCAGTGGCAGTCATCTACCACTTCCGGTACAGACGGCTTTACAGATATTACAGGAGCCACCAGTGCTACCTATACACCTGTTTCATCTATTTCAACCACAACCTATTACCGCAGAGCGGTAAGTACTGCTACAGATGCTGTTGTATACAGTAATGCGGTGGTAGTAACCATTATTAAATTACCAGCTATCACCGTAACACCTGCCAGTGCTTCTATATTGGTAGGAGGAACCGGACAAACCCTTACTGCAGGCGGTGCAGATACCTATACCTGGACACCGGTTGCCGGTTTATCCTCCAGCACACAACCCATATCAGTGGCTACACCTACGGCTACCACAAGCTATACTGTAACAGGTAAGAATTCAACTACCGGTTGTTCCGGAACTGCCGTTGTTACGGTTACGGTAACTTCAGGTAATAGTGGATTTACGGCAGGTACCATCGCAAAAGACCAGGTAATCTGTACTGGTGCAACACCTGATGCCTTTACTTCTACTACCAGTGCCAGCGGCGGAACAGGAACGATCAGCTACCAGTGGCAGCGCAGTATTGACAATGCCAGTTTTGTGGATATTGCCGGTGCAACTTCTGCTACGTATGCGCCCCCGGCCTTATCGCAGACTACTTATTATAGACGTACCGCCAAAACCAATGTGGATCCGGCATTACATACTGCAGTGGTAACGGTTACTACAGTTAATCCCCCGGTTATTTCAGGGGGTATTTCAGGCATTTGTGCAGTTCCTAAAGACAGCTTGAGAACTTATTCTGTAACACCGGCAACTGGTGCAACAGGGTATGTATGGACCTTGCCTAATGGCTGGACCGGTACATCTACCACCAACAGTATTACAGCCAAAGTAGGTACACTCGGTGGAACCATCAGCGTAACACCTTATAATGGATCCTGTGCCGGTAATACAGTCAACTTTACAGCCTATGTGATTGATTTTGTGAAAGTGGATATATCGGGTCTGCCTGTTACTGCCCTCGGAAATAATAACAGTCCGATTACTGTAACCATCAAACTGTTCGATGCGAATGGCGTAGCTATTCCATGTAGCGGTGGGGTGGCAACTTTATCAATATGTAATACCACCGGCGGAACATTTAGTACTGTAATAGATAATAATAACGGAACCTATACTTCTACTTTAACGGCTTATGCCAATTCAGTGGATGTTTGCGGAACCATTAGCGGCGTGCCAATTCAGAAAACACTCAAACTCACCTTTACCGGACCTCAGGGTGGGATCAAAGGCAATGGCCCTATTCTGGCTACAGAAACACCTAAGCTTACATTCACCATGACGGAAGGCAGATCTCCATTCACGATAGTGTATAAATCAGCCAAGAGTAACAAGAATGATACACTAACCAATTATATCAGCGGTACGGTAACAAATGTTGCTCTGATCCCGAGTACAACCTTATACACACTGGTATCTATAACAGACGCCAATGGCGAAAAGCGGGTGAATAACTTCAACCGTGATACGGCCACCATCATTGTACTGTCACCTAAAGTGATCATTACCCTGAAGGCGGATCCCGCCAAACAGGAAAGAGATAGTAGTTGGGCTACCCGGATCGTAGTAAACACCAAAAATATCGGCGATCTTGATCTGTCTAATTCACAAGCCCGGCTTAACCTGAAGGAAGTATTCCCCAGTCCGGTAACCTATGTGCTGGATAGTGTGCGTGTATCCGGTACCACCGTTGTACCCAACAGAAACTATGATGGCATTAACAGTCTGGATCTTTTTGCCAAACTGAATAAAACAAAGAAGGTTGATTATCGCCTTCAGAATACTGATACTGACCTATCTGATATATCTGGTATAACTGCAGCCGGAGCGAGTCCGGATGGGGCTGCCAAAATAGAATACTGGCGTATACCGGAAAGTAGCCAGGCTATCGGCGAACAGCAAGAGATTACAGTCGTGGAAGATGGCCATAGTATATACATGTTCGGGCCACTATCTACCTTGCCAGTGAATGTATCTGCAGATATCATTCTGTGGTTACATGTAAGACCGAATGGATATACAGAGCCGTTTGTCATGCAGGCGGTAGCATTGGGAACAGGAAGAACAGCCGAGGGTACAGCACTGGCCACCAGCCTTTCCAATGATAATGCAGATGTAACCGCTCACCCCGAAGTAACCAAACAGGGAGAGCCACTCCCTACGGTTATCAACCTTTTCCCGAGTGCGGTAATTGGTGTATCGTTGGCAGCAGGAACTCCGGTAGCACAAGGTAATGGTACATATAATGTTACCTTATCCTATAAGGTGAAGAATTATGGCAACCTGAATCTGGGTACTTTGAAACTGTTCCAGAATCTGGGAAGAATGATCGGTTCGCCGGCTGCATTTACTATTGTATCTCCAGTGGTTACTACGGGAACATTAATTCCTAATTCCGGTTTCAATGCCAAAACAGACAGCAATATGCTGGCTCCTAACAGTGTACTCGGTTATAAACAGGAAGCCACTTTACAATTCACTATCAATATCAATCCTAACCAGTTAAATGCGCTCTATCAATTGCAGGCAACCATTAGTGCCTTCAGTACTGAGTTGAATACCACCATTACAGATCTGTCTACCGATGGTTTAGATCCTGATCCTGATGCGAATGCACAACCCACAGAAAAGATTATTACAGAAATTCTGATTAACAGGTCGTTACCAACATTGGTACCGGGTAATATCGGAATTCAAACCGGACCAGCCACAACCGTTCTTGCGAAAGCATATTGTGGATCTGCTGCTGTAGTGATAATTCCTACCAGTCTCAATACAGGTACCGGCACTAATTTCCAATACCAGTGGCAGCGTTCTGCTAATAATACAGCATTTACAGATATTACCGGAGCTGAAGACAGTATATATACAGGCACCATTACCAACAGTTTTTATCTGCGCAGGGGAACCATTTTGGGTAGTCAGATCAAATACAGCAATACAGTGTATGTTCAGATCTATGCTTTACCTGCCAAACCAGTTATCTCCGGTACGGCAACACAGGTGGTAGGCAAGGGAAATATCACCCTTAGTTCTTCGCTGGCCAATGCGTATAGCTGGTCTACCAACGAACTAACACGTAGTATCCTGGTTACTGATTCAGGCTCTTATACAGTAACGATTACTGATGTTAATGGCTGTTCTGCTGTTTCTGATAAGTATACTGTAACGGCACTGGATCCTGTTAAAGTAGCCGATATCACCAAAACACTTTCCAAAGCACCGGTGGTGCAGGAAGATGGCAGTTACCTGCTCTCTTTCAATATTGTAGCAGCCAACCTGAGAAATGAGTTGCTGGACACAGTCAAAATCAAAGATGATCTTGCAAAGGTATTCCCTGTCAGTACCTCTTTCAGCGTAGTAGATATCAAAGCCAGTGGTAAACTGATCGCCAATGGTGCTTATGATGGCAAGGCGCAGATTGACTTGTTGAATGATGTGAGTAAACTGGAAGGATTGAAAAAGGATTCCGTGCAGATCACCATTAAATTATTCCCGAATGGATTCGCAGGCACTTTAAATAATGTGGCCACATTAACAGCCAGATCGCCTTATGGTCTTTTCTCGGTAAGTTCAAATGATCCGATCGCCAATGGTAATCCGTCGATCAGGTTGGCTACCAAATTTGACATTCCGCTGATCGATATTTTCATCCCATCCGGGTTCTCTCCCAATAAAGACGGAACCAATGATCTGTTTGTAATCACCAGACCTTTCAATACCACTATCAGCCTGGATATATTCAATCGCTGGGGTAATCAGGTCTACAAATCTGCAGACTATAAGAATACATGGGATGGAAAAGGAAATCAGCCGAACCGGGTGTTGGGTGATGATTTACCGGATGGCACATATTATTATGTGGTACTGGCTACCGACCGTTCAACAGGTAGCGTAAGAAAATTTGCCGGATTTGTAACATTGAAAAGATAAGATCCAGATAAACGGAATTCACCTAGTAATGAAAATGAAACCGAGACTCATGCGTGAAAGGCTAACGAAAATAAGATGGGGATGGGTGATTTGTTTGTTGGCAGTTTCCGGAGCGGCTAAAGCGCAACAGCATCCTATGTATTCTCAATATATGTTCAATATGCTGAACATTAATCCTGCTTATGCAGGCAGCAGGGGAGTAGGAACGGTCACTGCTTTATACAGAAACCAGTGGGTAGGAATCGATGGCGCACCCAGAACCACTTCGGTGGGTTTTGATATGCCCATTAAAGAGAAAAAAATCGGATTGGGTTTTCAATTATATGATGACCAACTGGGCATTGAAAGAACCACCGGTTTTAATGCATCTTATGCTTTTCGTATACAATTAACTGAGTCGGGTACTTTGAGTCTCGGATTACAAGCGGGTTTGCTGAATTACCAGGCAAACTTCAGCCGTGTAAGAACCTTTCAGCCGAATGATCCGGCTTTTAACCAGAACCTTAGTGGTTTTCTGCCTGCAGCAGCGGCTGGCGTTTATTATAACTCGGATAGATTTTATATTGGTTTATCCACGCCTGCCTTACTGAAAACAAAGATCAGTTACGATAATACCGCAGACATTGCCTCTGTTTCGGGTCGCGATCTTCACCTGTACCTCGCTACCGGATTTGTGGTAAACCTGAACAAAGATCTGGCCCTCAAGCCATCATTACTGGTAAAAGCAGTAAGTGGTGCCCCCATTGAATACGACCTGAATACTAACTTATGGATCCAGAATACCATTGCATTAGGGTTCTCTTACAGAACAGGAGATGCCGTAGTTGGTATGGTTGAAATGCAGTTAGACCGCCAGTTCAGATTGGGGTATGCATACGATAGAACCATTTCCAGACTTAACACACTGAATTCAGGAACGCATGAGTTGATGTTGCGTTACGAATTTGGTTCTGCTAAAGGAAAAGTTGCTTCACCAAGGTATTTCTGATAAAAAACAATAATGAAAAAATCGCTTTTATATATCGTTGTTTTCCTCTCAGCACTGCAATCATCCGTGGTAGCACAAACTGCCAGTACCCGAAGGGCTACCATCTATTTTCGTAATGCAGAAAAGGAATTTACTGATCAGCGGTACATGTATGCCATTCCTTTTTACAAAACCAGTCTGAAAAAACCGGGTACTAATGATTCACTGGCTTATCTGCATATGGCAGAATCTTACTGGTATGTGCGTAATTATGATTCTGCACTGTATTATTACCAGACATTCGAAAAAAAATATATGCCACTTTTCTCTACCCGGCAGCGGATAGCAGAGCTGCTGGCCAATAAAAAAGAGTACAAAAAAGCCGAAAATATTTACCGTCAGTTACTTAACGAGTTACCAGCCAGAAATACTATCCTGCTAAATGCCAGAACAAAAGGTTTTGCAGATATAAGACCCTTTCTACGCGACTCGCTTGATTTTACCATCCGGTTATTAAAACTGAATACTATCCAACAGGATTTCAGTCCGCAGTTTTACCAACGGGGTATGGTTTTTGTTTCTAACCGTTATTCTTCCAAAACGGCAGAGAAGGAATTTGGCTGGGATGGACTTCCTTTTGCCAGTATTTATCTGGTAAAAGATACGGCAGACCTGTATGTAATTGATTCAGTTGGTGGTTATTCTTCCAAAACGTATAACACTTCTATTAAGGCTAACGACGATTATACTTCGCATACCAGTAACGACAACGATATTATAGTAGTTAGCGGTCTCCGCACCGGGTACAATGGTAGCATTCACCGGTTGGAAAAATTCAGTAACGAGCTTAGCAGTAAATACAATTATGGCCCACTTTGTTTCAATAAAGCCGGCGATAAAGTGTATTTCACCCGTAACAACCTGACAGCAGATAAAGGGAGGTATAACCTGGAGATCTGCGAAGCTACACTGGAGAATGGTTCCTGGGGTAAGATCCGCGTGATGCCGTTTGTACAGAAAGAATTTGATTACTTTCATCCGGCACTCAGTAATGATGAAAGCCGTTTATATTTCTGTAGTAACCAACCGGGCGGCCTGGGAGGAAGTGATATTTATTATATTCCTTTAGGTTCTGACTATGATAAATCGGTAGCCATTGGCCTCGATCAAAAGATCAATTCCGCCGGCAACGAACTTTTTCCAACCATACAGGGGGATACTTTATTTTTCAGCTCAGATGGCTGGTCAGGATTAGGCGGACTTGATATCTACAAGAGTTATGCGCAGCGTGGTTTCTGGAAAGAACCGGTTAACCTGGGTTATCCTGTTAATTCAAACTATGACGATTTCGGCATCATTTATAATACTACTCATACCAAAGGTTTCTTTACCAGTAACCGTCTTGGTTCGGATGATATTTTCATGTTTGAGAAACAATTTTTTCAGGTACAACTCGAAGGAACGGTACTCAGCAAAACAACCTTGCGCCGTTTAGACAGCGTTACTGTGATCATTCGTTCGGTTGACCCGGACAATCCTTTTACAGATTCAGTGGTCACAGATTTTACCGGCAATTACCGGTTTCCTGTAAAACCTGATCGTGGTTACACACTTCACTTTACAAGGAATGGGTATGTAGAAGATTCTATGGCGGTTAAAAATACGGGAACCGAAGCCCGACTCAGTCTGGAACCTATGCTCTTAACACCCATTGTTATTGCCCCAATACCACCTGTTGACACTGATCGCGATAAGGATACAGTTCCTGATGTGACAGACAAGTGCCCGGATGTAAAGGGTATCAAATCTAATTTTGGTTGTCCAGATATTCAGGCTGAGATCGATGCATTGGCTAAAATGGTCTTCTTTAAAACGGCCAGTGCAGAACTCACTACTGCAGCTTTGAAACCTTTGAACGTGGTTACCTCTTATCTTACTAAATATCCTAACCTGACATTATATATTGAGGGACACACAGATAACAGGGCTCCTGCTGCTTATAACAAAGACCTGTCGCAACGTAGAGCCAGATCGGTGAAAGAATTCTTTGTGAAGAAAGGATTTAGTGCTGGCAGATTTACAACAGCCGGATTTGGTTTGGAAAGACCCATCGCAGATAATAAAACAGAAGAAGGAAGAGCCATGAACAGAAGGGTTGCGATCAAGGCTACTTTCCAATAAACGAATTGAATAAACCGTACGATATGAAAATGTCAAAATATCTTTTTTTACTGTGCTGCCTGGTGTTCTCAGGTTCTGTCATTTTCGCCCAGACTTATCAGGTGGGAGATAAAGTAGAGGCTTTGATCGGTAACAGCTGGAAAGAAGTAGCTGTGAGCAAAGTCCCCTCAGGTAAATCCAATATGTATGAAGTAAGGGTAAACCGGATCAGCAATGGAAGAACCCTTTCTTCCAGTGTTTTGCTTGACAAAAGCAAACTGCGTGTACAGCCCAAAGCAGCCGTAAACACCATCACAGTAACTGTTACAAAACCCGTTTCTGCTAACCTGCATCTCGGTCGGTATGAATTGTATTCTGGGATTCCCAGTATGTATCTTGGTCATCTGATACTGCTGGCAGATGGTAAGTATAAGGTCGCTTTTGACAGCGAAGAAGACAATTACGACGAATCGGGCAGATACATTTTTAACGAAAACACCAATACCATCGAATGGCAGAGTGGGATGTTCAAAAATAACAACTGGGGCGGAAAACTGGTAAAGAAAGAAGGATCCGGTTACCGTATTGAATTCAATAAAGCTGCCTTTGCTGATAGTAGTAACTAACTAGCAGTGTATAGTTATGAAACAATCGAACAGATAAACCCCAGAACATAGAACCCAGAACCCAGAACATAGAACCCTTATCCCATCTCCTTTAAAGCTTTCACCAACACATCCAGCTCAGCTGTGGTAGTGTAGATATTGGGTGTAATGCGACAGCCATGCACATTGGCACCATCAATGGCTACCGTATAAATATGGTACTTTTTTAATAGGGTAGACGCCATATCAGCCGGTTTCATTCCTTTAATACCCACATTGGCAATAGCACAAGACCGCGTTGGATCTGCCGGAGTATGCATGACGATATGTGGCAGGTTGCGCACCTGACTGCTCCAGTATTGCTGCAGGTAGCGAAGTCTGGTTTCTTTTCTTTCCGGACCGATTTTCTGGTAAAAATCTACCGCATCGCTGATCGCCAGGTCGGTGTGTACAGGGTGTGTGCCCAAATGATTGAGCCTGCCAATATCATCCGGTTTTCTGCCACTCTCAGCCAGCAAAGGCCAAATGGAAGGGATATGTTCTTTCTTGATATAGAGGATACCCACACCCAGTGGCACACATAACCATTTGTGCAAACTGGCACCGTAATAATCACAGTGAAGGTCTGGTATATTGAAACGGATATGGGCGATGGCATGTGCACCGTCAACCATAACCTGTACTCCTTTACTATGTGCCATATCACAGATCTTCCGTACGGGTAAGATCTGTCCGGTAATATTTACCATATGGCAGATCATGATCAGTTTGGTTTTAGGAGTGATGGCATTGGCATACAGGTTCACGATCTCCTCATCTGAAGCCGGATGATGCGGAAGTGATACTACTTTGTTTACGACACCATGGCGTTGTCCCACCTGCTTGAACATATCAAGCATGGCACCATAATCCTGTTCGGCCATGATGGCTTCATCGCCGGCCTGCCAGGGAAAACCACCGATGATCATGTCCAGCGATTCTGTGGTGTTTCTTGTCAGTATCAATTCCTCTGCACTGCAACCCGTTACTGCAGCTACTTTGGCCGCCATCTTTTTCTTGTTATCAAACTGAACCGTACGCATGTAATACGATCCTTGGTAATTTACTTCACGGATATGGTTGATATAATTTTCGAGGATCTCCCGTGGAAGTATATTGTAATAACCGTTTTCCAGGTTAATATAATCGGGCTTAAGTCTGTATTCTCCGCGGATACCCTGCCAGAAATCATCATCGGCAGCCAGTTCGCTGTTTGTTTTTTTCTCAGCCAGCGCTAACCACTTATCCAAAGCACTGGCCGAAAACGGAACACTCGCACCGGCCAGCGCAAGTCCTTTCAGGAAAGCTCTTTTTTTCATAACAGAAAATTCTATTGTTAATGAAAATACAAATAAAAACTGAATCCTTGCCTGCTGGCAATGGGAACGGAACTTGCCATAGTAATGACCGGGAAAAATACTATGATCACCTAAAAAATTGATTAGTTAACCGGAACAGTAGGAAATTCATACCTGAAATAACCCAGCGTAAACAACAGTTCTATTAGATATAAAAGTAAGACCATGAAACGGATAGCTATATTTCTTGTATTCGCCTTCTCCCTGTCAGCAGGTAGTATCACCGGTAAGGCAACTCCCCGGTGGGATAAAAAAGCAGGGCTATATACTTCTCATTTCGAAAATGTATTGGGCACTTCTCTGCAGATCAAAGTGAAAACCCTTTCCGAAAAACAGGCAGCAGCAGCAGAAGCAGCGGCTCTGCATGAAATAACACGGTTATCGGCCATCTTAAGTACCTATGATAGCAAAAGTGAGTTCAGCCGCTGGATGCAGACTTCCGGAACACCGGTACCTGTTTCGCAGGAACTTTTCGAAGTGCTCAGTCTGTTCGACCAATGGCGTGCCAGAACCGGTGGCGCACTCGATGCTTCTGCACAGGTGATCAGTAAAGTATGGAAAGAAGCCGCTGCAACACAAACCCTTCCTTCCGGGGAGATGCTTCGTGAGGCAATACAGAAAGTACAGACTTTGCATTGGCAGCTGGATGCTGCTCATCAAACGGCTACCCATACCAGTAAGGTTCCATTGGTGTTGAATTCTTTTGCCAAGAGTTATATTATCCGCCATGCAACATCAGCAGCAATGGAGGTGCAAGGGGTAGATGCTGTAGTGGTGAATATCGGTGGTGATATTGTGGTAGATGGCGATCTGCGCGAAACCATCCGCATCAGCAATCCCAAAGCCGATGCGGAGAACGATGCACCCTTACAAACTTTATTACTTGATAACCGTTCCGTAGCCACCAGTGGTAATTATCGCCGTGGCGAGTTAATCAATGGCCAATGGTATTCACATATCGTAGATCCACGCACAGGTATGCCTGTGGGAGAAGTGATCAGCGCCACTGTTGTTTCTCCCAACGCCACTGATGCTGGCGCCCTGGCTACTGCTTTCAATGTGCTTACACCCGATGAGAGTGCAACACTGGCAGCCACTATACCCGGCACTGAATTTCTACTGGTTACCAAAGACGGTCTGCAGATCAAAAGCAAAGGCTGGGATGCGTTAACGATTCCGGAACCGGTACCTGCCGGTAATAAACCTGCCGCCAACCAGTGGGACGATAATTTTGAACTGGTCATCAACATAGAACTGGCACAATTACCCGGCTTTGCACGCAGACCCTTTGCAGCAGTTTGGGTGGTTGATGAAGACAATAAACCCGTAAGAACCGTTGCGGTATGGTATAATAAAGACCGCTGGCTGCACGAACTGCGGGCCTGGTTCAGTACCAACAAAGCCAGCTTTAGCGGAGACGCAGGAAGCATGAGCACTATTTCCAGTGCTACCCGCTCTGCCGGTAAGTATGCATTAAAATGGGACGGAAAAGATGATAAAGGCAATTATGTAAAACCCGGTAAATACACGATCCATATCGAAGTGGTTCGCGAACATGGTACTTACCAACTGATGAGCGGAGAGATCAATTGTGCCAAAAAAGCACAACAGGTTTCCTTAACCGGTAATACAGAAGTAGCTGGTGCCTCATTGGAATACAGAAAAAAAACCGTGAACTGAGTTAAACATGGATAGTAGTACCAAAGAAAAAGTTGTAACCAGGTCAACCGCATCTAAAAGAAAACTAGCGGGTATCTCCCGCTGGTTACATATCTACCTTTCGATGGTGAGTTTTGCCATTGTACTTTTTTTCTCCGTTACCGGTATCACGCTCAATCATGCAGATACCATGCAGGGCGAAACAAAAACAACACAGGTAAAAGGAAAATTGAATACCGCCTGGGTGCAGTCGCCGGATACCAATAAAGTAGAAAAACTATTGATCGCAGAGTATTTCCGTAACCAACACGCCGTAAAAGGGGCAGTGAACGAGCTGCGGATCGAAGAGACCCAGATAAGTATCGCTTGTAAAGGCCCCGGTTATGAAGCCGTGGCTTTTATTGATCGCACCAGTGGCGAATATGAATTAACTGTTGCACAGACCGGGTTGGTAGGTTTTATGAATGATCTGCACAAAGGCCGGGACACCGGTAAAACCTGGGCCTGGGTAATTGATATTGCTGCGGGACTCATGGTACTGATCTCCCTCACCGGACTCATCCTGTTGCTCTTCATCAAACGGAAAAGAGGGAACGGACTGATCTTGCTGACAGCAGGCACCATAGTAGTGTATCTGCTGTACCGAATCTGGGGACAATAAATCCAGCTAACACAGTTCTTTATCTGGTGGGAACCATGTTCCAGTTTTTGCCAAATACCCTTTGTAAGCTGGCACTGGTTCTTGCCTGCGGATTGGTACGGATCGCAATTTCCTGTTCTTCTATTTTTTTAAATAACTCATTGGTGAGCATCACTGTAAGGATATTATCGAGGTCAATATTTAATCCGGCCCGGTTACCTAGTACCAGTTTTACAGGTGCAACCAGTCTGTCCCATTCCTGAACAATTTTATATTCACCTAAAGCAGTATGCATAATGGGTGTAACGGTTCTCCGTAAACTATCGCCGATTGTGCGGCGTAAATAATCGGTAGCAGAAGTGTTTCCGCCCTTTACAATACCAATGGCATCCCTGATAGACATGCGCCTGATACCACCTACAAAAACCGGCCCCGATTTCACTACTGCATCAGTGGCTGCATTATCCAGTGTATTGGTGAAACGATTCAGCTCCGAAGCCAGTCCCAGCCTGTCTAATGTCTGAACAATTTTCTGCACTTCGCCAGGTAATATGGCTGCCAGTAAAACATCTTTACCAAAAGAGCCTCGCTGGCTTAAGTTGGTGGTACCGGTATTGGTTCCGATAACCAATGCTTCTCTGATCGCATTGGCGGCATCAGCTTCGGAAAGATAATTACCCAGCGATTGTAAAGTACTGCAACCACTGATTACCAGAGAGCTGATGCAGAGACAAGCTATTATTATTTTTTTCATAAGACTGATTGGGAGTAAACAATGTTTGTGTTACCGAAAGCAATGATACTTTGTTTACAGATACCCATCAACCAAAACCAGGGGAATATGGGAATGATGCAACAATTGCCTATTCGCGTATAATGGTTTGCCTCTCAAAGAGAAGACCTTTAACAGGTCAGATCTATTTCACAAACAAATCAAAAATTATGAAACCTGCTATCGGGATCTCGGAAAAAAACCTCGCACATTCAGTGGCTATCCTGTCAACTGTATTGTCTGATGAAATGATGCTGTATGTAAAAACCCGGAAGTTTCACTGGAATGTGGCTGGTGACAGTTTTATGGAACTGCACAAACTCTTTGAAGCCCAATACGGCGAGCTCGAAGCAACGATTGATGCTGTAGCAGAGCGCATCAATAAACTCGGTAGTAAAACGATTGGCACCATGAATGAATTCAGCAAACATGCCAGCATTAAGGAAATGCCGGGAAAATATCCTTCTTCCAAAGAAATGCTGAAAGAACTGCTGAAAGACAATGAAACCATTGTACAGCTGCTCAGAAAAGGGATCGATAATTGCAGTAACTCATTCAAAGATGCCGGTACGGCAGATTTTCTTACCGGACTGATGCAGCAACATGAGACCAATGCCTGGATCCTGCGCAGGTATTTTGCCTGATAGGCTTCGGCTTTGATTACTAGTTGTACTTTTGCTTTATGCTGATCATTTGGTCAGCTGTATGGTAATGAGTCATCCCCTAAAAATATTTTCTGTACAACAGATCCGCAAGGCAGATCAATATACGATACTGCACGAGCCGGTGTTATCCATTGACCTGATGGAGCGGGCCGCCGCAGCCTGTTGTAACTGGATCAAGACCCACTTCACAACGCAGGAACTTTTTTTCATTTTTTGCGGATCGGGAAACAATGGTGGGGATGGATTAGCTATCGCCCGTTTATTGTTGACAGCGGGTTGCCAGGTGCAGGTGTATGTAGTTGGTGGTGAAACAAATGCAACTCAGGATTTTCAGGAAAATAAAAAACGGTTGTCTGCAAAGGATCTCTCTCTGGTCAGGCAACTGTATAGCGTGAATGATTTTCCTTCACTACCTGCTGGTGCCATTCTCATTGACGCTTTGTTCGGAACGGGTTTATCCCGCGCACCGGAGGGTTTGTTTGCCGACCTGATCCATTATATCAATGCCGCAGCAACAACAGTGATCGCTATTGATATTCCCTCCGGTCTGCAGGCCGATCAGCATTCCGATTTTACTACTGCCATTATTCAGGCAAACTATACGCTCAGTTTTCAATTCCCCAAACTGGCTTTTTTCTTTCCGGAAAATGCCCTTTATGTGGGTGAGTGGACGGTGCTGGATATCGGCCTCAGCCAGACCTTTATTGAAGAAGAACCTGCTACTACTTTTTTTATTACCGAAACTTTTGTGAAAACACTTTTGCATAAACGTCCTAAATTTTCGCATAAGGGAAGTTTTGGTCATGCATTACTCGTGAGCGGTAGTTATGGAAAAATGGGTGCAGCTGTATTGGCAACCAAAGCCTGTTTGCGCAGTGGCGTAGGTTTGTTAACGGTGCACATACCGGTTTGCGGGTATGAAATAGTTCAGACCACAGATCCCGAAGCCATGGCAGCAGTGGATAGCGGAGAGCACTATATGAGAGATGAGATACAAACAGATGCATTCCACGCCATTGGTATTGGTCCGGGTTTGGGTATGCATCCGGATACACAAACTGCCGTGAGGTATTTGCTTGCCAACTCTACAAAACCGGTTGTGATTGATGCGGATGCCTTAAACAGTATCAGTCAGCAAAGGGAAGAAGAGAAAACCATTCCTGCTAATGCCATTCTCACACCACACCTGAAAGAGTTTGCCCGACTGGCAGGAGAAACAGCCAATGATTTCAGCAGGCATGCGCTGCAAATAGCTTTTTCCAGAAAACATCAGGTGTATCTTGTGTTAAAGGGAGCACATACCTGCATTACCACACCGGAGGGAGAAACTTATTTTAATACCAGCGGTAACCCCGGAATGGCCAAAGGTGGGAGCGGAGATGTATTAACAGGCATCCTTACCAGTTTGCTGGCACAGGGGTATTCGCAGAAAGAAACCTGTCTGTTGGGTGTATTTCTGCATGGACTGGCAGGCGATCTTGCTAAAAAGGATCTGGGCGAAACCTCTATGCTGGCCGGTGATTTGATCCGCTATATACCAAAAGCATTTATTTCACTGCAAGAAAACTAAATCCATGTTCACCCGATTATTCATTTTTTGTTTAATGCTCTTTTGTATGCATAGCCACCATAGTCATGCACAAACCACTCCCGGAGGAAATGAATTGCTGAAAAAAATACAGGCAAGACTGGCTGCGGAAACCGGCGAGTTTGCGCTGGCTTTTATGGACCTGCAGACCAATGAGCAGATACGCTGGAATGATCGTACCAGTTTTCATGCAGCCAGTACCATGAAAACACCGGTGATGGTGGAAGTGTTTAAACAGGTGGCTGCCGGAAAACTTTCGTTAACGGATTCGATGGTGGTGAAGAATGAATTCAAAAGTATCGTTGATGGATCTTTGTACACGCTGGATCCTGCAGATGATAGTGAGTTTACCTTATACAAACTGGTAGGAACCAAAGTTACCCTGTACGACCTCGTATACCAGATGATCATTCTCAGCAGTAACCTTGCTACCAATATGGTGATCGAACTGGTGGATGGAAAAAATGTAACACAGACCATGCGGGAACTGGGTGCGAAAGATATGCAGGTGTTACGTGGGGTAGAAGATGGGAAAGCTTTTGAAAAAGGATTAAACAATTCAGTTACAGCGTATGACCTGATGATCCTGTACCAGGCGCTGGCAGCGGGAACGATTGTACATCCGAAAGCCTGTGAAGACATGATCCGGATCTTGCTGGATCAGCGATACAATGATATCATACCCGCCTATCTGCCCAAAGATCTCAGGATCGCACACAAAACGGGATCGATCACAGGTGTGCATCATGATTCCGGTATTGTCTTTCTGCCGGACGGAAGGAAATATGTGCTGGTGATCCTTTCCCGGAAACTGGCAGATGCGGATAAAGCCACAGAAGCGATGGCCCGGGTATCAGAAATGATTTACCAGTACATGGCAGCTAAAAAATAAAGGGATCTTACAGAAGCCGTTCTTCACTATAATGAACCACCTTCTACCAGTTTCGACGCAAGAATCATTTCTTCGGGTGGCTGGCTTCCCTCTATACATTGCAGCATACGTGCAAAAGCCATTTCTCCCAGCTGTTTACCGCTGGTTTCTACATAGGTAATCTCCGGGTGAAAGAGTTTGGGAATAAAACCATTACTGATGGCAATCACGGCAATCGCTGCCGGTGGTCTCAGATCATTTTCCTGTAAGGCTTTCATTACACCGATCAGGATTTCATCACTCATACAGAAAATGGTATCCGGTCTGTTGGTTGTATCTGCCAGAAACCGGTTGGTTTGAAATCTGGCTTCTTCGCTGCTGCAGGTATGGGCAGTGTGCAGGGTAATGGTGTTTTTGTTTGCTGTCAGGGTTTGGGTAAAAGCCTGCATTCTTTTCTGGGTGATGAGTAACTGCCGGTCGCCAAATAAAGCCAATACCTTTTTTTTCTTTTTGCGGATGATGGCTGCCGCTGCCATTTCGCCTGCGGCACTATCGGCGAGGCATACAGCCTGTACCTCTTGGCCGGGGGGGATCTTGTCAAAGAAAATCACTGGGGTTTCCAGTTCCCGCAATTTATCGAAGCCTGTCAGGTCTTTTGTTTGGGGTGTAATACAGGCAAACAGGCCACTGATCCGGTTCTGGCGGAAGAGTTTCAGGTTTTCCTGTTCTATTTCCGGGTTATTACCACTTTGCAGTATTATAATAGAGTATCCGTTTTTTCGGCCTGCTTCTTCAATGGCGGCAATAAATGATTCGTAAAAATAATTGGAGATAGAGGGAACCAGGATTCCTAACAGCTTACTGTTGCGGGTACGCAACTGTACAGCACTCGCATTGGGCTCATAATCAAGCGTTTGGGCCAGATCCATCACTTTCTGTCGGGTGGCTGCCGAAATATCCGGGTGCTTTTTGAGCGCCCGGGATACCGTAGACACACTGATACCCAGGGTTTCTGCAATTTTTTTCAGGGTAGGGTTGGTCATTCGTATCCGTATAGTGATGGACAAGGTAGAAAATTTTCCACATCAAAGGATGTCGCAAACGTTTGCGGTTGCCAATAAAATTAATTCCAGAGCCCTAACCACCTGATCCCCCTACATTTAGATTGGTTTTGAACCGATTACCCTTATAAATAATATTATAACGGATGCATCGTTTATAAGGATACCCCGGTCTATCTAAGCCAACAGGTTTTTTACGGTTTGTTGTAACGGTTTCCGGAAAAAATCAAAAAAAAATTAACAAATAATTTTTTTAGAAATAAAAATGTGTATTTTGTACACGCTTAATAACCAATAAACTGCCATTTATGAATTTTTCGAAGCTTGTCAGACCCATACTCATGGGTTTATTTGCTTGCTTGTTCGTTATCTCCGCACAAGCCCAAAACAAAACCATTTCAGGTAAAGTAACTGACTCAAAGGATGGATCTCCTTTAGTAGGTGCTTCTGTTGTTGTAAAAGGATCGAAAACCGGTACCCAAACAGGTGCGGACGGTACTTTTAAAATCACAGTGCCTTCGTCAGCAACTACGCTGGTTATCTCTTCTATCGGTTTTGGAAACCAGGAAGTGAATATCCAGACTAAAACCTCTGTGGATGTTACGCTTACAGCTACCAACGACCAGCTCAACGAAGTTGTGGTGATCGGTTATGGTACTGCCAAGAAAAAAGACCTGACAGGTTCTGTTGTATCTGTTCAGGCTAAAAACTTTAACCAGGGTGTGATCAACGCTCCTGACCAGTTGCTGCAGAATAAGGTAGCCGGTCTGGAAGTTACCAACATCAATGGTCAGCCCGGTGCGGCTTCTACTATCCAGATCAGGGGTACCTCTTCTATCCGTTCCAACAACAACCCGTTATATGTTGTAGACGGAGTTCCTTTGGATGGTGGTACTGCCCGTCCTAACCTGGGTAATGCATTCGGTAGCAACCCGAATTCAAACCCACTTTTGTACATTGACCCTAACAGCATTGCTCAGATTGATGTATTGAAAGATGCGTCTTCTGCTGCTATCTACGGTTCACGTGGTGCCAATGGTGTGATCGTGATCACTACCAAGAAAGCTACTGCCGGTGCCATGAAAGTGGATGTGGGTATCAACTACGGAACGAACGTAGGTTTCATGAAAAAATTCGAAATTCTGAATGCAGACGAATACAGAGCTGCCCTGAAAAAGTATAACCAACCAGCGGCTTACGATGGTGGTCAATCAGTTGATGCGATGAAAGCGCTTACACAAAGCACTTTCTCTCAGAACTATTCACTGGCTTTAAGCGGTGGAAATGAGCAGGGAAGAGTACGTGCTTCTGTTCTCGCTTCTAAAAACATAGGCTTTTTGAAAAAATCAGCACTTGATAAATACCTGGCTACTATCGGTGGTAACTATAAGTTCCTTGATAAGCGTCTGACCATTGACTTTGGTCTGATTGCAGGTAATTATGCTGAAACACTGACCAGCGTATCCAATACTGCCGGTTCTACAGGTAATATCGTTTCATCGGCCCTTAGCTGGAATCCTACGCAGCCTTTATTCAATTCTGCGGGTACGATCAACTTCCCATCTAACGGTTCTGGTAACCCAAGAGCTTTCCAGGAAGCTTATTCCGATCTGAGTAGTGTATTCACTATTTTAGGTAATATCTCTGCTACTTATAAGATCAATGAGCATTTCGATTACAAACTGTTATTCGGTATCAACAGCGGTACCGGATCAAGGGAAATGAACATTGAAGGATGGTTACAGGGTATTCCAGGTGTATCCGGACAGGGTTTTGCCGGTATTGCCAATGCAAAACTGAATAGCCAGACCATTACACATACCTTAAACTACCGTACAGACATCAACAAGGATTTCTCTATTGATGCCTTGGCCGGTTACGAATATTTCAAAACCAATTTCTCAGGTAGTGGTGTTACTGCCAGCGGATTCAATACCAATCTGAATCAGTCAAGCAGAATCAACATCCCTTATACCAAGATCATGGCTAACGCCAAAACGCAGAATCCTTTCTTCTCTTATGCCAACCCACAGGCTGAATTACAGTCATATTTCGGAAGGGCTACAGTGAACTATCAGGACAGGTTATTGTTAACTGTTACGATGAGAGCAGATGGTTCCAGCAAATTTGGTGCTAACAACCGTTACGGTTACTTCCCTTCAGCAGGTCTGAAGTGGATAGCCAGCAACGAGGCGTTCATGAAAAACAATACTGTTTTTGCTAACCTGGCTCTCCGTGCTTCTTATGGTATCACTGGTAACCAGGAATATCCTGCCGGTTCATCTAAAGAGCAGTTCGCTTTGAACTCTTATAACAATGCACCACAGGTGGTAAATGGTAACCCCGATCTGAAATGGGAAAAAACCAAATCTTTAAACCTCGGTGCGGAATTCACACTGGCAGGTGGTAAGATCTACGGTTCATTGGATTACTATACCAGAAAAACATCTGATATCCTGTTCCAGACAACAGCTATCCAGCCGGCTCCATCTTCTATTTCTTTCGTGAATCTGGCAGATGCGAATATCATCAACTCAGGTTTTGAATTAGCAGTAGGTGCTACCGTGATTGATAAAACAGACCTTACATGGGATGTGAACTTCAACTACGCTTACAACAAAAACAATGTTAAGAACTTCAAAGATCCTAACACTGGTTTAGATCTGCAGGTTCAGACTGGTTTCATCAGCGGTCAGGGTGTATCCGGTACACTGGCGCAGGTGATCACCAACAATCAGCCAATCAACGTATTCTTCCTGAAGCAATTCAATGGATATGATGCAAGTGGTAACCAGCAGATCGGAGCTAATCCAGGTCTGGCAGGCGATCCCAACCCACACAATCTGTTTGGTCTCGGAACTACTGTTCGCTACAAGCAATTCACCTTTACATTGAATATGGGTGGTGCCAGCGGATTCCTGATCTACAACAATACGGCTACCGCTGTAACCAATATCGCTGGTATTGCACAGGGTAGAAATATTGACAGGGCTGCTTACAACTCTCCAGAAGGTGTTGCCAGTGGTGTAGGTGCTTCTACCAGGTTCCTCGAAAAAGGTGATTACCTGAAACTGAGAAACCTGACTGCCCGTTACAACTTTGGTAATAAAGGTAAATACATCAAGAACCTGTCTGCATTCATTACCGGAAGCAACCTGTTCGTGATTACTAAATTCACAGGATTTGATCCAGAGGTGAACATCGACAAGAGCAACAACTCATACCCTTCAAGGTCTATTGAGTATGTGCCTTATCCAACACCAAGAGCGATTTCTTTTGGATTTAATTTTACTTTATAATCATCCCACACAACAACAAAAATTAGAAGTATGAAACCATATAATATGATTAAAAAAATTACAGTTCCTTTCGTTGCAGTTCTTGCAATGGCCGGCTGTACCAAACTGGAAGAAAACCTGGGAAGTACGCTTACCAGTGGCCAGGTATCTACAGCACTGGGTGCAGAGGGTGTAAGTCTCCTGCTTTCTGCTGCTTATGCCGATCTGGGTGGTCCTTTAACCAGCCAGGATCTCGTATTCTCCCTGATGGAAAATACAACCGATGAATCTCTGGTTCCTACCCGTGGTGGTGACTGGGATGATAACGGTGTATGGCGTGTACTGCATAGCCATACCTGGAATGCAGACCATGGTCAGATCACCAACGTATTCAATGCGCTGAATAAGATCAACTTTGATGCTACCAACGTATTGGGCTACGGACCAAGCGCTGCGCAGGCTGCTGAAGCTAAGTTTATCAGAGCACTGTCACTGTACTATCTGCTTGATCTGTACGGTCAGTTCCCTATCAGGAATCCAGGTGATAACCTGCTGTTGGCTCCTACCGTATTGTCAGGTGCCGCTGCAGCCGATTTTATCATTGCAGAACTGAATGCAGCCCTGCCTAATCTGCCAGCCAGTAATGGAAGCGATAAAGCTAATCCGGATGCAGCCAGAACTTTGCTGATGAAATGTTACCTGCAGAAAGGTGTATGGGCCAACAGAGCGGCTCCTACTTTCGCTGCTGCTGACCTGGCTCAGGTGATCACATTAGGTACTGCTATCATGAACAGTGGTAAATACAGCTATGCTACCAACTACTTTGATAACTTCAGTCCTACCAATGACAATTCCAAAGAAGCTATTTTCCGCTACAACAATACATCAGGAGTAGGTGCCAATAACTCAGGCTTACAGGCCCGTTGGAATATGACATTGCACTACAATTCATACACTCCCAACAACCCTAACGCCGGTTGGAACGGATTCTCTACCATTGGTGATTTCTATGCCTCTTTCAACACTACCGGTGCACCAACTGCTTATGGTCCTTCCGATACTTTGTTCGACAGAAGGATTGGTGGACGTAACTATAACAACTCCAAAACCATTTCCGGTATCAATCCTGGTTTCCTCGTAAATCAGCAGTTTAACGAAAACGGTGTTCCTTCTAAAGACAGAAAGGGTGCGCCACTGGCTTATGTAAAAGAGATCGCAGCCAACATGATCGAAACAGGTTCTAACCTGGAAGTTACCGGTATTCGTGTAGTGAAATATGTACCTGACTACGCTTATTATGGTGGACCAGCAGGAAATGACCTGATGATCTTCCGTTATGCTGATGTGGTACTGATGCTGGCCGAAGCACAAATCCGTAATGGTAATGCCGGTGCCGGTTTAACACTGGTGAATGGTCTTCGTGCCGCCAGAGGTGCTGCACCACTGACTACCATGACTTTGGCCAATCCTAACCTGGTGAACGATCCACTTACGCTGATTGCTGAAAGAGGACGTGAACTGTATTGGGAGAGTGTAAGAAGAACAGATCTTCAGCGTTTCGGTTTATATCTGAAACCATGGCAGTACAAAACTGTTAATGATGCTAAGAACCTGATTTTCCCGATTCCGAATTCAGCACTGGCTGCAAATCCAAACCTGAAACAGAATCCTGGTTACTAATCAATTCTGATCACATAACTATATCAGTAAAAGGCCCCATTCGGGGCCTTTTACTATGTAAGCCACTTCGTAGCAGGCTGTATCCATCGATCCATTATAACCTGCTGTTAAGAGATTATGGATTAACTTGAGTCGCTTTTTCTTTATTTTTATCAATTATCTGAGAATCATTTTTTTCAATTGTTTTCTAATGAAGCATACCCATTTCCTGCCGGTTGTTTTGTTGTTGCTGATGCTGGTTTCCTGTGCCAAAAAGAAAGAACAAACCCTGTTTGAACTGATGGATAATACCGGGATCAATTTCAGGAATGATGTAGCTGACGGCAAAAAGGAGAACAGTTTTCTTTTCCGTAATTTTTATAATGGGGGCGGTGTTGCTTTGGGTGATATCAATAATGATGGACTGGCCGATGTTTTCCTTACCTCCAATATGGGTGAGAATAAAATGTACCTGAATAAGGGCGACTTTCATTTCGAGGATATTACTAAGAAAGGCGGCTTTACACAGGACAGTATGTGGAGTACCGGCGTTGTGTTTGCGGATATCAATAACGATGGCTGGCTGGATATTTATGTTTGTAACTCCGGTCACATGTCTACCGGACATCGTCTCAATAAACTCTACATCAACAATCATGACCTGACTTTTACCGAGTCTGCCGCTCAGTATGGATTAAATCACAAGGGATACTCAACACAGGCATCTTTCTTCGATTATGACCTGGATGGTGATCTGGATTGTTTTATAATTGACAACAGTCCGATACCGGTAAACCAACTGGGTTATAACAATAACCGTGATCTGCCCGATGACAAATGGAACGTGGCCGAATTCTTAAAAGGTGGCGGCAATCACCTGTACCGGAACGATAACAACCGCTTTGTAGATGTAACCAGCCTGTCGGGTATTCACAGCAGCCTTATCAGTTTTGGGTTAGGGGTATCGGTAGGTGATATTAACAGCGATGGGTACCCTGATATTTACGTTTCGAACGATTCTTATGAAAGAGATTACATGTATGTGAATCAGCGGAACGGTACGTTCAAAGATGAGTTTGAAGAACGTTTTGATCATACCAGCTTTTCATCCATGGGTTCAGATCTGGCCGATATCAACAACGATGGTCTGCCGGATATTTTCAACACCGATATGCTGCCCGATGATGATTACCGTTTAAAAACAACCGGCGCTTTCGACAATATTGACCTCTTCAATACCAAACTCAAAACAGGGTTCTATTACCAGTACGTAAAGAACTGTCTGCAGATCAATAACAAAAAAGGGAAATTTATTGAGTCCGGCAATTACAGCGGTGTTTCTGCATCAGACTGGAGCTGGGGGGCTTTGCTGTTTGATATGGACAATGATGGCTACAATGACATTTATGTCTGCAACGGGGTGAATCGTGATGTTACAGATCTTGACTTTATCGAGTTTTTTGCCAATGATGTGATACAGAAAATGGTTCTCACCGGTCAGAAACAGGATGTGGATGAGGTACTGAAACATATTCCGCAGAATCCGCTGGTGAACAAAGCCTATCATAATCAGAAAGATCTCCGCTTCAAGGATATGGCCCTGAGCTGGGGTTTTGAAAAACCTACCTTCTCCAATGGTGCCGCTTATGGCGATCTTGATAACGATGGTGATCTGGATCTGGTGGTTAACAATGAGAACCAACCCTCTTTTGTGTACCGCAATAACAGCCGGCAACTTAACAAGCACCATTATATCAGTGTACAGTTACAAGGCAAGGAGAAAAATACGTTTGCGATCGGAACCAAAATTGATCTGTATCGTGGGAATGAGATCATTACCCGCGAACAGGTTCCCAGCAGAGGTTTTCAATCTTCCATGGATTATAAACTGGTGATCGGTCTGGGAAATAATGCACAGATCGATTCAATGATCATTACCTGGCCGGATCTGACTGTTTCTCGCATAGACAGACCCGCTGTTGATACGGTTCATCTGTTGAAACAGACAACCATGAAATCACAGCCGCCTGCGGTACAGAAACCGGTGAGTAAGGCGCTGTTGGATTCTGTCAACACTGTATTTGAACAACATATCGAAGACGATAATATCGATTTTTATTATGAGCGAAACCTTCCTAAAATGATCTCGCGTGAGGGGCCGAAAGCAGCGGTTGCAGACGTGAACGGAGACGGAATGGAAGATGTGTATATTGGTGGAACAGCCGGACACTGGGGTAAATTGTACCTGCAAAACAAAAACGGAGCTTTTGTAAAATCGGTACAGCCTGTTTTTGAACAGTTCAAAGATTTTGAAGATGTAGCGGTACATTTTTTTGATGCAGATAAAGACAATGATGCCGACCTGCTGGTTTGTCCGGGAGGAAATAACAATAAACCCGATAGCAGGCAGATGCAGTTGCGTTTATACAAGAACGATGGGAAAGGGAAATTCAGTATCGATGTAGCTGCTTTCCCGAATACAGGGATGAATATTGGGGTGGCTGTTTCTGAAGACTTTAACGGTGATGGATTCGCGGATCTGTTTGTAGGTGGACGGAGTAACCCGCGTAGTTACGGGGTAGATCCTTCCAGTTATCTTTTTGTAAATGATGGGAAGGGACATTTTACAGATATCGCTACAACAAAGAATCCGGATATTGCTAATATAGGGATGGTTACCGGAGCTGTGTGGGCAGATATTACCGGTGATGCTGCAAAAGAACTCATCATTACCGGTGAATGGATGGCTACCCGGATCTTCCGTTTTAACAAAGATCATTTTGAAGAGATCAAAACCAACCTGCAGGATATGCTCGGTTGGTGGCAAACCGTTACCGTTGCTGATCTGAATGGTGATGGAAAAAATGACCTTGTACTGGGCAATATCGGAGAGAACTTTTATTTACATCCCGATAAAGAACACCCGGTAAAATTATGGCTGAATGATTTTGACCAGAACCAGGCGCGGGACCGGGTACTTACCAGCGTGATCAATGGAAAGGATATGCCGGTATTTATGAAACATGAAATGGAAGACCAGGTTCCTTCGCTCAAGAAAAAGAACCTGAAACACCGCGACTATGCCAGTAAACCCATACAGGAACTATTCTCGGCCGAAATCATCAAAACCTGCAAGATCAAAGAATTCAACTACTGTGCTTCCATAATCGCTATCAATGAAGGGGATGGCACATTCAGGATCCGGAAAATGCCGGCTATGTTGCAATTATCTTCCGTGAATGCCCTGCAGATCACGGACCTCGATAACAATGGCCAACCCGATCTGGTATTGGGTGGAAATGAATATGGCTTGCTACCGCAGTTCGAAAGGCTGGATGCTGGCCGTGGTGCCGTGATGATGAACCAGGGAGCAGGTAATTTCCGGTTACTTGATGCAGAGGAGTCTGGTGTGGAAGTGAACGGACAGGTACGTGATATCAAAGAGATCAAAACGGCCGCTGGCAAACAACTTTTATTCCTGCGTAATAATATGAGCCCGGTATTGTTTACACCGGCAGTATCAAACAAAACTGCAGCTGACTTACCAAAATCAAAGAAATAAATCTGTATGATGGATCGGGTTAAACTATCTCTGTTATTGGTTCTGGTTGTGCTGGCTTCCTGCAGGCAGCAGAAGGTTCAGTTGCCGCCTATATTTGAAATTCTGGACAGCAGCAAAACCGGTTTGTTATTTGCCAATAAACTGAAACCCACGCAGGAATTCAACATGTTCAAATACATGTACTTCTATAATGGTGCCGGAGCCGCTGCTGGTGATTTTAATAATGATGGGAAGATAGATCTCTTTATGAGTGCCAATCAGGGCAACAATACATTGTATCTGAATAAAGGAAATCTGCAGTTCACGGATATCACGAAAGAAGCGGCTATACCGCAGGATGGGGCCTGGTCGACCGGTGTATCGGTGGTAGATATCAATCATGATGGGTTACTTGATATGTATGTTTGTCGCGTGGGTGAATTTGAAACCCTGCATGGTCGTAACCAGTTATTGGTAAATCAGGGTATCGGAAAAAACGGGATCCCTGTATTTAAAGATGAAGCAAAGAGTTATGGACTGGATTTCTCGGGCTTCACCACCCAGGCTGTATTTGTTGATTATGATCTGGATGGTGACCTCGATTGTTTTCTGCTGAATCATTCTGTGCATCGAAACGGATCCTTCTCACCCAGAAAAGATTTTCTCGGCACCTATCATCCGCTTTCGGGCGACAGGCTTTTCCGTAATGATGGAAAAAAGTTTACCGATGTGACCAAAGTTTCAGGTATCAATAGTTCTGCGATCAGTTACGGATTAGGTATCGCTGTTGCAGATGTGAACCTGGATGGCTACCCTGATCTGTACATGGGAAATGATTTTCATGAGAATGATTATCTCTATTTCAACCAGAAGAATGGAACTTTCAAGGAAGAGATTACGGAACATATGATGCATACCAGCCAGTATTCGATGGGTGTGGATGTAGCAGATGTGAACAATGACGGCTATCCGGAAGTAGTATCAATGGATATGCTTCCCTCGGATCCCTATATTTTAAAACGTTCTTTGGGAGAAGATGAGTATGATATCTTCCAGTATAAGCTGGCTGCCGGTTATAATCATCAATATACCCGTAATAACCTGCAGCTCAACCGGCGCAACGGTATGTTCAGTGAAGTGGGTTTGTATTCCGGAATCTATGCAACCGACTGGAGCTGGGCCGCTTTGTGGATGGATTTTGATAACGATGGATTAAAAGACCTGTTCATTTCCAACGGCATCCCGAAAAGGATGAACGATATGGACTATGTGAATTTTGTATCCAATGATGAGATACAGCGTAAGATCTCTTCTAATAAAATGGAAGAGAAAGATATGGCGCTGGTGAATACTTTTCCTGAGATCAAGATCCCGAATAAGTTATACAGGAATAACGGGAACCTCCGGTTCAGCGATATTGGGGAGCAGATCAGTAACGACAAACCCACTTTTTCTAATGGTGCCGTATATGCCGACTTTGACAATGATGGCGATCTGGATATTGTTGTTAATAATATCGATGAGGCAGCGATGTTGTACAAGAATACCAGCAACGATAAAAAGGACAAGGCATTTGTATCAGTTACGTTGAAGGGGCCTGAAAAAAATACAATGGCCATCGGTGCTAAGCTGGTGTTGTTTGCTAACGGTGGTATCCGTACCTATGAGAAATACCCGGTGCATGGTTTTCAATCCAGTATGGAGGTTCCGATACATATCGGAATGGACAAGACAAAAATTGATTCTGCCTTTTTGATTTGGCCGGATAATACGTTTCAGCCAGTGCAACTCAATAACCAACAATCTCAGTTACGTTTTCAATATCAGAAAGGATTACCGGCATTTGATTATCAGAAAATCAAGAAGTATTGGCCGGAACCAACCCGGCCCATGAAAGATATTACGGCAGCTACGACGCTTACATTTACACACAGCGAAAATGTATTTGCCGAGTTTGACCGTGAACCACTGATGCCCCATATGGTTTCTACCGAAGGCCCCGCACTGGTGGTAGGAGATATGAACCGGGATGGACGCGAAGATATATTCATTGGTGCTGCGAGAGACCAAAAAAATGCCCTCTTTCTGCAAACAGCAAATGGCACATTTACCAGAAGTATACAACCTACTCTGGAAGCCGATAGCTCAGCAGAAGATATTGATGCTTTGTGGGTAGATGTAAACAAAGATGGTTTTGCAGATCTGGTGGTAGCCAGTGGCGGCAACGAATTTTTTGGTCCCGATCCGCATCTGCAGCCAAGGCTGTACCTCAATAACGGGCAGGGGCAATTGGGTAAACAGGAACATGCGTTTGATAATATTTTTGTGAATGCCTCATCAGTTACCGCCAGCGATTTTAATGGAGATGGGGCAACAGACCTGTTTGTTGCAGGCCGTTCCGTTCCGGGAGAATATGGAAAAATCCCCCGTTCCTATTTATTGCAGAATGATGGCAAAGGGCATTTTACGGATGTAACAGCCATACATGCCAAAGAGCTGATGGAGCCGGGAATGGTTACACAGGCCAGTTGGTTTGATATAGACAAAGATGGCGATCAGGATCTGCTGATCACTACCGAATGGAAAGGGATCTATGCTTTTATAAACAACAAAGGAAATTTCACAAAAGCAACACTCACTGAGAAGAAAGGCTGGTGGAATTTTGTACTGCCAGTTGATATTGATAATGATGGTGATATAGATCTGATAGCAGGGAATCTCGGTTTAAACAGTCGATTACAGGCCACAGAAAAAGAGCCGGTAAAATTGTACTATAACGATTTTGATGCCAATAGCCGTAAAGAACAGGTGCTTACCTATTTCCTCAATGGCCGCGAACTACCATTCGCTAACAAAGATGAACTGCAGCGACAGATCCCTATGCTGAAAAAGAAATTTCTCTACGCCGAAGATTTCGCCAAGGCAGATCTGGGAAAGATCTTTACCAAAGAAAAACTGGACGCATCCGAAATAATGCAGGCGGATTATTTTTCCAATGCCGTATTCATTAACGATGGAAAAATGAAATTTACAATACAGGCTTTACCCTGGCAGGCACAACTGAGTTCATTACGCGATGCGGTAGTGATCGATGCCAATAAAGATAATCTGCCAGACATCCTCCTGGTTGGCAACTATTACAGGAACAATATCCAGATGGGCAGATATGATGCAGATTTCGGAACCATCCTGTTGAATAGAGGGAAAGGAAACTTCACTGCCGAAAACATCAATGGCTTACAGATAAAGGGAGAGGCAAGGCATATCCGAAAGATCCGGATCAACGGGAAAGAGGCTTTTGTAGTGGCGAGGAATAATGATGCTGCGGTAGTGATTGCGTTTGCGGATGAAAAATGATGGGGTCAATGGTGAATGGGCAATGGTCAATAGGCAAAAGTAATCTGCGTTGTGCAAGTTATCGATAGTAGAAACAACAATATCAAAATAACCACCACTCAAAACTCACGACTGACGATTCACGACTGACGATTGACAATTCACCATTGCCCATTCACCCCTAGTACACCGGCATACACAATTTCGTAACCCACTTGCTGCTATCAGGCTGCAGCATCCTGTCTGTAACGAGCATGGTGAAATTCATGGCCATGGAGGTTTTCCGGTAGTCCTGGAAGTATTGCTGCATATTTTGTGAGGCCTTATTGATGGTACTGTCTCCACCCGCTACTTCTGTAATCATAAAACTCCCTTTTACCATATATTTCATCGAGAAAACGGAAGTTTCGGGGAGATGTTTGTTTACCGGTACCGCCGCCATTAACTGGTAGCGGCCCTCGTCCATACGGGTAGTGTTGAATATAGGACTTCCGCTGGGCTCAGTTCCATTCTGTTTGATATAGGTCTTGATCTTATCGATCAGTTGATAAATTTCCTTTACCGATGGGTTTGCAGGCAGCATCTGTTTGGAACTGACGTATAGGGTATCCCTTAAATGGGTTCGCTCAATTCGAATGCCATAGATATTTTCGGTAGCAGACAGAAAATTTTTCAGGCTACCCAGGATCTCATTCATGTCCCTTTTGATCTGTTTGGCTTCCAGGTAATCGGCTATACGGGTAAAAGGATTGCGACTGGTGATTAATTCAGCTTTCCATTGCAGACTGGTAGAGTCTACCGCGAGAGAAATGATCATCAATTTAGAAAGCAAACGCCGATTTTCTTTACCGATAGCAATATCTACTGATTTATAAAACTTGCCTGTTTGCTGAAAAGAATAGCCATTGTGGGTAAATACGGGGCCAGTCTGGTGATCTACGGTGTAACCCTTGTTCCACCAGAGCGGCCATTTGGTCTCGTCTATCACAAACCGCTCGGTACCCACATCCGTGGTTTTAACAGCTACAGAACTATCAATAATGATTTTGCCGGGAATAAACAGGTAAAGGGATGAAGTAAAAAAGGCCAGAACCACTAAGAGAATAAGCAACAGTTTCTTCATATACAGCAGATAATTTAAAGCACTGCAAAATAAGGGAATCTGCGCCAGAAACCGCCAATTGATAAGCTTTCCTGCTATTAACGATTTCCTAAAATTGAACGTGCCGCCGGTCATATTCTCTTTTTGACTGCGATCATAAAAGGGGTAATTTGCTGTGTTATTTCAGTTTATTGTCATTGATGCAAAAACCTATGTTCCATCGTTCATTCGCCATATTCATTAGTGCCGGATTTTGTCTCAGTATGCTGGTTTCCTGCTCCCGTTCAGAGCAGGCATCGGCCAAAGACAGTCTATTTGAATTACTGCCCGCTTCTCAAACCGGGATCTCTTTTGCCAATAAGGTAACCGACACCAAAGAAATGAATATCCTGAACTACCATAATTTCTACAATGGGGGCGGGGTAGCTATTGGTGATATCAACAATGACGGCAAACCTGATGTCTTTTTCACCTCCAACCAGGGAGAGAATACCCTGTACCTGAATAAAGGGAATTTTACTTTTGAAGATATTACGGCTAAGGCCCAACTTACCAGTCAACACAAATGGCATACCGGTGTATCCATGGTAGATATCAATGCAGATGGCTGGCTGGATATCTATGTATGTAATGCCGGTATTATGCAGGGAGATGACCGTGCCAATGAATTATACATCAACCAAAAAAACGGAACCTTTACAGAAGAAGCCAAAGCGTACGGACTGGATGATAAAGGCGCTTCTACCCAGGCGATCTTTTTTGATTATGATCATGATGGTGATCTGGATTGTTTTGTACTGAACAACAGTCCTAAATCGATAGATAATTTCGGATACAAAAGTGATATCCGTTATATCCGCGACCCGGTAGATGGAGATCATTTATACCGAAACGATGGCGGCAAATTCACCGATGTGAGTGAGCAGGCCGGCATCTATGGTTCAGAGATCGCATTCGGACTGGGAGTTACGGTTGGCGATCTGAACAATGATGGCTGGGAAGACCTGTATGTGGCCAATGATTTTTTTGAGCATGATTATCTCTATATCAACCAGCGGAACGGCTCTTTTAAAGAAGAGAGTACCAAAGCCATGGGGCATATGAGTAATGGTGCCATGGGTACCGATATGGCCGATATCAATAACGATGGTTACCTGGATCTGTTTACCGCAGAAATGTTGCCTGAAAATGATTTCCGCTTAAAGACCACCATCAAATTTGATGGCTATGATGTGCAGAATGCGAGGAATAAACTGGACCTGCATCACCAGTTCACTGCCAACACACTGCAACTGAATAACCAGGATGGCACTTTCAGCGAAATTGCACAATTGGCTGGTGTGGATGCAACCGGATGGAGCTGGGGAACCCTCAGTTTTGATTTCGACAATGATGGCTGGAAAGATATTTTTGTTTGTAATGGCATCCGCAGAGACCTGACTAACCAGGATTTCCTTGCCTACTTTAACAGCCAGGAAAACCTGAACCGCATCCGTCAGGGTGGGTTTGATTTTCTGGATCTGCTCAACAGAATGCCTTCCGTTCCCATTCCCAATTTCGCTTTTGTAAACCAGCAGAACCTGCAGTTCAAAGATGCATCCGGTCAGCTTGGATTTTCTAAGCCCACTTTCAGCAGCGGTGCAGCCTATGCCGACCTGGATGGAGATGGTGATCTGGACCTTGTGATCAATAACCATAACGATGAAGCCTCTGTTTACCGCAACCGTAGTTCAGATCAGCAGAAACATCATTATCTCAAAATAAAATTAAATGGTGCAGCACCCAATACTCTTGGGTATGGCACCCGTGTAACTGTTTTTGCCGATGGGCAGGAACAGGTGCTGGAGCAGCAGCCTACCCGGGGGTTTCAAAGCAGTGTAGAACCGGTCTTATTATTTGGACTGAGTAAGGTTACAAAAATCGATAGTCTTCTGGTTAGCTGGCCCAATCGCAAAGTACAGGTGATCAAAGCGCCAACGCTGGATACCCTGCTGGTACTGGATCAGCAAAAAGCCCTGCTGCCTGCATCATCACCCAAAATACAGCCCACATTTTACGAAGATATTTCAGCTACTAATCTGTTAGGTAATACCCTTCACAAGGAAAATGATTTTGTAGATTTTGATGTAGAGAGACTGATCCCCAAATTACTGTCAACAGAAGGGCCTGGCATAGCCGTGGCAGATGTGAACGGCGATGGGTTGGAAGATTTTTTTGTGGGATCAGCCGCTGGCGATGCGGATAAACTGTTTATCCAGCGCAAAGACGGCAGGTTTGAAAATCGCGCACAGAAAATATTTACGGCAGATAGTTATTACGAAACAACAGCCGCCGTTTTCTTTGATGCTGATGGAGATGGCGATTCTGATCTGGTGGCTGCATCCGGCGGAAACGAAGCAAAGGTTGGTTCGCCCTATCTCTATACCCGATTGTATCTCAATAATGGCAAAGGCGAATTCAGTTCTTCCACCAAAGGATGGCCGGCTGTTTCGGTAAATGCATCCTGTGTTACTGTGGGCGATTTTGATGCAGATGGAAAACCGGATCTGTTCATAGGCGCCAGAAGTATACCGGGTAGTTATGGGGTATCGCCTGCCAGTGTATTGCTGCATAATGAAGGTGGCGGAATGTTTACAGATGTTACGGCAACCGTAGCACCGGAACTGCAACAGGCAGGTATGGTAACCGATGCTGTTTGGGCAGACCTTAGTGGCAAGGGTAAAAACGAGTTGATCCTTGCCGGCGACTGGATGCCGCTCACCATCTATGCCTACGGGAATAAACAATTGAAAAAGAAATTAACCATCCCCAACTCTTCGGGCTGGTGGAACTGTATAACTGTAACGGATATAGACGGCAACGGTACGCAGGATATTGTGGCGGGTAATATGGGGCTGAACAGCAATATCAAAGCCGACCCGCAACACCCCGCTAAACTTTTCGTAGATGATTTTGATAAAAACGGACAAACAGAATGTATTCCTGTGTATTACAAACCAGATGGTAAAGCCTATCCCTATTACCTGAAAGATGAACTGGAATCACAGTTGCCAGTACTAAAAAAGAAATTTCTCCGTTACGAAGCTTATGCGGGTAAACCGATTGAAGAGATCCTGAGTAAAGAACAGTACGAGCATGCTACGGTACTAACGGTAGAGCAATCGCAATCTGCCCTTTTTCTGAATGCGGGTGCAGGAACATTCACTATGCAGGTTTTACCCGTGATGGCGCAGTTGTCGCCGGTATTCGGCATTACGGTTACGGATCTGGATGGCGATGGTAAAAAAGACCTTTTTCTGGCAGGTAATTTTTATGGACTCAAACCACAGACAGGACGTTTTGATGCCAGTTATGGAACCACACTGCTGAATCAGGGGCAACATCAATTTCAATACGTAAAACCAAAGCAAAGCGGTCTCTTCATTAATGGAGAAGCCAGAGCCACCACTGTTGTGAATGCGGCCAATGGAGGTAGTTATGTCCTCGTAGGTATGAACAATGACAAGTTATACCTGTTTCGCAAGAAGCAATAAAATCGCTCAGAATACTTCATTTGCCATTGATATAGAACCTGGGTCAGACTTTTGGATAAACCTTACTTTTACCACAAATCCTTCGATATGAAAAAGCTGCTATTTCTCTTAGTTACGGTCATAAGCCTCTCGGCCGCTGCACAGAAAATCGATGCCTGGAAGATCAGTGCCAACCAGATCAATCCTTCGGCCTATTACGGTATCACGGTGGCTAACGGAATGATCGGTATCGTTTCTTCGCCCGAGCCCTTTAAGATCAAAGATGTGGTATTGGCCGGTGCCTACGATCTCTACGGCCGTGGAAGGGTCAGCAATTTTCTCCGCAGTTTTAACCTGCTGAATATGCAGCTGGATATTGATGGCAGAAGAATTGGCAGTGCCGATGTTACTAATATGAAACAGGAGCTCGATATGAAACATGCCAGTTTCACTACTTCTTTCGACTATGGCGATAAAGCAACCGTATCTTATACTTACTACTCTCTTCGCCAACTGCCTTTCACCGTATTGATGGATGTGAACATCACTGCCAAAAAAGATATTTCCATTAACAGCGGCAGTGTAATGGAAGCGCCGGATGCATTAAAAGACGTACAGAATTATTATAACGAGATAGACAGGCCACATGTGGTGATCAGTCTCCTGACATCTTCGGCCAAAAGTCCTACCGGTAAATTACTGATGAGCGCTTCCAATACCTTTCTCTTTAGCGAGCCGCATGGTCAGGAGCCCCGCGTGATCCATGAAATGTGGGACAATAATATGCACCTGATGAAATTTACCCGCAAGATCAAAGCCGGAGAATCCTATCGATACTCAATTGCAGGATCTTCTATCACATCTGCACACCACGATGATCCCTTGAACGAAGCGGAACGCATGACCATTTTTGCCAAACTGGAAGGCAGGGAAAGACTCATCAACTTCCATAACAAAGCCTGGGACAAATTATGGGAGAGCGATATTACCGTAGAGGGCGATGACCAGTCGCAACAGGATATTCACAGCATGCTTTATCATCTCTACTCTTTTGTTCGCGAAGGAACGGATATGAGTCCCTCGCCCATGGGCTTAAGTGGTCTGGGGTATAATGGCCATGTTTTCTGGGATACTGAATTGTGGATGTATCCTTCCATACTGGTACTGCATCCCGAAATGGCGAAAAGCCTGGTGGAATACCGGTTTAACCGCCTGGGAGCTGCTAAAAGAAATGCTTTCAACCATGGATACAAAGGTGCCATGTTTCCCTGGGAGAGTGCTGCAACGGGTGTAGAAGAAACACCGGTATGGGCATTGAGTGGTCCCTTCGAACACCATATCACGGCCTGCGTGGGTATTGCCGCCTGGAACTATTATTGTGTTACACAGGATAAAGAATGGCTGAAAGAAAAAGGCTGGCCCATCCTCAAAGAAACAGCCGATTTCTGGAGCAGTAGGGTAGAGCGGAATGGACCGGGTAAATACGAGATCAAAAATGTAGTGGCTGCCGATGAGTGGGCCGAGAATGTAGATAACAACGCCTGGACCAATGCGTCTGCGAGAGCGGTTTTACAGAACGCCACCACGGCGGCAAAACTGCTGGGGCTAACAGCCGACCCCGACTGGATGCAGGTGGCCAATAATATCCCGATTCTGAAAATGGAGAATGGGGTAACCCGGGAACATGCTACCTACAATGGCGAAGGCATTAAACAGGCAGATGTGAACCTGCTGTCCTATCCGCTGAAAGAAGTGAATGATCCCAAACAGATCCGCAAGGACCTTGAATATTACGAAACCCGGGTACCCAATGAGGGAACACCTTCTATGACACAGGCCATTTTTTCATTGTTATATGCCCGTTTGGGGGATGGCGAAAAAGCCCTGCATTTTTTCAAAGATGGATATATACCTAACCTGAATCCGCCTTTCCGGGTAATAGCGGAAGGTAAGGGAGGCACGAATCCTTATTTTGCTACCGGCGCGGGAGGATTGATACAGAGCGTGTTAATGGGTTTTGGCGGATTGGAGATCACACCGCAGGGCATTACCCAGGTAAAATCTGCACTGCCCAAACAGTGGAAGAGCCTTACTATCACTGGGGTTGGCGTGGAAAAGAAAATATTTTCGGTTAAAAAATAATGTGTTATTTTCACACGGCTTGAAAAAGATTGTGTCCATACTGCTATTGGGGATCCTGCTCTTTAACTGGGGCGGTTACCGGCTGTTGACCAATTATTTCGAAGACCGTGCCGACCTGCAATTTCAGGCAGCATTGGATCTTGACCAGTACAATGAAGCCGATCTCTTACGCATTAAAGTGCCTGCCAGTCTGCCCTATGGTAGCAGTTCCGAAAAATTTGAAAGAGTAGAAGGTAGTGTAGAGATCAAAGGTGTTACCTATACCTATGTAAAGCGCCGTTTTTACCAGGATTCACTGGAATTACTTTGTATTCCCAACATGGTTAAAACCGGGATCAAAAATGCGCGCGATCAGTTCGCCAGTTTAGCCAACGATTTTGTAACCAATCATACATCCAAGAAGGCCCCTTCACACCAGCATCATGCGGCGAAATTCTCAGTACAGGATTTCACGAATGATCACGGATTCTTTTCTTGGCAGTTTAGGAACGCTGATCTGTCTGGAACCTGGAACTCGACGGTTTTTGCCGATCTGAAGTCTGTGTACCTCAGCCGTCTGGATAAGCCGCCACAAGCCTGAGATTGGTTCATTAAGCATCATCTCATTTTATCTTCCCTAATTTTTAGTATATGAAAAGACTCATCATGGGTCTTTGTGTGGTGTTAGGTCTGTATGCATGCCGTCAGAGCGATGAATACAAAACCTACCTGCACAATCCGGAATTATTCAGTCAGACAGTTCATGAGTTGAACACCGTTGTAATGGGAAACAATTTCCCACCCATGGTGGCAGCACGTAATTATGTATATGCAGCTGTTGCTGCCTATGAAGTAATGGCATTTGCCCATCCAGATGAGTATCAGTCACTGGCCGGGCAGGTAAAAGGGTTAACCCAGGTATCTTTTCCTTCCGCAGATCCCAAGGCAGATATAGAACTGGCTGCTTTGCTCGCTTACATGAAAGTGGGCGAGTCGGTTACTTTTCCGGAAGGAAGTTTGCAGACCTATAAAGACAGCATCTTACAACTGGCCCGTGATAAGGGTCTTCCCGGTGATGTAGAAAAAGCATCGCAGCTATTGGCAGATAGCGTGTCGGCTTCCATCATCCGCTGGAGTAAGGGCGATAATTACCTGCAAACCCGTGGGGCCGAAAAATATACAGTAAAAGATGAACCGGGCCGTTGGGTACCTACGCCACCTTTATATGCTTCTGCCGCTGAACCGCATTGGATGGAGATCCGTCCGATGGTGATTGACAGTGCTTCTGTTTTTGCACCCCCCCCCCCACCTGCTTATAATATCACTGATAAAAACAGTAAATATTATAAAGAAGTGATGGCGATCAAAAATGCGGTAGACAGTCTGACTGACGAACAGAAACATATTGCTGAATTCTGGGATGATAATCCTTTTAAAATGAATGTTACCGGTCATGTGATGTATGGTAGCAAAAAATTCTCGCCATCCGGCCACTGGATGAGTGTGATAGGAATAGCCGCCAAGCAGGCTAAATACAGCTACCCCGAAACCGTGTATGCATTTGCCAAAACCAGTATTGCTTTGTTTGATTCATTCATACAATGCTGGTATGTGAAATACAAGTATAATACGGTAAGACCCGAAACGGTGATCAATAAATATTTTGATCCCAACTGGCGTCCTTACCTGCAAACCCCCGCGTTCCCTGAATATACCTGCGGGCACTCAACCATTTCTTCTGCTGCCGCTGAAGCACTGACCAGTGTGTTTGGCGACAACTTTGCCTATACAGACTCTACGGAACTGGAATTCGGTATCAAAAGCCGGTCCTTTAAATCCTTCCGTGATGCTGCCCTTGAGAATAACTGGGCGCGCTTTTATGGTGGTTTGCATTTTCACAATTCCTGTATCATCAGTACCGATATAGGAGCAAAAGTTGGCCAGCTGGTGGCCAGCCGTTTGAAAATGAAAAAGAAATAATTCTTTTTCATAACCATTACTCATCGCTTAAAAAGACTGTATGAAATCAAATTTCATTGTAATTATATTATTGCTCGCACTTTCGTCGCGGGCCAATGCCCAGGGTTGTGTTGCTATCAGAAGTGTGGGTGGTTTAGGTACCATGGACCATGGCAACGATTCTTCCCAACAAAAATGGTTACTCAATATCAATAACCGCTATTTCAACTCCTATAAACATTTTGTGGGTGATGTAGAACAGAAACATAGGGTGGATGCCGGTACACAGGTCATCAACCATGCGTATACCATGGATGTGGCTGTTACCCGTATCTTAAACAGCCGCTGGTCTGTTTCTGCTGATGTACCCATTATTTCCAATACCCGTTCTTCTCTGTATGAACATGGGGGTAAGGAAAGGCATACTACCGCTTCTTTTGGTTTGGGCGATATCCGCGTATCCGCTTCTTACTGGCTGCTGAACCCGATGAAACATACAACGGGTAATGTACAGCTAGGATTGGGTTTGAAATTACCTACCGGCGAATACCGCTACACCGATCGCTTTTATACAGCGGTGGCAGGGGTAACACAGATAGGTCCGGTAGACCAGTCGATACAGCTGGGTGATGGCGGAACCGGCATCACTACCGAGATCAATGCTTATTACAGTCTTTCTCACAATATCAGTCTGTATGGTAATTTCTATTATCTCATCAATCCGAGAGAACAGAACGGTGTTTCTTCTGCACGTGGCGGAACACCATCGGCAACAGCGATTGCCAACGGCAGCGATGTAATGAGCGTTCCCGACCAGATGATGCTGCGTGGTGGCGCCAACATGATGGTGAACCGCTATACTTTTTCATTGGGTCTGCGCAATGAATGTATTCCGGTGCACGATCTGATCGGTGGCAGCCTGGGTTTCAGAAGACCCGGTTATATTCTTTCGGCTGAACCCGGTGTTACCTATGCTTTCAAAAAAATCAATGTATACGCTTTTGTACCGGTTGCCATTACCCGCAACCGTACACAGAGCATGGCTGATAAAATTACCACAGCCAATAGCGGAAAGTATACGAAGGGCGATGCTGCTTTTGCAGATTATGCACTTAACCTGGGGCTCTCACTAAGGTTTTAAGCAACTAAAAAACATTTTGTACAATAGGTGTATGGTATAGCCATACCCTGTTGTGCCATACCCTTAACTCCGCTCTTATGAAAAGATCAATCAAGGGCTGGTATCAATCTATCAGTCTGCTCCTTATAGGTATCGTACTGTTCTGTTCGCAGCTGTCTGCGCAAACAGACATGGATGCCATTATGATGTCGAAAAATAATTTCTGTACCGGATTAATGTACAGCCATAGTCAATGGACCAATTACTGGGAAGGAACCCTGAAAAGGAATAATGATAACCTGGGAACGGTATCCGCCAATATGTATGCGGTGATGGGTAACTATGGTGTATCGGATAAGCTGAACCTGTTATTCGGCCTTCCGTATGTACAAACCAAAGCCTCTGCCGGAACCCTGCATGGATTAAAAGGCCTGCAGGATCTTTCTTTATGGGCCAAATGGATGCCGGTTGAAACCAAATGGGGAAAGGGAATCATATCGGTATATGGACTGGGAGGGATCTCTTTTCCCACCACGAATTATACGCCTGATTTTCTTCCGCTATCTATTGGTCTGCATAGCACGAACCTATCGTTACGCGCTATGCTGGATTACCAGATCGGTAACTTTTTTGCTACGGTATCGGGTACCTATACAGTACGGAACAATATCACCATCGACCGGAATTCTTATTACACTACCGAGTTGCACAATACCAACAAAGTATCCATGCCGGATATGAGTAATTACCAGTTAAGAACCGGTTGGCGAAGCGGTAAGTTGATAGCAGAGCTGATCCTTAACCAGTCTAATACACTGGGAGGTTTTGATATAACGCGCAACAATATGCCTTTTCCCAGTAATAAAATGAATGCCACCACGGCAGGGGTAAATATCAAATACGAAGTGAAAAAAGTGGAGGGTCTTTCATTGATCGGGGGAGGAAGTATTACACTGGCCGGCCGTAATATGGGCCAGGCAAGCAGTATTAACGGGGGTATTTTTTACATTCTTGATTTTACGAAGAAAGTGAAGAAGACCGCTGTATCCACTTCATCCTCTAAAGCCAACTAACATGAAAAAAATAATTGTAACCACTTTACTGATAACGGCATTCACTACCGCGCAGCTCTCCTGTAAAAAAGCGGTATCCAACGAAACCGATGATCTGCCTGCCTTGGCACCTTCCAAAACGGATCTTAACGCAGGTGCCTGGCAGCCGATTTTGTTAACAGGACCCACAGAATTTGCTGTGGCAGCACCTGTTGCGGTAACCACCCCTGCGTATGTGGCAGACTTGAACGAGATCAAAGCCTTGCAGAAAAATCTCTCTGCCGCACAGGAAGAGAAGATCGCTTACTGGGGTGCCGGTGGGGTACTTCGCTGGAACGAGATCATGCGCGAGCTGGTGGCCAAATACAACCTGCCACCTTACCAGAATGCCGATGGCACTTATCCCGCACCCAGTGCGGCCAATCCATTTGCGTATCCTTTGTTTCCTTTTGCCAATCCGCCCTATGCGGCAAGGGCCTATGCCTATATCAGTGCGGCACAATACGATGCACTGGTGGCAGCCTGGCATTACAAGAAACTGTATAATCGTGCTGCACCGTATAAAACAGATGCGGCTATTATCGCTAAACTTCCGCAAACAGACCTGCCTTCCTATCCTTCAGAAGCTGCGGTGCTGGCAGGTGTAACAGCAGAAATGATGAAACTCCTGTTCCCGGGAGAGATCGCTGCCATTCAGCAGAAACTGGAAGAGCATGAGCTGGCTGCTATTGCTGCCGGCACCGCTACCCGCAGCGATATTGAAGCAGGTGAGGCATTGGGCAGATTGGTGGCGCAGAAATTTACCGCCCGTGCAAGAACCGATAAAGCCGGCGCCGCCATTGGTACGCCTACCGATTGGGCCGCACTGGAAAGCACCACCATTGCCCGAGGGGAGATACCCTGGATCAGCCAAGATGTACCCAAGCGGCCGCCCATGTTACCGTTGTTTGGAAAAGTAACGCCTTTCCTGTTTGATGCGAATACAACAGCTACCCTGCGTCCGGCTGCGCCACCTTCTACCGGCAGCGAGCAGATGCGGAAAGAAACAGCAGAGATCAAAGACTTGATCGATAACCCTACCCGCGAAAGGATCCGTATTGTACATTTCTGGGCCGATGGAGTGGCTACGGCTACGCCTCCCGGTCACTGGAATGCGATCGCCGCAAAGGATTTCATCGGTAAAAATTTCAGTGAAGTAAGATGGGCACGTAACCTGGCATTGCTGAACATGACCCAGATGGATGCCGCTATTGTTTGCTGGGATACCAAGTTCACTTATTTTAATCCGCGACCCTCGCAGCTGAATGGTGCTATCAAAACCTTAACGGGTTTGCCCAATTTTCCTTCCTATATATCCGGTCACTCTACCTTCAGTGGTGCGGCCGCAGAAATATTGAGTTATATCGTTCCGGAAAAAGCAAACAGTTACCTGCAGATGGCGCAGGAAGCTTCTGTATCGCGTATGTACGGTGGTATACACTACCGCAGCGATTGTGAAGCAGGTTTGGTTACCGGAAAAAAAGTAGGCGCTTATGCCGTAGCAAGAGCCAAAACAGATGGCGCAGATTAATGGATTACCTTCTTAGTTAGAGGACAATAAATGGCAGTTTATTGTAAGGCCCTGGGTGTTTACCTGGGGCTTTTTTGAACAGACGAACAGAGGAGCAAGGAACAGATGAACAGAGGAACAAGGAACAGAGGAATATCGAATATCGAACAGTGAATATCAAATGTCGAAGTATATGAAATGACGAAGAACTCAGAACAAAGAACCTAGAACAAAAAACATAGAACAAAGAACCCAGAACAAAGAACATAGAACAATGATCCTCTCTTAGATACATAAACGGTAATACCCGGGTTTCCGTTTTTTGTACTTTAGTCTAATGAAATTAGCGATAGCGCAGATCGTGGTTGAAAAGGGGAACCTGCCGTATAATCTGGCGAGACATCTTTATTTCTGCAAGCGTGCCGCAACTGAAAAAGCGGATCTCGTTGTTTTTCCGGAACTTTCTTTAACAGGTTATGAACCTGAGTTGGCCGCAGTGCTTGCAGTAGACCTGGCTGATCCTTTGTGGGAAGCGTTGAAAGGCTGTGCCCGCGAAAACCAGCTGGTGATCAGCGTGGGTATGCCATTGAGAGCAGCCAACGGCATCCAGATCGGCGCTGTGCAGGCTTGGCCCGATGGTACACTGCATAGTTACGCCAAACAGAACCTGTACACCGGAGAAGATACCTTTTTTATACCCGGCACGCAGGACTATCAGTGTACCCTGCAGGGAGAAAAGATCAGCATGGCCATCTGTGCAGATATTTCAGAACCCCAATTGCCCGCGCGGGCCCATGCGCAGGGGGCTACCATTTTACTTGCCCCGGTAATGGTATCTAAAAAAGGACTTACCCACGACAGAACCCTGCTGCAGCAGTACGCCCAACAGTACCGTATGCTAACCGTGATGGCCAACTATGGTGGTGTAACGGGTGGATATGATTGTGGCGGCCATAGTTCGGTTTGGTCTGAAAAGGGCGAACTGATCGGAGAACTGGCGCATGATAAGGAAGGAATGTTGCTCGCAGAGAAATCCGGGCAAAGCTGGGCAACAAAGGTGCTGATTGGTTGAGCAATAGTATTGTGATTGTACTGCTGAAGATTATTCTATAACATTTAGCCTGCTGTGCTATTAGGTAGTTCAAAATTTCTGTTGTTAGAAAATAAAAACTGCCAATTCGGAGTGATTGATGAAAAAATTCTAATCAGTCCCTGTGGACGGGCCTCTTTTTGTTCGGTGCCGATCCCGCAAAGCGGGAGAAGGCAGACAAAATGATGCGTAGTATCCCGCTAAAAGCGGGAGCAGAAGAAAAAGCAGTCTCGGCTTAGCCGAGAAACAGGGACGGGGCTCCCGGCTTAGCCGGGACCAGGAGCGACAATACATTCGACTATCAGGGTGATTTTTTAATAGCATAATACGTTAACATTTAATTCATTTACAAAAATGACTACCAAAATACTTTTTCTGATCACCCTATTGGCCTACGCAGTAGTGGTAAGCCAGTCATTCATGTATATGCTTTCCTTAAAGCAGGTACAATGCAGTCTTGATGTGGTTTCCTTTACTGAGATCAGAAAGTTGACAGATAAGGCCATGCGGGCCAGTTTCAAATATGTGATCTATGCTGCTTTATTGGCCAATGTATTACTGGTACTCATAACTGCCAGAACACCCGGAAGCCTATACTTTATTTCAGCCGCCATTGGATTGCTGGCATTGGTGATAGATGTGTTACTGGCAGTTAAGGGCAATATACCCATTAATGAGGTGATCAATACCTGGTCTGCCGAAAACTATCCGGCAAACTGGGCAGACTATAGAGACAAATGGTTTACTGTTTTCCAATACAGGCAAATGGCCAATATCACTGGTTTTCTGAGCCTATTGGTGGGAGCGATTTTTGGTAGTAAATAATTCATTTGGCAAATAAGGAACTGCTGTAGTAAAAGCGGGGATACCGCCACTTCTCACATAGCATTGGTTAAGAAATAGTTAGGCTATTCATTAGCTGGCATTGGCAACAAATCTAGGCTTGATACAGATCCTGCCTAGCCATACAGGCAGTAAGATAGCTGAAATGAATAACCGCGTAGGCAAGGGCAATGGTCAGAAATTTATTCCCCCCTTCAATAACCTATAATATATTTTTCCTATATTGTTTATGCGCTGGTTTTATGCGCAAAGCCAATCAGAATGGCTGTATTGGCGCTATTGTGTAGCGCGTATAACTAAGTTGGCAGTAATTTTATGAGTGAAACTACTAATTATACAGCTAGAGCCCTTGTTATGGAATTGTCCGTAAAGCAAGAGCATGCTGTTAATTTGATAATAGCAAAGCTTTTAGATATAAATGCTGAAGAATCACGTTCATTTGGTACTTCAAATCAAGCTCTTTCTTTTAATGCGAAAGCAAACTTGTTACTAGACCTAAAGCAGCTTGACAAAATACAAAGGGAGAAGTTTCAAATATTCATGGAAGTAAGAAATAAGTTTGCTCACCTAAATTCTATAGACACTTTTGAAAAATGCTTTTCTGCATTAGGTAATTACAAAAGACTCAAATTAATTTTTGGAGTTGACGCAGAGGGGGATTCTATAGAAGAGGATATGCAAACTATGTTTTGTGTGCTTTCCATGGACTTGACTTCAACCTTGGCAAAAATAAATGACGACATACAAAAAGACATGGCAGTAATGTATACCAGAAGACGTTGGACAGAAGTAATTAAAGAAAAGCGAAAAGAGTATAAAGAAAAGAATCCTTCTCATGCAGAGGTAGTAGATGGTTTTATAGACTATATAAAAGGAATTTTATTAGAAGAAGTTGACCAAAAAATTAAAAATAATATTCGACCCCAGATTTAGGTAGGTTGTGCTTTTGAAAACTACTGCCAACATAAGGCTTTGCAAATTTGGTCTTCCACCTTTGGCCCATCATCTTTTGGTATTGCTAATCAACTTCAGTAATTTGGCTTTAGTTAATTGCATCTTTAGTGTACAAACCAGTAGTAGGATCACAGATTATCCAGACTACGAAATGCCTCGGACATTGGGCGTTATTAGCATCGAATTCTATATTCTAAATTAAATAGTTTATACATTCTTAAAAATATATGAGCATTCTGAAGGAGGGAATTGATTTAATGTCGTCAAGGCGATATCAAGAAGCCTTATCGAAATTCGACATTGCAATTAATATCCAAAAAATAACTGAGGCTTATCGAGAAAGAGCATATTGCCTTCAAGCAATGGGATTCCATCTTGACGCAATTGACGATTTTACTTTAGCTATTAAGTTCTTTCCAACACACGCAAATAATTACTACGGAAGATCAGTTTCGTATGGATCTCTCGGCTATTATCAAGAGGCTCTTAAGGATACCAATCATGCTATTACATTATCCAAAATTGAGTCAGTAGAAAATCAAGCATTAAATAAAATTGCTGAAAAAATGGGATATAGCAATACTACTGATATCTATAAAGTCTATCTATCCGAACTTTTGAATGAAATGAACGAGACAGATGAAATAATACGAAGATTAAATATTAAACAACCAATTCGACGACCTAGTTAACAACGACAAATAAGAGGTTTTGTAAAAGTGGGCGACAAAATTTGGCTTTTCAGCAGTAGGAATTCTGACCGGACTTCAGTAATTTGTCCGTACCAACGAAAAGTTACGGCCAAGCCAGCGATAGAACATCCCCCTCCCACCTTCGCAAAGCCCGGGTCTTTAGGTGCAACCCTATGACGAGAGCCGCTAAGACTTTGCAAATAGTTTAGTTCGATGTTTTTTGCCCCATTCTCTTAATGCTACAATGACATCATCCAACGATTTGCCATAGTCAGACAAACTGTATTCAACAGTAACAGGAATTGTATCATAGACAGTTCTTATGACAAGTTGGTTAACTTCCAAATCTCTCAATTCCTTTGACAGCATTTTTGGTGTAATGCCTTCCACATCTCTTTCTAACTCTTTAAAACGTTTGTTATCAAATGACAAGGCAATAAGTATTGGTAACTTCCATTTGCCATTAATAATATCTAACACGTCTCTTACTGGACGAATGTATTCAACACATTCTTTTGATGACTTCATTTGACTGATTTTTAGGTTACTATACTTTATGAAACCAGTATACTAAGGTATAGTAGTATATTTTGTATAGCGAATGTAATTAAGTTTGTGCCATTATTCAAAAAAATATAAAAAATGGACAAAAAATTTTTGGTTACGGGTGCAACTGGTGCACAAGGTAGTGCAGTTGTAAAACATTTGGTAAGTAAAGGCTTAAAAGTAAAGGCACTACTTACTAAAACAGACAATCATGAATGGTTTAAAGCAAATCAAGTAGAAACAGTAATTGGCAGTTTTGCCGACAAGGAAAGTCTTGCTAAAGCAATGGAAGATGTTACAAATGTATCGTTGGTTTATCCTCTTATATATGAGTGGGACACTTTACGACAATACACTCAAAACTTAATCTATGCCTTTGGGAAGAGCAATTTAGAAAGTGTTGTATTTAATACAAGTTTGCCATTACCTCCTCAAAAAACAGGCTCAGTAGCTGCTGATATTAAACTAGAAATTTTTGAAAAATTTGTAGCGGCTAAAATTCCGTTGATTACTTTAATGCCATCTTTTTATCTTGATAACTTAACAGCACCTTGGTCATTGCCTGTTATTAAAGAAAATGGTGTTATTGGTTATCCTTTGCCAGCAGAAGCTCAATTTGCTTGGTTGAGTCATTTCAATTTAGCACAATACACTTACAAAGCTTTACTAAATAGAAACTTAGTAGGTAAAGTGTTTCCTATTGGCGGTGAATTAATTTCAGGTAATGAAATTGCAGCAAAAGTTTCAACAATTTTAGGAAAGCCAGTAAACTATATTTATCAAAAGCCAAATGAGTTTAAGCAATTTCTTTTGCAGATGTATAACGAAGAAATTGCAACAGAAATTTCAAGCATCTATGCCAACATTGCCTTAAATACGGATCATTTCAAAGCATTTTACAACAAAGATATTTTTGAAAATGTATTTGATATTAAGCTGCAAACTTTTGAAGAATGGGCAAAAACAATCAATTGGAAGTGATGAGTAAAATTAAATATTTGAGCATGGCGACAATGTTACTTGTTGCCTGCTCTTTTCAACTAAAGAAAAAAGAAATGAACAAAGTGAAAATAATTTATGTTTACGATGCTATTTGCGGCTGGTGTTTTGGCTTTAGTCCTACTATGGAAAAACTTAAAACCCAATACAAAGACAATGTTGATTTTGAAGTTGTTAGTGGTGGTCTAAAATTAGGTAAAGGTGTAGGGCCAATTAATGTGGTGGCCCCATATATAAAGACTTCATACCCTGATGTAGAACGCACTTGTGGTGTCAAATTTGGCGATGCTTTTGTATATGGCACATTAAAAATGGGAACAATGGTTTTGAACTCTCTGCCACCTGCTATAGCCTTGTGTATAATGAAAGAGCGTTATCCAGATAAATCTTTTGAATTTGCAAGCCTACTGCATAAAATGTATTATGTTGATGGTGTAGAACCTGAAGACTACGAAGCATACGGCACTTACGCTTCAACTCTTGGTTACGACAAAGCAGAGTTTAATCAGAAAATGAAAGACAGCATCTACATCAAAAAAGCATCCAAAGACTTTCAGTATGCTCATCAACTTGGTGCGAACAGTTTTCCGACAGTTTTGCTCGAAAAAGACGGCAAAATTGAAACCATCATTAACGGTTTTACGACATTCGAAAGAGCAAAAAAACTCATTGACAGTAAATTGTAACGACAAAAGGGCAGCATCTAACAGCGGTTTTGCGTCATGCGGGGTGAAGTGCTTCGTTTGACACTTTTTACTATATTTGAATAGTGGTTCTTCGCATCCACATTTGTGCTAAAAATCCCGCGCGAACGCAAAGCCGCAAACCGTTCATCAACTCCTCCCATTTCTTTACAAAATCTTTATATCCTTCATAGTACCTTTATGAACTAAAGAAACTGATCCCTTGGTACTTCCCGCCACAAGAAGATACAGTAAACCCATGCAATACCTGATCAGTATTGCACTGGTGGTACTGGTTTCGGCAGTCTGTTTCCTGTTTGCCGGTATGATCGGGTACAGGGTTGTGGCACTGATCCTGTTAATGACAGTTTCGATGGTAGCCATGTTATTTGATATCCTGCCCGTATTAACAGCCGCCCTTTTAAGTGCTTTGATCTGGAATATTCTTTTCATTCCCCCGCTCTACACATTCCATATTGCCACGGCAGAAGACCTGCTGATGTTTATTCTCTATTTTGTGATCGCGCTGGTGAATGCCGTACTCACTTTTAATATCCGCGCGGCGGAGAAAAGGGCAAGGGATAAAGAAGGCAGGGAAAAAACCATCCGCTTATATAATACCTTACTCAATTCGCTCTCGCATGAATTCCGTACACCCGTTTCCACCATCATTGGCGCCGTAGACACTTTACAGGAGAACAAAAATAGGTTAAGCGAAGAGAACCAGCAGGCCTTACTGGAGCAGATCGATTCGGCCAGTCTCCGGTTGAACCGCCAGGTAGAGAACCTGCTGAATATGAGTCGCCTCGAAAGCGGCATGTTGCAATTGCACCTGGATTGGTGTGATTTGAATGAACTGATCTTTTCGGTTATTCAAAAACTGCCCCCTGTAATACCCACACATACGCTTGTATTCAAACCCCATGAGCAATTGCCTTTGTTCAGGCTGGATGTGGGTATGATGGAGCAGGTATTGCATAATATCATCTATAATGCCACCCAATATACCCCGGCGTATACAACGATAAAGATCGAAGCAGATCTGCAGGGAGAAAAACTGGTGATCCAGATCCGTGACAATGGAAAGGGTTTTCCGGAAAATGAGATCCCATTTGCATTTGATAAATTTTATCGGGTGCCCCATACCCAAACCGGGGGCAGTGGACTGGGATTGTCTATTGCCAAAGGTTTTACCGAAGCACATAACGGTACCATTACCCTCGAAAACCAAAAAGAAGGGGGAGCCCTGTTTATCATTAGAATACCGGCAGAAACTTCCTTCATCAATAACCTGAAAAATGAATAAGGCAGAGATTCTGATCATTGATGATGAGCCGCAGATCCGGAAACTATTGCAGATAGCGCTGGAAAGCAACGGATATGCGGTAAGAGAAGCAGCAACGGGAAAAGAAGGGGTTTTGCTGGCCGCCAATCATCCGCCCGAATTGATCTTACTGGACATTGGGTTGCCTGATATAAACGGACAGGAAATATTGAAACAACTTAGGGGCTGGTACAATAAATCCATTATCATGCTTACTGTACAAAACAGTGAAACGGATATTGTAACGGCTTTAGACAACGGTGCATCTGATTATCTCACCAAACCCTTTCGCACCGGCGAGCTGTTGGCCCGGATCCGGTCTTCTATACGGCGTAATACTACCGGAGAAACCCATCATTTGCTTAGCTGTGGTAACCTGCTGATAGACCTGCAGGCCCGCACCGTTAAACGGAACAATGAATTGATCAAACTAACCACTACAGAATACAACCTGCTGGCATTGTTTGCCAGAAACGAGGGCAGGGTATTGACCCACCAGTTTATCCTGAAAGAGATCTGGGGAGTTGGTTATCAAACTGAAACACAATATCTACGTGTTTTTGTGGCGAGTCTCCGCAAAAAAATCGAAGACGATGCCAACCATCCCCTCCATATCATTACAGAAAGTGGTGTTGGGTACCGCTTTGTGTAGAGCCCCCTCTTTATATTTTCTTTATATCCAGGCCTGCTTATTTACAATTTGCTGATAGTATTCCTTTCATTTTTGTGTTACCAAACAGATACAAATGGAAACGCAGCAACAAGGGATCAATGGAAAAGTAACCACGGCCACGCTATTGGTAGCACTGGGTATTATTTATGGCGATATTGGAACAAGTCCGCTATATGTATTAAAAGCCATTATCGGTGATCGGCCCATTACAGAAACGCTAGTGTATGGCGGCATTTCCTGTATATTCTGGACCATCACCTTTCTCACAACCTTCAAATACATTTATCTGACACTAAAGGCAGATAACCATGGCGAGGGTGGTATTTTTTCGCTCTATGCATCCGTGCGCAGGTATGGTAAATATTTGGTCATACCCACCATTCTGGGCGCAACCACTTTGCTGGCAGATGGTATTATTACACCACCTATTTCTGTGGCTTCGGCTGTAGAGGGCCTTACGATCATTCCCGGTTGGGAACATTTACCAACGGTTCCTATTGTGATCGTGATTCTTTCCGGTCTGTTTTTCTTTCAGCGCTTTGGAACGCAAAAAGTAGGGTCCGCTTTCGGTCCGGCCATGCTGGTATGGTTTACCATGCTGGCTACATTGGGCCTTCGGCAGATCCTGCATCATCCGGGGATTCTTGCATCACTGAACCCGGTATATGCGTATCATTTTCTGGTAGATTACCCACATGGTTTCTGGTTACTCGGTGCTGTTTTTTTGGCCACTACCGGTGCAGAAGCGCTGTATTCTGATCTGGGGCATTGCGGCAGAAAAAATATCCGCATTACCTGGGTAGGGGTAAAAACCTGTTTAATGATCAATTATATGGGACAGGCTGCCTGGCTCATGAGTCAGGGAGAGCATTCACTTTTACTGGGACGTAATCCTTTTTTTGAGATAATGCCGCAGTGGTTTTTACTCACTGGCATTGTGATCGCCACCGCAGCTACTGTGATTGCCTCGCAGGCAATGATCAGTGGCAGTTATACGCTGGTGAGTGAAGCCATGAACCTGAATTTCTGGCCAAGGGTAACTGTAAAACAACCTACCAATCTCAAAGGACAGATCTACATACCTTCTGTTAACACCATTCTCTGGATCGGTTGTATTCTCATGATCCTGTATTTCCGGAGCTCCACACATATGGAAGCGGCCTATGGGTTCAGTATTACCATTGCCATGATGATGACAACATTTCTGCTGGCACATTTCCTGTATTATAAATTGAAGTGGAACGGTTATCTCGTGCTGGCGATTGTACTTGTATTTGGGGTAGTTGAAATTTCATTTTTCATCGCGAATGTTGCTAAGATCAAAGAGAGATGGATGTTCCTGTTTTTTGAGTTGTTCATTTTCATGACCATGTACGTATGGTACTATGCCAGGAAGATCAATAACCGTCTTACAAAGTTCATCGATCTTGGACGCTATATCCATCAAATCAAAGAACTGAGTCAGGATGATGCCATCCCTAAATTTTCTACGCACCTGGTGTATCTTACCAAAGCCAATACGAGACACCAGGTAGAAGAGAAAATCATCCGCTCCATTTTAGCTAAAAAGCCCAAAAGGGCCGATGTGTATTGGTTCGTACATATTCATCGAACAGAAGAGCCCTATACCCTTACCTATGATGTATCAGAACTGGTGGATGATAAAGTGATCAAGGTAACCATCAATGTGGGCTTCCGTGTACAGCTGCGTACAGAATTGTACTTCAAGATCATTGTGCAGGAATTAGTGGCCAATCAGGAATTAAATCTGCATATCCGTCCAGACGGAAGCACACGCTACAACGCGGAACCGGATTTCAGGTTTGTGGTACTCGAAAAATTCCTTTCTGTTGAAAATGAATTTGCCCTGCGGGAAGGATTGTTACTAAATGCCTATTTCTTCCTGAAAAACCTTGGGTTAAGTGATGAGAAAGCCTTTGGACTTGATAAAAGTGATGTAGAAGTTGAACAGGTACCACTGGTATACCATGCGATAGAAAAAATTGAACTGAAGCGCAACGGGCAGTAGCCAGACCATCTGATAAGCCATGGAGACCGATCCTTCCAAACAACTGTATGATACCTATTTTAATTTAACAAACAGGTATGTAACCGTAATTTTGAGAAATGGAAAGAGCATGCAGGGATGTTTTGTTGCCTTCTGCCGGGGCGAAGAACGGGAGGGAGAATTGTATATATCCAGATGGCACCTGGTAAGCGGAACAGATCCTGCTGTATTTGGCGTTGATGCTTTTGATTTTTTGATAGGCACTTATATAAACCAGGCAGATATCGCGGAAGTACGGTTTCATCAGAATAACAGTACAATGAAATTTTTATGACAATCAGCCTTATTTCAATACAGAAAAACTATTTACTTATTATCACAATACTACTGACAGGATGTATTTCTTTTCATTCTTCTGCGCAAAAAGATTCTGCCTGGCGGCTTTCACCAACAGTGAAGCTGAGTGGCCTGGCAGATATGTATTATACATATGATTTCAACCGGCCCTCTACCAAATTCAGACAACCGTTTTTGTATCATTATAACCGCCATAACCGGTTGGATGTTAATCTGGGGTATCTGAAACTGTCGCTGCAACATCCCAAATACAGGGCTAATCTGGCTGTACAGGCAGGTACTTACGTTACAGATAACTATGCGGCAGAACCGCGTTTGTTGAAGCATTTATTCGAGGCCAATGCTGGCATTGCGCTTAATAGAAAGAATTCACTTTGGCTGGATGCAGGTATCCTGTCTTCCCATATCGGATTCGAAACTGCTGTTTCAGCCGACAACTGGACTTTGACCCGCTCCCTGCTGGCCGAAAACTCTCCCTACTATCTAACCGGCGTTAAACTTACGTATAACCCCAACGCTCACTGGGAACTGGCGGCCCTGGTTTGTAATGGCTGGCAGCATATCCGGAAAGTAGCAGGCAATACGATGCCATCATTCGGAACACAGGTAAAGTTCAGTCCTGATAAAAAAACGGTTCTTAACTGGAGCAGCTTTCTTGGAACCGATGATCCGGACAGCACCAGAAGGGTACGTTTTTTCAATAATCTGTATTTGCAATATCAATGTTCACCTAAGATCGGATTGATTGCAGGTGTTGATATAGGGCTGCAACAAAAAACCAGAAACAGTGCAGATTATTATTCATGGTTCAGTCCGGTGCTGATGGTTCGTTATACTCCCGCAGACAAATGGGCATCCTGCATTCGTGCTGAATATTACGAGGATAAAAATGGAGTGATCATACCAAGCACCACGTTATATGGATTCAGCAGTTCCGGGCTTTCCCTAAACCTTGATTATTCACCACTGAGTACGCTTACCTGCCGGATAGAAGGAAGATGGCTGACCAGCAAGGATCAGGTATTTATGAAAAACGGATTACCTACGGCCAACAATCTTTTCATGACAACATCTGTAACACTGAAATTACCGTAGCAACTTTTGGGCTACTGAGGCGTCAGGTAAATAAGAAGCTAAAACCGATCCCTCTTTCCTCTTTCTCTCTTTAGCTCTTAGTGAAACCTCCCGCTGATCAGTATCATTCCGATTGTGCGAGTGATTTCAATAAGAGAAAAACAAAGAAAAAAAAGAGTGGGTATTTTACTCCACCACTTCCAGCAGGCAAAAACCATACGGTGCTATCACCAGATACTCATAATCCGAGCCGACCGTTAATTTTTCATTATTCCAGTGGTCATAGAGTCTGGTAACTGTCTCACCATGTTCTTTAAAAGTATACCAGGTTACATAAGCTGATTTGGCATGAAAATTAAACAGGCAGTACAGTTTTTTCTTACCATCGCTGCGCAGAAAACCGGCTACATGAATATTGTGAGGGGTTAACCAGGTCAGGTTTTTATAGTCGGCTACGATGGGCATACTCTTCCTGATTTGCAGCAGGCGCCGGGTAGCACTGAAAATTTTTTGTTCCAGCGTGCCGCTTTCTTTGGCACGTTCATTTTTGTCCCAGTTAATCACGGGGCGGTGCATCCAGCGGTTATCGTAACTTTTGCCTTCTTCATTCAGATAACTGTAGTCATTGGTATAACCCAGTTCATCGCCATAAAACAACATGGGAATACCGCCAATGAAAAAACTCTGTGCCTGCATCAGTAAAATTTTTCGCACAGACATTTCTATCTCATTCTCATCATAGGCTTCCATGGCTTTTTCCAGTCCGCACAAAGAAGCCAGCGAACCGCTGATCCGGGCATCCTGTGTTTTCGGGTTTACCGAGAACAGCGCTCCCATGGCAGGCGAATCGGGATGTACACCCGAGTAATAATCCTTCAAATATTTTCGATGGCCATACGCGTTAAAACCTGCCGCTTCAATCGAAGCATCTTCATAACCCAAACCAATATCATCGTGGCAACGGGTATAGGTGATCCAGGTGCAGCCAAAGGGTTTTTGCAGCAGATCGTGCTGGGCCGCCAGCATCACCCTTGTATCGCCCGTGGCCAGTGCATCCCATTGCAGGGCCATTTGTGTGGCATTGTAAGCTACATCGCATTCCTTTCCGTAAAACAGATCAGTGCCAAAATATTTCATGATCTCTTTAGGGGCAACAATGGCTTCGCCCAGCAGGGCCATACCCGGTGCGGCCACTTGCACACACTGTCTGATCAAACGCAAGAGGCTATGCGCCTGCGGCAGGTTCTGGCAGCTGCTACCCAACTGTTTCCAGATAAAGGCCGGGGCATCGATCCGCAAAATATCTACACCGAGATTAGCATAAAAAAAGATGGTATCCAGCATGGCGTTGAATACGGCAGGGTTGGTATAGTTCAGGTCCCACTGATAATGATGAAAAACCGTCATCACCCATTTGTTACATTCTTTCACATAGGTAAAACTGCCGGGCGAACTTTCGGGAAAGATCTCGGGCATGGTGCTGTCGAATTGGTCGGGTAAACTTCGGTCATCGTACATGTAAAAATAATCCTGGTACACCGGGTCGCCTGCTTTGGCTTTCTGCGCCCATTCGTGGTGGTGCGATGTGTGGTTCAGTACAATATCGATCATCAGGTGCATCTGCTCCTGCTGCATGTTTTGTTGCACCTGCTGCAGATCGGCCAATGTGCCAAAGCGTTTATCAACTTTACGGAAATCGGATACGGCATACCCGCCATCACTTTCTCCTTCCGGACTCTCGAATACCGGCATCAGGTGTAGAAAATTCACACCGAGTTCTTTGAGATAGGGTAGTTTGCCGGGTAAGCTGGCCAAACCACCGCAAAAACGATCTACATACAAACTCATACCGGCGATCTCGTTACTCAGAAACCAGTTGCCTTTTTTTTCTTTGCTGTTATCTTTCTCCTGCAACACCGTAGCTCTTTGCAGGTGTGCATGGATCAGTGTTTGTAATAAAGCATCAAAACCGGCTTCGCCTTTGGGGTGGTTGCCATACAATTCGGTATAAAGACTGCGGATAGCAGCGGTATTGGCGATCAGCCTTGCATAAAAGAGTTGGTCTTTACCACCCACAGCCAGTTTGTTTTTTATACAGGCTTCGTTTACGCGGTTATGCAGTGAATATTGGTACACAGTATCGTATTTTCTTATTGAAAGATCTGGTTATTCAAATGTTTAAAAGCTTCCATGGCACCCAGGTATTCGCAGGTGCGTGCCCCGGCTTTATTGCCATTGGTGATGATGCGGTTCCATTCAGCAAGCGTCAGTGATTGGATCGCATCCAATGTTTTATCGCATAACTGGTACAATACCGCTCCCACAAAAGCATCTCCCGCACCGGTCGTATCAACCGGTTTCACGGGAATACTGGGGATGATGGTAGTCTTACCCTCGAAACCAAATAGTGTTCCTTCTTTACCGAGGGTGATGGTGAATACGGCTGTTGTTTTTTCGAGCAATATGGCCGCTGCATCATTTACGGTAATGGCGCCGGTGATGAGCATGGCTTCTTCATCGCTTAGCTTAAAGAAATGACAGGCTTTTAAAAAGTTCCAGGACTGATCGATAAAAGTCTGCGTATCGTTCGGGAAAAGCAGGTGACGGTAATTGGGATCGAAACTGATAAAAATATTTTTCTGCAACGCTTTCTGTAGCAGACTTTGATAGGTAGCCTGCAAAGGACCCGGCAGAAAACCGGTGGCGGAGCCGAAGTGGATGATGGAAACCTCATCGAGATCGATAGCATCTACTTCTTCGCGACTGAGTTGTCCATCGGCACCCCGGTTAAATACAAAGTCGCGCTCCCCGTCTTCCATCAGTGATACAAAAGCAAAAGTGGTAAAATGGGTATCATCAGCCAGCATCCAGCGGGTAGATACGCCGAATTCCTGCATTACCTGAATCAGTTGTTTACCAAAAGGATCGTTACCCACTTTGGCGGCCAGCTCTACCTTACCACCCAATGCCGCAATGGCCGCGGCCACATTGGTAGGGGCGCCGCCGGGCTTTTTTAAAAAATTATTTCCTTCAGATAACGACTTGCCCTTATCCGTACAGATCATATCAATGAGTGCTTCGCCGATGCAGAGGATTTTCATAACGTGTCTCCTTTTAGAATGGAGTAATTAGTTTGATGAGTAGTAATCTGATAAAACCCTTTTTGAATATCGAATATCGAACACCGAATATCGAATGCCGAAGGTTTTGATTCTTTCACTTCGGCGTTCCTTGTTCGATATTCGGTGTTCGATATTCGTTTTTCTAATGTCCACCTGCCTGCAACACCATATCCTCCTCATTTACCTTAGTTGCCTTGATAAGGAAAGTGGCCGCACAGGCGATCAATAATAATACACCGCCAAAACTGATGGCTTTGCCGGGATCATTGTCCAGGAAATGCTCCAGCACATATCCGAAAGTGGTGGTTTGTAAGATCATGGGTATAACGATCATCATGTTAATGATACCCATATACACCCCATATCTTTCTTTGGGAATATTATGCACCACCATCAGATAAGGTACGCCCATCATGCTGGCCCAGGCAATGCCGAAGCCAGTCATGGGGGCGAATAATAAGTATTTGTTTTCGATATGCGGGAAGATGAGCAGACCTACCCCGGCTAATAACAAACAAGTTATATGTACAGCTTTGGGGCTGTATTTTTTAGCCACTATCACCAATCCGAAAGCCGACAAAAAAGTAACCACATTGTACCAGCCGTTAACGAGTCCGGCCCAGCCCACGGCTTCTTCATACAATCTGGGATCTTTGGATGGTGAGGTTTTCCATACAGACTGGGCAATACTTTTAGATGCATTCTGCCAGTAACAGAAGAGAGCATACCATTGAAAGAGATAGACCAGCGCCAGTTGCCACATTACTTTGGGCATGTCTTTGATGGCATGGGCTATTTCGATAAAAGGACCGAATACACTTTTTTTATTGGCTTTGAGCGCGGCCAGTTCTTCTTCGGTAGGAGGGATCTCGGGTGTTTTACTGATAGACCATAAAACGGATGTGATGGAACACAATGAACCGAGAAAGAATGATCCGAATACCCAGTAAGGGATCTGTCCATGTGTCTGTTTCAGAAAACCTACCTGTTGAAACACAAACAGCGAAACATTGGCGAGTGTGATACCGAGGCCGGTGAAAAAACTCTGTGTTAAAAAACCGGTAGGCATCTGCGAACTGGGCAGTTTATCGGCAATAAAGGCGCGATAGGGTTCCATAGCGGTATTGTTGGCCGCATCCAGCACCCATAATAAGCCGGCGGCCATCCATAAAGAACTGCTGAAGGGGTAGAGGAAGAGACAGAGACTGCAAAACAAGGCACCGATAAAGAAATAAGGTTTACGGCGTCCGAAGCGGGGATGCCAGGTTTTATCACTCAACGCACCAATAATGGGCTGGATCAGCAGGCCCGTCATGGGGCCGGCCAGGTTCAACAGGGGAATTTCATCGGGTTTGGCGCCCAGGAAGTCGTAAATGGGGTTAACAGCACTCTGCTGCAGGCCAAAACTGTACTGGATCCCGAAGAATCCGACGTTCATGTTAATGATCTGCATGAAGCTGAGGCGTGGCTTGGATAACGACATAACAATCGGTTAGTTAGGTGCTACTAAAAATAGGGAAAACCCTTAGTAAAACCGATGCCTGTTGAGGGTTTCGGGCAAATTAGTTTTACTGATAACGTTACCGGGAACGATTGCGTAGAAAAAAAATCGTTTTCACTTTCTGCATTGTCTATATAGGTGTAGCATTGGAATGGTATCTCTGCTGGCCCGGATCTTTTTTAAGGGCCTTGATACCGGTGGATTTGCCAAATAACGATTGTAGAAACTGCTTGTCATGTCTGTAGCGCTCAAACATTGCTCTGTTTTGCCTGTTGCCTCTCTCCGCAACAGTAAATCCACCCTTTCTTCCATCCCCAACTTATTTATTATGGATCGTTTAAAACGTTTGCGTATGCTTATGAAACGGGTAAACCTGTGTATGGCTTTGCTGGCAGGTTTACTACTGCTGCAGCCCATAACGCTGCTGGCACAGGAAAAGAAATTTGAGGTAAAAGGTAAAGTTACTTCTACCGATAACCAGCCATTGGAAGGAGTTAGTGTATCGGTCAAAGGCCAGCAGGCCGGCGCCGTGACAGACCAGACAGGTCAATACCGCATCCTGGTAGCGAATGGTAATGTAACCCTTTCCTTCTCCTATGTGGGTTATGCCCTTCGCCAGGAAGCGGTGAAAGGAAGAAACACGGTTAATGTGTCTATGACCGCCGAAGCCAAAGAATCGGAAGAAGTGGTGGTGATCGGTTACCAGACCATCAAGCGAAAGAACCTGCTGGCTTCTGTATCCAGCGTGGGTGCCAAAGACCTGAAAGATATCCCCGTTAACTCTGCTGCAGAAGCCCTGAACGGCCGTTTGGCAGGTGTTACCGCTACAACAGCTGAAGGCTCGCCCGATGCTGATATCCGTGTAAGGATCCGGGGTGGTATGTCTATCACCGGCGATAACTCTCCCTTGTACATTGTAGATGGGGTGCAGGTAGAAAATGGCTTATCGGCCCTCTCTCCCCAGAATATTCAAACCATTGATGTGTTGAAAGATGCGGCTGCTACCGCTATCTATGGTGCCCGTGGTGCCAATGGGGTGGTGGTGATCACTACCAAGAGCGGACGACCCGGCAGATTGACCCTCAGCTATAACGGTTTTATCGGATTCAAAAAACTCGCTAAAAAACTGGATGTATTATCGCCCTACGATTATGTTATCTATCAATCAGAAAGATCGCGTGGCAGCAGTACCGACAGTACCACTTTTACCCGCAACTTCGGTACTACCTGGGATACCTTGAATAATTATAAGAATGTAGCTGCGGTTGACTGGCAGAATGAAGTAGCAGGTAGGACAGGCATCATGCAAACGCACAATGTATCTGCCATGGGTGGCAGCAGAAAACTCACTTACAATTTTGGGTATACGTATAACAGTGATAAAGCCATTGTACTCAACTCTGATTACAAAAGGCATTTGCTGAACCTGAAAACTGATTACCGCATCACAGAAAAGATCAGACTGGGTGTATCTACCCGTTATACCCGTACCGATGTATATGGTGCCGGGATCTCTTCCGAGCAGGGTTCTTCTTACAGCCGGTTACGTAATGCCGTGAAGTATCGTCCCTTCCTTTCTGCCAACCAGGACATAGATGATGCCGATCCGCTGGCCGATCCGAATGTGGGTAATGGGTTGAATCTGGTGAACCCCATCTCATTGGCTAATGCTGAATTCCGCAGAAAATCAACCGATGTATTTAATATCACTACCAGTCTTACCTACAATATCACCCGCAACCTGACTTTCAAGTCAACTTTCGGATATGATTACAGTAACCTGATAGACCGCCAGTTCAGTGATTCTATTACACCCTATTCGGTGATCCAGGGTTCGAAAAAACCCATTGCACAGCTGGATACGCTGACAAGGAAAACACTGACCAATTCCAATGTATTAACCTATTCCATCAGCAAGTTCAAAGGCAAACATGATATTGATTTTCTTGTAGGACAGGAAACCTACGACCTGCGTACAGAACTGCATACACAGCTGATCCGGTTATATCCCACCAACACTTCGCCCGATGATGCATTTAATAAAACAGGATTGGGCCTGCCTTTTACCGGGTATCCGAAACTGAGTAAAACAAGGTATACCAACCTGTCTTTTTTCAGCAGGGTGAATTATACCTATATGAACAAATACTATTTTTCTTTCAACGTACGAGCCGATGGTGCTTCCAAATTTGCACCCGGTAAACAATGGGGTTATTTCCCATCCGGTTCTGTGGCATGGAGGGTAAAGAACGAGAAATTCCTGGAAAACGTAAAAGCGATCAGCGATCTGAAATTCAGGGTGGGTATGGGTACCGTGGGTAATAACCGCATTAACGATTATCTCTTCCTGACCACTTTCCGTAACGATGGTGCCTACTACTATGGATTGAACAACCAGGCCATCACAGCCTATTATTCTTCCGGTCTGGTGAACGAAGGTTTACAGTGGGAGTCGAATGTGAGCCGCAACTATGGTATGGATATCAGTTTCCTGAACGACCGGATCAGCCTGAGTGTTGACTATTATAATAACAACGCGAAGAACCTCTTACTGAATGTACCAATTGCATCTACTTACGGTTATTCAACACAACTGCAGAATATCGGAAAAACATCCAACAAGGGTGTAGAGATCCAGCTGAATGCAACCGTGATCAAAAAAGCAGATTTCAGCTGGTCGTCTAATTTCAATATGGCTTTTAATACCAATAGGGTAGAAGCTTTGGGACAGAACCAACAACTATTTTATCCTGCAGCCAGCTGGGGTGTATCCGGCCAGCCAACCGATTATATTGTTCGTATCGGCGATCCGGTAGGTGCGATGTGGGGATTAGTGAATGACGGATTCTATAAGGTATCTGATTTTGATTATAACGCCGCCACTTCTGTGTACACACTGAAAGCCGGTGTGGTAAACAATTCAGGTATCATCGGAACCGTTCAGCCCGGTTCTGTTAAGTTTAAAGATTTGGATGGGGATGGAGTGATAAACCTGGATAAAGACCGTACCATTATCGGTAACCCAACGCCTAAGTTTACCGGTGGATGGAACAACCAGTTTACATACAAAAACTGGGATATGAGTTTATTTGTGAATTTCTCTTACGGAAATGATATTTACAATGCCAACAAGATCGAGTTCACCAACGGTTATACCGGTAACTCCAATATGCTGGCCATGATGGCGAACCGCTGGAAAGTGGTAACTGCCAGCGGACAAACCGCCCAGTGGGTAAATGGTTCCGGTCAGGCAGTGGGTATTGCACCTGATCAGTTGGCAGCCTTAAATGCCAATGCCACTATCTGGCAACCCATCAAAAGTGCAGGTGCTTTTTACCCAAGTTCATGGGCCATTGAAAAAGGATCTTTCCTGCGGGTGAATAACCTCACCATTGGTTATACCCTGCCTTCTGCTACACTGGCTAAAATGAAGATCAACAAACTAAGGTTCTATTTCACTGCTAATAATCTGGCTGTATTTACCAAGTATACCGGATACGATCCGGAAGTGAGTGTGCGTAACAGTCCGCTTACCCCCGGTTTGGATTATTCCGCGTATCCCAAAAGCCGCAGTTTTATTTTCGGCGTAAATGCAACTTTTTAATATAACCCAACTAAATGTTCTGATATGAATACGAAACATTTTTATAAACTGACAATGCTTACCGCAACAGGTTTTCTGTTGTTGTTTGCCAGTTGTAAGAAATTTCTCGACCAGCAACCTATCACTGATGTGAGTGCCGAAGTGGTGTTCAGTGATGTGCCCAGTGCTTACAAAGCTTTGGCCGGTGTATATAGTCGCCTGGTGGGTGATGCAGGTTTTGGTATCCGTTTGAGTTTGTATTACACCGTAGATACGGATGAAATGCAGGGACCTACCGGTAATGCCGATAACGACCGCCGCGATATTGCCCGTTATAGTGCCACGCCGGGTAATGCCCAGATCACCAATCCGTTCAACCAGTTATTTACCGGTATCGAATATGCCAATATCTGTATCGCCAATATTCCCAAGATGGCGATGTATAATAATGGAACCGATCAGCAGAAAAAACAACTGCAGCGGATGTATGGCGAAGCGTTGACCTTACGTGCCCAGTTCTATTTTGAAGCTATTAAACATTGGGGCGATCTGCCGGCGCATTTCAGTCCGGCTTCTACGCTGGCTTCCGGCAACCCTTTCCCGGCCAGAACAGACCGTGATACTTTGTATAACCGTTTACTGGCAGATCTGAAAACAGCAGCTGACCTGGTGCCCTGGAAAAACGATGTAACCGCTATCGGTGATCAGGTAGATGAGAGGATCACCAAAGGAGCGGTAAAAGGATTACGGGCACGTATCGCTTTGTTCAGAGGTGGTTTTGCCTTGCGCAGTGATGGAACCATGAAGCGTGCATCCGATTACCAGACATTTTATCAGATAGCGAAAGATGAGTGTAATGATATTATCAACTCTGCACAACATGCATTGAACCCCAGTTTCAAAAATCTCTGGAAAAACCAGGTAAATGCACATGCCGTTACCGATCCGCAGGGAGAATTGATGTTCCAGGCAAGCGCCATTGGCGGTGTAGCGGCACAAGATACCAAGCTGGGCTATTATAACGGGCCCACCGTGAATAACCTCGGCAATAAAAGTATCAATGTATTACCTACCTATTTCTATGCATTCGATTCAACCGACCAGCGCAGAGATGTAACCTGTGCCATATATAATGTAGCTGCAGATGGTACCACTAAGATCGGTCAGGCCATTACCGCTATCTGTGATGGTAAGTACAGAAGAGACTGGATCACCAATCCTTCTTTCTCGCCAACCAATGCCATCCAGTATTTTGGATTGAAATGGCAGATCCTTCGTTATTCCGATGTACTGCTCATGTTTGCAGAAGCAGAGAATGAACTGAACGGGCCTACCACTGCCGCTTATAACGCAGTTAACCAGGTAAGAAGAAGAGGTTATGGAAAAGCGATCGGCACTGCAGATGCTACCGTTGATCTGCCTGCCGGTTTAAGTAAAACGGCTTTCTTTGATGCCATCGTAAAAGAACGTTCACTGGAACTGGGTGGAGAAGGCATCCGTAAATTTGACCTGATCCGCTGGAACCTGCTGGCTACCAAGATTGCAGCCACCAAAGCAGCATTGCTGGCCATGTCTAATCTGGCGGCACCTTATAATACTTTACCGGTTTCTATGTATTACAGAACTACTTCTACTTCTGATGATAATACCTATACCGGTGGTTTGTGGGCCAACTCCTTTTATAAAGCGGCACCTGCTACCGCACCTGCCGGAACGACAAGGGTGGTTTGGTTAAGTGCAGCTATTAATACCACCGCACTTTCGCGTTATGCTACCGGATTTGTAACAGGTAAATCCGAATTGCTTCCCCTGCCACAGCCGGCAAGAGATGCGAACCTGAACCTGTCGCAAAACCCTGGTTACTAAACGCAGATAAATGATATAGCAAGACCGCCTCGTACGGCGGTCTTGTTTTTTATACTCATTCGTGTAACCAATACAATCGGTTTTGCCGATCTGGAATAATACCGCGTAGAACCATCCACAGCTGAATAGTTCCCAAACAACGATAACGTTTGCGTAGTTCCTGTACTAACTGCCCGAGAGAAAGTTTATATTAGTTATTCAAATCAAAGCATATGAAATACCTGTATCTGTTGGGAATACTGTCTTTGTTTTCCTTTTCTGCCATTGCACAGTCAAAAGACGAAAAAGCCGTAGCTGCAGCCGTAGAAAAACTTCGCCAGGCCATGGTAGATGGCGACAGGGCTTCTTTGGAAAGTATAGCTGCAGATAGTCTCAGCTATGGCCACTCGGGTGGTAAGATAGAGAACAAAAACGCCTTTGTAGAGAATATTGCTTCCGGTAAATCAGATTTTGTAACCATCGAGTTGTCGGAACAAACTGTTTCTATTGTTCGTAATAATGCGATCGTACGTCATACCCTCTTGGCCAATACCAACGATGGCGGCAAACCCGCCGTAGTAAAACTGAAAATATTACTGGTTTGGGTAAAAGAAAAAGGCGAGTGGAAATTACTGGCCAGACAGGCAGTGAAATTAGCCAGCTAAACTTCTGTCGGTAGATTCGCGGATAAATAACTGTGGTGGCAGAATGCGCTGTTCAAATTCTTTCACCGGTCTTTTGCTTTCTATCTGTTGTATCAGCAATTCAGTGGATAACTGACCCATTTCAAAAGCCGGCTGGCGAACAACTGATAGAGAGGGCGACAAAAGATCGGTCAGATCCAGATTGGAGAAACCAATGAGGGCCACATCATCCGGCACACGGATCTTTCTTTTTTTGAAATAACGAAGACAATTGGTCGTGAGCTTATCGGCAGATGCCATGATCGCATCTGGTTTTTGCGGCTGTTGCAGTAAGGCTGATAGGGAATATTCCACTTCGTCATACAGCATACCGCCATGCAGGCAATGCTGCACATAGTTTTCGTGGTATGCAAGTCCGCTATCTTCCAGCGCTTTCCGGTATCCACCTAATCTCTCCTTGGTTATTGACAGGTACTCCGATCCCGCAAGTGCTGCAATATGCCTGTAACCGCACTGCACCAGGTGAATAGTGGCATCGTAAGCACCTTTGAAATTATCAACGATCACTTTATGTGTTTCCATCTCATCCACCACCCGGTCAAAGAATACAATGGGAAAACCCCGGTCGTGCAGGTTACGCAGGTGTTCCAGGTCCTTGGTTTCGGAGGAAACAGACACCAACAGTCCATCAATAGAGCGGGAAGCGAGGTATTGAACGTTGAGTACTTCCCTTTCGTAGGATTCATGACTTTGGGCGATGATCACATTATAGCCCATATCGTAGGCAATGGATTCGATACCGTTGATGGTTTGGGAGAAAAAACTGTTGGCGATCTCACAAACGATGATCCCGATGGAACGGCTCCTTTTTTCTTTCAGACTTAAGGCAATGGGGTTGGGCCGGTAATTGATCTTTTCGGAATATTCGAGTACTTTCTTTTTGGTCTCCGGACTGATCTCATAACTATCACGCAATGCCCGCGATACAGTAGAAGTGGAAAGTCCCAGCGCTTTGGCAATATCTTTAATGGTAACAGCTTCAAACTTCATAGCGGGCGGTTTAAGGCTTTTTACGGCCGGATACCTTTCAGAACTTTAAAAATACGCTATTTATGGAAGAGCGCCAGTAAGGCCTTTTGAAAGGCCGGAACGATGCATTCTTTCCAGCGCACCTATACGGGTTTATTCAGGCGGACCAGACCCCGGTTCGAAAGGCTGAGAAGCTTGACTGCAAAGGGTTTAACAACCATTTATACCGGGAACGTTTGCGTAAATAAATAGCTGTTTTATGCAGGAAACTGGTGAATTACTAAGTAGACTTGTAACAGCTAACGAGCTAAGATCCAGGGCAATGCCATGAAAAATATGCTTACCATCCTGTTAAGAAAAAAGAGTAAGGGTTCTGCTGTTTCCTACAGTAGAGCAGACGGCTGTACGGCACTGGTTCATCAGATGATTTCTATCTTTTTATTGGTATATACAAGCAAGCAACCGCAACAGGCTATGCAGCGAAAGCTGTATGGTCTGCTTTTGCGTTTACCCGATCCATTTTATTTTGCTAAACCCGGAAACTGTTGATGAAAAAGATAATTGCATTCTCCTTGTTGATCGTATTGATGGCCTTTGGTATGCCTGAAAAAAAGATCCGCATTTTTATGATCGGCGATTCTACCATGGCCGATAAACCCCTGGCCGATAATCCGGAAAGAGGTTGGGGACAATTGTTTCCCTCTTTTCTAACCGAAGCAGTTCAGGTAAAAAATTATGCGGTCAATGGCAGAAGTACCAAAAGTTTTATCAAAGAAGGACGTTGGGATTCTGTGATGAAAAATGTACAGGCCCATGATTATGTATTTATCCAGTTTGGACATAACGATCAAAAAAAAGAAGACAGCAACCGTTACGCGGCACCGCAGGGTTTGTACCGGGATAACCTGATCCGCTTTGTAAAAGAGACCCGGTCAAAGGGTGCTACGCCGATCCTGGTTACACCGGTTATGCGGAGAAAATTTGATGCCAATGGAAAATTTGTAGACCAGCACGGAGAATACCCGGAAGTGGTTAGAGCGATAGCCAAAGAAATGAATGTATTACTCATTGATCTGCATAAAAGCAGCCAGGCCCTGATCGAAAAAGAAGGCGTGGAAGGCTCAAAGAAACTATTCTTATGGATAGACCCGAAGCATTTTAAAGCAGCGGTTGACGGAAAAAAAGACGACACCCATTTTTCTGTTTACGGCGCTGCACAAGTGGCATCCCTGGTGTGTGCAGAGATAAAAGAAAAGAATTTTCCGCTGGCTCAATATTTACAACCTTCCGCTCATCCGGAAAAATTGGCGTATGAATTACCTAAGATCTACCAACCGCATTTCAAAAAAGATACTTGTAATATCATCAGTTTCGGAGCTGTGAATGATGGGGTTACCCTGAATACCAAAGCCATTCAGGCTGCCATCGACGCCTGCCAAAAAAATGGCGGAGGTACTGTGCTGATTCCCGCAGGTGTATGGCTCACAGGGCCGATCGTACTAAAAAGCAATATAGAATTGCATGCGGCAAGAGGGGCATTGGTATCGTTTACGGATGACAAATCCCAGTATCCGCTGGTAGCTTCTTCTTTCGAAGGTGTTGAAGCTGCCCGCTGCCAATCGCCTATCACGGCTACTGATGTAGAAAATATTGCGATCACCGGAGCCGGGATCTTTAACGGATCGGGTAATGTATGGCGGCCCGTGAAGAAAGGAAAGATCACTGATTCTGAATGGAAGAATTTACAACACACCGGTTTTTTATCGGCCGATAAATCCACCTGGTATCCTTCGGCATCTGCTTTAAAAGGATCCGTTACCGGCGATGTGGGTAAACTGAGCTCGGGTAAAAAACTGTCAGATTTTGAAGATGTCCGTGATTTTCTGCGTCCTAATTTTCTGCGGATCAGCCAGTGTAAAAATGTTTTGCTGGAAGGTGTCACGTTTGAAAACTCACCCGCCTGGACCATGCATCTGGCCGTCAGCCAGCATATCACCATCAAAAATGTAACGGTAAAAAATCCCTGGTACGGACAGAATACCGATGCGCTCGATCTGGAATCATGTGCCAATGTATTGATCGATGGTTGTTCTTTTGATACGGGTGATGATGGGATCTGCATCAAATCAGGCAGGGATGAGGAAGGCAGAAAACGCGGCATACCAACCGAAAATGTGATCGCACAGAATACCACGGTATACCACTCGCATGGTGGTTTTGTGATCGGCAGTGAAATGAGTGGTGGTGCCCGGAATATTTTTGTATCCAACTGTACATTTATCGGATCGGATATTGGGCTGCGTTTTAAAACTACCCGGGGCAGAGGTGGTGTGGTAGAAAAGATCTACGCTGCCAATATCCAGATGAAAGATATTGCCGGAGAAGCGGTACTGTTTGATATGTATTATATGGCCAAAGATCCGGTTCCGTTGGCAGGCGAAAAAGCCGAAATGCCCAAAATAGAAACCCTTCCGGTGAATGAAGGCACACCTGTTTTCCGTGATTTCTTTTTTCACGATATTGTATGTAGAGGCGCCGAGAAAGCCATTTTTATCCGCGGTATTCCCGAGATGAATATCCGGAACGTGCAGATCAGTGATGCGGTATTGCAGTCGCGCAAAGGAATTGAATGTACAGAAGCTACCGGGGTGGTATTAAAAAATATCCGTCTGGTAACGGCAGAACCAACACCATTGGTGTATATGCAGAATAGTAATGGGATTTCTTTTGATAACCTGATGTATGATCTGCCAACGGATCTGTTGTTCAGTGTAAACGGAGACAGGTCGGGGAATATCAGCATCAGTAAGACAGATTTTTCCAAAGCCAAAACCAAAACCAGTTTCGGGTTTGGTGCAAAGCCTTCATCCCTGATCATTAAGTAATCGTTATGAAAAAAATTATCCGTGTAAGCCTTGTATTTTGTTTGCTGGTAACCCTGCTTCCCGGGGTTAAGGCCCAAACCTGGTCAGAGAAAATGGCTAAGACCGTTATGACGATCTGGAAAGATTCTTTGTACACAGATCCCGCCAAACCCGCCAAATGGACCTACGACCAGGGCGTAATTCTGAAAGGAATAGAAGGGCTTTGGTACCAGACAGGTGATGGACAATATTTTGCCTACATGCAAAAGTGCATGGATTTTTTTGTGAATGAAAAAGGAGAGATCAGAACCTACAAGCAGGCTGATTATAATATAGACAATGTGCTTTGTGGTAGAATTCTGCTCACGCTTTATCATGTAACAGGTAAAGAAAAATATTTTAAAGCGGCCCAAACCCTGCGCGACCAGTTGCGTAACCAACCCCGAACAAAAGAAGGCGGCTTCTGGCATAAGAAGATCTATCCTTACCAGATGTGGCTAGATGGATTGTATATGGCCGAGGCTTTTTATACAGAATACGCAGTAACCTATAACGAGCCAGAAGCGTTAAATGATATCGTGAACCAGTTTCGCTGGATGGAGTTACATGCACGTGATGCCAAAACAGGTTTGTTATACCATGGCTGGGATGAAAGCAAAACCCAGAAATGGGCCAACCCGAAAACAGGATTATCACCGCATTTCTGGGCGAGGGCCATGGCCTGGTATGGAATGGCACTGGTAGATGTACTGGAGAATTTCCCTGCAGAGCATCCCGGAAGAGATACACTCAGGGCCATTCTCAAGCGTTTTACAGAAGCTGTTAAAAAAGTGCAGGACCCAGCTACCGGTTTGTGGTACGATATCATTAACCTGCCCAAAGAAAAAGGCAACTACCTCGAAGCTTCGGCCAGTTCCATGTTTGTATGTGCGATTGCCAAAGCGGTTCGTTTGGGGCATTTGCCAGCTGGTTATCTGTCGGTTTCTCAAAAAGGATTTGCAGGAATACTCAAAACCTTTGTAAAAATGGATGCCAACGGACAAACCAACCTGCACGGAACGGTAAGTGTAAGCGGTCTTGGCGGCAATCCCTACCGCGATGGTAGTTATGCCTATTATATGAGTGAACCGGTAATAGTGAACGATCCCAAAGGTGTGGGGGCTTTTTTGCAGGCGGCCAATGAAATGGAATTATTGAAAACATTGCCGGAAGGGAAAGGGAAAACCGTATTACTCGATGATTATTTCAATGCAGAAAAAAAGAAAGATATACTCGGAACAGTAAAGCCGTATCACTACAAGTGGTATGAATTATACAATAACGGATTCTCACTGCTGGGTCAGATCTTCAAAAGCAAGGGCGTGGCTACCCAAACCCTGAGCGAAGCACCCACCGCAAAAAATCTGCGGGGTGCTGATATCTATCTGATCGTAGACGCAGATAATGTTGCCGATAACCCAACGCCTAATTATGTACAACCCAAAGATGCAGAAGAAGTATATAACTGGGTAAAAGCTGGTGGCGTTTTGGTATTGATGCATAACGATAAGGGGAATGCGGAATTTGAACACTTCAACCTGCTGGCAGAAAAATTCGGTATACATTTTAACGAAGACAGTCGTAACCGCGTGATCGGTAATGAATATAGTGGTGGTAAAATTGATATCCCTGCCGGCAATCCGATTTTACCTGCTGTAAAAAAGATCTACCAGAAAGAGGTCAGCAGCATCTCGCTGAAAGGCCCTGCTAAAGCGCTTCTGACCAAGGAAGATGGTACCGTTATTTTTGCAGTTGCTAAAATCGGTAAGGGAACTGTGTTTGCCACCGGCGATCCCTGGTTATACAATGAGTATACAGATGGCCGAAAATTACCTGCCGAATATGAAAATTTCCCGGCTGCACAGCAGTTGGTTTCCTGGCTCATCAAACAGATCCCTGGTAAGGAGAACCGTAAAAAGAAATGAGTATCTATCCACTGCATATTATCAGGACGATTTGTATGGTGGCCTGTTACTTTTTCTGTAGCAGTTGTATCCTGCTGCCCGCTAAAGCACAATTACCTATCAAAGCAATTGTCGTAGACCAGTCGGGCAAGGGCGATTTTACGAGTATCCAGGATGCGATCAATAGTGTACCTGATAAAGCCACCGAACCAAGAATCATCTTTATCCGCAATGGCTTGTACCAGGAGAAAATCTTTATCGAAAAAGATTTTATTACGCTGGTAGGAGAAGATAAAAATAAAACCCTCCTGCAGATCTCTCTGGCCCGCGAGATCTGGCGCTGCGAGAACCCGGATGATTGGGGTGTAGCTACCATTAACCTCAAAGGAAGTGATATTACTTTAGAGAACCTCACTATTTCCAATACATTCGGATTGGATCATGCCAATGACACCGAAGGCATACATATAGACTGCCGCGCAGATACTGCCAACCCTTTTAAAACGATTAAGCGTGATAGTCACCAGATGGCTTTGCGCAGTTTTGAAACTACCCGTTTGATCGTACGAAACTGTATCCTGCGTGCTTATGGCGGGGATACCGTGAGCCCATGGAACACGGATAACGGTATGTTCTATTTTAAAGACTGCCTGATGGAAGGTGGGGTGGATTTTTATTGTCCACGCGGCTGGGCCTGGGCCGAGAACTGTGAATTTGTGGCACATAGCAAAACAGCCGCTATCTGGCATGATGGTTCTGTACACAAAGATTCCAAAACCGTATTGGTGAACTGCCGCTTTAGTGGCGATGATGGTTTTAAACTGGGCCGTTATCACCGCGATGCACAGTTTTATATCCTCAACGCTTCTTTCCCGCAAAATATGGCGGATGCACCGATTTATCTCAACCCATCGAACCCGCAGAACCTGATCCGCTGGGGACAAAGGATCTACTTCTACAATTCACACAGAAAGGGGGGCGATTATGCCTGGCATGCAGATAATCTTTCTACTGCGGAAGGTTCACCCAAGCCGGAAGACATCACCATCAACTGGACATTTGCCGGTAAATGGCAGCCAGCCACAGTGCCCGTGAAAATAGATAAGAAATGGCTAACGGGTCCCTCGCAAAAGAAAACCCCGGTAAGATCCAATGCTTCGGTTGATTCTATTGCGGAGAATATGCTGGTTTATCAAAGAGCCGTGGGTGGCTGGCCCAAAGCCATTCATGAGGTAAAAGTGAATTACAGCAAACCCTTAAGTGTGGCAGAAAAAAAAGCAATACGCGGAGATTCTGCACACAAAGATGCCACCATCGATAACAGTGCCACAAGCCGCGAGATTCGTTACCTGGTGAATGCGTATCGTCAAACAAATAACTCGGCCTATCTCGCTGCTGCTGAAAAAGGAATTCGTTATTGCTTGAAAGCGCAATATGCCAATGGGGGCTGGCCGCAGTATTACCCGGATTCTTCTATTTACCGGAGCCAGATCACTTATAATGATGATGCCATGGTGAATGTGCTGAACATTCTGCAGGATATCGTGGAAGGGAAAAATCATTTCGAACTCGTTCATCCATCTTTGATTCCATTATGTAAGGAAGCTGTTCGTAAAGGAGTTGATTGTATTCTCAAGACACAGATTACTCTTGATGGACTACTTACTGCCTGGTGTGCACAGTACAACCATATTACGCTGCAACCCGAAATGGCTAGAAAATTCGAACTGGTATCCATCAGTGGTAGTGAATCAGTGGGTATTGCCCGTTTTCTGATGCGTTTGTCAGATCCATCTGCTGCCGTGCAAAATGCCATACATGCTGCGATCGCCTGGTTTGAAAAAGTAAAGATCAACGGGTACAAATATGGAGATGTGGTAGCGCCGGATCAGCCCAATGGTCGCGACCGGATCATCCAGCCCGATGCAACCAGCACTATCTGGGCAAGGTTTTATGAGATAGGCACGAACCGTCCCTTTTTCAGTGGCAGGAACAGTGAAAAAAAATATGACCTGAAAGAGATCGAAAATGAACGAAGAACCGGTTATGCCTGGTATGGAGTCTGGCCACAGAAATTAATACAGGTAGACTATCCTGCCTGGCTCCGAAAACAGAAGAAGTTATAAGTGATGAATACATTGTCGAAAAAAATATTGCAAGAGCTACCGGTAGAAGATCATTCTATACCCCTGGTTACTGTATTCGATCTGCCCGAGCGGGTGTTGCAGTTTGGCACCGGCGTGTTGCTGCGCGGACTGCCGGATCATTTTATTGACCTGGCCAATAAACAGGGGGTCTTTAATGGAAGAGTACTGGTAGTAAAATCAACCGCTAGCGGTGGAACGGATGCTTTTGCCAGACAGGATGGATTATACACGATCCTGGAAAAAGGGGTGGTGAATGGATCGGTACAGGAACATACGTATATCAATGCAGCCATCAGCCGCGTATTATCTGCTGCGGAGCAATGGCCTGAGATCCTTGCCGCAGCTGCCAACCCGGATTTACAACTCATCATTTCCAATACCACAGAAGTAGGTATTGTATGGGAAGAAGCAGATGTTACAGCTGTTGTGCCGGTATCTTTTCCCGGAAGACTATTGGCTTTTCTCGAAGAAAGATACCGTGTAATGAAAGGCGCTGCAGAAGCGGGTATGGTAATTGTTCCTACAGAATTGATCGTTGATAACGGAACCAAACTCCGGGAGATAGTGCTGGCACTGGCTATAAAGAAAGAATTGCCAGCAGCATTCATTGATTGGCTGACCCATGCAAATGAGTTCTGTAATTCACTGGTAGATTGTATTGTGCCGGGTAAATTGGCAGTAGCCGAGCAGGCAAAAGCCGAAGAGCAGTTGCATTATCAGGATGAACTGATGATCATGTCGGAACCCTACCGTCTCTGGGCCATCGAAACCAGTAGGCAGCGAACAAGAGATATCCTTTCTTTCAGTAGCTGTAATGAAGGTGTGGTGCTGGCAGCCGATATCAATAAGTTCCGCGAACTGAAACTGCGTTTGCTGAATGCGACACATACCCTTTCCTGTGGACTGGCACATTTATCGGGATTCACTACCGTAAAAGCCGCTATGCAGGATCCTTTGTTCGAATCCTTTATCTCCGCGCTGGTATTCAAAGAAATCGTTCCGCTGGTTACTAGCCAAACGATCTCAACGGAAGAGGCCCTATTATTTGGCAAACAGGTATTGGATCGATTCCGGAATCCGCACATTGAACATCTCTGGTTAAATATTACTGCGCAGTACACATCTAAAATGCAGATGCGGGTGGTTCCATTGGTGAAAAAAAATTTTGCAGTTGGCCAGGATGTACCGGTTTGTATGGCAACCGGTTTTGCCTGCTTTCTGTTATTCATGCGGTCTGAGCAAAACGAAAAGAATCAGTTTTACGGAAAATATGATGGAAAAACCTACCCTATTCAGGATGATAAAGCCGGTCTGATACACCAGCAATGGCAATCAGGCGATCTCCGGTTGGTGGTACAGCATAGTTTAGGGAACACGGATATTTTTGGCGAGAATCTTTCTGCTTACCCTGCATTTGCAGAGGCTGTTCTGGAAATACTACAATTATTGATAGCCGAGGGACCTGAGAAAACAGTTAGTTCTATCTTAGCAAAAAAAGTATTGGCATGAGTCATAAACAACGCATACTGCAGGTAAACCCAGGCGATAATGTGCTGGTGGCATTAACCGATCTTTCCAAAGGCGAAGAGCTATCGTTTAATGGGGTCACTTATTTGCTAACCGAAGATATCGCTGCCAAGCATAAATTCTTTATGCAGGATCTGCAGCCTGGTGATGGAATTATCATGTACGGAGTATTGGTGGGTAAGGCACAGGTAGCAGTTACCAAAGGAAGCCGTATGAGTACTGAAAATACCAAACACGCAGCAGAGCCCTATGCCTATAGGCCCAGCAATTACCAATGGCAGGCGCCCGACACATCAGGTTTTGCCGGCCGCACATTCAATGGCTACCATCGTTCAGATGGCAGGGTGGGTACGGCCAATTACTGGTTATTCATCCCAACCGTATTCTGCGAAAACAGGAACCTGGATGTGATCAGGGAAGCGTTGCATACACAGCTGGGTTATGCAGTTACGGATAAATACAAACAGAAAACACAGTTACTGGTTGAGTTGTATAAAAGCGGTGTCGATATTCATAGTGCCGATCTTACCATCCGCGAATCCATGGTGCATACACAACGTGTGTTCAAGAATGTGGATGGTATCAAATTCCTGAATCACCAGGGTGGTTGTGGCGGAACCCGACAGGATGCAGCCGTTCTCAGTAAACTGTTAGCTGCCTATGCCGATCATCCCAATGTAGCAGGGGTAACTATTCTGAGCCTGGGTTGCCAGCACATGCAGACGCAGGAACTACTGGATGATATCAAAAAGAGAAATCCACATTTTGATAAACCACTCCACATATTTGAACAGCAACAGTCGCAGAGTGAAGACCAACTGGTAACCGAAGCCATTCGTACCACTTTTGAAGGTCTGGTGCAGATCAATAAACTGGAAAGAAAACCAGCCACACTCGATAAATTATGTATCGGGGTAAAATGTGGTGGCAGCGATGGTTTTAGCGGTATCTCGGCCAACCCGGCTGTGGGCTATTGCTCCGATCTGCTGGTTGGTTTGGGAGGAAAAATACTGCTGGCAGAATTTCCGGAACTCTGCGGTGCGGAGCAACAATTGATTGACCGTACAAAAGAAGAAGCCGTTGCTAAAAAATTCATCCACTTGATGCAAACCTATAGTGATGCTGCGGAAAGAGCAGGTTCCGGGTTTGATATGAACCCATCACCCGGTAATATCAAAGATGGTTTGATCACCGACGCTATTAAAAGTAATGGTGCAGCTAAAAAAGGAGGAGAGTCGCCGGTAGTAGATGTGCTGGATTATACAGAGCCCGCTACCAAACCCGGTCTCAGTTTAGTCTGCACACCGGGTAACGATGTGGAGGCCACCACAGGTAAAGCAGCCAGTGGCGCTACGTTGATCCTGTTTACTACCGGTTTGGGTACACCTACGGGTAATCCTGTTTGTCCTACTATAAAAGTAGCCACCAATTCTGCATTAACCAAGAGGATGGGCGATATCATCGATATCAATACAGGCCCCATTATTGAAGGCGAAAAAACCATTCAGCAAATGGGAGAAGAGATATTGGAATACTGTATCCGTGCCGCCAGCGGAGAAGTTACGCCGAAGGCAGTTTTACTGAATCAGGATGATTTTATTCCGTGGAAGAGGGGGGTGAGTTTGTGAGTCGTGAGTCGTGAGTCGTGAGTCGTGAGTCGTGAGTTTTTTTGGCGGGTGTAAAGATCGGGTGAGAATGATCAATGAATTAATGAATAAGCATGAAAAAGTTTTTGGACGAGGATTTTTTATTGAGTAACCGTACAGCGCAGAAGTTGTACCATGGCTATGCGGCCGGGATGCCGATCATTGATTATCATTGTCATTTATCGCCACAGTTGATAGCTTCTGATTACCAATTCAGGAATCTGTCGGAAGTCTGGTTGTCGGGCGACCATTATAAGTGGCGCGCTATGCGTACCAATGGTATTCATGAGAGTTTTTGCACAGGTGATAAAACCGATTGGCAAAAATTTGAGCAATGGGCTGCTACCGTTCCCTATACTTTGCGCAATCCACTTTATCACTGGACGCATCTGGAACTGCAGCGGTATTTTGGTATAGTGGACGTACTGGATCCACGCAGTGCACAGAAAATTTATGATACCTGTACGGGCCTGCTGCAAACAAAAGAATATTCGGTACAAAACCTGCTTCGTAAAATGAATGTGGCGCTGGTATGTACCACTGACGATCCGATTGATTCACTGGAGCATCACCTCCAACTGAAGAAAGATGGATTTGAAATTCCCATACTGCCCGCTTTTCGCCCCGATCAGGCTATGAATGTGAGCAGTGCGGTAAATTTCAATCATTATATCAAAAAACTGGAAGCCATCACCGGCATTGCTGTTTCTACTTTTGATGATTTTCTGTATGCATTGCAGAGCCGGCATGATTTCTTTGCATCGGTAGGTTGTAAAGTATCCGATCACGGACTCGAAGAAATGTATGCTGATGATTTTACAGGTTCAGAAATTGATACCCTCTTCGCAAAAATACATTCGGGTAAGGAGTTGAACGAATCCGAACAACGCAAATTCCGTTCAGCCATGCTCATCCATTTTGCAGAGTGGGACTGGGAAAAAGGATGGGTACAGCAATTTCATCTTGGTGCTTTGCGTAACAATAATGCCCGCAGACTGCAGCAACTGGGGCCGGACACAGGGTGGGATTCTATCGGCGATTTTTCGCAGGCAAAGAACCTGGCTGTTTTTCTGAATAAACTGGATAGTGATAACAAACTGGCCAAAACCATTGTCTATAACCTCAATCCTGCCGATAATGAAGTGATGGCAACTATGATCGGCAATTATAACGATGGTTCGGTTGCGGGTAAAGTGCAGTTCGGTTCTGCCTGGTGGTTTCTTGACCAGAAAGATGGAATGGTGAAACAACTGAATGCTTTATCCAATATGGGTCTGCTGAGCAAGTTCGTAGGCATGCTTACCGATTCGAGAAGCTTTTTGTCCTTTCCGCGTCACGAATATTTTCGCCGGATCCTCTGTAACCTGTTCGGGGAAGAGATTGAAAATGGTGAATTACCCAATGATGTGGAATGGGTAGGTAAACTGGTAAAAGATATCTGCTATTACAATGCCCGTTCTTATTTTGGCTGGGAATCTATCCTGCCGGATGGTAAATAAAGTGCGTGCAAACGTTTTCGTAGTTTCCGCTGATTAGTTGCCGGAGAAATACCAGTTTTGCTTTGTATTGATTCTGATAATTTTAATAACTGAACTTTTTATATGGCAGCACCCTTATTTGATCTGACCGGAAAAACAGCCCTGGTAACAGGCTGCAACAAAGGCATCGGGAAAGCTATGGCCCTGGGTCTGGCAGAAGCCGGTGCAGATATCATCGGTGTGTCCGGTTCACTGGCTCCGGGTAGTGATATTGAAAAGGAAGTGATGGCTCTGGGCAGGTCATTCAAACCCTATGCAGCCAATCTTTCTGACAGGGAGGCTTTGTATGCATTTATCAAAAAACTGCAAACCGAAAATCCGGTGATCGATATTCTCGTGAATAATGCCGGCACCATCATGCGTAAGCCCGCTGCGGAACACCCGGATGACTATTGGGACACCGTACTGGCACTCAACCTCGATGCACCTTTTATCCTGGCAAGAGAGATCGGGAAAAAAATGATTGAGAGGGGCGCCGGAAAAATTATTTTCACCTGCTCGCTGCTGAGTTTCCAGGGTGGCATCAATGTACCCGGATATGCAGCCAGCAAAGGCGCATTGAGTAGTCTGGTAAAAGCACTGGCCAATGAATGGGCATCGAAAGGGGTAACCGTAAACGGCATCGCACCGGGATATATTGCTACTGATAATACCGAAGCATTGCGTAATGACCCCGAGAGAAGTGCTTCCATCCTCTCGCGTATACCCGCCGCACGCTGGGGACAACCCGAAGATTTCATAGGTCCCACGGTATTTCTGGCTTCAGATGCTTCCGCCTATGTTAACGGAACCATCCTGGTAGTAGATGGCGGATGGATGGGGAGATAGGTGAATTGGTAAATAAGTATATAGGTAAATAGGTATAAGGTAAATAGGGAGATAGCGGGTATAGTTGTTTACTGGTATATTCGGGGGCTTTCATAGGCATTTACAAATCTGTTAGTAAACCAATAAATCAGCATCCAATAACCAGCATCCAGCAACCAATAAACTACTACGTATGCAAATCAGATTTCAAGCCAGTCCCAAAGAAGTAAAAGGAATGACCACGGCAGAACTGCGGGAAAATTTTTTAGTGCCGGAACTGATGAAAGCCGATGCTCTCACATTGGTATACTCTCATTACGACCGTGTAATCATTGGTGGTGTACAACCTTTGCAGCAACAAGTGCCTTTGCATAACGAAGCTGAACTTCGGGCAGATTATTTTCTGGAGAGAAGGGAGCTCGGAATCATCAATGTAGGTGGCGCCGGTATCGTGATGGCGGATGGGGTCAGGTATGAGCTGGATAAACTGGATACCGTTTATCTTGGTAAGGGAACCAGAGAAGTAAGTTTTGGCAGTGTTTCAGCTACCAGCCCGGCTAGTTTTTTTCTGATGTCCACTACGGCGCATCATAGTTATCCCAACCGGAAGATGACCAAAGAAGAAGCTGCACCCGTAAACCTGGGCGAAAAAGCAACAGCCAATGAAAGAACCATCTATAAATACATTCATCAGGATGGGATACAGAGTTGCCAGTTGGTGATGGGCTTAACCGTATTGAAAGAAGGTAGTGTATGGAACTCGGTTCCGCCGCATACCCATACCCGCCGCATGGAAGTGTATTTCTATTTTGATGTACCCGCACAGCACCGTATTTTTCATTTGATGGGCGAGCCCACAGAAACCCGTCATATTGTAATGGCTAACCATGAAGCAGTGATCTCGCCACCCTGGTCGGTACACTGCGGACCCGGTACCACCAACTATGGGTTTATCTGGGCCATGGCAGGAGAGAATTATACGTTTACTGATATGGATCCGGTGGCGATAGCCGATATGCGCTAATAACTATAATCCTGCTTATGAATAAGGTACTATGTATGGGAGAATTATTGTTGCGTTTGTCGCCTTCACCCAAAGACGCCAGAGCACACAGAAACCCGATGCTTTTATTTGTAGGTGGAGCAGAAGCCAATGTTGCTACAGCACTTGCCGGTTGGCATATTCCGGTAAGTTATTGTACGGTATTGCCTGATAATTTCATGTCGCAATATGTGATCCAATACCTCAACAGAAAAAATATCGATACCTCTTCTATAATCATTGCAGGTGATCGAATTGGTTTGTATTATTTAGAAACCGGTGCGGATATCAAAGGTGGTGTAGTGTATGATCGCGACAGATCTTCTTTCTCTGCATTAAAACCCGGAATGATTGATTGGGATAAGGTATTGGAGGGCATTCATTGGTTTCATTTTACGGCTATCAGTCCTGCATTGAACCAACAAGTGGCGGATGTTTGTTTAGAAGGTATACAAGCTGCTTCCAGAAAAAATATTAAAATTTCTGTCGACCTGAACTATCGTTCCAAACTTTGGAAATACGGCAAACAACCACATGAAGTAATGCCAGAACTGGTGAGCTATTGCGATGTGGTCATGGGCAATATCTGGAGTGCACAAACCTTATTAGGCACTCATCTGGATGAAAACATTCATGATAAAAGATCCAGGCAGGCTTATATAGATCATGCAGAGGCCACTGCGCAGGAAATCAGGCGAATGTTTCCAAAATGTGCTACAGTTGCGAATACTTTTCGTTTTGATAGCGATCAAGACCATATACTTTATTATACCACATTGCATGATAAAGGCCAACAATACCAGTCACACGAATTTACTTGTAAAGGAGTGGTTGATAGAAGCGGCAGTGGTGATTGTTTTATGGCAGGATTAATCTATGGGTTACTCACTAACGAAAACCATCCACAGGAATTGCTGAATTTTGCTACAGCTGCCGCATTTGGAAAATTACAGGAGCAGGGAGATGCAACAGAGCAGGATGTATTGTCAGTTGAAAAAGAATCTTCTACTGGTTATTAGAGATTGATATGTGCAAAATAAAAAAGCCGCAGATTCACAAATGAAAAAATATGCGCATCTGCGGCTAAAAAATGTAAGTCAAATCTTCACTTTAATCACCAATTTCTTAATAATCCCTTCTCCGATCATCGGTGCATGCACATCTTCCGGATAAAAAATCGCGAACTGGTTATCCGTCATACCAAAGAACATATCCGGTGCATCCTCATAAAACAACACATCTTTTTCGGCATTGTATTCTCCCCTGGGAGCCACACAGGTGTTGCGCGGTTTCCAGCCCAGGGTTTCTTTACCCCTGATACAAACCTGGATATCAATATGTGCATTGTGGCATTCAAATTTTGCAGTTGATTCAGCAGCTGTAACACCCTTCTTTTCAGAAACAATACCGATCAATCTGTCTCCATCAATCTCAAACTTCCCTATTTCCAAAGCAAGAAGATCAGTCGAATGTAAATATTCAAATGCCTTTGCAAATAAAGGATTGAGTGATGCATACTTTGAACTACTCTGTAAACTATCTAAAATCATTCTATTACATTTTCAAATTTTCAAATTAGCACACTTTCAAATTAACATATTTTCAAATTACCACATTTCCCAATTATCTCTGCACCCTTCCACTACCATCCCCCTTCATCAATTCCTTCACCTCCGTCAAAGTAGCATGGTTCAGATCGCCCGGAATAGTGTGTTTGATGGCAGAAGCCGCTACGCCAAACTCGGCCGCTTCGGGCATCGGCATGCCGCTTACCAGTCCGTAAATAAATCCGCTGGCAAAAGAATCACCACTGCCCACACGGTCTACGATACGCACTTCGTACTGTTTGGTATGATAGAATTCGGTTCCATCATACACCAAAGCGCTCCAGCCATTATCAGAAGCACTATGGCTCTCGCGTAAAGTAGATGCAATGTATTTGAATCCGAATTTCTCTTTCATTTGTTTGAACACACTTTTGTAACCGTCCAGGTTCAGTTCGCCTTTGGTTACATCGGTACCTTCTGCTTTGAAACCGAGTGTGGTATCAGCGTCTTCTTCATTACCGATACATACATCCACATATTGGCAGAGACGTGTCATTACTTCCCTCGCTTTTTCCTTGCTCCATAATTTTTTACGGTAGTTCAGATCTATGCTGGTGGTAATGCCTTTGGCTTTGGCAGCTTTCAGGGCCGCTTCGGTTAAGGCAGCGGCTTTATCGCTGAGGGCGGGTGTTATGCCGGTGGTATGAAACCAGCTGGCGCCGTCCAGGATCTTATCAAAATCAAATTCGCTGATCTCCACATCGGCAATAGAAGC
>CALRMK020000012.1:0-113166 GCA_943369185.1 Caulobacter sp. UNC279MFTsu5.1 | reverse complement strand
GTGAACGGCGCTATCACCGGTACAACACTGGGTGGTACACTGACTACATCTGCACAGCCTAATATCACCAGTCTGGGTACATTAAGCAGCTTAACCGTAAGCGGCACTGCTACCACCGGTAATATCAGCAGCACCACTGGTACGATCGGTAACTTAACTGTTCCTGGTACGATCACCGGCGGAACCTTCAGTGGTACACTGTCAGCTGGAACATTAAATAGCATCACATCACTCGGTAACCTGACTGCTTTAACGGTAACAGGTAATATTACTTCAGCGTCTATCAGTACCACAACAGCAACGATTGCTAATCTGACTGGCTTAACAAGTCTGACAGTGAATGGTGCTATCACCGGTACAACACTGGGTGGTACCTTGACTACATCGGCACAGCCTAATATCACCAGCCTCGGAACATTAAGCAGTTTAACTGTAAGCGGTACTGCCACTACAGGTAATATCAGCAGCACTACCGGTACAATCGGTAACTTAACTGTTCCCGGTACAATCACAGGTGGAACCTTTAGCGGAACCTTAAGTGCAGGTGCATTAAACAGCATCACTTCACTTGGTAACCTGACTGCTTTAACGGTAACAGGTAATATTACTTCAGCGTCTATCAGTACCACTACTGCCACGATCGCTAATCTGACTGGCCTTACATCATTAACTGTGAACGGTGCTATCACCGGTACAACACTGGGAGGTACACTGACTACATCGGCTCAGCCTAATATCACCAGCCTGGGAACGCTGGGCAGCTTAACCGTAAGCGGCACTGCTACCACCGGTAATATCAGCAGCACCACCGGTACGATCGGTAACTTAACCGTACCTGGCACCATTACAGGTGGAACCTTCAGTGGTACACTGTCAGCCGGAACATTAAATAGCATCACCTCACTCGGTAACTTAACAGCGTTAACTGTAACAGGTAATATTACTTCAGCATCTATCAGTACCACAACTGCAACGATTGCAAATCTGACTGGCTTAACAAGTCTGACAGTGAACGGTGCGATCACCGGTACAACACTGGGAGGTACACTGACTACATCGGCTCAGCCTAATATTACTAGCCTCGGAACGCTGAGCAGTTTAACTGTAAGCGGTACTACCACTACAGGTAATATCAGCAGTACTACCGGTACGATCGGTAACTTAACCGTACCTGGCACGATCACAGGTGGAACCTTCAGTGGTACACTGTCAGCTGGAACCTTAAATAGCATCACCTCATTAGGTAATCTTACAGCGTTAACTGTAACGGGTAATATCACAGCAGGCTCTATCAGTACAGCTACAGCAAACATCACGAATGCAGCGATTGCTAATCTGACTGGTCTGACCTCATTAACTGTTAATGGAGCTATCACCGGTACAACACTGGGTGGTACCTTAACTACTGCGGCACAGCCCAATATCACGAGCCTCGGAACATTGAGCAGCTTAACCGTAAGCGGCACTGCTACCACTGGTAATATCAGCAGCACTACTGGTACGATCGGTAACTTAACCGTACCTGGTACGATTACTGGTGGAACCTTCAGTGGTACACTGTCAGCTGGTACATTAAACAGCATCACCTCACTTGGTAACCTGACAGCGTTAACTGTAACAGGTAATATTACTTCAGCATCTATCAGTACGACAACAGCCACGATCGCTAATCTGACTGGCTTAACAAGTCTGACAGTGAATGGTGCTATCACCGGCACGACCTTGGGTGGTACCTTAACTACCGCGGCTCAGCCTAATATCACCAGCCTCGGAACGCTGAGCAGTTTAACTGTAAGCGGTACTGCCACTACAGGTAATATCAGCAGCACTACCGGTACGATCGGTAACTTAACAGTTCCTGGCACCATCACAGGTGGAACCTTCAGTGGAACACTGTCAGCTGGTACATTAAATAACATCACATCATTAGGTAACCTGACAGCGTTAACGGTATCAGGTAATATCACAGCAGGCTCTATCAGTACAACTACTGCAAAGATTACCAACCTGACCGGGCTTACTTCATTAAGTGTAGGAGGTGCTATCACCGGTACAACACTGGGTGGTACCTTAACTACTGCGGCCCAACCTAATATCACCAGCCTGGGTACCTTAGGCAGCTTAACGGTTAGCGGCACTGCTACCACCGGTAATATCAGCAGCACCACTGGTACCATCGGTAACTTAAGTGTACCTGGCACCATCACCGGTGGTACATTCAGTGGTACGTTGAGCGCTACTACTACTAGTAATATTACAAGTCTTGGAACATTGAACTTGTTAACCGTATCTAATACAACAAGAACGAAAGATCTGGTAGTTACCAATAATGCAACAGTAGGAAATACCCTGACAGTAACAGGTACTGTAACTGCCGTTACCGGCAGGTTTGAAGAACTATATGTTAACCAGTCCATCATAGGTGGTACTTTCACCGGTACTTTTCAGGGGGTACTTAAATATTCGGATACTGCTGCTATGCTGTCTGGTGACGTACGTGATAACTTCCCGGCAGGTAATTTTGGATCGGATTCCAAAGGATATGCCCGTTTTGGAGATGTAGTGAAATATGCGGATCTGGTAACCAACGAATTTTATAGTGAAATTGGCACTTTTGAACCAGACGGTGTAACCCCATCTAATAAAGCGGGTGGTAAATTGAAACTGATCGTGTCTAATATTGTGCGTGCCGGAGGCGTAACCGTAACCGGCACCGTAGATGCGGGCGTACTCAGCGGTACACTTTCATCGGGTGCACTCAGTAGTATTACCAGCCTTGCCAACCTGACTGCAATTACCGTCAGTGGAAATGTCACGGCCGGTTCTATCAGTACTACCAGTGCCAAAATTGGCACGTTAACAGGCTTAACCGGATTAACCGTTGCTGGTAATTTGACAGCTACCAATCTGAATGTTAGCGGCACCATTGTGGGGGGCACTTACAGCGGTACATTGGCCAACGGTATTGTGGGCATCAGTAATTTATCAGCCAGCGGTACGGCCACTACTACTACTTATTTACGCGGGGATAATACCTGGGCAACCATTGCGGGTGGCGGATCTGTTACTACCGTTTCTGTGGTTTCTGCAAATGGTATAACCGGTACGGTAGCCAATGCAAGCTCTACACCAGCCATTACACTCTTCTTAAATAATATTACACCAACGTCTGTATTGTCATCAGGTGCCATTACCGGTACTACTTTAGCGGGTACCATTGTTACTGCGGCACAGCCTAATATTACCAGCATTGGTCAGTTAGGTAGTCTTACCGTAACCGGCACCGTAACAGCAGGAACCCTAAGTGGAACCCTTTCTGCAGGTGCATTAAGTAGCATCACCAGTCTGGGTAACCTGTCTGCCATTACCGTAAGCGGTACAGTAGTAGCAGGTACTTTAAGTGGTACATTATCAACAGGCGCACTGAACAGTATTACCAGTCTGGGTAACCTGTCTGCCATTACCGTAACAGGTACCTTATCTGCCGGAAGTATTAGTACAACTACAGCCGGTAACCTGATAGTAGGCACAGGTGGTGCAACCATTGCTGGCGGTATTACAGCCACCGGTACGGTAATAGCACAAACCTTAAGTGGAACTTTATCAACTGGTGCACTGAACAGTATTACCAGTCTGGGTAACCTGTCTGCCATTACCGTTAGCGGCATTGCTTCTGTGGGCAGTCTTAGCACAACAACAGCAGGAAACCTGAAAGTAGGCACTGGTGGTGCAACAGTTGCAGGAGGCATTACAGTAACGGGTACCATCATAGCAGCAGAATTGAGCACTACTGCAACGGGTAGTCTGGATATCGGAACGGGTGGAGCGAATATTGGCGGACAAATCACCGCTACAGGAACCATAACCGCTGCTAATTTGAACACTACAGGTACGGGTGGTTTGGATATTGGAACAGGCGGTGCAACTGTTGCCGGTAATATAACTGCAACAGGCACAATTATAGCAGAAACCGTTTCTGCAACTACTTTTATCGGTGTAAATTCATTGATCAGGGTAATAACTTTAACTAATACCGCATCTAGTACATATACACCTAGCGCAAACGTTAGCAGAATTCTTGTTCGTATGGTAGGTGCTGGTGGTGGTGGTGGCGGTGGTGCCAACAGTAACGGTTCTGGCGGAGCCGGTGGTGGAGCGGGTGGATTTATTGAAGTAGAACTTGGCCAGATACAAAGTTCCTACTCCTATATCTGTGGTACTGCAGGAGCAGCTGGTATTGCTGCTGGTACCGGTGGAAATGGCGGTTCTACCATTTTCACGGTCACCGGAACCACGTACGCCGCCAACGGTGGCAGGGGCGGTACGGTTGGTTCAACAACAGTAGGAGGTACGGTGGCAGGTGGTGCCGGAGGTTCAGTTACGGGGGGAGGAGACATCGCTTATCAAGGTGAACCGGGTATTGGGGGTATCAAAATAGTTAATACTGCCGGTTTAGGCCTGGGGGGCAATGGTGGTAGCAGTATTTTCGGGGGTGGTGGTTTAGGAAGAGCTGGTTCAGCTGGTGTGGGTCTTGCAGGCACGGGTAATGGATCCGGTGGAGGTGGAGGTAATGGAAACAATGGAGGCGGTGCAGGTACCACAGGTGTAATTGTTATTTATGAATATAGATAAATGACCTGTTAGAATAGTAACCTTGTGCCCGATTGATGGGTTATGATTCGAAGTATGTTGTTGTAAAGATCCAATTGCAGGTAATGAAGAAAAGAAATTATATTATACTTTCTATAATCATACTCTATGTTTGTTTTACATCAAACAGGGTAATCGCTCAAAAAAAAGTAACCGGAAAATCAGTTGAAACCAGTACATACAGCATACCACTAAAATCACAACAAGACTCAGTTCAATACGCCCTCGGCGTTTACATGGCCGAATACCTGGTACGTGGTGGTTTTCTGAGTCTTAATCTGGATTATTTTCTGTCTGGCTTGAATGACCGTTATAAAAACAATCCCCGCAAAATCAGTGATAGCCTGATATACCCACTGATCTCAAATTACCAGACCAATTTCCAGCTACAGAAAAGCAAGGCACTCGAAAAGGAGTTATTTGAACTGATCAAAGACAAACCCGGCATCGGTAAACTGCCCAGTGGGGTGCAATACACTATCATACAACCCAGCAAGGGCCCCAAACCGGATGAAACAGATTCGGTACTTATCCATTTCAAAGGCACTTTGCCGGATGGCAGGGTCTTTGAAAACACTTTTGTTTCCAATGCACCGGTAAAAACCACTCCCGGCACATTAATACCCGGATTAAATGAAGTGTTGCAGTTAATGCCTGTAGGCTCACGCTGGCAGGTATTTATTCCGGCGTCCATGGCTTACGGCGAAAAAGGCAATAACCAGATCCCACCCAACAGTGCGCTGCTGATACTGGTAGAATTGCTGGAGATCACAGGTAAAAAATAGCCTTCCCGGTATTTTCTTTAACCTTAATTAACCTTGCTTTTCCTGTTAAGGCAGTTCATTAATTTAACTTTGAAGTAAACGGCTCTGTGTAAACTCCGCGCTCTCTGCGGGGCTGTGGTTGGTGCAACATTCCTTCACCGCAGAGCCGCAGAGAGCGCGGAGGTTTCGCGGAGTAACTATTTTCATTTAACGCTAACATCAAATACATCCACACATGAAAAAAATCATTGTTCTTTTTACTGCTTTTTTGCTGCTCGTTTCAGCCAGCTTCGCACAAAAGCCGGCTCCCAAAGCCAAGTCTAACCCGGTAGAAGATACCATTCAATACAGCCTAGGCGTGTATATGATGCAACAGTTGTTTGCCAAAACTGGGTTTGTGGTAAACGACCAGGCCCGCTTTAAAAAAGCCATCGATGATGTGCTGAACAACCGCAAACTGGAAGTAAATCCTGCCACAACACAGGACCGTTTACTGGCTTACCAGCGCACTTACCAATTGCAGCGTAACCGCCAGCTTGAAGTGGCCCTATTCGACAAAGCAAAAAGTGAAAAAGGCTTTACCCAGTTGCCCAGTGGTGTTATGTACACCATTGCCAAGGCAGGAACCGGCATGCGTCCCTCTCCCAAAGACACTATTGTCCTGAATGTGATCTGTACCTTACCCGATGGAACCGTAGTGGACGACTATAACAAAACCAAGTCTTCCTATATGGCCCTTGCCGGTGAAATGATCCCCGGTTTGCGTGATGTATTGTTCCGGGTAGAGCAGGGAACCATTTTCCGTGCTATCCTGCCGGCAGCCACCGCTTATGGCGAACAAGGTACTGCTAACATTCCGCCGAATTCAGCCGTGATTTATGATATCGCTTTGATCAATGTAAAGCCGGGTAAATAGGTAAGTTACTGATAGTCATTTAGTTAACTGGTTTAAGTCAAAAGTCAAAAGTAAAAAGTCAAAAAGAGGAGTGCTTCTTTTGACTTTTTACTTTTGACTTTTGCATTTTGACTTCCCCCTTAGTTTTCCACAGCAGAATTTAATCCCCTCCAAACCATCGAACAATCGCTATAATTCCTACCTTTGCGGCTCGAAAAAATTTGGACACCAAGGCCAAACATCAAACTTAAAACAAGAATTCTTTATGGCTGACTTGAAATTTCAACGGAACTTCGGTATTGCCGCGCACATCGATGCCGGTAAAACCACCACTACCGAGCGTATCCTGCGCTATACCGGTATGATCCACAAGATTGGTGAAGTGCACGATGGTGCTGCCACTACCGACTGGATGGAGCAGGAAAAAGAAAGAGGTATTACCATTACTTCTGCTGCGGTTAGCTGTCAGTGGAAATTCCCTACTATCAAGGGTGTAGCTGATGCCGATACCAAATCCTACTATTTCAACATTATTGATACCCCCGGTCACGTAGATTTTACCGTAGAGGTAGAACGTTCTATGCGTGTACTGGATGGTCTGATCGCCCTGTTCTCAGCTGTAGATGGTGTAGAGCCACAGTCTGAAACCGTATGGCGCCAGGCCAACCGTTACAAAGTTCCCCGTATCGGTTTCGTTAACAAAATGGACCGTTCCGGTGCAGATTTCCTCATGGTGGTTCAGCAGGTAAAAGAAATGCTGGGTGCCAAAGCCGTTCCCTTACAGTTGCCGATCGGTGCGGAAGATAATTTTACCGGTGTGGTGGATCTGATCAAGATGAAAGGAATTATCTGGCACATGGAAACAGAAGGTATGACTTTCGACGAGATCGATGTACCGGCTGATATGGTAGAAGAAGCCAACCAATGGAGACAGAACCTGGTAGAAGCCGTAGCAGAATATGATGACAAACTGATGGAGAAGTTCTTTGATGATCCAGCCAGCATTTCTGAAGCCGAGATGCACGAAGCGATCCGCAAAGCCACCATCGATCTGAGCATTGTTCCGATGATGTGTGGTTCTTCTTTCAAAAACAAAGGGGTACAAACCGCACTGGATGCCGTTTGCCGTTACCTGCCTTCTCCTGTTGATATCGAAGATACCGTTGGTATCAATCCTGATACAGGCGAAACAGAAACCCGTAAAGCAGATGCAAAAGCACCTTTTGCGGCCCTGGCTTTCAAAATCATGACCGATCCTTTTGTGGGTCGTCTGGCTTTCTTCCGGTGTTATTCCGGTCACCTCGATGCCGGTTCTTATGTATTGAACGTAAGAAGTGGTAAAAAAGAGCGTATCAGCCGTATCATGAAGATGTTTGCCAACAAACAGAATCCGATCGACTTTATCGAAGCCGGTGATATCGCCGCTGCGGTAGGTTTCAAAGAGATCAAAACAGGGGATACCCTTTGCGATGAGAACCATCCTATCACCCTCGAGAACATGTTCATCCCTGAGCCTGTGATCGCGGTAGCCGTTGAGCCTAAAACACAGGCCGACGTTGATAAAATGGGTATGGCCATTGCCAAACTGGTAGAAGAAGATCCTACGCTGCGTGTAAATACCGATGAAGATACCGGCCAGACCATCCTGCGTGGAATGGGAGAGTTGCACCTCGAGATCATCATCGACCGTATGCGTCGTGAGTTTAAAGTAGAAGTAAACCAGGGTGCGCCCCAGGTTGCCTATAAAGAATCATTCGGTAACACTATTGAACACCGCGAAGTGCTGAAAAAGCAGTCGGGTGGTCGTGGTAAGTTCGCCGATATCCAGTTCTCTATCGGACCAGCTGATGCTGAGTGGCTGAAAGAGAATGAAGGAAAACATTTCCAGTTTGTAAACGATCTGTTTGGTGGATCTATTCCAAAAGAATTTGTTCCTGCCATCAGCAAAGGTTTTGAAACAGCCATGTCTACAGGTGTACTGGCCGGTTACCCCGTTAACAACATGAAAGTGCGTGTATTCGACGGTAGCTACCACGATGTGGATTCTGATGCCATGAGCTTTGAATTATGTGCCAAATCCGGTTTCCGTGAAGCTGGCCGTAAAGCAAAACCTACCTTGCTCGAACCCATCATGAAAGTGGAAGTATTAACCCCAGATCAATACATGGGTGATGTAACAGGTGACCTGAACCGTCGTCGTGGTATGCTGGAAGGTATGGACAGCCGCGCCAACCTGCAGGTGATCAAGGCCAAAGTTCCATTGAGCGAAATGTTCGGTTATGTAACCCAGCTGCGTTCATTGTCATCCGGCCGTGCTACTTCTACCATGGAGTTCAGTCATTATTCTCCTGCACCTAACAACGTAGCAGAAGAGGTAATGGCCAAGAACAAAGGAAAAGTGAAGATCGAAGATTAATTCTTTGTTGAACTGAATAGAAGAAGCCCCATTGGTAACGATGGGGCTTTTTCGTGAGTGGTGAGTGGTGAGTAGTTAATAGTTAATAGTTAATAGTTGTGGTTTACAACTGTCTACTCACTACTCACCACTCACTATTTACAATTCGCTTTCACAACAGGTTCTGCTTCCTTCCAGCCTTTGGCCATGGAGGTTTTCAGGTAGTTGCAGCCTTCTTCTCTCTGACCGGTATTGTACAGTGCTACGCCTTTAAAATATTCGGGTTTGCCATTGGTAGAAAGTTTTGTGGCCAGTACTTTATTGAAATAGGTGATCGATTTTTGCCATTGTTTCATATTAAAGTAACAAATGGCCGCATTCTCATAGGCCACATAGTTGCCGGGATTAAGGGCGGCTGATCTGAGGAATAAGCTGGCTGCTTTTTCGAGGTTATCTTTTCCGGCCACACCAGAGCCAAATGCAACAACTGCATCGTTGTAATATTTGGTAGCCGCTATTACATCTGCTTCGCTTGTTTTGCCTGCAGTCGTATTGGTAGCAGTAGGATTTTCCATAAAACGGATGATCTCATCTCTGACGGGAGGAATTGTGGCCACGCCAGGGTCATTGGCAAACATCTTTAAAGCACTATCGGCCATAATGAGCAGGTGTCTGGTTCCTTTTCCCTGTGCGTTCAACATGCCACGCAGGTACAGATCCCAACCAACAGGTTCGTGCCGGTAACGGTCAAATTCTGCAAAAGCTTTTTTGATCTCGCTGGTATCTTTTCTTTTGGCTAAAATGGCAATCAGCGTCTGGTAATAGGTTTTGGCTTTTGGTCGTGTATAAAACGCGAACATGGCGTTTGTATAGGCACTATCCAAACGGTCTGTTTTATAGAAAAGTCCTGCTTTCAGGAATTCGCTGTAACCGATCACCGGATTGGCTTTTCTGCCTCTATCTAGCAGTAAAAGGGCTTGGTCATATTGCCCTGCTTCATACAGATACCTACCCTTGATGGCATCTATCGGCTGGGCAGTTGCGGACAGGTTAGGTATAGAAGGGAAGGAGGGTACAGTTGTTTTCCAATCCATTTTCAGAGGTTCGTTATTCAGATCTGCCAGCACCAAACGCTGAACCTTCAGTGAGCGGTGCGTTTGGTAGGTAACATAGGCCGCCGGAATCAGTATTAATACGGCTACTAAACCGTAAACGGAGATAGGCAATGCATTGGAGGAACTTTTTTTGGATTCATCGTGCGGAACAGTTCGCGGAATAGCGAGATAAGCCACCACATTCAATGCGGCAAAGAGGGCAAAAAACATCTGGTTCAATGGCCTCTCTATGGGAAAGTTGAAGAAGGCATCGGAAGAATACGCCACAAAAGCGAGAAAGGAAAAAACAGACATCCATTTTATCCCCTGACCTGCTGCCTCCGAACGGAAGGTTCGTAAAGTAAATATAGCGATACAGACAAATAAGGAGAGGTACAAAAGCCCTCCGGGAATCCCCATTTCGGCAAAGGCTTCGATAAAATCATTATGGGCATGGATAGGTACATACAGATCGTTGGTGATAATACGCTGGTAGGGAATGGAGGCTATTTTCCAGTTACCATAACCGCAGCCAGTCAGCGGATGGTGAAAGGTGTAATCCAGTGCATTGCTCCAGAGGCGTAATCTCACTTTATTGCTCTCATCCGATACAGTAGAGATAGATCCTATTCTTTCTGTAACCGTGCCAAACAACTGGGGTTCACTCTCTTTCTCAAAGCTTTTTACATTTTCCAGCAACAATTGAGAAATGAACAGTGCAACTATTACCGGAACCAATACATAAGCCATTTGGAAAATGGATTTTTCAGCCGGCTTTTCTTTTCTGGCTTCCAGAAAACTGTAGATCAGGTAAAGTAAAAAAATCAGGATCAGCGTCATGTACGATGCCCGGGAATTAAGCAGGAAGATGGTTAATGTTGCCAGTAACAGGATCAGGATGTTGACCAGGCGCATCGGCATCCGGGAGCTATGTATCAAATAAAGCGCAAACGGGATTTTGGCGGCAATGCCGGATACGAATATATTCTTGTTGCCGGCCTGAGCTTTGATGTCTTTGATCAGATCTACCATGGTAACAGTGCCCATTTTGTTCAAAAAAATACTCAGCGCCTGCAGGGATTCGACCAGTAAAACAAGGCTGATCAACACAGCAACCGCCCGGAAAAGATCGGTACGTTGGTAGAACAGGATACCCAGATTGAAAAAAGCCACAATGGTAGCGGTTAAACGCACATAATTCACGAGCCCCTCTGTTGGATTAATGGCAAAAAGGATAGAAATGCCTGCCAGGACAAAAAAAGCCAGGTAAAGCCAGGAAAAAAGGTTTCGGGAAAATGCCATGGCAGCAGTACCATACTGGTCTTTCCGCGCAAGAATGTAAAGCGATACCAGTAGATCCACGCAAACCATGTAAAACCACTGGGGGCCCATGGCGTCGTAGGCCTCAAAATCAGGGATAAAATGTACACCCAGGTATAATAAAGCAGTGAAAAGGGGGATGATGCCGGTTTTATTGATCTGATAGGGGGTTTCTGCCGTAGTTTCCATAGCAGGGGAATTCCGGAGGTCTCTGACCGTTTGTTTTTTTGCCATTTTTCGCTTTATGACCGTAAAAATATTGATTTGGTATAATTATAACTAATGTGTTCTTCATAACTGCGTAGAGAATGCAGTTCCCGTGTCGTTCCTATAGCGGCCAAAAGGGTTGGAACTGGACTATTTGGGGATATTGACTGATTTTGGGGATATTTTTCCGGGTTTATTTGGGAAATACACAAAAAAACTTTCAAAATACTTGTCCATTCCGTTACGGGCTCTTACCTTTGCAACCCCAATCAGAAAATTGGGTTTCGACTATGTCTCAACGAATCAGGATCAAATTACAATCATACGATCACAATCTGGTAGATAAATCTGCTGAGAAGATCGTGAAAACAGTACGCAGTACAGGTGCAGTAGTTACAGGACCTATTCCTTTGCCTACCCACAAGAAAATTTTCACTGTTCTGCGTTCACCACACGTAAATAAGAAGAGCCGTGAGCAGTTCCAGCTTTGTACGCACAAGCGTTTGCTGGATATCTACACTTCATCTTCCAGAACGGTAGATGCCCTGAGCAAACTGGATTTGCCTTCAGGTGTGGAAGTTGAGATCAAAGCTTGATAAATAGCTGTGAGCTGATAGCTACGAGCTATGAGCAAGCGCTGAGTTCTTATAAATAATTTTCATCTGCCAAATCTGCCAAAAGCAGGAGAAAGCAGCTCTGAATCGAAACGATCCGGACTTTGAGATAGGAATAATCATATTAATCCTATCAAAATCATAAAATCCGCGATCACAACATATAAACAGGCCCTTCGAGGTTTGTTTACTTCCGGTACTTCCTCTTTTCCCGCCAGGCGGGAAGAAACAACGGAAAAGGTCGGCAGCGAACAAGGATTGAATCCCGATTCATCATCGGGATGTCCTCATAACCAAGCGGGGCTATAAACCGCAAAAGATGAAAGGTATTATTGGTAAAAAAATCGGGATGACCAGCATCTTCGCCGCCGATGGAAAGCAGACAGCCTGCACCATCATCGAAGCTGCTCCCAACACAGTAACCCAGATCAAGACAATCGAGTCTGACGGGTATGCTGCCGTTCAATTAGGCTTAGGCGACAAGAAAGAAAAACACTCCACAAAAGCCGAGCTGAATCACTACGCAAAAGCGCAAACTGCCGCTAAGAAATTCGTAAAAGAATTCCGCAATTATTCCATAGAAAAAGCACTGGGCGAGACCATTACAGTAGACATTTTCTCTGAAGGAGAAGCTGTTGAAGTAGTTGGTACCACCAAGGGTAAAGGTTTCCAGGGTGTTGTAAAACGCCACGGATTCTCTGGTGTGGGTGAAGCGTCTCACGGTCAGCACGACCGTCAGCGTGCACCGGGTTCCATTGGTGGATCATCTTATCCTTCCCGCGTATTCAAGGGAATGAGGATGGCCGGCCGTATGGGCGGTGACCGTGTTAAAATGAAAGGTTTAAAAGTGGTTAAGATCTTCCCTGAAAAGAATTATATCCTGATCAGCGGTTCGGTTCCTGGCCATAACGGTTCCATCGTTTTAATCCAGAAGTAATCACCTATTTAACTGAAAGAACATGCAAGTAGACGTATTAAATATAAAAGGACAGAAGACCGGCAGAACGGTTGAATTACCTGCTGATGTATTCGGTATCGAGCCGAACGATCACGTGATTTACCTGGCTGTGAAACAATACCTGGCCCAGGGCCGTCAGGGTACACACAAAGTGAAAACCCGTGCCGAAGTACAGGGTGCCAGCCGCAAGCTGCACAAACAAAAAGGAACCGGTGGTGCCCGTAAAGGTAATATCCGTAACCCTTTGTACAAAGGTGGTGGTACCATCTTCGGACCTAAACCACACTCTTACGATTTCAAACTGAACCGTAAAGTGAAGGACCTGGCCAAGATGTCTGCCCTGAGTTACAAAGCCAAGGATAATGCGATCCTGGTACTGGAAGACATCAACATGGATGCTCCTAAAACCAAGCAGGTAGTTGAGATCATGAACAGCCTGAACGTGGCCAACAAGAAAACCCTGATCGTATTGCCCGAGTACAACGATAACCTGTACCTGAGCACACGCAATATTCCAAATATTACCAGTTCATTGCTGGCCGATATCAACACATACGAAATTATGAATGCTGATGTCCTGGTGATCACTGAAAATACCGCCAAGATCTTCGCAGAAGAAGAAGGCGTAACAGCTTAATTTAAGTAACGTTTCAAACAGATACAAATGAAACTGACTGAAGTATTGATAAAGCCCATTTTAACTGAAAAAGCAAACGCTCAACAGGAAAAATTAAGAAGGTATGCTTTCAGAGTAGACCGCAGGGCCAACAAACTGGAAATCAAAAAAGCGGTAGAAGAATTCTACGGAGTAAATGTAGTGGATGTAAATACCGCCGTGGTTCCCGGAAAGAACAAGACCCGTTATACCAAAGCCGGTTTCATACAGGGTATGAAAGGTGCGTATAAGAAAGCACTGGTAACCGTAGCAGAAGGTGAAGCGATCGACCTGTATTCAAATATTTAATTATAGCACGCGGAGCTGAAAAATCCGCAGTAAAAAGAGTAAACAATGGCACTTAAAAAGTACAAACCAATCACAGCAGGAACACGTTGGAGAATTGGTAATGCTTATGCAGAGATCACAACCATGGATCCTGAGAAGAGCTTGCTCGAACCTCAGAAGAATACGGCTGGCCGTAACTTCCAGGGTCGTCGTGTATCCCGTTACATGGGTGGTGGAAACAAGCATCACTACCGCATCATCGATTTCAAAAGAAACAAAAGAGATATTGCTGCTACAGTAGTATCTATTGAATACGATCCTAACCGTACCGCATTCATCGCCCTGCTGCAATATGCAGATGGTGAAAAACGCTACATCATTGCTCCTCAGGGTTTACAGGTTGGTACAACCGTAATCGCCGGCGACAATGCTGTTCCTGAGATCGGTAACGCTTTGTTGATGAAGAATATGCCTTTGGGTACCATGATCCACAACATTGAATTACAGCCTAACCAGGGTGGTAAAATGGTAAGAAGCGCAGGTGCATCTGCACAGCTGGCGAATAAGGAAGAGAAATACGCCGTATTAAAAATGCCTTCCGGTGAATTAAGAAAAGTATTGATCAACTGTTATGCAACCGTAGGTGTGGTTTCTAACAGCGACCATAATCTGGAAACTGCCGGTAAAGCTGGTAAAAACCGCTGGAAAGGTATCCGCCCACGTGTTCGTGGTGTTGCGATGAACCCGGTAGATCACCCGATGGGTGGTGGTGAAGGTAAAGCTTCCGGTGGTCACCCACGTAGCAGAACCGGTAAATATGCAAAAGGTGAGAAGACGCGTACCAAAGGAAAGGGAAGCGATAAACTGATCATCCAGCGCAGAGACGGAAAAAAATTAGCAAAATAGCAATTTGAAAATGTGGGAGTTTGAAAATTTGAAAATGATTTTCAGATCACCACAAAGACAAAATTTTCAAATTTTCAAATTTTCAAATTAACCAATATGGGTCGTTCGATAAAAAAAGGTCCTTACGTAGACGCAAACTTAGAAGGTAAAGTAGTTGCGATTAACGACGGTAAAAACAAGAAAGGTGTTATCAAAACCTGGAGCCGCCGCAGCACAATTACGCCTGATTTCGTAGGGCACACATTTGCAGTGCACAACGGAAACAAGTTCATCCCTGTTTATGTAACAGAATTCATGGTAGGTCACAAACTCGGTGAGTTTGCCCCCACCAGGAATTTCAGAGGTCACGCAGGATCAAAAAAATAGTAAATAGTCTGTGATCTCCGGATCACACACCATAAACAAAGAAAGAAATGGAAGCAGTAGCTAAACTGAACAATTACCCGACCGGCCCGCGCAAAATGCGTTTGCTGGCTGATGTGATCCGCGGTATGGAAGTAGAGAAGGCCCTGGCTATTCTTGAACACCACCCACAGCACAATGCAACTCCTCTGGCAAAATTGCTGAAGAGTGCCATCAGTAACTGGGAGCAGAAAAATAACGGAGCCAGTGCCGCAGACAGCGCCCTGGTAGTTAAGACCGTTTTTGTAGATGGAGGCCGTGTACTGAAGCGTATGCGCCCTGCACCACAAGGCCGCGGATACAGAGTTCGTAAACGCAGCAACCACGTAACATTAATCGTAGATTCTAAAAACTAATTGTAAAACCATTATATGGGTCAGAAAGCAAATCCAATTGGTAACAGGTTAGGTATCATCCGCGGATGGGACAGCAACTGGTATGGTAGTAAGAAAGACTATGCCTCCAAGCTGATCGAAGATCATAAGATCCGTACTTACCTGAGTGCCCGTATTAACAAAGGTGGTATTGCCAAAATTGTTATTGAGCGTACACTGGGTAAGTTAATCGTAACCATTCATACGTCTAAACCAGGTATCATCATCGGTAAAGGCGGTGGAGAAGTTGACCGTATTAAGGAAGAGTTGAAAAAACTGACCGGTAAGGATGATGTTCAGATCAACATCCTCGAGATCCGTCGTCCTGAGCTGGATGCCACCATCGTTGGTGACACCATTGCCCGGCAGATCGAGAACCGTATCAACTTCAAACGTGCTACCAAAATGGCGATCGCTTCTACACTCCGTATGGGTGCTGAAGGTATCAAAGTGAAACTGAGCGGACGTTTGGGTGGATCTGAGATCGCACGTAGCGAAGAGTTCAAACAAGGCCGTACACCGTTACATACTTTCCGTATGGACATCGATTACGCCAATGTGTTTGCACAAACCGTTTACGGTAAAATCGGTATCAAAGTATGGATCTGTAAAGGTGAAGTATTAGGTAAGCGCGAACTGAACCCCAACTTCGTAGGTGGTAAGAATGATATGAGCGACAGAAGAGATGGCGGACGTGAAGAGCGCAGACCAGGTGGCGACAGAAGAGATGACCGCAGAGGTGGTGGAGACCGTGGTGGCCGTGGTGGTGATAACCGTGGTGGAGGCGGAAGGAGATAATAAATTTGAAAATGAGGTGATTTGAAAATGAATTTTCAAACATGCCTCAAACAAGATTTTCAAATTTTCAAATTTTCAAATTTTCAAATTAGACTAGATGTTACAGCCTAAAAGAAGTAAACATAGGAAGCAGCAAAAAGGACGCATTCGCGAGGTAGCTAAGCGTGGTACTTCCATTTCATTCGGATCATTTGCTTTAAAAGCGCTTGAGCCGATCTGGTTGACCAACCGTCAGATCGAGTCTGCCCGTCAGGCCATGACCCGTGCGATGAAACGTGAGGGAAATGTGTGGATCCGTATTTTCCCTGATAAGATCATTACCCGCAAACCAGCCGAAGTAAGGATGGGTAAGGGTAAAGGTAACCCTGAATTCTGGGCGGCTGTGGTTGAACCAGGACGTATCATCTTCGAATGTGATGGTGTTACAGAAGCGGTTGCCAAAGAAGCAATGGGACTGGCTGCACAGAAATTACCGATCGCAACCAAATTCATCGTAAGAAGGGATTTGCAAGCGTAAGACAATTTGAAAATGTGGCAATTTGAAAATTTGAAAATGATTTTCAGATCACCACAAAGACCAAATTTTCAAATTTTCAAATTTTCAAATTTACAAATCGACCCAATGGCAAATAAACAGACATACGAATTTAACAGGTCTATTAAAGATCTGAACGTAGCAGATCTGAGAACAAAGATCCAGGAAGACCAGTTACGCCTGAAAAAGCTTGAGTTCGCTCATGCGATCTCTCCGCTGGAGAATCCAATGAACATCCGCGGTCTCCGCAGGGATATCGCCCGTTTGAAGACGGAATTGAAGAAAAAAGAAATGGGTATCTAAAGAAGCTGTGAGCTTATAGCTGTCAGCTGTGAGCAAAGCAAACTAACAAACGGCTCGAAGCTCAAAGCTCAGAGCTCAAAGCTTAAAAACATAAACAATGGCTGAAGTAAGAAATTTGCGTAAAACAAGGACCGGGGTGGTTACCAGCGACAAGATGGATAAAACCATCACCGTAGCTGTAGAAAGAAAAGTAAAGCACCCTATCTATGGTAAGTTCGTAAAGAAAACCACCAAGTTCCATGCTCATGATGAAAAGAGTGAGTGTGCCATCGGTGATGTAGTTAAGATCATGGAAACCCGTCCCCTGAGCAAAACAAAGCGCTGGAGACTGGTGGAAATCATAGAGAAAGCGAAATAAGCTTTCTTACATGCTATGTGCAGTTGGATAACCAAAGCCATAGCCTCTGACAACAAATTGTTATAAATGCCGGAATGTAAGTTCCAGGCTCAAAGCTAAAAAAGATGATTCAGCAAGAAAGCAGACTAAATGTAGCTGATAACAGTGGTGCAAAGGAAGTTCTTTGTATCAGGGTTCTGGGAAACAGCGGCCAGGATTATGCCAAGATCGGAGATAAGATCGTGGTAACTGTAAAAGATGCCATCCCCGCAGGTGGTGTTAAAAAAGGTACCGTATCCAAAGCAGTTATTGTACGTACCAAAAACAAGTTACGTCGTAAAGATGGTTCTTATATCCGTTTCGACGATAACGCAGTTGTGTTGTTGAACAACTCTGATGAGCCTCGTGGTACCCGTATCTTCGGACCAGTTGCCCGTGAGCTGCGTGATAAAGGATATATGAAGATCATTTCATTGGCTCCTGAGGTTTTGTAGAACCGCAAAACGCTGAACGCTGAAAGCATAACGCTGAAGGCAAAGGCAAACAAATTAAAATTTAAGCTAAGCGTTTAGCGTTTGGCATTAAGCATAAAGCGTAAAAAATGAGTACAAGATTTAAACCCAAATTCAACATCAAAAAAGGAGACACTGTTGTAGTGATCGCCGGTGATGACAAGGACTTGAAAAAGCCTCGTAAGGTGTTGGAAGTTATCGTTGACAAAGGCCGTGTAGTAGTAGAAGGTGTTAACATCGCTACCAAACACACCAAACCTTCTGCTGCCAACACAAAGGGTGGTATTGTGAAGATTGAAGCACCTATCAGCATCAGCAATGTAATGTTATGGGATGCCAAGAAGAGCGAGCCTACCAAGGCAAAACGCACCCGTGAAAATGGAAAATTAGTACGTATCTCTAAAAAATCAGGGGAGGTAATCAAATAATGAGTACTGTAAAATACACTCCGAGATTAGCAGATAAATATACCAAAGAGGTTATTCCTGCTTTAATGAAAAAGTTTGCTTACAAAACTGTAATGCAGGCACCCAAACTGGAAAAGATCTGTATCAACCGTGGCGTTAACGGCGCGGTAACTGATAAAAAACTGGTTGACATCGCAGTTGAAGAACTGAACATGATCACCGGTCAGAAAGCAGTTCCTACCATGTCTAAGAAAGATATTTCCAACTTCAAACTGCGTAAAGGCATGCCTATCGGCGCACGCGTTACACTGAGAGGTGAGAAGATGTATGAATTCCTGGACAGATTGGTATCTGTGGCTTTACCACGTGTACGTGATTTCAAAGGTATCAGCGACAAGGCATTTGATGGCCGCGGTAACTACACCCTGGGTGTAACCGAGCAGATCATCTTCCCTGAGATCGATATCGATAAAGTGAACAAGATCACCGGTCTGGATATCACTTTCGTTACAACGGCAGGTACCAACGAAGAAGCTTACGAGCTGCTGAAAGAACTGGGTATGCCATTCAAAAATGCTAAAAAAGAAAACAACTAATATCACATGGCAAAGAAATCAATTACAGCCAGACAACACAAGCGTGAGAAAATGGTTGCCAAATTCGCAGAAAAGCGTACTGCTTTAAAAGCTGCCGGCGATTATGCTGCTTTGGACCTGCTTCCTAAAAACGCGTCACCTGTAAGGTTGAAAAACCGTTGTCAGTTAACCGGACGTCCACGTGGCTACATGCGTTACTTCGGTCTGTCAAGGATCATGTTCCGCGACATGGCCCTGAACGGAATGATCCCTGGTGTGAAGAAAGCCAGCTGGTAAAATAAGACATGTTTCCAGGTGCAGCCAACTGCAAACCGGTAACAAACCAATTTTGAACAAGATTTAATTCTAATAAACATGGTAACTGATCCTATAGCAGACTTCTTAACCAGAATCCGTAACGCCCAGATGGCCGGACACAGACTGGTTGAAATCCCTGCTTCTAATCTGAAGAAGCGCTTAACAGAGATTCTGTACGAACAGGGTTATATCCTGAAGTACAAGTTTGAAGATGACAGCAAACAAGGCCTGATCAAGATCGCATTGAAATACGATCCACAGACCAAACAGGCTGCTATCCGTTCTCTGGAAAGAGTGAGCCGTCCGGGTCTCCGTCAGTATGCAAAACCTGCCGAGATCAAACGTGTTATCAACGGATTGGGTGTTGCTATCCTGAGTACATCGAAAGGTGTATTAACTGATAAGCAGGCCAAGGCACAGAATGTGGGTGGTGAAGTATTGTGCTATATCTATTAATTTCTCTGGCGCCGATGGCGTCATGGTTATAAACCCTGTCTGACAATTAAGCTTTTTAGTCGGAGCTGAACACGGACCAGGATATTGAATCAAATAAAAAACTGAATCGACTATGTCTCGTATTGGAAAACAACCGGTGGTAATACCTGCAGGCGTTACCATCACTGTAAGCAACGATAACGTTGTAACTGTAAAAGGTCCTAAAGGTGAATTGAAAGAAGCTGTTGATAGGGATATCACTATCTCTATCGCTGATGGCCAGTTACACCTGGTTCGTCCTACAGACCAGATCCGTCACCGCGCCATGCACGGTTTATACCGTTCACTGGTGAGCAATATGGTAAAAGGGGTAACAGAAGGATACAAGAAAGACCTGGAACTGGTGGGTGTGGGTTTCAAAGCCGCCAATACCGGAAACCTGCTTGATCTGGCATTAGGTTACTCGCACAATATCATTTTCGAAATTCCGAAAGAACTGAAAGTAAGTACTGTTACCGAAAAAGGACAGAACCCCAAGATCATGCTGGAAGGCATCGACAAGCAACTGATCGGACAGGTAGCCGCCAAACTGCGCAGCTTACGTAAGCCTGAACCATATAAAGGAAAAGGTGTGAAATATGCGGGTGAGATCCTGAGAAGAAAAGCAGGTAAGGCAGCTGGTAAGTAAATAAAACAATAACAAACTTTCCGGCAGAATCGGGAGGTAAAAAAATAAAACAATGGGTAAATTAATTCAAAGGCAGAAGATCAGGTACCGTATCCGCAAAAAAGTGGCTGGTACAGCAGTAAAACCCCGTTTATCTGTTTTCAGAAGCAACGCGGAGATCTATGCACAATTGATCGATGATGATAATGCAGTAACCCTGGTGGCTGCTTCATCAAGAGATAAAGATATTGCTGCTCAGAAAGTAACCAAGATCGAGAAGTCTAAACTGGTTGGCATGGCGGTTGCACGCAAAGCCATTGAACTGGGTTTAACAGCCTGTGTATTCGACAGGGGTGGTAATCTTTACCATGGTCGTGTGAAATCAGTAGCTGATGGTGCGAGAGAAGGTGGTCTTCAATTCTAATTTGCTAACAACAATTAATCGTTAGATAAATGTCTAAAGTAAACGTAAATAAGGTAAAATCCGGTGGCGAACTGGAACTGAAAGAGAAAGTAGTAGCCATTAACCGTGTAGTGAAAACTACCAAAGGTGGTCGTACTTTCAGCTTCTCGGCACTGGTAGTAGTAGGAAACGGAAGTGGTGTTGTAGGCCAGGGCTTGGGTAAAGCAAAAGAAGTACAGGAAGCTATTGCGAAAGGTATCGAAGATGCCAAGAAAAACCTGGTGAAAGTACCGGTAATGCATGGTACCATTCCTCACGAGCAGTGGGCCAAGGATGGTGCAGCCAAAGTGTTGATCAAACCAGCAGCTCATGGAGCGGGTGTGATCGCCGGAGGCAGTATGCGTTCTGTTCTGGAAAGCGCCGGTGTAACCGACGTACTGGCCAAGAGCCTCGGTTCTGCCAATCCACAGAACGTGGTAAAAGCCACGATCAAAGCATTGGGCCTGTTAAGGGAACCTATCCAGGTTGCTAAAAACAGAACCCTGAAACTGAGCAAAGTATTTAACGGATAATACCTGTCGTAAGCCGTTTATCGGCGGTCGCCAGTTCAAATGATAATATCATGAAAAAAATTAAGATCACACAGGTTAAAAGCGGTATCGACAGATCTGAGCGTCAGAAGCAGACTTTGATTGCCTTAGGTTTGAAGAAACTGAATGCATCCAAAGAAGTAGAAGCTACTCCACAGATCCTTGGAATGGTTAACAAAGTTAGCCACCTGGTGAAGGTTGAAGAAATCGCCTAGTGTCAATTAAAAATTAATAATTAAAAATGAATAATTGGAGTGGGATCACCTCTTTGATTATTCATTTTTGTTTAATTATTAATTATTAATTTCTAATTATTAATTAAAAAATTGCGAGGGGAGATACCCCGTAAGTTCAAATCAGATAAACATGAAACTACACACACTCAAGCCTGCAGCAGGCTCAACGCACAAAGAAATCCGTATTGGTCGTGGTGAAGCATCCGGTAAGGGTGGTACATCTACAAAAGGTAACAAAGGTGGTCAGAGCCGTGCCGGTTACAAAAGTAAAATGGCCCACGAGGGTGGACAGATGCCAATCCAGCGTCGTATCCCCAAGCGTGGATTTAAAAATAATAACCGAGTTGAGTACAAAGTATTCAATCTCGGACAGATCGATCAGCTGGCAGAGAAATATGGTTTTACCGAGTTCAGCCTCGAGAACCTGTATATCAATGGCCTGATCAGCCGTACAGACAAAGTGAAAGTACTGGCTACCGGCGAATTGAAGGCTAAACTGACCTTTAAGATTAACGGTATCAGTGAAAAGGCAAAAGGCGCTATTGAAGCTGCCGGCGGTACAGTTGAAATTGTAAAGTAATTTTAACGTAATTTGCCAGACGCACACCGTGCGTCTTTTTGGTTTTGAGTATTAACGCTTTCAATTGCATTTAAGTGAAAAAATTAGTTAAGACTTTACAGAATATTTGGGCCATTGAAGAGCTGCGTAATAAGATTGTTATTACGCTGGCACTGGTATTTACTTACCGCCTGGGTAACCACATCGTGTTACCAGGTCTGGATCCCAATAAAATCGAGTTGGCCCAACAGTCTGCGAAAAGCAATGGCCTGTTAGGCATCTTCGATATGTTTGCCGGTGGTGGTTTTTCACAGGCATCTATCCTGGCACTGGGTATTATGCCCTATATCTCCGCATCTATCTTCATGCAGTTAATGACCATCCTGGTTCCACAATTGCAGAAAGTACAGAAAGAAGGAGACAGTGGCCGTAAAAAAATCAACCAGTGGACACGTTACCTCACCGTTATTGTTACTGTTTTTCAGGCAGGTGCTTATGTGGCCTACCTGAACAGTCCCGGTTATGCGGAAGCGATCCTTCCTGCTTATAAAGCTTTCTTTGGTTTCTCTACAGTAGTTACATTAACAGCAGGTACCCTGTTTGTAATGTGGTTAGGAGAGAAGATCCAGGATAAAGGATTGGGTAATGGTACATCTATCATTATCATGGTGGGTATCTTATCCCGTTTACCTATTTCCATCATCCAGGAATTTACCGCAAAAGAACAGCGTGGCGGTGGTGGTTTATTGATCTTCCTGATCGAGATCGCCATTCTGGTAGCTGTGATCATGGGTCTGATCATCCTGGTACAGGGTGTGAGAAAGATTCCGGTAAACTATGCCAAGCAGATCATCGGTAACCGCCAGTTTGGTGGTGCCCGTCAGTTCCTGCCCGTAAAAGTGAACAGTGCGGGTGTAATGCCGATCATCTTTGCTCAGGCGATCATGTTCCTGCCTACACTGGTTTCCTTTACCAATATTGATTCTGCCCAGGGTATTGTGAAGATCTTCAACGATCACAGTAATTTCTGGTACATGGTTATATACTCTGTGATGGTAATCGGATTTACCTTCCTCTACACTGCCCTGATCTTTAACCCTAAGCAGATCTCTGAAGACCTGAAACGTAATAACGGTTTCATTCCAGGTGTTAAGCCCGGACAGCCAACCGCAGATTATATCGGTTCTATCATGGATAAGATCACTTTGCCGGGTGCTATTTTCCTCGCACTGGTAGGTATCATGCCCGGATTTGCCCAGCGTTTAGGCGTAACACAGGGATTCAGCTCCTTCTTCGGAGGAACATCACTGCTGATCATGGTAGGGGTTATCCTGGATACCTTACAGCAGATCGAAACTTACCTGCTGATGCGCCAATACGACGGATTAATGAAGAGCGGTCGTGTTCAGGGAAGACAGACAGTTTCTACCACTACTATTTAAGTAAAAATAACGACCTTTGTAAACCTGCCATCCCGCTACCTGCGGAACGGCAGGTTTCTTTTTTTTGACAAATGACCAGACGAAGTAATATGATGATCCATAAAACAGAAGCAGAAGTAGCTATGATGAAAGAAGCGGCTACCCTGGTAAGTAAAACGCTTACGGAAGTGGCCAAAGTGCTGCAACCTGGTATGACCACTTTGCAGATCGATAGGATCTGTGGCGATTTTGTGAAAGATCATAAAGCCATTCCCTCTTTTTATAATTACCGCGGGTATCCCTTTAATGTTTGTGCCTCTGTGAATGATGTGGTGGTACATGGTTTCCCCAATAATCTGGCTTTGAAGGAAGGAGATATTGTATCGGTGGATATGGGTGTGATATTGAACGGCTGGCATGGTGATCATGCCTATACGTTTATTCTCGGAGAAGTGCCTGCAGAAACATTGCAACTGGTAAAAGTGACCAAAGAATCTTTATATAAAGGCATTGAAAAAGCCGTGACCAATAACCGGGTGGGCGATATCGCTTTTGCCATTCAGGAACATACCGAAAGAAAACATGGCTATGGAGTGGTGAGAGAACTGGTAGGGCATGGTTTGGGACGGAGTCTGCACGAAGATCCGCAAGTGCCCAATTATGGGAAACGCGGTACAGGTCCGAAACTGAAAGAGAACCTGGTATTGGCCATCGAACCCATGATCAATCTGGGATCAAGGGAAGTATATACAGAAGACGATGGCTGGACGGTGAGAACGCGGGACGGAAAAGTATCCGTACACTTTGAACACGATGTATGTGTAAAGCGGAACCAGGCATTGATCCTTTCTGATTACAGTATTATTGAAGCGGCAGAGAAAGCCAATCCGAATCTGAACACCAGTTATTACTGATCAATTCTTGCTATCTTACAGTAAAACTGCTAAGATGCGGAACCTTTTATTTTATTGTATTCCTGCACTGTTTCCGGCAATGCTGTTTGCCCAGTCTGAGGAAACCTTACGTATCCGAACCATCCGCGAACAGCGCGAAAATGTTTGGCTGCAGGAGTATATCCGTTTTCTTTCTATCCCCCATGTAGCAGCTGATAGAGCCGGTCTTAAAAGGAACGCGGATTTCATTATGCAGATGATGCAGCAGCGGAATATCCAAAGAGTTCAATTACTATCAGATGGAAACGCAGCAACTACTCCTGCTATTTACGGAGAAGTGATGGTGCCCGGTGCCACGCAAACATTGATCTTCTATGCACATTATGATGGTCAGCCGGTAGATAGCAGCCAATGGGCCAAAGGATTAAAACCTTTTGTACCCAGATTGGTCAAAGGATCGCTGGAGCAGGGTGCAGCCATGATCGCATTCCCCTCCGGAGCGGGCAAATATGATCCTGACTGGCGGATCTATGCCAGAGGCGCATCGGATGATAAGGCCGGAATTATGGCCATCCTGAACGCGTATGAGGCCGTAAAGCGGGCAGGACTGCCCCTCAGTTATAATATCAAATTCTTTTTTGAGGGAGAGGAAGAAGCCGGTTCTCCCAACCTTGGCGGTATTTTCGACAAACACAAAGAATTGCTTCGTTCTGATTTATGGGTGATCTGTGATGGCCCCGTTCACCAGTCGGGCAAAAAAGCGATCCTGTTCGGGGCAAGAGGGGATGCACATGTGGATATTACTTTGTATGGAGCAACCAGGCCGCTGCATAGTGGTCATTACGGTAACTGGGCACCTAACCCGGGTTTATTACTGGCTAAGTTACTGGCATCGATGAAAGATGAAAAGGGGCGCGTTACCATCAGGGGTTTTTATGATGATGTGATACCACTTACAGAACAGGAAAAAAAAGCGATCCGTGATATGCCACCTGTAGGCAACCAATTAAGAGAAGAACTGCATTTTGTGGGGGAGGAAATGCCTGGCGTAGATCTGGGAGAAGCTATTATGCTGCCATCGCTGAATATTAACGGAATGCAGAGTGGCCATACAGGCGCAAAAGCCAGTAATGTGATACCCACTTCTGCCACGGCCGTACTGGATCTGCGGACGGTGCCAGGGAATGATTATAAAAAGCAGCAGGACAGGGTCATCAATCATATCCGGGAACAGGGATATTATATTACGGAAGAAGAACCCACAGATGCTGAGCGGAAAATTTTTGCGCGCATTGCCCGTGTGAAAAAAAGCGGAGGTTATAACGCACAACGAACACCGATGGATCTTCCGGTGGTGCAGCAGGTGATAGAAGCCGTAAAAACTACTACGGCAGATAAAGTGGTATTGATTCCCACCATGGGGGGCAGTTTGCCCTTGTTCCTGTTTGAGAAACACCTGAAAGCCAAGACCATCACGGTACCTGTGGCCAATCATGATAATAACCAGCATGCAGAGAATGAAAATATCCGGATCCGGAATCTGTGGAATGGTATTGAAACAATGGCAGCCATCATGACGATGGCTCCAGGTTCCTGAAGCGACGTGCAGTAAAGAACTATCTTTACAATCTAAGCATGGCTTAGATTGTTTAATACAGGTAATGGCGAATCCAGTAACAAAAGAATTAATTGTGATCGGCGGCGGTGCGGCCGGTTTTTTCTGTGCCGTTAATGCAGCGCGTTTGTATCCGGGATTACGGGTTACGGTGGTAGAAAAATCCAATAAACTATTGGCAAAAGTAAAAGTAAGTGGTGGTGGCCGTTGTAATACCACACATGCCTGTTTTGATATTCCTGAACTGGTAAAGCGATATCCACGCGGACAGAACTTTATCAAAAAAGCATTTCATTCATTCAATACCAACGATACCATTACCTGGTTTGCAGAAAGAGGCGTGCAACTAAAAACAGAAGCAGATGGAAGAATGTTTCCGGTAACGGATGATTCGCAAACCATTATTAGTTGCCTGTTGAAAGAAGCGGATAAATACGGTGTGAAGATCAGGTTACAGTGTGAAGTGCAAAGTATCACTACGGTAGAAAATAAATTTGAACTGCAGACATCCACTGGCCGCTTACAGGCAAATTTTGTTTGCATTGCCTGTGGCGGATATCCCAAATCTATTATGTTCGATTGGTTACGTAAACTTGGCCATACAATAGCGGAACCTGTTCCTTCCTTATTTACGTGTAATATGCCGGGCAATCCGGTTACCCAATTAATGGGCGTAGCGGTAGAGCGGGCGGGCGTAAAAGTGGCCGGCACCAAACTGGCCGAAGAAGGTCCTTTGCTGATTACCCATTGGGGTATGAGTGGTCCGGCCATTCTGCGTTTATCTGCCTGGGGCGCCCGGCAGCTGGCAGATATGAATTATCACTTCACTTTACTGGTGAATTGGTTACCCGGACAAACAGAACAGGATCTACGGAATGCCTGGCAATCCTATCGCGATGAATATGCGGGTATGAAAACAGGCAATAAAAACCCATTTGGTTTGCCTAACCGCCTGTGGTTATATCTTCTTGCAGCAAGTGATATCCATCCTGACACCCGTTGGGCAGAGATCCCTGCCAAAGAACAGAACAAATTGATCAGACAGCTGACCGCACAGGAATTTCCTGTAAAAGGAAAGACCACGTTTAAGGAAGAATTTGTGACCTGTGGCGGTATTAACCTCTCCGAAGTAGACCCCAATACCATGCAGAGCCGGAAATTACCGGGTATTTATTTTGCTGGTGAGATCCTGGACGTGGATGGGATTACCGGCGGCTTCAATTTTCAACATGCATGGACAAGTGGTTGGATAGCAGCCCATTCTATTGCTTCGGCCGAAATGACCTCATACCTTATTTTCTGCCGTTCATAGCAAAATATTCCCGCTTGGTATAAAAATAACAGGTGAATGCAGTGTTTATGTGAAATAATCTTAATTTAAAAGACTCAAAACACTGTTATGAAAAAAATCCTGTTTGCCTTTATGGCATCAAACTTCCTGTTGGCCGCATCAGCTCAAACCACGGGAACCTTAACTTCACTTACACCCGCAAAACCGGCTGGTGATTCCTCCAAAACCCCTGCTCCCAAAAAACAAACGGTGGCAGATAAAACCAAGGGCCAGAAAAAGAATGAAGGTCTGTTTACCCTTTACCAGGATACTGCTACCGGAAGTGTGCAGATGTATATCCGTAAGGACCAATTAGAAAAAGAATTTATTTACCAGAGCTTCTCTATCAGCGGTCCTACTTCTTTGTTCCTTAACCAGAGTATGCACAGAGCTACTGCTGTATTCAAAATCAAAAAAGCTTTTGACAAACTGGAATTTTCAATTGTAAATACCAACCAGTATTATGATAAAAACAACCCGGTAAGCAAAACGGCTGATGTAGATAAACCGGAAGCGGTATTCTTCTCCGATAAATTTTCACTCGAAGATTCACTGGGTTATCTCGTAAGCGGAGATGCCCTTTTTCTGAGTGAGAAACTGGATCCCGTAAAACCCATTTTTGCGCCCAGTCCGTTCACCATGATGATGTTTAACCTGGGAATGCTGAACCCGACCAAATCAAAATATGCGCAACTGCGCTCTTTCTCTGATAATACAGATGTAGTAGTAGACCTTTCTTACGATAACCCAACCACACTGGCCGATGGTGGTCCGGATGTGGCCGATCCGCGTTATGTGCGGGTTCGTATGCAGCATAGTTTTATCTCCATGCCTAAAAATGATTTTACACCCCGCAGAGATGATCCGCGTGTAGGATTCTTTATGCAGGAAAGAAATGACCAGACAAGTATCAGTCCTGTACCTTACAAAGACATGATCAACCGTTGGGATCTCAAGAAAAAAGACCCCAATGCGGCCATCAGTGAGCCGGTAGAGCCACTTGTGTACTGGATCGAAAATACCACACCGCATGAATACCGTCAGATCATTTATGAAGCTGGTATGAAGTGGAATGAAGCTTTCGAAAAAGCTGGCTTCAAGAACGCCTTACAAATGAAGATCCAGCCCGATGATGCCAAATGGGATCCGGCTGATATACATTACAATGTGATCCGTTGGGTTTCTTCTGCACAACCTTCTTATGGTGCCATCGGACCCAGTTTTGTAAATCCGAGAACCGGACAGATCCTGGGCGCAGATATTACGGTAGAGTGGTACTCAGGTAGTGCTACCGCTATTTATGATGAACTGTTCAATGGTTTTGCAGCACAGTCTTCAGAAGCAAAATATCCGGGACTTACTATGAAAAGCCACCAGCTTTGCACACTGGCCGCAGAACTGAAAGCTCAGTACACTGCCGGACTGACAACACTGGAAATGACCGGTGCCGCAGACGCTGAGATCAAAGCCATGCACAAGCAGTTCCTGATTTACCTGATCATGCATGAAATGGGTCATACACTGGGACTGAACCACAATATGAAAGCCAGCAACATGTTATCGCCTGCAGAACTGCACAATACCACTATTACACATAGCATTGGTTTGATGGGTTCTGTGATGGATTATCCTTCCATTAACGTGGCACTGGATAGAAGCAAGCAGGGAGATTACTATACCACCAAAGCAGGTCCTTATGACCTTTGGGCTATCGAATATGGCTATCGCCCTTTTGAACCGGCAGAAGAGGAAGCAGGTTTAACGAAGATCCTTTCCCGCAGTACGGATCCTAAACTGACTTTCGGAAATGATGGAGATGATATGCGTGCTCCTGGTAAAGGAATGGATCCAAGGGTGAACGTGAATGATATGTCTAACGACCCGATCACCTATGCCGAAGAGCGTTTTAAACTCGTGAACAGCCTGATGGGTAAACTGGTTCAGAAATATTCCAAACCCGGACAGTCTTATGCCGAACTCCGCAGCCGTTATGGTGTATTAAATGCACAACGCAGAGATATGATTAATGCGGTTAGCCGCTTTGTGGGAGGTGTGTATGTAGACAGAAGTTTCCCTGAGCAGAATTCAGGTAACAAGCCGTATACGCCTGTGGCATTGGCTACACAGAAAAAAGCCATGGACCTGTTAAGTAAATATGTGTTTGCACCGAATGTATTTGATGCAGATGCGCAAGTGTTCCCTTACCTGCAGATGCAGCGCCGCGGATATAACCAGCCAACCGGTGGGGAAGATTATAAGATCACGGCTAACCTTACCAATTTACAGGTGGGCGGTACACTGGCACATATTCTTAGTCCATCCACTTTACAGCGGATCACGAATTCACGTTTGTATGGCAACCAATACAGCGCAGCAGATGTGATGAATGACCTGGTGAAAGGTATTTTTGATGCCGATATCAATGGTAATGTGAATGTATACAGGCAATACCTGCAAACCAGTTTTGTAAGAGGAGCCGCATCACTGACAGGAGATAACTCACCATTGGATAATGTTTCTAAAGCGGCGGCTTTATATACCCTTAAAAAATTAAGGGCTAAACTGGCAGCGGCTGTTTCTACCAATGAAGAAACCAAAGCCCACCGATCAAATATGTTATTCCTGATCGATAAAGCTTTGAAAACAAGTTAATTGACCTATTCCCGTAAAGGGGATGATAACAGAATAATAAAAAAGCCTTCCTGTTCGGGAAGGCTTTTTTATTATGGATTCAAGAGGTTCACTTATCCTTTCTTTTTAGCAGCGGCTTCTTTGTTGGCTTTGTGGCGCATATCTGGGGTGCCATCTTTTTTCAGCGGTCCGGCAGGTGTTGTTGCTTTTGCGGCTTCCTTATTGGCTTTAAAGCGCATATCGGGTGTGCCATCTTTTTTCACCGGTGCGGCAGCTGTTTTGGCGGCAGGAGTTTTTGCTTTTTCTGAGGGTTTTGTCTGGGCAAAGGATGCCATGGACAAACTGAAGGCAGCCAGTAAAACAACCAGGATCTTTTTCATAGAAATCGTTTTGGTGAATCAGAAAGTTACAGAACCGGACAGGGGGAGAGGTATTCCGGGGCTTAATTTTTGTTTAAATCTGCGGGTCTGAAACTTACTCATGGCAGGAATGGGGTGTTGGAAACTGATTTTCAATGGATTAAACCGATTGTCCCGGGAGGAAACTTTTTATTCCCGGGAAAATGTTTTAACTTATGGGTAAAATTCTACGCTATGCGGAAAGTAAGCGACATACTCAAAAGAAAAGGAAGCGGGGTTACAACCGTTACACCAGATACTACCGTGATCGCAGCATTAAAAATTATGTCTGAACAGAATATCGGTTCTTTGGTGATCATGGAAAACGATACATTCTTAGGTATCATGACCGAACGTGATTACTCCCGTAAAGTAATTTTGATGGGGCGCCACTCCAGTGATACACCCGTGAAGGAGATCATGACAACAGATTTCCCCGCAGTAAAACAATCGGATACAGTAGAAGCTTGTATGCAGCTGATGTCTGATAAGCATATCCGTTATCTCCCTGTGATTGAAAACGGGACATTAGCGGGTATTATTTCCATTAATGATGTGGTAACAGAAACCATTTCCACACAACAGGAAACGATATCGCACCTGCATAGTTATATACAATCCTGATACACGCTATTGTGCCGTCTTCACTACTTCCCAATACACTTTTTTGGGTTGTAGTTGCTGGTCGAATAACAGGGGATAATCCTTTCTTCCGCGAACAGGAAAATTATCCAGCCAACTGCTCCTGTCTGATATATTCCAGAAAGTGATTGCGCCAAGTGTTTTTCTATATTTTCCGAACAGGCGGAAAATACGCCTGTACATCTCTATTTGTGCCTCTTCTTTGGCTTGGGTGAATAGGGCATTACTGTCTTCCGCTTTTCTTTCTCTTGCATCATGTTCTTTGTTGTATACTGAAATATCCAGTTCTGTGATCTGCAGTTTCAAACCCAAGGAAGAAAATTGTTTCAGCGTATTCTCCAGTTCTTTTTCAGAAGGTTCATTGATGGCCCAGTGCCCCTGCAATCCAACGCCATGAATCGGTACTCCAGCTTTTTTCAGTTTTTGTACCATTTCTATGATCTTATTCCGTTTCACCGGGTTGATCTCATTATAATCGTTATAAAAAAGCAATGCATCCGGGTCTGCAGCATGGGCATATTCAAATGCTTTACTGATAAACTCATCACCGCAGATCCTGTACCAGGGCGAGTTGCGGTAGAATTCTGCGGGGTTATCAGAAATGACTTCGTTAACAACATCCCAGGCATAAATACTTCCTTTATACCTGCTTACCACTGTGGTAATATGTTCTTTTAAACGTTGTAACAATACTTCTTTACTAACCGTATCGCCCGCTGCATTGGTAAACATCCAGCGGGGGGCCTGGTTATGCCAGCAGAGTGTATGGCCGCGCATTTTCAATTGATTTCTTCGGGCAAAAGCAACAATAGAATCCGCATCGCGCCAGAAATATTCATTTTCGCGTGGGTGTATGGGGCCCATTTTCATGGCATTCTCGGCAGTGATACTGCTGAAATGCTGCAACACCAATCCGACTTCTGCTGTTTGCAAAGAACGGGGTGTAACCGCTACCCCCATAGTAAAATGATTTTTAAAAACATCTTTCAGTCCTTTACTGCTATCGATAACATTTTTTTTACCGGCTGCAGTTCTATTTCCGGGCATTGCCAAAAGCAAACTGGCTGTGGCCAGACAAAGCAATAGGGTGGAGGTGATTTTCTGTATCATGGTAAAAGATTAGGCAAGGAAGAGTTGTAAGATCAGGATGCCGATCAGACCAATAACAGAGATCAGGGTTTCCATCACTGTCCAGGAGAGGAAAGTCTGTTTTAGCGTAAGCCTGAAAAATTCTTTATACATCCAGAAACCGGAATCATTGATATGTGACCCAAATACACTGCCGGCACCAACGGCCAATACCATCAGTTCGGGTGAAACATTTCCGGCTGCAACAAGTGGTGATACAATACCCGCTGCGGTCAATCCAGCCACGGTAGCAGATCCCATAGTAACCCGTAACAGGGCTGTTAAGATCCATGCAAAAAGAATGGGCGGCATTTGCAGGGTACTGCTGAAAGAAGATATATAATTGCCGGTACCGCTGTCGATCAGTACCTGTTTGAATACGCCACCGGCGGTGATGGTAAGCAGGATAACCGCGATACCGGAAATGGCATCGGATGACCATTGCATTATCTGCGACATTGATTTTTTCATCCTTAATCCAAAGAAATACACGGCTGCAATTACAGCGAGTAAAAGTGCAATGGTGGAATCGCCTGTAAAAGAAAGAAAACGGCGAAGCAGATGTTCTTTGTCAAGTACCAGACCAGCGATCACAGAGAGGCTGATCAATACCACCGGCATCAAGGCAATACAGAAACTGGACAAGGTGGAAGGCAGGTGTTTATGCGCTTCCGGATCCGTATCACCAAAAAGATCATAACTGCCCGCTTTTACATTTTTCAAAACCCTGCCTAGTAAGGGACCTGCAATGATCACTGCCGGGATGGCAATAACGAGGCCATACATCAGGGTTTTACCCATATCGGCATGAAATGCATTTACCAGTACTACCGGACCCGGATGGGGAGGTAGAAAACAATGTGTGGTAGATAAAGAAGCAGCCATTGGCATCACGATATACAGCAAAGGCAAACCCGTTCTGCGGGTAATCGAAAAAACCAATGGTACGAGGATCACAAAACCTGCATTATAGTACAGTGGAATGCCGATCAGGAAACCTGTGAGTAACACAGCCCACTGAATATTCTTTTCGCCAAAACCATTGATCAGGGTACCGGAGATCTGTTCTGCTGCGCCGCTGATCTCCAGTATCTTTCCGAGAACTGCTCCCAGACAAACTATCAGTGCCAAACCTCCCAGGGTACTGCCCACTCCTTTTTCGATAGAAGCCAGCAATGCAGCGGGTTCCATACCTAAAAACAAACCGGAAATAATGGCAACGATCAACAGTGAGAGAAAGGGACTCACTTTTTTCACTGTCAGAAATATCTGAACTGCGATGGCAAAAAGAATGATCAGGAATACCATTGGCTTGGGATTTGTGTTAGCGAACTGTATTGTAAAGTGTTCCTATTTTATCGATGCTGATACTGATCTTGTCACCGGAAGATAAGGTAAAGTCATTAGCCGGTACAATCCCTGTTCCCGTCATGATCAAACAACCCGCCGGAAAACTACAGGCACGGTATACAAAGGAAACCAGTTCTTCCGGTGTTCGTTTCATCTGACTGATGGTAACCGTTCCTTCAAATACGATGCGTTTGTTCCGTTGAATCTCCAGCTGGATCCGGGTATCGAGTTCCAGCGGTGAAGCGGGCACGTAGATGCATGGGCCAATGGCGGCACAACCGTCGTAGGTCTTGGCCTGTGGCAGGTATAAGGGGTTCTCTCCTTCGATGCTGCGGCTGCTCATATCGTTGCCAATGGTGTATCCTACAATCTTACCGGAAGAAGTTACCGCCAGCGTTAATTCAGGTTCGGGAACATCCCAGATAGAATCTTTGCGAATGGCTACTTGCCCGCCAGGACCCACCACACGATGTGCGGTAGCTTTGAAGAATACCTCTGGTCTTTCCGCATCGTATACTTTGGCATAAAAATCACTGCCCCCGGCTGCTTTGGATTCTTCCTGTCTGCCTACTTTGCTTCTGAGATAGGTAACACCACAGGCCCATAATTCCTGCGAACCAATAGGTGCCAGAAAAGTAGTTTCAGCAATACCTTGCGGAATCGGATCGCTGCTTTGCACAATTTTCTCCATTTTGCTGAAGAGATGGTCGTCATTCAGAAACAGGTCCCAGTTGGTTTCGGCAACCGGGTAAAAATGATCTTTTTTCTGAATAAAGATTCCCTGACTTGTTTTATACAATTTCATATAAGAAAACAATGCGTTAGTAAGTAATACGATTAAGGTCTGAGTTTGAGTCTGAGAACATACATATCGTTGGTGATATAGAGTGTTTTTTCATCAGCCGATAAGGCACAGTTAGAACTGGCTTCGGGTAATTTGATTTTACCTGCCAGCACACCCCTGTTAGTAAAGATCCAGATACCTCCCGGTCCGGTGGCGAAAATTGTACCGGTTTTATCTGCTTTCATTCCGTCAGGTAATCCTTTTAGTTGTTGATCGTATCCCGCGGCCGACCAGAATATACGGCCATTGGCCAACCGACCGCTATCTGTCATATCAAACGCATACCAGTTGGGTTTAGCAGGATCGGAATTGGCAACCAGTAATGTTTTTTCGTTTGGTAATAAAATGATTCCATTAGGTCTGGTTAAAGAATCAACCAATAAAACCACTTCTCCATTTTTTTTCACTTTGTATACTCCCTGAAAAGGAATTTCTTTCAGCGGGTCATCCATATTTTTTTCTAATCCATAAGGTGGGTCAGTAAAAAATGCTTCCCCTGCACGGTTATACACCACATCATTCGGACTGTTGAAGCGCTTACCATTGTAATTACCTGCAATAGCGCTGAAATTGGCGGCAGGCTGATCAAGCGGGGCATTCATGAGCGCTAATTGTCTGTTACCATGCTGGCAAAGCACCAGTTTGCCTTCTGGATTAAGGATTAAACCGTTAGAACCCGTTTCGCCACCACGTTTAATGGTGTCTGTATAACCGGAAGGAGAGAGATATACTTTTTTCCCACTGGCTTCTGTCCATTGGTAAATAGTATTCTGTGGCACATCCGAAAACAGCAACAGTTTTTTTTCTTCGATCCATAAGGGCCCCTCACTCCAATCCAATCCGTCTGCAATGATTTCTGCTTTTGCACCTGGAGAAAGAATACTATCCAGAGAAGGGTCCAGTTTTTCGATCTCCCCAATCGTGGGGTATTTCTGTTTGTCTGCGCAGGCAGTGACCAATACAAGCCAGATAATGAAGCAGCAGTTTTTCATGCAGTTGTTTTTAATATCTATTTCATTTCAAATACGATAACAGAAAATGGTGGAATGGTCACTTTCAGGTTGGCGCCACTGAGAGCAGCACCGGTAAATGCGGCAGGCTTTATTTTTTCAGGATTGGCAAAACTGTTATGGTTCTGTAATTTATCTGAAGTCAGAATTCTGCCGGTAACTGAAGTATAATTGCTTCCGCTGATATTGATGGTTACTTCCTGGGCATCATGTGCATCAATATTTACGAGCGAAATATGGGTAAGGCCGTTTTTATCTTTAGAGGCGGAGGCAGAAATGGCTTTCAGTTTTTCCTTTCCCATTTTATAATCTTTGCTGTTCACCGTAATAGGCAGCATGGTTGCATCCTGGTGTACATTGTACATTTCCATTACATGGTAAGTAGGGGTCAGGATCATTTTTTCTTCATCAGTGAGGATCACCGCCTGCAGTACATTCACGATCTGTGCCAGATTGGCCATTTTCACCCGGTCGCAATGATTGTTAAATGTATTGAGTGTAGTTCCAGCGATCATGGCATCGCGCATAGTGTTCTGCTGGAAAAGAAAAGCGCCATTGGTGCCCGGTTCTACGTCGTACCAGCCGCCCCACTCATCTACTACCATGGCAACCCTTTTTTTGGGATCATATTTATCCATAATAGCGCTGTGTCTTACCACCAGCTCTTCCATCTCCATCGCACGCTGCATGGTTGTATAATAATCTTCTTCGGTAAAATCTTTGGCAGAACTTTTCTTGTTCCAGTTGATCACAGCATAGTGGTGCACGCCTACTGCATCCAGCATATTGTGTGGAATATCACGCATCAAAACTTCTGTCCAGTTATAATCTGCATCGCTGGCGCCAGATGCTATCTTGTATATTTTCTTATTGCCATTGGTCATGAAAGTGGCATACTGGCGGTAAATATTGGCGTAGTATTCCGGCTTCATGTTTCCACCACATCCCCAGGCTTCATTGCCCAGTCCCCAGTATTTTACTTCCCAGGGATTGGCTCTTCCGTTCTGTTTGCGGTAATCGGTCATAGGGCTGCTTCCATTGGGATGTGTCGCATACGCTACCCAGTCTGAGAGTTCCTGTGGTGAACCACTGCCGATATTGCCACTCAGGTAAGGTTCGGCTCCCAGTACTTCACACATGTTCAGAAACTCGTTGCTGCCAAAACTGTTGTCTTCTTTTACATTACCCCACCATACATTCAGCATAGATGGCCTTTTGTCTTTTGGACCTACACCGTCTTTCCAGTGATAGGTATCGGCAAAACAACCGCCCGGCCAGCGTAATACGGGTACTTTCAGCTTTTTTAATGCACTAATCACATCCAGTCGGATCCCGTCTTTGTGTGGGATCTTCTGGTTATTTTCTCCTACATACATACCACCATAAATGCAATGCCCCAGGTGCTCTGCAAAATGGCCATAAATATTTTTATTGATGATCTCTTTACCCTTATCAGCCTGCAGGGTGATGGTATTTTGTGCCATAGCACTCACGGAGGTCGACAGTGCCAGCAGTAAAAAAAATCTTTTCATATGAGTAGTATTTAAAAGAATGTCGCTTTTATTGATAAGGATTAATTGTTTGAATAGTTCCATCCGCATTGTATCTCAACTCTGTCACTTTCACATTGCGTAAATGTGTTTTGCCCGAGAGCTGCACATCATGATAGAAAATATACCATTTTCCTTTGATTTCCAGAATAGAATGGTGATTGGTCCATCCTTCTACAGGATTTAAGACCACTCCTTTATAAGTAAATGGACCATATGGGTTGTCGCCTATGGCATAACAGATAAAATGGGTATCGCCGGTTGAATAGGAAAAATAGTATTTCCCTTTGTATTTGTGCATCCAGGCGGCTTCAAAAAAGCGCTTATCGTTATTGGATTCGAGAAAAGGTTTTCCGGTTTCGTCCAGGATCTGAACAGTACGTGCTTCTTCGGTGAAATTTTTCATATCTGCACTGAGTTTGGCTACGCGGGGAAGGATGGCCTGCTCATTTTTGTTTTTCAGCTTGGCATTGGCATCGTATTGGTTATTGTTCCAGTGCTGCAACTGTCCACCCCAGATCCCACCAAAATACATATAATAACTGCCATCTGTATCCTTAAACACAGAAGGGTCGATACTATAACTTCCTTTGATCGGTTCTTTTTCAGCCTGGAAAGGTCCTGTTGGTGTTTTGGCACTGGCTACACCAATGCGGAAGATGTCCTGCTTGTCTTTGATCGGGAAGTACAGATAATAGGTACCGTTTTTGTAAGCTGCATCCGGCGCCCATAACTGCCGGCCTGCCCAGGGAATCGCTGTTTTGTCTAAAGCAACCCCATGATCGGTCACCTTACCACCAATCGAATCCATCGAAAGGATATGATAGTCGCGCATATCAAAATGGCCACCATTGTCATTCTCTTTTACGCCCGATTCAATATCATGCGATGGATAGATATAGATCCGGCCGTTGAATACATGAGCCGAAGGGTCTGCCGTGTAAATATGTGTTACCAGCGGCTGAGAGATCGGTTTCTTTTTCAGTGTTCCTTTTTCCTGTGCAGAAACGGAAAGCATGAATAAAGCGATGACTGCGGTTAATCCTGTTTTGTGTGACATGGGTATTGATTTGAGTGTTTTTAGGGAGAATTATTTAGTGGATAATCTTGTTTCGGGTGGACCTAAATAACTGTGTTTCATTCCACCCAGATCGGCTACTATTTTTTGCAACACTACAGCCGGACTCACCATCCAGTATTTAATGACATGTTTGCCTGTTGTAGTTGTATGGTGTTTGCTTGTTTTGATGATAATACTATTGGCTACCCAGCTTTCCCAGATGCGGGTATTATTATCCTCTTTATTGATGGCGATGATCTGCGGCATTTCATTATCGATGGAGATGGCATATTTCAATCCTCCTTCATTGTGAAAATTTAGGGTGGGAGAGAAGTAGGCGTTGAGGGTTATAGTGCCTGTATCATACAGATATACTTCATAGCTGAGGTGGGGTGAATTGTTACCGGGTATCTGTTCTGCAGCTGTTACGGGGAATGGTGTAATGGCTGATCCTGTTTTGCCATGATCGGGCAGAATCTGCCAGTTAATTCCGTTGCTGTTGATGGCTTTGCTGTAATGATCGGCTTCTATCGAAACATATCCATCCTGTTCAAAGAAAACATTTCCTGCTGCCTTTTTTGGTATTAATGATCTGCCTGTTGTAACGGTCAGAACCGTATCTATATTCGTAGCAGTAGCATTGGCAGGAACATATACCAAGTCCGGCATTTTTTGACGGTTGGGTTGTTGCCAGTAAGTATAACCAATATGTGTCTGGTCCATCATGTGGTTCCATTTACCATTATTCAGGGTGTTATAGGCAATGCTGATCAGGGAATCTTTCAGGTATAATTGTTTTGCTTTCTCTGCGTAGTTGTTGGCCAGTGGTGAGTTATGTTTGGCCATCCACCTGTTCCAGGCAACATTTGTGTAGAGTTCCTGCAGATTGGCACAGGCTTTTACCGGATGCAGTACCAATTGAAAATAAGCGTCCTGATAAGCTGCAGGAAGCGTTTTGTTTACTTTCTCTGCTCTGGCCAATAAGTCATTGTATGCCTGGGTAACTTTGTCGGCTTCTTTATAATGTTGTAAGCTATAGGTATTGGCATCTAACAATTCCGGTTTTCTGCGGCCATTGTATTTGGTATATCTGGCGAGGATGTCGGCAATCTCTTTTGCATATGGTTTTCCGAACTGTGCCGCTGCCCAATTTTCTGTATACTGCTGTACATCGGTGGCTTTGATCCGGGTAGGGTTCCATGCGTAATCGAGGAAAAAGGAGATCGGAAATTCCATGGGTTTGATATCGCCCACATTTACGATCCAGATATCCCTGACACGATATTCGTAGGCCAGGTGCATCTGTTCCCATACCCTGGGAATGGGATTGGTATTGACCCATTTATAATTTCTCGGTCCACCCACATAATCAAAGTGATAATAAATACCATAACCACCTTTGCGGGGCGGATCTGTGCGTTTGGGTAGTTTGCGCAGATTACCCCAGTTATCATCGCATAGTAATAAAGTTACATCATCAGGAACCCGCATGCCTTTGTCGTAATAATCCTGAACTTCTTTGTACAAAGCCCATGATTGCGGTATGGCCGATGCTGGTTTGCCGGTTACTTCTTCCAGTATTTTTCGCTGGTCTGCTACTATCTTTTCGAGCAGGGAAATATTACTTCCCTCTGTCATCGGCATATCTCCGTCTCCCCGCATACCAATGCTGATGATGCTTTCATGGTTCTTCCCGTTCTCGATGCCTTTCTTCCAGAAATTACGCAGTGTGGTGTCGTTGTTCTGGTAGTTCCATTGCCCTTTACCATAGCGTTTCCATTCCTGTTGCGCCCTTAACATCGGTTCATGGTGCGATGTACCCATTACGATCCCGTATTTATCTGCCAGCACCGGATTCAGTGTATCATCGTCATTAAAAGCATTCCCCCACATAGCGGGCCACAAATAATTGGCTTTTAATCGGAGTAACAGTTCAAATACTTTCTCATATACAAGATGATTCACACCGCCGAATTTTTCGCGTGTCCAGCCGGAAAAAGCTGGGGCCTCATCATTGATAAAAATACCTCTGTATTTTACCAATGGTCTGTCCTGCAGTACCGCTCCGCGGTTTACATACAAGGAACTTTGTTTTTTTACCGGAACATCGGCCCACCAGTACCATGGCGAAACGCCGATCTGTTTCGATAGTTCCAATATGCCGAAAGCAGTGCCTCTTCTGTCGCTACCTACAATTACGAGGGCATTTTCTACACCTGGAAAAGGTTGCTTTATCACCTGTATCTGGTAAGCTTCCCATTTCCCTTTGATAGATTCCGTATTGATTTTCTTTGCATTCACTAGTGCTTTGATCAGTGGCGACTGATCCAGCGATCCGGCCAATATGATATTTTTTCCAGCTTCGGGTACCTGGTGGTATAGAACAGGTGTTTTTCCGGTCACAGCAGCGATATCATTTTGAAAAAAGGAAACGGATTTCTGTACCAGCCAATGGTCCTGCTCATCTACTAAAAGGGAAGCCGTTTGCAGGTGATCGGTGATGGTAAATGCGGCATTTTCTTTTTTAGTAGTAAAAAAAGTTTGTGCAGATAACTGTACAGATAAAAACACTGTTCCTGCCAATATGATCGATCTGATTTTCATGTAGGCCAAGTTATTTTGTTAATTACCCCCACCGTTTCCGGGTGCATACTGGAAACGGAGTGCTTTATAATATTCCAGCGGATGCTCCGGTTTTTCATAACCAGCCGGAATCGGCATTTTAGAGAAAGTAGCGAAATACTGAAGGCAGGCATTTCTCCACCAGACTGCTTCTTTTTCCTGAACGGCCAATAACATGCTTACGTGCGAGAATCTTTCTTCATCTACCTTACCCTTCATCAGCTCCCAGGTTTTTTGCATCGACCTTACCTCTTCTACACCGCCATAATATTTGGCACAGAGTTCTTCCCAAAGGGTTTTACCTGATCTGAGTGGCTGCTTCCAGCCTATATGGTGAAACCATAATAAATATTCTTCCGGACAGGTAGCAGGATCCTGGTAGATCTTTCTTACTTCCGGTGCATATTGTTCGAGTGCGTTGCTACCTGTCTCTGTTCTGTTAAAACCGATACCTGCTGAATCTGCCCGATGATAATACACCGGATTCCAGTCGGCCCTGCCTAATCTGTCAGACCAGGGCGAAGGGCCATAATGGTGTCCGTCTCCCATAATATGATGCAGGCCCAGCGGCGTCATATAGTTCACTACGGTTTCTCTTGATTGCAGCATCATTTTTTTGGTAGCAGTAACAAAAGCCGGATCATTTGTAAAAGTCATACGGATCCAGTCATCTGCTATTTTATCTGAACTGAGCGAAGGGTTCCAGGCAAGTTTTCCATAGGTATACCAGTTGGATTGTGCAAAGGGATGGCCGCACCAGTTTCTGTCGTCACCGATATTGGCCACACCCGCAATACCAGTTAATGTATGTTTTTCCGCAGAGCCGTCAATCACACTGGCCACGGTAGTGCCTTTACCGTTTTGATAGGTATCTGCATCCAATACTTCCTTCAATAAAGGTGCCTCATATACCAGTGTAGTTGCCTGTCCCAGGTATTCCTGTGTTAACTGAAATTCCATCATCACCGGTGTTTTGGGCAGTGCGCCAAAGAGTGGGTGAAAGGGTTCTCTCGGCTGAAAATCCAATGGCCCGTTTTTTACCTGTACAATCACATTGCTTTTGAACTGTCCATCAAAGGGTTTGAATTCGTTATAAGCCTGTTTGGTTCGGTCTACAGGAGTCTCGTTACTGTACACAAATGCCCGCCACATGACAATGCCATTATGTGGTGCCAATGCATCGGCCAGCATATTGGCACCATCTGCATGGGTGCGTTGGTAGTTTTGCGGGCCGGGTTGTCCTTCAGAATTGGCTTTCACTACAAAACCGCCAAAATCGGGGATATAGGTATAGATCTCATCTACTTTTTTCTTCCACCATTCTTTTACCTCAGGCTGCAGGGGATCAGCTGTTTTCAGTTTCCCGATTTCGATGGGAGCGCTGAATCTGGCGGACAAATAAATTTTAATACCATAGGCCCTGAATACTTTTGCGAGGGCCGCTACTTTCTGCAGGTATTCTTTCGTCAGGATCTGCGCATTGGCGTTCACATTATTCACAACGGTTCCATTGATGCCGATGGAGGCATTGGCTCTTGCATAATCTTTGTAACGGGGATCAATGTATCCGGGCAGTAAATGCCATTTCCAGATAGAAAAACCGGCATAACCCCTTTCTACTGTCCGGGTAAGATTATCCCAGTGATTGAGGATGCGTAACTGGATACGCGGACTGCTGATCACGGAGAGATTAATGATCTTCTGCTGTGTTTGGGCCAATTGCAGTAAATGAAAACTACCATATAATACACCGGCATCTGTATTCGCAGCAATGATGATGCAGTTTTTCTCTTTGATTTTGCGGCTGAAGATGGTGAAGCCTTCCGATGACAGCTGTTCCAGTTGTGATAACTGTAGGGAAGCGATCAAAGCTGAGCTTTGTGGTGTACCAATAACGATGCTGTTCTCAGTTACAGTATTGGTGGCTGTTATCTTTCTGTCAAGTAAGCCGGAGAAACCAAGGGTCAGTTCTTCTTTGGCCGCATTCAGTACCGGGCTGTTTCCTTCTGCATATACGGCCGTTACCTGCGATTGGTAAGTGGCCAGTAAGCCCGGGTTACTGATCTTATCGTAGCGAAGCCAGAGACGATAACCATCTTCGGCGAGAACGGGCAGGGCATAACAAAGCAGGAGGAGGAAGTACAGTATTTTTTTCATGTGGTAGCAGTTACAGAATTACTTCTTCTTTCTCAACGATGATGCCCGCACAATTAATTCTGATTTGATAATAATGGTATTGGTCAGGTTGATATCTGAATTGCCCTGCAGGTGATTGATCATATTCCTGGCAACGATTTCACCGATTTCGATACCCGGATAATTGATGGTGCTTAATTTGGGTTCGATGATCTTGCAAACGGCATCGTTGTTAAAACCTACGATGGCAATGTCTTCCGGAATACGGATGCCCGCTTCTTTCAGCACCTGGATGCATACAGCGGCGCAAAAATCATTGGTGATAAAGATCCCATCCGGCAAAGGACGCATGGCCAGGATTTTTCTGGCCGAGCGGATACTGGCTTCTTCACTGAGATCATCAACGATCACCTGTTTGTCGCTGAACCTCAGTCCATGTTCGGCCAGTGCCTGCTGGTATCCTTTCAATCTTTCTGCATATACGTTCCGTTGCAGGTTAGCGGTAATATGAGCAATACGTTTACAGCCCTGTTCTATCAGGTGTGAAGTGGCTTCATACCCGGCTTTACGGTTATTGATGATCACTTTGGCACCATCTGCATCTTCAAATACACGGTCAAAAAAAATGACTGGGATCCCTTTTTTTTCGAAGGGTTCAAAATGGTCCAGATTAGCGGTATCAAAAGCCAGTGAAGCGATAACACCATCGACTCTTTTGTGAAAAAGGTTTAAGGCATTGGCCGTTTCCTTGGTGGCGCTTTCCGAAGAGTGTGCAATGATGAGGTCGTAATTGGCTTCTGTGGTTACTTTTTCGATACCTGCCAGTACCGAAGTCATGAACTGGCTCCTGAGTTCATGCACCATCACCCCAATGGTATTTGTTTTCTGTTTGCGAAGGTTACTGGCAAAAGTATTGGAACGGTATCCCAGCCGGGCAGCCAGTTCTGCCACTTTTTTCTTGGTATGTTTGTTAATGGAAGGATGATCTTTCAGCGCACGGCTCACAGTAGCTGCAGACAGGTCCAGCTGTTTGGCAATATCGTAGATGGTAATTTCTTTTTCGCGGCGCATAATACAATCGATTGCAATATAAGTTTTTATTAAAAATAAACAACCAGGCCAGGCTTCTTTTTACGCTCATCGTTTTCGTGTGACCGTTAGGAGTGTCCATTAGTATTGCTATGACTGCACTTAAGGCCGCATTGTTAGGCTGGGTTACAGTTATCCGCTCTTATTTCCTCCCCAAACATCCCGGGTAATGGATACGTATAATATTGTTCGGAGGGGCGAAAAAAAAATATTTAATGCAATCGGTTGCAATTTCAAAAAAACTCCCGATATTGGAATTCAATTAGCTGGAACTGCTTGATCCGGCCATGCCAAAATGATTGCCTGATATGCAAATGCATCTATTGCCATATACCTTACAATGCAATGCTGTAAAGGATTTACAGCTAACTCATGCGGGCACTGATTTGCATACCAGGAGATGTTTATCCTCATTTGATTCGCTATCCCTTTCATCGATTTTCTGGCTTTTTTTAGTGATAGCCTCGAACAAATCTCTTTTCTTCAGGCCATTTCGTACCGGTTTCAGGGCAAACGCAGCATTGTGCTGTTTTCTGTCTAAACTAACAGTATTCACTAGGGTATTCTCTAATTGTTCGTTTGGTGTACTAACTAACAGAGTATCATTTATATATGATTGTAACCGATTGCAAAAACAAGTAAACACCGGCTGAATAACCCATACCACTTATATGTGCTATATGAAATCAAATACTAACCTACTTTAATCCCACCCTTGCTATTATGAATACCAGTTAATGCCAGATGGATAATGCTTCAATAGCATTCCATACAACGGGTAAAAACCCGAAAATGACGAGGATTATTGCTACTCTATATTTCATCTTAAAACAATTGCTATGAAATTTTTGCTTGCGCCGCAAAGTAAGAAACAGGAAAACCGGTTGGTTGGTCTGCTGGGCCTGTGTTTGTTATTTCTTTTACCGGCTGGTTTACTGGTGATGCTGCCAGCCGCTGATGCTTCTGCACAAACCCAATCTGCCCGTAAAACGGTGAAGGGTCGTGTGATCAATGAAAAAGGGGAGGCCGTTTCTGGTGCATCCGTAGTTATCAAAGGTTCATCAACGGGTGTTACTACCAATGCCCAGGGCGATTACACAATCTCAGTAGCCGCGAATGCGACAATCGTTATCTCTTATGTGGGATACGATTCCAAAGAGATCCGTGTAGGAAACAGTGCATCGATTGATGTTCAGTTAGCGCCGGCTGATAAGGAACTGGACCAGGTAATAGTTGTGGGATATGGTACCCAGCGTAAAAGAGATGTTACCGGATCGGTAATCTCACTGAAGGGTGAAACGCTTCGCGAAGTACCCGCACCAAACGTGATCAATCAGTTGAAAGGCCGTGCGGCCGGTGTTACAGTGGTAAGTAACAGTGCCACACCCGGAGCCAGCGGATCGATCCGTATCAGGGGTAACAGGACCCTCACTACTACTGCGGGTAACAGTGATGCGCTGGATGGTCCGTTACTGGTGGTAGATGGGATTCCTTTTGGAGGAAGTATCAACGATATTAATCCGGAAGACATCTCTAACCTGGAAATTCTGAAAGATGCATCCGCTACAGCCATTTATGGATCAAGGGGTGCAGGTGGTGTGATCCAGATCAGTACCAAAAGAGGCAGAACCGGAAAAGCGGTGTTTACCTATGATGCTTTTCATGGAATGTCGAGCATTCTGGGAAAATACAATGTGATGAATGGTACAGAATATGCTCAGTTCAAGGCCGATGCTGCAACCTATAACCGTACAGCACCCGGCACCACGGCGTATGCACTTACCCAGGCTGAGAAAGATGCATTGGCAGCGGGGATCTCTACCAACTGGCAGGACCTGATTTATCGCAACGGTTTTACTACCAGCCATGTTTTAGGACTTACAGGTGGTAATGACGGAACACAATATGGTATGAGTGCCGGTTATTATAAAGAGCAGGGTGTGATTCCTAACCAGGATTTTGAAAGGGCCACTTTGCGCACCTCTATCGATCACCGCATCGGTTCACGTGTTCGTGTGGGTCTGAATACATTTAATACACTCTCTTACTCCAATACACCCGGTGGTGGCGGTGTTCCCAGTGGTTTGGCAAGGATCACGCCATTGGCTGCACCTTATAATGCAGATGGAACCGTGAATCTTTTTCCAGCCATTGGCTCTATTGATGCACAATCCATCAGTCCCCTTACACTGATCACCAAGGCCGGTTCTATTCTGGCAAGAAACCGTCGCCTGCGTACCTTCAACACGCTCTATACAGAGGTTCAGATCATGGATGGTTTGAAATACCGCCTGAATGTGGGTTTGAACTATGAGCAATCTAATGGTACCGGCTACAATGGTCCGCTTACCTATACCAATACGGCCCAGGTACAATCTTCTTCCAATGCGAATGTGACCAATTCGGAAACCTGGAACTACAATATCCAGCATTTGTTAACCTATAACAAAACTTTTGCCCAGAAACATCGGGTTGATTTCACCGGATTGTTTGAAGTGATCAAAGATCATTTTCAGAACAGTGGTTTTAACGTAACCGGTGTTCCGGCAGATTATATTCAGAGCAGCAATTTCGGTCTGGCCAGTGGTCAGCCTACCGTTTCTGCAGGAAATTTTTCTGAGACAGGATTGTTATCCTATATGGGTCGTTTGAACTATGGCTATGATAACCGCTTTAACCTCACAGCTACTGTGCGTGTGGATGGGGCTTCGCAGTTGTCGCCCGGCTATCAGTACTTTACCTATCCTGCTTTTGGATTGGGTTGGAATCTTCACAATGAAAAATTCATGAAGGATGTTTCGTTTATATCCAATCTGAAGATAAGAGGGGGCTGGGGTATCTCCGGTAACCGTAACGTGGGCGCTTATTCCACACTCGGTTCTTTGTCTGCCAGTACCTATAACTTCGGAACCAGTACGCAGGGGCAGCAACTGGCCTATACGGTAACTTCACTGGCCAATAAGAGTTTATCATGGCAGTCTACCTCACAAACGGATATCGCCATTGATTTCGGTTTGTTTAAAAACCGGATCACCGGTACGGTTGAATGGTACCAGCAAAACACCAAAGACATCCTGCTTTCTGTAAATCTGCCGGCAAGTAACGGTGCAGGAAGTACGCTGAAAAATCTGGGTAGAACACAAGGTTCGGGTATTGAAATCAGCCTCAGCAGTCTGAACGTACAGGCAAAATCCGGCTTTACCTGGAGTACCGACGTGAATTTCTTCTTTAACCGTGAGAAAATCACACAGCTTACTACGCCCACCGAAAAAGAGATCAAAGGTAATGGCTGGTTTGTGGGTCAACCACTTACCGTTATCTACGATGTGAAGAAAATCGGTATCTGGCAGTTAGATGACTCTACCAAAGGCACGCTGAGAGCACAAACTGCCCCGGTTCAGTTTCCCGGTCAGATCAGAATCGAAGACCTGAATGGTGATGGAAAGATTGATGCAAATGACAGACAGATACTGGGTAATTTCCAACCCAGTTGGGAAGGTGGTTTAACCAACCGTTTTTCGTACAAAGGATTTGATCTTTCTATCGTCATGTTCGCAAGAATGGGAATGAAAGTACTGGTGCCTTACCTCACTGCAGATGGTGGTGCCAACGGATATCCTTTCTTTAACCAGGGACGTGTGAATCAGTTAAAAACAGATTATTGGACACGTACCAATCCCACCAATGCATTCCCTGCACCTGATGCAGGAACAGACAGGTTACTGTTTGGTTCTACACTGGGTTACCAGGATGGTTCTTTCATTAAATGCCGCAGTATCAACCTTGGTTATGAAGTGCCTTCTTCGGTATTTAAAAAAGCGGGAATCAGCTCTTTCAGGGTGTACCTGAATGTAACCAATCCATTCATTATGTATTCTCCCTTTGTCAGAGACGGTTTCGGACCTGATCCGGAAGGTAATGGGTATGGTGGTGCGGTAGCTGCTGCAGGAAGCGGTGATGTGGGTGTAGGCGCACGCCAGATCAGTGTGAATATCAATAACCCTTCACAGCGTCAGTTCACTGTTGGTCTTAACGTTAAATTCTAAACGAATAAATCTATTAATATGAAACATATTCCTAAAAAATTAAGTTACGCAGCAGTGCTCCTGGCCTTTGCAATGCTTGGTAATGGTTGTAAGAAAATTCTGGAGGAGCAACCGCAGTCCAGTATTGTACCTTCCTTCTTTAACAGTCCGGCCGGTGTACTGGGAGGGATCTCCGGTGTGTACAATGATATCCGATCTGCCTGGGGAACCGAAGGTTTCAGTGCCGAGATGGTTGCCGGTACCGATGAACACCTCGCAGGTGCCAGTGCCAGTGGTATTCAGTTATACAACTACAACGGCTTAAACAGTACCAACGTAGGGGGCTGGTGGAATACGGCGTATACCGATATCAACACACTGAATGGTGTATTGCAGTATGGTGCCACTATTGACCTTCCGGATGCAACACGGAAAGCTTATCTGGCCCAGGCCAAGTTCTTGCGTGCATTCTGGTATTTTTATCTGGTACAGGCTTTTGGAGATGTACCATTGAATCTTACATTCATCACGGCACCTTCACAGGCAGCATCGCGCCAGCCGGTGGCCGAGGTATATGCGCAGATTATCAAAGATTTTACCGAAGCGGCAGCTGATCTGCCTAATACATCAACGGATCCTTTTCTGGGCAAAGCAGCTACCAAACCAGTTGCCCTGTATCTTCTCGCCAAAGCCTACCTTACAAGAGGTTGGCTGAATAATACAGCAGCAGATTTTGCACAGGCTTCTACTATTGCCGCAAGTATCATTGCCAATAAAGCAACATATGGCCTTGATCTGTGGCAGGATTATGGGGATGCTTTTTTACCTGCCAATGACTATGGTAAAGAAACTCTCTTTGTAAGCGATCACAGCAATGATCCCAAATACGGTCAATATACGGTAGGTGGCGGAGCTTCCGGTGGCGCTGCACAGAATCTGACTCCCTGGTTTTATATCTGGAACTATCCTTCCAACAGTGGTATCAACTCCAACAAAAATGCACAGGGGGCGCTGGTAAATAGCGGAACCTCTGGTATGATCAGAGATGCTGCTAACGGAAGACCTTATATACGTACCCGTCCCAATACCGCCCTGCTCACTTCCGGCCCTAATGCCGGTAAAAGATATATTCTGGATCAGGCATTTGTGAACAGAACCGTTGATTCGCGTTATGACAATACTTTCCAGAAAGTATGGATCTCCAATACAGCTGTAACCAATGCTGCTACTGCTGCCGGCAATACACGCGGGATCAGTTATACCATGCAGGTAGGCGTAGATACTGCCATCTGGATTCCGGATACGGAGATAGCCGGAGCACCACAGTTTGATGGTACCCGTCCGTTCAAAGGCATCATCATTCCACCTAGTTTGTGGAACAACAGTTATTTCCCGTCTGTGAAAAAATTCATGGACCCCAGTCGTGGCGCCAATTTCAATGACCCATCTACCCGCCCTGTGGTAATGTTCCGGTTCTCGGATGTTTACCTGATTGCGGCTGAAGCCTACTTTAAAGAAGGGAAAAATACAGAAGCAGCTGCGATGCTGAATGTAGTAAGACAGCGTGCGGCTTTCCGCAAAACCAATTCTGCCGCAGTTAATGCAGCCAATGCCGCAGCCATGACCATTACTGCTGCGAATGTTACGCTTGACTTTATTCTGGATGAGCGTACCCGCGAAAACTTCGGAGAATGGCAGCGTTGGCTGGATCTTGTCCGTACGAGAACACTGGTTACTAGGGTAACTGCCTGGAATCCCGAAGCAGCCGCCAATATCAAAGCATTTCACATGTTGAGACCTATTCCGCAAACACAGATAGACCGCGTGGTAGAAGGACCTGCCTTCCCACAAAATCCCGGATACTAAATGAGCAGTTTTTTGGATAACAGCAATCTATGATCGAAACGGAGGGTGAATCCTGATTCACCTTCCGTTATTTTTCTTCGGTGCGCAGGTAATGCAAATGGTAATATAGATTTCTTTCTAAATTGGGTTCTCATCAAGCTTTTGTATGAAAAAAAATATCTCTTTCCCGATTTTATTTTTATGCATGTTCCTGGGAAATGCCATACAGGCACAATTTCCGAGACTATCTCCTGCCGACAGTATTGCGCGGAGACGTTCTGCAGATAGTATACGGGAACTGACCGAGTTGGATTACAAACAAATGCTTTCGCAATTAGGCATTCAATCCATACGGCCCGGCGCCAATGGCAATAACCCACAAGCTCCCAATGCAGCAAATTACGATGAGGCCAAAGCCAATCCCTTTCCGGATCTTCCTGATCCCCTGGTACTGAAAAACGGAAAAAAAGTAAAGACACCTAAGATCTGGTGGAACCAGCGCAGACCTGAGATCGTCGAAGATTTTGATCGTGAGATCTATGGCCGCATGCCCGCTCAGCTCCCCAAAGTAAACTGGGAACTGATTAGTACTACCAACGAAACAAACGGGGTTATTCCGGTCATCACCAAAAAACTGATCGGACATGTAGATAATTCAGCTTACCCGCAGATCAAGGTAGATATCCAGTTATCCGTTACCACACCGGCCAGTGCTACAGGTCCGGTACCGGTGATCATGGAATTCGGATTTCTTTTTCCGCCGGGTTTCCGTCCGCCGGCACCACCTGCCAACGCAACACAAGGTCCGGCAGAACCTGGCTGGCAACAACAGGTCTTACAGAAAGGTTGGGGTTATGCCATTCTGGTGCCGGGCAGTATACAGGCAGATAACGGTGCGGGGTTAAGACAGGGTATTATCGGACTCATGAATAAAGGGCAGACCCGTAAACCGGATGATTGGGGTGCACTGCGGGCCTGGGCATGGGGTGCCAGCAAAGCCCTGGATTATTTTGAAACCGATAAAGCCATTGATGCAAAACGGGTGGGTATTGAAGGTCATTCACGTTATGGTAAAGCAACCGTGGTTGCCATGGCCTATGATCCGCGTTTTGCCATCGCTTTTATCAGCTCGTCGGGCGAAGGAGGTGTAAAACTGCATCGCCGCAATGCCGGAGAACTGGTAGAAAATGTGGCAAGCTCGGGTGAATACCATTGGATGGCAGGAAACTTTATTAAATATGCGGGCCCTCTTACTTGGGGAGATCTTCCGGTAGATGCCCATGAACTGGTAGCTTTATGTGCTCCCAGACCTGTCTTCATCAGTTCGGGCGAAAGAGGAGATGGCTGGGTGGATGCCAGAGGCATGTTTCTGGCAGGAGTTTATGCCGGTCCCGTATACCAATTGCTGGGAAAAAAAGACCTGGGTACAACCGATTTTCCAAAAGTGGAAACAGGGCTGATGGAGGGGGAGATTGCTTTCAGGCAGCATAGCGGCGGACATACACCTGGCCCCAACTGGCCTACCTTTCTCCGTTTTGCCGAACGCTATTTTATACCAGGGAAATAACGAAAACGAAATAGTAAATCGACTTAGCGAGAATCAACAAAAAAAATAATTTCAACACAGGCGCTTTGATCAATCAATTCAGAAAACTGTGGGTTATGGGTTCGGAAAGAAAAGCATTCTTCATACAATAGCGGACAGGCAGTCATAGCTAGTTTTCCACCGGGCATCGACACTGCTGGCATTTGTAAACATTATGTGTAAATTGATACACGAATAAGGAATTCGATTCCACTTTATGGAATAGATGTCGGAAGGTTTTTTAAAAAAGTTGTACATGTTACTATTAGGCATTGATGTGGGTACTTCATCGATCAAAGTATCAGTTGTTGACGCAGCTACACAACAGTCTGTAGCATCTGCACAGTACCCCGAATCGGAATCCGGTATCATTTCATTGCAGGCGGGCTGGGCGGAACAATCGCCAGATATGTGGTGGCTGCATGTGCAGCAGGCCATACTCATGGCCCATGCAAGCGGAAAATATGATCCCAAACAGATTGCGGCCATCGGTATCGGATACCAGATGCATGGGTTGGTGTTGGTGGATAAGGAGCAGAAAGTATTACGCCACAGTATCATCTGGTGCGACAGCCGAGCCGTACCCTTTGGAAACCGCGCTTTTGAAGCAATCGGTGCAGAAAGATGTTTATCGCACCTGTTAAATTCTCCCGGTAATTTTACCGCTTCCAAACTGGCATGGGTAAAAGAAAATGAACCTGCGGTATACGAACAGATACACCAGGTATTATTACCCGGTGATTTTATTGCGATGAAATTTACCCGGCAAACAAGTACTACGGTGTCTGCTTTGTCGGAAGGTATTTTCTGGGATTTTGCGGCACATGGATTATCCGAAGATGTATTCGGGTACTATGGTTTTGACAGATCACTGATACCGGAGATCAAAAAAGTATTTGAACCGCATGGACAGTTACAGGCAGATATTGCCGCAGCACTTTCTTTGCAAGCGGGTATCCCTGTTGCTTACAAGGCCGGCGATCAACTGAACAACGCTTTATCATTGAACGTACTACAGCCCGGAGAAATTGCGGCTACTGCAGGCACATCTGGTGTGATATATAGTGTGAGTGATACACTGGCTTATGATAAACAATCTCGGGTAAACACTTTCGCGCATGTGAACTATACCACGGAACAGCAAAGACTGGGAATTTTATTGTGTATCAACGGAACGGGTATACTGAATAACTGGGTCCGGAATATTACCGGAGCGCATTTCAGTTATGCCCAGATGAACGATGCCGCTGCTGCCATTACACCCGGCAGTGATGGGTTACAGATCCTCCCTTTTGGAAATGGCGCAGAAAGAATGCTGAACAATGCAACCATTGGTGCACATCTGCTGAATATCGATCTTAATAAACATAGTGCCGCGCATATTTACCGGGCCACACAGGAAGGGATCGCTTTTTCCTTCCGATACGGACTCGATATCATGCGCGAAAACGGTTTGCAGCCCGCTGTCATCCGCGCAGGCAGAGCCAATCTTTTCCTGAGTGATGTATTTGCGGATGCTTTTGTGAATGTTACCGGCGTGCCGGTTGAGTTGTATGCCTGCGACGGAAGTGTGGGAGCCGCCCTTGGTGCAGGTATCGGTGCCGGTATTTACCGCAGCGAAAAAGAAGCTTTTGTAAATATGCAGAAGCTCAAAGTAGTGGAACCTTCTGGTACGCAACAGTATGATGCATTATACCGGGAATGGAAATCATTACTGGATGAAAAAATCAAACAAGCATAGATTATTAACTGATTAAATAAAATAACATGAAAGTAATAACAGGCGACAAAGAGTTTTTCCAGTGTATTGGCCAGGTAAAGTATGAAGGAACCGGCAGTGATAATCCATTGGCCTTCCGCTGGTACGATGCAGACAAAGTAGTGGCCGGCAAACCGATGAAAGATTGGTTGCGTTTTGCCTGCGCCTACTGGCATTCGTTCGTAGGTAATGGAGGCGATCCTTTTGGTGAACCCACGCATATATATCCCTGGAATGCCAAAGCTGATGCAGTAGAAAGAGCAAAAGATAAAATGGATGCTGCTTTTGAGTTCATCACCAAAATGAATATCCCCTACTACTGTTTTCACGATGTGGATGTGGTAGATTATACTGATGATGTTCTCGAAAACGAAAGAAGACTGCAGGCCGTGGTTGATTATGCCAAACAGAAACAGGCAGCCAGCGGAGTAAAACTATTATGGGGTACAGCTAACCTGTTCAGTAACCGTCGTTATATGAATGGTGCAGCCACCAATCCGGATTTTCATGTGTTATCTCATGCAGGTGCACAGGTAAAAGCTGCACTGGATGCCACGATTGAACTGGGTGGGGAGAACTATGTATTCTGGGGTGGACGCGAAGGGTATATGAGTTTGCTGAATACCGATATGAAACGCGAGAAAGAACACATGGCCCGTTTCCTGCATACGGCAAAAGACTATGCAAGGAAGAATGGTTTCAAGGGAACTTTCTTCATCGAACCCAAACCCTGTGAACCAAGTAAACACCAGTATGACTATGATAGTGAGACCGTGATCGGTTTCTTACGTCAATATGATCTGCTGAATGATTTTAAGCTGAATATAGAAGTGAACCACGCCACACTGGCGGGTCATACCTTCCAGCACGAATTGCAGGTGGCAGCCGATGCCGGTGTATTGGGTAGTATGGATGCCAACCGCGGCGATTACCAAAATGGTTGGGATACGGATCAGTTCCCCAACAATATCAACGAGCTGGCAGAAACCATGCTGGTAGTATTGGAAGCCGGTGGTTTTGGCGGTGGCGGTATTAATTTCGATGCCAAACGCAGACGTAACTCAACCGATCCTGCGGATCTGTTTTATGCGCATGTTGGTGGCATGGATGTATTTGCCAGAGCACTGATCGTGGCAGACAATGTATTAAACCACTCAGATTATAGAAAGATCCGCACAGAACGTTACGCTTCTTTCGACACTGGTGCAGGAAAAGATTTTGAAACAGGTAAACTTACCCTGGAAAGTCTCCGCGATTTTGCCATCGCCAACGGCGAACCCAAAGTAGCCAGCGGAAAACAGGAATACCTGGAAAATCTGATCAATCGTTTTATTTAATGAACAGGCTACAGGTTGCTGGTTACTAGTTACTGGTAGTCGGTGGTGGATTGACTTCCACTACACCCATCCTGCTATTTCAAAACGTGCAACCTAAAACCTAGAACTTAAAACTTAGAACTTAAAACTCTAATGCCCAACACCCCCGCTTTCCTCTTCGACCTCAACGGAACCATGATCGATGATATGCAATACCATATCAAAGCATGGCATGGCATATTGAATAGTCTCGGAGCGGATATCAGTATGGAACAGATGAAAGAGGAATGTTATGGTAAGAACAATGAATTGCTCGACAGGATCTTTTCTGGGAGGTTTTCAGAAGAAGAGAAGACCCGTATGAGTTATGAAAAAGAAACGGCTTACCAGGCCGCATTTCGTCCCTTATTGAAACTGTTGCCTGGTTTGCCTACGTTTTTACATAGGGCCAGTCAGGCGTCCATACCTATGGCCATTGGTTCTGCGGCGATCATGTATAATATTGATTTTGTGCTGGATGGGTTAGAGATCCGTTCGCATTTTCCGGTGGTAGTATCGGCCGAACAGGTAGTGAACAGTAAACCCGATCCGGAAACTTATCTCAAATGTGCTGATCAGTTAGGTGTTCCGTATACTGATTGTATTGTTTTTGAAGATGCACCCAAAGGAGTAGAAGCGGCTGCCCATGCAGGTATGCAAACGGTAGTGCTTACTACGATGCATACCAGGGAAGAGTTCGGTCAATACAACAATATTATCTGTTTTGTAAATGATTATACCGATCCGCAACTGGATCAATTATTCCGCTGAACATGAAAACAACAGACCAGTTTGTGATAGGAGTTGATTTCGGTACCGATTCGGTACGCTCCATCCTGGTGCATGCCGGTGATGGGTCTGAAATTGCTTCCGCTGTATATGCCTATCCCCGCTGGAAAAAAGGGTTGTATTGCGATTCCTCCGCGAACCGGTTCCGGCAACACCCGGCTGATTATATCGAAGGAATTGAAAACACCATCAAAGCCTGTTTAGAGAAAGCCGGCGGGATGGTAGCAGCGGCTGTAAAAGCCATTTCTGTTGATACCACCGGATCCACACCCATTGCAGTAGATCATACCGGAACACCACTGGCCCTGTTACCCGGACTGGAAGAAAATCCCAACGCCATGTTTGTGTTGTGGAAGGATCATACTGCGGTAAAAGAAGCCAATGAATTAAATCTGCATGCAGAAAAATTCACCACTAATTACCTGCAGTTTGTAGGTGGCATTTATTCATCCGAATGGTTCTGGGCCAAACTGCTGCATGTACTTCGCGAAGATGAAGCTGTCAGAAACCATATTCATTCCTGGGTAGAGCATTGCGATTGGATTCCTTTTCTGTTAACAGGTGGAAAGGATATTCGCCAGTTGAAACGGGGCGTTTGCAGTGCCGGACATAAAAGTTTATGGGCCGAAGAATTTGGTGGGTTGCCACCTGAAGAATTTTTCAGTTCCTGGGATGGTTTGTTAGCCGGGTTCAGAGAAAGATTATTTACGCAAACCTATACGGCCGCAGAAGCCGCCGGAACACTTTCGCCCGAATGGGCAGAACGTTTGGGCCTTTCTACAGATGTAGTAGTAGGTATCGGTGCATTTGATTGTCATATGGGTGCTGTAGGTGGGCAGATCGAACCTTATCATCTCAGTAAAGTGATGGGTACATCCACCTGCGATATGCTGGTAGCGCCTATGGAAGAAGTGCAGGGAAAACTGGTGAAAGGGATCTGCGGACAGGTGCCCGGTTCTATCATCCCCGGCATGATGGGGATGGAAGCAGGTCAGTCTGCCTTCGGCGATGCCTATGCCTGGTTCCGGAACCTGTTGGCCTGGCCATTGGAGAATATGTTGCCCCATTCTGCTTTGATCGATGCTAGACTTGCAGAAAAACTACAAACGGAGATTGTAGATGAGATGATCACTGCACTGAGTAAAAAAGCCGAAGAGATCGTTGTGTCTGAAGAGGATGAACTTGCCATAGACTGGCTAAACGGAAGAAGAACACCGGATGCAAACCAGTTACTGAAAGGAGCATTCACCGGTCTAGATCTGGGCAGCGATGCCCCCCGTGTTTTCCGCTCGCTGGTAGAAGCTACCTGTTTTGGCGCCCGGAAAATTGTAGATCGGTTCCGCGAACAGGGTATACCGGTAAAAGGTTTGATTGGTCTGGGTGGCGTGGCCCGCAAATCGCCATTCATCATGCAGATGATGGCCGATGTGATGAATATGCCCATCCGCATCCACAAAAGCGAACAGACCTGTGCCCTTGGTGCTGCCATGTTTGCCGCCACAGCCGCCGGTATCTATGGCAGGGTAGAAGATGCGATAGCAGCTATGGGGCAGGGTTTTGACATGGTATATTCTCCAAATCCCATCAAAAACCGGCTGTATGAAAAAAGATACCAAAACTATTCCCGTTTGGGCGAATTTATAGAACAACAAACTAACTTGTGAGCAATGAACGCTGGCTACTCGTACGAAGGATCATTTGATCCAGCAGTACGGTACTTCGTTTTTTCAAATCTGTTTTGCAACCTATGAAATACCAACACATTCAACAGGCAGCTTACGAAGCCAACAGGCAGTTACCCCAGCTGAACCTGGTGTTGTTCACTTTCGGCAATGTGAGTGTGATAGACCGCAACCTGGGTGTGTTTGCCATTAAACCCAGTGGTGTTCCCTATGAAGAACTGAGTCCTGAAAAAATGGTGATTGTTGACCTGGAGGGTAATACCGTTGCGGGTCATCTCCGTCCTTCTTCCGATACACTTACCCACGCAGTACTATATAAACACTGGCCAAAAATCGGCAGTATCGTACATACGCATTCTACGTATGCCACTGCCTGGGCACAGAGCCAGCGTGATATACCAGTGTATGGTACCACACATGCCGACCATACCACGGCCGATATTCCCTGTGCACGGCCGATGAGCGATACCATGATTAAGGGAAACTACGAATATGAAACCGGGATCCAGATCATCAATTGTTTCAAAGAAAAAGGACTGAATTACGAAGAAGTGGAAATGATGCTGGTGGGTAACCATGCGCCTTTTACCTGGGGCAGTACGCCTGCCAAAGCGGTGTATAACAGTGCGGTATTGGAGAATCTGGCCAAAATGGCCTGGTTAACAGAGCAGATCAACCCACAGTCACCGCGATTAAAAGAGGCATTGATCCAAAAACACTATGAAAGAAAACATGGTCCGGATAGTTATTACGGCCAGTCATAAACACAGGATTGTTTAAAATACGACTATATGAAAAAACAGTGCTTTTTATTACTCGCAGCAGCATCCTTATGCCTTTTTGCCTGCAAGAACAGTGATAAAACCAAAGACCTTGCTGCCATGACCTTTCAGCTTACTGAACAACCGTTCGGCACCATCAATAACGAACCGGTTACCCAATACACCCTTACCAATCCCAGTGGAATGCAGGTGCGTATTCTGAATTATGGAGGAACAGTAACCAATATTCTGGTACCTGATAAAAATAAAGAGCTGGGAGATGTGGTGCTGGGTTTTGATTCACTTGCAGGTTATCTCCAGACGGGCAATCCCTATTTTGGATGCCTAGTGGGCAGGTATGGAAACCGCATCGCAAAAGGTAAATTCTCCATTGATGGACAAACCTACCAGCTTACCCTCAACAATAATGGCAATACGCTGCATGGCGGTGTGAAGGGATTGGATAAAGTGATCTGGCAGGCAACCAAACAGGCAGGCGATAGCAGTCTGTTATTAACCTATACAAGCAAAGACGGCGATCAGGGTTTTCCCGGTAATCTTTCTGTGGAAGTTGTATACACACTTACATCTGATAATGCCCTGCAGATCGCTTACACTGCTACAACCGATAAGGCTACACCGGTGAATCTTACCAATCACTGTTATTTCAATTTATCTGCCGGAAGAGAAAATACGATTCTTAACCACGAAGTAATGATACAGGCTGATCAATACACAGCCGTAGACACGCTTCTCATTCCCACTGGCCAGTTACCCGCCGTAAAAGGAACTGCTTTCGATTTTACAACTGCCAAAACCATTGGTAAAGAAATCAACACCGTAAAAGGCGGCTACGATCATAACTGGGTACTGAACAGAAAAGGAAATGAGCTTGAGAAAATTGCAACAGTCTATGATGCCGGCAGCGGCAGACTGATGGAAGTATTTACCACAGAACCCGGTCTGCAGTTTTACACAGGTAATTTTCTCGATGGAACACTGAAAGGCACTAAGGGTAATAAGGTATATCCCCAACATGCTGCTTTCTGCATGGAAACACAACATTTCCCTGATGGTCCTAACCAACCTTCTTTTCCCAACACAATCCTGAAACCGGGGGAGAAATATCATTCAGTTACCCGCTACCAGTTTTCAGTGAAATAATCTTCTGCCATGAAGCGAATATCTCTGTTGTGCAGCCTGTTTTTTTCTGTTGTTCTTTTTGGACAGCAGCAGGATTATGCCATACAGTCTGTACCCTTTACACAGGTAAGTTTTACGGATCAGTTCTGGTTGCCCCGGATCCAGACAAACAGAACGGTTACCATTCCGGCTTCTTTTGAACGATGTGAAAGTACCGGCAGGGTGAAGAATTTTATCATGGCGGCACAGAAGCAGGGTAAATTCTGTACCCGCTACCCGTTTGATGATACAGATATTTATAAAACCATCGAAGGGGCTTCTTTCTCTCTCGCTTTATATCCCGATCCAAAACTGGAAGCCTATATTGATTCTCTCATTACCATCATCGGTAATGCGCAGGAGCCGGATGGATACCTCTATACTTCACGCACCATTAATCCTGCTATGGTACATTCCTGGTCGGGAAAAGAACGATGGGAGAAAGAAAGGGAACTCAGTCACGAACTATATAATGCCGGACATTTATACGAAGCTGCAGTGGCTCATTTTATGGCCACTAAAAAAAGGAACCTGCTTAATATTGCACTAAAGAATGCAGATCTGGTATGTACGGTATTTGGTCCGGGTAAAAGATCCGTAGCGCCCGGTCATGAAGTAGTAGAAATGGGGTTGGTAAAACTATACCGTGTTACCGCCAAAAAAGAATACCTCGCTACTGCTAAATTTTTTATTGAAGCGAGAGGACATTATACAGGCTACGATCCGAAGAGTAATGATCCCTGGAAAAACGGGGCTTACTGGCAGGATCACCTGCCCGTAGTAAAACAGGAGGAAGCCATCGGCCACGCCGTTCGTGCCGGTTATCTCTATGCTGCCATGGCAGATGTAGCGGCCCTCACCGGCGATGATAGTTTGCTACGGTCCGTTGACAAAATCTGGAACAACCTTGTGCAAAAGAAATTATACGTGCAGGGAGGCGCCGGCGCCATCGGTAATGGAGAGCGTTATGGAAATAACTACGAACTGCCCAATGCCACTGCCTATAATGAAACCTGTGCCGCCATTGCCAATGTGTACTGGAACCACCGCATGTTTTTATTACATGGCGATGCCAAATACATAGACCTGCTGGAGAAGATCCTCTATAATGGGTTACTCTCCGGCATCGGTCTCGATGGAAAATCTTTTTTCTATACCAATGCCATGCAGATCAGCAAGGGGTTTAAACATGCAGATATCGAATTGAGCCGCTCCGGCTGGTTTGAATGTTCCTGTTGCCCCACCAATCTCGTAAGACTGATTCCTTCTATTCCCGGCTATGTATATGCACAAAAAGACGACAATGTTTTTGTAAATCTCTTTATTAACGGAACGGCAAAGTTCAACGTGAACAAACAACCCATTCAGATCACCCAGCAGAATCAATATCCATGGAACGGCGATCTGGGTTTTACCATTCAGACAAACACTCCTAACGCATTTACTCTCCGGATCCGTATTCCCGGATGGGCGCAGCAGCAGGCCATGCCTTCTCAGTTATACAGTTTTGCAAATACATCGGATGCCGAACAGATCACGATCAAAGTAAATGGACAGCCTATCGCGTATGGAATGGAAAACGGGTATGCACTGATCAAACGCAGTTGGAAAAAAGGAGATCAGGTGAGTCTGCAATTGCCAATGGAGATCAGGAAAGTAAAAGCAGATACCAATCTCACAGACAATTTCGGTAAACTGGCATTGCAAAGGGGACCGATCGTGTATTGTGCCGAATGGGCAGATAATCATGGAAAAGTGACGAATCTGTTATTGCCCGAAAACAGTTCGCTCACTGCCGAATTCAAACCTGATCTGCTGCAAGGGGTTACTATACTGAAAGGAGAATTACCGGCAGTGATCATTGAAAATGGAAACAGTATCTCTACCAGAAAACAACCCTTTACCGCGATCCCTTATTATAGCTGGGCCAACCGCGGACAGGGGGAGATGATGGTATGGTTTCCATCAACCGTTAAAGACATTAGCTTCATTACCAGATAATCATTACAATCAGCAAAAAGACCGATATGATTGACTTACAAAAAAAAGAACTCTGGTTCATAACAGGCAGCCAGCATCTGTACGGCGATGAAACTTTGCAGCAGGTGGCGCAGAATTCGCAAACCATCGCCGCATCCCTGAACCATTCCCCGCAGATTGCGGTGAGTGTGGTGTATAAGCCAACAGTAAAAACAGCCGATGAAATTCAGGCGGTTTGCATGGAAGCCAATGCGGCTGCTGATTGTATTGGTGTCATTGCCTGGATGCATACTTTTTCTCCGGCTAAAATGTGGATCGGTGGATTAAAGATTCTCAACAAACCCATGCTGCATTTTCATACCCAGTTCAACCGCGATATTCCCTGGGCAACCATTGATATGGATTTCATGAACCTGAACCAATCCGCACATGGCGACCGTGAATTCGGTTTTATCATGAGCCGGATGCGCCTCAACCGAAAAGTGGTGGTGGGTTATTGGGAAGATCCTGAATCATTGGGTAAAATTGATGCATGGGCAAGGGCCGCAGCTGCCTGGCATGACTGGCAGTCGGCCAGGTTTGCCCGCTTTGGCGATAATATGCGTAATGTAGCCGTAACGGAAGGAGATAAGGTAGAAGCCGAGATCAAATTCGGATACAGCGTGAATACCTATGGTGTAGGTGATCTTGTAAAAACAGTGAACGCCGTAACCGATCATCGCATAGATCTGTTGGTGGAAGAATATGAAGACAGTTATGTGTTGATGGATAGTTTGCTCAAAGGAGGAGCCCAGCATCAGTCACTTCGCGAAGCGGCAAGGATTGAATTGGGACTGGAAACCTTTCTGCAGGAGGGAGGCTTCAAAGGGTTTACCGATACATTCGAAGACCTGCACGGCCTTGCACAATTACCCGGTATTGCTGCGCAGCGTTTGATGAAAAAAGGATATGGATTTGCCGGCGAAGGCGATTGGAAAACAGCCGCACTGGTACGTGCCATGAAAGTGATGGGCAGCGGTTTAAAAGGCGGTAACAGTTTTATGGAAGATTATACCTATCACTTTAATCCGGATAACCGATTGGTATTGGGAAGCCATATGCTCGAGATCTGCGAAAGTATTGCCGATGCCAAGCCCAGCTGCGAGATTCATCCATTGGGCATTGGTGGTAAAGCAGACCCGGTTCGACTCGTATTCAATTCTGCACCCGGTACGGCACTCAATGCCTCTATCGTAGATATGGGTAACCGTTTCCGTTTACTCGTAAACGAAGTGATTGCCGTAGCACCCATGCAAAGCATGCCCAAACTGCCGGTGGCCAGGGTATTGTGGAAACCTTATCCCAACATGCACACCGGATGTGCTGCCTGGATCCTGGCAGGCGGGGCACACCATACCTGCTACAGCCAGAACCTCACCAGCGAACACCTTACCGATTTCGCTGAGATGGCCGGCATAGAACTGGTGCTAATTGATAAAGACACCCAACTACCACAACTGAAAAACGAACTTAGATGGAACGAAATGTATTATAAGTGAGTGGTGAGTAGTGAGTAGGGGGTGTGAATTGGCAATGGTCAATAAAACTCACCACTGACTACTCACCACTGACGATTCACGATTCACCATTCACCCAAAACGACAGCCCTTATGAAATCATTGCAAACAGCAGATTACCTGGTTTTCTTCATTTATTTTGTTATTGTAGCAACTTACGGATACTGGGTTTACCGGCGTAAGAAAAAAGCAAGTACTACGGCTTCTCATGATTATTTTCTGGCCGAAGGATCACTTACCTGGTGGGCCATCGGTGCTTCACTGATCGCTTCCAATATTTCTGCCGAGCAGATGATCGGTATGAGTGGAAATGGATTTAAAATGGGTCTGGCCATTGCCACTTACGAGTGGATGGCCGCAGCCACACTCATGATTGTGGCGATCTTTTTTATTCCGGTATACCTCAAGAATAAAATATACACCATGCCGCAGTTCCTGAACCAGCGTTACAACAGTACGGTGGCGATGATCATGGCTGTGTTCTGGTTATTGTTATATGTGGTGGTAAACCTGACTTCTATCTTATACCTGGGTGCATTGGCCATTCATGCCATATCAGGGTTGCCATTGTATCTGTGTATGGTATTTCTGGCACTCTTCGCCATTGTGATCACATTAGGTGGTATGAAAGTGATCGGTTATACAGATGTAATTCAGGTATTCTTTCTGATAGTGGGTGGTCTGGCTACCACCTATCTTGCCTTAACACTGGTGGCTGAAAAATTTGGTGAAACAGGTGTATTAAACGGGTTAAGATTACTAACAGATAAAGCCGATGATCATTTTCACATGATCCTCAAAAAAGACAATCCCAATTTTATCAGTCTGCCCGGTTTAACGGTATTGTTGGGCGGTATGTGGATCGTAAACCTGAATTATTGGGGATGTAACCAATACATCACCCAGCGTGCTCTGGGAGCCGATCTGAAAACAGCGAGAACAGGTTTGCTCTTTGCCGCTTTTCTGAAATTACTGATGCCTGTAATCGTGGTATTGCCCGGTATTGCTGCTTATGTGTTATACCAGAACGGCGCTTTCCAGTCGGAGATGATGCTGAATGGTGAAATTGTGCAGGACAATGCTTACCCCACCATGCTGAACCTCTTAGGCCCCGGTTTAAAAGGATTGGCTTTTGCTGCCTTAACAGCAGCCGTTGTGGCTTCGCTGGCTGGTAAAGCCAATAGTATCGCTACTATTTTTGCGCTGGATATTTACAAGAAAAAGATCAATCCGGAAGCGGATGAAAAGAAACTGGTGAATGTTGGAAAAATTGCCGTTGTACTTTCACTGATCATTGGTGTAGTGATCGCACCATTCATGGGTATCGATAAAAAAGGTGGATTTGAATTTATACAGGAATACACCGGTTTTGTATCGCCGGGAATTTTCGCCATGTTCATTCTTGGGTTCTTCTGGAAAAAGACCACTTCGAATGCGGCATTATTTGCCACCGTGGGTGGATTTGTGTTCTCCGTATTCTTTAAGTTTCTTCCCAAAATTGCCGACATGTCTTTCCTCGAACCCTATGGCTTTGCCGCCAAAGTAGATGGGGTATACGAAATTCCTTTCCTCGACAGAATGGGTTTTGTATTCGTGATCTGTATCCTTGGCATGTGGATCATCAGTACCCTCGATAACAAACGTGGCGTAAAACCCAATGGACTGGAAATAGACAAATCCATGTTCAAACTCCACCCGGCTTTTGCCGTTGGCGCTTTGCTGGTGGGAGGAATTTTGACGGCTTTGTATACGATTTTTTGGTAATTGGGGAGTAGGTATTAGGTAAATAGGTAATTAGGTAATTAGTGAGTGGTGAGTAGTCAGTGGAAGGTAAATACTCACTACTGACTATTCACCACTCACTTCTTCGCCATCGATTTCGCAGATTTACTAACCTGGGATCTTCGGAATCTGTGACAATACTTTTAGGTTTACAAAAACAAAAGATAGTTATGGCAATGGAACACACGATGCGTTGGTACGGACCGGATGATCCGGTTGATCTTTGGGATATACGCCAGGCCGGCTGTACCGGTGTGGTGAGTGCTTTGCACCAGATTCCGGTAGGAGAGATCTGGACGGTAGAAGCCATCAATGAACGCAAAGCCTTGATAGAAGCGGCGGGTATGACCTGGACCGTGATCGAGAGTTTACCGGTGCATGAAGACATCAAACGCCAGTACGGTAATTTTCAGGAATGGATCGAGAAATACAAACTGAGCCTGAAAAACGTGGCTGCCTGTGGTTTGAAAGTGGTTACCTATAATTTCATGCCCATCCTGGATTGGGTAAGAACCGATATAGCCTACGAAATGCCGGACAGAAGCCGGGCTTTGTATTTCGAGAAAGCAGCATTCATTGCATTCGATATGCACCTGCTGAAACGCCCCGGTGCTGAAAAAGACTATACAGCCGAAGAAATAGAAAGAGGCAAACAAAAATTTGCTTCCATGACGCAGGAGGAGAAAGACCTGTTAAGTAAAAATACCTTACTGGGTCTGCCAGGTAGCCGCGAACAGTTTACACCCGAACAGATCTTTGATGCATTAAAAAAATACGAAGGCATCGATCGCGCCAAACTGAAAGAACACCTGTTCTATTTCCTGCGCGAAGTGGTGCCGGTAGCTGAATCACTGGGATTGGTGATGGCGATTCACCCGGATGACCCGCCTTATTCCGTTTTGGGCCTGCCCCGCATCATGAGTACCGAAGAAGATGCCAACGACCTGCGTAAAGCTGTAGCTTCTCCGGCCAATGGATTCTGTTTCTGTACAGGTTCATTTGGGGTACGTCCGGATAATGACCTGCCCGGTATGGTGCAGCGCCTTGGCGATTATATCCATTTCCTCCACCTCAGAAGCACCCGCCGCGATGCGTTTGGTAATTTTTATGAAGCCGACCACCTGGATGGTGATGTAGATATGTATGCAGTGGTGAAAGAGATTGTAAAAGTGCAGAAGAAAAGAGGCATTTCCATTCCCATGCGACCCGATCATGGTCACCAGATGCTGGATGATCTGAAGAAATCCGGTGCGTACCCGGGCTACACAGCTATTGGAAGGTTACGAGGTTTGGCGGAATTGAGAGGGCTTGAGCTGGGAGTGGAGAGAAGTCTGTAGAATATCGAATATCGAATAGGGAATAACGAATGTCGAAGTATAACCGCTTCGACATTTGTGTTGGTGGTATATTTGGATGAACAACCATTATAACCATGAAATACAGGTTCAGTAATACCACTAAAATAATTCTAGCGGTTGGTTGTTTTGTATTGGCTGTGATCGGGTTTATGATCAAACTGCCTTCTGTTTTCCGGCATGTGGATAAGGAGTTACATGCATTATTTTATTTTTTAGCAGCAGCATTCTGCAACTTTTTATTCAACAACAAAAAAGTAGCGATTCATATCGGCATCTTCATCGGTCTGTTTTTATTCGGTGCCTTTATCGAGTATGCACAGGCTTATTCCAACAAATTGTTTCACACAAGAATCCATGGCCGTTTCGATCCGGAAGATCTTTGCTTCAATGTGAAGGGTTTGATTGCCTATTCTGTGCTTTGGGTAGTGTATGTTGTGGGCTCCTTTCTTTTTGGCAAGAAAGATGCAGAGAATAAAAAAATACCGGAACCTAACCGTAACGAGGCCTGAACCGTGCCTTTGTGCCCTGGTGTGAGAAATTATTTCACACCAGGGCACAAAGGCACGGTTAATTAAACCATCTCTCTTTTGCTCTTTTTCTTCTGTCTTTCTCTTATTGAAATATTTACTATCTACCCTCTATTTCCACTTCGAAATTCGAAATTCCCTGTTCGATATTCGATATTTTCTTCATATCTCCCCTCGAAATCCCCCATTTCTCCTCAAAAATCCTCTAAAACCCTCCATTTTCCCCTTCCTTTTCCTACCTTTGCAACCCCGAAATAAAACCGTCGGGATATTGTATGAATCTTATTAACAAACAACTAAACGCAGATGCACAGGAGAACGCCGCGGCTGAAACAGCACCGGAAGTTACTACTGCGACAACAAATGCACCTGTAGCTGAGCCGGTTATTGAAACCGCTCATGATGATTTTGACTGGAGTATCGACAAACGTAACGTAAGTCATTACGCCGAGACAGAAAGAATGAAATACGATAAAGTGTATGATGACACTTTCGTACAGATCAATGATGGCGAGATCGTAAGAGGTGGGGTAGTTGCTTTAACCAAAACAGATGTGGTTGTAAACATCGGTTTTAAAAGTGATGGCCTGGTTTCTCTGAACGAATTCCGCGATGTACCAGGTCTGAAGATCGGAGATGAAGTGGAAGTAATGGTAGTGGAGAAGGAAGACCGCTCCGGTAACCTGCACCTGAGCCGCAAATCTGCCCGCATTTTCCGTGCATGGGAAAGAATTGTGGAAGTACACAAAACCGGAGAAGTTATCACCGGTACCGTTACCAGCAAAACAAAAGGTGGACTGATCGTAGACGTGTTCGGAATGGAAACATTCTTGCCAGGTTCTCAGATCGATGTGAAGCCTGTAACTGATTACGATCAGTTCGTAGGTAAAACCATGGAATTCAAAGTGGTGAAGATCAACGAAACCATCAAGAATGCCGTTGTATCACACAAAGCCCTGATCGAAAGCGATATCGAAGCACAACGTGCAGAGATCATGAGCAAACTCGAAAAAGGACAGGTACTGGAAGGTGTGGTGAAAAATATCACCGATTTCGGAGCGTTCATGGACCTCGGTGGTCTGGACGGTCTGTTGTACATCACCGATATTTCATGGGGCCGTATCTCTCACCCAAGCGAAGTGGTGAAGATGGACCAGAAATTACAAGTGGTGGTACTGGATTTCGACGACGACAAAAAGCGTATCAGCTTAGGTCTGAAACAACTGACCCCGCATCCATGGGATGTGCTGCCTGAAGGTCTGGCAGAAGGTTCTGTTGTGAAAGGCAAAGTGGTAAATATAGAAGATTACGGTGCGTTCCTGGAAATTCAGCCTGGTGTAGAAGGTCTGGTACACGTATCAGAAATCACCTGGGCCAATACCCCGATCAACGCGAAAGAATTCTTTAAACTGGGCGACGAGTACGAAGCAAAAGTGGTTACCCTCGATAAAGATTCACGTAAGATGAGCCTGAGCATCAAACAAATGAGCCAGGATCCATGGAATACCATCGAAACCAAATTCCCAGAAGGCAGCAAACACAAAGGACTGGTGAAAAACATCACTCCTTACGGTGTATTTGTTGAACTGGAACCAGGTATCGGCGGTATGATCCATATCAGCGATCTGAGCTGGTTAAAGCGTTTCAATCACCCAACTGATTATACCAAAGTAGGCGAGCAGATCGATATCATTATCTTAAGTATTGATAAAGAGAACCGCAAACTGCAGTTAGGCCACAAACAACTGGAAGAAGATCCCTGGAATGCCCTGGAAGATACCTTTGCTATCGGTACCATCCACGAAGGCACTGTTACCCGTAAGGACGACAAAGGAGCCCTGGTTCAGTTACAGTATGGTCTCGAAGGTTTTGCCCCTAACCGTCACCTGAACAAGGAAGATGGCAAACAGGTACAGGCCGACGAAACTGCCCAGTTCATGGTGATCGAGTTCGACCGCAACGAGAAGCGTATCGTGTTAAGTCACGCACGCATCTGGGAGCAGCACGTAGCCGAAACCGTAGCAGCAGAGAAAAAAGAAGCCAAAGCCGAAGCCGATAACACCAAAAAAGCGGTGAAAAATATCCAGGCCAAAGTAGAAAAGGCAACTTTAGGTGATCTGGGTGCTTTAGCCGAGATCAAAGCCAAATTACAGGAAGGAGAAGGAGACGCTAAATAGTCTTTTCCCATTCTAAGATAACGAAGGGCTGCCTGTTTGGGCGGCCCTTTGTGTTTGGGGGGAGGGCTGCGAGCTTTGAGCTACGAGCCTTGAGCTACGAGCCTTGAGCAGGTGTTAGCTCGCAGCTCATGGCTCGTCGCTCACGGCTCAAAGCCGTCTTTTTGGGTAATTCTTAACGAAATAAGCGCCCAAACCCGAAACGGACTTTATAAATTGCCCGCAATTAACTAATTTTGCCAACTTGTTATGAATAGGATCGTTCTGTTATTATTATCGGTAGTGCTGCTCACCTCTTCCTGTTCCAATAAATTTGGAAAGATCATGAAGAGCAAGGATTACGAGTATAAGTATAAAATGGCTGAGCAATACTATGCTAATAAGAACTACGGTTACGCCCAACAGCTCTTTGAAGATATCTTTCCTTATGTAAAAGGTTCTACGCGTTACGAAGACATGTATTACAAGTTCGCGTACTCTTATTACTACCAGAAAGACTATCTGAACGCAGAGAACCTGTTCAAGAGCTTTGTAGAGAATTTCCCTACCAGTGCCAAAGGAGAAGAGTGCGATTATATGCGGGCTTACTGTTATTACAAGCAGTCGCCCAAAGTAGAGCTGGACCAGACCAATACCAACAAGACCATGCAGTTGATGCAGGCATTCCTCAATACGCATCCCAACTCAACCAGAGCGGCGGATGCGAGTGAGATCATCGAAAAATGCCGGGAGAAACTGGAACTGAAAGAATTCAAAGGAGCCGAACTGTATTATAACCTCGGATTCTATAAAGCGGCGGCCATTGCTTTCGGAAACGTGTCAGACAATTTTCCGGATTCTAAAAAAGCCGATCAGTATAAATTACTTGTCATCAAATCATACATCAAGTATGCCGAGATGAGTTATGAAGAAAAACAGCAGGAGCGTTACGAAAAAGTGATCTCTGAATGTAATGACTTTACCGAGCGTTTTGCAGACAGCAAATACGCCGAGGAAGTGGGTAAACACAAAACACAAACCAATAACATTTTAAAAAATCTGAAAAATGAGCAAGCTAAGAAGGCAAATGAGCGCTAATACCGCCAGCGTGGTAGAAACCAAAAGCCTGATAGATATCAAGAGCAAAACCGGTAACCTCTACGAGTCTATCGCGATTATTGCCAGAAGGGCCAATCAGATCAATATATCCCTGCGGGAAGAACTGCACAACAAACTTGAGGAATTTGCCAGCCATACAGACAGCCTGGAAGAAATCCACGAGAACAAAGAGCAGATCGAGATCTCAAGGGCCTACGAAAAAATGCCTAACCCGGCTATTCTGGCTACTCAGGAATTCATGGAAGGCAAAGTATACCACAGACGTAACGACGAGAGCGACCTGTTCAGATAAGCCAAGTATTTCCTAAATGATATGAAACGACAGTGATGAACTGTCGTTTTTTGTTATTTTGTACCTAGGAGAGTGAGTGGTGAGTGGTCAGTAGTGAGTTAAGGTGTAAGGTGTAATGGCACAATACGTCTTTTCTCCTGATCAAAAATCACTCACTATTCACTACTCACCACTCACTACCATGCTTGAAGGAAAAAAAATACTCATCGGCATCACCGGCAGCATCGCTGCTTATAAATCCATCCTGCTGGTCAGGCTGCTGGTAAAACAGGGGGCCGAAGTAAAAGTGATGATGACCCCTGCCGCCAAAGAATTTGTATCTCCGCTGGTCTTATCCACTTTATCTAAAAATGCGGTGATCGTTGATCTCGCAGCTGGCAATGAATGGTCTAACCACGTAATGCTGGGCCGCTGGGCAGATGTATGTGTAATGGCACCGCTGAGTTGCAATACACTCGCTAAAATGGCCCATGGCATCTGCGATAACCTGTTACTGGCTGTTTATCTTTCTGCCACCTGTCCGGTAGTGTTGGCACCCGCCATGGATGAAGATATGTGGCAGCATCCTGCTACACAGAAGAATCTCGCTTTACTCAAAGAATATGGTAACCATCTCATCCCCGTTAACAAAGGAGAACTGGCCAGTGGTCTGTTTGGTGAGGGCAGGATGGCTGAACCGGAAGATATTATCACGTACCTGACCGCTCATTTTTTCAGGAGCGATGAATTGAAGGGGAAAAAAGCACTGGTAACTGCCGGACCCACATATGAAGCCATCGATCCGGTACGTTTTATCGGTAACCATTCCTCCGGCAAAATGGGTTTTGCCCTGGCAGAAGAATTGTACCTGCGCGGAGCTGAAGTAACCCTGATTACAGGTCCTACAAAACAAACCACTGTTTTCCCGGGCATACAGGTTAGGCCCGTGGTATCCGCTGAAGAAATGTTTACTGCCTGCAAAGCTGTTTTTCCTTCCGTGGATATTGCGGTAATGTCTGCCGCGGTGGCGGATTATACCCCGGAACAGGCAGCTACTGAAAAAATCAAGAAACAATCCGGTAATTTAGCATTGCAGTTGGTGCCTACAACAGATATCCTGCAGTACCTGGGCAGTCAGAAAAAAGGCGGGCAATACCTGGTAGGTTTTGCACTGGAAACACAGAACGAGATAGAAAATGCGCGAAAGAAACTGGTGGCTAAAAACGCAGACTGCATCGTACTCAATTCACTGCGTGATGAAGCGGCAGGTTTTGGGGTAGATACCAACAAAATAACCCTGCTGGATAAAGCAGGTACAGAAATGGTGAGCGAATTGAAATCCAAAAAAGAGATCGCGAAAGATATTGTTTCATTTATAGCATCCAGCATCCATGCCGAATAAACTGATCGTTTTTTTTGTTAGCTGTTGTTTTGCAACAGCCACAGCTTCTGCACAGGAGCTGCAGGCAAGGGTAAGTGTAGTGGCATCGCGGGTAAACACAACCGTTGATAAAAAGATCTTTACCACCCTGCAGACACAACTCAATAACCTGCTGAATAACCGCAAATGGACCAGCGATGCTTTTCAACCCAATGAAAAAATTGAATGCAGTTTTTTATTGAATATTGAGAGTATAGTGGAGACCAATGTGTACAAAGCCACGCTTACGATACAGGCTGCCCGTCCTGTTTTCAAAACAGCTTACAAGTCGGCACTGGTGAATTTTATTGATGCAGATGTTACTTTTAAATACCAGGAGTTTCAACCCGTAGAATTCAATGAAAGCCGTGTGCAGGGTACAGATGCGGCTGCCGCCAATTTACCTGCGATACTGGCGTATTATGCGTATATGATCATCGGGCTGGATTATGATTCTTTTTCGCCCAAAGGCGGAGAAGCTTATTACCGCAAAGCACAGAATATTGTGAACAATGCACCCGAAGGAAGGAATGTAAGCGGCTGGCGGGTTTTTGACGGACAGCGTAATCGGTACTGGCTGAATGAGAACCTGATCAACAACCGATACAATATCGTGCATGATGTGTTGTATGCCTATTACCGCAAGGGGCTGGACAATATGTTTGAATCAGAAGCGGAAGCCCGTAAGAACCTGTTGCAGGCATTGATACAGTTGCAGGCTTTTAACAAAGAAAATGCAAATACCATGTTTCTGCAGTTTTTTCTGCAGGGCAAAGCACAGGAGCTGATTGGCCTCTTCAAAAAAGGAACCGGGGAACAGAAATCCCAGGCCGTTGATATTTTATCAGAGCTCGATGTGATCAATGCATCGAAATATAAACAGGAATTGCGATGAGCAAGCTGAGACTGTTAGCCATACTGCTGTTCAGCCTCGCGGCCTGCAGATCAAATTCGTCTAAAGACGGTATCCTGGTGGCTGACTCGATGAAAGTAGTGATGTGGGACATGATGAGGGCCGATGAAGTGTATCTGCGTATGACGGCCAAAGACAGTACCGCTGCCAAACGGAAAGAGAATATCCGCCTCTATGAACAGGTATTTGCGATACATGGCATTACCAAAAAACAGTTCGACAGCAGTTACCGGTATTATGCTTCTCACCCCAGTGATTTTAAACGCTTACTGGATTCGCTGGATAACTATGCCACCCGGGAACGCTCCCGCTTGTTTGAGAAGAAGTATGGTGAGTCCCAATAAGGAATCTTCCTACCTTTATCCCCGTAACGATTGCCACATGAATAAAGTATTTGCCAATGCCGATGCGGCCATTCACGATATACCCAGCGGCGCCACTTTAATGCTGGGTGGATTCGGATTGAATGGGATCCCCGAAAATGCAATAGCTGCCCTTGTAAAAAAAGGGATCAACAACCTTACCTGTATCTCCAACAATGCCGGAGTGGATGGGTTTGGACTGGGACTCTTATTAGAGACCCGCCAGATCAAAAAAATGATGGCCAGTTATGTGGGAGAGAATGCTGAGTTTGAACGCCAGTTATTAAGCGGCGAACTGGAAGTAGACCTGATACCACAGGGCACACTCGCTACCCGTATACAAATGGCCGGCATGGGCATCCCCGCATTTTTTACTCCCGCCGGTTATGGCACAGAGATCGCCGCTGGAAAAGAAGTACGCGAGTTCGACGGAAAAATGTACCTGATGGAACATGCCCTGCACGCGCAGTTCTCACTGGTAAAAGCCTGGAAAGGCGATACCATGGGCAACCTGGTATTCCGCAAAACCACCCGCAATTTCTCTACCTCCATGGCCAAAGCCGGAGATATTACCATTGCCGAAGTAGAACAGCTGGTACAACCCGGCGAAATAGACCCGGATGATGTACATGTGGCAGGCGTATACGTACACCGGATCTTCCAGGGAAGCGGATATGAGAAACGGATAGAGCGAAAAACAGTAAGGCTGGAGGGTAATTAAAAATTAGCAATTAAAAATTAAAAATTTTTACTGCTACGCTCACAACTCCTTTCATCCAATTGTTAATTGCTAATTGTTAATTTCTAATTTTAATTACCATGGCCTTAGATAAATTCGGCATCGCCAAACGCATTGCGCAGGAATTGAAAGATGGTATGTATGTGAACCTGGGGATCGGTATTCCAACCCTCGTGGCCAACTATATTCCGGAAGGGATGAGTGTGGTGTTCCAGAGCGAGAATGGGATATTGGGCATGGGCCCTTATCCGGTAGAAGCGGAAGTGGATGCGGATCTGATCAATGCAGGAAAAGAAACGGTAACACTGATACCCGGTGGAGCTTTCTTCGATAGTGCAGAAAGTTTCGGGATGATCCGAGCAGGTAAAATTGACCTGACCGTTCTGGGTGCAATGGAAGTAAGTGAGAAAGGAGATATCGCCAACTGGAAAATTCCGGGCAAGATGGTGAAGGGAATGGGCGGTGCCATGGACCTGGTGGCCAGTGCCAAAAATATCATCGTTGCCATGATGCATACCAATCCGAAAGGGGAGAGCAAACTGTTACCTGCCTGCAGTTTGCCTTTAACGGGTATGGCCTGTGTGAAAAAAATTGTGACCGAACTGGCTGTACTGGATATTACACCGGAAGGTTTTCTCTTAAAGGAACGTGCACCGGGGGTATCTGTAGAAGAGATCGTTTCCAAAACCCTCGGAAAACTGGTGGTACCGGATTTTGTACCGGAAATGGTTATCTGATGGTATGTTGCCATCATCCCGATCCCAAAGAAATGCCGTGACAGATGCCATAAATATCCGTTTCTTTGCGCCGGTAATTAAACAATCCGGATTCCCGCTTGTATTAATGCTACTATCTATTCAAAAAAAAATAAAAAACCATGAGTATCCAGACCGGACAACAAGCCCCTGAATTTGCTTTATTTGATACCGACAAAAACAAAGTAAGTCTCGCCGACCAGAAAGGAAGTAATGTAGTTGTACTGTTTTTTCCACTGGCATTCACCGGTGTATGTACCGCTGAACTGTGTAATGTGAGAGATAATATCGCTACCTACAATAACACCAATGCCAAAGTATTTGGAGTATCTGTAGACTCTTTGTTTTCTCTGGGAAAATTCAAAGCAGAGCAGAACCTGAACTTTCCTTTGCTGAGCGATTTTAACAAAGATGCCGCCAAAGCTTTTGGTGTATTGTACGATACCTTCCCCGCATTTGAGATGCAGGGAGTAAGCAAACGTGCCGCTTTTGTAATTGATAAAGAAGGTGTTGTACGTTATGCAGAAGTTTGTCCAACCCCCGGCGATCTGCCCGATTTTGCCGCCATCCAGCAAACATTGGCCGGATTGAATTAAAATAACCTGAAAAAACGCCTTTTTGCCCTCCGCAAGAGGGCGTTTTTGTTAAAATTACTCCCAAACCCTTGTTAAAACCGGAGAGATTTGGGTAATTTGTAATGTATGCGCAAATTCTACTTACTGGGTTTGGTGGTCTTTTCACTTTTCAGCAGCAGTTATGCTGGTGATGAAAAAGTGTATTGGGACTTCACCGATGGCTCTGCCCCCAAAATGGCGCATTTTTATCCCAACCCTGCCACCAGTTTTATCAATTTCACTTTTGAGAAAACGGTCGACAAATCCTACACCCTGCAGGTCTATAATTTCATTGGCCGTAAGATGAATGAGTTTCGCATCACCGATGCCAAGATCACCATCAACCTCGACGACAATTATTTCCGCGGCCTCTACATTTACCAATTACGCGATCAGACCGGAAGAATTGTTGAGTCTGGTAAATTTCAGGTAAACAAGTAATTCCAAAATTTACACATTCCCATTTAGCCCCGCACTATTTCAGACAAATGCTTTTTGTTTGAACTGCCTTTCTGTATATTTATCAATCGACCCTTTGAATCAAACTTCATTCAAATTGCAACCATATGAAAAAATTTCCTGCAACCATTGCACTGGTGCTGGTAATGGTTGTGTCTGTAATTTCTCAGGCACAAAACAAAACACCCAACAATTCCGACAATTCATTCAACAGTGCTGCTGTAAGCGCTTTGCGTTTCCGGTCGATTGGTCCGGCCGTGACTTCTGGCAGAATTTCTGATTTTGCCATCAATCCGCATAATACCAGTGAATACTATGTAGCCACAGCCGGTGGCGGTGTATGGAAGACCACCAACCACGGTGTAACTTTTCAACCCATATTCGATGCACAGGGATCTTCATCAACAGGTTGTGTAACCATTGATCCTGTTAATACCAATATTGTTTGGGTAGGTGCGGGTGAAAACAATAACCAGCGGGCGGTGGCTTATGGTGATGGCGTATATAAATCGGAAGATGGAGGCAAGACCTGGAAAAACATGGGTCTTACAACATCCGAACACATTGCCAAAATCATCGTTGATCCGAAAAACCACAACACCATTTACGTGGCTGCTTATGGTCCCGTTTGGAGTGAAGGAGGAGAACGTGGCGTATATAAATCGACCGATGGGGGGCAAAGCTGGATCAATATCAAAGCAGTCAGTGCCTATACAGGCTGTAATGATCTCGTGATGGATCCCTCAGACCCTAATACGTTGTATGCTGCCTTTCACCAGCGAATGCGCAAAGTATTTACCTATATCGGAGGTGGACCCGAATCTGCCCTGTTTAAAACAACCGATGGCGGTGTTAGCTGGAAAAAAGTGGAAGGCGGATTACCCACCGGGGATCTGGGCAGAATAGGTATCGCTGTGAGTCCCGTTAATACAAATATGGTATATGCCGTGATAGAAGCGAAAGACAATAAGGGAGGTGTTTTTCTTTCACGCGATAAAGGGATGAGTTGGGAAAAAAGAAATGCCTATAGCACATCCGGTAATTATTACCAGGAAATTGTTTGTGACCCCAAAGATGAAAACCGGATTTTTATTACCGATGTGTATTATAAAGTAAGTTCCGATGCCGGAAAAACCATGGAAAATCTTGGGGAACTCAATAAGCATATCGATAACCACGCTATCTGGATCGATCCTTCCAATTCCAATCATTTACTCGTGGGATGTGATGGAGGGGTATACGAAAGCTGGGATTTTGCGGCAACCTGGGATTTTAAATCCAACCTTCCCGTTACACAGTTTTATAAAGTGGCCACCGATAATGCTTATCCTTTTTATGGTGTTCATGGTGGCACACAGGATAACCTTAGTTTGGGTGGCCCGAGCAGAAACACTTCTGCCAATGGCATCACCAATGCAGACTGGTATGTTACATCAATAGGAGATGGATTTGAAACACAGGTTGATCAATCGAATCCGGATATTATTTATGCACAAAGCCAGTATGGAGGCATCAACCGCTTTGATCGGAAAAGCGGTGAATTCCTGGATATAAAACCTTCAGAAAAAGAAGGGGAACAAGCCTATCGATGGAACTGGGATGCGCCGCTACTGATCAGTCAGCACAACAATAGCAGATTGTACATGGGTGCCAATAAACTTTTCCGTACCGATGACAAGGGTAATAGCTGGCAAACGATCAGTCCGGACCTCAGCCGACAAATTGATCGGAATAAACTGGAAGTAATGGGAAGAATCTGGTCAGTGGATGCCATTGCCAAAAACGGCAGCACGGATATTTATGGACAATTAACCAGTATTGCCGAATCTAAATTGAATGAAAATATTTTATGGGTAGGCACAGATGATGGTTTGATACAACTGACCACTGACGGCGGTAAAAGCTGGACCAAATTTGACAAACTTCCTGGTGTGCCGGCCATGAGCTATGTGCATCAGATCATTGCTTCCCAGCACCAGCAACAAACGGCTTATGTTTGTTTCAACCACCACCGTTATGGGGATTTTAAACCTTATGTTTTAAAAACAACTGATGCAGGTAAAACCTGGATACCCATTCAATCGAATCTCCCGCAACGAGGTAGTGTGTATAGTATTGCTGAAGACCATGTTGATCCCAACCTGCTTTTTGTTGGAACAGAATTCGGTGTATTTTTTTCCAATAATGGGGGACAGGAATGGATACAGCTCAAATCAGGATTGCCTACAGTAGCGGTGAGAGATATTGAGATCCAGCGTAGGGAAAATGACCTTGTATTGGCCACATTCGGCAGAGGATTTTATATTTTGGATGATTATAGTGTATTGCGCAAGTTCAACAAAGATGCGATGCAGGAAACAGCCTTGCTCTTTCCGGTAAAAGAAAGCCTGATATATGTTGAAAGATTCCCATTGGGCTTACGCGATAAGGGACATTTGGGCAGTAGCTATTACAATACCCCCAACCCGCCAGTAGGTGCGGTTATTCAGTATTACCTGAAAGAGGATGTGAAAAAACTCAAAGAAAAAAGAACAGAGGCGGAAAAGGCCAAATACGATAAGAATGAGAAAGTGTTGTATCCTTCGATAGATAGTTTACGTTTGGAAGATAACCAGCCCGATCCTTATCTTTTGTTCACCATCAAGGATCAGTCAGGGAATGTGGTTAGACACCTGAAAGCACCCGCTAAAAAAGGGTTGCAGCGAATTGTTTGGGATTTCAGGTATGCACCTGCAGCCCCGGTTAATGCAAGGCCGGTATTGGCACCGGATCAATTGTTTGGCAGCGAAGAAAAGGGACATCTCGCCGCTCCCGGTACCTATACGGTATCGATGGCAAAATACGAAGATGGAATACTCTCTGAATTAAGCGGGCCCATCAGTTTTACCTGTAAACTATTGGAGCAATCCAGTTTGCCGGTAAATATGCAGGACAACCTCGCCTTTTCCAAACAGGTTGCCTCATTGCGCAAAGCGGGTACTGCCGCCGCTGATTTACTTTCTGCCATGGGTACAAGAATCCGTAACAGTAACCTGGCTGTTCAGGATATGCCAGCGCCGGCAAAAAATATACTGGAAAAAATGGCCGATCTGCAAAAACAATGGCAGGAAATGAATGTGCAATTAAATGGTGACCAGACCAAGTCTAGACGCGAGTTTGAAACATTGCCTTCCATCAATGCCACCATTAACAGCCTTGATAATTCTATTCGCAATATCACATCACCCATCACTGCATCTTTCAAAGAAGATTATGCAGTGTCGGCTAAAGCACTCAGAACCTTGCTTGGTTCCATGAAACAATTTGAAACAGCCCTGCTTGCGCTGGAAAAAGAATTGGAATTGAACCATGCTCCTTATACACCGGGCAGATGGCCTGAATGGTAGGAAACGGGTTATTGGAATTGACATGCATCATTCAGGCAAAAATCGAAAACGCATTGAATGATGCATGTCAAACGATAACTACCTATCTGTCTGTCACTTCCACGATCAAAAACTTCAGGTAATTCGTATTCTCCATCCCCCAGATGATCGGATGGTCACTGGCCTGTGCCTGAAAACTTACCTGCCGTATTTTTTTCCGTGCATCTTTGGCGGCCTGGTCGATGGTTTGCAGGAATTGTTCGGGCGATACCAGGTTGGTGCAACTGGAGGTAACAAGGAAGCCGCCATTACGTACCAGTTTCATACCGCGGAGATTGATCTCCTTATAACCGGTCAATGCTTTCTGAATATTCTCCCGGCTCTTGGTAAATGCAGGTGGATCCAGCATCACTACATCATACTGGCGGCCGTCTTTGCCCCATTGCTTTAGTATATCAAAGGCGTTGACCGCTTCAAATCTGCAAATGTTTTCCAGTCCGTTCAGGGCCGCATTTTTATTGGCCTGAGCCACGGCTGATTCAGAAATATCCAGTCCCAATACCGATTTGGCCCCATAATGCGCCGCATGAATTTCGAAAGTGCCGGTATAGGTAAACACACCCAGGACCTCAGCTCCTTTTACGATATGCTGAATGGCCCTGCGGTTATCCTGCTGGTCGAGAAAATAACCGGTTTTCTGACCATTCTCCACATCCACTAAAAACTGTAATCCATTTTCTTTGATCAGGATATGGGTATCAAAAGGTGCCGTTAGAAATCCCTTTTGCTGGGGTAATCCTTCCAGCTCCCGAACGGGCACATCGTTGCGTTCATAAATGCCTTTGGGCGAGAAGATATTTTGCAGGGCTTTCACGATAGCCGGTTTCCACGTATCGATACCCAGGGAAAGGGTCTGTATCACAAAATAATCGTTGAACTTATCAATGATCAGGGCCGGTAACCCATCCGCCTCCCCAAATACCAGCCGGCAGTTCTCCGTATACCCGATCTTTTTCCGGTATTCCCAGGCCTGCAGCAGTTTATTATGAAAGAACTGGTCATTAATGGTCTCACCTTTCCGGGTCAGCAACCGCACCAGGATCTGGGATTTTGGGTTGATATACCCCCTTCCGCAGGGTTTGCCATCCCCATAATACACATCCACTATATCCCCGCCCGCCACTTCGCCTTCTATTCTTTCCACTTCATTTCCATAGATCCAGGGGTGGCCATTGGCAATCCGGGGGGCGATCTTCTTGCGGAGGTATACTTTCGTCATTTGCCAAAGGTAAAGGGTTTGGGGTTTGGAGTTTGGGGTTTGGGGTTTGTTCCAAAACCGCCAAATAACCCCAAACGCCAAACTCCAAACCACAAACATGCCCCTTCTTCTGCCAATTTTTCGCGTTTCTTTGCCCCGGCAATATTTTTGACAGTATTGCTGCACAACGAATATTTACTATGGAAGCGCAAGAAAAGGCCAAAAACAACGAAACAAACGACATCATGAGTGAAATGGAGATGAATACTGACGAAAATGCAGCCGGTACCTCGCACCTGAATGAGCCGGTAGCCGAAGAAAATGCCCTCGAGAAACTGGAGACCGAATTACAGGAGCAAAAGGATAAATACCTGCGTTTGATGGCCGAATTCGACAATTTCCGCCGCAGAACCGCCAAAGAAAGGCTGGAACTGATGCAGACTGCCGGAAAAGAAGTGATCGTTTCTTTGCTGGATGTGCTGGATGATTGTGACCGTGCCGAAAAACAGTTACAGAACTCAGATGATATAGCCCTTCAGAAAGAAGGGATCCAACTGGTGTTTAACAAACTGCGCAGTACCCTGCAGGGCAAAGGGGTAAAAGCGATGGAAACTATTCATACAGACTTTGATGTGGAGAAACATGAAGCCATAACCGAGATTCCTGCACCATCAAGTGACTTACAGGGTAAAGTGATGGATGAAGTGGTAAAAGGATATTACCTCAACGATAAGCTGATCCGTTTTGCCAAAGTAGTGGTAGGAAAATAAATGCTGCGAGCTACGAGCCTTTAGCTGCGAGCTGGGTTCTAGTTATATTGTTTGCTCGCAGTTAAAAGTTAGAAATACATGGCTACAAAAAGAGATTTTTACGAGATACTGGGTGTCAGCAAAACGGCTACCGCCGATGAGATCAAAAAAGCTTATCGGAAAGTGGCGATGCAGTACCACCCCGACCGTAACCCCGGCGATAAAGCAGCGGAAGAGAAATTCAAGGAAGCGGCCGAGGCTTACGAGATCCTGAGTAACGAGGATAAAAAAGCCAAGTACGATCGGTATGGTCATCAGGCATTTGGTCCGGGTACTGCCGGTGGCGGTGGTGCGTACAGTGGTAATATGGATGATATCTTCAGCCAGTTCGGAGATATTTTCGGAGAAGATATGTTTGGCAGCTTCTTCGGAGGCGGTGGTGGTGGACGCTGGGGCGGCGGTGGCCGTGCAGCCCGTGGTCAGCGCGGAAGTAATCTCCGCATCAAACTCAAACTAACATTTGAAGAAATAGCCAAAGGGGTAACCAAGAGCGTGAAAGTAAAAAAGCATGTGTCTTGTACCACCTGTGGCGGAAGCGGTGCCAAAGACAAAAATAGTGTTCAGACCTGCGGTACCTGTAATGGTAGCGGACAGGTAAGAAAAGTAACCAGCACATTCCTTGGTCAGATGCAGACCGTGAGTACCTGTCCTACCTGTAACGGAGAAGGTACTACCGTAACAGCCAAATGCGGATCCTGTAAGGGAGAGGGCAGGGTATATGGCGAAGAAACCATCAGTATCGATATCCCGGCAGGTGTGCAGGAAGGTATGCAGTTAAGCATGAGCGGAAAAGGCAATGCAGGCGAAAGAGGTGGAGCCCCGGGTGATCTGATCATCCAGATAGAAGAAGAAGCACATGCAGAATTACACAGGGATGGATTGAACGTGGCGTATGATCTGCATATCTCCATACCTGATGCGGTATTTGGTACGCAGGTAGAAGTACCTACCATTGATGGTCGCGCCAAGATCAAAATTCCGGCAGGAACACAGAGTGGTAAGATCTTCCGCCTGAAAGGAAAAGGATTTCCGGAAGTGCAGGGTTATGCCAAAGGCGACCAACTGATCCAGGTAAATGTGTGGACACCCCAACATGTAAGCGCTGATGAAAAAGAGGCGCTGGAAAAAATGAGCAAGAGTGATAATTTTAAACCGCACCCCAGTAAAGGAGATAAGAGTTTCTTCGACAGGGTTCGGGAAGCATTCAGCTAATCAATATCATACAAGAGAGGGAGCGTTATAAATGCTCCCTCTCTTTTTTTAATGTCCTCACGGTTTATTACTCCTTCTTTTTTCGTTTGGCAGGTTGGTATATTTTAATGGCTTTCTCTATCAGCGTCAGCAACTCTACCTGTTGGGGATGTTGCAGATTGACTGCTGACTGCGCCAGTGCCAAAACATCTTCCGGTACATAATTTCCTGTATACATTGATTTTTTGAGTATGGAACCAAACATGGCCACTGCTGCTGCAAAGCGATAGGCAGAATCCGCTTTTGCAATTGGCTGCAACTGTTGCAGAACAGGAAAACTTTGTTTACGACTGCTATCGCTGCCGGGTAAGCGGTACTGGATATAGGCATTGGCCAGCAGTGGTGTTGCAGCGGTTTGTTTACCGGGCACGATCTCAAAAATCGCCATCAGCGAATGACCACTGCCTATTTCACCACCTTCCAGTTCGCTGGTACTGTCTTCGGCAGCATTCAGTTTATTATCAAACCCGATCAGCCTGTATTTTTGGATGGTATTGGGTTGAAAACTGATCTTGAGAAAAGCATTATTGGCAACCGCATACAGGGTTTGTGTAAATTCTGTTACCAGAGTTTTCTGTGCTTCCTGCAGGTTATCGAGATAGGCAAAATTGCCATTCCCTTTTTTGGCCAGGGCTTCCAGTTTGCTGTCTTTGTAATTGCCCATACCTACACCCAGACAGGTTAAATAAATACCGGTTTGTTTGTACTCGGTGATCATATCTTCCAGTGCTGCTTCAGAAGTTTGTCCAATATTAAAATCACCATCAGTGGCCAGTATTACGCGGTTATTTCCTTTTTTGATAAAACTTCTTTTAGCCAGTTCATAGGCAATACGGATCGCTCCTTCGCCCGGCGTATCGCCACTGGCTACCAGCGAGTCGATGGCTTCCCGGATCTTTTTCTTCTGTGCACCACTGGTGGGAGGCAGGGCAACGCCTACCCCGCCGCCATACGTAACAATGGTGATGGTATCTTTTTCGCGGAGATTACCTGTGAGTAAAGTGAAAGCAGATTGCAACAAAGGCAACCGGTTGGGTTTATCCATCGAACCGGATATATCGATCAGAAAAACCAGATTGGAAGGAGGGATAGAGTCGAGCGCCAGTTTGGGTGCCGTTACATGCAGAAAAAGCAACTGGTTCTTTTCTTCCCAGGGACAACTGGTTAACTGGCTCCGGCAGTTGAAATAATTTTGCTGTTGGGGAGCGGAAGCCTGTGTGAAATCAAAATAGTTCAGCATTTCTTCAATGCGAACGGCATCTACCGGTACCAGCATTTCATTAGTAAGAAAGCGCCTGATATTACTGTAAGAAGCTTTATTGATATTCAGGGCAAATCCGGTTTCGGGATATTTATCCGCGTCAATAAAATCATTCTCTACCAGGTTACTATAACTCTCGCCCAGCACAGAAAAGGAATTGTTTTTTTGTCTGCGGAGATTGGTGGTTAAAGATGCCAGCTTTCGATTGTATAGATGTGCCGTGGTGGGCAGCATCTTCATGAGCAGGGATTGAAACTTACGCGTATCAATTACCATTATCAGGTCTTCATACCCATCCCTGCTGATGCGGATCGTATCTGTTATTGTTGAAACGGCGATGCCGAAACTGCCGCTGCTGCCACTGTAATACGGAAAACTGCCTTTGGAAGAGAGATTGATCTTAGCGCCCTGCAGCCACTGGCCCCGTTCATTCTTTACCTCACCACGCAGGTAATACTGTGCCTCTGCAGTAGCAAAAGCAAGCAAACAATAGAGGACCCACCTGACTTTTTTCATCTGTCAACAGGGATTTCTATCAAAATAGGGAAGATTCCCCGCAAAAGGGCAGCCGATACAAAGATTGGCAGAATTTTAAGCTTGTTCCCTTAACTGGTACAGCTCGCGGATATTGCGGCCCAGTCCATCATAATCCAGGCCATAACCCAATACAAATTTATTAGGGATAGAAAAACAGCAATAATCAATATTTACCGGAAAAACAGTGGCATCCGGCTTGTGCAGTAATACAGCTACTTTCAGCGAGGCCGGTTGCTGGTTGCGTAGTTGCGGCAGGAACTCGTTCATGGTTTTACCGGTATCAATGATGTCTTCCAGTATCACTATATGCCGATCGTTGATATCGGTATCCAGTCCGATAGCAGTAACCACCTGCCCCGTAGATTTGGTGCCTTTGTAAGAAGCGAGTTTGATAAAACAGATCTCTGCTTCAATCGTGAGGTATTTGAAGAGATCGGCTGTGAACATAAAAGAACCGTTCAGGATGGCAATGAACAGGGGTTTCTTGCCCGCATAATCTTTGTCCAGCTGAGCTGCCAGTTCCTTCACTTTCTCCAGTATCAGGTTCTCCGGTAAATAGGGAACAAAGGTTTTATCATGAACGGTAATTACTGACATATAGCGGTTTTAGGGAGTCCTGAAAATATGCTTTTATTTAGGAGTGCGAGGTGTAGGTATTGAGCCGGCCAATACCGGACGGAGATAAATTCTGTCGCCAACGGAAACAGTGGCCGAGCGCGACAAACGATTATACTCCAATAAACTATCCAGGCGTATGGCTTCCACCTGACTGATGGTATGCAGGGTTTCGCCTTCGGCCACTACATGAAAATCCACGGCACCTCTTTTGGGTTTTCGTTCAATGAATAATAAACGGTGGGTATCCAGCACATCCATTGCGGGAAGATCATTGAATTCGAGCAGTTTGCTCAAAGGGATATCAAATTGATTGGCCAGTGACAAAAGGGAAGTGCCTTCTGCCGCATACATCACTTTGGTATTGTTGATAGTAAAAATGCCGCTTGGATAACTGATCGCTTTTACAGTAGCCGCTGGTGTTGCGGTAGGTTCTATTTTTTTTTCTGTAACGGCTTTGGCGTTTTCAATGGGAAGTTCTGCCTGTATTGTCTCTTGGGAAGAAGGTTTTTCAGTTACTATCTGAACCGGTTCAGCGGCTGGCGTAACCCCTGTATGCTCCTTTACTTCAGCGGCAGGTGTGTTTCTGCGTGAGAGAGCAGCCAGGGTAAACTGCTGTAGGTTATGTTCGTTGATCAGCTTTAGTAAGCGTTGCGGATAAGTAGGACTGGTTGCATAACCCGCTTTTTTCAATCCATAGGCCCATCCCTCATAATCGGTGGGATCCAGTGTAAAGAGAAAAGCATAATGCGGACGTGTTTTCAGAAAATCAGAATGATCGCGATAAGATTCTGCGGAGCTGTTATACACCCTGAAACATTCTCCTCTGGCATCATCATCATGGTAGGTTTTGGCGCCGGTCCATTCTGTTTTGCATTTGATGCCGAAATGGTTATTTGAAGTTTTTACCAGTGCACTTTCACCTGATTGTGATTCCAGTATTCCCTGTGCCAGTGTAATCGCTGCAGGCACACCCGTGCGGATCATCTCTTCGATGGCCAGGTCTTTGTATGCATTCACATAGGCTGTCACTTTTTCTTTCTGTGCCCGGGCTGTAAAAGCAGTCAGGATACAAAAGAAGAGGATCAGTTTTTTCATCTTATTTCTTTTTGATCAGCATCACCCCGTCGCGGATGGTCAATAGCACCTGCTCGGTTCGGGGGTCTTTGTTTACATGTTCATTAAAGGCATCAATGGCTTTGGCATTTTTACCACTCAGTGGTTCCTGCAACACTTCGCCATGAAACAATACATTATCGGCCAGTATCAAACCTCCGGAACGCAATCGGGGCACTATTTGTTCATAGTATCCGATATACCCGGTTTTATCCGCATCCAGAAAAACAAGGTCCCAAACGGGGGCCAGACCGGGTATGATATCGCTGGCATTACCGATGTGCAAATGTATCTGCTTATTCTTTTCCGATTTGCTAAAATTTGCTCTCGCAGTAGCAGCATCTGCCTCCCGCAATTCGATCGTATGCAATTCTCCATTTTCTGCCAGACCCTCGGCCAGACAAAGGGCGCTATAGCCCGTAAATGTGCCTATTTCCAGTATATACCTGGGTTGGATGAGGGAACTGATCATCGACAGAAACCTGCCCTGCACATGTCCGCTCAGCATATGAGAGAGCGGATGATCGGCCAATGTACGCTGGTTCACCTCCTGCAACAGGGCATCTTCCGTGGAAGTATATTTTGCCGCGTAAGCTTCTGCCTGGGGGAGGATGAGGTGCATGGGCAAATATACAGAATGATAGAATGATAGAATGATAGCATGATAGAATGATTGAATGGGAACTTTTTTATTCACTCATTCTATCATGCTATCATTCTATCATTAATAGGGTCTACGCCTGTAACGTTTCCTCCCCAGGTTTCGAGATCAGCCAGAGGCCGGTGAAAGTGATGAGGCCGTTGATGATCAGCAGTTCCAATCCCAGTTCGAAGGAGCCGAAAATTTGTTTCTGGAAACGGTCCAGGAAAAAACAGATGATAGGGGAAGCGATACAAATAAAGGGCACCAGTTTGTCGTTCACTTTTCTTTTCAGCAGGATACCGAAGGTGAAAAGACCGAGTAAGGGTCCGTAGGTGAATGTGGCCACTTTTAATATCACACCGATCATGCTGGAATCATTGATCCATTTGAACATCATCACAAATAACAGGAAGATGGCCGCAAAGGATAGGTGTACCCGCTGACGCATTTTTTTCTTCTGTGCGTCTGTGAGGTCATTTCTTCTTTGCATACCAATGATATCGATACAGAAAGTGGAAGTAAGCGCGGTAATGGCACCATCTGCACTGGGGAAGAGGGCAGAGATCAGGGCAATGATAAAGATCACCGAAACAAAAGGCGGCATATGCTGCAGCGCAATGGCAGGGAATAATTTATCGCCGGTAACATCCAGGTTTAACTGGCTAGCATAGAGGTACAATAAACCACCGAGGAAGAGGAAGATCAGGATCACGATCATCAACACGATCGACATAGAGATCACATTTTTCTGCGAATCTTTCAGTGTTTTTACGGAGATATTCTTCTGCATCATTTCCTGGTCCATGCCCGTCATGGTAACCGTGATGAAGGCACCGGCCAGTATCTGCTTCACAAAAAAGAGTTTGCTGTTGGGGTCTGTGAAGAAGATCTTGGAATAGCCTTTTTCGCCCATGGCCTGCAGACTTTCGGTAAAGCCCATGTTCATATTACTGAGAATGTATACCACACAGATGATCAGACCCAGTAACATACAGGTGGTTTGCAGGGTATCGGTCCAGACAATCGTTTTTACACCGCCTTCATACGTGTACAGCAGAATCATCACCAGTATGATAAGGGTAGTGGCCCAGAAGGGTACATGAAAACTGTTGAGGATGGCTTCCTGCAGGATATTCACTACCAGGTACAAACGCGCTGTGGCACCGAGAATGCGTGACAGGATAAAAAAGCCCGCACCGGTTTTATAAGAAGTAAATCCCAAGCGGTTGTGCAGGTAATTATAAATGGATGTAAGATTGAGCTTATAGTATAAAGGCAAGAGTACATAGGCGATCACAAGATAACCGAGCAGATAACCCAATGTGATCTGGAAATAGGCAAAAGATTCTTTGGCCACCGCACCCGGAACACTTACAAAGGTAACACCACTTAAAGAAGTACCTACCATGCCGAATGCTACCAGCATCCAGTTACTGCTTTTGTTACCGATGAAAAAAGATTCATTGGTGCTGTTTTTACCGGTATACCAGGCCACACCCAGCAAAATGAGAAAATACGCGATAACAAAGGAGAAAAGCAGTAATGGCGACATATGGGGGCGATTAAATGATGAGCAAACGAAAACGGAAAGTAGTAAAAATTTTTAACCTATTTTGCTATCTCAAATTCTGGTGTATGCGTGTAAGCAATATTGCAGTGTTTTGCGGATCAAAATCCGGTACCAATCCCTTGTACGAAACAGAAGCAGCTGCTTTGGGTAAACTGATGGCCGAAAAAAATATTACGATCATATATGGTGGTGGTAACAAGGGCTTGATGGGGGCCGTGGCCAATGCCTCAATGGACCAGGGCGGGAAAGTGATCGGCGTGATTCCCAAGGTATTACTGGAATGGGAGGCGCAACATGAAGGTATTACCGAACTACGTGTGGTGGAAGATATGCATGTGCGTAAAAAGACCCTGTACGAGCTCTGCGATGCGGCCATCATCCTCGCCGGTGGAAACGGAACCCTGGATGAATTATTTGAAATGCTTACCTGGAACACCCTCAATATCCACAACAAAAAAATTGTGCTGCTGAATACCGCCGGATTCTATCAACACCTGATCGCACATATTGATACGATGGCCCGGGAAGGGTTTCTCTACAATAACTGGCGCGAACGTTTGATCGTTTGCGATACGGCGCAGGAAGCTATCGACGCCTTGGTTTGAGGTACATCCCAAAACCCGCTCGGAATACCGGTAACGGATCATTATACTGATCGCGGTAAGGAGAGTTCAGGTTCTGCATCACATCGATCATTAAGGTAACATACGAATAGTTGGAGCCCAATACCCGGGTACCATAGCCTACGCCCACCAATAAACTGCCTGCATTGTATTTATAGGTTCCGGACTGTCCGCTGACCATATTTTTCTGACTCGAACTGATCCAGTTATATTCTGGCTGTACCTGAAAATGCAGAAAACTCAACGGCCATACACGCAGAAAAGGTCCCCCGCCGAAATTGAAATTGCGGAAACGGATATTGCTGTAATCAGACGCATTCTGCGAAAAGTAATTGATATTGAGCGATACACCCGCATCTAACCAGCGGGTAACACTATACCCGATCTCCGGGTTCAAACCCACATTAAAGGAACGGTTGGCAATACCCAGGTTCAGACTGGTTCCGATGAAAATATTTTCTTGTTTGAATTTGCCTTTTTGCTCATCAGCTTCCTGCTGGGCAGAAACAACGGTGATGGTTAATAAAAAGAATGCAACTAGCAGTTTCAGGTTCTTCATAACACGCATTTACTGCAAACCTACTCAATTCGTCAGGTATACAGATTTTTTGTTATCTAAAAAAATGTTAGGATGAGGCAGAAAAGCCCGGTTTAGCGCAAAACCTTTACTGTCAACCCTCCGGCGACTCTTTTTCAGGCCCGGTCACGAATTTGGGGCAATAGCGGAAAATGATTTCTACAATATTCAAAATAAGCGAGTTATCTATATGTATTATTTAGGTAATCAGACGCTATGTTGGAGATTCTGCAAGAAACCCGGTAACAGTTATAAATTTTTTATGTGTACCCCCAACACATAAAAATATCGGAATAGGTTAAACAATTACTTTTGCATTCTAACTAACGTTTGTTCGTATATGATGGCTACTACTATGGATCCCCAACAGCTGCTGCAGGAATTAGGCTTTACTCCAAAAACAACGATTCATTACCAGTTATCGCCCGAAGCATTGGCGGAGCAGACCGTATTGCGCGGTCAGGGTGTATTGAACGATACTGGCGCGCTCTGTATCCGTACCGGAGAATTTACCGGGCGCAGTCCGAAAGACAAATTCATTGTGAAAGATGCGCTCACGGAAACAACAGTTGACTGGAACGGTTTCAATATTCCCATCGACGAAAAATATTTTCACCAGCTGAAGAAAAAACTGCTGGATTATTTAGGGGCCAAAGAAGAAGTGTGGGTACGCGATGCACAGGCCTGCGCCGATCCGGCACACAGGATGAATATCCGTGTGATCAACGAACATCCCTGGAGCAACCTGTTTGCACACAATATGTTCCTGCGCCCCGCAGAGGAAGAACTCACAAGCTTTGAACCCGAATGGCATGTCATACAGGCACCGGGTTTTACAGCAGATCCAACAGAAGATGGTACGAGACAACACAATTTTGCGGTTATTTCCTTTACACACAAAACCATCCTGATAGGCGGCACCGGTTATACAGGCGAGATCAAAAAAGGAATTTTCAGTGTGCTCAATTTTCTGCTGCCCAACGAAAAAAATGTGTTGAGCATGCATTGCAGCGCCAATATGGGTAAGGAAGGAGATGTGGCTGTATTCTTTGGCCTGAGTGGCACCGGTAAAACCACCCTCAGCGCCGACCCCAACCGCAAACTGATCGGCGATGATGAACATGGCTGGACAGACCAAACCGTATTTAATTTTGAAGGCGGTTGTTATGCCAAGACCATTGACCTGAGTGAGGAAAAAGAACCCGAGATCTTCCGTGCCATCAAACCTTCTGCGCTGGTAGAGAATATCCATTTTTATCCCGGCACCCGCCAGATCGATTTCAGCAGTAAAGAAATTACCGAGAATACCCGGGTGAGTTATCCGCTGGGTTTTATCAGCAATGCGCTGGAACCCAGTATTGGCGGACTGCCCAAAAATATTTTCTTTTTAACCTGCGATGCCTATGGGGTATTACCTCCCATCAGCCGTTTGTCTGCGGGCCAGGCCATGTACCAGTTCATCAGCGGGTACACCGCTAAAGTGGCCGGTACCGAAGCGGGTGTTACCGAACCCAAGACCACGTTCAGTGCCTGTTTTGGGGCGCCCTTTTTACCCCTGCATCCCGGTAAATATGCCGCCATGCTGGGAGAAAAAATGCGTAAACACGAAGTAAATGTATGGATGATCAATACCGGCTGGAGTGGCGGGCCTTATGGCATTGGTAACCGTATGAAACTGGCTTATACCCGTGCCATGATTACCGCGGCGCTGGAAGGCAAACTGGACAATGTGGGTTATGAAACACACCCCGTATTCGGGATGGAAATGCCGCTGAGCTGCCCCGGTGTGCCACCAGAAATTTTAAACCCACGCAGCACCTGGGCGGATAAAACTGCCTATGATGCCAAAGCGAAGGACCTGGCTATTCAATTTGTGCAGAATTTTGAAAAATACGCTTCGGGCGTTTCGGAAGAAATTCTGCAGGCCGCACCCAAAATCTAACTGCTTATTTTCCCGCCATGGCGGGATAGAATGGTCTCTTCGGTTGCTTGTCTGTTACAAAGAACGCCACCCATAAGGTGGCGTTTTCTGTTATGGGTTTACGCATGGCTGAAAGATAATTACTCACTACAATCAACAGTTATATTAAAAGCAGGAATACTAAAGTGAGTCACATTACATTGGTTTAGATATAGTTATGTTACTGAACAATATCTCTCTATGACCCATGATATATTTTTGCTATATTCATTATGCGATAGGTATACATTAAAGTCGAACTGAATAGCTGTATTGGTGCGATAGTTTAATATGGATAACTAAGTTACAAGCAATCCTGAAGGACGACACACTGAGATAGACGTATATGTAGTTAATAATATTAAAGAAGATGTGGCAAAAGTTTGAGTTATATATCATATCTATATTCCTGCTTTTCCTTTTGCTGTTTATCAACAAAGTGCCATACTGTCTTTTCGGCAATTGTGCCTTTATCGACTTCAAATCTTTATTTACTGAACATATTGTCGTTGTCATAAGTATATTCTTTATGGCTTTGGCTGCAATATTCTATTTGCGTTTCAATCACCAAATTATTGAAGGTGCAACCAATCTTCCAGTTCAGGTAGCAAAAATTGAAAATTGCAATTACGAAACAATAACTTTCCTTGCTACTTACATTATTCCGTTGGTTTGTTTTGATTTAGATTTCAACCTAGACGAGAATAGAAATTTGTTGATGCTTTTTTGTGTTCTTTTCTTAATCGGTTGGATATACTTGAAAACAAATATGTTTTACACCAACCCGACTTTAGCACTTATTGGCTTTCAGATTTATAAGATAAACACATTGAAACAGGAAGGTATAATTATAATCGTAAAAGGGAAAGTGAAAAAAGATGATTGGCTTTATTGCAAACACATAAGTGATAATATTTACTACGCAAAATTAAAATAATGACAAGAGAAGAACTTAATCATAACATAGCATTTCTTTTCGCCAACGGCAACCCCATTGGTATAAAAGTTTTTTTCATTCTGGATGAAAATGGAGAAAATGTAATCCGCTTTGCCGACATATCTCCCCAAGTGGCATCCGATTTGAAAACGCAGTTTACTGGCTACATTCAACAGCGTATTGCAAACAATGCAGAACTGAATTATGGTTCTATCACTGGTGCAGACGATAGCGGAAATGCAGCCTATCATTACAACTTAGACGAGCAACCTAAACTTTTGCAGCCACTTTTTGATGTAAACGAAGCCGAAATATTTGCTTTGCAACAAGACGGAGAACAGCCATTTGAAAACTTCTCTTTTAAGGCTGACGATTTGAGCAAAATAAAAGCATTTATTATTTGCCTTGGTAATGAAGCAAACAAAGTTGTACTTTACAAAAAACACTATCCAATCAGTTTAATGCGACAGGGTTCATATTACGGATTAGTGCCTTCAAATACTAGATTAGAACGCTTTACTGATAACGTCATTAAGATAAATGACACAGTTGAATTTATGCTAGTTAACAATGCATTGATTGTATTGAGTTTAAAAACCTTTCAAAACAGTTTTGGTTACGACCAAATTATCCGCAATAAAGCAGAAGAAAATTTGCTGACAATTGCTGCAACCAATCTTTTGGAAGATATCGAACAATTGAGGGAATTGACAAGCGAATTAAAATATGCTAAGAAAATAATGAGTATCAGGCACCATTCGCCTGTTTTGAACATCCCGTTTAGTGATGTAAAATTTTTTATTAAAGCTCACCCTAAACTAAAACGAAGGATAAAATTCAATAGCGATCAGTCAAGAATTGATTTGCCAACAAGGTCATCAAAAGAACTTTTTATCAAAATATTGAATGACGATTTTTTAAAATCAGAACTTACTCAGCTTCTTTATGACAGTATGAAAAAGGCTGCAATGGACAATGATGAAGAAGGTGAAGACTAGTGCTTTATAAAAGTAAGGCTAGCTTGTAACTCAGGTTTTTCTCCCTCAGGAGGAGTGATGCGCAAACTGGGAGCTGAGTACTTTTAATGAATTTTTGCAGTAAATTTCAACTTTGTGCTCCGAAATTAGCCCGAACGCAAAGCCCGAAAACGTTGTACACAACCTATTCAAACTATATCAAGATGTATATTTACGGTGACAGGTTTAAAGATGCAGTGGACTCGGAAATCACTCACTTGAACTATGACTTTGAATTATTGCTTTCTGTAAGTGCAATTGCAAGGGAGAAAGCAAAGGAGATTGTTAAAAGTAGTAAAACTGAAATGGATAAATTGAAACAATTGGACATTGCCAAAAGGGATGAAATCGAAAACAAAGAGTTAGAGCAAAAAGTTCACAATGACTTTCATACGCATGCCTTTCATACTCCTCACTTAATAATACATTCATTATTTGTTTCTAAATATTCGGCTTTTGAAACTGGACTTTTTCAAATTGCTTTTCGTATGGAATCGTATTGTACAAGTGGAATAAAAATAAAAGACCTGACAAAGGAACGTGGGGAAATCGACCGAAGTAGGAAGTATATAAACTTGGTTCATAAGATTCCCTCTGCAAATTCTCAAAATGTTAATTGGAAAAATATTTTAGTTTTTCAAAAGATTAGAAATCTTATTGTACATAATTCGAGCACATTTAAGAAGGACAATACAACACCTACGTTAATTAATTTTTTGAAAAATTATGACACGCACATTGTTCGTGACCATTTTTTTAAAATTTATGACGAAAAATTTCTGCTTGACTTCAAAGATTCCGTAATGAATTTTTGTAGCGACATTTTTCAAGACATTGTAAAAATAAATGTTGAAGACTAATCAGGTTATGTGCACAACATTGGGTTTTTAGTCTCCGCAGAATTTCCTTTTCATAATTGGTCTCCGAAGATGTCTCCCCGGAGGGGGACTCGGCGGTTAGGGTTCTGAACTCAGGTCTACATCCTACAGTTCTATAAAGGTAATCAGCTGCAGAAACCGTTTTTACGGGAGTAGGTCGCTTTTATCGTTAACTTAAATCTTGCTGTCTGAACATAGGGGAAGCTTTCATAAGGTAAAGTCTATTCGTTATATGCGCTTGGCAGGTAAAATATTACATTTACACATTAAAATATACCTGCCATGAAATATGCCCGATTAATTGCAATTATTCTAGTAGCCATATTTTTTGTGATGTGGTTACTAAATCCATCCTTTGTAAGATTTAAAGAATTTTCAGGAACAATGGATAGCTATTACGACGGTTCGGCTACGCCTAAAAATAAACTGGAAGTTGTTAGACGCAGAGTAAATAACTATCTTTTATGGTCAATATATGAAGTAGGTACTGCTGACTATAAAGGTCAATATAAATTCAAAAGTAGATATGTAGGAATTGGTATGAATTTTATAGATATTACACCTGCGTCCCTCCCAATACTATCTCCCAAATACACACATCCTCATGATCCAATGAGTGATACGGTGTGGGCGAGTGATACGGTAAAAAAAGACCCATTTAAAGAATTTGGAGGGCATGAGATTAAGCACTAATTAATTTAAGCAGGTTCCCTTTTTTATATATAGTCTCCGTAGAATTTTCTTTTCATGATTGGTCTGCGCAGATGTCTCCAACCTGAGGCGGAGACTCTGTGGTCAGTGTGCCGAACCCAGATATATGTCCTACAGTTTCATAAAGGTAATAACAGGGTAGATCCCTTGCTCGCTTGTGAAATAGTACCGCGCTGAGCTGTGAACCTACTCCCCAGGTATCCGTATAAGTGTAAATACAGGTAATATTCAGGATATGGCCATGCCGTTCTATGGCCTGTAATATATTTTACCTATATTCATCATGTTCTGATTATACACGCAAAGCCCAGCCCAATTGCTGTATTGGCGAAATGGTTAGCGTGTATAACTAAGTTAACGGGAAGCGGTGTGTACTAATGTAAACGCAGAAATAGGTTAATATGAAAACAATTGAACGGCTTCTCATTTTTATTTTCTGGACAGTCATTATTGGGCTATCCATTTACTTCTTTTTTGAAAATGTAGCCGTCTATCTGACAGGGTATAAGAGTAAAACCTTTATCAGCAATCCGTTCTGGGTGGGATTACATCTTGTTGGTGGGTCTTTGGCGCTATTCTTTGGGCCTATTCAATTCTCAAAATGGATGAGGCGCAAATACTTGACTTTTCACCGATTAACAGGTAAAATTTATATAGTCGGCGCCTTTATTGCAGGACTATCCGCACTTCGACTATCATTAATAAGTACATGCAGGCCTTGCAGAGTTTCCCTATTCATTTTGGCAGTGTTGGTTATTACAACAACATTTTCTGCCTGGTGGACTGTTAAAAATAAGAACGTGACAGCACACCGGCAATTTATGGTTAGGAGTTATATCTGTATTCTTTCATTTGTTGCCGTTAGAGTTGGTGGCTTAGTTCCTTTAGAGTTCTTATTTGGACAAATGGAAGACCCCACATTTAACCGCGTAGTAAATGAATATTTCTTTTCATTCGTACCGTTGATTATCGGAGAAATAGGTATGATCTGGTTACCTACGTTACAAAATACAAGAGATAAAATGAAAATGAGACAAAAGGCCAGCCGCTAACCTATATTCTCCCTATATTCAGTCTGTGAAAATTGTTCAGGTAAAACCAAACTGCATAACTGTATGGATGCAATCGTTGAAGGCGATGAACTGCATTGATTGTGATATTATTCTGCCACTTCGGAAATGTCAAAAGCTATGAAAAACATTTTTTTGACTGAAAGACATACAATCCGGAGTATTTGGTGGATCCCCATTTTCTTTTTTCTGCTGATGCTGTTTTTATTTCCGGCAATTTTAGTAGCGCAACAAAAATCCGGTGAAGTTTCCATACCCATTCAAGCTATACTTATCATAATGGCCACAACGATTTGTCAGCTGTTAAGAAAGGAATCAATAACAGTCATCACCGGAAAATTGAATGTTACATGGCTACGACAACTTTTGATAGGGCTATCATTAGGCGCAGCATTAATGCTGGTGCCAGCTTTCTTACTGACGATTTTTGGTGTTGTACAATGGCATATCAATGATGATGCATTTTCAACCATCGTTTCCGGACTTACCCTTTTTGTTGGGGTGGCTTTTGCAGAAGAATTACTATTTCGTGGTTTTCTCTTTCAAAGACTCATAGAATCTTTGGGGAAATGGCCTGCACAATTCATAGTAGCAGGTCTATTTCTTTTGACACATATTAATAACCCAGGCATGGTGGGGATTACAAAACTGATGGCTTCTGTCAATATTTTTATTGCTTCGATCATGTTTGGTTTGGCTTTCCTGAAAACAAAAAGTCTCGCCATGCCTTTAGGATTGCATTTCATGGCAAATTTTATGCAAGGCACCATACTGGGATTCGGTGTAAGTGGGGAGAAAGAACAGCGTCTGTTTACCCCCATAGCTGAGAAAGGCCCCACCTGGCTTACCGGAGGAGCGTTTGGTTTGGAAGCCAGCCTTTTAGGACTGATTACTGTGACTGTGATAACTATTTACTTATATCGCCGTAAAACGATAGGTTGATACATTTTAGTTTACGCAGATTGTCCTTTTTGTGATTGGTTTCGGCAAATGTCTTCGGCCTGAAACGGAGATGCTGCTAACAAGGTGCCGACACTGGTATTGGTGCTACAGTTCCAGAAAGGTAATCATCTGCGGAGACCGTTTATATGGGAGGGATGTACGTGCTTTCTGCGGGGACAGTAAAGACTTTAGTCTCCACGGAGTGTTCTTTTCATGAATGGTCTCCGCAGATGTCTCCCCAGAGGGGGACTCTGCGGTCAGGGTGCCGAATCCACCACGTCTTGGAGTTTCAGAGAGGTTGTCAAGGTGTATAGATCTTTTCATGTTATCGAGTGTCCTTTTATAATTGGTTTTTCACCTACCGCAAGTGCCCGCAGAGTCCTCTTCGAGAGACATCTGCGGAGACCGAAGTTTCCTTTTCATGATTGGTCTCCTCAGATGCCTCCTGCCTGAGGCGGAGGCGCTACGGTCAGGGCGATGAACCCAGGTTTATGTCCTGCAGTTCCATAAAGGTAATAACAGGGTAGATTCCTTTCTCGCCTGTGAAATAGTACCGCGCTGAACTGTGAACATACTCCTCGGGTATCCGAGCAAGCCCTTCTTTGCAAGGGTTTTGATGTATATAGTCGGCCTTTTGTTGCATAAATGGAATTCGAAAACATTCCTTCCGATCGAATGAGGGCTCAAAGACTTCATGCTGCTTGTTCCGCATCGAGTCTGTTGCATTAACCCATAGCGACAATTGCGCCAGAATATCATGTTTACCCTGACTGCGCAGCAGTTTAACCAGTTCGTACGCCATAAACCGTTTCCCGTTGGCCATAATAGTATTGATGGTTTTTCCGGTTTTGGAAAAGCCGATGAGTGCATGTACATGGCTAGGCATAATTACATATGCTGCAATATGATGCCCATTGCTTTTAAGATAGTCAAACCAGTGGTATACTACATGATAGCCACCGGTCATTTCAAACAATGGCAACCAGTGTGCACAAGTGAAAGTGATAAAAAATACCCCATCCTGAACTTCAATTTTGTTTCTGACACTCATGATACCAAGATACACTTGCTTAGCGCCGAAAAATTGCGGTTTATACCTAATGATAGAAACTATTTTCACCCGCTGCAAGTGCCTGCAGAGTCTCCGCCTCAGGCGGAAGACATCTGCGGAGACCGTTCATATGGAAGGAATTTAATTGCTGTCTGCGTAGACGTAAAGCCTTATAAGGTAATAACTACTAAAAATTAGATGGCAAACAAAAACGGTTGAGGCTCCCCAACCGTTTATAAATAATTACTTCAGTATCTCTTTAGAACAACCCAAACAAAGTACTATCCACCTTACTGATAATATCCCCGAAGTGCTCATCTGCCTCAGCAAACTTATTTTTGTCGCAATCAATGATCAGTAACGGACCTTCTTTATAACTTTCGATCCATTTATTGTAATACTCGTTTAGGCGTTTCAGGTAATCCAGGCGGATATTTTCCTCATACTCGCGCCCCCTTTTCTGGATCTGGGCCACCAGGGTGGGTACCGATGCTTTCAGGTAAATCAACAGATCGGGTGGCTGCACCATGGTCTTCAGTGTCTGGAAGAACAGGTAGTAGTTATCAAAATCCCTTTTGCTCATTAAGCCCATTTCGTGCAGGTTGGGGGCAAAAATATTGGCGTCTTCGTAAATGGTACGATCCTGTATCACGGTCTCTGTTCCGTGGTGTATTTCGAGTAACTGGTTCAGGCGGCTGTTCAGAAAATAGATCTGCAGGTTAAAACTCCAGCGGGGCATATCCTCATAAAAATCCATGAGGTAGGGGTTATGGTCCACATCTTCAAACTGGGGAATCCAGCGATAGTGCTTGCTCAACATTTCCGTTAAAGTGGTCTTACCCGCGCCGATATTACCGGCCACCGCTATGTGTTTTGGTTTTTTTGCCTTTGCCATAAAAATGAAAGTACGAAATACGTATTTGAACTAGGAAGTAATGAGGATATTTTTTTAAAGTCTTGTCCTATTTAAAATCAAACATTCTGATGCTCAAAACTCATTGTCTCTCTTGGGCCGCTGGGCCCCGTCCCTGTTATCTCGGCTAAGCCGAGACTGCATTGGCCTCTGATCAGATCTGCTTCGCATGATCTGATCTGTCTTCGCTTCGCTTGACACCGACCCCAATGAGGCCCGTCCACAGGGACTGATTAGTATTTTTTCATCGAACAGCCTGCGATGGCAGTTTTTTGTTCTAATGAACCAAATTTTGAATTATTAAATAGAACGAGACGTATTTTTCTAATCCCCTTCAACCTGTAACCTGCAACTGGTAACCTGTAACCAGCAACCAGTAAACAGTAACCAGTAACCGCACCTAGTAATTCATCCCCACAGCCCCTCTCACCAGTTTCAGCGTTTCAGAAGCACTGGCCCGGGCCTTATCGGCTCCCTGGCGGATGATCTTGCCCAGCAGTTCTTTGTTGTTCTGTATATCAGCCGCTTTTTCCCGGATGGGTTTGATAAAGGCGGCCATATCTTCGGCCAGCTGTTTTTTCATGTCGCCATAGCGGATCACGCAGTTGCCGGTGCTGCTGGCATTGAAATCGTCCTCGAATTTCTGAACGGTAGCTTCGGTACTTACCAGACGCATCAGGGTAAACAGATTCTGGATATAATCGGGCTTAACGGAATTGGGTTCGGCCGGTCCCTGGTCGGTCTTGGCTTTCATGATCTTCTTGCGGATCTCTTCATCGGTATCTGCGAGGTAGAGGGTGGCCAGCTGGTTCTCGCTTTTGCTCATTTTGCCGGTGCCATCCAGTCCCATGATCTTGATCAGATCTCCGCCATAATTAAACGCATAGGGCAGGGGCAAAACCTCGCCATAGCGGTAGTTAAAACGCTCGGCAAAATTGCGGGCCATTTCCAGGTGTTGTTCCTGGTCTTTGCCTACGGGTACTTTTACGGCACGGTGTATCAGAATATCGGCAGCCTGTAATACGGGATAGGTCAACAAACCTGCATTCACATTTTCGGGGTGCAGTCGCACTTTTTCTTTAAAAGTAACCGTCTTCTCCAGCTCGCCCTTGTACGCCAGCATATTCAGGTACAGGTATAACTCTGCGATCTCCGGCACATCGCTCTGGATATAGAGGGCCACTTTGTCGGGGTCCAGTCCGCAGGCAATATTTTCAGCGATCACCCGGTGAACGCTGTTCTGTAATTCTTTGGTATCAGGATGGGTGGTGAGGCTATGCCAGTTGGCCACAAAAAAATAGCAGTTATAATCGTCCTGCATCCGCACATAATTACGCATGGCCCCGAAATAATTACCCAGGTGCAGGAACCCGGTAGGGCGGATCCCACTTAAAACAACCTCTTTCTCCATGTGTGCGAAGATAATAGTAGTGAGTGGGGAATGGGCATGGGGCCAAAGATTTTTTTGACCAATTAGTGGATTAGCGGATCGCGGATTAACGGATTTTGAATTGACGGATGACGGATTAGCGGATTAACGGATTGTTTTTGGTTTTTTAATCCGCAAATCCGTCATCCGCTAATCCGCTAATCATTCCCTCCACATGATAGCAGCCGAAAACCTTTCAACGGAATACTGATTAGAATTTGTGAAACAAGTCAATCCGATACATGCCGAATATGAATTTGTGTAAGGATATTTGTAACAATTCGCGAATTCCGGATTAACGGATTTTTTTGGTTTTCTAATCCGTCATCCGCAAATCCGCTAATCCTCCCTTGAGCGAACTTGCTACGATATTACTTTCTCCTATCGAATACCTCAAAGGGGTAGGGCCCCTGCGTGCCGATATGTTGAAGAAGGAGCTGGAGATCTTCACTTTCGGGGATTTGCTGGATCATTTTCCCAACCGGCATATCGATAAAACCAAGGTGAACAAGATCAGGGAGATCAGTCCGCAGACGGAATATGCCCAGGTGGCCGGCACTTTGATCAGTTATGAAACCGTAGGAGTGGGCCGGGCCAAACGACTGGTGGCGCAGCTGCGCGATTCCTCGGGTTTACTGGAACTGGCCTGGTTTCAGGGTATTAACTGGGTAGTAAAGGGTTTACATGTGGGCAGTGATTATCTGGTATTTGGCAAAACAGGGTTTTTTAATGGCAAACCCCAGATCGTTCACCCCGAAATAGAACCCTTTATGGCCGCACAGGCCGGGGGCAAAGCTTTTCTAGAACCGGTATATCCCACCACCGAAAAATTGAAGGCCCGGAGTTTTAACGGCCGGCAAATTGGTAAACTCACTTACACCTTGCTTACGTTGTTGCAGCCCAAAGATCTGCCGGAGAATATTCCGCAGGAAATTATCGATAAGCTGCAGTTGATGAACCGTTTCGAAGCCTATCGCAACATGCATTTCCCCGGTTCGGCAGCCCTGGCCGAAGCGGCCATGAAAAGATTGAAGTTTGAAGAGCTGTTCATTGCCCAGGTGCGGCTGAACCTGGTTCGTTTACAGCGCCAGCATACCAGCAGAGGTGTGGTATTTGAGAAAGTGGGCGATCTGTTCAATACCCTCTACTCCCAATACCTGCCTTTTGAATTGACCGGTGCCCAGAAACGGGTATTGCGCGAGATCCGTACCGATACCGGCCGCGGTCACCAGATGAACCGCCTGTTGCAGGGCGATGTGGGTAGTGGTAAAACCATTGTGGCCCTGCTGAGCATGTTACTGGCAGCCGATAATGGTTACCAAAGCTGTTTAATGGCGCCTACCGAAATTCTGGCACAACAGCATTATACCGGATTGCGTGAATTACTGAAGGAAATGCCGGTAGAACTGGCTTTACTGACCGGCAGCACCAAAGCTGCCGAACGGAAACGAATTTTAAAAGGATTACTGGAAGATACCATCCACTTTGTGGTGGGTACCCATGCGGTGATAGAAGATACGGTACAGTTTCGTAACCTCGGACTCGTGATCGTAGATGAACAACACCGTTTTGGCGTGGCACAAAGGGCCAAATTATGGGAGAAAGCCACGGTACCGCCGCATGTATTGGTGATGACGGCCACCCCCATTCCCCGCACCCTGGCCATGACGGCTTATGGCGATCTGGATTATAGTGTGATGGATGAGCTGCCTCCCGGCAGGCAACCGGTCACCACCGTTCACCGTTATGAAACTGCCCGGGCCAATGTGATGGATTTTGTGCGGTCAGAGATCGATAAGGGTCGCCAGGCGTATTTCATTTACCCTTTGATCGAAGAAAGTGAGAAACTGAGTTATGAGGATCTGATGCAGGGTTATGAACAGGTAAAAAGTTTCTTTCCCGAACCCAAATTTTATATCAGCATGGTGCATGGGAGGCAGCCAGCCGAACAGAAGGAAACCAATATGCAACGTTTTGTAAAAGGCGATACGCAGATCATGGTGAGCACCACGGTGATAGAAGTAGGTGTGAATGTGCCCAATGCCTCGGTGATGGTGATAGAAAGTGCCGAGAAATTCGGGCTTTCTCAATTACACCAGTTGCGAGGCAGGGTGGGCCGGGGTAGTGAAAAGAGTTTTTGCATTTTATTAACGGGCAGCTCAGCCAGCAAAGAAGCAAGAGAACGTATCAAGACTATGTGCGCCACCAATGATGGGTTTAAGATCGCCGAAAAGGACCTCGAGATCCGTGGTCCGGGAGACATTGAAGGAACCCGCCAGAGCGGTGCCCTCAATTTCAAGATCGCCAGTATCGTGAACGACAAAGCCTTACTGGAACTGGCCCGTGCCGAAGCAGAAAAACTGGTGGAGGAAGATGTGGAGCTTAGTATGGCAAAGAATTTGCAGCTTAAGAAATTCCTGCAATCGCAGAAAAGGAAACATGGGTGGGGGAAGATCTCGTGAGTAGTGAGTGGTGAATGGGCAATGGTGAATGGTCAATCAAAGCATAGTCCTTCTACTCTCTTTGCGCAGCAGAGAGGGGCTGGGGGTGAGTCGTGAATGGTAAATAAGGGAATTCCCCATTGACCATTCACTATTGCCCATTGCCCATTGCCATTTCTTAAAACTATCATAACATCTGCCTGATTTCGAACCTAAGAGGCGTTTCGGACGTATATAAATCGTAACTTTTAAAAAAATAGCTTGGTAGTACTGAAGACGATAGGGAGAATGCTGGTGTGGGTGTTGGTAGCAACAAATGCCTACTCGCAGAATTACCTTGAATTCATCGAGAACAAAGGGCAGTGGGATAAAAATATCCGGTACAAAGGCGATATGAGCACGGGCTCTTTTTTGTTGCAGGATAACGGTTACAGAGTAGTACTGTATAACAAACAGGATCTTACACGGATCGGAGAGTCGGTTCATGCGCATGGGGTGAAAGATGCCGGGCAAAAAGAAACTGTTTCCAACGAACATATTCCCCAACCGGGTGAGCCGCAACAGTTGCGCGGACATGCTTACGAAATGCGTTTCCTCAACGCGAACAAACATCCGCAGATCATACCTGATAAACCGCTGGAGGCTTATTCTAATTATTTTATTGGAAACGATCCCACTAAATGGGCAGCTAACTGCCAGACTTACCAGGCACTCACATACAAAAATGTTTATCCCAATATCGATGTGCGTTATTATACATCCAATGGGGTCTTGAAATATGATTTCATCGTACATCCCGGTGGAAATCCCGCCAGTATTGCCATGTATTTTGACGGAGCCGAAAACCTGCGGGTAAAAGACGGGGCCTTACAGATCAAAACATCGGTAGAAGTGGTGCAGGAAATGGCACCGTATACCTATCAGTTAATTGATAACAGCCGCAAAGAAATTCCTTGTAGTTATGATGTAAAAGGCAATATTGTTCAGTTCAGGTTAGGTGCCGCCTATTCGCGTACCGCTACTTTGGTGATAGACCCTTCGATGGTGTTTTCTACGTTCACAGGAAGTGCACCGGATAACTGGGGTTACACGGCAACCTACGATGCCAGTGGTAATTTTTATGCCGGCGGTATTGTATTTGGTAAAGACGGAACTTTTCCGGTAAGCAATGGTGCGTTTCAGCAGTCATACCAAGGCGGGAATACCCAAACCGGAGAACAGGGTGGTTTTGATATTGCCATCATGAAATTTGATCCTACCGGTGCCAGACGGTTGTATGCTACTTACCTGGGTGGAGGCGCCGGTAATGAACAACCCCATAGTCTGGTAGTAGATGGTGCCGGTAATCTGGTCATCGCCGGCAGAACCACTTCAACAGATTTCCCGGTGAAAGGTGCTTTGCAAACCTATGGTCCGCTTGGCGGAGGCTGGGATATCATTGTTACAAAATTGAATGCAACCGGATCTGCTCTGATCGGTTCTGTACGCATTGGTGGCAGGGGAGATGATGGGGTGAATATCCGGCATAAATATTCCACACTCGGTGCCGAATCGATCGATAGAAATTACGGCGATGATGCCAGGAGTGAAGTGATACTGGATAATGCCGGTAACGTTTTGTTTGCTTCCTGTACACAGTCGGCTAATTTTCCGGTAACCGCTATTTCCGGCCAGACTGCTTTAGGCGGCGCCAATGCCAAAAACCGTTCGCAGGATGCGGTGATATTGAAATTAACACCGGATTTAGGGCAAGTGCTATTCAGTGTACTCATAGGTGGTAATGATGATGATGCCGCTTTTGTTTTGGCCATCAATCCCTTCTCCAATAATATTTTTGTGGCAGGTGCAACAGCCAGCAGTAATTTTCCGGGTAATAAAACCGGAACGAAATATCCTACTTATCAGGGTGGATTAAGCGATGGTTTTGTGGCCGAGTTCACCAGCAATGGTAACCTGGTGAAAAATGGTTTCTTTGGTACTACCGGTTTGGATATCATTTACGGAATTCAGTTCGATAGATTCGGGTATCCTTATATTGCCGGTACCACTACCGGTGCCTGGCCTGTGGTGAATGCTGCTTTTAGTCAGGCCAACGGAAGGCAGTTCATCGCCAAATTGAAACCTGATTTATCTGATTTTGAATATTCCACGGTATTTGGTTCGGGTGGTGCCAATCCTAATTTATCACCCACGGCTTTTCTGGTAGACCGGTGTGAAAATGTGTATTATTCCGGTTGGGGTGGTGCTGTAAATATCTCAGAGAATTATCCCAATGCAGGTACCAATGGATTACCGATTACGAGCGATGCGTATCAGAAAACATCGGACAACAGCGATTTCTACTTTTTTGTATTGGAGAAGAATGCCAAATCACAATTATATGGCAGTTATTTCGGACAGCTCGGTGGATTTGGTGAACACGTGGATGGTGGTACCAGCCGCTTCGACCGCAATGGGGTGATCTATCAGTCTATGTGTGCCAATTGCAGCACACCTAAACCCAGGTTTCCTACCACACCTGGTGTATGGGCGCCATTTAATGGCTCAACCGGCTGTAACCTGGCAGCGGTGAAAATTGCGTTTAACCTGGCGGGTATTGGTGCAGGTATTCTCGCTTCTATTAACGGGGTGCCCCGTGATACATCGGGCTGTGTACCTATGACGGTTGATTTCAGGGATACCATTGCCATGGGTAGAAAATATATCTGGGATTTTAATGATGGCAGTCCGTTAGAGACCACTACCTCACCGAGCGTGTCACACACTTTTAATACCGTGGGTTTGTACCGGGTAAAACTGGTATCGGTAGATTCTACCACTTGTAATATTGCCGATACGGTACAGATCACCATGCGGGTGCGTGATGACCAGGCAGCATTGAATATGACGGCAGTGAAACTGCCACCCTGTACTTCGCTGGCCTATGAGTTTACCAATAATTCTACTGCCACAAAACCTTTTACAAATGCCAGTTTCCGCTGGGATTTTGGTGATGGTACTACCCGCCTGGCGGGCCTGGGTAAAGTAACCCATACCTATAGCACAGCCGGAACCTATAATGTGCGGCTGGTTTTATTGGATACCAGTTACTGTAATGGTCCGGACAGTATCACGCAGGTGATCAGAATTTCTACCAATGTGAAAGCCCAGTTTGAAACACCGGCCAATGGCTGTGCGCCTTACAACGCTGTTTTTAATAATACCTCTTTGGGTGGTAGTGATTTTATCTGGGACTTTGGAGATGGCACTACTTCTACACTGCATGATCCGGAACATGTATACAACAGCACAGGTGTTTACCGTGTGCGTTTGATTGCCAATGATGTGAATACCTGTAACAGAACAGATACATCCGGCTATTTTACGATTACGGTGAATCCGAATCCATCTGCTTCGTTTACCTATTCGCCCAATCCAACAGAGGCTAATAAAGCGGTTAGTTTTCTCAATTCCTCTGTGGGTGCCAACAGGTACAAATGGTTGTTCGGCGATAACGATACGCTTTTCACCATTCGTCCGGATACCACCGTGCGCCATTTGTTCAATGCTTCCGGTACCTATAATACCTGTTTGGTAGCCTATAATGCTGCCGGATGCAGCGATACTACCTGTTTGCCTATTTCTGTTACGATCAATAGTCTGCTGGATGTGCCCAATGCTTTTTCGCCCAACGGGGATGGAAAGAATGATAAAGTGTATGTACGGGGGTATGGCATTGACCGGATGACATGGACGATTTATAACCGATGGGGGGCCGTTGTTTACAAAAGCACCGATCCTTACGAGGGATGGGACGGCAGATTTAACGGAAAATTGCAGCCGCAGGATGTATATCATTATACCTTAGTGATAGAATTCAGCAGCAAGGAGCGGATGACGAAAAAAGGAGATATTACCTTACTCAGATAGTTGTTATGCACGTGAGAATGAAAATAATACTCTTGCTATTGGCCACGGTGATGGTACGATCTGGGTATGCACAGGATCTGCATTTCTCACAGTATTTTAATGCACCCATGCTGGTAAACCCTGCCAATACCGGCTTTAATCCGGATTATGATTTCCGGGTGGGTGGTAATTACCGTAACCAATGGGCCAATGTAGGAACGCCTTACCGAACCATGGGTGTATGGGCCGATACCAAATTATTTACCGATCGTTTTGAAAATGGCTGGCTGGGTGTGGGCGGCTCTTTGCTGAAAGATGAAGCAGGTAGCGGCATTCTTTCTTCTACCGGTGGGTATGCCAGTGTAGCCTACCATCAGATGGTGGGATATAATAGTTTGTTGAGCGGTGGATTCAGTCTTGGTTATATGTCTAAACGGATTGATATTTCCAAGCTCACTTTCGATAACCAGTGGAACGGCAGTTTCTTTGATGTAACCATTCCGCCCAATGAACCCTTTGCCTTTAATAAAGTGAACTATTTTGATCTGCAGATGGGGTTGAACTATGCTTATTTCGCTTCAGAGAATATGTACCTGAATGCCGGTATCAGTGTGGCACATATCAACCGCCCGCGCGAAAGTTTTTTTGATGCGACTGTGTCTGATAACCGCGTAGAACCCCGGTATACGGCTTTTGTGAACAGCAGTTTTAAAGTGCAGGATACCTGGATCGTAAACCCCAACCTCTATGTAAGCAAAATGGGGAATGCCTGGGAAACGGTTGTGGGCTTTAACGCCAACCGCGATTTGACGGGTGATGGATTAAGCCAGTTTATTGTAGGCTTGTATTACCGGAATAAAGATGCTTTAATTCCGATGGTAGGATACCAGATCAATGATATGCGTATCACGGTTAATTATGACGCCACCATCTCCAGCCTCAACACACTGAATGGTGGTCGCGGCGCCTACGAAATATCGATTGTTAAGAGTGGCATTTTCCCGTCCAGTGCGGGTAAATCTGTTCGCTGTCCTACGGTTCGTTTTTAAAGAAAACCGTCATCCCGTATAAACAATGCTTGCCTTTCCGGAATGACGGTTGTCTGCATCAGATACTGGTAAAATCATCCCCATCACTTTTGATGCTGTAATCTTCGTCTGTAAAATACTTTTTGTATTTGTCGTTCACTTCTTTCGGCTGTTTGGTACCGTTGATATAGAGTTCTCCTTTTTTCACGTCAATCTTGTAGCCTTTTTTCCTGTCGATCAAACCGTCTTTTTCCAGCGACTCGGTAAATTCCTTTAACAGCGCGATCTGTTTTTTGGCTTTCTCTATGCCTACTTTTGCTTTGGCCATTCCTTCGGCAACTTCTTTCTTGATCTTTTCCACGTCGATCTTGGCGGTCAGCTGTGCCGCTTTCATTTCTTCTTTGGCTTTGGCCATCTCTTTTTCGATCTGCTTCATATCTACCTCCTTCATTTTTACCTGAACTTCGCGGAGGGCTTTGTCTACTTCGATCCTTGTTTTCTCCCAGTCAACACTCTTCAATGCCAATTTCACTTCCTGACTGATTTTGTCGAAATCGATCTTTTTCATCTCCGCCATGGCTGCCTTCATTTCCAGCTCCATTTTGCTGAGATCGATATTCAGGTTTTTGTCCAGATTCAGCATGGCATGATCCAGTTCTTTCATGGCATGATCCAGATCGCCTACCGTGTACTCTTTTTTGGAATTTGTTTTTTTACGCGGTTTGCTGGTGTCTTCCTGGGACTGTTCCGGCAGGTATTTTACCTGGTAATGGTTGTTTTCAGCTGTTTTCCAGGAAAGAAAGCAGAGGGCAGTTACCGCAAGGGCAGAAGCCCCCAGCCAGCGTAATTGTTGTGTTTTCATGTGTGTGCAGGTTTTGATAAACGAATAATTTCGTAGTAAATATACGATGCAGTTCGTAATTGAACATTCCGTTCATCCTTTTTTTATTTATTTAACAAAAGCAGGGTGGGGAAGGGCGATATTGCCCCCTGATATAAATATGTATTTTCCTGCTGCTTAATTTTTATCTTGCGTCTTCTGAATTGCCCGCTATGAAATACCTGCCCTTAGATCCGCAGCTCTTTATCAAAAACCGGAAAAGGTTTATCAAAGAGATGTTGCCCAACAGCATTGCCATTTTTGTGAGTAACGATGAATTCCCCTCCAATGGTGATGCCCTGCACAGCTTCAAACAGAATACAGACCTGGTATGGTTATCCGGTATTACACAGGAAGATTCGATGCTGATCCTTTTCCCCGATAATCCCGATCCCAAATACCGCGAAGTGCTGGTGCTGGTTCGCCCTAATGAATTGAAAGAAAAATGGGACGGCAAACGGTTACGCGCCAAAGAAGCTGCTGAACTATCCGGCATTACTACCATTGTATGGCTCGATACCATTGATGCCCCCCTGCAAACCTGGGTGCACCTCGCCGATCATATCTATCTGGATACAAATGAAAACGACCGCAAAGCCAGTCATGTACGAAGCCGCGAATACCGTTTTGTAGATGAAATGAAAGCGGCTTACCCGTTGCATTCTTTTCAGCGGGCGGCTAAGATCATGAAGAAACTACGTGGTATCAAAACCAAGGAAGAGATCGAAGTAGTGCAGAAAGCGATTGATATTACCGAAGTCACTTTCCGTCGTTTACTGCAGTTTATAAAGCCGGGTGTTACTGAATACGAAATTGAAGCCGAGATCTGGCATAGTTTTCTGAGCCAGCGGGCCACGGGGCCTGCCTACGGAAGCATTATTGCCAGTGGTGATAACGCCCGAACCCTGCACTATGTATCCAATAATGCCACCTGTAAGGACGGGGAACTGATACTGATGGATTTTGGTGCAGAATACGGTAACTACTGCGCTGATCTTACCCGTACCGTTCCCGTTAACGGAAAATTCAGCCGCAGACAGAAAACCGTATACAATGCCTGTCTGCACCTGCACAATTATGCCAAAAGCATCCTGAAACCCGGGATCTCGATTGTAGATTATACCGAGAAAGTAGGAGAGGAAGCCACGCAGCAATTCCTGAAGATCGGCCTGTTACGCAAATCAGAGGTAAAAAATGAAGACAGGGAAAACCGTGCCTATCGGAAATATCTGTACCATGGTATCTCGCATCATCTCGGAATAGACGTACATGATCTGGGTACCCGCACCGAACCCATCGAAGCCGGTATGTTATTCACCATTGAGCCCGGCATCTATATCGAAGAAGAAAAAATGGGGGTCCGTATTGAGAACAATTTCTGGATCACCAAGAATGGCAATATTGATTTAATGAAAAATATCCCGATCACTGCCGAAGAGATCGAAGCTTTGATGAAAAGAAAATAAACGAATCGCCCCTGTTCCATAAGACCGGATAGTAACCAACTATCCCAGATGATGAAACAGGAACTTTACCCCTTCAACCAGGCATGAAACAGATCCCCAATTTATTTACTTTGCTGAACCTGCTGGCCGGCTGTATGGCCATTGTTTGTATTATGCAGGCAGGCGTTACCATTTCCGTAGATGCCAATGGGGAGAACCTGGTGGTGATACCTGAGAAGATCTGGCTGGCCAGTATTTTCATCGGAGCCGCTGCCGTGGTAGATTTCCTGGATGGTTTTGTGGCCCGTTTGCTGGATGTACCCTCCGAACTGGGTAAACAGCTGGATTCGCTGGCCGATACCGTTAGTTTTGGCGTGGCACCCGGCCTTATCGCTTACCAGTTTCTGCGTTTGTGTTATGCGCAGCAACCGGATGGACTGGACATTAATACCGCCTGGTTACTGCCCGCATTTATTCTGCCCTGTGCCGGTGCTTACCGGTTGGCACGATTTAATATCGATACCACCCAAACCCATGGATTCAAAGGGGTGCCGATACCTGCCGTGGGGATCCTGTTTGCTTCTTTTCCACTGATTTACTGGTATTCCGGCAATGATTTCCTCATCAATACTATGCTGAACAAATGGTTCTGGTATGGGGCGGTGCTGCTTTGCAGTTACCTGATGGTGTCCCGTTTGCCGATGCTGGCCCTGAAATTTTCGGGGATCACCACCCGAAAACTGGTCCCTTTTCTGATACTGGCACTGGTATCATTGGCCGGCGGACTAAGTTTTGGCTGGCTGGCAGTTCCCATCGTATTTATTGCGTACGTAATTCTATCTTTGGCCTTCAAACAACCCGAATAGTATCATGACCTATCATGTTCAGATCAAAGTAATGCCTTTAAAAGACCTATTAGACCCACAGGGTAAAGCTGTATTGGGTGGATTACAGAACCTCGGACTGGGTGCCGTAGCCGATGTACGTGTGGGAAAACACATCACCCTGGATATAGAAGCCGACAGTGAAGCAGCCGCCAAACAAATTGCCGAAGAAGCCAGCAAAAAATTACTGGCCAACCCGGTGATGGAGTTTTACGAGATCGAATTAATCAACTGATATAGTTAGGAGTTTGGGGTTTGGAGTTTGGAGTTGATAAAAAAACCAAACTCCCAACTCCCAACTCCCAACTCCAAACTCCTCCTCTTGCTCTACCTCGTTCCCACACCGCTTGGCAACTTAAAAGATATCACGCTCCGTTCGCTGGAAGTGCTGCAGCAGGTGGATGTGATTCTTTGTGAGGACACACGTACTTCTTCCCGTTTGCTCAATCACTACCAGATCCAGAAACCGGTTTCGCCTTATCACCAGCATAATGAGCATAAGATCGTGCAGCATATTGTTAACCAGCTGCGCGCAGGTAAAACCATGGCATTGATCACCGATGCTGGTACCCCGGGCATTTCCGATCCTGCTTTTTTACTGGTAAGGGAATGTATCAAATACGAAGTAAAAGTAGAATGCCTGCCCGGTGCCACGGCTTTTGTACCGGCACTGGTGAACAGCGGCATACCCACCAACCGTTTTGTGTTTGAAGGATTTCTTCCGATCAAAAAAGGAAGGCAGACCCTGCTCAAACAACTGGCAGAAGAAGCGCGCACGATGATCATTTATGAAAGTCCGATGCGGCTCGTAAAATCACTGGAAGAATTCATCACCTATTTCGGTGCTGATAGGCAGTGCTGTGTGAGCCGAGAGCTTACCAAACTGTTCGAAGAAAACAAACGGGGCAGCCTCCGCGAAGTGGCCGATCATTTCAAAGCCAAGACCGTAAAAGGGGAGATCGTGATTGTGCTGGCCGGAAAAGAATAAAGGCTTTCTTTTCTTTTTGGCCCATTGGTCATTGTTCTGCACTTTCTAAGCCTAAATTCCTGAAATTTACCTTTCTAAAAACCCCCTCATCACATGAGAAGAAGTATACTGAAAGTTTTTTTATTGTCAGCAGCCATTTGCCAACTGGGTTCGGTGTTGGCGCAGCCCGATCGCTGGCAGCAGCGGATCAAATACAATATCAATGTAGACGTGGATGTGAACACCAACCGTTTTAAAGGAACGGAGAAACTGGAGTATACCAACAACTCTCCAGACACATTGAATAAAGTGTATTTCCATTTGTACTGGAATGCATTTCAGCCGGGCAGCAGCATGGATGTGCGCAGCCGCGAACTGGGTAAAACGCAGATTTCTGAGCCACGCAGAAACAGTGATGGATTGGATTGGGATGCCCGTGTGAAAGACCGGATCAGCAAACTCACACCAGATCAGATCGGTTATCAGCGTGTAAGCAGTATTAAAGTGAATGGCGTGGAGCAGCAACTGAAAGAACATGAAACCATTCTGGAAGTTGTTCTCAGCAAACCGATCCTTCCCAAGAGCAAGGTGCAGATGGATCTGGTATTTGAAGCGCAGGTACCTGTTCAGATCCGCCGCAGTGGCCGCGATAATGCAGAAGGGATCCGCTACAGTATGAGCCAGTGGTATCCAAAAATGGTAGAATACGATTACCAGGGCTGGAATGCCAACCCTTATATTGCCCGCGAATTTTATGGCGTATGGGGCGATTTTGATGTGAATATTACCATCGATAGAACCTACATGGTTACCGCAGGAGGCGATCTGCAGAATGCGAATGAAGTAGGCTTTGGTTACCAGGCACCCGGCACAGTAGTAAAACCCGCCACCGGAAACACACTCACCTGGAAATGGCAGGCCTATAATGTGCATGATTTTATGTGGGCCGCAGATCCGAACTACAAAATGATTACCCGCACGGTGAAAGATGGTCCGTTGATCCGCGTGGTATACAAAGCCGTGGATTCTTTGGAGAGCCGCTGGCAGAAAGTGGCCGATACTACGGCACTTGCCTATCCGATCATGGCCAAAACATTTGGAGTCTATCCTTATAAAACCTACACATTTATTCAGGGTGGTGATGGTGGCATGGAATATCCGATGGCAACACTGCTCAAAAGTGCCAGTGTAGGAACGGCCATACACGAGTGGATGCATAGCTGGTACCAGATGCTGATGGGTACCAACGAATCCCTGTATCCCTGGATGGATGAAGGTTTTACCGATTACGGTAGTACCCGTGTGATGGCAACTTTGCGCAACACCAAAGAATTCTGGTATACCGGTTCTTACCGCGGTTATTATAATCTCGCCAAAAGTGGTTTTGAAGAACCCGCCAGTACGCATTCAGATCATTATAACACCAACTATGCCTATGGTAATGCAGCTTATAGCAAAGGTTCTGTTTTTCTGGCACAGTTGGGGTACATTGTAAGTGATAGTGTACGCGATAAAATTCTCCTGTCTTATTATAACCAATGGCGTTTCAAACACCCGAACCCCAACGATTTTATCCGCGTGGCGGAAAAACAAAGTGGTATGGAGCTGGACTGGTACAAAGAATACTGGATCAACAGCACCAAGACCATTGATTATGCCGTGGGAGATATAGCAGTGAAAGATAACAAGACAATGATCACCATCCGCCGCATCGGTAAAATGCCCATGCCAATAGAAGTGTTGCTGACCTTTAAAGATGGCAGCCAGGAATTACATTATATGCCCTTGAACCTGATGTATGGTGAAAAACCAGCAGAAGGTAAAACACCGAGAACCGTTCATGAAGAATGGAAATGGACACATCCCGAATATGCATTCGCTACCAGCAGGGGTATCCAGGAGATCAAATCCATCGAGATAGATCCCAGCCTGCGTTTGGCAGATGTGAACCGGACGAACAACAAGCTAACGATTCCGGATTAGCGTATGACGGATTTACGGATTCTTTTTCCCCGATTTAAAAAGCAGCTTCGAAAGAAGCTGCTTTTTAAATTCGCTAATCCGCAATTCGCTAATCCGCAATTCGCTAATCCGCAATTCGCTAATCCGCAATTCGCTAATCCGCAATTCGCTAATCCGCAATTCGCTAATCCGCAATTCGCTAATCCGCAATTCGCTAATCCGCAATTCGCTA
>CALRMK020000011.1:0-114128 GCA_943369185.1 Caulobacter sp. UNC279MFTsu5.1 | reverse complement strand
AAACCTGCAACCTGTGAAGTGGTTGCACCTGCACAATTATCTGTTCCAACAGGTGCTGCAAATGTTACCACTGCTCCTGAAGGACTGGTTGCTGTTACACTGATATTGGCAGGACATACAATTGATGGAGGCGTTACATCTAATATAGTTACCGTCTGGTTGGCAGTTGTGCTATTGCCATTACCATCATGGAAAGTCCAATGAATCGTATAAGTACCCTGTGTTGTATATGTTAAAGGATCGCTGGTTGTTCCCATTACTGTTCCGGCACAATTATCAAGTGCAGCAGGAACGGGTACCGTTGCTGAACACTCTGCAGTGATCGGTGCAAGTACCGGTGCAACAGGGGCTACAATATCCTGAACAGTTACTACTGTTGCAGCAGAAGTAGCAGCACAGGCTCCATTAGAAACGGTTACACTATATGAACCGCTTTCACTCACTACGATAGATTGTGTGGTAGCTCCGTTGCTCCATAAGTAGCTACTACCAGCAGAAGCTGTTAAGGTTACAGATCCACCAGGGCAGAAAGTAGTTGAACTTCCAGCTGTGATAGTTACTACTGGTAAAGGATTCACAGTAATGGTCATAGTAGCTGTAGTAGCACACTGACCCGCATTCGGTGTAAATGTATAAGTAGTAGTCGCTGTATTATTTAATGCAGGAGACCAAGTACCTGTTATCCCATTGCTAGAAGTTGTTGGTAATGCAGACAATGAACCACCTGAACAAATAGCCGGTACTTGTGTAAAGGTTGAAGTAGTAACTGGAAGAACAGTAATATATTGAGTTTGTACATTACTACAACCACTTTCGTTAGTTACCTTATAAGAGATAACTACATCGGTTGGTTCAGTAATGCCACTTTGACTTACGCCGGATACAGTTCCATTAGCATCTACTGTTGCAACAGCCGGGTTAGAACTGCTCCATACACCCCCAGGTGTTTCGTTCTGCAATGAAAGGGTACCATTAGCACAAACTTCATACGCATTTGTGGTAATTGGTGCAACATACGGAGTAGGCAGTGTAGTAATAATAATAGAAGCAGTAGCAGTACAAATTTGATCATCAGAAGTAACTGTTACAGAATAAGTGCTCCCGCCATATACGGTGATAGATTGCGCATTTTGTCCAATATTCCATAAGCCTGTTGGTGCATTAACAGTTAATGTTCTTGGCGTACCAAAACAAATAGCTGTTGGTCCATCAGCAGTGATAGTGACAACAGGAGGAGTGCTAACAGTTACCACTGTTGGCTCTGATACTGAAGAACAACCGGATGCACTGGTAACTGTTACTGTATAAGAACCTGCAACAGAAGTTGTGATTACTTGTGAGGTTTCACCATTGCTCCATAAATAACTGGCACCTTCTGATGCAATTAATGTTACAGAACCACCGGCACAGAAAGTAGTTGGTCCATCAGCAATGATGGTTGGGGTTTGTATTGTATTCGGATTGGCAGCTACATTGATGGTAACATCATAACTCTGACAACCATTGGCGCCAGTCTGAATGCTCTTGTAAACAGCCGGACCGGTAACAACAACAGAAGTGGCAATAATCGGAGTTAAAGGAACAACAGCAGTATTGGCAAACATAACCGTTGCACCTGGCTCCTGGTTTGTTATAGCAAGTGTAGTGGTACCATCACAATTCTGTGTTTGGCTGATAATAGGTTGCAGAGGCATTGGCAGAACCGTTACCGTAACGGGTACTTTCGCAGAAGTACAGCCATTGCTTACCACTTCAACATAATAGGTGGTAGTAGCAAAAAGATCTCCGGTAAAATAGGAGTTGCCGGTATATAACAATGTATTGGATGCATTATACCAGTTGAAAACCGGTGAAGGAGCTGCTGAATTAGCCGTCAGATTGGTGCTTCTTCTTGCACAAATAGTGGTGGTTCCTGATACACCACTGATAGTAGGTCCAGCATTCGCAGTAACAGTTACGGTTTGTGTTGCTGTGCAGCCATTGATGTCTTTAATAACAAGGTTATATGTTCCGGCAGCAAGACTGTTAAAAGTATTGCCTGACTGGAAGGTGGTACCACCATCTTTTGAATAAGTATAAGGAGCAGAACCACCGGCTCCTGCAATAGATATAGAACCATTTGTACCACCACAGCTTGCAGGCGTTACCGTTGGTGTAAGGGTTAACACATTGGGCTGAGAAAGTGTTTGGGGAAGATTGCTGGTACAGCCATTGGCATCTTTGATCACAAAAGTATACGAACCGGCAGTAAGGCCAGTGAAACTATTGGAAGTCTGGAAGGTTGCACCACCATCTTTAGAATAGGAATAAGGAGCTGTACCACCACTTACTGTAATGGTCATATGGCCGGTTGCAGAGCCATTACAAAGTACGCCACCACCTGAAGCACCAACATTTAAAAGTGCTGGTTGATTGACGAATGTTGCAGCCGAAGGGGTAGCACAACCGGATGCATCCTTTATTTTAAGACCGAAAACGCCAGCTGCTAAACCTGTGAAAGTATTTGAAGTTTGATAATTACTTCCAAAATCTAGTGAATACGAATATGGTGCAGTGCCACTGGTTGGAGTAACAGTAACTGTTCCATTTGCTTGACCATTGCATAATACATTGGTTGTAGTGACAGTATAATTAGGAGCAGAACTTACAGTAACAGTTGTAGTTGAAACACCACCACAATCATTTGTGAAAGTAATGGTAGCAGTACCTGCGGAAACACCTGAAACAACACCGGAAACATTTACGGAAGCAACTGCATTATTGCTGCTGCTCCAGGTACCAGTATTGGCATTAGCTAAAGTTGTAATAGCGCCTACGCATACAGAAGTTGTACCTGTGATCGGTGCTGTTTGTGGAGTAAATGTTCCACAAGTTCCAGTAATAGTGCCGGCAGCCCAGTTAGAAGTTGCCCCATTCAAGGCAAAGTTTACAAGCGTACCATTATTATTACCTGTAGCATCTGTTGCAAAATTGATACCTACATTATTTGCATTGATATTACCCTGATCCAAATGATACAAGGCAACCAAACCGGTTTGTCCTGCAACATTTAAACCACAAGCTTTATCAGCATTCAATTCGCTGGCACATAATGCTCGGCTCCAAACCCTCACTTCATCCATATCACCCTGGAAAGGAACTGCTCCGTTCTGTCCGTCACAAACGCTTTTACCAAGTGTTGTGACAAAATTGTTATTGATGTTGGCAGGTGCAGATACGCTGCCATTGAATACACCATCCACATAAATAGTAGCCACCCCTGCTTTGCGGGTTAAGGCAATATGGTGCCAATTATTATCTGAAATATTGGCGGTACCGGTTACAGAAGAATAATTGGAAAAATTACTCTCATCCAGCTCAATACTCAATTTACCGCCTAAAGCCTGCATGCTGATGAAATTACTTACTCCACAAACTGCTCGTTTAGAGAAAAAATACGTATTGGCCAGACTAGTACGAACATTCATTTCAATGGTGAAATCACCTGTACCTACATTGCCTAAGGTATTGTTGATGCTTACATAATCATTCACACCATCAAAATTCAAGGCAGTAGCCGGAACCAGTGGAGCAGTTACCGTTACAGTAGTTGTAGCTGTATTAGCACAACCATTCACATCAGTACCGGTTACGGTATAAGTTGTGGTTGTTGTTGGATTCGCTGTTACAGAAGTTCCGCTGGTAGCAGACAATCCTGTAGAAGGTGTCCATGTATAAGTTGATGCGCCGTTGGCAGTAAGTGTTGTACTGTTTCCATTAACAATGCTCACAGAAGCCGGACTAATGGCAACTGTTGGTTTTGCATTAACTGTTACAGTAACGGTAGCATCACTATTACAACCATTCGCACCAGCACCTTTCACCGTATAGGTTCCGGCAGCAGCTAATGTAACGTTTGCAATAGATGGGTTCTGTGAATTATTGGCAACAAAACCATTGGGCCCTGTCCAGAAATAATCAACACCTCCATTCGCATTGAGCGTTAAGGTAGCGCCCGCACAAACAGGACTATTGCTCAAAGCAGTAATCACCGGTAAGGTTTTTACTGCAACGGTGGTAGAGGCACTGGCAGAACAACCAGCAGCATTGGTAACCGTAACCGTATAGGTTCCGGCATTGGCCAGAGTACTGGTAAGGATCACCGGATTCTGCTGAGTGGATGTAAAACCATTAGGACCGGTCCAGGAATAACTCGCACCCGGACTGGAGAAGAATTCGATTTTATCATTTACGCAACCGAAACCTGCATGATTGGCCGTAACCGTTGGCGCATTGTTCACAGTTATCTGAACAGAAGGCGTATACACAACAGGATCTGTTGTAGTAGAAGCACCTCTGCGATAATATGTTGTGGTTGTTAATGCCCCCGGCGCATAGGTAGCCGAATTGGCACCCGGGATATTGGTAAAGTTGCTGTTATCGATACTGGACTGCCATTGATAAGTGATAGCACCTGTACCGCCACCTGCATTGGTAAGAGAAGTGAACGCAGTCGGTACCAAACCACTGCAAATGGTTTGCGGACTGCCTACAGAACCGGGAGTTAATGGAGAAGAACCATTGGTTACCGTTACAACAGTTGTTACGGTGGCGGAACAGCCCGATCCATTGGTTACCACATAACTGATGGTAGCTGTACCGGCTGATACGCCGGATACCAGACCTGTTGAGGCATTTACAGTAGCCACTCCGGTATTATTACTACTCCAGACACCACCACCGGGTGTGCTGCTGAGTGAAGAGGTACCGCCAACGGCAACAGAAGTAGCCCCTGAAACGGGAGTAACTACGGGCGTCGCGTTTACGGTAATATTTTGACTGGAAAAACTACCATTTTGGTCAGTAAGGGTAATAGTGGCTGTTCCTGCCGCTACCGCAGTAACCACGCCTGTATTACTTACAGTGGCAACCCCTGCATTGCTGCTGGACCATGTATAAGTGATACCTGGTGCAGGACAGCTATTCTGATAAGCAAATTGTTCGCCTGTACAAAAACTGGTTTTACCACCTGTTATAATAGGTGTTATATAGGTATATTCAATGATTACATAACCGTCTCCTGTTCCAACACCCGGGGTATTTACAACTGTTCCGGGCAGACCTCCATTATAGGATCCACCACCACCGCCACTCAAACCTGCAGAGTAACCTCCATTATTCAGTTCAGTGAGAAAATCTCCTTTTACACCACCACCGCCGCCGCCGGAAAATCCACCACCACCACCACCACCAACAGCAGCACTACCACCACCACCAAATCCACCTTGTCCGCCAAATGCATAATCGCCGCCAGCACCACCGAAACGGGGAGAAATCCCTCCAGTATAAATTTGAAAACCATATATTCCTATTGAGCCAGCAACATCATTGTCTCCATTCATTAACCAACCTGCACCGCCACCGCCTGCATCACCACCAGAACCGGCACTACCTGCTACACCACCATCACCGCTTGCGGGCCACAGGTCCAATGGAATATCAGACTGTACACCGTTATTGGCATAGTTCACCAATGCACCATATACGTTAGGGATATTGGCATTCTTTAAACTCTGATCACCAATGGTCGATGTACCAGCACCACCCCCACCTCCGGCAGCCAGCATAGGCAAGGCTCCGATAAAATTATTTTTGGCAACAAAAGTACCACCACCACCACCGCCTGCTACGGTTATAGGGGCATTATTAAAATCTGCATTATCGATTCCTTTTCCACCTACTAATAAAACTAAATTATCACCTGAGGTAACCGCAAACGAACCTTTGATCAAAGCACCGGTTCCACCTGTATTGGCAATCGTGGCTCCACCATCTTCACTATAATTACCTCCAGCCGCACCTACTGCTGTAATCGTAACTTTGGTTACGCCGGCGGGTACAATAAAATTTGAGAAACCAGGGGTCGTAAAAGAAACAGTATTAAGACCACAAACCGGGTTAAATGGGGCCTGGGTACCTGTTAGTTTCTTGAAATCAGCTTTATTAACGGCTGCAATTCTGCCGGTATGAGAAACCGGTTTCCTGAATGTAGCATCTTTAGCAGCCGTTACAGGCAGATGAACCACGGGAAGACCGCCGGTCAGAGGCGTTGCTGTGGTAGATATGGCGCTAAATAATACAGCAACAACACCAAGGAAGCAGATGGTTCTGAGTAGAACTTTTCTCATAAGTAACGGTTTTGGTATAGAATTCTCTTCGTAAACAGGTTGCGAAAACCCATAAAATCCAATACACACAAGGCTTACAACAAAATTTTCTGTGACTAACTCCTCCTAAAACAAATCAGTTTTAGTACAGAAAATAAGCTCCTAAAACACAGTTTATGACCATCGCTGTACACAGTTTTCGTCGAAAAATGTTAAATACAGTTAACAATGATATGCCTTTTGTAGTTTTATTCCTACATTTTAATCATTATTTAATCTATGTTCTTGTGGTTGATTTTGTAACCGATAAACTACACCCATGTAAAATAAAGCTTGGTTTTGCCCTTTTTGGGCAGGCTGTCAGTAATAAAAATTTATATATAACTACTAATCAATGTTTTTCGAATACATATATTATAATATTTGTTAATCACTCATTATTAATTCAGAATTCCCACCCCTTGAAACTGCCGCTTACCAGGAATTGGGAAGCGCATCCAAAGCCGCTCGCAAAACGGAATATTACTTTTGTCAATTCCCCAGGCTCATCTCACAGGAATTGCGGCTCTTAAAAACCAGTACTCCCATTTAACAAAAAATTGCTTTTTGTTTTTGCAACCAACGGCACGGATTTATCCGTCATTCCAAGGGCTTCAGTATTGCTTTTGCATGCTTCGCGGAATAAGCAGAGAAAGATCTTTTTTTTACTGTTTACGAACAGTACCACAGGTATAGTTTCGGTTGACCCACCTCTCCGATCAGCCTATGTTTGGTGTATCATTTACGTTTCACTTAAAACAACACCATTATGAAAAAACTATCTTTCCTGCTGGGCTTACTGGCACTGACCATAAGCAGTTTTGCAGCAGATGTAAACGAAACCGTTCTGAAAGTATTCAGCAAAACCTACCCCGATGCGCAAAGCATATCCTGGTCGGTACAGGCCAATGGCTACCTTGTGTATTTCACTAAAAAAGACGTGAGTTACCGGGTCATCTACGATCAGGAAGGAAGTGTGACCCTCTCTTTCAAGTATTATGGAGAAGACAATCTTTCGCCGCTGGTACTGAACCGGGTGAAGAAAAGTTATCCGGATTACAGGATACACAGCGTAATAGAAAAATCAAGCGACAATAATGTAGAATACCATGTTATCCTGGAAGGAAGCAAAAAACTGATCACCCTTAAATCAGATCCTACCGGAAACCTGGAAGTAGTGAGCAAATACGACAGAGGAGAATAATCCATTCCCCCCACCAAAGAGAACGGCCGGTGCAGCATTTGCTGTCCGGCCGTTTTATGCAGTCACTTACTATATATTACTTCAATAAACCCGCTCTTCTGTACCAGCCAATAGTATCTGCCAAACCCTTCTCCAGATCAAAATCAGGCTGGTAACCCAATTGCTCCAGTTCCGTGCAGGCCGCTGCCCAGTTACTGGCCCTGAATTCTTTCAACCTTTCCCTGTTCAGTAAGGGAACTTTACCCCGCAGGTTACCCACTGCTTCCGACAATACCGCTGCCGTAACCGCGATCCAGCCAGGTACCGTAAGCGCAAATGTAGAAACGCCCAATTGCTGTTTGATGATCCGGTTCATATCAGCGGTAGAATAATTGGCCAGGTCTGATACCAGAAAATTCTGCTGCAGCAGAGGCGATTCTGTTGCCAGAAAAATGGCTTTTACCAGATCCAGCACATGCACAAAACTGAGCAGTTGTTCCCGGCTGCCTACATATAGTTCCAGTCTTTGCTGTACCGTTTGCAATACAAACAGAAAATCCTTATCCCGCGGACCATATACTGCGGTTGGATTGATGATCAGGAACGGCAGATCGCTTTGTTTGTATAAAAGATCTTCGGCTTCCCGTTTACTGCGCCCATAGGCGGTGATGGGATTGGGTGCAGAAGCCGCAGTGATCGGATTTGCCCCCGTACCCGGCCCATAAGAAGCCAGGCTACTTACAAAAACGAATTTCTCTTTCAACAGTTTCTCCTGCTGCAGAACAGTTACCAGTCTTTCGGTACTGGCTACATTGACTTCATAATATTCAGAGAGTTGCAAAGACTTGGTGATCCCTGCCGCATGCACCACATAATCAAATGCACCATGTGTGTTGGCCGCATCGGTTAAGGTTTGTGTCATGGATGCTGCATCAGACATATCCAGCTCCAGAAAATGAATCGCCGGATCGGTCAGGTATTTACGGCTGCTGGATGCCCGGATACCCGCAAATACACGGTACCCTCTGCGGATGGCTTCTTCTACCAGAAAACTACCGATAAAACCACTGGCACCTGTGATCAGTATATTTTTTTGCATCCGGAGATTTCAGGGATTATAAATGTTTGATAAAAGCACGCCTTCTCTTATGCTGTTCCGCATCAAAATGTTCCCAGATCGATTGCACTTTGGTATTCAGTTCCAGCTCAGGATTGGTTTCTGCATAACGGATCCCATTCCGGATATAGGCTTTGTTCAGCTCATGCATCAACAATGCGTTCACCCCTTTACCCTGCAGGTCTTTACTGACTGCCACCAGGTACAGATCGGCGATTGTATTCTTCTTGAGTGCTTTCAGTATATGTACAAATCCGAAAGGAAGCAAACTACCCTTCGCTTTCTGCAATGCAGCAGATAAGGATGGCATGGTAACCCCGAATGCCACCAGTTTACCTGTTTTATCAAGAATCAGCGGCACAAAGTCGGGGCGGATAAAAGAGAAATACTGTTTGGTATAATACTGGATCTGTTTTTCGGTAAGCGGTACCACTCCATATAACTCCGCATATGCTTCATTGATCAATGCAAAAATAGCGGGGGCATAAGGCAGAATCTCTTTGGCATTTTTGGCTTTTAATACCTGTAATCCCAGGCGGCGTTCTACCACACTGGCCATCTTCTCCATTTTATCTGAGATGGTTTCGGGCACTTTTACCAGGTACTCTACCCAATCCGCATCTTTGGAATAACCCAACTGCTCCATGAAAACCGGATAATAGGGATGGTTATAAATGGTAGCCAGTGTACCCAGGCGGTCAAACCCTTCTACCAGCATACCTTCATGATCCAGGTCGGTGAAACCCATCGGACCATGCACGGCTTTCATATTTTTTTCCCTGGCCCATTTTTCCACTTCCCCAATCAATGCAGCTGCAATGGCAGGATCTTCTTCAAAATCGATCCAGCCAAAACGCATATAGCGGTTCTTCCACTTCTCTATATAAGCATGGTTGATGATACCGGCAATCCTGCCTACGATTTTTCCGTTTTTGTAGGCAAGCCAGTAACGGGCTTCGCAGTAATCAAAAGCAGGGTTCTTGTCTTTCCGCAGTGTTGCCTTTTCATCAAAATGCAGCGGCGGTACAAAAAAAGGATTGCCTTTGTACAAGCGGAGAGGGAACGCAATAAAATCGTTTAACTCTTTTTTAGTAGCTACCTCTTTTACAGTGATTTGCATGAATGTGTTTTAAGCATGATAAAGGGTACAATTCCCGGCTTCATACTCCACACATCAGGAATGTTTCATTTCAAGTACATGGAGTTCGTTGGCTACTTTCTCGATTTTTTCAAGGGCCTCATCCAGCTGACTGCGGGTATGGGTTGCCATGATCGACAAACGTATCAGTGACGCATCACTTTTAACGGCCGGAGATACCACCGGATTCACAAATATACCTTCTTCGTACAAACGCTGGTTAAAGCGGAAAGTAAGTTCATTATCACGGATATAAACAGGGATGATAGGTGTTTTAGAGGTATTGATATCAAAGCCCATATCCTGCAGGGCGGAAGCCATATAGTTGGTATTATCCCAGAGTGCTTCCTGTCTTTCAGGCTCTGCCTTGATAATTTCCAGCGCAGCCATGGCAGCGGCAACCGCAGAAGGCGGTACACTGGCACTGAAGATCATGGGGCGTGCATGGTGTTTGAGATAGTTGATGGCGTCTTTGGTAGTAGCGATAAAACCTCCTACCGATGCCAGCGATTTACTGAAAGTACCCATGATCATATCCACATCACTGGTCAGACCAAAATGGTTGGCAGTACCTCTTCCTCTATCGCCGATAACGCCAATGGCATGTGCATCATCCACCATTACCATGGCTTCGTACTGGTTGGCCAGACGGGTAATCTCGGGCAGGTTACAGATATCTCCTTCCATGCTGAAGATCCCGTCTACCACGATCATTTTTATTTTCTCGGTCTGGATACTCTGCAGCACCCTTTCCAGATCGTTCATGTCGTTGTGTGCAAATTTCAGCACACGCGAAAAAGACAAACGGCTGCCTTCAATGATAGAAGCATGATCCAGTTCATCCATAATGATCACACCGGTTCTGCCGGTAAAAGTGGCCACTGCTCCCAGATTGGCCTGGAAACCGGTGGTAAACATCAAGGCTGCTTCCTTACCTACAAAATCAGCCAGCTTTTCTTCCAGTTCAATATGCAGGTTAGAGGTTCCGTTCAGAAAACGGGAACCGGAACAACAGCTACCATAAATATCAATTGCTTTTTTTGCCGCTTCGGTTACTTTGGGGTGATTGGTTAACCCCATATAACTATTCGATCCAAACATCAGAATCTTCCTTCCGTCAATCACCACTTCTGTGTCGTGATTCTCCTCAATAGGTCTGAAATAAGGGTACATTCCCGCTTTTTTCAACTCAGTGGGTATGGTAAAACCCTGTAACTTTTCCTGTAAACTTTGTTGTATCATAGTTCAGTGTCTGGGGGTGTTAGTTTATCCGGTGATCTCATCAGGATCCTACGGATTCCGGTTTATGATGCTGGCCTTTGCTGACTCGGCTGGCCTGTTTTTAGTACCTGCATTTTCAAAAGACTGATGTAAAATGTACATCGCCAGATCGTACAGGATTGCAATATAAAGAGAAAACGTTGTAACACCTTGACCGAAAGCCATCGGGAATCAACCCATAATGGCTGGAATTGTCTCCGGAAGCCAGCTACATTTCTCTCCATAAATCGAGATTTATGGCGCAAATATAATAATAAAGGATAGTTTTGCCCTTATTTATTTGCAGGGAACTGCCATTTAGGCATCCTGTTAATGCTGTTTCATGATCCAGCTTACCAAAATCTTCCATTTTGAGATGGCACATGCCATTCATGGGTATGAGGGGCCCTGTAAACATATTCATGGCCACTCTTATGCGTTACACCTGGCCATTACAGGCGAAAATACTGGTGCCGAATATATCCCCGCACCCGGATTTGAAGTGGATTTTAAGGATATCAAACAGTTGGTGATGGCCGAAGTGATCAACCAACTGGATCACAAACTGGTCTTATCCCATGATTTTCTGGCAGAGAATCCCTCTTTTGCCGGACAGGCTAACCTGGTAAGCTGGGAAGTAGAACCATCAGCAGAAAACCTGTTGATTTTTATCGCCAAAAAAATAAAAAACAGGGTGCCCGCTCATAGCCGTTTATCGTATATGAAACTGTATGAGACCAATAATTCCTATGCAGAATGGTTCAATCCGGATTATGATAACCATTCTATCAAACGTTAAAATGGCTGCCAACACTTAACCCTATGTTTACAAAAGCAACAGAGTACGCCTTAAGAGCCACCATCTTCATCGCACAAAAAGGTTCTGAAATGGCTAAACTGGGGATCGATGAGATCGCAGTTGCGATCGACTCGCCACGTTCCTTCACCGCAAAAATTCTGCAGTTGCTGAGCAGGGATAACCATATCATCAGTTCTGTGCGCGGCCCCAACGGTGGATTTTACTTAACCGAAAAAGCAAAAAGCCTGCCCATCAGTTGCATTATTCAGGCGATGGGGGAAGAAGAAATGCTGGAAAAATGTGTATTGGGACTGAAACAATGTTCAGAAACACAACCCTGTCCCATGCACCTGCAGTTCAAACCCATCCGCAAACAGCTGAAAGATATGTTCAGCAATAAAACCATACGGGAATTTGCTGCTGAAATAAAAGACGGGGTGATTTTTATCTGCAACAGGTAAATCTATTCAGTTACCCTTAGCAGGCTTTTGGATAAACCGTGGCGGTATTTCAGATAAACTACAGGAATGTATAACAGGCTACCTTAGCCAACAAGGTATGCCAATCCATCGTTTACAGTTTCACAGAGGTCACTGATTGTTTTCTGCCGGCACAAGATTTTAAAACCGTCCCTGATTACTTTATAATCATTGTGTATCGGACAGGGATGTGTAGCGGAACATTTACTCAATCCCAGACCACACTCATCAAACACTTCTTTTCCATCGATAGCATCAATAATATTGATCACAGGCTGATTCTTTTGTTTCGCGGTAATATAGAAACCGCCGGTAGGTCCTTTGGCGCTGTTGATCACTTTTTCTTTTACCAGTACCTGCAGCATTTTACCCACAGTATGTTCACTGGCATCGATATAAGAGGCTATCTCTTTGATACTGCTCTTTTCATCCCGTTCAAAACGTGATGCCAGATAGATAACGGCTTTAATAGCTGTTTTGCAGGTAAGACTCAGCATTTATTTTTGGTTTAAAAATTCTTTTCCTTCCGGTGAGATCCTTTCATGATTCCATGGAGGATCAAAAGTTAGTTCGCAAGCTATTGTATAACCGGGGAAAGCCAATTTCAGGCGTTCTTTCACGGCGGTCGTAATCGAATCACCCATCGGACAAAACTGCGTGGTCAATGTCATGGTACAATAGATCTTATGGATACTCTCATCAAAATCGAGTTGATAGATCAGGCCCAGGTCCACCACATTCAAACCGATCTCCGGATCCACCACATCCTGTAAGGCCGCCAATGCAACCGTACTATGCAGGGTATTATTGGTGATCACATTCATACAGTAGCGGCTTTGTGTAACAGTAATTTTACCACATTCCAGTTATACAAAACAGCGGTAATGAGCAGCAATACGGAACCGGTTTGCAGGATCCATACCTGCTGCAAAAATAAGCCGGCAGTAAATACAACAAAGCCGCCAATATAAGACAAGCCCATCCAGTTAAATACTGCCTGGGCAAAAAGATCTTTTGGATTGGGTGTTTTCCCTTTACCGGCCAGGTGGTGGTACACTTTGTTCCAGACAATAAAGGGTAATGTTTTAAATGTCATACCCAGTATGATGGCCGTTATCCATCCAAAAAAAACAATGAAACCGTAGGCGATCACCAGCTGACTGTTTACAGTGGGTGAAAAGATCAGCCATACAATTATCACCAGCAAAAAGAGTATGGGTAAGAGTAAAAACACAACAGACAACAAAGAGAGTTGCATGGGTTCATCCACTTTTTTCCGGATCCGATGCTGGTATGCTCTGAAACAAAAATGACCAAACAATCCGATCGCTGTAGCAATCACAAGCAAAGGCCCCGCCCATAACCAGCGGCTGTTTGAATACAGGAAAAGAAAAACAAAAGCCAGTAATCCTGTGTTGATCAGGAAATAGATCCACCACAATGTTTTGTTGTGGATATACTTGGATATGAGAAACATAGGTATCAGGCGCGAGCCCACTCCCGTTACCAGCAACAGGAACCAACCTACAATACCCATATGCGCGTGAACTGACAGATAACTCAATGAACCCGCAGGTAAGATGGGTTGCGAAAAATTACATAAAAGCAGTAACCCAACCACTGTTGTGGCCAGTAACCAGAGCGTGGCTGTAAAAACAGACAAAGCATGTATATTTTCTTTTTTGCTTCGCACCATACTGGCGGCCAGGTTAACCAGAAAACAAATGACTGCGCCTATCAGTAACACAGCACCTGTTTGCGTAGGCAAGCCTACATCAAACACATAAAACCCATATATCAGCAAGGGAATACCGGTAGCTGCCAGCACAAAAGAAGCATGGGCCAGCCTCACACTATAGAGTGCAGCTTCGATCAGAACAGGTACCAGTTGGTGACTCGCTCCCAATATGATCATTGTGCCCCAGCCCAGCGCCATTGTATGCGTAATGGCCAGTGTATGGGGATGAAAATAATGCCCCTGCAGATCTGCACTGGATAGAAACAACAGAACAGTAGCTACCAGGAAAGCGATGGCTGCATATAGATAAAACGGTAACACCACCCGGTAAGAAGTGGTGGCAGCAGATCCGGTATTATCGTGGTTGGCATACATATCAGTCTTTATATATGAGGAGATGAACCTCTTTTTCACTGATCTCATTTACCCGGTAACTAAGTTTTCGTTCCTGCAGTTCGGGGAGTAAGAATACAGGAATGCGTTTGTGGTATACGAACAGCGCTTTTTCTGCCGGCAAGGTTTCCAATGCTTCCAGGATGGTATGCATGGGCAATGGCATTTCGAGGTGCCTTACATCCACCGTAACCAGTTTACCAGAAAAGCGCTGCAGGATCTCATCCCATCCAATGACAGCAGATGGATCTGCCTTTTCCAGAACCAATGCCTCTGCAGTCTTTTTATAAAACCAGGTGTTCACCAGTTCGGTATTCACCGTTTCGGTAAAAAATGCGAATCCCTTCTTGCCCAATAAACTTTTTAAGGGAGTTGGATCAAAGCTATTGATCAGTTTTAATACTTGTTGTTCTTTCAGGTCACTCACTTTTTCTATGATGATCGTTAACGGATCTTTTCCACTCTCTATTACCGGGCGTACATCCAGTTCTACCAAACGATCAGGATCCATATTCTTTAAAAAAACCGGTATTACCTGTGAGGTTTCCTTGTCGATAACAGCCTTTGTTTCCCGATCTATACTGAAACCAAGCGGGGCTAATTGTGTAAAGAAATCTTCTACGGCACAACCACCCAACGCAGCTGCCATGGCAATACTTGTTCGGCCGGCCATCACTTTACGCAGAATCGGATTCCGCAGTTTGGTAAACCTGGGAGAAAGCGCAATGATTGTTTCCAGCGCATCGGGATGCGCTTTGATCAGTGCGGCTATTTTGGTATTGGTATTGATCTGCATATCAGGCAAAGTATTGATCAAAGAGATGGATCTGCGCTTCTATTTCGCGCAGCATAACCGCCGCATTCTCGCCGGAAGCTTTTTTGAGTGCATTCACTTTTTTCATCAATGGCAGCAACCATTGATGAAGTGCATCATGATCCGGACCTTTCATACTGCATTCGGTTACCATTTTATCCAATCCTTTCTGCAAGGCCTCAGCAGTCGGACTGTAATTAACAGGATTTTGCTTTACGGCATCTGCTACCATTGTCTTCAGCAAAGAAACATTGGCCAGTGTTTTGGCATCAGCCTTCCACTTAACACCGTTGTGCAAGCTGAGACCTGCGTGATCTCCCGGTGCTGGTTCCGTAATAGAATCAATCATACCCTCTTCCGTTACTGTATCAGCATACACGATTGTTCTTTTTCCCACTATCGGTTTGGACTCGCAGGCGAGTAGTAACACTGACAGTAAACAACACAATACTAATTTCATCTTGTTTTATTCAGATCCAGAAAATATCATCCCATTTCTCATCTATCTCTTTACTGTCGTTACCGATTCTTTTTTCGATAAGGGCCAGTTCCTCTGCGCCTATCACTGCCTGGAGATGATTAAATAACTCGCGCTCTTCAAACCGGATATGTTTCTCCAGCCGGTCTGCCAGTTGTGTAAGCAGCGCAGTATCTTCTGTCTGCTTCCCGATATCCCTGATCAATTGATAGATGAATGCATGATCCTCTTCGGCCTGTATACGCAACAGGTCATCGGCCCGAAGGCGGGAGAAAAGCAATTTTTCCTCATCTTCAAAATGCTTCAGCAGATCTTCTGAAAAAAAGTACCCTACATACTTACCGATTCTACCGGCTTCGATTGATTTTTTCAATCCCTGCCTGATTTTCCAAACCAGTAAGAGTCCAAAATGATGATCCTTGGAAAAGGATACCATGGCGGGATGTCGTTTGATAGGTGTTGTTTCTTTCATTAGTTTAACTGTTTTTCAAGATCAAGTGCTTTCGGGAAAAGGATATTATTCTCGAGGTGAATATGCAGATGCAGGTCTTCTTCAAACTCATCCAGCATTCTGTAAAGTAAGCTATAACTGGCACAGGCATCTTCCGGGAGATCATAATTATTGGATAATCTACGGATCTCCTCCAGGTTCTCTCCCACCACTTCATGTTCCATCTCCATCATATTGATCGGGTTCTGCACCGATCCCAGATGCGCCGTCTGTAATAACTGCGAACGGTCTTTGGCTACTACCAGTTCTTTTACATATGGGAATAATACTTTTTCCTCTTTTACCAGGTGTGCAAACAGTTCTGCATAGATCTCCTCTACCAGCTGGTGTATCCGAACCAGTTCGGGGTGTTGTTTACCATGCACTTTCATCACTTTCTCTGCATAAGCCCTGATATCAGGTAAGGTTTTACGTACATAAGTATGGTGTGTATTCACAATATAATCCGAGAGAAAATCCAGACTCCAGTCATCATAAGGAATAGGACGTGCGGAAGGAAGGGTATCTGCCTGCTGCAATTCTTTTTGCACTTTGGTTACATCCAGTCCTTTTTCTGCACAGGCTTCTTTCACGGTCTTTTTTCCACCACAACAGAAATCCAGTCCATATTTTTTAAACACCTGCGCCTTGCGAAGATCTTTGGCAGCAATCTGTCCGAGTGTTTCTTCCTTTTCGTCTGTAAGTTTTTTAGAGATCCTTACTCTCCACCATTCTGGTCCTTCTTCCAGGTACTCCCAGGTAAATATATTTCCCCGCTCGCCCAGTAACTGGTAGTAAAGAGGTTTTGGATCGTGGTCATTGTGCAGCGTCAGACTCTCGCCTTCTGCCAATGCATCAAAGCGTACAAAAATGGTTGGATGCTTTTGTTTAGGTTCGAGTAAGGTAACATTCAGGATGTTCTCTGTTATGGTTGTTGGCATATAGATGATTTTAAAAGTGATTTATAAGTCAAAGATAAAAGATTGTTTTAATAAAAGTATTTAATTACTTTTATTAGTAAAGAATATTACAGCTTTATGACAAAGTCATTACAGGTCCTGGCTATTGATATTGATTTCAGCTCCATCCAGCACTTCATTGATATGGATCTGGCAGGAAAGTCTTGTTCCGGGTTCGCAGGGTGGCAGTTTGGCCAGCGTACTGGCTTCATTCCTGTTATATTCCTGCAAAGCAGGGTGTTGGGTTTGCACCACACAAGTGGCACATCTGCCCATACCACCGCACTCACCAAAATTTTCCAGGTAACAATGATTGTTCAGCAACACCATTAGGTTGCGGTAAGCATGGGGCTGCGTTTCAATGGTTATTCGCTCTCCCTCCTGAACAACCGTGAGTCGTATGGATTTTCGTTGCTCTTCCATATTACACCAGACTTTTGCCACCTGTGTAACGATAATGTTCCAGTTTCATTTCAAACATTTCCGCCATGCGGTTGGCTCGCCATTTGGCTTCTTCTGTTTTATTACCCGCAAACATTTCATCAATGGTAGCTGTAAACAATTGTATCCATTGTGCAAAATGCGCATGATCTACAGGCAACTTTGCATGTGGGGGAAAGGGACTTCCCGCATAGGTATGTTCGCCCAGTAATACTGTTTGCCAGAAACTATACATTTTTTCGAGATGCTGCGGCCACCTGTTCTGGATCCTTGCTTCAAATACAGGACCCAGTAAAGTATCGGCTCTTACCTGATCATAAAATCGGTTTACCAATTGTTTGATATCATCTAATGTGGCAATATCCTGTGGCATCGTATTAAGGTTTCAGTGAAAAATAAGTGAAGAGATAGAAAAGGGCCCAACCAGCAAAACCGATGATCAGGATCCATACCCAGGAAGGAATGCTCTTGGGCGTTTCACTTCCTTCGATCAGAAATCTTTTCTGATCACCTTTGCCATAGGCATTGATCATGATCGGGATCACGCCATCTACCAGTGCATGTTCACGGATACCTTCCACATCGATGGCAGGTCCGTTACGCACTTCAAACGGAATCAGCCGGATGCCTTCTTTCCCCGAAGGATCTTTGCTGACAATACGCAGAACATGTTTCCCATCTACTAGTTTTCTCGTATCCAGTTCAAAATTAACCGGCGAACTGAAGGTGGACAGTGGTTGCGTTTCTTCATCAATAAATACGATTATCTGGCTTTTGTTTTCCATATCAGTCATTGTTTACGGTCAGGTATTTAATATGTGTAACAGTATTTTCTCCGGGTCTGATCAGCCATTTCACAGAAAAATAAAAACTGGTTACTACAATGGCCGCCGCTACGGAAATGATCAGGTAATCCCAATTACTTTCTGGTCCGGCACCGTGAGTGATACCCCGTAAAATCTTTGGCTGCTGTTTTTCACAAACACCACAGGCAAATGTGATTGCCCGGCTGGATAGTAAAAGAAGGAGGAGTGTTGTTTTTTTCATGAAATGAACCTTTTTAATAATTATCTACTTGGCTGTTTTCAGTTTTACAAAATCCATGATCTTTTTTATATCAGCTTCCGTAACCTTTTCGGCTTTATTGCCCCAGCTAGTTCTTTCATGGTTGATGATGGCTGTAACTTCGGCTGCACTTAAACCGGCGTTGGTACCCACCGCTGGCATCACACCGAACTCGGGTCTTGCATCATATCCGTTCATGATAATGTCAACATATAATTGCAGGTTATTCCCATTCACCACCGGACTGCCTTTCAGCGAAGGGAAAGCGCCCGGTAAACCTTCTCCATTGGGTTGGTGGCAGCTCTGGCAATTAGCCGTATAAAGCAGGTTGCCATCGGGCGCCTGTGTATTTCCGCCGGAGGAAAGCTGTTTACGCTTGTATAAAAAATCCGGCGGAGGATTTCCATCCGGTAAGGTTGCCTGCTTTAATGATTGCAGGTAGGCTACCAGGTAGCGGGCTTCTTTGGTGGCAACTACTTTTCCTTCTTTTCCATCGAGGTATTCTTTCGGCACGTTCACTACAACATCTTTTTCTGTTGTTTCTTTCTGAACAGTAAATAGCCAGGGATACGCAGGCATGATGGACTCTTTTACCACAATCCGCGGGTTAAAGAGGTGCACCAGGTTCCAATCGCTGCTGGGTTGCCGGTTACCGATATCCGTGAGATCGGGACCTGTGCGCTCTGTACCCATCAACGTGGCCGTATTACGCCAGGTATCCGTTCTTTTGATAGCGGCATAATCTGCCGCAATACTGGGACGGGAGCCCCATACTTTATCCATATCCACATTACGTACCTGCTGTGTATGACAGGCTACGCATCCGTTAGAAATAAAAACCAGTTTTCCCTTGATGGCTTCTTCTGTCATTGGCTCAGCCGAAGGCAGCGGCTGGTTATTTTGCTGGTTATTGATAGCGGGCAGGATTGCCACCAATAAGGTTAAGATTGCAAAAAAGAGAAAAGCTGTACGGAAGAGTCTTGAATGGTTATTAAAAAATTCCATAGGTATGATAAGGTGAATGATTAAGCAATGGTTTCTTTGGCGATGACCTGCTGTTGCAGTTTTTCGAGGGCAGCTTCTTTTATATCAATGGTTTCACGGGTACGAACCATTCTGTAGAAATTGTACGCGAAGAAAATATGCGACAACCACATCAGACTACCGCCTATGGCGCGCCATAACCAGTAAGGTGCCATGTGTACCACGGTTTCAATGAAGGGTTTTCCTTCGATCCACATTTGTCCGCGTAACGTACTGCCGATCATCAGCGGGATCGTGTAAAACAATAAACCGATCAGCGCCAGCCAGAAATGGGCACCTACCGTTATCTGCGGCGCTTCTTTACCGGTTAGCCGGGGTACAACCGCATACATGCCTGCCCATAGAAAAAAGCAGATGATACCATACATGGTAAGATGTGAGTGAGCCACAGTAAAGTCAGTAAAATGCCAGAGCAGGTTGGTTGAACGAAAAGCTTCTGCTGTTCCCTGCAAGGAACCGGTACAGTAAAAAATAATACCTACCAGAAAAAAGGGAAGCGTGTAACTGCCGCTTAGTTTATGCCAGGCACCCTTGAAAGTCATGATAAAGTTAGTGGTACCTGCTATCACCGGTATGACCATTCCCACACTTCCTACAATGGCTACGGTTTGCAACCACCAGGGAATAGAACTGAACACAAAATGGTGCGTACCGATAAGTGTATAAAACAGGATCTGTGTCCAGAAAGCGAGAATACCGAGACTATAAGAATAAATAGGTTTGTTCAATTGCTGAGGTAGCATATAATACACAATACCCAGTGTAAACAACATAAACCACATACCCACTCCCTGGTGCATATAATAACCCTGGATAATGGTTTCGCCCAAACCGTTCTGCCAGCCGGGCACATAGGCCACTACGGTGATGGTAAGTGCAAACATGAGGGCCGATACGATATACCAGTTAGAGATATAAATCTCTTTCATCTGTCGTTTGCTGATGGTTTGCCAGAAATTAATCAGGGTCAGGATCAGTGCCAGTCCAAACAGCAGCATCACCGGCCAGGTATATTCCCTGTATTCGCCACCACCGTTGTTGATACCGGCCATCAGTGAAAGGGTTCCGAGTACCACCGCTGCATTGACCAAGTGAAGGGCATACCACCCTTTTTTGATACTGGCCAGGGCCGTATTACTGACCATCGGAACAATATAGTATCCCAATCCCAGCATACCCAGCGATGCCCAGCCCCAGAACACTGCATTGGTATGCACGGGACGTAAGCGACCAAAACTTAACCAGCTGATATGATCTGCATCGGGTGCCACGAATTTGATACCCAGGTACTCGCCGATGCTGGTACCAAATAATAACCAGAAAGCGGCAGAACCAAAATACCACAGGATCAGTTTGGTCAAAGCCGGATCAATATGCGGACGTTTTACAGCTTTTTGTTTGGGTGCCACAAAGGGCAGAATATCGCGGGTGTTGATATTACTGATCAATCCTTTCTCATCTGCCGGAGATTGCTCACCCGATAATTCGGTATGACTCAATGTAAAATCCAATGCTTTTTTCCTTGATTGCAAAACGGTGTTCACTTCTTCCGCAGTCAGGGTGGAGAGATAGGCAGCCAAACGTTCCGCTTCTTCCAGGTCCAGGTGTTTGCGTTGACTTTTCAGCATACGGGATAATTTCACAATCATTAACCCGATGGCAGCCAGTATCGGAATCAGGATCAGGGTAATGGTAATGATGATGCCGGTTTGACTCAGCAAACCTTTCTGGTTGGTAGCCGATTGGGCAAACAAAGAAGCGGATGGTAACAGGGAACCGATCGCTGCAAATACAAACAGCAGAAGGCTTTTTTTACTCGCCGTACCGGCAGCATTTTCTGTTAGCTGCGAGCTGGTAATGGTTAAAAGTTTTCCGATCTGCATACTGTCCATATTAGCCAGATAGCGCGGCAGTTCCTGCAAATTCTCGGCTTCTGTTTCCTTGCGGCTTTTATCAAGCATTGCCCAGACTTTAGAGGCAAGCAACAGTGCAGCGGTAAAAACAGCCATCAGTAATAAAACAAGGACAACCAGTAAACCCGATGCAGGCATTTGCGTTGTTGTGGATGTGCCGGTTTGTTGTGCCAGCAGCGATAAGGGCCCGAAAGCCAGAGCGATTAGCATACTATGCTTTTGTGAAAGAAGGAACTGTTTTTTCATATAAAAGTAATTTAAGACCTTTTACTCTTTTTATAGGATAAAAAAATTATCTTTTTAAATACTTCTCTCCCAATTCTAGTGCTGTTTTATAATCGCCCAGGGTTGCATTCTGCAACATGTCTTTGATACTTGCCCGCACAGCAAGGAACTGGTCATGAATAGGACAGGGTTTTTTGGCAGAGCAACTTCTCAGCCCCAATCCGCAACCGGTAAAAAGTTTGTCCCCATCTACTGCATTCACCACATCTGCCAGACTAAGTTTCATTCCTTTTTCATCCAGATAAAAGCCGCCATGGGGGCCTTTGGCAGAAGAAACCAATCCCTTCCGGCCCAGATCCTGTAATATTTTTGCAATAAATGGCTCTGGCGAATCAATTGCTTTCGCTATCTCCTTCACGCCTACCTTAACGCCGGATTTTGATTTCTGCGCTACAAACAACAAGGCACGAATCGCATTTTCACAGGTTTTTGATACCATGGGTTCTGTATTGAATGCAAAGATAAAATAAATTTCGGAATAAAATACTTTTTACTCTTTTTCTTTTAAAAAAATTTATGTCACAATGATTTTATTGTTAGCAATTATATTAACAGATTAATTATCAAAGCATTAAGTCAATGAGTTATCTGTCATTGGTTGCAAAAAAATGGGATAGGCTGACGGATATCATATACCCCGCCGAAGCAGCAAAGTAACTTTGAAAAAACATTCACATGAAAAGCCTCGAAAATAAAGTGGCCATCGTAACCGGTGCCGGTGCTGGTTTGGGCAAAGCCATTGCCATCCTGTTTGCCCAGGCAGGCGCGAAAGTGATTGCCGCTGATATCAATCCAAAAACATTGGGAGAAGTCAGTATGGCACTTACAGAACAAAATGGAACCTATACCACTATTGTAGCCGATATGGCCCAGGCGGAAGATATTGAAAATATGATACAGACAGCCGTTGACACCTACGGCACAGTAGACATCCTTGTTAACAATGCCGGTGTGATGGATAATTTTGATCTTACTGCCGATGTTACCGACCCCGTATGGGACCGTGTGATGCGCATCAACCTCGATGGCCCGTTCAAAGCCATGCGTTCTGTTTTACAGATCATGCTCCCCAAAAAATCAGGGGTGATCATTAATATCGCCTCCATAGGTGGTTTGCAGGGAGCCAGAGCAGGTGCCGCTTATACGGCCAGTAAACATGCGCTGATCGGATTAACCAAAAACACGGGTTATGTGTATGCGAAATCAGGGATCCGCTGCAATGCCATTGCACCCGGTGCCATGGAAACGAGTATCGGTGCTACGATTGATATGACTCATCTTTCGCCCTTGGTAACTGAACGGATCTTACCCGGTATGGTACTGAATCCGAGAACCGCTGATCCGCTGGAAGTAGCGAAGCTGGCTTTGTTTCTCGCATCGGATGATGCCAGTTTTATGAATGGAGCAGTAATAGTAGCGGATGGTGGATGGACCGCTTACTGATAACAGTGTGTCCCACCCCTTCTACAGATAGCGTTTTGCAAAAACTGAATTATCTTGCTGTAGAGAATATGATCCGGCTTTGAAGAGCATATAAACCTATCAATGGTATGAGCAGGTTATATCAATCATTTATAATTACAGGACTAGTATTGCTGACCACAGGAAGCTCTGCATGGTCGCAGGATATTGAGTATCCCACACCGCCGCATAACCCCAAACAATTATTCTACCTGCAACGCCCGCCCAATACCAATACCGTTATTTATGAATTGAATACCGAGAACGGTGTGCTCGATAAAAAAAAGCCGGTTCATGCTTACTGGATCAGTTACGCCAAAAAAGGGCAGATAGAAGAACTCACGGATATACAGCGCAAATATGCATATGGCATCAAAACAACAGCACTGGATGATAACAGCTATGAATGCCACCTGGTGGCCTATAAGAAACTGAAGCTTTATCTGAAAGAAGGAGAAGACAGGCAATATCATATGTATACCACCGTGAATGATAAACAGATCATGATTAACCGCATTTTTATTGCCGTAAACGGGGGATCCCTGTTCAAACCACATATTGACTATGTGCAACTGAACGGCATTGATACGGCCACGGGGGCAGCTACGGAAGAGCGGATCAAACTATGACAGGCAAATGATCTTCGTCTGCATATACCACATAAAAAACGCCGGTCATTCAGACCGGCGTTTTTATAGATACTAATGTAGGCTTAGTAACCCTGGTTCTGAACCAGGTTCTTGTTAACATCAGTTTCTCTTCTTGGAATAGGAAGGATCAACTTAGGATCATTCCAGGCAAGTGCGCCAACCGGTGTCTGTAATCTTTTGGCATCAACCAGTTTATGGCCTTCAAAAGCCAGTTCCAGGGCTCTTTCTTTGGTGATATCAGCTAAAGTTACGGCTGTCAGTGCAGGAATACCTGCTCTGGCACGGATCCGGTTAACATCAGCCAGTGGCGTAGCACCAACTGTTGTTCCCAGGCGGAAATTAGCTTCAGCGCGTGTCAGGTACATTTCTGCCAGCCTGATCACAGCCACATCCCCAAAACGATCCAGGTGTTTTTGGGTATAATAGTTACCACCATTCAATACAAAGAAGTTCTTTCTCACATCTCCGTTTTCATACAGAGCGATATGCGCTGCTTTGATCTTACAGTCACTTCTTCCGGCAGTACCCGGAATGGTACCAATGGTTCTTCCGAAATAAGTATTCTGCGAGTTGGTACCATCCTGTGAAGTTACTTTCATAGAAAATAAATATTCAGCTGGGGTAGCTCCTCCGTTATTGATGAATGTGAACCATAATTTAGTGAAATCAGGGTTCAGGGTTTTACCACTGCTGGCAATCACCCTGTCAGCAGCATCTCTGGCAGCTGCATAATCCTTTACCATCAGGTGCACGCGGGAAAGTTGTGCCGCTGCAGCCCATTTGGTAGCGTAGTTTCCGTTGGTCGTAGGTAACAAAGATTCTGCTTTCACCAGATCAGCGATCACTTTATCATATACCGCTTTAACGGTAGCTCTGGACGGATAATTGGCATCCGTTACATTACCTGTTGGTGTTAGCACCAAAGGAACACCGGGGTTGCTGTTGTAATCGCCATCACCTACTGCTTTTGCATACAATCGAACCAACTCAAAATACATAGAAGCCCGTAAGAACAGTGCCTGTCCTTCAACAGAGTTTTTCCTGGCGGTAGAAGAAGTTACTTTATCTACAGCTGATAATACATTGTTACAACGGTTAATGGTATTATACGCCGCAATCCAGGTATCACGGGCAAACGAATTGTCTGCTGTCATCTGGGTTTGATAAGCATCCGATAAACCTGCAAAGGTTCCGGTGAAGTTGATATCTGCCGAGTTGCCGATCAGATCGTTCAGTACCAGGATATCCCCGCCATAGGCAGCCGCACTCTGTATACCGTCGTAACAACCTACCAACGTAACCTGTACGTCGCTTTCATTTAATAAAGCTTTGTCGTCTGCAATACTCTGGTAAGGAGAAATATCCAGCCTTTTTTCGCAGCCCGCCAGTGTAATTATACTCATCAGCAAAAATGCCTTGTAGTATTTACTTATGTTATAGATTAATATTTTCATAATAGTGATTATTGATTAATTAAAAACTTACGTTCACACCCACCAGAAAAGTCTTGGGTTGTGGTGGCGTATAAAAGTCGTTTCCTTTGGCAATGTTTGAGTCAAATGAGTCGGCATTAACTTCAGGATCCCAGTAAGGATACTTGGTAATGGTTAACAGATTCTGTGCAGAAACATAAATCCGCATCCGCTCAATCTTCAACTTGCTCAACTGCTTGGAACCAATAGTATAACCAATAGAAGCACTTCTCAAACGGATATAAGATCCATCCACAATATACCGACTGCTGGCCTGTGATCCATTCACCCTGTATAAACGTACCTGGGGAATATTGGTGATATCACCGGGTTTCTGCCATCTGCCCAGCTGGTCGGCCGTATTGTTATCTTCATACAGCATACTGGCGGAAGAGTAACGACCCATTCCGTAAATGTTATTCTGATTACCGGATACACCGTTAAAGAATACACTTGCATCAAATCCTTTGTAAGAAAAAGTATTGGTGAATCCGAAAATGTATTTAGGATTGGGATCACCTGCTACAATTCTCTGGGCAAGGTTGTAATTACTGGTAGTAGCTCTGTCGATACTGCCATCTGCTTTTTTGGTATTCAGGTAGAACAGTGCGTTACCATTGGCAGGATCCACACCGGCAAACTCAGGTGTGAAGAAAACACCCACGCCATATCCTTCCTGTACGCGGTTCATGCTGCTCACACCGCCTTCAATGATCTGTCCCTGGATATCTTTCACCTTACCGATATTACGGGCAATGTTAAAAGTGGTGCTCCATTTGAAAGCGCCTACCAGGTTCTGTGTGTTCAATACGAATTCAAAACCTTTGTTTTCCAGTTTACCTACGTTTCTAACCATGCTGGTAAAACCAGTGGTAGCCGGGATATTTACGTTCAGCAACAAACCATCTGTTTGTTTATCGTAATAGTCGATTTCACCCGTAATACGGTTTTTCAGGAATCCGAAGTCAAAACCGATATCGAACTGTTTGGTGGTTTCCCATTTCAGGTTGTCGTTCCTCAACTGAGAAGGACGCTGACCGGCAGCTCCGGCATAACCGGCATCACCCGAGAATAAACCCAGTTGCGGGAAGTTTCCGATCTCCGCATTACCTACGATTCCATAACTGGCCCTCAGTTTCAGGAAGCTGATGGCTTTGCTGTTCTCGAGGAATCTTTCATTGGTCAGGATCCATCCGGCAGAAGCAGCAGGGAAGAAACCTGATCTTGAATTTTTACCGAAACGGGAAGACTGATCGATACGGCTGCTTAAAGCAAGAATGTATTTCTCGTTGAATGTATAATTGGCCCTGAGAAAATAAGACAGGAACCTGAAATCTGACTGCGAAGTGCTACCGTCTGATTTGGTTGCAGCACTCGCAATCTTCTGGTAAGAGTTGGAAGGGAAGGAAGTACCCTCGATAAAGTTATACTTAGCCTGTGATTGCTGGTATTGCATACCCAGGGTAGCAGAAATATTGTGTTTCTGTTTGATCACTGTATTATAGCTGAAGTATGACTGTGTATTGTAGTTGGTCACAAAAGCACCTCTGTTAGTACCCAGACCTGCAGATGCGCGGGATTGGTTTCTGACAGTTTGTGACTGAAAATAGCCTTCTTCATTCTGACTCAGGTAGTCTACACCAAATTCAGTCTGGAAGGTTAACCCTTTCAACAGGCTGGCTTTCAGATAAGCATTACCGAAAGTTCTGTAAACATCCTGCGCATAGGAAGCATAGTTTACACTAAGTACCGGGTTATAATACACCGGAATATTTACATCACCGGGAGGGGTACCTGTAGGTAAACCGGTATTAGGATCTGTAAAAGGTGTCATCGGCATTAATGCGATCGCCTGTAAAGGATTGGAGAAGGCATTATCATCCGGCAGACGTTGATTGAAGGTTCTGGATAAACTCAGAGATACCCCCAGGTCTAACCAGTCATTGGCTTTCTGGTCAATATTCAGACGAGCGGTAGTTCTTGAAATTTTATTACCGATCATAGTACCCGTCTGATCTAATTGCTGAAAGGAAGAGAAGAATTTAGTTTTGTCTGTTCCTCCTTTGATCTGCAGATCGGCCTGTCTGTAAGGCCCTTTCTGAAATACCTGGTCCTGCCAGTCATAGGTTTTGGTAGGATCTTTACTCCAGCCACCATAACTGTAATAGTCCATTACGTCGTTCTTCACGTAGGTAGTCCAGCTACTGGGATCATTTAACGGTGTACCATCCAGATCATCGCGGTATTTGGCACCTTCCAGGATCAAAGTGGCATACTCCTGAGAGTTCAGCATTTTGATACGTTTGGATGCTTCGGCAGAACCTGTCTGGTAGTTAAAGGTTACAGAAGTTTTTCCGGCTTTACCTCTTTTGGTAGTGATCAGTACCACACCATTGGCTGCCCTTGATCCGAAGATAGCACCGGCAGAAGCATCTTTCAATACTTCGATCGACTCAATATCATTCGGGTTCAGATCGGTTAAGGGGTTGGTAGCACCACCATAAGAACTCTGGCTGTTAGCCGTCATTGGAATACCATCCAATACATATAAAGGCTGGCTGTTGGCACTGATAGAAGAGTTACCTCTCACACGTACCGTAACTGCCTGACCCAGTTTTCCGGATTGGCTATTTACGAATACACCGGCCGCTTTACCCTGCAAAGCCGCATCCACACTGGGTGTGGGCATGTATTCAATATCCTTACCTCTTACACGGGCAATATTACCGGTAAGTTCTCTCTTGATCTGAGAACCACCAAAACCGGTAACAATTACTTCTGTTAGGTTAGAAACAGCATTGGTAAGCGATACATCCAGATTACCCGCCCTAACGGCAGCTTCAACATCGGTGTAGCCTACAAATGAAAAAATCAGTGTTTTAATGCTTGAAGCCAGCTTAATGCTGTACTTACCCTCAGCATCAGAAACAGATGCAACGGCAGTGCCTTTTCCTTTTACGGTTACGCCTGCCAAAGGTGCACCGGTTGCGGCATCGGTTATTTTACCCGATACGGTTGTTTGTGAGTAGCCCACAACAACAATGGCGCACATACATAGTACTGCCAGTAGTTTTTTTCTCATAGCTAGAGTTTTGGTTACTATAACCTTTTGGTTATTGATTGAGTCTAAATTAGGGAAAAACAGATATTGTTACCGTTTTGTTAAGCATTTCTTTAATTTTTTCTTAATAATGTTCAATAACTGTACTAATCAGAGAATAATTATATATGTCACAATTATATTATACATATTTGCCTGTGAAATGTAAGATCTTGATGATCTACTTATCGTGTCTATTTCCAGATCCCGGAAATGGCCCTATCTCACCTGGAAATAGCCATCGCTCTCCTTCAAAGCACTGCAGGACAATTACACTGAGCCATGGCTCACATCAACAGAGAAACAGCTCACTGAAATAGAGCGACAGCTCACTCAAAGTGAGAAATAGCTCACTGAAACAGCGCTATTTCTCCGTTAAAGAGCGCTATGGCCGGGTATAAACCAGCAATAGCCCACTTTGCCTTAGCTGCAGTAATGTGTGGATGAAAAATGGGCTAGCCGGCAGGATGATAGCGATAGATTTATTAATGCGCCTTGGAGGAAAATGGGCTCGCAGAGGCGCGATGGCGCGGTTGGGTTTGCGGGTGGAAGGTGTTTGGGATTAACGTGAAAGAGTGGTCATACTAAACGAAGAGTCCACTTCCGGGAGAATGTAACTGCACAGAACCTGCTTGAGTAGTAATGGGGCTATCCCGCCTACGGCGGGATGACTCGCTGACGCTCGTCACTTCCCGATACAAAACTTCGAGAAAATATAATCCAGCTGATCCTCATTGGTGATCTGGCCGGTAATGGTACCGAGATAATGCAGGCACTGGCGGATATCGATCGCCAGCAGATCACCGGGCACTTTTTCCTCCAGTCCGCGCTGTACATCTGCCAGGGCCTGTCCCAGTTTCTGCAGGGCCTCAAAATGGCGGGCATTGGTAACGATGGTAGATTCTGCATAAATATCTCCATCAATGGCTTTGCGCACCAGGGCCTCTTTTAATTCGTTGATATGCGTTTGCGCTTTGGCGGATATAAAAACAATATCGGGGAAAGCAGCAAACTGTTCCATCACCTGCTCTTCCCTGCCATCTACTTTATTTCCTACCAGCAGGTACTTAATATTTTCTTTTTCAAAAGCAGTTACTGTTTCCTGCAGGGTAGCAGCGTTGATCTCGTTCACATCAAACAGATACACCACAATATTGGCCGCACGCATTTTCTCGTAACTCTTCTCCACCCCAATACTTTCAATAACATCCTGTGTATGCTCGCGTATGCCTGCAGTGTCTATCAACCGGAAAAGAATGCCCTTGATATTGAGGATCTCTTCAATCGTATCGCGCGTGGTACCGGCTATCTCACTTACAATGGCTCTGTTCTCGTTCAGTAAGGTATTCAGCAAAGTAGATTTACCCGCATTGGGTTTTCCGATAATGGCCACCTGTACCCCGTTTTTGATCACATTACCCAGCTGAAAGGAACTGATGAGCTGGTGCGTAGATACCGACAGTTGGTTAACCAGGTTTTCCAAAGCACTGCGGTCGGCAAATTCCACATCTTCCTGCGAAAAATCCAGTTCCAGTTCTATCATGGCCGAAAAACGGATCAGCTGCTCGCGCAACTGCTGCAGGTCGGAGGAAAAACCACCCCGCATGGTATGCAAAGCCGCCCGGCGACTGGCTTCCGTATTACTAGCAATCAGATCGGCCACGGCTTCGGCCTGGGTAAGGTCCAGTTTGCCGTTCAAAAAAGCGCGCTGGGTAAATTCGCCCGGTTTGGCCATACGTACCCCCTTACCGGTAATGGCACGGATAATATTTTCCTGTATAAATGGAGAGCCATGGCAACTGATCTCGATCACATCTTCGCCCGTATACGATCTGGGGCCTTTAAACAGCGATAACACCACTTCATCCAGCAATACGCCGTCTTTCTTCAGTAAACCCACCTGTATCGTATGACTGGCCTGCTTTGTCAGGTCTTTGGAAGGAAAGAGTGCATTCATCACCGGAAAACTTTCTTTCCCACTCACCCGTATCACCCCAATTGCACCAATACCCGGCGGCGTAGCCAGGGCCACAATCGTATCATCCCATCCCCGCAATTGTCCGCTCATAGTGTTTGCTTTCGGGGCAAAAATAGAACAATGGGGGGAATGTGAATGATAGAATGATAGGATGAGTGAATGAGTGAATGTTTTGATTTGTTTCGCCTGGAAAGAGGTATACCATTACTCATTCACCCCTCCACTCACCATTCTATCATACTATCATACTATCATTCTATCATTCATTCTCCTCCACCCTAAACGTGATCTTCTGTTTCTGCCGGTAAATCACATTACGTCCATTCTGGATGGCGGGGGTCCAGCGGGGACCTTTCTGGATGACGCGGATAGCTTCTGCTCTGGTGCCATAACCGGGATCATTTTCGGCACGTACATCGCTGATCACCCCGTCTTTGTTCACAATGAAGGATACGATCACCGAATAATCTGCCGCAGGCGCTCCATTATCGGATGCGATGTCTTTGTTCAGGTTTCTTTCCAGGAAACGTCTCCAGCCCTCTATACCGCCCGGAAACTGGGCTTCTATCTGAACGGTGGTGAACACTTCATCAATATCTTTTTCTACTTTGGGTGCTTCCACACCAATGCCTGTGTTTTCTACCGGCGGTGCTATCACACCATCTTCTTTAGCGCCTTCCTGGTTAATGGTTCCGATGCGGGTATTTTCAAGATCGTCTACCGGTTTTACTTCATCGTCTTCTTTTACCTGATCGTCTGCCACAATTTTCGGTGGCGTTACTTTGGCCATTTCTACTTTTGGAGGATCTTCTTTGGGAATGGGTTTGGGTAATTCGGGTTTGGGTTCTTCTTTCTTAAAATTCTCCAGTTCTACCGTTGTTACCAGTTCCACCGATGACGATGGTTTTTTCCCATTGGCCAGTATAGAACCCACAACAAAGAGGAGGCTGATAAAAGCTGTTCCAGACAAAGCAAAGAGGATCCGCCTGTCGTAGGTTTTGCGTAATTCATACGCACCATAACTCTTATTTCTTCCCTCAAAAAGGATGTCCAGCAAATCTGCGGAGAGGATCTGTAACTTTTCCATAGTAGTCAATTTCTACTATGATTCCCGGCCAAACAAAAATCCACATGCGAAAATGGCGAGAAAATTATGAGGGAATTCCATAAAAGATGAGAAGGTTTTTCAATGCAGAAATGATAGAATGTGAAACAGAATCAAAACATTCACTCATTCACTCATTCTATCATTCACTCATTCAAAAAAAAGCCCCGCAATACTTGCAGGGCTTTTTCATTTACGTTAACGTGTAACAGCTTATTCTTCTGATACAACGAAAGTGATACTTTGTTTGTGACGGTAGATAACGTTACGTCCGTTCTGCACCGCTGGTTTCCATTTTGGACCTTTGGTGATTACGCGCATCGCTTCTGCTTTGGTGCCGTAACCGGGATCATTTTCCGCAGCTACATCACTGATGCTTCCGTCTTTAGATACGATAAAGGAAACGATAACGGTGTATTTTCCCGGAGGGGCACCATTCTCAACAGGTAAATCTCTGTTCAGGTTACGCTCCAGGTATTTGGTCCACTGTGGCAAACCACCCGGGAATTCAGCGGGGATCTGTACAACGGTAAATACCTTATCGTAGTCTTCTTCTACTTTAGGGGCTTCTACCACACCGGTTCCTTTTTCAACAGGAGGGGCAACCACACCTTCGTCTTTGGCTCCTTCCTGGTTAATGGTACCGATCTTGGTATCTTCCAGTTTTTCCACTTCCTTGATTTCCTCATCAGGTTTCACTTCTTCATCCTTCACGATTTTAGGAGGGGTGAATTTGGTGATCTCCACTTTGGGAGGCTCCTGTTTTGGTGGAGGGGGCGGAGGGGGTGGCTCCGGCTTTTTATCTTCCTTGTTTACATTCTCCAAGGACATATCGGCTACGATAATCTCTGCCTGTTTTTTCTTGGTTGAATTCGCTACGAGCGAACCTACCAGTAAAAGCACGCAGATCAATACCATTCCGCCAATAGAGATCTTGATACGCTTGTTATACGTTTTGCGGAGATCATAAGCACCGTAGTCCTTATTCCGTCCGTCAAAAAGGATATCAAGAATATCAGCGGATAAAATTTTGTTTATCTCCATGATAAGATTCTTTTGTAATTAGGTTCTGATGAATTTTTCGGATTAATTAGCCGGTGCAGCTGCAGCCATTGCTTCTGACTTCGCCACCAACTGCGATTCTATGTCGGTGATATCCACCAGGGCATAACGCGTACACACATTAATCGTCATTTCATCTAAAATATCTACCACATTCTTGTAAGTACATTCATCAGAAGGTTTCAGTATCACTACAAAATCTTTGACGTCTCTTACGCTGTTCTTTTTATTGATCAGCACTTCACGGATATCATGAAAATTAGATGACTTAAAGTTAGATGCAGAATTATCCAGTTCTCCTTCATAGTAAAAGACGTTATTGTCTTTTCCGAGGAGGATGGTAATCACACCCGACTGTTTGGCCTTGTTCTGATCTTCGGGTTTATCCGCGTCCTTGGGCAGGATCAGCTTCATCGCTGTAGCCTGGCTCATGGTTGTGGTGAAGATAAAAAAGGTGATGAGCAGGAAGCCCAGGTCCACCATGGGCGTCAGGTCAACCCGGGTCGATAACTTCTTCCCTTTCTTGACCCCGGGGCCTTTTTTATGGCCACCGCCACTCGAGGTATCCATTTCTGCCATGTCGGTAGAATTTAGTTTTCGTTAATAATTTTACTCTTCTCTCTTCTCACCTGATTGAGCCTTCTTCCAGAGTTCGGTTCCTACAGGAACACCTTCCGGACTGGTAACCATCTGGAATTTCAGGAAGTCATTCTTTTTGAAAGCGGTGATTACGCTTTTAAAAGCAGGGAACTTGGCCAGGTTATCTCCTTTTAAGAGAAGGTTAGGCTTTTTACCCTGATAAGCATCCCGAACCAGTGTCATCCATTCTGTCAGCTCATTGTTGGAACTATCCTTTACTGGAATACCCGGCAGCAGGTTACCCTTACGCTGGTCTTCCGGCAGGGCCAGGAAAGATTTGAGGTTGCCGAATGGCGCACCGAAAAAAGGCGACTTTTTGAATGCTTTCACATCCAGTCCCATATTCTTGGTGGTATTCAGCGTATTGGCCATGGTTTCCTTTACTTCTTCGTCATCCATTTCCAGAAACACTTTTCCGTCCTTGTCAATAATTACCTGAACAATATCCTTGGTCGGGGCCACTTTGGCAGCCACCGATTTGGGAATCGTAACAGCGATGGCCTCGGAAGGCTTGAACTTCGTTGTTAAGATAAAGAATGACAACAACAGAAAGGCCACGTCACACATCGCCGTCATATCGATGCTGGTACTCTTACGAGGTAATTTGGCTCTACCCATTGTTTAGTATTTAATATTTCACATTAATGATTCAAAACTTTGTCGATTCCACAAAAAATCAAAAGATTATTTGTAGTTGGCAGCAAAGCTCTGTGTTAAAGTGAAACCAGATTCGTCAATACCATAGGTGATCGCATCAATACGGGTAGTGAACACGTTGTACATGATGATCGCTACAGCGGAAGTACCGATACCCAGGGCTGTATTAAACAGGGCCTCAGAGATACCTTTTGACAGTTCACGAGCAGCATCACCACCACCTTCATCACCGAGGGCAGAGAATGATTTGATCATACCCATTACCGTACCCAACAGACCCAACAGGGTTGCAACTGATGCGATAGTAGATAAGAACACCAGGTTTTTCTCCAGCATAGGCAGTTCCAAAGCAGTAGCTTCTTCCACTTCTTTCTGGATGTTCAACACTTTCTGCTCTGTTACCAGCTCAGTATTGGTGATCATCTCTTTGTATTTTTTCAGACCGGCTTTCATTACATTACCTACAGAACCTTTCTGTTTGTCGCAGGCAGCAATGGCTTTGTCTACTTCTTTGTTGGCAAGGTGGAACTGTACAGTACGTACGAATTCTGCGATGCTTCCGGTACCGGCTGCTTTAGAAACAGTCAGGAACCTTTCGATTACAAAAGTCAATACAGTTAAGAAGCAAGCAATCAGGATAGGTACAATGATACCACCCTCATACATCTTAGGCCATGTGCCTTTAGGTCCTTTGTGATTAGGCCAAAAACCACCAGCGGGATCTGGATTCGTAAAATTACTCGGAGAACCCAACACAAAGCGCCAGATAATGAAACCGATGATCACACATAACAGTGGCGCCAGCCATGAAATTGAGTTACTGCTCTTCTTGGATTGTGCAGAAGATGGGCTTTTTACAGCAGCACCTGCAGTTGGTTTTGTTTCAGCCATGATTCAATTGATTTTTGGTTTTTTAAAAATTACAGTTGATTTAAAAAAAATGTTTCCGCAATTCTACTGAAAATTGTTTTGAATTAACAAAACATTCTTTGAATCAGTATAAAAAGGGAGTACAAATTAGGTATTTTATCGAAAGCCGCAAATAAAGATTTCGTCAAATTATTGCCTTTTCAGGCGGTTTTTCAAGGAGCCGTAAGATACTGCTTAAACTAATTGAAAAACAAGATTTTCACCGACAAAAAACCGGGTTTCACCATTCATATATGAGCGGTTCTAATTTGTACCGGATTTCGCAGAGACTCCTATCTTTAAGGATTATTCTAAAACTATTTCTTACTGCTTATGAAACAACAATTGTTAGTTGTGGCACTGTTGGCCGGAACCCTGGCCACTGCCCAACAGAGAGATTCTATCCCCAATGGGGGCGGGGCCAGAGCCGCCCTGGGCGCAGGTTTCGGTCAGGGTGCCGGCGGTGCCCTCAGACAGGGACCCCGTCCTTACCGTGAAGTGATCACAGATAAAGCTGTGTCAAAAAAAGGCATGTTTACCGTACATAAGGTAGATGACCGTTATTATTTTGAGATCACCAATGCCATGCTGGGCCGCGAGATCCTGGCCGTTACCCGTTACATTAAAGTACCTACCAATACCGGCGGACGTGGTGTATATGGTGGAGAAGTTGCCAACCAGCAATCTCTGGTATTTGAAAAAGGACCCAGCAATAATGTATTTCTCCGTGTTGTTACACTGGTGAACGCAGCTGAACCTAAAGATGATATCTACAAAGCCGTGACCAATTCTAACCTGAATGCCATTACGGCCGCTTTCCCTATTGCTGCATTTTCCAGAGACAGTGCCGGTGTAGTGATCGAAGTAACAGATTTCTTCAAAGGGGATAACCAGGTGGTAAGCATCAACAGCGGTGTAAAAAGAAACCTCGGGCTGGCACAGATCGCCGCCGACAGGTCTTTTATCCAGAAAATAGGCGCTTACCCGATTAATATCGAGATCCGTACTACCAAAACCTACTCTGCCAACCCGGCTGGTGGTGGTTTTGGCGCTGTTACCATTCCCGGTGGCACCAGCGTTCCTGCTGCCAATGCAGCCAGCGCCGTAACCCTGGAGCTGAACACTTCCATGCTGTTACTGCCCGAAAAGCCCATGACACCGCGTATCGCCGACAAACGCGTAGGTTTCTTCACAGATGACTATGTATTATTCAGCGATGACCAGCAGAAAGTAGCGAACAAAGAATTCGCTGTACGCTGGAGACTGGAACCCAAAGACGAAGACGTAGAAAAATGGAAAAGAGGGGAACTGGTAGAACCTAAGAAACCGATCATTTACTATATCGATCCGGCTACTCCCAAACAATGGAGAAAACACCTGATCCTGGGTGTGAACGACTGGCAGAAAGCTTTTGAGAAAGCCGGTTTCAAGAATGCCATCATGGGTAAAGAATGGCCCGAGAACGACACTACCATGAGCATGGAAGATGCCCGTTATTCCGTGATCCGTTACTTCGCTTCCAGCACAGAAAATGCGTACGGACCGAATGTACACGATCCCAGAAGCGGTGAGATCCTGGAAAGCCATATCGGCTGGTACCACAACGTAATGAAACTGGTGCACGACTGGTACATGGTACAAACCGCTGCCGTAGACCCAAGGGCTCGCAGCATGAAATTTGATGATGACCTGATGGGCGACCTGATCCGTTTTGTTTCTTCACACGAAGTGGGCCATACACTGGGTCTGCGTCATAACATGGGAAGCAGCAGCAAAACACCGGTGGCCAAACTGCGCGATAAAGCATGGGTAGAAGCCAATGGCCATACCGCTTCTATTATGGACTATGCCCGTTTCAACTACGTGGCGCAGCCAGAAGATAATATCAGCAAAGCCGGATTGTATCCCCGTATCGGCGAATACGATCAGTGGGCCATGCAGTGGGGTTACGGGTATATTGCCGGTAACAACGAAGAAGAAGTGAAGAAGAACAGCAATAAGCTGATCACTGAAACACTGAAAGCCAACCCACGTACCTGGTTCGGTACCTATGAATCAGGCAACCAGGCCGATCCCAGAAGCCAGAGTGAAGACCTGAGTGATAATGCAGTTGTTGCCAGCGATTACGGTATTAAAAACCTCCAGCGTATCCTCGTTAAACTGCCTGAGTGGACCAAAGAAGAAGGCGATCTGAATGAGAATATCGAAACCATGTATGGCCAGTTACTGGGTCAGTTCCGCAGGTATGTAGGACATGTTTCCCGTAATGTAGGCGGTGTATACGAAACCTTCAAAACTGCCGAGCAGGATGAGCCCGTATACGAAGTAACCCCTAAATCGATGCAGCGCGATGCACTGGGTTTCCTGAACAGACAACTGTTCCAGACTCCCAAATGGCTGATCGACAAAAAGATCTGGGATAAGATCAACCCTCCCGGAAGTGTTGACCCCATTGCTTCTGCACAGGAAGCGGCTTTAGCCGGTCTGCTTTCCGGCGATAGGATGAACCGTATGCAGTTTTCTGTGGAGCGTTTTGGTGCCGATAAGGCCTATAGCGCACTGGAAATGATCTCTGAACTGCAGAACGATCTGTTCAGCGAACTGAAATCCAACAAAGCCATCGATGGTTACCGCAGAATGCTCCAGAAGAGTTATGTAGACAAACTGGATAACCTGCTCAATCCTCCTTCGATCAGCGTTTCAGGTACTATCACTTTCCCTGGTGGTGGTGGCCGGGCCAATCCTTATGCTACCGGCTTCAACAGCCGCAGCGATGTGTACAGTATTGCCAGAGCGCAACTGGTGCAGTTACGGTCACAAGTAGCTGCTGCCGCAGGTTCTGCCAGCGATAAGATGAGCAAGATTCATTTACAGGATCTGTCTGAGAAAATCAAACAGGCACTGGATCCGAAATAAATCAGTTCTTAATAAATCTGTAAAAAAGTCCTGCCCAATGGCGGGACTTTTTTATGTACCCTATTCGGCAAACCCGATGCTGTACCTTTGAAAAAATGTTGTTTTATGAAAGCTTGTTTATGGATCCTGTTTCTATTGACCGCTATAACTGCCCAGGCACAGAAAAAGAATGAGCGCTGGGGGTATCTTCGGGACAGTATTACCCGCGAACCCATTGTATTAGCCAGTGTTACCAACCTGAATACCCAAACCACTGTAATGACCAGCGGCAGCGGTCGTTTTAAGATAGACTTACAGGAAAACCAGGTACTTTCTTTTGCAGCTGTGGGCTATTATTTTGATACCATTCACTACAACAAACAGTTTCTTTTGCAGGATACCCTGTCCCTGTTCCTTTCGCCATTGGCGCATAGTCTGGGTAATGTAACGGTTACCGCAAGGGGAATGAGCCGCTACCAACTGGATAGTATAGAAAGAAGAAAAGAGTTTCTACAGGATATCGTAGACTATACCATTCCCACAGTTTCCAAAGCCAATTCCGGTGCTGGTATTGCCTTGAATCTGGATCGTTTTTCGAGGCATGAAAGGAACAAGCGCAAAGCATTTGCCTTTTTTGAATCCAATGAAAAGGAAGCCTATATCAACTATCGTTTCCCGGCATCGGTTGTTACACAGTACAGTGGTTTAAAAGACGCAGAACTGCAACAGTTTATGCAGCAATACAGACCTACCAGCGAATGGCTGCGCAGAAACAGATCGGAAGAAGATATCAAGTATTATATCAATGAGAAACTAAAGTTGTTTTTTAAGCGGGGATGAGCAATCGTGAATAGTGAGTAGTGAGTGGGAAGTGGTGAGTGCTAAAGAAGTCATTTCCAACTCCCTACTGACTACTCACCACTCACCATTCACGTTTCACCATTCAAGCCTCACGATATAGTGAGTTGTCAGAAGTGAATAGTACGTGTTAATGATGATATGATGGTACCAGAGAAGTATATCCAACAACTCCCTACTGACAACTCCCTACTGACAACTCCCTACTGACTACAACGTCTCACGATTCACGTCTCACGATGATTACTCGTAACGCAGTGCCACAATGGGATTCAGTCTGGCTGCTTTCATGGCGGGATAAATGCCGGCGGCAAGGCCTACTACGGAGCAGATAACGATACCGATGATAACCCACATCCAGGGAATCACAAAACCGGTCTTTAATACGATAGAGAAGAGATTGCCTACCAATACACCGAGGACGATACCGAAGATTGCACCCAGCAGGCTGATGATCAGACTTTCGAAAAGGAATTGCTGGCGTACATTTTTGCTTTTACCGCCGATGGCTTTGATCAGTCCCACTTCTTTCGTACGCTCGTTTACAGCAACCAGCATAATATTCATGAGACCGATGGCCGCACCGATCAGGGTAATCAGGCCAATAGCACCTGCAGAACCGGTGATACTGCTGAGGAAGCCGATGAACATTTCGGCAAATTTATCGCTGCGCTCGATCACAAAATTGATATCTTCTGCCGGCTCCAGACGACGCACATTCCGAAATACGGAAGTTGCTTCATCAGAAGCCACTTCCAGTTCGTTCACATTTCCCACCATTACCCCTACGAGGTAAGAAGGGCTGGCATTTTCAAAACGACGAATATTGGTATAGGAAGTCAGGATCACATCGTCCTGACGCATCATAGCGCTGGAACCCTTGCTTTTTAAAAGGCCGATGACCCGGTAAGGCAGGCTGCCTACGCGGATGATTTTATCGATACATTTTTCGGGTCTGTCGCCGAATAATTTGGTGGCTACATTGCTTCCGAGTAAACAGACACTACGGCCACTTTCTACATCCAGACTGTTCAGGTTACGACCCAGCTCTATCGTATAACCGTTTACGGGAAGATAGTTTTCATCACCACCCATCAGTGTGATCTGTGGATTGGTTTTTTTATCGCCGTAATGCACTTCCTGTGCGCCGGGCCCCCGGCGGTAAATGCTTACCTGGGCACCAGGATACACAAAGTTCTTTTTGAAAAACTCGGCTTCTTCTTTCCGGATAGGTTTATCCAGTTTGGATTTTTTTTCGCGGAGACCCCGTCTTGTTTTGGTAACACTGTTGTTTCTGCCTCCTCCCATTCTTACCCTTGAGTCTTTGTAACGGATACTGAATGCATTGGCGCCCATAGATGAAAAACTCTCTTTCAGGCTCTGGTTCATGGCTTCAATGGCGGTAATGATACCGATCAGGGCCATGATCCCGAAAGCTATAATAGCCACCGTAATACCCGTACGCAGTTTATTGCTGCGAACGGTACGCCATGCCAGTGTAAAAGAATCCAGGGTAGTCATGCAGTTCAGGTTATGTCAACAATTCGATCTCCTAAAGATAATTGAGATTGGTGAACCGCCCCCTGACCGATGAAGAAATGTGAGGAACGGTTAAAAATAGAACCAGTTAAGCACCAGTGAAGGAAAGATCCCTAACAGGATCACCAACCCCGCCACCAGAATCAGCCCCAGTTTGAACCCGCCGGTTATCTCTTCTGTTTCGGGTTCACCCTCTTTAAAGTACATGGACTGGATCACACGGAAATAATAATACACGCTGACTGCAGCAAACAATACCGCCACAATCACCAGCCATAATGAGCCTCCGGCTTTTACCACCGATGCCAGCATATAGTATTTGGCAAAAAATCCAGCAGTTAAAGGGATACCTGCCAGCGACAGGAGACAGATAGCCGTGGAGAAAGCAAGTACGGGCTGGGTATGTGCCAGACCATTAAAGCCTTCGAACGTATAGTCTTTCATTTTGATCAGTACTGCAAAGATGCCGATGGTAGCCAGGCTATAGGCAACGGCATAGAGTAAGATCCCCTCTATTGCCAGATCGTTGGCACCATAGAGAGCAAATAACATGAAACCAGCCTGCGCAATACTGGAATAAGACAGCATCCGCTTTACGCTTTGCTGAAATACAGCGGTGATATTACCCACCAGCAGGGTAGCAATAATCACAAAAGCCAGTAAGAGTTTCCAGGTAGGCCCTAAGAGTTCGGTATGCTGGTCGAACAAACGGATAAAAGCGATAAAACCAGCGGCTTTCACAATGGTAGCCATAAAGGAAGTGAATACGCTGGGGGCACCATCGTATACATCGGGTGTCCAGAAATGGAAAGGTGCAGCGGAAACCTTGAAACACATCGATACAAATAACAGGATCAAGCCGGCTATCTCCAGAAAAGAGGTTTTGGGGATAAGCGCGCTGGAAGCAAGCGATTTACTATCGCCCATGATAAAACTTCCCGTAGCACCATAGATCAGGGTAATACCCATCAGCATGATACCGGTAGAGAAACAACCCATCAGAAAATATTTGAGTGAAGCTTCATTACTTTTGAGGTTACGCTTATCGGAACCGGTTAAAATATACAGTGGAATGGTAAGGATCTCAATTCCGAGGAACAGCATTAACAGGCTGTTGAAGCCGGAAAGAATAGACACACCGCACAAGACAAAAAAGATCAGCGCATAATATTCTGCAGAATACTGGCCTGTTTTTTCGATGGCTTTGCCACTAAGCAATACATATACCAGCGTAGCTGCAATGGCAATTGAAGTGAAGTACATCCCGAACTGTTCAAAATTGAAAAGCTGGAAAGTATCAAAACGGATCACCCAGATCCCATAACTGTTCAGCAGGTTAGCTGCCAGTAATACCAACAGGCCCACCACAGCGATAGCTGAATGAACAGAACGGTTCTTGAAAATGATGCCACTGAACATCATCACCACACCCAGTAAAGCAGAAACTATGATTGCATTCATAAAACTTATCTTTCATCCGCAGTGTTGGCTGCAGATTGATTTCACTATTAACGATTGGCCAGTATGGCCTGAACAGTATCTTTTGTTAGATCGATCAAAGGCTGCGGGTAAACACCCAGCGCGATGATCACAACAGCCAGTACCACCAGCATCCATTGCGCATTTCCACTGATCTCTGTTGCCTTTTCTGTAACATCGGTCGTACTGCCATACAATACTTTCTGTACCATATTCAGCGTATATACTGCAGCGAGAATGATACTGATACCCGCCACAGCAGTGATCCATATATTATACTGGAACAACCCATTGAACATGAGGAACTCACCGATAAATGCATTTGTAAGCGGCAGCGCAATATTGGCAAATGCCATTACCACCAGCAGAATGGCCAGTACGGGAGCTTTTTGTGCCAGTCCGCCCAGATCGCTGAACTTACGGGTTCCCAGTTGCTGCTCAATGGCATCTGCCACTATCCAGAGGCCGATTACGTTTACACCATGGTTGAACATCTGTACCATCACCCCTTCCATACCGGTGGCATTGTGTGCAAACACCGCGGCACACATCAGGCCGATATGCGCAATGGAGGAGTAGGCGATCAGTCGTTTGATATCATCCTGCCGGATAGCGATCAGTGATGCATACAACATACCGATCACCGAAAGAATGATGATCATATTGGCAAACTGCATAGATGCATGCGGGAATACCGGTAATAACCAGCGGATCAGTGCAAAGATTCCCATCTTTACCATGATACCGCTCATGATCATGGTAACCGCTGTTGGCGATTGCTCATAGGCATCCGGCTGCCAGGTATGGAAAGGGAATACCGGCATCTTGATCGCGAAAGCAATAAAGAATAACCAGAAGATCACATTTTCCTGTGTAGCAGTTAACTTGATATGATAAAAAGACTGTAAAGCAAATGACTGATCGGTCGACTGGAAATACAGGTACAGAATACCCGCCAGCATTAACAAAGAGCCGATAAACGTATATACAAAGAACTTGAACGTAACGGAGATCCTTTTCTCACCTCCCCAGAAAGAACAGAGGAAATAAACAGGGATCAATGCGAGTTCCCAGAAAAAGTAAAACACCAATGCATCAGCTGCCAGAAAAACACCGAGTAATCCGGTTTGAGATAGCAATAACAATGCATAAAAGCTGGCAGGATGTTTATAGTCGTTCTTAGCAGTAGCGATGAGGATGATCGGGAAACTGAGTGTGGTTAGCAATACCAGCATCTTACCCATACCATCGGTTACCAGACTGAACCGGCTGCCCAACGCAGGTAACCAGGCAGCATCATAGGAAAGATGCTGTGCAGGCAGGAAAAAAATACCGGCAACCGCAACGGCCAGCGTAATCACCGAAGACAGCAGTGCCCAGTTTTTGGCAGCATTCGTTCCTTTCAGAAAGAACGCAAGCAGACCGGTAATCAGTGGGATCAATATGAGAGAAACAGGGATCATATACTTTCTTTATCGCAACAAAAGTTTAAAATATCTTACTGAAAAAACGGATAATCGTAGCATCATTAAACCAAATCAGGAAAAATACCACCATGGCCAGTACCATGATCAGTATATAATTGCCTACCTGACCACTCTGTACCAGACGTAATTGGCGCGAACCGTAGCCCACCAGTCTGCCTACCCCATTCACCAGACCATCAATGCCGCTTTTCTCAATAATATTTTTGAAAAAACCAGCCAAGACATGTAACGGGTTTACCACTACTGCATCATATAATTCATCGATATACCATTTGTTCTCCAGCAGTTTGCCCATACCCGCAGATTCGTCGGTTGCGGATGCCTGGTATTTTTTATAACTGTTTACAGCAAACAGGATCACGATAATGATGGCTGCCGTTGTACCGCCCATCATCAGGTATTCCTGTGAAGCTTCCAGATGATGGTGTTCGGCCAGCTTCGCTGATTCGGCAAAAATGGGTGCCAGAAAATGTTCCAGACTATGCGCATTGGCAGCAAATACTTCGGGTATACCGATCCATCCGCCTATCACCGACAATACTGCTAGTGTGATCAGCGGGAAAGTCATCTGCCAGGGACTTTCATGCAGATGATGCTCTTGCTCATGAGTGCCCCTGAACTGTCCCAAGAAGGTTAACGTGTACAAACGGAACATATAAAAAGCCGTCATCAAGGCACCGCCCACTCCCACAAAATAATACAATGGATTGTGTGTGAATGCTGCTGTCAGGATCTCGTCTTTAGAGAAGAACCCGGAGAAAGGAGGGATGCCGGCAATGGCCAGACAGCCTAGTAAAAAGGTAATATGCGTGATCGGCAAATGTTTTTTCAAACCGCCCATTTTGCGGATATCCTGCTCATGGTGCATGGCATGTATCACAGATCCTGCGGCAAGGAACAAAAGGGCTTTGAAGAAAGCATGGGTCATAACGTGAAATACCGCACCGGTATAAGCACCTACGCCAAGGCCCAGGAACATATAACCCAACTGGCTAACGGTAGAGTAGGCCAGTACTTTTTTAATATCGTTTTGCTTTAACGCAATGGTTGCTGCAAAAATGGCTGTGGCCAGACCAATTACCGCTACTACAGTTTGTGTGGCAGGGGCCATGGTATATAAAATGTTACTGCGGGCAATCATGTAGATACCGGCAGTTACCATGGTAGCGGCATGGATCAGGGCAGATACGGGTGTTGGACCCGCCATAGCATCCGGTAACCAGGTGTAGAGTGGGATCTGTGCACTTTTGCCCATCGCTCCTACAAATAACAGCATGGTGATTGCTGTAATATCAAAGGAGCTGAGTTTGGATACATTGGCAAACACATCGCCATAAGAAGCCGTACCCAGTTTTACCAGGATCCAGAAAACTGCCAGCAGGAATCCCAGATCACCGATCCGGTTCATCACAAAAGCTTTTTTGGCAGCGTAATTGTAATTGTTGTTTTTAAACCAGAAGCCGATCAGCAAATAAGAACAAAGACCTACACCTTCCCAGCCAATGAACATGATCACATAATTGGCGCCGAGAACCAGCAGCAACATAGAGAATACGAACAGGTTCAGATAGGCAAAATAACGGGCAAAATGCTGCGGTTCTTCTTCCTGCATGTAAGCAGAAGAATAGAGATGAATCAGGAAACCAATACCGGTAATGATCAGCAGGAATAAAGCAGAAAGCTGGTCTACCTGAAAAGCGAAAGGAATAGTGAAGCTTTCTACGCTGATGAAATTGAACAAAGTAACCACGCTTCCACCATTGGCCTTTACATCAAAAAAGATCAGCAGGCTTACCACAAAAGACGCCAGTATGGACCCACTGCCCACAATACTGATCAATGATTTTGACATCGACTTCCTGCCCAGTCCGTTAACCAGGAAACCCAGCAGGGGAAACAATGGTACTAAATAAACAAGTTTGCTCATATACTCAGGCTGAACGTTCCATACTTAGCGCTGCACACAGTAAGCGTTTTGCCTTCTGTGTTATGCGTTCTGCGTATTCCGTTCTTTAGTTTTTCAATCTGTTCAAAAAATTAATATCTACCGAATGCGTATTCCTGTACATCATTACAATAATGGCCAGCCCCACACTTACTTCGGCCGCTGCCACTACCATGATAAAGAATACGAATAGCTGTCCTTCTATCCCCGTTGTTGTATTGGCATCACCCACCACTGCCGCCGCATGATGCATTTTGGAAAAGGCTACCAGCAGCAGGTTCACTGCATTTAACATCAGCTCTACACACATGAATACGATAATGGCATTCCGTCTTGTCAGCACCCCAATGATACCGATGCTGAACAAGGTTAAACAGAGATAGATATAATACTGTATCGGCATTTTTTTCGCTTAATGCAGAACGCTTACTGCGCCATGCAATGTTTACAATTTATATACAGAGCTTTTGCGTTTGGCATTACACCATACGCTCGGCTTTCTTAATTCTTTTTACCAATCACCACGGCCCCTACCATGGCACTCAGAAATAATACGCTGGTAATTTCAAAGGGTACCACATAATCAGTGAACAGTGCTTTACCCAGGTTCTTGATCAACCCGATATTTCCATCGGCCATCATCACTTTACGTCCGCCTATTTCGATGGTTTGGCGTACCAGTGATATGAGCATCAGCAACAGACAGCCCCCCGATATCACACCGGCCAGTTTCATCCAGATATGTTTCTGCGGTTCTGTTTCTGCATTCAGGTTCATCAACATGATCACAAACAGGAACAATACCATGATGGCTCCCGCATACACGATCAGGTTCACAATGGCCAGGAACTGCGCATTCATCAATACATAATGTCCGGAGATGGCAAAGAAAACAGCAATCAGCCACAGCACACTATGCACCGGGTTCTTGCTTACCAATACCATGATGGCACTGAATACGGCAAGCGCGCTGAGGAAAAAGAATAATATTTCGGTCGTACTCATATGTTTAATTAACAATTAAAAATTAACAATTAATAATTATTGATGAATTTTCCATCTCTAACTATTCATTATTAATTACTAATTCGATGAAGCTGCTCCCGCCGTTGTTGGTTCGCTCTTGCCTCTCGCTTTTTCATATCCAACCGGATCTGTTTTCGGATCCGGGATCAGCAGGTCGTTTTTGCCGTAGATAAATCCTTTACGCGTAAAATTGGCCGGCGCAAAAGTTTCACTAAGGTAGATGGCATCTTTCGGACAGGCTTCTTCGCACAAACCACAGAAAATGCAACGCAGCATATTGATCTCATAACGGGCTGCATATTTTTCTTCGCGGTATTTGTTCTCTTCACCGGGTAAACGTTCTGCACCTTCCATGGTAATGGCTTCTGCCGGACAAGCAACAGCACACAAACCACAGGCGGTACACCTTTCGCGGCCTTCCTCATCGCGGTTCAGTACATGCAATCCGCGGAATACAGGACTGAACGGACGTTTTTGTTCCGGGTAACGTATTGTTGGCTGTTTTTTAAATATATGGCTGAAAGTGATCGCCATCCCTTTAAAAATAGCCGGCAGGTATAAGCTCTCCATCAAACTCATGGGCTTGCGGCTTACCTCTTTGGATCTGTTGGTTAATGCTTGCATGTTTATCTTTCTTTTCAACCGACATCTGCCGGCAAAAATATTTTAAAGTTTTAACGCCTTCGGCGATTAACGGATTAACGGATTTCGGATTGGCGGATTGATTAACGGATACCTAATCAAGTAATCCGTCATCCGCTAATGCGGAATTATTTCCCCTGCAACCACAATATCACGGCACCGGTAATCAACATATTGATCAATGCCAACGGAATCATTTTCTTCCAACCCAAATTCATCAGCTGGTCATAACGGAAACGCGGGATGGTCCAGCGGATCCACATGAACAAGAAGATGAATAGTACAATTTTGCCCAGTAAAGCTACCACACCCAATACAGCGGCCAGATTCGGTGCCAGTGTACTCTCGTCGAGGAACGGAATATCATATCCGCCAAAGTACAAAGAAGCCATTACCGCACTACTCATGATCATATTCACATATTCAGAAAACAGGTAAAACCCAAGCTTCATGGATGAGTATTCCTGGTGATAACCAAAGTTCAGTTCATTCTCTGCTTCCGGCAGGTCAAAAGGTGTACGGTTACACTCTGCCAATGCACAGATAAAAAAGATCAGAAAACCCAGCGGCTGGTAAGCAATATTCCATAACTGTCCGTCACCCATCTGCTGTTCTACAATTGTTTTCAGACTTAAAGAACCAGAAAGCATCAGTACCGCAATCAGCGCCAGCCCCATGGCCAGCTCATAACTGATAGCTTGTGATGCACCGCGCAGCGCGGCCATCAACGAAAATTTATTATTCGATGCCCAACCACCGATCATGATCCCATACACACCCATACTCACTACCCCAAACACATACAGGATCCCGATATTGATATCCGCGATCTGCAGATCGATCTTTCTATCGAACAATTCTACATGACCACTCCAGGGAATCACCGCGCAGGTCATCAACGCAGCCGTCATAGCCAGACCCGGCCCCAGTACAAACAGAAATTTATTCGCAGTATTCGGAATGATCTCTTCTTTCATGATCAGCTTCAGGCCATCGGCAAAAGGTTGTAACAAGCCAAAAGGCCCCGCACGGTTCGGACCCGGCCTGTCTTGCAGTATCGCCGCCACTTTCCGCTCTGCGAATGTGGTATATAAGGCAATACCCAGACTCGCAAACACGATGATTGCGATCAGGATCAGTTTTTCGATCAGTAATATCCAGTCAATAGCAAGTAGTGTCATGTGGTAGATAGCTATTAGTCTTTCTTCTTATTAAAATCTGTGGAATGCGCCGGACCATCAATCAAACTCAGTTCAATATTCGGTTTGTTCACTTCACTTACAGTATGAATATCCATCAACAGTTTCGGTTGTCTGCCACCATGCACGGCGCTGAAGGTTTCTGTGGGTTTGCTCATACCGATCTTTCCGGCATAATGCCCCTGTGAGATCACCGAATGGCGGTTGATATTTCTCGGTCCTTCAATTACCCAGTCGCTACTTTTCTTTTTATCAAAGCGGCAGGTATTACAGATCCAGGCAGTTTTACCGTCTTCCGTATTTTCCACTTCCCCCCACTCGTCTTTGCGGGCAGTTACACGGAACACTTCATCACCACGGTTCCATAAAGTTACTTTACCGGAACAGGTAGGACAATCGCGGTGTGCATCCATCGGTTTCAGGAACCAGACACGGTTCTTGAATCGGAAAGTTTTATCGGTTAACGCACCTACCGGACATACATCGATCACATTACCGATAAAATCGTTTTCCAGGTTTTTCTCAATAAAAGTGGCGATCTCTGCATGATCTCCCCTGTCTAATATACCATGTTCTCTTTTATTGGTCAACTGATCTGCAACAAACACACAACGGTAGCATAAAATGCAACGTGTCATGTGCAACTGTATATAAGGACCAATGTCATGTTTCTTAAATACACGTTTCTGGAACTCGAAACGGGTGCCTTCGGCGCCGTGTTCATAGCTCAGATCCTGCAGGTGACATTCACCGGCCTGATCGCACACCGGGCAGTCGAGCGGGTGATTGATCAGGAGAAACTCCACCACACCGGCACGGGCATCCAGTACTTTCGGACTGGTAATATTTTTCACTTCCATCCCATCCATCACCGTGGTGCGGCAGGAAGCTACCAGTTTGGGCATGGGGCGGGGATCTTTTTCAGAACCTTTGCTCACTTCTACCAAACAGGTACGGCATTTACCACCACTGCCCTGCAGTTTGCTGTAATAGCACATCGCAGGCGGCGCCACTTCTCCACCGATCTTACGTGCCGCATTCAGGATGGTTGTCCCGGCCGGCACTTCGATGGTGATGTTGTCGATGGTTACTTTAAATAAGGGTTGCTCCGACATATTTTTTTATTTCTCGCAAAGGCGCCAGGGCGCAGCTATTGCAATTCATTAAAAACATTGTTTTCTTTTAAACACAAATTGCGCCTTCGCGCCTTTGCGTGCTTTTTCTTACGCCGTAGTGGGAACATGAATCGGGTCCGCATAATGCGCCAATCCATAATTCCTTTTCTGCGCTTCTTCCGGATGTGTAACATGCCACTCAAACTCATCCCGGAAATGCCTGATGGCTGCTGCTACCGGCCAGGCCGCTGCATCACCCAACGGACAGATCGTATTCCCTTCTATCTTACGCTGTATATCCCACAACAGATCAATATCGCTTGATTTACCTTGTCCTTTTTCCAGACGCAGTAATAATTTCTCCATCCAGCCGGTTCCTTCGCGGCAGGGTGAACACTGTCCGCAACTTTCATGACGATAGAAGCGCGCAAATGTATAGGTATTTTTTACCACACACTGGTCTTCATCCAAAACAATAAAGCCACCCGACCCCATCATGGTACCGGTAGCAAAACCACCATCGCTCAGACTTTCATAGTTCATGTAACGGGTTTCGCCCTTGGAGGTTTTCAGTAACAGGTTGGCAGGTAAAATGGGTACGGAAGAACCACCTGGTATACAGGCCTTCAATCTTTTGCCATTGGCAATACCGCCACAATATTCATCGCTGTAAATAAATTCTTCTACAGAGATGGTCATATCAATTTCATATACACCGGGTTTGCTGATATTTCCGCAGGCAGAGATCAGTTTGGTACCGGTTGATTTGCCTACGCCGATCTTCGCATACTCTTCGCCACCCATATTGATGATGGGAACAACTGCTGCCAGTGTTTCTACATTATTTACCACGGTAGGCCGCATCCACACACCCTGTATGGCAGGGAACGGAGGTTTGATACGTGGATTACCACGCTTCCCTTCTAGTGATTCGATGAGCGCGGTTTCTTCTCCACAGATATAAGCACCGGCTCCACGCTGTACATGGATCTCACAATCAAAACCGGTTCCTAAAATATTCTTTCCTAAAAACCCATTGGCTTTGGCTTCGCCGATAGCCTGTTCCAGGATATCAACGATCCAGGCATATTCACCGCGGATATAGATATAGGTATCATTACTGCCCAGTGCATAAGAAGAAACAATCAACCCTTCGATAAGCAGGTGTGGAATAAATTCCATCAAATACCTGTCTTTAAAAGTACCCGGCTCACTCTCATCGGCATTACATACCAAGTGACGGGGCACACCTTCCGGTTTGGCAATAAAACTCCACTTCATACCGGCCGGGAAACCGGCACCCCCCCTGCCACGTAAACCACTCTTCTTCACTTCTTCCACAATGGCTTCAGGACCCATGGTCTTCAGTGCTTTCTCTACGCTCCGGTACCCCCCTTCGCGGCGGTATACTTCGTAAGAGCGGATGCCCTGCACATGTGCTTTTTCCAGTAATAATTTTACACCCATATAGAAAAGTCAAAAGTCAAAAGTTAAAAGTCAGAAGGCAACCCTTAATTTTTCCCTTTTTAATTTTTACTTTTTAATTAATTATTCTTCGCTGCGGTATCTCTGCATTCTGCAATGATCGCATCCACTTTTTCTTTGGTCAGATGTTCACGGTAATGTTTACCCAACTGCATCATCGGCGCATAACCACAGGCACCCAGGCACTCAACGGTTTTTAAAGTGAACATGCCATCTGCTGTTGTTTCGCCGGGTTTAATGCCCAGTTTCTCTCCTATATAGGCTACAATATCATCACTGCCGCGCAGCATACAGGGACCCGTCTGGCAAACCTCAAACATATATTTACCCACCGGCTTCAGGTTGTACATACTGTAGAAAGTAGCTACTTCATATACTTCAATAGGCGTAATGTTCAGCAGTTCGGCCACATAATCCATCGTTTCGCTGCTCAACCATCCGCCAAAGCTATCCTGTGCCAGGTGTAATACCGGCAACAGGGCACTCTTCTGCTTCCCTTCCGGATAACGTGCCACGAGGCGCTGCACTTCGGCCAGTTGTGTTTCATTAAACTTAACCATATACTTCAAAGGCAAAAGTCAAAATTCAAAAGTCAAAACACTGTTTCCGCTTTTTAATTTTTACTTTTTAATTTTTAATTATTAATTCCTATGCGTCCATCTCCCCTGCAATCAGGTTCAAACTACTCATCGTCACGATCGCATCACTCAGCATACCACCGGTTACCAGTTCCGGATAGGCCTGGTAATAAATGAAACAGGGTCTGCGGAAATGCAGGCGGAACGGTGCACGTCCGCCATCACTGATCAGGTAAAATCCTAATTCGCCATTGCCACCTTCTACAGCATGGTACACTTCTCCTTTCGGCATTTCTACCTCACCCATGATGATCTTGAAATGCCAGATCAGCGCTTCCATACTTGTATACACATCTTCTTTTTTGGGAAGATAGTATTCCGGCACATTGGCATGGAACACTTCTGCTTCAGCACCCTTGAACTCCTGGATCTTCTGGTAAGCCTGCTGTATGATGCTTAAGCTCTGCCACATTTCTTCGTTACGCACCAGGAAACGGTCGTAGTTATCACCTGTTTTACCAACGGGTATGCTGAAATCAAAATCTTCGTAGCTGCTGTACGGTGCATGCACACGCACATCATAATCAACACCGGCAGCACGCAGGTTGGGTCCGGTAAACCCGTAATTCAGCGCGCGCTCTGCACTGATGGCACCCGTACCAATGGTACGCTCCATAAATATGCGGTTACGACTGAACAGGTTTTCCAGTTCTTTCAGCACCGCAGGATATTCCTTTAAGAATTTCTCGAGTTTCGTAAACGCTGTATTTGAGAAATTCCTTTCAAAACCGCCAATACGCCCAATATTAGTAGTAAGGCGGGACCCACATACTTCTTCATATATCTCATAAATTAATTCACGATACTGCATCACATAAAGGAAGCCGGTATAGGCACCGGTATCCACACCTACGATCGAATTACAGATCAGGTGATCCGCAATACGCGCCAGCTCCATGATGATCACACGGAGATAATCCACCCTTTTCGGTGTTTTTACATCCAGCAGTTTCTCGCAGGTAAGGTGCCAGCCCATGTTGTTAATGGGACTGCTGCAATAATTCAACCTGTCTGTAAGAGGGGTGATCTGGTACAAAGGTCTCCGCTCGGCGATCTTTTCAAAAGCACGGTGGATATAACCCACGGTAGATTCGGTAGACACGATCCGCTCTCCATCCAGCTCCATGATGTTCTGGAACACACCATGTGTAGCAGGGTGCGTGGGGCCCACATTCAATGTGGTTGTCTGCTTTTCTATCGAGCCTTCCGGCAGTTTGATATGGTGATGATGCTCTGTCATTATATAATCAGCTATATATCTTTAATCAACTTCGTTGTGCCACTCACTTGTACGTCCTGTTCACTTTGCAGCTTTCCGTGAGTCGTCAGTCGTGAGTGTAAGGAATCCTCACTATTCACGTCTCACCTCTCACGATTCCTACCCCCGTCCAAACATTTCATCATCCTTATCCACCCTCGTCTGGTCTTCCAGCGGAAACTCTTTCCGCATGGGGAAGTAATCCATCTCATCCACATTCAGGATCCTTTTCAGGTTCGGATGACCTACAAAATTCACCCCGTAGAAATCATAGGTTTCCCGCTCCATCCAGTTGGCACTGTTAAAGAGTTTGGAAGCCGTGAAAACATCGGGGGTATTGATATCGGTAAATACTTTGAAACGTACACGCACATTCTCCGTGAGGTTATGCAGGTGGTACACCACCGCCAGTTCACGGCCGGGCTGATCTGGGTAATTCACCGCGCAGAGATCTGTCAGAAAGCGAAAACCCAGCTCTTCCTCATCGTTCATGAACTGGAGCACTTTCAGGTTATTCTCCTTGGCTGCTTCAAAACTGAGCATACCATACGACTCTTCGAAATGGAAAACAGCATCTCCAAATTTCTCCGTCAGTCGTTGTTGAATTCTTTCGTTGGTTAAGGCCATTGCTATCAGATTCAGCTGCAGACTTTTTAAGCTGCAAACATGATTTATTATATACAAACAACAGGTTAATTTCCAACTGTTGCCCGGTTTTGTTATTCGATTCCGTATCCGTTCATCAGCGCCTTATACTGCTCGCTGTTTCTTCTGCGGATGCTTTCCTGTCCTACCAGCTCCTGCACTTTCATAAAACCATCCAGGATGGCTTCGGGGCGGGGCGGGCAGCCGGGAACATATACATCCACCGGAATGATCTGGTCGATACCTTGTAACACACTATAGCTATCAAAAATACCACCGCTGCTGGCACAGGCGCCCACGGCAATCACCCAGCGGGGTTCTGCCATCTGCAGGTATACCTGGCGTAAAACCGGACCCATTTTCTTGGCAATGGTACCCATTACCATCAGCAGATCGCATTGGCGGGGTGAGAAACCTACCCTTTCAGAACCAAAACGGGCCAGATCGTAATGAGAACCCATGGTAGCCATGAATTCGATACCACAGCAGGAAGTGGCAAAAGGCAGGGGCCACATGGAGTTTTTCCGGGCCAATCCTACCACATCGCTCAGTTTGGTGGTAAAAAAACCCTCCCCTGAATAACCCTGAGGTGCTTCTGCCACAGCAACTGCCTCACTGATCAGGGCTTCTTTCGGATGAATATTAAAACGTACCGGACGCATATGATAAATTAATAATTAGTAATCAGCAATTAGTAATTAAGCAGTTTAGTAGTAATTATAACCCCCCGGCGAACAGTAAGTTCAATGCCTTCAATTATTAATTACTAATTGCTAATTACTAATTAACCTAGTCTTCCCAGGTCAATGCGCCTTTTTTGATGATATAAATGAATCCTATCATGAAAAAAGCGACAAACATGAGTACAGCACTGAATCCTGCCCATCCCAGTTCGCGGAAATTAACCGCATAAGGATAGAAAAAGATCACTTCCACATCAAACAGCACAAACAGGATGGCCACCAGAAAATACTTGATAGCCATCGGCTGGCGGGCATTTCCATGGGTTTCGATACCGCTGGCAAAATTCTCCAGCTTGTCGGCGGTTTTACGCTTCGGACCCACCCAGGCCGATACACCGATCATGGTGGCCACAAAACCGGCCGCAAAGATCAACTGAACGCCGATGGGGAAATAGTTAGCCGCAGAATTAGACGCACTTGCATCCAGTAACAAAGAAAGCCAGCTCATGTGAAAAAATTAAAGTGGTGCAAAAATACACTTGTGTGGCATATAAAAGAAAAACTCCCCGATTATGGGGAGTTTTTTCAGGTATTTTTTTATTTGCCTTTGCCGGGAGCACTGCTGCCACCGGAGCCGGCGCCTTTTTTGGCAGGTACCGGCGGTTTGCTGTAATAATCAATATTTTTCTGGATCTCAGCCTTGGCACCCTGGGCAAAACGGTTATTATCGTCTGCCGCATCTGGATATAACTGGATCATGCTGTCGGTCACTTCCAGCGCTTTCTGGCAGGTAGCCAGGAATTGCTCCACCACTTCTGTTTTGGATCCATCACTCTTTACCTTGAAATCGGGGTTGTTTTTCAGCCCTACAAATTTCTTGATATAGTAGTTCAGGATATAGTACTGGTTCAGAAAGATGTCTTTTTTATACTTTTCCTTATCCAGAGCGGTATATACGGAATCAAGATAGATCAGGTGTTCGGCAGCAATGCCTTTAGAAGTATCAGGATCGGATGCCAGCGCAGCCCGCTTGAAAAAGCTGTAAGGCTGGGGTTTACCGGGATGGTCGATCATATATTTCTTGGCCAGCTCAATGGTCAGCGGATAGTTCTTTGCATTAAATGCGGTACTGGTTAATTTGTAGTAATCAAACTCACTCATGGTGCCGCCCTTCATAGCAGCCTGTCTTTGTAACCACTCGATCTGCTTATTGTACATCCTTGCTTTACCAAACAGTTCAGCAGCCTGACCCATATAAGCCAGTTTATTCACTTTAGAAGTATCGGTAGTCATCGCTCTTTCCAGATAACCCACGGCCTGTGTTTCGCTGCCAGGGAATTTGGAGAACACTTTCACTGCCAGTTCATAATCACCCGGAGCGATTTTCTGCACGGGCGAATTCGCAAAATACTTGGTCAGCGCTTCTTTAGCCTGCACTGAATCACCGGTTCTGTCAAAGTTCAGGGCATACAGTACATCCAGTTTAGGTAATACTTTAGAACCTACAGCCGCTTCCAGTTCTTTTACCTTAGCAAGCGACTCAGCATTTTTTCCCGAACGGAAAAGGTAATCAGCCATCACCAGATCGAGTAACGGATCTTTATCGGCATTAGCAATGTATTTGTCGAGATATTCTTTTGCACGATTTACATCACGTGTAGCATAATATTCATAGTAATTAAAATAGACAGGTGGAAACGCAGGATCGGCTTCCATGGCACTAGTAAAGTTCTGCTCAAACAGTTCCTTATTATTCTGGCTCTGGTAGATCTTACCAATGCGGTAAAAAGCACGGGCATTCTTTGGGTCGCGACTCAGTGCTTCCTGATAAGCTTTAACAGCTTCTCCACCGTTTTCTCCACCCATTTTCAGGTAATTGATACCCATATTGATCATGATATCCGGATCGGTCAGATCAATCGTTGATGCCTGCTTCAGTTTCTCAATGGCATAACTATGGTCTCCTTTCTCACTACTCACTTCCGCATTGGCACGGCCAATGGCATTCAGAATAGCAGGATTGGGTTTGCCTTTATTCTTGCCCTTGGTTTCTGTAGTGGCTGTAATTGCCTGCTCAAATTTCTGTTTAACAGCATTGATGTCTTCTTTTTCCAGGATCCCGATATGTCCCATTCCCACCAGCAACCAGGCATCACTGCCTACTTCCTGCAATCCCTTCTGGTACAGAGCCTTGGTAGCCTGTATCTGCTCCGGGGTTGGATCTCCGCCATCTGTTGCCAGCATAGCCTGTCCTAACCAATAAATAGCCTGGGGGTCTTTCGGATTGGCATCATAAGCTTTCTGAAATGCTTCTTTGGCACTCTTGTTCTTTTCATAATTCAGGAACTTGATGCCCGCAGGAATCTGCGCCATCAAACACTGTGCAGCAAGCATTGCTGTAAACATCAGAGAAACGGTCTTCTTCATTTTGCTTTTTTTATAATTATAGTGTCAATCTGCATCTTTGATTTTCCCTAACCGCTGGTTAAACCCCATCTTAGCCGGTACCAGGAATGATCTCCGGAAAATCAGCTGTCCTCTTTCCAGACTCATGAAATTCATGAAGCCTGTGCCGAGTCCGGCAGAATTTTCCTTCAATATATAATACAAGGGGCGTGCCAACGGGTACTGACCGTATGCCAATGATGCCTGTGAAGGCTTGGCAAACAGGTCTTTCTCCTCACATTTAACACATTCTACCAGCGCCGTCCTGATTTTTGTTAATTGTGCCAGTTGTTTGGGATCATAACTATCGCCCACCCAACTCAGCCCTACAAAGCCAATTACATTCGGATTGCCGGATACTACTTCGATCACTTCCTCACTATTACTGGCCGCTACTACATTTTTACCCAGTGCTTCACCCCGCAGCACACTATCCTGCAGGTAGCGTATCGTACTCGTTGCATTCTTCCCATCCATTACAGCGGTGATATTGTTCCTGCCGCTGAGAATAGCTTTCAGCTGTGCAATGGTGAATACACTGTCTTTCGCTGCCCTGTTCACAATCGCGGTCACCGCATCGTAAGCCAGTATCCCGTATTGGGGTTTGTACGAAAGGCTGTTCTCAAAGATCTCTGCTTCCGCATCGGTCAGTCCTTTGGCAACAATGATCATCCGCGTACTATCAGACTGCAGATCCCGGAAACAGGCTGCTTCTGACATATACGAAACTTCGATCCGGGTATTGGGAAAAGAGGAATGATGCACTTTCAGCTGCTCTTCGATAACAGGCTTGAAGCTCTCATCCACACTGATCCGGATCATCCCCTGTGTAGGGGTATCCCGCGGATCTGCTTTTTTACCCGATCTGTTACAAGAAACAAAGAACAAAGACAGACCCAGAATTAGACCGTATAACACACTGTTTCTCATCTGATTAATTACGCTTGATCCCTCTGTATAAACGAAAACCACCATATAAAAGACAAAGCCCCCCAAAAAAGTACCTGAAAAATTCGTTGTCTTTGTCCAACAGTTGTTCCATATTGAGCTTGTCTGCAAATAGCATAATCACCGCCATCCCAAGTAATAAAACTGCGATGGTTAGGTCATAGGACATCCGCATTAAATTATAACTTTTCTTCTGTTTAGCTCTGAATTCATTCTCCATTTAACAATCAATTAAAACAGGGATGGGCAATTTAGGCAATAATTTTATTTGTGTCCAACAATTGTGGCCGACAATTTGAAACAATTCACCGGTTATTGCTTATGGGATGCGGGTTCCGCGTCAATTCCATAAACAGTTGCATTTAATGCTAATGAATGTTAGCCGCTTTTACCCTTTCATCCCGTAGCTGAATTGCGGCGGAACACTATCTTTGCGCTCATGAGAATTTTGATGGTTTGCCTGGGAAATATCTGCAGGAGTCCATTGGCAGAAGGCATCTTACAACAAAAAGCCCGGGAAGCCGGTTATGATTGGATAGTAGACAGTGCGGGCACCAACGGCTATCATATTGGAGAACAACCCCATGTGTTATCGCAAAAAGTAGCCCGGGATCATGGGATCGATATCAGCCAACAGCGCTGCCGGAAACTGGTGAAAGAGGATCTGCTTTCTTTTGATCACCTCTTTGTGATGGATCAGGAGAATTATTCGGCAGTAAAAAAGATCTGTGCAGCGTATTGGGAGATGGAAAAAAATGACAGGAAAGTGACAATGATCCTCGATCTGCTTTACCCCGGCGAGAACCGCGAAGTACCTGACCCCTGGTATGGGACCGAGAAAGATTATCACCTCGTATTTGACATGCTCAACAAAGCCTGCGACAGACTGATTGAAGTATACAGAGAGGAATGAGCAGGATAGTAGCAGTCCTATTCCCAACTTTTCGAACAGACAGAAACCCATTAACGAATACCCACCCATGAGTAGACCCGGCTTACCACAAGGAACCAGAGATTTCAGCGCGGCTGTTGTACACAAACGCAATTATATTTTCCAGACCATCCGCCATGTATTTGAGTGCTATGGTTTTCAGCCATTGGAAACACCTGCCATGGAAAATCTGGATACATTGATGGGGAAATATGGCGAAGAAGGCGACAAACTCATCTTCAAGATCCTCAACAACGGTTTGGATAACCCCGATAAACAGCAGCAGGCAAAAGAGGATTTTGAAAAAGTATTATCGGGTAAAAACACCAAGGGAATCACAGAAAGAGCCTTGCGGTACGACCTAACCATCCCTTTTGCAAGATATGTGGCCATGAACTACGGCCAACTTACCCTTCCTTTCAAACGTTACCAGGTGCAGCCCGTATGGCGTGCCGACAGACCGCAGAAAGGCCGCTACCGCGAGTTTTACCAGTGCGACGCAGATGTGGTGGGCAGCAAATCGCTGTTAAATGAAGTAGAACTGGCCGGTATCTATGCCACCGTTTTTGAAAAACTGGGCATTCCGGTAGAGATCAAGATCAACAGCCGCAAAATATTAGCTGCCCTGGCAGAACTCTGCGGCGGTACCGATAAAATGGTAGACATCACCGTGGCCATTGACAAACTGGATAAGATCGGGTTGGAAAAAGTAAAAGCAGAACTGTCTGCCAAAGGATTATCAGACACACAGATCAACAGGATTGAACAATACCTTTCGATAACGGGTAGCAATGCAGAAAAAATAACCGCCCTCAAACAACTCATCGGTAATAACGAAACGGGTCTGAAAGGCATTGAAGAGATCGAATACGTGCTCAACTACCCACTCACCACTGACCACTCACCACTCAGCACCGATTTCACCCTGGCCCGTGGATTGAATTACTACACCGGCATCATTTTCGAAGTGAAAGCGCTGAATGTGCAGATGGGCAGCATCGGTGGTGGCGGAAGGTATGATGACCTTACCGGTTTATTTGGTGTGCCCAATGTACCCGGTGTGGGGATCAGTTTTGGAGTAGACAGGATCTACGATGTGATGGAAGAACTGAAACTTTTCCCCGAAGAAGTGCAGGCCGGAACACGTGTACTATTCTTTAACCTGGGCGAGGCAGAGAGCAAACAGGCATTTGGCCTGATGCAGCAATTGCGCAGTAAAGGCATTGCCAGCGAGTTGTTTCATGAGAATACCAAATTTGACAAACAATTCAAATACGCAGAAAAAAAACAGATCCCCTTTGTGGTCATCCTTGGCAGCGAGGAACTGGCCAATGGCACTTGTCTGGTAAAAGACCTACGTAAAAGTGAACAGCAAAGCATGGCACAGACCGCATTGGCAGATTTTGCGTTCCAGTGGTAAAAAATCTTTGCTAGTGTTGGCAGCGAAGCAACTGTCTGCCGACAAAGCCCCGTTCCCGCATCTTTGGCACAGTATTTTCATTACCTGGCTAAACAGGTAGTATGAAAAGAGTTTTGTGTTTTTCACTTGTATTGGCAGTGATGCTGGTTTCCTGCAGCAGGAAACTGCAACCTACGGCGTCCAAAACGCCTGTAATACAGGAGTCAAAGAATAATAAAGCGGATCAGCCTGTTACCGTGTTCATTCCGGAGGAACCCAAAACTGCAGTACCGGCAACACGCGAAATAACTGCTTTTTCCGAACCCTTGACTGTGATCGATGCTTCGGGTAATATCATTACTTCCCGGAGTAAACTCCCTCCCGAAATCGGTGCTAAAATTGATTATCGCCGCATAGCACGCTCGTATACACCCGGACAGCAGAAAAACCTGATCTACCGTTTTCAGCTGTTGCCACCCAGGGTTTTATATGTGCCCGAAAACCTGGCCAGCAGTTCGGTCAGGGGAACCTATATCATTTTTAAAAAGAAATTCTGGTATTGGAAACAGGCAGATGGACTCTTTCATCTCGACAAAACCTACTACCAATAAAAAGAAAGAGGCCAGGATACTATCCCAGCCTCTTTGTATATACCGCAAGCAATCGGTGCGTTTATCGAACCAGCAATGGTGAAATCCGCTGGTTGAGGTAGTTTTTTCTGTTAAAAGCGATCCCCTCTGTTTTGGTTCCCTCTAATTGGTAACCCATGGCATTAATGCTTACGCCAATTACTTTTTTGTTGGCATCTCTCACAAACTTAGCGGTGCCCTGAAACTGAACGATCGTGTACAGGTCTTCTCCTTCTTGTTTTTCCAGAGCTGATGTTCCGGCAGAAGAAGCCATTACCAATGCCCCATCTTCAAGGGTCACCGTTACTTCGGCTACGACACTTCCATCAGGAAACTTATACTTACCTACATAATGCTGCAAAGTGGAATCTTTGGCCGCTGGTGCCTGCTGTGCCTGCGCCATCAGTACCATACCCACAGAAAGGAAGAAAAACAGCACCATTTTTTTCATACAGTCATTTTTTAGTGCGTCCAAAATAATAATATTTATGCAACTAACCATTTGCGGCACCTTAAAATATGCTTACAGTTGAAAAATAAAAAAGTCACAGGCTATACTCCCTCGTAAATAACAGCCGCTCCCTGCCCAACCCCTACACACATGGTTGCCAGCCCGTATCTTGTCTGCTGGCGGCTCATCTCATGCAATAAAGTGGTAGAGATACGCACCCCGCTGCATCCCAAGGGATGACCGATAGCGATGGCTCCTCCATTCACATTTACTTTGGCAGTATCCAGGCCTAATTCTTTGATACAGGCCAGACTCTGCGAGGCAAAAGCCTCGTTCAATTCTACCAGACCCAGATCAGCGGCAGATAAACCCGCCCGTTGCAGGGCTTTCTGCGAAGCAGGCACCGGTCCCATACCCATGATGGCGGGGTCTACCCCTGCCACTGCCATACTCACCACCCGGGCCATGGGTTGCAGGTTAAATAATTTTACGGCTTCCTCACTGGCCAGTAAGATGGCAGCGGCTCCATCATTGATACCGGAAGAGTTACCGGCGGTTACACTTCCATCTTTGGCAAAAGCGGGCTTGAGTCCGGCCAATTTTTCCAGAGAGGTTTGGCGCGGATGTTCGTCTTCATTGAACCAGGTGATCAGCCGGTCGCTGATCATTTCTATAGCCGCTATCTCCGCATCCCATTTACCGGCTTCTTTGGCCGCAAAATATTTCTGTTGCGAAGAGAGGGCAAACAGGTCCTGCTCCTCCCGGCTGATATTCCATTCACGTGCTACATTCTCTGCCGTTTCGCCCATACTGTAAGGATGGTACATATCCGCCAGTTTTTTATTGGTAAATCGCCAGCCGATGGTGGTATCATAGGTTTCTACTTTCCGGTTCCAGGCACCATCGCTTTTGGCGGTAACAAAGGGGGCGCGGGTCATGCTTTCTACGCCGCAGGCGATATAAAACATTCCTTCATTACACATAATGGCACGGGCGGCATCCATCACAGCCTGTAAACCGCTGGCACACAATCTGTTTACAGTATTACCTCCCACATTCACCGGCAAACCGGCCAATAAAGCGGCCATGCGGGCCACATCACGGTTATCTTCTCCGGCCTGGTTGGCTGCGCCGGCAATCACATCTTCAATTTTAGCAGGATCAATTTCCGGGTTACGCTGCAACAACGCAGTGATGGCATGGGCCAGCAGGTCATCCGGACGGATCGAACTCAGTTTACCGCCATACCTGCCCACAGGTGTTCTTACGGCATCAATTACATAACATGTTTTCATATATCGTATCGTTACTATTAAAGGAAATCAGTAAAACAGGCGCAATATAGAGTTTGTAGTACAAAAATTACCCCTTCAGGGGCGCAGGCGGTATCTTTGCGGGATGAACAGTGAATTACCCAATATACGCCACCAGAGCCTGTCTGACCTTGAAAACTATTTTACCAGCATCGGTGATAAGAAGTTCCGGGTAAAACAGGTATGGGAATGGTTATGGCAGAAGCATGCGTTTAGTTTTGATGAGATGACGAACCTGAGCAAGGAACTACGCAGCAAACTGGCAGCAGATTTTACCCTGCCTGCCCTGAAAGTGGATGCCACCCAGTTCAGCGATGATGGTACCGTTAAAAGCCGTTTTAAAACATTTGACAAACACTTGATAGAAGGGGTATTGATTCCCACAGAAGAGCGTAAAACTGCCTGTGTTTCTTCCCAGATCGGTTGCAGCCTGAGCTGTAAGTTCTGTGCTACCGGTTATATGGACCGCAAACGAAACCTTACCTACGACGAGATCTACGACCAGGTAGTGCTCATCAACAAACAAAGCGAAGCCACATTTGATAAAAAACTGACCAATATCGTGTTCATGGGCATGGGCGAACCGCTGATGAATTACAGCAACGTGCTCAAAGCCATTGAAAGGATCTCGGCAGAAGATGGATTGTTCATGAGTCCAAAAAGGATCACCGTTTCCACCGCCGGTGTGGCCAAACAGATCCGTATGCTGGGCGATGACCAGGTACGTTTTAAACTGGCGCTATCGCTGCATGCCGCCAACGATGCCAAGCGCAATGAGATCATGCCCATCAACGAGAGCAACAATATCAAAGTACTGATAGACGCGCTGAACTATTTCTACAAACAAACCGGTAACGAGATCACACTGGAATATATCCTGTTCAAAAACCTGAACGATTCTGATAAAGATGCCGAAGAGCTGACCCGTATTTACCGCCAGGTACCGGCCGATCTCGTGAACATCATCGAGTATAACCCTATTGACGCTTTCCGTTTCACCAAACCCGATGAAGAAGGGATCCAGAATTTCATGGGCATACTGGAAGCCAACAAAGTAAATGCCCGCTTACGCCGCAGCAGAGGAAAAGATATTGATGCAGCCTGCGGGCAGTTGGCGAATAAAGGGAAGTAGAGAACATCGAATATCGAACAAGGAATATCGAATGTTGATCGGAGCTGAACTTCGGCGTTCGATATTCGATGTTCGATATTCGACATTCAACCCCCATTTACTCCCAATACGCTACCTTTGCCATTCCTGTTGAAAAACAGCATAAATACCACTACATGAAAAAAAGAACAGACAACTTCGACAAGTTTGCCAATAAAACAAGGGGCAGCGCCATCAAAGAAGCTTTCCGCCAGGAAAAGAAAAAAATCAAACAGGCCGCCCGCGCCGCAGGAGAAGAAATGCGGAAAAAGAAGATCGAGAAAATGCGGGGTGTTGTGAAGGAAGAAGAGCCTCAACCGGCAAAAGCCAAATTCAGACCTCAGGATAAGGGTAAACCGGGCACCCCAACCAAGAAATACGAAGTACGCGCACCGAAAAAACAAGTTAATAGAAGAGATACTTCTGCAGTACCCAATCCGGCTGCTGCCGATGCCAAAAAAAGCACCCGCAAAAAGAAACCCGACAACAGGGTACTCAATGCAGATTTTCCGAAACCGGAAAACAAACCCCTGACCGAATCCATGCCCCTGAATAAATTCATTGCCCATTCTGGCGTTTGCGGCAGAAGGGAAGCAGCTGAACTGGTGAAAGAAGGGAAAGTAACCGTAAACGGAGATAAAGTATTTGAACCCGGCTATAAAGTAAACGGCACCGAAAAGATCGTAGTGAAAGGGAAACAGGTTTTTCTGCAGCGGAATTCTGTTTACATACTGCTGAACAAACCCAAAGACTTTATCACCACGGCCAATGATCCGGAAGGAAGAAAAACCGTGATGGACCTGGTGAAAAATGCGACCGAAGAAAGAGTGTACCCCGTAGGCAGACTGGACAGAAACACCACTGGTGTACTGCTGTTAACCAACGATGGGGAACTGGCGCAAAAACTGACCCACCCTTCTTTTGAGATCAAAAAGATCTATGAAGTAACCCTTGATAAACCCGTTACCAAAAAAGACCTCGAATCCATTCTGGAAGGAGTTACACTGGAAGATGGTTTTGTAAAAGCTGATGCAGCGGGTTATACCGACCCCAAAGACAAACACGTGATCGGCATCGAGATCCACAGCGGCCGTAACCGTATTGTACGCCGCATATTCGAACACCTGGGTTACGATGTAAAAGGCCTTGACCGTGTGATGTTTGCCAACCTCACCAAGAAAAATGTAGAACGCGGTAAATTCCGTTTCCTGCAGGAGAAAGAAGTGCGGTTACTGAAATTCATGAACCAGTCTTTCCTGCGAAAAAACAAAGAAACCAAATAACACCTCTTCCCGTTCGGATAACGGAAATCGTATTACCATGCACCTCGATATCATATTTGAGAACGAACAGTTCATCGCTATTAACAAACCCTCAGGTTTGTTGAGCATACCCGACAGGCTGGGACAGGAAATTTCTGTAAAGGATCTCCTGAAACAAAAACTGGGATCAATCTATACGGTACACCGCCTCGACCGCGATACCAGCGGCGTTATCGTGTTTGCCAAAACCGAAGAAGCGCATAAGGAACTCTCTCAATTGTTTGAAGGAAGAGAGATGGAGAAATATTATGTGGGATTGGTATACGGACAGATGATGAATCCTTCTGGCAGCATTGATGCGCCCATTATGGAGCATCCCGGTAAGACCACTAAGATGATGACGCATGTCAAGGGAAAAGTTTCCCTCACCGATTATGAAGTGCTGGAATCTTTCCGCTTGTATTCCTGGGTACAATTCAGGATCCATACGGGCCGCACACACCAGATCCGGGTACACATGCAGCATATCGGCCATTCCATCGTTTGCGATGAGATCTATGGCGATGCCAAACCTGTATTACTATCCTCGCTCAAAAAGAATTTTAAACTGGCCAAAATAGCCGAAGAGGAAAAACCTATTCTTTCCCGCCTGGCCCTTCATTCTTACCGACTGAAGTTTACCCTTGGCGGAGAAACCTTCGACCTCGAAGCGCCCCTCCCCAAAGATCTCCGTGCCGTTTTACAGCAGTTGAGGAAGTGGAAGGGATGAGAGAGATCAATGATAGAATGATAGCATGATAGAATGAGTGAATAAACCATTCTATCATGCTATCATTCTATCATTCACTCATTCGTTTTTATACACCGTCCCGTTCTTCATCACAAACTTCACCCTGCCCATGGCTTTTACATCTTTCACCGGATCACCATCTATGGCGATAATATCGGCGAGTTTGTCTTTTTCGATGGAGCCGATCCGGTCATCACCTAACAGATCAGCAGCGTTTACGGTGGCAGCACGGATGGCTTCGAGTATGGGCATTCCGGCTTCTGTCATGTAGGCAAATTCCATCCAGTTTTTTCCATGTGCGTATACGCCCGCATCGGTTCCGAAAGCGATCTTAACGCCGGCCTTGTACGCTTTGGCAAATGTGGCCTGGATATAATTACCCACCACCAGGGCCTTGGCCCGAACGATATCGGGATAATAACCAGGTTTCTTGGCGGAGTCGGCAGATGATTTACCGGCTATAATAGTGGGCACCAGATAAGTACCTTTCTGTTTCATCAGTTCCATCACTTCCTCACTCATATAAGTTCCGTGTTCGATGGAGTTTACCCCACCCAGTACCGCACGTTTCATTCCTTCTGCACCATGTGCATGTGCGGCCACTTTAAAACCATAGTCTTTGGCGGTAGCCACGATCGCTCTTACTTCTTCCTCCGTAAACTGGGCACCGCTGCCATCTTTGGCCATACTCAATACACCACCAGTAGCCGTGATCTTTATCAGGTCCGATCCTTCCTTGTATCGCTGTCTCACTGCTTTGGCGCAGTCGTCAACGCCATTCACCACCCCTTCTCTCGGGCCGGGATCGCCCATCAGGTCTTTGCGGTAATTGTTGGTGGGATCGGCATGTCCGCCTGTGGTGGCTATCGACTTACCGGCGGTATACACCCGCGGACCTTTTACCCATTCTTTATTGATCGCATTGCGCAGGGAAATATTGGCGCCACTACCACCCAGATCGCGAACAGCTGTGAAACCGGCCATCAATGTTCTCTCGGCAAATACCACCGACTGAAAAGCATAATCAGGACCATTCCAGGTAAATCCGTTCAGGTAGTTGCCGGGATTGGTTTCGCTTTCCATGTGCACATGCATATCGATGAGACCGGGCATCACTGTTTTATTTTTCAGGTCTACCAGTTTATCTCCCGCTGCAGCGGCAGTATATCCCTTCTGCACATCGGTGATCTTATTGCCTTCGATGATGACAGACATTTCTTTCAGTACCTGTAATGTTTTCACATCGATCAGTTGCCCACAATGCAAAACGGTTCGCTGGGCATAGAGCAGGTTCATCACCAGCACAGACAGAACAAAGAGGGATATTTTTCTCATGACAATTATTTCACAGAAAGATAGTAAGAACCCACCAAATTTTATTAATTCCGATAAGGTTGATTGTTTTATACGCGAAATGTGCCTGGTTCTATGTTCTGCGTTCTTCTGTTCCTTTTTCTTCTGTTCATCGGTTCGTCTGTTCAACAAAAAGCCCCGATAGACATCGGGGCCGGAACAAGTACAAAAAATAAATAAACGATTGCCTGCTTATTTATTGGGCTGCGGCGTATACCGCAGGTAAGGTTTAATCACATCCACTCCTTTCGGAAATTTTTTAATCGCATCATCCGTACTCACATTCAATGCCACAATCACGTCTTCTCCCTCTTTCCAGTCGGCCGGTGTGGCTACACTGTAACCCGCGGTTAACTGCAAAGAATCAATCACCCGCAATACTTCCACAAAATTTCTTCCGGTAGATGCAGGGTAGGTAATAATCAGTTTCACTTTTTTATCCGGACCAATGATGAACAGCGAGCGAACGGTAAACGTTTCTGATACATTGGGATGAATCATATCATAAGCATGCGCGATGCTTTTATCTTCATCGGCAATAATGGGGAAACCGACAGTTACCTGCTGGGTTTCATTGATGTCTTTGATCCAGTTTTTATGACTGTCAACCGAATCCACACTCAATGCCAGCACTTTTACATTCCGCTTTTCAAACTCAGCCTGCAGCGAAGCGGTTCTGCCCAGTTCCGTGGTACAAACCGGTGTATAATCGGCCGGGTGTGAGAACAAGACCCCCCATCCGGTACCTAAATACTCATAGAAATCAATCTTGCCAGCACTGGTTTGTGCCTGAAAGTTGGGAGCCAGATCCCCTAAACGTAAACCCATAGTGTTTGATTTTATAGAAACGAAAATAATGATTTCCTATTAAATCAGTAGACTAATTTTTTAAAGCTTTTCTTTAGCTGAAAATAACCTGCTAACTACCTGGCTTTTTGACGGTCTGTATGGTTCTTGCTTTTTTCAGGGAAGCTTTGCCAAAAGTGTTTTTTACGTCGTCGATGGCTTTGTAGAGTTTGTTCTTCTTTTCGGCATCGTCAAACAAACTAGCCTGAACGGGGTGGTTCGTGAGTTCGCTTAGGCGCACACCCAGCAGGCGAACGGGCTGCCCCCTGCGGTAAAGTTTATGAAAAAGATCGATGGCCACCGGGATGAGCTCATCATCGCGGAGCGTATAATCTATCGTTGTCTGGCGGGAAGTGGTTTCAAAATCGGGATAACGGATCTTCACCGCAATACAACCGGTCAGTTTCTCATCCTGCCGGAGTTCGAAAGCTACTTTTTCGGTCATGCGAACCAATTCGCTCAGCAACACAGCTACATCTGAAATATTTTCTTCAAACGTATTTTCGGTGGAGATGGACTTGGCTTCATGATAACCATGTACTTCCCCATCATGTAAACCCTGCGATTTGCGCCAGAGATCGGCCCCATATTTACCCAGTTTCTTCTCCAGCTCTGCAATCGGTGTTTCGCTCAGATCACGTATCGTGTGAATGCCCATCGATTTCAGTATCTGAAAAGTCTGCTCACCCACACCAGAAAATTTATTTACCGGCAGCGGTGCCAGAAATTGTTTTTCCATACCCGGTTGTACAAAGAGATAACCATTGGGTTTGGCTTCATCCGTGGCAATTTTGGCAACCATTTTATTGGTAGCGAGTCCGAATGAAATAGGCAGTTGCGTTTCTTCGATAATAGCTGCACGCAGATCGATGGTCCATTGATAGGGATCGAAAAATTTATCCATGCCCGTCAGATCAATATAAAACTCATCAATCGACGCTTTCTCATACAAGGGGGCCCGGGCAGCAATGATATCGGTTACCCATCGGGAATACCGGCTGTACTCTCCCCTGGTGCCCCGGACAATAATGGCATGCGGGCAAAGTTTCATCGCCGTTTTCATCGGCATGGCGCTGTGTACACCAAACTTCCGCGCTTCGTAACTGCAGGTAGTAACCACGCCCCTGTCTCTGGAACCGCCCACAATCACCGCTTTGCCTTTCAGCGAAGGATCGTGCAGCATCTCCACACTCACAAAAAAAGAGTCGAGATCTAAATGGGCAATATAACGTTGGGGACCGCTCATCCAATGGGAAAGTTACCAAAGATCAGCGTTTTCGCCTTTTATAAATCACCCTTTTATGTGAAAGGCAAATCCTGCAAAACCGGCTATTTTAGCGGCTTCAACTGATACAAATGAGAACAATTGTACTGTCGATCGGCCTCCTGTTTTGGTATGCAGCAGAAGCCCAGCAGGGCATCGTTTACGCTAAGGATCCTGTTCCCGGTTTTGCTTTTCAAAAAATAGCCAAAGAACAACTGGCAGAAGATATCCGTTTCTGGCAGAAAGTGATGGAAGAATCACATGTGAATCTGTATCACGCCATCAGCAAAGAAGCCCTCGAAAAAAAGGAGAGCCAGTTATTATCTGCCATTGGCGATAGTATCTCACAAACAGAAGCCGTTTTACTATTCGGTAAACTGGCCGCGCTTCTGAATGAGGGACATATTGGTATGCCTTCCAGTACGATCACGGATAGTATGTACACGAATTCGCTCCGTTTCCCTTTTCTCTTGCAAAAAGTAACAGATAGCAGCTGGATCGTGGACCGCGATCTGAGCAGAGAACAACAACTGGGCGTAAACGCCATGATCCTGGAAGTGAATGGAAAACCGGTTAGTGAATGGAACCGGCAATTCAGAGAATATTACGGTGGACTGGAAACCTGGCGCAAACAACAGATCGCTACTTATGTACGCAAATTGTTGTTCCTGCATGGGATGAGAAGTCCCTACCGGATCAAAGCCAAAACAGAAGCGGGGCAGCTAGTACAATTTACTACCACCGGCTATTCCAAACAACAGGCAGACAGCCTGAACAAAGTACTGGCCGCTACTGTGAGCCAGCCTGCTGAGCCTTATACTTTTACCATGCTACCCGGCAATATTGCCTATATCAATTACCGGCAAATGGTTAACAGCAAAACGAACCCATTTTCAGATTTTCTGAAAAATAGTTTCACAAAAATCAAAGAAACCAATGCAGCAGGACTGATCATCGACCTGCGTGAGAATGGAGGAGGCAATTCTGCACTGGGCGATTCGCTCATCAGTTATTTTTCTACAAAGCCCTATGTGTTGTCTGGCGGTATGAAATGGAAAAGCAGCAGTCATTACAAAGCATTCCTGAAACTGATGGAGAATACAGGCAATCCATCAGAAAACAAATTTTACAACTCACTCAAAGAGGGTGATCTGTATACTTACGTGAATAAAAGTTTACGCAAGCCGGTAAGCAGGGAGCTAAGTTTTACCGGAAAAACCGCTGTTCTTATTGGCCCCAATACATTTTCCAGCGCCAATATGTTATCTGATGGCATCAGGACTTACCAGCTGGCTACCCTATTCGGTGAACCTACCGGTGAGCCTGGAAATGATTTTGGAGAAATGTACAATTTCATGCTTCCCAATACACGTATCATTGCCCGGGCTGCTACCAAAATGTTTACCCGCGCGGATGGTGATGAGAAAAATTTTGACCCGATACTGCCGGATGTGCTGGTTAAACCAAGCCCGCAGGACCTGAAAGAAAAAAGAGATCTGGTTTTGGAAACTGCCGTAAATTGGATACAGAAACAATGAGTGAAGAAACAATGAGTGAATGATAGTATGATAGAATGATAGTATGATAGTATGATAGAATGATAGAATGTTTTTTTTAATGCTGTAATCCGTCATCCGCCAATCCGTGAATCCCTCCGCAATCGAAGAACTGAAAAAATTCATTTCACCCATTCATACTTTGCATGAAGAGGAGTGGAAAGCCTTTGCCTCGATCTGGCAGCCGTTTTCGGCTAAAAGAAAAGAACTGCTGACGGCAGCGGGCGAAACGGAGAAGTACCTGTATTTCGTAACAGAGGGCGTGCAGCGGGCGTTTTACCTGGGAGAAGATGATAAAGAAGCTACCATCGTTTTTACTTACCCCTATTCTTTCTCAGGTGTTGCTGATTCCTTTTTGTTGCAGCAGCCCTCCAGATACCATTTAGAGACTTTAACCAAAAGTGAATTCATCCGTACCACTTACCATCAGCTACAGGAGTTGCTGGACCGTTACCATAATTTTGAAAAAATGATCCGCAAAGCCACCAATTATACCCTGGCTGGCGTACTGGAAAGACAGATAGAACTACAGTGTTTCTCTGCCGAGCAGAAATTCAGAACATTGCTGAAGCGGAGTCCGCATGTACTAACCCTTATCCCGCATAAATACCTGGCTTCTTACCTGGGCATTGATGCCACCACTTTTAGTAAGTTATTGGGTACGGTGAGGGTGTGAGAGAGTTAGGAGTTATTAGTCTGGAGTTAGGAGTTAAAAGCAGGGATAAAAAACTCCAGACTCCAAACTCCTAACTCCAGACTAATAAAATCTTGGTCTACGCCAAGATTTATTGTTTCTAACCGTGCCAGCTTTGTGGTAACAAAAACAAAAAACAATGCCAGTTTATTTATCACAAACCTTAACAGATTCGCTGATTGACCAGACGGATGCTTTCCTGAACAAAGCCGTGAGTGAGTGGCAGATGCTGCCTCACCACCAGTTTGGCTATAAACCTTCGCCCGAAAAATGGAGCGCTAACCAGTGCCTGATGCACCTGAACAGCTATGGCCGCTATTATCTGCCACTGATGGAGCTGGCGATCAACAAAGCCATCCGCGAGAAACAACAACCCTCCGTACGTTTTACCGCCGGCTGGCTGGGCAATTATTTTACACAGATGATGTTGCCGAAAGCAGATGGGGTACCTGCCAAAAAAATGTCCGCTCCCAAAGACCATACACCGCAAACCAATAACGATAGTTACGCAGTGATTGCAGAGTTTATTGAACAGCAGGAAAAATTATTGTACTTATTACGGAGATCCAAACAGGTAGACCTGAACAAAGTGCGGATCCCGATCTCGATCGCTAAATTCATCAAACTGAAACTGGGAGATACTTTCCTCTTCCTCATCGCCCATAACTACCGGCATATTTTACAGGCTGAACGCGCCTTACAGCATGCGGGGGTGCAATTGAAGAAAGTAGATGCGTTTGAGTTAAGCGGGCTGAAATAATTCGCGAATTAGCGGATTAACGAATGGCGGATTGATTTTCTAATAGTGAGTACTTAGGCAGTTGAACAATCCGCAAATCCGCCATTCGTTAATCCGTTAATCTCTCTAACCGGAGATTACGAAAATCGTTTCAAGAGCGATTCCTCTATCCGCCTCGGGCGACCGGTGATTTTGTCGAGCAGTACCCAAACACTTTTTGCAGTAATGATTTTTTTCTGGTCTGCGGGGCGGATGATCTCGTAATGTCTGTCCCAGCTCACCGTAGTATGTTCACCTGTCCAGGTACGGATCAGCAGTTCATCGCCCAGAACGGCCTGGTGCAGGTAATCGATCTCATGCCTGCGCACCACCCAGACAACTTGTTTTTCCAACTCATTTAATGCCACACTATGCCAATGTTTATCCGCCACATCCTGCATGAACTGTACATAAACCACGTTGTTGACGTGCTGAAGTTCATCGATATGCTCCTTCATTACTGTGAAGAGGTATTCAAAAACGGGGCTTTGTTCCATGGTATGTTACCGTAAATACAGATTCTGTAATGCAGGGTCATCGATAGATATCCAGTAATCCGTCCGGCAGTATCACATGCACTTCTTTCTTTTTGTGATCGATCTTATCCAGCGATTCTGCGTGCAGCGGTATCAATGCTTCCTTACCATCCAGACTGATCCGTAATAATACCTGGTGTGGCTGTTCGATCACTTCTTCTATCGGACCCAGGTTTTCATCTTCATCTGTGATCACCTGAAAACCGAGCAGTGAAATGGGAGCTGTTTTACCGGCCAGTTTACGAAAATCCTCATCCAGTAACCAAACAGGTTTGGTATTCAAACGGCTGGCGGCTTCGCGGGTATTCACCCCTTCCAGTTTTACATAGGTTTCTTCCGTGTCTTTGGCTTTGGATGATTCTACAAAATACGGCAGATAAGAACCTTTGTGTTCCTCTACAAATACCGCTTCAATATCTTTCAGGATCGTTTTTTTGCCCAGTGCATGTTTCAGTATCACTTCTCCCTGCAAACCAAAAGCAGCTACGATACGTCCTATGTTGATGTAATCTTTCATTGACATGCAATTTAAATCAAAATAAACCGCGCCTTTGCGCCTTTGCGAGCAAATTTTCCCGCAAAGGCGCAAAGGCGCGCTATTACACACAAAAGCCCGAAACTTTCGTAACGGGCTTTTGCTGGAATATGGTAAGTCGTACTTACTATGCTTCAGCGGGTGCTTCTGCTTCCGGAGTGCTGTCAGCAGGAGCTGCTTCTTCCTGTTTAACTTCCACTTTTTTAACAACAGGAACATACACTTTCTTAGCGCGCTGTGTGTTCTTGTGTTCGCTTGAACGACGGGTTACATTTGCTTCATGCTCTTCATGCCATGCCTGGAATTTAGTCATAGCTGCGGCCTGATCAAACAGTCCGAGGTTCACACCTCTTAACAGGTGTTTCAGGTACAATACTCCCTTGAAAGAGAGAATGCGGCGTACAGTATCGGTGGGTTGAGCACCTTTGTTAAGCCACTCCAGTGCCTTCTGACGGTCTAACTGGATAGTTGCTGGTACTGTAAGCGGGTTGTAAGTTCCAACCTTCTGGATGAACTTACCATCTCTTGGTGCACGTGCATCGGCCACTACAATAAAGTAGAAAGGGCGTTTTTTGCTACCGTGACGCTGTAGTCTAATTTTTACTGCCATGTTAAATAGAAATTTAACGTTAGGAATTTGGTTAATCCGACTAAGAATAATCGGACGGCAAATGTAAGGGTTAGGGGCAATTATTCCAAGACCGTCTGTCAAGGAATTGCTATTTTATTGTTTTTCAGGCTTTTGGAGGGCTATTTAGCGTCCCTTGCGTCGCACACTTGTGCCCAGGAATCACTATTCGGCAGGGGCAATTTGCGGATTAGCAGATGGCGGATTACGGATTCGAAGGGCTTTACACACCAGAATCGGGATAAAGCGGCAGCTAGCGCAGTAAAATCGAGTCAACAGACTGTTTTCCCCATCCGCTAATCCGCCTATTCGTAATCCGCGAATCGCCCCTATCTTTTCATCCCCGGAAACCGTCCGCCCATCGGCATATTGTTCATCATCTTCATCATCTGCTTCATCTGCTCAAACTGCTTCATAAACGCATTCACTTCGGCCATATCCTTGCCGCTTCCCTTGGCAATTCTTTGTCTGCGCGATGGGGTTAGTGAATCGGGGTTGGCCCTTTCAAACGGTGTCATAGAACTGATCATGGCTTCAATGCCTTTGAAAGCATCATCCTTGATATCAATATCTTTCATGGCTTTACCTACACCGGGTATCATGCCCATCAGGTCTTTCAGGTTACCCATTTTTTTGATCTGCTGCAGCTGGTCCATAAAATCCTGAAAATCGAACTGATTTTTCCGGATCTTTTTCTCCAGCTTTTTGGCTTCTACTTCATCATACTGCGCCTGTGCTTTTTCTACCAGACTGGTAATATCACCCATGCCCAGGATCCGCTGCGCCATACGATCGGGATAGAATACATCCAGTGTATCCATCTTCTCTCCACTACTCACAAACTTGATCGGTTTATTCACCGTGTACTTGATCGATAAAGCCGCTCCACCCCTGGTATCACCATCCAGTTTGGTCAGCACCACACCGGTAAAATCGAGCCGGTCATTGAAGGCTTTGGCAGTATTCACCGCATCCTGTCCGGTCATGGAATCCACTACAAACAGGATCTCCGCAGGATTCACGGCCGATTTAATATTGGCTACTTCTGTCATCATCGCTTCATCAATGGCCAAACGACCAGCCGTATCGATGATAATGACATTTTTATTCTTTGCCTTTGCTTCCTTGATAGCATTTAATGCAATAGCCACGGCGTCTTTATTTTCCCGCTCACTATATACATCCACACCTACCTGTTCTGCCAGAACCGTTAACTGGTCTATCGCCGCAGGACGGTAAATATCCGCTGCCACCAGCAATACCGATTTGCCTTTTTTGGTCTTCAAGTAATTGGCCAGCTTACCCGTAAAAGTGGTTTTACCGCTACCTTGCAAACCCGCTACCAGAATGATGGCAGGGTTACCGCTGATGTTGAACTGAGCTTCGGTACCACCCATCAGTTCGGTCAGTTCATCCTGTACAATTTTCACCATCAACTGACCCGGACTGATGGCATTGATCACTTTCTCGCCGGTGGCTTTGTCTTTTACCTTGTCTGTAAATTCTTTGGCTATCTTAAAATTCACATCCGCATCTATCAACGCACGGCGGATATCTTTTACCGTATTGGCAATATTGAGGTCATTGATCCGCGCTTCACCTTTGAGGTTCTTAAAGGCCGATTCGAGCTTTTCACTTAACGAATTAAACATACATCACTGATTTTTATGATTACCTGTATGATTTCGCAGATGTTTGTGCATACTGCTGAAACTTACAAATGATTATTTACAAAACGCTTTACCTGCAGACTTTCCGTTCCAAAATTCACCAATAAGCCCACTTCCAGATTAAATACTTTGAGGTAGTTAATCACCTGGTTATAATGAATGTTTTCTAACTGATTAACTGCTTTCAATTCAACCAATACTTTTTCATTTACCAATACATCTACTCTCTTCTTCCCAATCAGTTTCCCTTTGTAGTGAACGGGTAATTCTTTTTCACTTTCATACTGCATCCCCATATCGGTCAATTCGAGTAACAAAGCCCTGTGGAAGATATTTTCAGTAAAATTACCACCACCGAGATTTTTATGCACAGTCATCGAAGCTCCGATAATCTTTTCCGTTATAGCTGAGTATTTATAGTTATCTACCATAACCAATAAATAAAAAAGTGAATACGACAACCGTCATACTCACTTAATTTGGATGCAAATATAAATTCCAGCAATGATTAAATCGAATGATTTTGCAGAAACAGTATTAATCCTGCGTATAAATACTTGAAATATCGCCAATTCCCCCCTGTATAACGCATCATCATCATCCCAATCATACAAAAATCATAGCTATCGGCGCTATCCCAGATAAAACCGCAGATGTTTTGACCTATTGGTACTTCTGAGCTTAGTGATCGCTTTGTCTTTGATCTGCCGCACCCTTTCCCGGGTAAGATGGAACCGCTCTCCGATATCTTCCAGACTCAGCGGATGATCCACGCCGATCCCGAAGAAATAACAGACCACATCTTTCTGTCTTTCGGTAAGGGTACGCAGGCTGCGTTCTATTTCCATACGGAGCGATTCGTGATGTACCAGGTTTTCGTCGGTTTTTTCGGCATTGGGGTTCTCCATCAGATCCATCAGGGTGCCGTCTTCACCGTCAGACAAAGGCGTATCCATACTTACATGGCGGAAACCCACGCTCATGGTGGCGGTTACTTCATCAATGCCTATCTCCAGTAAATCAGCCAGTTCTTCGGGTGTAGGCTCGCGCTCAAACTCCTGCTCCAGCTGCTGGTAGGCTTTACTGATGCGGTTGGTAAGGCCCACTTTATTCAGCGGCAGCCTTACAATCCGGCTCTGCTCGGCCAATGACTGCAGAATACTCTGGCGGATCCACCATACGGCATAAGAAATGAATTTGAAACCCCTTGTTTCATCAAAGCGCAGCGCTGCTTTGATCAATCCCAGATTACCTTCATTGATCAGATCGGGCAGGGTAAGTCCCTGATTCTGGTATTGTTTGGCTACCGATACTACAAAACGGAGATTGGCTTTCACCAGCCTGTCTAAAGCGGCCTGGTCTCCTTCTCGGATGCGCATGGCCAGATTTACTTCTTCTTCCGGACTGATCAGGTCCACTTTACCGATCTCCTGGAGATATTTCTCAAGGCTCTGAGACTCACGGTTGGTAATAGACTTCGTTATTTTGAGTTGGCGCATACTCATAATAAGCAGGTTTTAGTAGTAGGTTGTATTGGTATGTTGAACCGGGTTACAAGGTTGAGCGAACGAAACACTACGCCACATAGTCTGTTGTACAGCAATTTAACAAAATTCTAAAACTTATCAAAAAATTTATTTTCCGCAATTAATTGAAATACAGATACTTACGTAAAATGTTTTGAGTCGCCTGGGTTTTAGGTTGCAGAACGATCCCCACTTACTAAAAAAACATTTGGAAGCGAGGGATTATTTAATATTATTGCACACCTACGATTGGTTGTAGGATAAAGAGATTGTAATGAGTAAGAAGCAATTATTTACGTTGGAGTTTCCGGTCAGATGTTCACCAACGATTTTATTCGAATTTTTAGCTACGCCTGCCGGTTTGCAGGAATGGTTTGCAGATAAAGTGGATGAATGGGAAAATGTGTACAGTTTTTCCTGGAGTGGCGGTGTACCGGATAAGGCAGATGTGTTAGACAAAGAGGAAGATAAATTCATCCGTTTTCACTGGCATCACAGCGATAAGAACGAATATTTTGAATTCCGCATCGAAAAAACAGAAATCTCGAACCAAACCATTCTGGTGATCAAGGATTTTGCAGAGAAGAACGAGATCAAGGACCAGAGCCAGTTATGGGGCTACCAGATCAAAGACCTGTTTCACCGTTTAGGTGGGGCTTAGGCCGGTTGCGGATCCAGCATCTCCAGGATCGCACGGAAGTTTCCTTCAAAAAAATCAGTTATCCCATCCCATTCCTGTAATGGGATTTTTTTTGCCAGTTTCAGAAAAGGCAGCTTATCCCAGTCTTTCTCCAGCCCATCTGACAGCAACCGATAATTATCTTCTTCAAAATGATGCTCCCAGGGGTCGGCGCTCACTCCTAGGTACCAGCCGCCAAGGGCAGTTGGGTTTTCCAGAAAATATTGCCTGATGGCAGGTTCGTATCGCTGCTGGAAGCTACCCGCTAATTGTAAAGTGATGCTGCAGAAATGTCCCCACCAGAAAAAACTGCGGATGGCAAAACTATCGGTACCACTAAAATAACGGGGATGATCCAGTATTACCCAGGGTAAACCCCGGTATTGCTCTCCCTTCGAGATCTTGGGTGAGTAGAAGCCGGAATCGGCTTCCGCCAAAGCCGGATGTGCCGTCCATTGTTGCCGGTAATTCTCGCTCAGGTTGCCAAAAAGCGTGTACACTTTACCAATGACCTGATTCTTTGTTAAAATCCAACCGGCATCTGTTACCAGTTCCCGTTCCTTTTCTGAAAGCATTACTTTTGCAGGGCTCATAAAACAATATTAAGCAAGGACCCGTGATTAAAAAACTCGATATACTCGTTATCCGCTCTTTTATCGGTCCTTTTATCGCTGCTTTTGCCATTTCCCTCTTTGTATTGACCATGCAGTTCTTCTGGTTATACATTGATGACCTTGTGGGAAAGGGTTTGGATCTATTCACCATCTTAAAATTGGTAGGATTGGTAACCCTGTTCTGGGTGCCAACGGCATTACCCCTCGCATTACTGTTCTCTTCGATCATGACATTCGGCAACCTTGGAGAAACTTTTGAGCTGGTGGCCATTAAAGCAGCCGGCATTCCTTTGCTGCGTTTTATGCGGCCGCTGCTGATCATCACTTTTTTTATCAGTGGCCTTGCTTTCCTGTTTGCCAATAATATCATTCCAGTAACACAGCTGAAACTGTCTACCCTGAAATATGATATCATCGTATCCAAACCGGCTTTTGATATCAAAGAGGGCATTTTTTATGATAAGATCGAAGGTTATGTGATCAAACTGGGCAGGAAAGAAAAGAACGACAGTATCATCCATAACGTAGTCATTTTTGAAAAAAAGAATGGGCTGCAGGATAATATGCTGATCGCAGAAAGTGGTGTGATGCGGATTACAAAGGACAAACGTTTTCTGGAATTCGTGCTCAAAAAAGGATGGCGTTACGAAGAAAAAGGACAACGCTCTACTACCAACACAGAATTTACCCGGATGGGCTTTCAGGAATATAAAAAAGTATTTGACCTGAAGAGTTTCCAGATGAACAAATCCGGCGACAGTGCTTTTTACGATCCCAAGATGCTGAGCCTGCGGCAGCTGAATGGTGCCATTGATTCTTTACAGAGCCTGGATAGTTTTTATTTGAAGAAAACAGACAGAGAAGTGTCTCCTTATATGCGCTTTACGCGTTACCAGGATACCGGCTGGACAAAGATCAAACCGGATGCCATAAAAAAAGTAAAGAAGTTTGATGACATGATCCCTGATTCTGTGAAACAGAGTATTACCGATGCCGCCATCAGCCAGTTACAGAGTGTGAAAGGCAATATTGCAGTACTGGATGCTGATTACAAAGAACGGCAGAAATCACTTCGCCTGCACGAGATCGAATGGCACCGGAAACTGACCTTATCAGCAGCCTGTATTGTTCTATTTCTCATCGGTGCACCCTTAGGATCCATCATCCGAAAAGGCGGTCTGGGAACACCGCTTGTATTTGCGATCATCTTTTTTGTCATCTTTCACCTGTTCAACACATTTGGTGAGAAGTTTGTTAAATCGGAACAGACCAGTCCATTGATGGGAATGTGGCTCTCTACTTTTGTACTGATCCCGATCGGTGCTTTTCTCACCTATAAAGCCATGCGCGATTCGCAGTTATTCAACCAGGAATTCTATTATCGCTCTTTTAAGCAGTTGCGGAGATTTTTGGTTAATTTTAGTTTCTTCAAAAAATCCTAAACCTATATTTTATGTCTATCCATAACAAAGGCCGTCGTTCATTCATCAAAACCACGGGCATAGCAGGTATTGGCCTTACCGTACTGCCCTCTTTTGTACAGGCAAATGAGGCTACTGTTGCCGGCAATGCCTTCACCCAACAACCCTTACCCTACGACTACAAAGCACTGGAGCCGGTAATTGATGCCATGACCATGGAGATCCATTACAGCAAACATGCTTCCGCCTATGCCAAGAACCTGGCAGACGCCTGTGTAGCAGAGAAAGTAGATACCAATACTACCCGACTGGAAGATCTGATGCGTACTATTTCAAAATACTCTGCCAAAATGCGTAATAACGGCGGTGGTCATTATAACCATGAGCTGTTCTGGCAATGCATGAAACCCGGAATGGCCGGTAAACCCGAAGGCAAACTGGCAACTGCTATTGACCAGAGCTTTGGATCTTTTGATGCATTCAAAACACAGTTTACAGATGCCGGTAAAAATCGTTTTGGCAGTGGCTGGGCCTGGCTGGTACTAACGGCTGATAAAAAATTAGTAGTAGGCTCTACCGCTAACCAGGATAATCCTTTAATGGACATCAGTGAGTTGAAGGGTACACCCCTGCTCGGTCTGGATGTATGGGAACATGCGTACTACCTCAAATACCAGAACAAGCGACCCGATTATATCAATAACTGGTGGAATGTGGTGAACTGGGAGTTTGTGCAGAAGCGATTTGAAATGGGATAGGTTTTAATTAAAAATTCAAAAGTATAAAGTAAAAAAACACAATTTTTACTTTTGAATTTTGACTTTACAAAGACAGAATTATGAAAACAACAACCAAATGGATAGATGCACTCGCTTTTGACGCTACTGCTGATACCGGACAAACTGTAAGAATTGATACCACTGTAGAAGGAGGAGGATTGGGTAGCGGTATGAACCCGAAGAAAATGTTACTGGGTGCCTTAAACGGCTGCAGCGGAATGGATGTAGTGGATATCCTCAAAAAAATGAAAGTGTCGTTCAGCCAATTCGAGATTGATGCGGAGGCAGAGCAAACAGAAGAGCATCCCAAAACATTTACGTTCATCAAGATGACCTATCGGATAGATGCCAAACCCGAAGATCTGGATAAAGTAAAAAGAGCGGTTGATCTCTCACAGGAAAAATACTGCGGCATTTCTGCCATGCTGGCCAAACATTGTGAGATCAGCTATACCATCGAATTAATCTGAACCGGATCAAACCTGACTGCTTATCCATGCTGAAAAAAACACTATTGTTTGTTTTGCTGATGGTGCTGCACCACTTCTCGGATGCGCAGGATCGACCGGTGCAGCTAAAAAAGAATAATCCGGTTTTTCCGGGATGGTACGCCGATCCGGAGGGAACCATTTTCGGGAAACGTTACTGGATCTATCCCACTTTTTCTGCGCCTTATGATCAGCAGGTGTTTCTGGATGCTTTTTCTTCGCCGGATTTGGTGAACTGGACCAAACATAGCCGTATCCTGGATACAGCCGCTATCAAATGGGCCAGACGGGCCATGTGGGCACCTTCTATCATTCGTAAAAAAGACAAGTACTTCCTGTTCTTCGGGGCTAACGATATTCAAAACAACCAGGAAAAAGGAGGGATCGGTGTGGCAGTGGCAGATCATCCCGCTGGCCCTTTCCGGGATTACCTGGGCAAACCGCTGGTTGATCAGTTTTACAATGGGGCACAACCCATTGACCAGTTTGTGTTTCAGGACAAAGATGGACAGGACTACCTGATCTATGGCGGATGGCGGCATTGTAATATCGGCAAGCTGAATGCAAGCCTTACCGGTTTTCTGCCTTTTGCAGATGGCAATACGTTTAAAGAGATCACTCCCGAAGGATATGTAGAAGGGCCTTTTATGTTCATCCGCAAAGGCAAATATTATTTTATGTGGTCGGAAGGTGGCTGGACCGGACCCAATTACAGCGTGGCGTATGCCATCGCCGATTCACCGCTGGGACCTTTTAAACGTATCGGAAAAATTTTGCAGCAGGACCCGGCCATAGCCACAGGTGCCGGACATCATTCTGTGATACAGGTACCCGGTATAGACAAATGGTATATGGTTTACCATCGCCGTCCATTGGGCGAAAAAGATGCCAATGCACGTGTTACCTGCATTGATGAACTTCATTTTGATGAACAGGGTGCTATTAAACCCGTCATCATCACCCATGAAGGTGTCAAGAGCCATCCCTTGCGATAAGCGATCCGGTTCCCGCATTAAAACAATACTTTTGCAGAAATATTTTTTCTGCAATCAGCCAAACAAAATTTCAGGATACAGCGCTGGATCACCATCCTGAGTGTAGTGCTGTTCCTTACCAAGATCATTGCGTATCAATACACGCACTCTCTGGCCATTCTTTCGGATGCGCTGGAGAGTATAGTGAATGTGATTGCCGGATTTGTTGGCTTGTACAGTTTATATGTTGCCGCCAAACCACGTGATCTGGATCACCCTTACGGACATGGCAAAGCAGAATTTGTTTCAGCCGCTGTAGAAGGCGGGCTGATCGTTGCTGCCGGTATCATGATCATCTATGAGACCGTAATGAATTTTCTGCTGGAGAGCCCTTTACAGAAACTGGATACCGGTTTGATACTGGTGGGGGCCACTGCCATCATCAATTATATCGCGGGTGCTGTTTGTATCCGCATCGGAAAAAAAAATTCATCACTGGCTTTGCAGGCCAGTGGCAAACACCTGCAGGTAGACACCTACTCAACCATCGGCATTATTGCCGGATTGGTCATTATGTTGCTAACCCGCCTGTACTGGCTGGATAAAGTAATTGCCCTCGGCATGAGCGTGCTGGTGATCTACAACGGTTACCGCATTATCCGAACATCACTGGCAGGTATTATGGACGAGGCGGACATACAACTCCTGAAAAGGTTTATCAATGTATTGAACGATCACCGCCGTGCCAACTGGGTGGATCTGCATAACCTGCGCGTGATCAAATATGGTCCCTTGCTCCATATTGATTGTCACCTGACTGTTCCCTGGTACCTGAATGTACATGAAGCTCACCTCGAAATTGATGCGTTGGCGGCCCTGATCAAACAACAATTCGGAGATGCAATTGAATTATTTGTGCATACAGATGGTTGCCTGCCCTTTAGCTGTACCATCTGCACCAAAACTGACTGTACGGTTCGCCAGCAAGCGATGAAGGAGCGGCTTGACTGGACGCTGGAGAATATCATTTCTAACCAGAAGCACCAGGTGTAAATGGGCAATGGTGAATGGTCAATCGGGGCTGATCTGCAGGTCTCCGATTCCCAAAAGCTGCTTACCTTTACCATCCGCTAACCCTTTTGAAAAAACAACGCATTCATCATACTTAAATCAGCGATCATGAAGGTTTGGAAAGATTACCAGGAACAGCACAAAGACCGTTTCCTGAACGAATTACTCGAATTATTACGCATCCCCAGCATCAGTGCCCGCAGCGAGCACAAAGACGATATGATCCGTTGCGCTGAAGCGGTAAAACAACGTTTACTGGAAGCCGGAGCAGATACGGTTACTATTTACCCAACCGAAGGACATCCGGTGGTGTATGGAGAAAAAATCATTGACCCAACTAAACCCACTGTATTGGTATACGGCCACTATGATGTACAGCCTGCTGATCCACTGGAGTTATGGAATAGTGGTCCGTTTGAACCGGTGATCAAAGACGGAAAAATATTTGCCCGTGGTTCCTGCGATGACAAGGGACAGTTTTACATGCATGTAAAAGCATTGGAAACGATGACGAAGACCAACACTTTACCCGGCAATGTTAAATTCATTATTGAGGGAGAGGAAGAAGTAGGAAGCCCGAACCTGGCCACATTTGTAAAAGCCAATAAAGAATTATTAAAAGCCGATGTGATCCTGATCAGCGATACGTCAATGCTAAGCATGGATACCCCTTCGATCGATATCGGCGTTCGTGGACTGAGTTATATTGAAGTAGAAGTAACCGGGCCCAATCGTGATCTGCATAGTGGTGTATATGGTGGTGCGGTAGCCAATCCGATCACCATGCTGGCTAAAATGATCGCTTCCTGCCACGATGAGAACAACCATATCACCATTCCTGGTTTTTATGATGATGTGATTGAATCAACACCTGCAGAAAGAGAAAAAATGGCGCAGGCACCTTTTAACGAAGAAGAATACAAAGCAGACCTGGGAGTACAGCATCTCTGGGGTGAGAAGGGATATACCACCAATGAGCGAACCGGTATACGTCCTACACTGGAAGTGAACGGTATCTGGGGTGGTTATACAGGCGAAGGGGCGAAGACCGTTCTTCCTTCCAAAGCCTTTGCCAAGATCTCCTGCCGTTTGATCCCTAACCAGTCATCGGTTAAGATCACTGAAAAGATCCTGAACTATTTTAAAAGTATTGCGCCTGCCGGTGTTACCGTAAAAGCAGCAGAACATCATGGTGGAGAGCCTTATATGACCCCGATTGATTCGGATGCGTATAAAGCAGCCGCCAAAGCCATTCAGGCCACATTTGGTAAGGAGCCCATTCCGGTTCGTGGTGGTGGCAGTATTCCTATCTGCGCCCTGTTCGAAAAAGAATTAGGATTGAAGATCGTATTCATGGGCTTTGGATTGGATAGTGATAACCTGCACAGTCCGAATGAAAAATATGATGTCTTCAATTTCTACAAAGGCATCGAAACCATTCCGTATTTCCACCAGTTTTATGCTGAGATGAAATAAAGATTTAAGCTTTTGGAAAGTTTTGCAACTTTCCAAAAGCTTTCTACACGTACTATGGCAGAAGTAAAAGACAAACTCCGCATCGATAAATACCTCTGGGCCATCCGTTTGTTCAAAACACGGAGTCAGGCGGGCGATGCCTGCGATAAAGGAAAAGTAAAGCTGAATGGTGTTTCCGTAAAAGCCTCCCGCATTGTAGCGGTGGGCGATGAATATGAGGTAAAGAACGAAACGCGTAAATGGGTGGTAAAAGTAACCGGCCTGCTGCATAGCCGTGTGCAATATGCAGAAGCCATCAAATACTATACAGACCTGACACCTGCGGAAGAGCTGGACCGAATCAAATTTGAAGCGGCTACTTTTCAAACAGGTAAACGCCTCAGCAAGATCGGCCGCCCCACCAAACGCGAAAGGCGTGATCTGGGTGGATTCATGGATCTCTGATACCACTCCCCCCTTTTTCATTTCTGCATTCATTGCAGCCTCTGCAGGTATTCTGTATGTTTGCAGTATGAAGATCGATATTCTGACAGTGGTGCCGGATTTACTGGAAAGTCCTTTCAGTCACAGCATTATGAAACGTGCCAACGACAAAGGTCTACTCACAGTAAAGGTTCACAATCTCCGCAAATGGGCCATCAACAAACATATGCAGGTAGACGATTACCAGTTTGGCGGTGGTGCCGGAATGGTAATTATGCCCGAGCCCCTGGCCAATGCCATTGATGAGTTGCAACAGGATGGGAAATACGATGAGATCATCTTCATGACGCCGGATGGAAAAAACTTTAACCAGAAAACGGCCAATAGTTTGTCGATGAAAGAAAATATCCTGATCATCTGCGGGCATTATAAAGGTATAGATGAACGCATCCGGCAACGATATGTAACCATGGAGATCTCAATCGGCGATTATGTACTCAGTGGCGGAGAACTGGCCGCTGCAGTGGTGGTAGATGCTGTGGGAAGATTGATCCCCGGTGTGTTGAATGATGAGACTTCTGCTTTATTTGATTCTTTCCAGGATAATTTATTAGCTCCGCCTGTTTATACAAGACCTGCAGATTTTCGTGGTGATAAAGTTCCCGAGATCTTAACGCAGGGCGATCCTAAAAAAGTAGAGGAATGGCGGCATGAGCAGTCATTGCTACGAACCAAAGAAAGGAGACCGGATCTATTACGGGAAGACTAACAGACCGGAACATCGATCCATGTATATGAATGGCAGATGCAAGCCATTTTCATCTCATTATAGAACCGTTTATCCTTTCTCCAGCCCAATAACTACCAGCATCCCTTTTTTTGACGGAGAAAATCCGCATTTTGCCGGTTAAACACCTGTTATACCAGGTGATATTCTATGTTGTTACCCAAATCTTTCCTTTTACCGTGGATCCTGCTCAGTAGTGTAACAGTTGCTGCGCAGGAAAACGCAGTCAACTTTCAGCAGGACTACCAGATGGCAATCGCAAAAACTTCAGAAAGTATCAAACTGGATGGAGATTTTACCGAGTCTGCCTGGAAACAGGCGGAAACCAACTCGCCCTTCTGGAAAAAATTTCCGAATGATGAAGGAAGACCCAAACGAAATACTGATATCAGGATCACGTATGATGAGAAATTCCTCTACATCGCCGTAACCGCCTGGGATTCAGGAGCAGCTTTTATTCAAAGTCTGAAAAGAGATATCGGCCATGATGGTAATGATGCCATTGGTATCATTCTCGATCCAACCAACCAGCGTACCAATGGTTTCTTTTTTGTTGTAAACGCATTTAATGCGCAAAGCGAAGACCAGCTCCCGCTGGATGATGAATCCACTACCTGGAGCTGGGATAACAAGTGGTATTCTGTTACCAAACGCTTGCCAGACAGATGGACAGCAGAAATCGCCATCCCTTTTAAAAGTATCCGATACCGGGCTGATAAACTGATCTGGGGATTGAATTTTGTTCGGGTAGATGCCAAGAGCAATGAATACTCCACGTGGACGCATGTGCCGATGAATTTTAAATCAATGGATCTCGGTTATACAGGTGCCATGCGTTGGAAAGAACCGCCGCCGCAGCCAGGCAGTAACCTGGTTTTGATTCCGTATATCACCAGTAATGTAATGTCTGACCAGGAGAATAATACAACAACCAAAACATCTGCCAATGCAGGTTTTGATGCAAAAGTAGCTTTATCTTCTTCGCTCAATCTTGACCTGACAGTTAATCCAGATTTTTCGCAGGTAGAAGTAGACCAACAGGTGACCAACTTAACCCGGTTCAGTATTTTTTTTCCGGAGAGGCGGACTTTTTTTCTGGAAAACGCTGACCTGTTTTCGCAATACGGAATCCCACCTGTGCGGCCTTTTTATTCCCGCACCATTGGTCTGGATAAAGAAGGAAATAAGATCCCGATTCTTTTCGGAGCTCGGGTTTCCGGAAACATCACAAAATCTACCAGAATTGGTTTTATGAATATGCAAACCGGAAGAAGAGGTGCTTATTCGCCGGAGAACTATACAGCAGCCAGCATCAGTCAGCGGGTATTGAAACGTTCTGTGGTAAAAGCATATTTTTTGAACAGGGAGAATAATATTACGGAAGCAGAAAGAATCAAATCGCCACTGGATGCGTATGGAAGAAACGCCGGACTGGAATTCAATTACAATAATCTGAAAGGTGACTGGAGTGGCTGGGCCGCTTATCACCATTCTTTCAAACCCGGGATCCGGAAAGACAACCAATTCATAGATGCAGGCATTAATTACAATGGGCGACAATTTTCCTTCCTGTTAAATACCGGAACACTCGGCACACAGTATTATACGGATATGGGATTTGTTGAAAGAATCAATAATTATGATGCTGTAAGAGACACAACAATCCGGCTGGGTTTTAAACAGATCTTTAACGAGTGGGGCTATCGTATCATTAGTAAAAAAGGTGCCGTAACCACCTATTCGCTGGGGCTAACCAATTATCTCGTATTTAATCCGGATAATTCTCCCAATGAAAGATCACATGAACTGGAGTACCAGATGCAATTCAAGAATACAGGCTTCATTTTTGCCTTTGCCAACACGAATCAGGTGCAATTGCAATATCCTTCTTCTTTTACTGATGGCGATCCATTGCCTAAAGCAACCTATACTTATCACCAGGCAGGGCTGGGTTTTCAGACCGATTTCCGTAAACCTGTAAGTATTTTTATGCGCCTCACGGGTGGCGGATTCTATAACGGAAATTACCAGAGTATTCGAACCACCCTTACACTGCGCAAACAGCCCCACCTCAATATTGCGTTAACTGCTGAATACAACAAATTACAATTTCCGGGAAGTTATGGCAATAACGAACTTTTTCTGATTGCGCCCAGGGTTGAAATGAATTTTACTACGAATCTGTTCTGGACCACTTTCCTGCAATACAATACCCAGCGGAACAATTTCAATGTAAACAGTCGTCTGCAATACCGTTTCAAACCCATGAGTGATCTCTTCTTGGTTTACACAGACAATTATTTTACAGACCCGCTATTTAGAAATAAAAACAGGGCCATCGTGTTTAAAATGAATTATTGGCTGAATCTGTAGTATAATGATTGGCGGATGACGGATAGCGGATTAACGGATTATGGCTTTTGCAATAGCCCGCAATACATAACTGCAAACATCTACTCATAAAAGAACTAGATAGGATAGTATCCAAAAAAAAAATTGGCGAATTAACAGATGGTATACCCTATCCGCTAATCCACCAATTCGCAAGCCTTTAATCGGTTTTAGTTCTTCACTCCGATCACCGGCAACTGTTTATCGTTGATCATTTTATTAAATGCTTTCAGATCCATATCCATGATCTTTTTGAGCTTAGCGAGTTGTGCGTCAGACTGACCACCCAGTTCTGCAAAAGCTTCTCGGGCCTGTTTGCTGGGCGGATTTTGTCCGCTGGAAGCTACGCCATACAAACCAGCCAGTTTATCATTCAAACGGATCGGGAAGTTCAATACATCCTGACCGCTTTTTGACTTGGTCTGGTAAAGTGCTTCTTCAACAGCTGTCATCTGTTTGTTGATGCTATCGCCCATTTTTTTAATATCCTTTGTACCATCACCCGCTTCCAGTTTAGCGGTAAAATCATTGATCTGGCTACGCAGGGAACGGATCTGTTTGATAGCACGCTGTACTTCACTGAACTTATCTCTTACCTGCAGCAGAAAACCTACCTGCGCATCGTAATCCGCTTCGGTCATTTTGTAATTCGGATCTGCTTTGATCACAAAAGGAATCTCTACCGAATCCTTACCATACGTAAAGCGGGCTTTGTATTTGCCCGGGGCGGCTTTAACGTTGCCAATTCTTCCATTCCACAGGATCAGCCCTTCTACTGTTTCAGCAGGAGGGTAGTTCATATCCCATACAAACTGGTTCATGCCGCTGTTGTAATCGATCTTATCCGATGCTTCTTTGGCAGATTTGCTGAATGTTTTAATGGGTTTGTTTTGTTTATCAAATACCGTAATAGACAGTTTAGAAGAATCCGTTACATTTTTCAGGTAGTAATTGAATACCGTACCAGCAGCCGGATTCTCACCCATATTCTGCGGCATACCTGTTTGGCCACGGCCCCTTCTGCCACCGCCTTCTGTACGGTACGCATCGTTGGCGGCAAACACGTGCAGGTTCTTATTTAGAACCTCTGCTTCTTTCTGCTGTACAACAGTCAGATCATCCAATACCCAGAAAGAACGTCCCTGTGTGGCAACGATCAGGTCGTTTTCTTTGATGGTAAGATCTGTGATCGGAACGATGGGTAGATTCAGCTGGAATTTTTTCCAGTTGGCACCATCATCATAACTGATGTACATGCCATATTCCGTTCCGGCATACAACAGTCCCGGACGTTTTTTATCGGCACGCATAGCCCTCGTAAAATGCATGTTATCAATTCCGTTTGTGATCTTTTTCCATGTTTTACCGTAGTCTTCGGTTTTAAAAATATACGGCGCAAAATCATCCAGCTTGTATTTGGTTCCCACAAAATAGGCAGTGCCTTTCTGGAAAGGAACTGTTTCAATGCAGTTCCACATCATCCATTTACCTGCTTCAGGTGGCGTTACATTTTCCCAGTTTTTGCCACCGTCTTTACTCACATGCACCAATCCATCATCGCTGCCTGTCCATAAAAGATCTTTCTCCAGTACAGATTCTGCTGCGGTAAAAATGGTACAGTAGTATTCTACAGAAGTATTGTCTTTGGTAATCGGTCCGCCGCTGGAAGCCTGGCGCGATTTATCGTTAGTGGTCAGATCCGGACTGATGGTTTCCCAGCTCTGGCCTTCATTCTCTGTTACAAATAAATGGTTGCCGCCTGCATACAATCGTTTGGGATTATGCGGAGAGAAGAAAAAAGGAAAGTTCCATTGAAAACGGTATTTCAACACATCGGCACCAGCGCCCATGGGGTTATCGGGCCAAACATTGATCGCCCGGTTTTCGCCGGTTCTGTGATCCAGTCTGGATAAATACCCTCCATAGTTACCGCCATATACGATATCCGGATTGGTAGGATCGGCCTGCACATACCCGCTTTCTGAACCTGCAGTAATATCCCAGTCTCTTTCTGTGATACCTGCACCGGAAGTACGGCTCTTGATACGAACGGTGGAGTTATCCTGTTGTGCACCCAGAATACGGTAAGGAAATGAATTATCCGTAGATACGCGGTAGAACTGAGCCGTAGGCTGGTTATTCATCGTGCTCCAGTTATTGGAGCCATCAAAACTTACCTGTGCGCCGCCATCGTCGGCCACAATCATGCGGTTACCATCTTCGGGATCGATCCAGAGATCATGGTGATCGCCATGTGGTGTATTCACACTCTGGAAAGTACGTCCACCATCGCGGCTGCGCATAAACTCCACATTCGGACAGTAAACGAGGTTCTCGTTTTTAGGATCTACAAATACTTTGCTGTAATACCAGGCACGCTGGCGGATATTGTTGTCATTGCTTGTCAGGGTCCAGCTTTCGCCACCATCCGCACTCATGAACAGGCCGCCATTTGCATTTTCTATGATCGTATAAATCTTATCTGTATTGGATGGTGCCACTGCTACCCCCACAATACCCCAGGTACCTTTGGGTAATCCTTTTTTAGAAGCAATGCTGGTCCAGGTTTCGCCCCCATCCACACTTTTATACAAACCGCTGCCTTCACCACCACTTTCCATACTATGCGGGGTACGTATTACCCGCCACATACCGGCATAAAACACAGAAGGATTACCGGGTTCCATTACCAGGTCTGAACAACCGGTCTGGTTATTCACGAACAATGTTTTCTTCCAGGTTTTTCCACCATCGGTGGTTTTGAATACACCCCGTTCTTCGTTGGGCCCGAACAAATGCCCCATCACCGCTACCCAAACTGTATTGGGATCTTTGGGATGCACTACAATACGGATGATATGACGACCATCTTTCAATCCCAGGTTACGCCAGTTTTTACCGCCATCATCGCTGCGCCAGATACCACCTAAGCCTTCCGCCACATTTCCACGCATCGTGTTCTCGCCTTCGCCTACATATACCACAGTTTCATCGCTGGGAGCAACGGCTACCGCACCAATGGTTCCACCAAAATATTTATCTGTGATGTTTTTCCAGTTGCTGCCACCATCATTGGTTTTCCATACACCACCGCCGGTATTACCAAAGTAAAATGTGTTCCGGTTTTTGTAACTGCCGGCAACAGCACCACTTCGTCCGCCACGGAATGGGCCTACCAAACGGTAACGTTGTTTGGAGAAAAGAACGGAATCCGTATCATCCTGTTTTACGGCTACCGGGATGGCAGTTTTTGTTTTGTCTTTTTTCTGGGAAAAGAGGGGAAGAGACAGTAATAGCACTGCCTGCACCAGCAAGATTGATTTTCTCATATACAGTAGAATTGGACAGGTAAGTTACTTTACTATTCCCTGACAAAAAAATCGGATTCTCCTATGCAAAATGCCTTTGTGGCTTGGTGCAGAAGTCTCACACCAAGCCACAAAGGCACGATTTCATAGCAGACCAGTGATCCTTATTTTACATGGTACCACTTCTCTTCCAATCCTTCATTGATATTCACCGTCAGATTCTCCACTTCTGTTTCTACGGGGCCAAAACTGAGGATGGTTTTAACCGGATACTGGATTCCTTTGAATTCTTTGTATTCTTTCACCAGCAGGGTGGCTTTGGTATCTTTTCCTATACGGCTGCCAAACGCTTTCATCATAGGACCAAAACCGGTCAGGTTCAGCGCCATATCACCCGAAGCTTCTACTTTTTTAACCAACGAGGTTTGCACATCAATAAAGTAAGTTACTATCTGGCCAGTTTTCAAGGTCATTTTTACTTTATGACAAGGCAGTTTATTTACTTTTTCTGTTCCCTGCAATTCGGCTGTATGTCCTTTGGCAGCATAGTTCACCAATTCGCCAAAAGCGCCGGCACAATCCAGTTCATATTGCTGGGCAGTTACTTCTGCAGGTTGCATGCGGGTAATCGTAGGTTCATTGCCCTGCGGCATTCCATCAAAACCACCGCCTCCCCTGCCGCCAAAGCCCCGCATGGCGGGTACATAGATCACACCGGAGGTATCGGTAACCATGGTAAAACTATCGCCCATACCCATTACGCCCCCTACCTGCCGGCGAAACAGTTTTCCTTTTTCGCGTACCAGTGTGAGCGGCAGTTCGATATTCTGTCCCATCACGCCCATTTTCACATTGCTCAGCACTTCGAGGTAACGGATGGCTTCCAGTTTTTCGAGGCCACCGGCTGCTTCTACATATTTGCCAAGCACTTCTTCTACGGTTTGTGCCTGCACCTGTAAGGTTGCCATCATCAAAAACAAACCGGTGAATAATTTTTTCATATAGTAATTTCGTTTAACAATTCTAAAGATACCGGCTGAAACCGGTGCAGGAACAGTTGGTACTGATTTTATGTTTCATTTAAGATAACCCGGGTTATGCAAAAAAGTTCATTCACGGTTAGGGGCAGACTGGTAGATGTTTGGAAAAAAGCCATCTATCCGGCAGAGATAAAAGTAGATAACGGCATCATCAGTAGCATCACCCCAATCGGCGAAGAGGGATTGCCAGTCGGTACATTTCTGTTACCCGGTTTTGTAGATAGCCATGTACACATCGAAAGCAGCATGCTGATCCCCAGCGAATTTGCCCGGCTGGCTGTGGTACACGGATCGGTGGGTACGGTTAGTGATCCGCACGAGATCGCCAATGTATGTGGTATGGAGGGCGTCGAATTCATGATCCATAACGGTAAACAGGTTCCTTTCAAATTCAATTTTGGGGCACCCAGTTGTGTACCGGCAACTATTTTTGAAACGGCAGGGGCCGCATTGAACAGCGATGATGTGAAGAAGCTGTTGGCCAAGGATGAGATCAAATACCTGAGTGAGATGATGAACTTCCCTGGTGTTTTATTCAAAGACCCGGAAGTAATGAAAAAGATCGCAGCCGCCCATGCGGCAGGCAAACCTGTTGATGGCCATGCACCCGGATTAAGGGGAGAGCAGGCAAAGGAATATATTGAAGCCGGTATTTCTACTGATCACGAATGTTTTACCAAAGAAGAAGCGGTTGACAAACTTACCCATGGCATGCAGATCCTGATAAGAGAAGGAAGTGCTGCGAAAAATTTTGAGGCCCTGATAGAATTGCTGGAAGATCATCCCAACATGATCATGTTCTGCAGCGATGATAAACATCCAGACAGTCTGGTAGACGGCCACCTGAACCAACTCTGTGCCCGCGCTATTGCCAAAGGACATGATATCTTTCACGTGATCCTTGCCGCCTGTGTAAACCCCGTACTGCATTATAAACTGGATATCGGCCTGCTGCGGGTAGGCGATCCTGCAGATTTTATTGTGGCAGAAGATCTGGTACATTTCAAGATCAAACAAACCTATATCGATGGCGAACTGGTAGCGGAGAACGGGCAGTCATTTATCCGTTCTGTATCCAGTACCCCCATCAATCAGTTCGATTGTTTGCCGGTAACAGCAGAACAGTTGGTGATTTCGAAGGAAGCCTATCCATCCAATAATGGAAATATTCCGGTGATAGAAGCTCTGGATGGACAACTGATTACCAACCGATTGGAACTAACCGGTAAAGAAAGTAACGGCACATGGGTAAGTGATACGGAAAATGATATTTTAAAAATGGTGGTCATCAACCGATACCACAAAGCGCCAGTTGCCAAATGTTTTATCCGGAATTTCGGATTTACAGAAGGGGCCATTGCTTCTTCTGTTGCGCACGACAGCCATAATATTGTAGCGGTGGGTGCTGATGATGAAAGTCTGGCCAGAGCAATTAATCTGGTCATTGCAGAAAGAGGCGGGGTAAGTTGTGTGAACAGTCAGCAGGAAAAAGTATTGGGCTTACCTGTAGCCGGATTAATGAGTGCCAATGACGGTTATCAGGTAGCCGCCGCTTATACAAAGATAGATGCTATGGCAAAATCGCTGGGATCTTCGTTGGGTGCACCTTTTATGACATTGAGTTTTATGGCTTTATTGGTAATCCCACATTTGAAATTGAGCGATAAGGGTCTGTTTGATGGAGATCAATTTGCATTTGTAGGGTAACTGCAGCTTATTTAGCCTTTGAGATATCACCCACTGCTTTGGTAACGATCACTGCAACGCTATCTGTACCCTTGGGTGCAAAATATTTGGTTTTGAATTTCACGGTTTTGCCCGGACCGATATTTTCGTATACAGTTTCAAGACCTTCATCGAGTTTTACACCCGTTTTGCTGAAGAACGAGAGTTTCAGTTCCACATCCTTATACCAGCAAACAGTAGCCTGGTTGCTGAGAGTGCCAATGACCACTGTCTGGCCAATCAGGTTTTTCCGGTCGCGGTTATCCACCACCAGAAAACGGGCGGGGCTATTCTTTTCCTTTTCAGCCAGGGTCTCTTTTACTTTTTCGTAAGATTCAGCATCAAATTTTTTCTCTTTTTTGTCATTCTTACAGGAAAAAAGAACAACGACCAGGGTAAATACCAGCAACACTCTTTTCATCGGTTTCGTTTTCAGTCATCAAAATAATCAATTAATCCCGCATCAGATTGTTAAGAAACAGGGGTGAGAAGTCCGGAAAACATAAATTTCCCATTCCCACTGATAGAATTTAGTTTTGGGGCATCAATTACCCCGTAATTCCCTGGTACCATGATAGTTAATTTAAGCGATCAGCATAGTCTCGTAAGTAACTGGGTTTCTGAACTCAGAGATGTTAATGTACAAGGAGACCGGATGCGTTTCCGCCGTAATCTGGAACGTATTGGCGAAGTGGCCGCTTATGAAATCAGTAAAAAACTGGCCTTCAAAACCGTTGAAATTCCTACGCCCCTGGGTACACACGACAGTAAAGTGCTGGAAGCACAGCCGGTACTGGCTACCATTCTGCGGGCGGGTTTACCCATGCACACTGGCATGCTGAACTATTTTGACAAGGCCGACAATGCTTTCATTTCTGCTTACCGCAAACACCACCGCGATGGCAGTTTTGAGATCAGTCTGGAATATATGAGTTGTCCTTCACTGGATAACCGCACCGTTATTATCTGCGACCCGATGCTGGCTACCGGTGCCTCTATCGTAAAAACCATCCAGTACATGAAAGATGAGGGTGCCCCCAAAGAAATTCATGTAGTGGTAGCCATTGCCTGCACCATGGGCATTGAATACATAAAGCGGGAATGTGGGGATGATATTACGATCTGGTGCGGAGATATTGATGATGAGTTAACAGCCAAGGGCTATATCGTACCCGGTTTGGGCGATGCCGGCGACCTGGCTTTTGGTACAAAAATGCAATCCTGAACCCCGTAAGTGTGTTTGATTCTGCCAATCATTCGTTAACACACCTATAATATTTCTGATAAAAGCCCCCTGCAAACAACCGATTCGCTAAATTCGAAGTGCTGTGATGAGTATACGTACCTGTTTTCTTTTTAGCTGTTTCTTCTTTTTGCTGGGGAAAGCCTCGGCACAGGATCCGCATTTCTCTCAATTTTTCAGTTCACCACTTACCCTCAATCCTGCCCATACCGGTAAATTTTTCGGGTCTTACAGAGTGGCAGGCAACTACCGTAACCAGTGGCCAACAATCAATAATGCATTTACCACTGCCACCGTTTCTGCAGATTTTCATATCATGCAAAACAAGATAGCGGCTAATGATACCTGGGGACTGGGTGTAGTTGGCTACAATGATAATAGCGCCAACGGAGCGGTGAAATTTAATTATGCATCTTTATCTACTGCTTATCACAAAGGGCTGGATGAGGAAGGCATTCATTCCCTGGGTGCCGGTTTTCAGGTTACCTATGCCAATATGCTTATTAATACAGCTAATCTCAAATTTGAGGACCAGCTCACCAGCTCAGGCTTTACCGGCGTTTCTTCGGAGGTATTTAATGGGGCTACCCTGAAATCGGGTTATGTAGATGTAAATGCGGGCGTATTGTATAACGGTAGTTCATCCGATCGTAATAATTTTTATTTCGGGGTGAGTATGTACCATATTAACCGGCCCAGACAAACATTTACCGGTGCACAATATGTGTTGAATCCCAGAACTACTTTTCATGGAGGGGGATATTTCCCGATAGGAGAAACCACTACCTTACATGTAAGTGCGCAGCAAATGTTTCAGGGAGGTGCATCTACTACCATGCTGGGGGGTGCCATTCAGTTATCTGCCACACCTGATGCACCCAAACCTACCAGTTTTTATTTTGGAAGCTGGGTTCGTTTTAACGATGCCATTATCCCCTATCTGGGTCTGGAGTTTGACGATTTCCGATTAGGACTAACCTACGATTATAACTCTTCTGCTTTAAAAACCGCTTCGCAGAACCGAGGCGGTATCGAATTATCGCTGATTTATATACACAGACCTTCTACAGACAGGCCGGTAAATTGCCCTAAGTTCTGATCGCTGATTTCACAGAAGTAAGGATGATATGATAAAAAGGGTATCACAGATTGTGATACCCCTTTTATCATAATTTATCTTTCAAAAATCCAATTCGTTGGCGGGGTTGTTGTTTTTGATGTATCAGTGTTTTAATGGCATCGAATACCATTTTAAACTGCCCATCATATTTTTTTTCAAGTTCTCCGATCTTTCTTGCCAGCTCTTTATTACCTTCTATCATTTGACGCATGTGCACTAATGCTCGCATAATAGTAATATTCACTTTAATGGCTCTTTTACTCTGTAAAACTGTATAAAGCATTGATACCCCCTGTTCGGTAAAAGCCATTGGTTTTGCGCCACCCAATATACTGCGGGTTGGTATCACATTTTGTGATACCATGTTTTTGATTTCGACCTGATTCAGCAGAAACTTAAAATCTTTCGGAAATCGATCCAGGTTTCTTTTTACAGCCTGTTTCAATACCCTGGTTTCTACACCATACATCAGTGCGAGGTCAAAATCAAGCATAATTTTCTGCGCTCTTACATAAAAAATCCGTTCCACTGCTTCGGTGGGATAAGTCTGGGTTGTTTTACGCATATAACAGATTTAATCCGTTAAGCTAACAGAAAGATTTGGTCTGAAATAGCGTATTTATACTATTTTTCAGCAGGTATATTCCGCAAAAATCTTTCCCAGTTGCGGTTATTAGTAATTACTTCATTATGCTTTTTACTGCTGTAAATAAATAATTTTTGATGCTTTTTTAATTCGATATCATTCACATCTTCTTCCTTACCTGAGAAAAAAGGGATTTGCAGCGAGTCTGTCAGGGTGCGCATGATCAACTGGCTATTGTCGAAAGTACCGCCGTCTTTTGTATAAATATGGATGAACCGATGTTCCGGAACCGATAACCACCGGAGGTATTGTTCATTACCGCCATACATCGCGTCGAAGAGAATTACTTCCTGCACAGGTGATTGGTTGAGGATACGGCTGATGACCCGGTAAGCCCCGCTATGTCCGGCCAATGTAATGGAATACCGATCGATAGTAAATGATTTCCTGTTTTGAATGATCCCGCTTTCTTTCAGTTTCTCTTCCACTTCTTTTACCAAAGCCTGAAACACGGCTGGCTGTTCCAGTTTACCGCCATAGCTGTCTGGTGCATTTTTGGGCCCTTCCGGAAAAACAAAAACGGCATTTCTACCGGAAGCTTCCAGTTGCTCCAGCACCTGGTATTGTTGTAAGGCAGAATCAATATTATTACCCCATCCATGAAACCAGAAAATCAGATTGGTTATTTTCTTTGGCGAAAAATGGGTGGGTATATACACAAGGACACTGCTATCACTGTAATGAGTGGCTGCATCATAGTGTTTGCCGTTATAAGTATGACCATTGGCCCGGGCCGTATCCGGGAACATGGCATTTGCGGAGCTGAACCGGATGAATTTACCCGGCGGTTGTGCAAAAGAAGCGGTTGCCAGCAACCCTACTACAAAACAAATACAGAAAGGCTTCATGGGAGGTTAGTTTACGCAATTAAATATCGGTGTTTTGCTTCAGGATCGTTTGCCACTAACCCAGTTACTGCCTTTTATGATAAACCGGTAGGGTAAAGCTGCATCTTCGCCCGCATAATCTACCCCGATCCTAGGTGTGGCCAATACTTGCGATGGCTTCAGTATGAATGCATCATCGGCAATAAACAGTGCTGCATCCTGCAGACTGGTACCACTATGCAGGGTTCGGATGCCCAGGGCTTTGGTCAGATTTCCCGGACCACGGGTTACAGTTTCATCAGGCCTGGTTCTCCGGGTTCGTTCTAACATATATTCCATTCCTGCCAAAGGTTCCAGCGCCCTGATCAACACTGCATGTGGTATGTCTGCCTCGTTGGTAACCACATTGAATAAATGATGGATCCCATAACAGAGGTATACATACGATACCCCACCTGGAGCATACATGATCTCTGTGCGATCTGTACGGCGGCCATTCCATGCATGGGAGGCTTTATCAATGATTCCATTATACGCTTCCGTTTCTACAATACGCCCGGCAGTAAGCTTTCCATCAAAATCGGTTATCAACACTTTGCCCAGTAAGGCTTTTGCTGCCGTACACACATTTTTCTGCCGGTAGAATGATAAGGGCAATTTATCATAGTGCCCGCGCGTTATAGCATTCATACCCATAAAACTAAGGATTGTGTTAACTTCACCACTCTAAACCTATCCGCTTTGCTGAAAGAAATGATCATTGGTATACAGGCATTTTTCCGGGCTCACCGGTTCATTCAGCAGCATAAACTGTGGAAATGGATCCTGATCCCCGGCATCATCTATGCTACCCTGTTCACCATTGGTATGTACTTTTTCAGCGCCACTTCAACTGAATTCTTTGAGTGGATGAGTTACCGTACCGGTCTGGCCAGCTGGTTAAACCGGCTGAACAGCAGTTTTCTCGGGTTTCTTTTTATCATGGGTAATCTGCTCCTATGGCTTATCCTGATGCTGTTCTATTTCTCTCTCTTCAAATATGTGTTTCTGATCGTAGGTTCTCCGCTCTTTGCGTACCTGAGTGAGAAAACAGAAGCCATCATTGAAGGGAAAGACTTCCCGTTCAGCTTTTCACAACTATTGAAAGATATCAAAAGAGGAATTGTGATTGCTGCCAGAAACAGTCTGTGGCAAACAGTATACACTTTATCCATTTTACTGCTGAGCCTGATCCCGCTGATCGGCTGGTTAACGCCCATCCTCGCCGTACTGGTAGAGTGCTATTATTATGGTTTTTCTATGCTGGATTACAGTATGGAAAGACATAAACGCACACCGGCAGAAAGTATTTTTTTTATCGGCAACCACAAAGGGCTGGCAGTTGGTAACGGACTGATCTTTTATATGATGCACCTCATACCCATAGTGGGTTGGGTATTGGCGCCGGCTTATTCAGTGATTGCGGCTACTTTAAGCATCTATCCTTTAAAACAGGCGGAGAAATAACACCTGTAAACGTTAAGCATACCTTATGAGTTCCGGCAAAGTTTATCTGATCCCTACCGTATTATATGAAGACGCGCTGGAAACCATCCCCGCTTACCTGCTGGATGCCGTGAAAGACTGTTCCGTATTTTTTGTGGAAAATGAAAAAACAGCCCGCCGCTTTTTAAAAAAACTCTGGCGCGAAATGGTGATCGATGATTACCAGTGGTTTGCCATTCACAAAGCGGAAGATGCTGTTAAGGCACAGTTTCTGCAGGCATTAAAAGCCGGTAAACATATCGGGATCATTAGTGAAGCCGGTTGCCCGGGGGTAGCCGATCCCGGACAGATTCTGGTAGAAGCGGCCCAGCAGGCCGGTGTAGTGGTAAAACCATTGGTTGGGCCCAGTTCCATCCTGCTCGCATTAATGGCCAGTGGCATGAACGGGCAGTGTTTCCAGTTTCATGGTTACCTGCCGATAGATTCGCTGGAAAGAAAAAAGAAAATACGGGAACTGGAAGCCGATTCACAGAAAAGGAACTGTACCCAGTTATTTATTGAAACCCCTTACCGGAACAATCCACTCATCAAAGACATCCTCGATAGCTGTCGCGAAGAAACGCGATTATGCATCGCCGTTGATATTACCGCCCCTTCAGAAACCATCCGCACACGTTCTATAAAGCAATGGAAACAACAGACACCGGATGTTCATAAAAGGTTGGCGATATTTTTATTACAGGCATGAATGTGAGTGGTCAGTGGTTTACTTCCTACTGACTACTCACCACTCACTACTTCGGTTTCACCACCGATTCTCCCGGCAAGCCCCTCACTTCATAAATACTATCAACAATAAATTTCTGCATACCCCGCCATGGCAGGGAGCCGAAATACTGGTGGTAATGAACGTTCACTTCCCTGCCGGAAACCTGGAGTAATTGTTGGGCTACATTTTCTTTGGTTACACTGAACGAGAACTCATTACTCTGCACATTGGCCTTAAAGCCGCTCAGGATGATCTTGCCTTCATAGGTCTTGAAAAGGATCCCTTTTTTCTGAAAAATATTCAGGGTACCCGCCTGCGTACCCTCGGCCAGCACAAAATAAAACCGCCAGTAACAGAAAATGATCAATATCACCAGCACGATAGCACTAACAGACCAAAGGATCTTTCTCATTATAAACCGTATTTGTCTACAAGGTAGATTAATCCGGCCATGTTAACGGCTCCCAGCATTAATTCGCGCTTGTTTACATTTTCGAATACATCACTGCGCGCATGGTGCAGATCAAAATAACGTTGCGGATCGGGGAGCAATTCTCCTACGGGTATGCCAAAAGTCCGGTTCAGTGGACCAATATCGGCACCACCGCCGTCTGCTGTTATTTCAAAAGATCCATAAGGAGAAAGCAGTGGGATCCAGCTACGCAGTTTCTCCATTTGTTCTTTATTGGCCTGAATCGAGAACCCTCTTGGCGTAAAACCGCCGGCATCACTTTCCAGTGCAAACAGATGTTTTTCGCCCTTCGCTTTCGCCTCGGCTGCATATTTGCTTCCCCCGCGCAAGCCATTTTCTTCATTGGCAAATAACACAAAACGGATGGTATGTTTGGGTTTATAGCCGATCGCTTTCATGGCACGCATCACTTCAATGGTATGTACCACACCGGTACCGTCGTCGTGTGCGCCTTCATTTACATCCCAGCTATCCAGGTGCCCGCCAACCGTAATGATCTGGTCCGGGAACTCTGTCCCTGTCAACTCGCCGATCACATTATGACCGATGGTATCAGGTAGAAAATGTCCATTGGTGGTCATCGATAGTTTCATTGAACCGGATTTGCTCATGGCCCATACTGCATCTGCATCTCTCGGACCCACAGCTATAGCCGGGATCTTGGGAAAGGAATCGATATATGCCATACCGCCTGTATGCGGATCATTGGCGGTAGATTCGGTTAAAGAACGGATCATCACACCCACCGCTCCATATTTGGCGGCCCGGCTGGCACCCCAGCGGCGGTAAATTCCTGCTTCACCATACGAAACAAAAGGTTTGATATTGGTGGGATTGAAGCCGTTGTTATAGTAAACGATCTTGCCTTTTACCTCATCCTTTCTTTTTTCCAGCTCATCAAAATTGGCAACCGCCAGTAATTCGCCCGTAACAGTTCCGCTGCCGAGCGAGTTGCCCAATGCCAGCACATCCAGTTTACGATTGGCTTTCTTTTTGTTGATTTCTACCAGTATGGCTTTATCCTGTCCGCCCCGAACCCAATGCGGTACCATACACTCCTGCAAGTACACTTTATCAGCCCCTTGCTGTTCCATGGTTACCTTACCCCACTGTACCGCTTTGACAGACTGTGGCGAGCCGGCTAACCTTCCGCCAATGTCTTTGGTAAGCTGGCGAAGCAGGTCGTATGCGGTACCATTTCGTAATATCTCATCTGAGAGCTGTTTGATCTTGGCCTCATCAGTCGTTTGGGCCATACTTACCAGGGGTAAGAAGAGTAAGGCGATGGATAGTTTTTTCATAAAGCTAAAGTTAACCATTTGTGCTATTTGAACAAGTGGGATAAACGGGAAGCTGTTTTGGAGAAAAAATGGTTACTTGCAATACAATTGGCTGGCCCATGGCAGTTTCTTCGGCTAACCTGAAATTTATTTTGTATGCGTATAGGGATTGTTTGTTACCCCACTTTTGGTGGTAGTGGCGTTTTGGCCACTGAGCTGGGTAAAGCATTGGCCGATGAAGGGCATGAAGTGCATTTTATCACTTACCAGCAACCGGTTCGTCTCAATGTGTTTAATGCAAATATTTTTTATCATGAAGTAAGGGTACCAACGTATCCCTTGTTCGATTATCCGCCCTACGAAGTGGCTCTGGCCAGTACCATGGTGGATGTGATCATGAACCATGATCTTGACCTGCTGCATGTACACTATGCCATCCCGCATGCTTCTGCCGCCTATATGGCCAAACAGATCGTAAAAACCAAAAACGGGCGTAATGTACCGGTAATCACCACGCTGCACGGAACCGATATTACCTTGGTGGGTAAAGACAAAACCTATGAACCCGTGGTTACCTTCTCCATTAACGAGAGTGATGCCATTACGGCTGTATCACAGAACCTGAAAGACGAAACTTACAAATCATTTGCCATTCATAAAGAGATAGAAGTGATCCACAATTTTGTGGATGTGGCACGTTTCAACAAAAAACCGATCGATGCTTTCCGTAAAGTGATTGCGCCAGGAGGCGAAAAAATACTGATACATGCTTCCAATTTCCGGAAAGTGAAAAGGATCGATGATGTGATCCTGGTTTTTGCAGCCGTTCGAAAAGAAATGCCGGCGAAACTATTGATGGTGGGTGATGGTCCGGAAAGACATACCGCCGAAGAAATGGGCCGCTCACTTGGTCTGGAAGAAGATATCCGTTTCCTGGGCAAACAGGAACAGATGGAAGATATCCTGGCCGTGAGTGATGTATTTTTACTGCCTTCCGAATATGAAAGTTTTGGTCTGGCAGCCCTGGAAGCCATGGCAGCCAGAGCCGTGGTGATCAGTACCAATGCGGGCGGTTTATCTGAGATCAATATTCAGGGACAAACCGGGTTCATGGCCGATGTGGGAGATGTGGCGGGTATGAGTCGCTATGCCGTAGACCTGTTAAAAGATGAAGCCAAACTGGCTGAGATGAAAGAAGCCGCTTATGCGCAGGCCTGCCGCTTTGATATCAGCAAGATCATTCCTGTGTACGAACAATTGTATAGCAGGTTTTGCAGAATGGATACCTGTAAGGTTAATTAGAAATTAACAATTAGCAATTAAAAATTGAAGGGCAGGTATTATTTACGAAACTGATTTTACTGCCCATTAGCTACTACTTCATCTATACTTCTCAGGATGGTAGCGCAAACTTCTGTTAGTTCCGCCTCTGTGATGATCAGGGGTGGGGCAATGCGTAAACGGTCGGGGGCAAATACAAACCAATCGGTGATCAATCCATTTTGTACGCACTGGTGCACCACAGACTGCGCCAGTTTTTCGGAGGCAAATTGCAACGACATCCACAAACCGCAGTTCTGACGAGAGATGATAGCAGGATGAACAAGCTGTTTCAGCAGTATTTTCTCTTTTTCGCTTACCGTTTCGATATACTTCCCATCCAGCAATACTTCCAGTGCTGCTTTACCGGCGGCGCAGGAAACCGGGTGACCACCGAATGTGGTAATATGACCCAGTACAGGATCGTAGGTCAGGGTATGCATCATTCGTTGACTGGAAATAAAAGCACCCAACGGCATGCCGCCGCCCAGGGCTTTGCCCAGCAATACAATATCCGGTACCATGCCCATTTGTTCAAAAGCCCAGAGCGAACCCGTACGGCCAAAACCAGCCTGGATCTCATCCAGAATCAGTAACACACAATGCGCATCACATTTTTGCCGGATGGCCTGCAGCCATTCTTTGGAGGGAGCCGTAATACCACTTTCTGCCTGTACCGTTTCTACGATCACACAGGCAGTACGTGAGTCGATCTGATCCAATACTGTATCGTCATTGTAGTCATAATGAAATACATCCGGCAGCAGCGGACGGAAAGCATTACGCCAGTACTCATCTCCCATCACACTTAACGCACCCTGTGTGCTGCCATGGTAAGCTTTGTTAAAAGCGATGATCTTTGACCGGCCGGTAACCCTTTTGGCCAGTTTCATGGCCCCCTCGGTTGCTTCGGCTCCGCTGTTGGTGAAGTATACACAGTTCAGCGAGGGTGGCAACAGATCTGTCAGCATTTTGGCATAAGCGATCTGAGGCGATTCAATAAACTCACCATACACGATCAGGTGCATATACTGCGTCGCCTGCTCCTGCACCGCTTTCACCACTTTGGGATGCGAGTGACCGATATTACAGACACTGAAACCGGCAATCAGGTCTACATATTTTTTCCGATCCTTGTCCCATAAGTAAATCCCCTCCGCTTTGACCATTTCAATACCGATGGGGGCGGGTGAAGTTTGTGCGATATGACTGAGAAATAATTGCCGGTTATTCATTGGTATGCCCTGCTGACGGATTATTTAAAAGGGTAATTGCTTAATTCTTGTAATAAAGTTACCTTCATTTTACAATTCTATCAACTAACATCTAAGCACTATGGCACTTATTCTCCCTGTACTCGGCAAACATCCTCAATTCGGCGAAAATTGTTTTGTGGCACCCAATGCCACGATTGTTGGTGATGTGGTCATGGGCGCTGATTGCAGTGTCTGGTTCAATGCCGTGATCCGGGGCGATGTGAACTCCATCAAAATGGGGTATAAAGTGAATGTGCAGGATGGCGCCATTATCCATTGTACCTACCAGAAAAATGCTACTGTGATCGGCAATAATGTATCCATTGGTCATAACGCCATGGTACATGGCTGTACGATCCAGGATGATGTATTGATCGGTATGGGTGCCATTGTAATGGACCGTTGCATTGTGCACAAAAACTCCATCATCGCAGCCGGTGCTGTGGTTCTGGAAGGGACGGTAGTAGAAGCTGGCAGCATTTATGCCGGGGTACCTGCTAAAAAAGTAAAAGATATTTCGCAGGAGCTGGTACATGGCGAAATAGACCGTATTGCCAATAACTATGTGAAATATGCCTCCTGGTTCAGCGAAAACAATGATGCTCCCGGAGCCAAATAATCACCGATTCATCAACCACTGTTTTGCATGAAATGGATTGCTGCCCTGCTGTTTCTGTTACGGATGGGTATGCCCATATCTTCGGATCATGCGAAAGATACTACCCGTCCCATCCCTTCTTTTCTGCAGACTGAATCAAAAAAAATTGTACTGGGTTATTTTGATCTTGCCGTTATCCCCGGACGAGTAAAGGATGATTGTGCCGAGCGATACGCTTTTGATACACTCGCTTTTCGCCAGCATAAGATGGTGCTTTTTACTGATCTGAATAATATGACGGTGTTAAAGATCAACGGACAAACCCTGTTCTTCACCAAAATGCAAACGGAAATCAAGGGCAAACAGACCACGATGTTGTTTTCGGGACATGGGTATACGATCCGTTTCCAGTCAACAGAGATCCGGAAAATAGATCTCGAATATTTCATTAAAACTGCCACGCTGGAGATCAGAAGAGGAACGGAGAAAAAAACTTACCAGCTGATGGGCTATTATGGTTGTTGAACAGAATTAATATAAATACTCTTCAATGGTATCAAGGATGGTTAAATAACTCGCGTACCTGTCTACCGAAACAGTTCCCGCATTTACCGCCGCTTTTACCGCACAACCCGGTTCATTGATATGCATGCAGTTATTGAACTGGCAATCATTGATCAATACACGCATTTCGGGGAAAAAATGAGAGAGTTCCTGTTTGGGAATATCAACCAGTCCAAACTCACGCACACCGGGTGTATCAATGATCTGACCGCCACCATCCAGATCAAACATTTCTGCAAATGTGGTGGTATGCAGGCCTTTCCCGCTCCAGCCGCTCACTTCCTGTGTACGCAGGTTGAACTGGGGAAATACGGCATTGATAAAAGTAGATTTGCCCACACCGCTATGGCCGCTCAGTAAAGTGGTCTTATCCTTTAGTAAAGATTTCACTTCATTTACACCCTGCCCGGTTTGTACACTGGCCAGCACTACTTTATAGCCAATATCTTCATAGATCCCTTTCAGCAGTTCAAACTTCTCCATTTCTTTCTTCTTATAGAGATCCGCTTTATTGAAGACGATAATGGCGGGAATATGATAGGATTCGCAGGAGATCAGGAAACGGTCCATAAAACCCTGCGAGGTTTTGGGTTCTTTTAAAGTAGCGAACAGGATGCTCTGGTCAAGATTGGAAGCAATGATATGATGTTGCCGTTTGTTATGTGGCGATACCCGGGCCACATAGTTCTTCCGGTCGTAGATCCGGTCGATCATAGCCGATTCCTCCTGAACATCCTCGATCACCATTTCCACTTCATCGCCCACGGCAATGGGGTTGGTAGAAGTGATCTCATCGATCTTGAAGATCCCCTTGATACGGGCATTATACAGTTTCCCGTCTGCCGCTTTGGCCACATACCAGGAACCTGTTGATTTATAAATGCGCGCTCTCATAGAACTACGAAGATAATGACCTCAAAACCATCTACAGCGGAAAAGAAACCCGCTTCCGGGCCAAATTTTGCGAAATATTAACCCCTTGTCAGGCCCAAACCCCTGAACACAAAGATGCAGGCAGCAGAAATTCAATATCTTCGCTCTCTATGGCGAAATTTGCGCACGATGAGGTAGTTCCTTACCAACACAGCCAGCAGGAGAAGAAAGAGCAGGTGGCGGATATGTTTAACAGCATTGCTTACCGCTATGATTTTATGAACCGCTTCCTGAGTGTGGGTATTGATGTGTGGTGGCGCAAAAAAGCGATCAGCCAGCTGAAAAATCTGGCACCGAACCAGATCCTGGATGTTGCTACCGGTACCGGAGATGTAGCCATCCTTACCTGGAACATCCTGCACCCGGAAAAAATAACAGGTATCGATATTTCGGAGGGCATGCTGGATCTGGGCAAAAAGAAAATTGAAAAACTGGGACTATCCGGTAAAATAGAACTGCAGAAAGGCGATAGTGAAGTGATCCGTTTTGAAGACAATCGTTTTGATGCCATAACTGTGGCTTTCGGCGTCCGCAATTTTCAAAACCTGGAAAAAGGATTACAGGAAATGCACCGTGTATTAAGGCCCGGCGGCAAACTGGTGGTACTGGAATTCTCGAAAGCAGATGCGGGTATTTTATCGGTATTGTTCAATTTTTACATGAACAAAGTTACCCCCGCCATCGGAAAATTATTTGCCAAGAACAAAGACGCATACCAATACCTGAACGATAGTGTTCAAGCCTTCCCCGAAGGAGAAACTTTTTTAACCATCATGAATGAAGCAGGATTTACCCAAACTTATTTGAAAAAACTCAGTTTCGGAATATGCACTATTTACTGCGGAAGCAAGTAGTCCTGTCATTCATTGTCTTTCTTTTTTGTGTATCCCAATTGTCTGCACAAAAGGAAATTTATCGCCGTAACCACGACGATCTGGTGTATTATTTCGGGCTTACCCTCGGTTATAATTACTCTTTTCTCCATATCGACAAATCGCCCTATTTTCTGCAGAACGATACCATTATGTCTGCCGAACCCGGCTCCAGTGGCGGTATTGCTATGGGATTGATGGCCACGGCCCGCTTAAGCGATCACTGGCAGATCCGCGCCAACCCACAACTGATCATCGGTGGATCCAAATACATTGCTTACACCCTCAGCAAAACCAAACCGGGCGAAGCCGCATTTCAAAACCAGACACTGCCCTCTACACTTGTCAGTTTTCCGTTTCAGCTGAAATTCAATTCAGACCGTATCGGCAATTTCAGAACTTACCTGCTGGGAGGGATCAAATTCGATTCAGACCTTTCCAGTAATTCTACCGCCCGTAATGTGGATGATATCATCAAGATCAAAAAAAATGATATCGGTTTTGAGCTGGGCGTAGGTTTCAATTTTTACCTGCCCTTTGTTACCATCTCGCCCGAGATCAAGATCAGCAATGGTTTAACAAATATTCACCAGGTAGACCCCAACCTCAAATACTCCCGCGCCCTTGACCGGATCCTCTCCCGCATGATCGTTTTTTCGATCCATTTTGAGGACTGAGGAGAGAGGGCGTGAGTCGTGAGTGGTCAGTCGTGAGTACTATTCCCGACCGCCGCTCATTTTGTATCCCCCCAAAAACACCCTACTCACAACTCACTACTGACGATTCACGATTGACAATTCACGTTTCTTCCCCCTTATTTAATAAATTGCAGCTATGAAAACGTATATCCTGAAAGATGCCTGCATCGTGAATGAGGGAAAACAGGTTCACGCGGACCTGCTGATCAAGAATGGCCGTATAGAGAAGATAGCAGACAGCATCCATATCAAAGAGAACTGTAGCGAGATCATTGCTACCGGTCAGCACCTCTTACCTGGCGTGATAGATGACCAGGTGCATTTTCGGGAACCGGGACTGACCCACAAAGCCAATATTTACACCGAAGCCAAAGCGGCCGTTGCCGGTGGTGTTACGGCCTTTATGGAAATGCCGAATACCAGTCCACCCGCTTTTACCCATGCCTTACTGGAAGATAAATACGAGATCGCACGCAATACCTCGCTGGCCAACTATTCCTTTTTCATGGGCACGTCCAACGATAACCTGGAAGAAGTGCTCAGAACCAATGAGAAAAAACAGGAGATCTGTGGGGTAAAAATATTCATGGGTTCTTCTACTGGTAATTTATTGGTGGATAATCCGCTGGTGCTGGAAAAGATCTTTGCAGGAACCGAAGTGCTGATTGCCACGCATTGTGAGGATGAAGCCATCATCAAAGCCAATCTGCAGGCGCTGAAAAGCCGTAAGGCCAAACTGGAACCTGCGGACCATCCCATCATCCGGAATGAAGAAGGATGTTTTGAATCTTCCTTCCGCGCCATTCAATACGCCAAGAAATTCGATAGCCGTTTGCACATACTGCATATCAGTACGGAAAAAGAGTTGCAGTTGTTCAGTAATATGCGGCCCCTGGCAGAGAAAAGGATCACAGCCGAAGTGTGTGTGCATCACCTGCATTTTACCAGCGATGATTATGCCGAACTGGGTAATCAGATCAAATGTAATCCCGCCATCAAAGCGCCCCATAACCGCAAAGCTTTGTGGGAAGGTTTGCTCGACGACAGACTGGATATCATTGCCACTGATCATGCCCCGCATACCTGGGCAGAAAAACAGGAGGACTATGAACATGCACATGCCGGTCTGCCATTGGTACAACATTCGCTGCAACTGATGCTGCATTATGTAAAAGAAGGAAAGATCAGTATCGAAAAAGTGGTAGAGAAAATGAGTCATGCCGTGGCCACCTGTTTCCAGATCAAAGAACGCGGTTATATCCGCGAAGGTTACCATGCCGATCTGGTTTTGGTTAATCTGAATCAACCGAACACAGTATCCAAAGAAAATATCCTTTACAAATGCGGATGGAGCCCCCTCGAAGGTTTCCATTTCCCCGCATCTGTTACACATACCTTTGTAAACGGTCACCTCGTTTATGGAAATGGGGTGTTTGATGAATCACAACAAGGAATGCGGATGCAGTTTGAGAGATAATAGAGTTTGGGGTTTGGGGTTTGGAGTTAAAGAATTCGTTAACAACTCCAAACCCCAAACCCCAAACCCCAAACTTATAATTACCCTTATGCAGGTAGACAAAACCACCCTCGCCGATCTTTCTATCTTTCACAGTGAAGAGGAGCAGTCCGTTTTTCACCACCTGAACCATACACAGACCAATGGCGGACGGGAATACCTGCGTCATTTATTGGCACATCCCCTGCATAGCATTTCAGATATACTGGATACCCAGCAAACCATTCAGCAGTTAGGAAAAGTGGCCGCAGAATGGCCCATTACCGTAACCAACGGTACCATTATGGTGATTGAGCGGTTTTATGAAACACAGTTGAACGCTTTTGCCCGGCACCCGAATAAGGTAAACAGTCTTCTCTATAAAATTTTCAACGCCCCAGATTATTCACTGATCAAATACACCGTAGTACATGCCATTGATTTTACCCGGGGTATGCAGAAGATTGTTGACCTGTTGCAGGAACAAACCCTGAGCCGTCAATTATCAATCTGGATAACCAGGATGAAAATGCTGTTGAACAAACAGACATTACAGGAATTGATACAGGAAGATAAACAGACACTTACCCCGGAGCAGGTATTGTATTACGGCGGTTTTATCCGCGATCATTTCAAGAACCAGAGTGCCGAACTGATTGATATTTACAGTCGGCTGGATGCTTATATGAGCCTTGCCTGGGCCTGTCAGAAATACCAATACAGTTTTCCGGAAATCACAGAAAGCAAAGAGCCCTTTATTAAAGCCACCGGCTTACACCACATGTTATTGCAGACGCCTGTTTCCTATGATATTGCATTAACAAAAGACCGGAATTTTCTGTTTCTCACCGGTGCAAACATGGCAGGGAAAAGTACTTTCATCAAAGCGGTGGGAGTAGCTGTGTACCTGGCCCACCTCGGCCTGGCTGTACCGGCGGGTAACATGCAACTCAGTTTTTTTGATGGGTTACTGAGTAATATACAGGTGGTAGATAATATCATTAAAGGAGAAAGTTTTTTCTTTAATGAAGTACAACGGATCAAAAATACTGTCGAAAAAATCAGTGATGGCAAAAACTGGCTGATTCTGATTGATGAACTGTTTAAAGGCACCAACCAGCAGGATGCCGTTAAATGCAGTATAACAGTGATCGAAGGCCTGCGCAAAATGCAGAATGCGCTGTTTGTACTCTCTACTCATTTATATGAGATAGGTGATGAGCTGCGCAAATACAGTAATATACAGTTCCACTATTTTGAAACAGCGGTAGAAGATGACCAGTTGGTATTCAGTTACCAGTTAAAGCAGGGCATCAGCAACGACAGATTGGGGTATCTGATCCTGAAAAAAGAAGGAGTGGTGGCGTTATTGGAGAAATTATAAGTAACTTATCGCTGTAAATAACCCTTTTATGAAACTGATTGCTTTTTTAGCTACTCTATTATTTAGCGCACAAATAGTAGCCCAGGCCCCACTCGCATCACAGGTGTATCTATGGAGTACCAGCCCGGAAACAAAAACAAACACAGGAACGCGTAAAGAGATCTTTTCCGGAACGGGGGCAATCCTTTCCAAACATACAATTGCTACTGTAAGTATCCGTAAAAACAAAACGACCACTTATAAGGCAGATCCCAATGGAGATGAATTATTCTTTATCATCAAAAATGGTCCCGTAACCGTTCACCTCAATAACGAGCATACCCAACTGGACCGTGGATCGGTAGTGGTAGTGCTGCCCGGCGACGAAGTAAGTATTGAAAACAAAAGTGACAAAGAAGCTGAAGTGTACGAAATGCGTTACCGATCCATTGCCGCACCCGATGCAGCAAGAGGCAAAAAAGCAGGGCCTTCTTTTGTTATGAACTGGAAAGACATGGTATTCAAACCCCACGATAAAGGCGGAGTTCGCCAGTTGTTCGACAGGCAGACCGTGATGTTCAACCGGTTCGACATTCATGTTACCCAATTAAACCAGGGATTAAAAAGTCACGACCCACATACCCATAAAAACGAAGAGATCATTTTAATGCTGGAGGGTAATGCAGAAATGCAGATCGGCACCGATCACCAGAAAGCCAATCCGGCAGATGTGGTATTACTGGGTTCCAATGTGCTCCATAACCTGAGCAATGTAGGCAATACACCCTGCCTCTATTTTGCTATTCAATGGAACTAACCCTGATAAATCCCGGAGAGAATCAGGTATAAATACGCTATTACAGCTCAGTGAACAGGCTTATCTTGCCAGCTAAAGAAAGAGTCTTTGTATGCTGGTAAAAACCTTTGGTAGTGCCGTATACGGTGTAGAAGCCATCAATATCACGATTGAAGTGAATGTTAGCATGGGCCAACACTATACCATTGTGGGACTGCCCGATAATGCCGTGCGCGAAAGTCTGCAACGCACCGAAAGCGCCATCAAGACCAATCACTATTTTATGCCACGCACCAAGATCGTGGTAAACCTGGCACCGGCCGATATCCGTAAAAGTGGTTCTGCCTTCGATCTGCCTATTGCGATGGGCATACTGGGAGCCAGCGAACAACTGGCCCAACCCGAACGCCTGAAGAATTATGTGATCATGGGCGAGTTGAGTCTGGATGGTACGGTACAGCCCATCAAAGGAGCATTACCCATTGCCATTCAGGCACGCAAAGAAGGCTTTACCGGACTGATCGTTCCGAAAGCCAACGAAAGGGAAGCAGGTATGGTAAATAACCTGGAAGTGTATGGCGTAGAACAACTCTCCGATGTGGTTCGGTTTTTTGAAGACGAAAACAGTCTGCAACCGGTAGTGGTAAACACCCGTGAAGAATTTTTCAGCAACCAATATGATTTCGATATTGATTTCAGCGAAGTAAAGGGCCAGGAAAATATCAAACGCGCCATGGAAATTGCTGCGGCGGGTGGACATAATGCGATATTGATCGGTCCGCCCGGTGCCGGCAAAACCATGCTGGCCAAACGATTGCCCACCATACTGCCTCCACTGAGTTTGCAGGAAGCACTGGAAACCACCAAGATCCATAGTGTGGCGGGCAAATTGCCTGAGAACAGTGCACTCATCAACAAACGCCCCTTTCGTTCGCCACACCATACCATTTCTGATGTGGCATTGGTAGGGGGTGGCGGCACGCCGCAGCCCGGCGAAATTTCGCTGGCACATAATGGCGTTTTATTTCTCGATGAGTTACCCGAATTCAAACGAACGGTGCTGGAAGTAATGCGGCAACCGATGGAGGAAAGAAGGGTCACCATTTCCCGTGCCAAAATGGCCCTCGATTTCCCGGCCAATTTTATGCTGATCGCTTCTATGAATCCCTGCGCCTGTGGTTTTTACAATCATCCGGAAAAAGATTGTACCTGTCCACCGGGAGCGGTACAGAAATACCTCAACAAAGTATCTGGTCCCTTATTAGACAGGATCGATCTGCATGTAGAGGTTACCCCCGTTGCCTTCAGTGAACTGAGCAGCCAGCAGGCAACAGAAAATTCTGCTGCCTTACGGGAACGGGTGATCAAAGCGAGAGAGTTACAAGCAGAAAGATATAAAGAACATCTTGGCATTTATGCCAATGCACAAATGAGCAGTAAACAGCTTCGCGAGATCTGTGTGATCAGTACCGTGGGAGAAAATTTATTGAAGAAAGCCATGGAACGTTTAAACCTCAGTGCACGTGCCTATGACCGCATCCTCAAAGTGAGCCGCACCATTGCCGACCTGGCAGGCAGTGCAGATATTAAACCCGAACATCTGGCAGAAGCGATACAGTTCAGGAGTCTGGATAGAGAGGGGTGGGCGGGGTAAGGGAATAGGGAATATCGAACAAGGAATGATGAATAATGAAATTGAAAGCCACACGATTGGTCAGGCGACCAACAACGGCACAAGAAAAAAAAGTATGATTTAAGAAACGCTACGGATATATCATCAGGTATCAACGCAAAATCATCCCAAATTACATTTCCTTGCATAAAGGGTAGGCAGGGTATCTAAAACAAATGCGGTAATTTTACGGGGAAATAATTTTTATGTACAGAATAGATCAGGCTGATATTCGATACGAAATTTTGTCCACCCGCTATATCCGAATGAAAAGGCCCATTGAATAAGTATTGAAAGGAAAACGGAGACTTTTGATGCGCAAGCGTAATAGAAGTATTATAATAAAGGCCCTGTCTTGCATCAATCCTGAGATAATATAGTTGCGGACTGAAACGCAGATAAAAATTATTCAGCAAATTTATGTGTGAAAAGTTACTGTTAACTGTTATAAAGTTTGTAAGCTTGTTTACACTTTCCGGAAAGCCGGCAGAAACTAAATAATAGAGACCGATACTGATATTTTTACCAACCATATAATTTGGCGAAAACTCTGCGGCCAGATAACGTTGCGTAGTAACATATTCTTTTGTTATGCCATTTTCTGATAAGGGAACCGTTTTGAAAACATAAGAAGGATGAGCCCCTATATTCATATAAAACCGGTTTTTTCTAACCAATTTATAGCGAAGCCATAATACAAATGCCCATGGTTTGGCATCAAGAGCGAAGCGTAATTGGGGTTCAAAACTGAACCTACTGCCCACATTCAGATCAAATACCAATGCTGGCCTGCCAAGTGTAAATGTGGGAATGACAGACATACCATTATCCGTAATAGTTGTGGTAAATCCAATATGAGCAGGTACCCTTGTACTATCATTTTGTTGCGCTGAGGCAATTTTTCCAATTGATAGAACCAATAGAAACACGATTATTTTATAAGCAATCGCTTTTCTCATGTTTATAAAAGGGAGAAGTTATCTAATCTAATCTAATCTGATATAATTTAGAGAATATTTTCCTCTTTTGCCGGATTATTTTCACTTTTCAACCCATCAATTTACTTCTAGGATATGTCAATGGCAAGTTTAAGTAATAGCAGATATACCTTCGTCGTTGTTGGTCGCCTGA
>CALRMK020000010.1:0-117781 GCA_943369185.1 Caulobacter sp. UNC279MFTsu5.1 | reverse complement strand
TAAACAGCAACAAATTTGCGACATAGGATCTGGTATTTGCGCAATTCTCTTGCTGAATAGCCGTTACGCTATTTACTTTTTTGTCTTGACACAAAAAAGTAACAAAAAAAGTCAAGGCTCTTGAAAAAAAGCTAAAATTTACTTCATTCCGCTAAAATGAACGAAGTCTAAAGCCTATCAGTATAACAGTGAATTTGCAAATATGTCCTTCAACAATTCAACAAAGCCAGGCATCGTTCATTTCTTAACGCTTCATTCCGCAAATTTCTTAACGCTTTTTTTCAAAGGCCGGTTCAAAAGAAATGATAGTAGAAGCTCATACTTATTCAATCTAACCCTATTGATGTATTGTGTAATTAGGTAATTCAAAATTTCTATAATTAAAAGAATCAAAATAGATGATTCGGGGTGATAGATGAAAAAAGTTTATTCAGTCCCTGTGGACGGGCCTCATTTTGTTCGGTGCCGAGCGAAGGCGATGGCAGGCAAAATGATGCGTAGCACATTTTGACAGAAGAAAATGCAGCCCGGGAACAGGGACGGGGCCCAGCGGCCCAGGAGCGACAATAGATCCCGATTATCGGGGTGATTTTCAAAACAATAGGTTAGGTGTTTTACTGCAACCCGCGAGCATAATAGCAATCCCACTATTTACTTTTTTGTCTTGACACAAAAAAGTAACAAAAAAAGTCAAGGCTCTTGAAAAAAAGCTAAAATTTACTTCATTCCGATAAAATGAACGAAGTCTAAAGCCTATCAGTATAACAGTGAATTTGCAAATATGTCCTTCAACAATTCAACAAAGCCAGGCATCGTTCATTTCTTAACGCTTCATTCCGCAAATTTCTTAACGCTTTTTTTCAAAGGCCGGTTGAAAAGAAATGATAGTAGAAACTCGTGCTTATTCTATTAAAATCTATAAACGTATTGTGCAATTAGCTAATTCCATTTTTTTGGGATACCCAAATAAAAATTCCCAATTCAGGGTATTTGATTAAAAAATACTAATCAGTCCCTGTGGACGGGCCTCTTTTTGTTCGGTGCCGAGCGAAGGCGATGGCAGGCAAAATGATGCGTAGCACATTTTGACAGAACAAAATGCAGCCCGGTAACAGGGACGGGGCCCAGCGGCCGTGAGCGACAAGGGTTTTCAAATCACAGTGTGTTTAATTTTTAAAAGCACAATGCGTTCTCTCTAATCCTTGTAACAACTTTGTTTATTTGAAATCAATCTCTGCCAATAAAACATTTCTTGGATCAGGTAATAATAGATCGGGTTTAGCATCTGCGGGGATCGTAAAACTGGCTTGTAAACTGTTTACTGTAAACTTTTTTATCTCCGGTACGGCATTACCGGCTTTGTAAATAGCTATTTCGATCGGAAAATCGAATGGGTTACGGGAGGATTGGGTTTGCTGCAGGTTAACGGTGATCTGTTTGGTTTTGCTATCATATTCCCAACCGCCTTTTAGTTGCAGGTTATCTGCACGGGTAAGGTATTGCGTAAAAAATCCGCGGAGGTTTTGATTGGCTGCCTTTTCCATTTCTGTGATAAAATCGTTGGTGGTGGCGTTGGCGTTGTAGAACTTTTTGTAATAAGCCTGTATGCCTTTTCTGAAAGCATCCTGTCCCATTCTGTCGCGTAACATGTGTAAGACCCAGGCTCCTTTCTGATAAGTGAGGCCACTGGTTACCAAACCCTTTTCTGCAGAGCGCTCGGCAACAATGGCCCAGGTAGAATCTTTTTTGGTAAGATCATACACTGTTTTGCGCGAAGCTTTGATGCCATTGAGGAACTCTTCGTACCCATAGGCATTTTCAATAAAGAGGAGGGTAAAATACGTGGCAAAACCTTCGCTGAGCCAGGCATCGTCCCAGGTGGTTTCGGTTACGGCATTGCCAAACCATTGGTGGGCCAGTTCGTGTATCACCACATTGCGTAAGCGAACGGATTTTTTTCCGGTCACCATTTTTTCATCATAAAAAATGGCCGAAGAGGTTTCCATGCCCCCGCCTACACTCTGGGTTTCGATACTAGCGAGTTTTTCATAGGCAAAGGGTCCAACCAGGTCTGAGTAAAACTGTAATACCTGTTTGGTGGGCTCTGCAAAATCCAGAAAACCCGCTTCGCGGTCTTTGGGGTATACCCAGGTCTGTATGGATTTGCCATTAAAATCGTCTACATACTGCACCGCAAATTCGGCTACCCCCAATACAAATAACCAGCAGGATACGGGTACCGACTGTTTCCAGTGGGTGAGCCGGGTAGTTTTATCCAGCATAGATTCTTCCAGCAATAAACCGTTGGACACTACTTTGTAATGCGCGGGTGCGGTTACGATAAATTCAGATGTGGCTTTATCGTAAGGATGGTCTACCGTAGGTAGCCAATGCCGGGCATTATTGGGCCAGTTCTCGCACATAAAACTGCGGTCGCCGAATTTGGTGGGCTGGATCTTCATGCCACCGGCCGGTATGCCTTTGTAGCGGATCACCACGGTAACCGGTTGGTCAATCGCCGGAGCTGCGGCCAACTGTATCAGCAGTTCATCGTTTTTGTGGGTGAAGGATAGCGGCTGGTTCTGGTAGAGTACTTCCTGTACCGTCATTCCTTTTCCTTTCCACTTTTCTGCCATATTGATAAGGTCCAGGCGGAGTTGTTTTACATCGGTTTTCTTACACACAAAACTGATCGAAGCTTTGCCGCTGATCTCATCTGTATTGTCTGAGAACTGCAGATCAAAGGCATAATGCAGGATATCGATAGTATAGTTACGTGGGTAGGTATCCGCGTAACCATTCATAACGGTCAACAGTAGTAAACAGAGGAACAGGAATGATTTACGCTTCATACGAACGGGGTTGTTTTTGGGGAAAAGGATACGATAAAGGCTCTTGCTAATATAACTGAAATATCTGTTAACTAGAAAGAAGCGCTATGTAAGGTCTTGAGCTATGAAAAAATTAAAATGCCAGCTCATGGTGATCGATGAAAAAATTCTAATCAGTCCGCCTGAGGCGGACGGCCCAGGAGCGACAATACATCCCGACTAATAGGGTGATTTTTTAATACATTAGGTTAGGTGTTTTAGTGCAACCAGCTAGCATAATAGCAATTCCACTATTTACTTTTTTGTCTTGACACAAAAAAGTAACAAAAAAAGTCAAGGCTCTTGAAAAAAAGCTAAAATTTACTTCATTCCGCTAAAATGAACGAAGTCTAAAGCCAATCAGCATAACAGTGAATTTGCAAATGTGTCCTTCAACAATTCAACAAAGCCAGGCATCGTTCATTTCTTAACGCTTCATTCCGCAAATTTCTTAACGCTTTTTTTCAAAGGCCGGTTGGAAAAATGAGAATATAATTTTGCAATTGTTTTATCTAACGTCTTATGCTATTTGATAATTCAAAATTTATTTGAGTAGAAAAATAAAAATTGCCACTTCAGGGTGTTCGTCGAAAAAATTTTAATCAGTCCCTGTGGACGGGCCTCATTGGGTTCGGTGTCAAGCGAAGCGAAGACAGATCAGATCATGCGTAGCAGATCTGATCAGAGGCCAATGCAGCCCGGTAACAGGGACGGGGCCCAGCGGCCCAGGAGCGACATGAAATTCCGACTAGTAGAGTGATTTTAAATAACACAACAAGTTATTGAATACTATTTCTACAATTCCCATGTCCCATTTACACCTGCCTAGTCAGGAATTCACAATTCCTTAATGATTCCGTAGCATCCCGGTAATATGCTAATCTGAATTTTAATAAACAGTCAACATGGAAAAACGTTCCGTTAATGTTGTAGTAATGAGCGATCTGCATCTGGGTACCTATGGATGCCACGCTGCCGAGATAGTCAATTATCTCAAAAGTATCTCTCCCCAGATCCTCGTCTTAAACGGTGATATCATTGATGGCTGGCAGTTCAGCAAAAGATATTTTCCCGCCAGTCACCTGCAGGTGATCAAAGAAATCATGAACCATGTAAGCAGGGGCACCCGTGTGATCTATATCACCGGTAACCATGATGAAATGATGCGCCGCTACAGTGATATCCAGATCGGTAATTTTCAACTAACAGATAAAGTGGTGATAGAGATCGATGGTAAGATGACCTGGATCTTTCATGGTGATGTATTTGATGCCACCACCAAGGGAAGCGCCAAACTGCTGGCCAAACTGGGTGGGCATGGCTACGACCTGCTGATTCTGCTGAACCGATTCATCAATTACGGCTTACGCCTGCTGGGAAAAGAGAAAATGAGTTTGAGTAAAAAAGTAAAAGACAGCGTAAAACAAGCCGTTTCCTGGATCGGCAATTTTGAGCAGACCGCCGCCGAACTGGCCATTGCCAAAAAATATGATTATGTGATCTGCGGACATATTCACCAGCCCCAGAAAAGAACCGTAGAAACCAAAGACGGCAAAGTGATCTATATGAACAGCGGCGACTGGATAGAGAACCTGACCGCATTGGAATACAATAACAATGAATGGGAGATCTTTCACTATGATGAAAGAGCGTTTGCCGATCAGCCGGTAGAAACCAAATCGGAAAGAAAATCGCAGCGTCCGCAATTGTCTGTTGTAACAGATGAAGTCAGTTTTTTTCTTAACTCCTTAAGTCTGCAATCATGAAAATACTATACGCCGTGCAGGCCACCGGTAATGGTCATATAGCAAGGGCAAAAGAGTTATTGCCCTACCTGGAGCAATATGGTACTGTAGATGTTTTTCTGAGTGGCAGTAACAGCAACCTGCAAGTGCCATTGCCGGTAAAATACAAGAGCAAAGGGGTAAGCCTGTTTTATGGTAACCGGGGTGGATTGGATTACTGGAAAATGCTGCAGGAATTATCGCCCCTGAAAATCATTGCGGAAGCCCGGGCTTTACCGGTTGAAAAATATGATGTGGTGATCAATGATTTCGAATGCATCACTTCACTGGCCTGTAAGTTAAAAAATGTGGCTTCGGTTAATTTCGGTCACCAGGCAAGTTTTATCAGCAGCCATACGCCGCGGCCTGCCAAAAAAGATCCGGTGGGAGAATTGATCTTACGGAATTATGCAACAGCCACACAGTATATCGGGCTTCATTTTGAACAGTATGATGATTTTATTTATTCACCCATCATAAAAGAACAGGTACTGTATGCCAACCCAACAGATCAGGAACATATCACCGTATATCTTTCTCATTACAGCGATGATTTTATTGCACCTTATTTACAACAGTTACCTGCTGTTCGTTTTGAAGTATTCAGTAAACAGGTGAAAGAGAAAGTACAGGTGGGCAATATCAGCTTTCTCCCGATCAGCAATGAGGCGTTTACCAACAGTATGATCCATGCTACCGGGGTAATTACCGGCGCTGGTTTTGAAACACCGGCCGAAGCATTGGTTTTGGGAAAGAAACTGATGTGTTTACCGATCAGGGGCCAGTACGAGCAGTTGTGTAATGCGGCCGCATTGAAAAATTTCGGGGTACCGGTATTATCTTCCGTTCGGGAAACATTTGCAGACGAGATCCGGTCCTGGTTAGAGGCGGCAGGGCCCAGACAACTGGCGCTCACCCATTCCACCGAAACAATTGTATCAAAAGTGATAGAAACGGCCATGTCGATCCGGCAAACTACCGATCACTCCGCAGCGTATGCGTTTCATCCGCTTGCTTTAAAATACCAGTAATTGATACCAACTGCTACGATCCGTGCCACTGATTTTGGAGAAGATTTTTTATGGGGTGTTACCATGGCTGCTGCCCAGAACGAAGGGGCACATACGGTTGGTGGCAGGGGACCTTCTGTTTGGGACCAATTCTCTCAACGCAAAGGAAAGATCAAAGACGGATCGCGGCCTTCTGTTGCCTGCGATTTTTATCATCGCTATCAGGATGACCTGTTATTGGTAAAAGCCCTGGGTTTTACCGTATTCCGTTTTTCTATTTCCTGGAGCCGTATTCTGCCGGATGGAACCGGTAAGATCAATCCCGAAGGGGTCGCTTTTTATCACCGTGTGATAGATGAATGCCTGAAACTAGGATTGGTGCCTTTTGTTACTTTATATCACTGGGACCTTCCCTATGCACTCGAAAAAGAAGGCGGTTGGTGTACACACAAAGTATTGCGTTGGTTCAGCCGTTTTGTAACCATCTGCGCTACAGAATATGGGGATAAAGTAAAAAACTGGATCATCCTGAATGAGCCCATGGCGTTCACTTCGCTGGGTTATATGCTGGGGGTGCATGCACCTGGTAAAAGAGGGTTGGAATATTTTCTTCCGGCCGTACACCATGCGTCTATGGCACAGGCAGAAGGCGGCCGGATCATCAGAACATTGGTACCGGCGGCCTTTATCGGTACCGCTTTTTCCTGCAGTGAAATTGTTCCCGCTACACAACATCCGAAAGATCTGGCGGCAGCCAACCGCATGGATATACTGATGAACAGGCTTTTTATTGAACCCTCGCTGGGTATGGGTTATCCCAATGATCCTTTTCCTTTGATGGAGAAACTCTATCTGCACAACAAAGCCTGGAAATATACCCGGCAACTCCATTTCGATTTTGATTTTATCGGCCTGCAGAATTATTTTCCGGTAACGGTAAAATACAATGCGGTAATTCCCATTATACAGGCGGCAGAAGTAAAAGCAGCCACCCGAAAAGTTCCTTATACAGCGATGGGTTGGGAGGTGAACGCAGATAGTTTTTACCGGATGATCAAACGTTTTGCCGGATATGAAAATGTAAAGCAGGTAATTGTAACAGAGAACGGTGCTTTTTATAAAGACAAACTGGTGAATGGCAGGATCGATGACGTACAGCGGACCGCTTACTTCCAACAATACCTCACTGCCCTTTTACGCGCCAAAAAGGAAGGCGTGAATGTGAACGGCTATTTTGCCTGGACCCTTACGGATAATTTTGAATGGTCTGAAGGCTATCATGCCCGCTTTGGGCTGGTGCATGTTGATTTTGACACACAGTTAAGAACCGTAAAACAATCCGGGCACTGGTTCAGGGAGTTTCTTTCGACAAAGTAAACGGGCTGTTGGTAAATACTATATAGTAACGTGTTGTGCTTTTAGGTACTTCAAAATTTCTACTATTGGAAAAATCAAAACAGATGATTTGTGGGGCTCGATGAAAAATTACCAGTCAGTCCCTGTGTACGGGCCTCTTTTTGTTCGGTGCCGAGCGAAGGCGAAGGCAGACAAAATGATGCGTAGCACATTTTGGCAGAAGAAAAAGCAGCCCGGTAACAGGCACGGGGCCCAGCGGCCCAAGAGCGACAATAAATCTCGAATTACAGGGTATTTGATTTTAATAGGAGAGCACGTCAGTGATTACAATCATCAGAATGTGCGTGGTTATGTACCTGGCACATTCTGTGGTTTTGTACATGGGCCACTACGATACAGACAACTGCCGGCACCAGAAACCAGTTACGCCATTCGTGCCAGGTCATTTTAGCCAGTAAACAGGCAATACCCACCGAAAACAGGATAAAGGGCAGCCAGCTATGGTGGTGTTTTTTAAAGCCGTGGTAAAAAGAATAGGAGCCCACCGCAAATGCGATCCCGATCATCAGGTACTCAAACCAGACGTTTTCGATGATATTGATCCCAAACAAAGGCAGGCTGGTAAGGAAAAGTGGCAGCAGCGCACAATGAATGGCGCAGGCCAGTGAAGTAGCAATTCCCATCGCATCCCAATCAATTTTTAATCGCATAGCCGGCAAAATTACTACAATGCAACATTGTTGCAAAATATTTGTTAGAGAACGGTTTCCGCTCTGTTCATAAGCAGAATGAGGTGTAACTTTGCGGCCTATACAGATACTATGTCTAAGAAACTGATCGGTTACCTGCTGTTTTTTGCCGTGTTGGTGGCGGCTTTTTATTTTTTCCTGTTCCGCGGAACAGATAAGTGGAAAACCAAGCTGGCGGTGATCAGTTATGTAAAACCCTTCCAGTTTACCACCCAGGATGGGTACCCGTTTACCGACCGGGATATGCTGGGTAAGGTAAGTGTGGTAGAGTATTTTTTCACTACCTGCAAAGGCATCTGCCCCAAAATGAATACGAATATGAAGGGGATTTACGAGCAGTTCAAAAACGAACCCGATTTCATGATCGTGGCCCATACCTGCGATCCGGAGCGTGATTCAGCGCAAAGGTTAAAAGTATATGCCGATTCCCTGAAAATAGACACCCGCAAATGGGTATTACTCACGGGTCGTAAAGACAGTCTTTACCAGATGGCCCGCAGTGCTTACCTGCTGGATGATCCGAAGAACAATGTAGAGAAGATCGAAGACCAGTTCATTCACACCCAGTTTTTTGCCCTGGTTGACAAGGATGGAAAAGTAAGGGGCCAGATCTACGATGGATTAAAACTACCGGAATTAGACCGGCTGAAAAAAGATATACAGGCTTTGCTTTCCGAAAAAGCGGGAACGGGCAATTTTGTGAACGGGCTGTTTAATGCCAACCCGAAATAAATAGCATGCACTACAGTATCATTGAAACCCTCAAGAAGAACCAGCTTAGTATTACCGACAGCCGGAAAAAAATACTGGAACTCTTTGTAAAAGCAAAGGGAGCGCTGGCGCATGCAGATATCGAACATGAAAGCGGTACCGAGTTTGACCGGGTAACGATCTACAGAACCCTGCAAACCTTTGTTGAAAAAGGCATCATACACACCATTCCCACTGCAGACAATTCGGTGCGTTATGCTTTGTGTAAAGATGCCTGTGCCGGTGGCCACCACCACGATGATCATGTGCATTTTATGTGTGATGACTGTGGTACTACTTACTGTCTCGATAATATCAGTGTTCCCAAACTCAGTCTGCCCGATGGCTTTTCCGTATCACAAACCGATGTAGTGGTGAGCGGGAAATGCAGGAAATGTCAGTAGTGAATAGGCAATGGTGAATTGTCAATTTAAGCATAACTAACTACTCACCACTGACAACTCACCATTCACAATTGCCCATTCACCATTCACTATCTTATCTTCGCACAAACACCCATCTATGATATTCATCACCGGCGCTAGTGGTTTGGTAGGTTCTCACCTGGTAAAACAGTTGGTGAAAGAAGGGAAACAGGTGCGTGCCTTGTATCGGTCTTCCATCCCGGACATTGATGGTGCCGATAAGGTACAATGGATCAAAGGTGATATTCTCGACGTGATCTCTCTCGAAGAAGCCCTGGAAGGGGTGGAGGAAGTATATCATTGTGCGGCGGTAGTATCGTTTAATCCACGAAAGAAAGATTTACTGCACCTGGCCAATGTAGAAGGTACGGTGAATATTGTTAATGCCTGTTTGCAGGCAGAAATACGCAAACTGGTATTTGTTAGTTCTGTGGCGGCATTGGGCCGGATCCGCGAGGATAAACCGATTGATGAGAGTATGAACTGGTCGGAAGAAACCAGTAACAGCGAATACGGCAAGACCAAATATTTTGCCGAAATGGAAGTGTGGCGGGGTATTGGAGAAGGTTTGAACGCTGTGATCGTAAACCCCGTGATCATTCTGGGAGCGGGCGACTGGGAAAAAGGTTCTTCCGGAATCTTTAAATCGGCTTACGATGAATTTCCCTGGTATACAGAGGGAACCAGTGGTTTTGTAGATGTGGCCGATGTGGTAAAAGCCATGATGATGCTGATGGAAAGTGAGATCCAGGCAGAACGCTTTATTCTCTGCGCCGAAAACCTGGCTTACCGCGATGTATTTACACAGATAGCCAACTGTTTCGGCAAACGTGTGCCCTATAGAAAAGTAACACCCTTACTGGCTGCCATTGTATGGCGGCTAGAGGCACTCAAAGCAAAATTTACGGGCAAAGACCCCTTACTCACCAAAGAAACGGCCAAAACGGCTGCTGCCAAAGTGCAGTTCGATAACAGCAAGCTCAAACAATTTCTCCCTGCTTTTACCTACACACCCATCGCTGATTCGCTGAAAAGGATCTGTGCCGAGTTGCAGAAAATCCATAATTTGTAACACAAACGATACCCTGAAGCAGGTCATTATTTTCATACTATCTTTTTCCTTGTATGCCCCGCATATGGCTAAAATGCTGGCGTATGCAGATTGTTCGATTCAGGTATTAACAAATGGTGATCCCCGTTTGTGCGATTGTACGAGTATTGTTGCTATTCCTATAGCACCTGACAGGCCCGATAAGCAAAAAGACCTTGCTTTAAAAACAGACTGGAAGTATACTGGTACCTGTTTTTGTGAATTTAACTGCCGATTTACTGCTGCTCCAACACCCATGATCTTTGTATATCAACTTGCGGGTCTGTCTTCTTTCTCAAAAACTATTTTTCACCCGCCACAGGTCTGAATCATCATATACCCCCTCATTCATTACACGGTAAGATTTACCCTACCGTGCGTATCTGTTTTTTTTAAAACTAATAATACTATCATGAAATATAAATTCATGGTTGCCGCCGTTATGGTAATGGCGATAGCATGCCATCGGGCAACTTTACCCTTAATTACAACACATCTCAGTAATACAGAAGTTACCAACACTAACGGACAAACCATTTTACTGGGTCACGCTTCACTTTCCGTATTACAAAAGCCGGGTTACAAAAACTGGTTCGATGAGTTTTATCAACCCTATTCCGTAGATACAGCTTCAATAAACAGTATACAACCGCTCCTGAAAAATAAAAGAATGGATATTTTCCTGGGATCCTGGTGCGGTGACAGTAAACGGGAAGTGCCGCGGATGTTAAAGATTCTGGATAAAGCGGGCATGGATACCGGAAAGATCACATTGGTTTTTGTAGATAATGCCACTAATACTTATAAACAAAGTCCAAAACACGAAGAACGTGGCCGGGGCATACATCATGTACCCACATTTATCCTGTATGATGCCACAGGTGAAATGGGTAGGATAGTAGAATCGCCTGAGGTATCGCTGGAGAAAGACCTCTTAGCTATTCTGCAGAAAGAATCCTATCAACCCAAATACCGTGCAATTACCTATTGGCAACAGCAGATAAACATGCGCAAACAGTTTATGAAAATTGAGGAACTGCAAAACCTGGTGCAAACCATAAAACCTCTTTGCCTGCACTATGGAGAATTCAACGCTTATGCATATGTGTTGCTTGCTGCAAACGAAAATGCGGAAGCACTGAATGTAGGTACACTGAACACCCTGATCTACCCCAATAATGCGTCCGTGTTCGATAGTTTGGGGGAAATCCTGGAAAAACTGAATGATAAAAGAGGAGCCATTGCAGCGTATGAAAAAGCCATACTGCTGAACCCCGGCCATGCGAATGCCGTGAACCGGCTAAAAGTATTGAAGTTGTAAGTATGGGAGAATTGTATGACCGGCAGAATTTGGAATTACTGGTTTGTTCCACAATCTGTCGGTCATCTTTAAAGGAGTAAACTTACTTCTCCATCACTTTCTTCCACAGTTCCGGGATCCGTTTGATCCATACCAGTTCCCTTCTTTTCAGGGAAGCATCTTCGGCCGGATACCCAAAATAGGTTTTGCCACCTGCCAGCGATGAAGGAACTCCGCTTTGGGCCAGTACTACGGCATTGGCACCAATGGTCAGGGTTTTGCTAACACCTACCTGTCCCCAGAGCGTAACCCCATCTTCAATAATGGTTCCGCCGGCAATACCTACCTGGGCGGCAAAGAGGCAGTTTTTACCAACGGTGGTATCGTGGCCGATATGCACCATATTATCCAGTTTGGTACCTGCACCGATCCGGGTTTCGGCAGTTACCCCGCGGTCGATGGTGCAGCCGGCACCTATTTCTACCTTGTCTTCGATCACCACATTACCGCAACTCTGCATGCGTTTGTACCAGAACGGGCGGTCTTTTTTGGTGTTGTAATAAAAAGCATCACTCCCGATAACACAACCCGCCTGTATCACTACATCATCTCCGATAATGGTATAGTCGAGTAAAGAAACATTCGGATGTATCACACAGTTTTTTCCGATCACTACTTCTCGGCCGATAAAAACATTCGGCATGATCACCGTATTTTCTCCGATGATAACATCATCACTCACAGATTGATGCGCTGGTACAAACGGACGGAAATGATTGACAATTTTCAAGTACGCTTCAAAAGGATCCTTCACTACAAAAATGGTTTTGCCTTCCGGAATAGTTACCTCTTTTGTATTGATGATGATGCAACTGGCTGCACTTTGTAAACAGGTATCGTAGTACTTCGGATGGTCAACAAAAACCAGATCACCGTTTTCTACTCTGTGGATTTCGTTGATGCCCAATGCCTGTGCAGCAAGATTACCTGCTGCTTCTGCACCGATCAGATCGGCGAGCCATTGTACGGAAACGGGTGCTGGAAACTTCATAACTGCGTTTTTTTAGAAAAATCAAAGGTAATATACCTGTTTCAGGAGAAATTTTTTTTCGTCGGGAATCCTCCGTTTCAGGGAGATTTTCCGGAATTTTTTGTCGTTGGAATGATAACAGTAAAGCAGATGCGTCAAATCATACATCTTACGAAACCCTTTATTCATCAATGTTTCAGCGATTTTATTTTTTTGTGATTGATAAATGACAGGATAAAAGCAGATCAAAAATGTGTTTTCAAAGAAGCCTGGCAACTGCGGCAATCCACATTCCCGGCCAAAATGTTAATAAAATTGTTTAAAAAATTTTTTGCATTAGTTAAAAGTCTTTTTAATATTGTGTAGGGAAATTTATTTCCCGGTACTTACTAACCCATCCATATACAAAGTCTCGCTTCTGCGGGACTTTTGTTTTTGTATGAATCGCTACTTCATTATCTACAAACCGTATCTCGTATTATCACAATTTTCTGCAGTGGATGGAAAGAAAACACTCGCAGATTTTTTTGATGTACCAAAGGATGTATATCCTGTTGGACGACTCGACTTTGATAGTGAAGGCTTGTTATTGTTAACGAATGATACGGCTCTCAATCATCGTTTACTCGATCCGAAATTTGCACATGAAAGAGAATACTGGGTTCAGGTAGATGGTGCTATCACGGATGAAGCTATCACCACTTTACAAAAAACAGTATCCATTTCTATCGACGGAAAACCATACAACACAAGATCCTGCCGCGCAGAAATTTTTGCTGCTGCACCACCGGCACCCGATCGTGATCCGCCCATCCGTTTCCGGAAAGAAATACCTGCACCCTGGATCCGCCTGATTTTGACAGAAGGTAAAAACAGGCAGGTGAGAAAAATGACCGCTAAAGTGGGATTTCCTACTTTGCGTTTGATCCGCTTCCGGATAGAGGGACTGGCGCTGGAAAGTATGCAACCGGGAGATCTGGTCGAACTCAATCAATCTACTGTTTACCAACAACTGTTTCATGGAAACAAACCCAACTCCCGCCGATAACAGCTACCAGATCAGTACCGATCCGGAAAAACTGGACCTGCACCTGATTCACCGTTATCTTTCCGAAGAATCCTACTGGGCCCAAAACATTCCGCTGGAAGTGGTAGAACGTTCCATCCGCTATTCTCTCTGTTTTGGGGTGTACCACCAGGATCAACAGGTAGGGTTTGCACGCCTCGTAACCGACAGGGCCACGTTTGCCTACCTGGCCGATGTGTTTATCCTACCCGCCCACCGGGGTAAAAGTGTATCCAAACAACTCATGACCTATATCCATGCTCACCCCGACGTGCAGGGGCTACGGCGCTGGATCCTGGGCACCAAAGACGCCCACGGACTCTACGCCCAGTTTGGCTGGAAACCGATACCGGAAGAAATGGTTTCCAGATTTATGCAAGTGCATAATCCGGATGTGTACCAAGGGGAGATGAAATGAATATCGAACACCGAACACCGAATGTCGAAGGAAGGAAGGTGTGTGAACCTGCCTCTTTCAATTCATTTGTTCGATATTCGGTGTTCGGTGTTCGGTGTTCAAATTCTCCGCTCCGCCCGTATCTTTGCTGCTTCCAAAAAAATTGTATGAGTCAAACACATTTGTCTGAGCAGGAACTGATCCGCCGTGAGAAACTGGTAAAGCTGCAGGAAGCGGGTATCGATCCCTTTCCGGCACCCCTGTACCCCGTAAGTCATTTTTCGACCGATATCAAGGATAATTACACCGAAGAGACCAAAGAGCAGTTTACTGCTGTTTGCGTGGCGGGCCGTATCATGAGTATTAATGATAAGGGTAAGGTATTCTTTATCAAGATCCAGGATAGTAAGGGTATTATCCAGTTGTATGTGAAAAGAGATGATCTCTGTCCGGAAGAAGACAAAACATTCTGGGAGGTAGTGGTAAAACATGGCCTTGATCTGGGCGATATCATCGGTGTTACCGGTTATGCTTTTATCACCAAAACCGGCGAAACCTCGATACATGCACAAACGCTGACCCTCTTAACCAAATCATTGAAGCCCTTACCGGTGATCAAAAGAGATGAAGAGGGTAATGTGTTTGATGCTGTGACCGATCCCGAGTTCCGTTACCGCCAGCGGTATGCCGATCTGATCATCAATCCGGATGTGAAAGAAACATTTGTAAAACGTACCAAGCTCATCAATACCATCCGTGATTTCCTGAACAGCCAGGGAGCATTGGAAGTGGATACACCTGTATTGCAGGCCATTCCCGGTGGCGCCGCGGCCCGTCCGTTCATTACGCACCACAATGCACTCGATGTTCCCTTTTACATGCGTATCGCCAATGAGCTGTACCTGAAAAGACTGATCGTGGGTGGTTTTGACTGGGTATACGAGTTCAGCCGCAATTTCCGGAACGAGGGTATGGACAGAACACATAACCCTGAATTCACCGTGCTGGAGTGGTATACGGCTTATAAAGATTATTTCTGGATGATGGAAACCACGGAGCAGTTGTTCGAAAAAATTGCCATTGCCCTGCATGGAACTACGGATGTGCCTTTGGGAGATAAGATCATTAATTTCAAAGCACCCTTTAGGCGTATCAGTATCCACGATGCCATTAAAGAGAATATCGGGATCGATGTAAACGGTATGGATGAAGCCGGTCTGCGCGATGTGTGCAAGCAACTGAAAATAGATGTGCCGGGTAATATCGGCAAGGGTAAACTGATTGATGAAATCTTTGGTGCCACCAGTGAGCATACCTATATCCAGCCTACGTTTATCATTGATTATCCGGTTGAGATGAGTCCGCTCACCAAAAAACACCGCAGTAAAGAAGGGGTAGTAGAGCGTTTTGAACTGATGGTGAACGGAAAAGAGATCGCAAATGCGTACACGGAACTGAATGACCCGATCGACCAGCGCGAGCGTTTTGAAGAACAGGCCAGACTGATGGAGCGGGGCGATGATGAAGCCATGTTCATCGACCACGATTTTCTGCGCGCGTTGGAATATGGTATGCCGCCCACTTCTGGTATCGGTATCGGTATCGACAGGTTATGTATGATGATGCTGAACCAGGTATCGATCCAGGATGTACTGCTTTTTCCGCAGATGCGTCCGGAGAAGATGGATTAATAAGTTTCCGGGTGCCACCGATAAACAACTATCGCCACATGCGTTGAGGGTCTGTTTATCGGTGGCATTTTTATTTGCAGCCCTTCCTCTTTGCCCGATTTTGGGTTGGGTTTTGTAGATTGCTGAACCAAAACCCCCTTCTTCCATGAAATATCTCAAGGTTCTCTACGTACAGGTAATCATCGGAATTGTATTGGGGGTGTTAACAGGTTGGTTATTCCCTTCTTTTGCGCCAACGGCCAAGCTGATCAGCGAATCTTTCATCAACATGATCAAGATGGTGATCACGCCGGTCATCTTCCTCACCATCGTATTGGGTATTGCCGGGGCGGGTAACCTGAAAAAAGTAGGCCGGGTAGGAGGCAAGGGTTTGCTGTATTTTGAAGTGGTTACCACATTTGCGCTCATCATCGGCCTGGTAGTGGCCAATGTACTGAAGCCGGGAGTGGGTATTGCTACCAACCATCTTCCCAAAGAAAATCTTGACAAGTATACTTCTGCTGCCAAAGAGATGAACTGGGGCGAGTTTTTTTCGCATATCATTCCTACCAATATTGTAGACTCTTTTGCCAAAGGCGATCTGTTACAGGTATTGTTCTTCGGTGTACTCTTCAGCGTGGCCATTACCAAAATGGGATCCGGAGGTGCCAAGCTGATTTCCGTATTCGAGAATCTGAACAAAGCCTTCTTTAATGTGATCCATATTGTGATGAAGTTTAGCCCCATAGGTGCTTTTGGTGGTATGGCTTATACCATTGGTAAATTCGGATTTGGTAGCCTGGTATTGCTGGGTAACCTGTTGGTGGCCTATTATGTTACTTCTCTTTTATTCATTTTTGTGGTTTTAAATCTGATTGGCAGGTATTATGGGTTTAGTGTATGGAAATTACTGGTATACATCAAAGAAGAACTCCTGATCGTACTGGGTGCCAGCAGCAGCGAAGCCGTATTACCCAATCTGATGGAAAAACTGGAAGCGGCGGGTTGCGAGAGATCGGTAGTGGGCTTGATCATTCCTACCGGTTATAGTTTTAACCTGGACGGCACTACTATTTATCTCAGCATGGCCACTATCTTTCTGGCGCAGGTATTTGATATTGATCTTACACTGACACAGCAGCTAACTATTATCGGGGTACTGCTGGTAACCAGTAAAGGCGCCGCTGGTGTAACGGGTAGCGGATTCATTGTACTTACTTCCACCTTGACCATTCTGAAAGTGATCCCTCTCGAAGGCCTTGCCCTGCTGATAGGTGTAGACCGTTTTATGAGCGAGGGAAGAGCCCTGACCAATATGATCGGCAATACCATTGCTACTGTAATTATTGCAAAGAGTGAGAAGGCGATTGATATGACTGTTTATAGAAGAGTGGTAGAGAAGCGGTAGTGAGTAGTGAGTAGTGAGTAGTGAGTAGTGAGTTGTCAGTTGTCAGTTGTCAGTTGTCAGTTGTCAGTTGTCAGTTGTCAGTTGTCAGTTGTCAGTTGTCAGTTGTCAGTTGTCAGTTGTCAGTTGTCAGTTGTCAGTAGTTGTTTCGCAAGGTACACTAACTACTGACAACTCACTACTCACTACTCACCATTGACAATTGCCCATTGCCCATTCACCAAATCAATCCCGATAATTCAAAGCCGGTTTCCTGTCGCCCAATAAAGCTTTGTATTGATAATCTCCCTTTACTGCCTTGAACTCTGCTTTTGTTTTTTGGAGTAGTTCTGCATCTGTAAAGAGGTCAATGGCCGTTAACGCCATGGTTTTGGCGGCTACCATCATTCCTTTGGTGCCGATTTCTGTTCCGCCACAGGCTACGGCCTGCCAGCTATGTGCGGGTGTGCCGGGGATCCAGGTGGCAGCACTCATTTCTACTGTGGGCACCAGATAACTTACATCACCCACATCAGATGACCCGCCACCGGCATCGGGTTTGGTTTTAAAAGGTTTGATGGTGGCAGCTGTTTCAATGGGTTGGGTTTTGTAAGTAAAACTGGCCTGTATCTTTTTACCGAATTCCATCTCCTCTTTTGTATAGGTTACACCACCCACCATATCCAGGTTCTTTTGCGTGGCCATTGCTAGGGTCGCATTCATCAGCATATCATGTGTTCCGCCAATGATCTCGTAATCTACCGATGTTTCTGTACCCATGGCGGCACCATTGGCCGCTTTTACTACCCGGTCAAAAATACTTTTGGCAAGATCTCTTTTTGGGTGGCGAACATAATAATATACTTCAGCAAAATCAGGAACCACATTGGGCGCTTTGCCTCCGTTAGTAATGACATAGTGTATCCTGGTTTCCTGCGGAATATGCTCGCGCATCATGTTTACCATGTAGTTCATAGACTCAACAGCATCCAGTGCCGATCTTCCTCTTTCAGGAAATGCGGCAGCATGAGCAGATAATCCACGAAAACGGAATTTGGCGGAGATATTCGACAGATAACTGGTCATGGTAACCGCATTGCTATCGGCAGGATGCCAGGTAATAGCGGCATCTACATCATTGAACAAGCCTGCACGTACCATATATACTTTTCCACTGCCGCCTTCTTCTGCCGGACAACCATATACACGGATGGTGCCGCTGAACTTTTTCTCTTCGATCAGTTTTTTGATCTCAATACCGGCCGCAACCGATGCGGTACCGAATAAATGGTGGCCACAACCATGTCCGGCATCTCTTCCGGTTACGGCTTTTTTTTCAGAGCTGGCTTCCTGCGATAAACCGGGCAAAGCATCAAACTCTGCCAGGATCCCGATCACCGGGCTGCCACTTCCGTAAGTGGCTACAAATGCGGTAGGTATATCGGCTACACCGGATTGAACCGTGAAGCCGTTGTCTTTTAATGTTTGCTGGTGTAAGGCAGAACTTTTGACTTCTTTATAACCTAGTTCTGCATAATCCCAGATCTGCAGGGCATTCTTTTTATACAGTTCATACTTCGCATCAATGTCTTTGATCGCGCCGGTTTTGATAGCAGTATTTGTCTTTTGTGCCTGCAACAAACAGACTCCTGCAGTAAATACTGCAGTTACAACAATCTTTTTCATACATAAAGGGTCGGTCAGTTAAACGAAAAGGTCTCTATACAATTCAGCACCGGGAACCACGGAGTAATGACTGAGATCGGTAATACCTTCAGCAGCCATCACCTCTTCATCAATAAACGTATTGCCGGTACATTGGGCCGCGGGTTTGCGAAGGATATAATACACCGCATCGGCAATGATATCGGGTGTGCGGCTCATTTTGGCCAATGCCTCGCCACCCAATAAATTTCTTACGGCAGCTGTATCAATCGTGGTTCTGGGCCATAAAGCGTTGGAAGCAATACCCGCGCCTTTCAGTTCAGCGGCCCAGCCCAATGCCAGCATACTCATGCTGTATTTGGTAATGGTGTAGGAAATATGTCCGCCCAGCCATTTGGGATTGAGATTAATAGGGGGCGATAAAGTAATGATATGCGGATTATTACCTTTGCGCAGGTGCGGGATACAATATTTACCCATCAGAAAAGTACCGCGCACATTTATGCTCTGCATCAGATCAAATCGTTTGGTCTCGGTTTGTTCGGTGGGGGTGAGTTGGATGGCAGAAGCATTGTTGATGAGTACATCGATCCCGCCAAAACGTTCTACCGCCTGTTGTACGGCCGCCTGTACCTGGTCTTCGTGACGGATATCTACCTGTACAGCCAGTGCTTTTCCGCCAGCGGCTTCTACTTCCTGCGCAGCAGAAAAAATAGTGCCACCTAAACGGGGGTCTTCTTCTACACTTTTGGCAGCGATCACAATATTGGCTCCTTCTCTGGCCAACCGAAGTGCCATGGCTTTACCGATACCTCTACTGGCGCCGGTAATGAATACGGTTCTGTTCTGAAATGACATATGCAATTAGTTAGATACCCAATTTCAGCAAAACCAGCTTACCAACCTAAGAAATCTTTGATCACCTGCTCGGTTTCGGCGCAGGCTTTTTCCAGATCCTCGTTCAGAATGGTTTTGGAGAAATGGTGGTTGAATGACATTTCATAACTGGCTTTGTTTACCCTTGTTTCCAGGCTTTCTGGTGTTTCTGTACCGCGGGCGGCCAGTCTGCGCCGGAGTTCGGCTACCGATGGGGGTTGTATGAAGATAGACAGGCAATTGCCTGCAAACTGCTGTTGTACATGAATGGCCCCCTGCACATCAATATCCAGCATGGGCACTTTGCCCTCGTTCCAGATCCGCTGCAGCTCACTTTTGAGGGTGCCGTAGTATTTGCCCTCGTACACCATTTCCCATTCAATGAATTCGTTGGCGTCGATCCGGGTTCTGAAATCATCCACGCTGAGAAAATGATATTCTACCCCATCTTTTTCATTTCCACGGGGCGAACGGGTAGTGGCAGAAATCGAAAACGACAAACGGGGATACTTACCGATCAGGTAGCGGGTAATAGAGGTTTTCCCGGATCCGGAAGGTGCCGTAAGAATGATCAGTTTCCCGTTCGTAGCAGACATAGCGGTGATTTGGGCAAAGAAACAATTTTATTGTGAATAGTGAGTAGTGAGTAGTCAGTAGTCAGTTGTGAGTAGGCAGGAGTAAGTGAGCAATAAACAAAACTCCCTACTGACTACTCACCACTCACGCTTCATGAATGCCACACCAGTTTCTCCTCCAGCGGAATCCTTCGTTGGCCTTCTTTTACGGGGGCGTCTGTGTAACCTAAAAAGAGCAGACCCATCACCAGGTCTTCTTCGCCGAGGCCGAGATATTGTTTCATGGAGTTATCATGTGTCATACCACCGGTGCTCCACAAGGCAGCGATACCGAGTGAGGCGGCGCCGAGCAGAATATTCTGCATAGCCGCACTAACGGCAGCGATCTCTTCCAGCACAGGGATACTGTTCTGTACACTTCGTTTCATGTACACCACGATGATATGAGAGAGCTGATCGCCCTGTTGTTCTATTTTTTCGAATTTGGCGTTGGTGAATTTTTCCGGATCGGTGGCTGCTTTATATAAGGCCGCATGGTCTTTGCAGAATCTGCGTACAGCTTCCTGTTCATATACCACAAAACGCCAGGGTTCGGTGCGGCCATGGGTGGGGGCCCAGTCGGCAAGCTCCAGCAAACGCTGAATGAGGGAGTTCTCTATTTTCTTTCCATTCATATCAGAAGGTTTTACACTTCTTCTATGCTGGATAATACTTTGTAAGGTGTCGAATGTGTTCATACTGCAAAAGTAGAACCTTCTGCAGGGAATTAATAGTGAAAACTTTTGTTTAACATTCCGGCTCCTACATCGGGATCTTCAGGAATACAGTGGTGCCTTTGCCGATATTGCTCTGAATAGATAATTCTCCACCGATTTCTTTCATAAAATCCTTGATCAGGGTAATACCCATACCACTGCCTTTTTCATCATTGGTTCCTATAGTGGTTACTACATTTTCTGTACTAACGATTTTGTTGATGATCTCCGGCGCCATTCCCACACCTGTATCGCTGATGGCTATCCGGTGATAGGTTTCCGCCACATCATTATACACGCTGATGCGTCCGTTATGTGTGAACTTGTTGGCATTGGTAACCAGGTTTCTGATCATGAACCGTAACATATTCGGGTTAATGGTGATGGAAGCTGTTTTGTTTACGAGGTTGGTTAGTTGGTTATTTTTCGCTTCGGCAGAGAGTCGTAGCTGCTCTAATTCCTGTTCAACGATCTCATTGAGGTTTACTTCCTGTTTCACAGATTTTTCCTGCATTTCAATAGTGCCCCAATCAATCAGGTTGTTTACCAGGTTGTAAGTGGTGCCTATCTGTTTTGCGAAAATAGAGACCAGCATTTTTCTTTCCTCTTCAGCTATCTGTTCAGATTCCAGCATTTGAAATGCAGCGAGGATAGAACCGATAGGGCCGCGTATATCATGCACAATCACAGAGTGCATTTTTTTCTGTAACCGGTTCTGCACTGCTATCTGCTGAGATGTTTTCTCCAGTTGTTTGCGTGCCACTTTCAGGTCTATGAGTTTGGCAAGGTGATTGCCTAAAACCTCCAGCGTAAGTAACTGTTGGCTACTCAGCAGGTAAGGGTTCTCATTGTTTACACATAACATACCCAGCGCATATCCTTTGCGGCATAATATCTGTATGCCTGCATAGAATCTTTTCTTCAAGGGAGATATTTCGATCGGATTATCGAAAAAACGACTGCCCTTCAGTGCTTCCTGTACTTCTGTAAAATCATGATCCAGCAGAATATCCGTTCCGGTAAAGGAGAACTCTCCCGGGATTTCTATGGTTTCCATACCGGCTTTGGCCCGGAACCACTGATGCGTTCTGTCTATCAGAGAGATCAGCGTAATAGGTGTATTACAGATCGTACTGGCTAACTGAACAATCTGGCCAAATTCATCCTGTATGCTGGTATCGGGCAGTTTTAATTTTTGTACTTCTTCTGTCCGCACTGTGTTTTCCGGTAATAAGATAGCTTGTTTCATAATGCTGTTTTACCTGGTGATTAATGGTATTTTACCTGTATCTGAACAGGTATCGGATATTGGACACTGTAAAGTTTCGACTATTATCCGGCCCGGGTAATAGCTCAAAAACGTATAAGTTTGTAGTCGGCTCACTACAGGTAATCTGTAGTGCTGATAGACATAGAAATAGACGGTTAGCAGCCACACTGACGGGTAAAAAAGAACTGACTCAGATCAATGTCAGTTGATTGATTCACGGAATATTGTAGTAACATGGATCATATAGAAGTCGGAAAATACTGGGACAAAAATGCAGCAGCCTGGACCTTGCTGGTGCGTGCAGGTGCAGATGTATACAGGGATTACCTGAATACGCCCGCATTTTTTGATATGCTGCCCGATATCAAAGGATTAGAAGGCATTGATATCGGCTGTGGTGAAGGTCATAATACCCGTTTGCTGGCCAAAGAGGGTGCCCGTGTAACCGGAATCGATATAGCGGCATTTTTTATAGAGAAAGCGCTGGAATGGGAGCAGAAAGAACCGCTGCAGATCCGTTATCAGGTGGCCAGTGCGGTTGCCCTGCCATTCAACAATCAACAATTTGATTTTGCTACTGCCTTCATGTGTTTCATGGATATTCCTGAAACAGAAAAAGTATTAGCAGAAGCTTATCGTGTACTGAAGCCCGGCGGTTTTCTGCAGTTCTCGATCTCACATCCCTGTTATACTACTCCGCATCGGAAAAATCTGCGCAATGCAAATGGGATTACATATGCCGTAGAAGTTGGCGGATATTTTTCTGATCCCGATGGCTTTATTGATGAATGGATCTTTACAGCGGCACCGCCAGAATTGTTACAAGGACTCCCTGTTTTCCGGATCCCGCATTTTAACCGTACGATAAGTGAGTGGGTGAATACGCTTACTGCTACTGGTTTTGTGATAGAACAAATGGCAGAGCCAACACCATCGGCTGCGCTGATCAAAGAAATGCCCAAACTGCAGGGTGCAGCTGTGGTGGCTTATTTTTTACAGATCCGTTGCCGTAAACCCGCCTGAGTAAACAATCATCAGGCAGGAATGCGCCTGATGGCTGCACCCAGATTACGTAAACGTTCATCTATGTATTGGTAGCCACGGTCTATCTGTTCTATATTCTGAATCACACTACGGCCTTCTGCACTTAATGCGGCAATCAGGAGCGCTTGTCCGGCACGGATATCCGGACTGCTCATGGTGATACCCCGCAGATTATTTTTTCTTCCCAACCCGATCACTGTGGCGCGGTGCGGATCGCAGAGAATGATCTGTGCGCCCATGTCGATCAGTTTATCGGTAAAGAACAAACGACTCTCAAACATTTTCTGGTGTACCAGCACACTGCCTCTTGCCTGTGTGGCCACAACAAGTACTATGCTCAACAGATCCGGCGTGAAACCGGGCCAGGGATGATCGTAAATGGTGAGAATGCCACCATCCAGAAAAGTCTGGATCTCATATACATCCTGTGCAGGAATATAAATATCATCTCCTTTGATATCGAACTGGATACCCAGCTGCCTGAATTTTTCGGGTATCACCCCCAGGTGTTCCACACCGGCATCTTTGATGGTGATCTCGCTTTGTGTCATCGCCGCCAGGCCAATAAAACTACCGATCTCGATCATATCCGGCAACATGCGATGTGTGGTACCTCCTAATGAACTAACGCCTTCTATCACCAGCAGATTACTACCCACACCACTGATCTTTGCGCCCATCCGGTTCAGCATTTTACATAATTGCTGGATATAGGGTTCGCAGGCGGCATTGTAAATGGAAGTGTTACCTTCTGCCAGTACAGCGGCCATCACAATATTGGCCGTACCGGTTACGGAAGGTTCATCCAGTAACATGAAACAACCTTTCAGCTGGGGAGAAGATAATTTGAAACAACCCAGTGCCTCTTCGTATTCATATTTTGCCCCGAGCTTTTCAAAACCGATAATATGAGTATCCAGTCTGCGACGGCCAATTTTATCACCACCGGGTTTGGGTATATAGGCTCTCTTAAACCTTGCCAACATTGGGCCTGCAAACATCACACTGCCACGCAGTTTGCCTCCTTTGCGTCTGAACTCATCTGATGCCAGGTAATCGGGATCAATCGAATCGGCCTGAAAAGTGCAGCTATGCCGGTCGATACGTGTTACTTTCACGCCAATATCTTCCAGTAGTTCTATCAGCAGGTTCACATCCAGAATATCAGGAATATTAGAAATGCTCACCGGCTCATCTGTGAGCAACACCGCTGATAAGATCTGCAAAGCCTCATTCTTGGCCCCCTGCGGTACAATCTCTCCTTTTAATTTATTTCCACCGATTACTTCAAATGCATTCATATTGGTTGGGTTGTTTATTGGTTTACTGGTTTATTCGTTTGTTGGTGATCATGTCAGGGAATACAACCAATAAAAAAGCACCGGAATGTTCCGATGCCTAAAAATATCTTTTTACTGCTAAACCAGTAAACAAATAGACAAATAAACCAGTAAACGAATAAACTAGTACCGCTTCTTAAATTGCCCGCCTCTGCCTTCCTGCCGGCCACCATTGTTACTCCTGTTTCCGCCCTGGCCCTGCTGGTTGCCACCACCGCTGTTGCGGTTATTGCCGCCCTGGCCACTCTGGCTTCTGCCACCACCCCGGTTGTTATCGCGCTGACCACCGCCGCCGCTTCTGCCACCGCCACTGCGTCCGCCAAAATTCTGCTGCCAGCGTCCGCCACCACTGCGCGGATATTCATCGCGCTCAAAATTCTGGTTACGGTGTTTGATATAAGGGGTGTTACTGAATTCCAATTGTCCGCCGGTAATACTGTTCAATTCGGTACGGATGGTATCATCATGTACCAGTTCTTTGTGCCAGTTGCTGTAAGCCAGTTTCATATAATAGGCAATGGCATGCGCAAACCCCGCTTTTTTCTCCGGATCTTCTTCTTTCAGGGCTTTGTCTATCACCACTTCCAGATTCTTACCCAGGTGGGCATACTTGGGATGACGCTTGGGATAAGGAAGGGGGTCTGGTTTCAGTTTATAGGTCTCTTTCTGGGGAATGGGGTAAGGACTATCCACATCCAGCTTGAAATCACTCATAAAAAACAGGTGATCCCATAGTTTATGCCTGAAGTCTTCTACATTCTTTAAGTGCGGGTTTACAAAACCCATCAGTTCTATCACATACTGGGCCTGTTCCTGTCGTTTTGCACGGTCCTCAATGGTCAGCAGAAACTCCACCATTTTCTGTACATGGCGGCCGTATTCTTTCATTCCCAGGTGACTTCTCTCCGTATTGTATTCCATAAAATTGTTCATCTACAGCTACAAATGTAAGTAATAAGCTCAGATTAGTATGATTTGGGGTATGACAGATATGATAAAGGCAGGTATTCGGCTTGTTTTAACAATCTGCTATCGCTGAATCCATCGTTTTACCGGCTTTTGAACACATGGCATCACCTCTTGTGTCACACCCTTCAGGGTTCCGAACAGTCATCACCTCCTTTTCCAATACAAATCGTATCTAAAAATCATATTTAATCTGCGTTTCAATCATATCCAATCTGCGTTTATCTTCGCAACATGGAACAGTTAGTACAACAGATCGAAGCCTACCGGCAGGAGATCGCGGCCGCTGAGGCAAATAGTCCGGAAGCCGTAGAGGAATTCCGTATCAAATACCTCGGCACCAAGGGATTGGTAAAGTCCATTATGGGCGAAATGCGTAATGTACCGAACGAGCGTAAAAAAGAGTTCGGACAGATCCTGAACGATTTTAAACTGTTTGTAGAAGCGAAATACGAAACCTTAAAAGAAAATAACTCCCAACTCCAGACTCCAGACTCCCAACGCATAGATTGGAGTCTGCCGGGTGATCCGGTGCTGGTGGGTACCCGCCATCCGTTGAATATTGTACGCAATCAGATCGTATCCATCTTTAAACGCCTCGGTTTTGCAGTAGCTGAAGGGCCGGAGATCGAAGATGACTGGCATAATTTCGGTGCCATGAACCTGCCCGAAGACCATCCTGCGCGCGATATGCAGGATACGTTCTACATTAATCAGAACCCATCCTGGTTGCTGCGTACCCATACCAGCAGTGTACAGGCAAGGGTGATGGAAACACAGAAACCGCCGATCAGGGTGATTTGTCCGGGGCGTGTGTACCGTAACGAGACCATCAGTGCAAGGGCACACTGTTTTTTTCACCAGGTAGAAGGATTGTATATAGATGAGAATGTAAGTTTTGCCGATCTGAAACAGACCTTGTACTTTTTTGTACAGGAAATGTTCGGTAACGATGTGAAAGTGCGTTTCCGACCGAGTTATTTCCCTTTTACAGAACCCAGTGCCGAAATGGACATCAGTTGTCTGATCTGTAAAGGAGATGGATGTAATATCTGCAAACACACGGGTTGGGTAGAGATCCTGGGAAGCGGCATGGTGCATCCGAATGTACTGGAGAATTTCGGTATCGATTCCAACAAATACACCGGTTTTGCTTTTGGAATGGGTGTAGAACGTATTACCCAGTTAAAATACCAGGTAAATGATCTCCGACTCTACTCGCAGAACGATGTACGTTTTCTGAAGCAGTTTACGGGTGTTGTCTGAGTAACTTCCGTTAAAATTTGATTTTTCAAAGACTCGCTAACCGGGTCTTTTTTTGTTTAACGGGCATTTGCTCAGTTCGTATCACAAAACAAAGCACTATATAAACTATCGGCTTTTGCATATAATAATTAGACAGTTACAACAGTTAGCGGCATTATTAGCTTACCTTACCCAACTAACCCCCTAACTGAGTACTATGTTTGCCATTCTTAGTTTTTTTCTGTTGCATTGGTTTCTGTCATTGTTTTTTCATTCCTTTTTCCTGCATCGGTTCTGTTCGCATAAAATGTACAGTACGAGCAAAAACTGGGAGAGGGTGTTTTATATGAGTACCTGGTTGGTTCAGGGTTCTTCTTTTCTGGTGCCCCGGGCTTATGGTGTGATGCATCGAATGCATCATGTGTATAGCGATACTGAGAAAGACCCGCATTCGCCCCATTTTTTTAAAGATGTATACCAGATGATGCGCAGTACTATTCTGATCTTCCGTGGTTTTTTGACCGGCAAAAATCTGCCCGATGCACAGTTTACGGCAGAATACCTGCCTGTATGGGACAGGTTGGATAAGTTTGGTCACCATGTACTTACCCGGATCGGTTTTATGCTGGCCTATACAGGATTTTATATGCTGTTTGCCCCCAGTCTGTGGTGGTTTTTGTTATTGCCGGTTCATTTTCTGATGGGACCGATACAGGGCGCCATTGTAAACTGGTGCGGACATAAATACGGCTACAGCAATTTCGACAATGGGGATCATTCCAAAAATACTTCTCCCTGGGGTATTCTGCTCATGGGGGAACTCTTCCAGAATAACCACCACTATGCCAAAGACGATGCCAATTTTGCCAAAAAATGGTTCGAGTTTGATCTTACCTATTTTATTATGCGCGGGTTAAACCGTGCAAGGATCATTACACTGATTCCGGTTCCTGTACCTGTTAGCCAGAAAGACTAACCTCTCATATATTTTCAACACAGAGGCCACGGAGATGGGGAGCTACGCAGAGTTCACTCTGTGTTGAAAAACCACTGTATTTTTGCAACCACTTATTTCCCGCCACCCATGATCCACGCCACCAAAGGCATTGTGTTACGTACGGTAAAATATGGTGATACCAGCATCATCACCACCGTGTACACAGAATTGTTTGGGATACAGAGTTATATTGTAAAAGGAGTCAGGCAAAGCAGTAAAACCTCATCCGGTAAAGCCGGTTTCTTTCAGCCTTCGGCCATGCTGGAGATGGAAGTATACCATAACGAACAGAAACAGCTGCAGTTCATCAAAGAATACCAATGGAGTTATCTGTATGAGAAAGTACTGTTTGATGTAGTACGCAATACAGTGGCCATGTATGTGATAGAGCTATTGCAGCACAGCCTCAAACAACCCGAAGCCAACCCGGAACTGTTTTACCTGATCGAGGATACTTTAAAACAACTTGATAAGGGAAGCGACACACTAACCGGTAACCTGCCTCTCTACTTCACCCTGCAGCTTGCCAGTGAACTGGGGTTTCAGTTGCAGGGAACGTATAGCGAACAAACCCCGGTACTGGATCTGCAGGAAGGCATGTATATAACCGATACACCGGCGCATCCTTATTACCTGGAAGGAATCATGGCTAAAACAACGGCTGATTTATCCGCACTGCAGTTTTACAACAATCTCGAAACAATCACACTCAACCGGAATATGCGAAGGGAATTATTGCAATCCTATCAATTGTTTCTCTCATTGCATATACAGGACTTTGGAGAACTGCGGAGTTTTGCAATTTTGCAGGAGATTTTATCGTGAGTAGTGAGTAGTGAGTTGTCAATGGTCAATTGTCAATAGATCGGCAAAACACTGCCTATTCACCATTGACTATTCACCATTCACACCCACTAAAGCACTCTTTCTATCTTGCTGGATGTAGTCAATTTCCCATTTTCCAGCTGCGATAGCAATACAAGGCCGGGTTTTTTGCCTTGTTCAAAACTTCCTAAGCGCTCATCCATCTGTAAAGCCTGCGCGCCGTTTAAAGTGGCCCATTGGAGTAGTTCAGCGAGCGGGATATGTGGAAAATGTTGGGTGATGGCTTTCAGTTCATCCAGTATACTCAGGCTCCAGTTGCTGGCCAGACTGTCTGTGCCCACCACTAACCGGCCATTATGTTTTCGGAAAAGATCAATGGGTGGAAGGGCTTGCTCAATGTATTGGTTGGCATTGATACAGATACACCAGTTTACGTCTGAGGACTCAGGATTCAGGAACAACACATCTTCTTCGCTGGTAAATGTATTGTGGACCAGCATTTTTTGGGCAGCGGATCTCATTTTCGGGAAATAGGATTGCAGGCTGCTTTTGCCGGTGGGTGTAAAGAAAGACGTATCCATTTTCATCAGCTCATACATCCGCATAAAATCACCTTCCTTTTTCTTAAACAAACTGTCTTCAAAAGCGGTTTCCTGGTTATGTATGGTTACTGTATTGCCGGCAAAATAAGGAGTAATCAATTCCCACAATTCGTTCGAAACAGAATACGGCGCGTGGGGGGAAAGAGAAGTTTGGAGTTGGGAGTTGGGAGTTTGGAGTTGTTTGAACAAGTGATAAAATGACAACGACCGCTCAAATCTTGCTTGAGAAAGATCGGGTACCCAGCCGGTGAGTTCGATGAAATTATAATAGGCTAGCCTGCCTTTTTGTTTTTGCGGAAGGGTGAGTGTATTGTTGCAGATATCGCCCACTGCCACGATGCCGTTGGTCAGCATTTCTTCTTCTGCTGCTGAAATGGCTTCGAGGATTTCCGCTTCAGGGAAATGGCGCTCGTTCACGATTTTGAAAACAAAATCTACCAGACCGGTTTTTTCGGGAATGCGTCCGCGGAGATGGCTCAGTTCCAGGTGACAGTGGCAGTTGATGAATCCGGGGGAGAGTACACCATTAAGTTGCCGGATATGTTCACCGGCATCCCGTTCGTCGAGGATGTCGGCTACGGTTCCTTTCTCGTCTGTGATCAGTACTTTTTCCGGACCGAGTAATTCGGTTCCGGTAAAGAGTTGGGTGGCCTGGAATTTCTGGTAGGGCAAAATTTACTGGAGTTTGTATTCTTTGATCAAAGCTTCTGCAGGTATGCGAAGTATTTTACTGAATTTCCGGATCATGGTGAGTGATAAGGCCTGTTTATAGTTCAATACTTTACTTACGGTGCCTTTATCGCCATATTCTTTGGCAAGATCGGCAGCTTTATATCCGAAATCTTCCATTCTGATCTTGATGAATTCGATCGGGTCTACTTCGCCAAGTGAAAAATGCTTTTTCTCATATTCATTAATTAATGTTACCAGTAACATTGCCTCCCGGAAATCCGTGGTTCCTTTTTTAGCAAACCTGATTTCTTCAAATCTGTTCATTGCCTTTCTATACTCGTTTTCCGTTTCCAGATGATACCAAACATTCATAGCGTAAATTTATATAATTGAAGGATCTATCTTATCATATTCGCTGTGTGTGCCGATAAACCTGATTTTAACAGCAGATTTATCATATAATACTTCAGCAATCAGGCGGTATTTATTATGCTGAATTTCAAAACGCGCCCTGTTGTTTTTGATCATCTTTGCATCAGGGAAAGAGGTAAGCACATCCATTTTATTTTTCCATATAGATTGCTCAGTAATTTTTTTCCATGTTGCCAAACTTTTCCGTGTGGAGGCGTGATTCCTTGAAAACCGAAATAAAAGTTCAGTATTGAGAACAATCATATAGGTATAAATGATTTCTCAAAATACCTTCAAAACCTACTTATTCATTCTACATGCGGAAAATACGCCGTAAATGTACTCAAAAGTTGGCAATTTGCCAACTTTTTAACCTGGTTTGATCTGTTATGCCTGCTGATTAAAAGCAGCTGAAACAGCTTGCTACAGCTGAAGTGTGCGACGCAATCCCGCCGTTGGCGGGACTACATAGCAGCAAAATCGCAGGTTTCATGCGGATATTTTAAAAACGATTCAAAATAATTATTGAAAATCAATAGGTTACAAAGGTGTGATGTAAAATACTTTCTCAAATTCTTGGAAAATTGAGTAGGTGAGGCCTACCTTCGCCGTCCATTTAAAGTCAGCGGGATAGCGCTGCTTCATTAAAACAAGAAATATTATGAGTAAACTTCATTTCACCACCAAGCATGCAAACGCGGCTACCGTACAGCACAACTGGTATGTGGTTGACGGTACTAATCAAACCGTAGGACGTATTGCATCGAAAATCGCTTCTGTTCTTCGTGGTAAGAACAAAGCCTATTACACCCCGCACGTAGATTGCGGCGATTATGTGATCCTGATCAACGCCGATAAGGTTGTTTTTACAGGTAACAAAGCTGAGCAGAAAATATACCTGAACTATTCCGGTTACCCAGGCGGTAAAAAAGAAGAAGTTGCAGAAGATCTGCTGAAGCGCCGTCCGGAAGTGATCATGGAAAGAGCTGTAAAAGGCATGCTTCCTAAAAACCGCTTAGGCCGTAAAATGATCAAGAAATTCTTCGTGTATGCCGGTGGAACACACCAGCACAGCGCACAGCAGCCGAAAGAATTGAAATTCTAATCAACTTAATCTAACAACTAATTCCAACATAAATGGAAAAACAAAAAAATGCAGTTGGTCGCCGTAAAGAAGCCGTTACCCGCGTCTTCATCAGCAAGGGCGATGGTAAGATCACTGTAAACGACAAAGATTACAAAGCTTATTTTCCGCTGGTTTATTTACAGAACCAGGTTGAAGCGCCACTGAAAACAGCTGAAATGCTGGGTAAAGTGGATATCGTTATCAATGCACAAGGTGGTGGTCTGAAAGGTCAGGCCGAAGCAGCCAAACTGGGTATTGCCCGTGCACTGCTGGAAGTGAACGCTGAATTCCGTCCTGCCCTGAAAGCAGCCGGTCAGCTGAAACGTGACCCACGTGGTGTTGAGCGTAAGAAATTCGGTCATAAGAAAGCACGTAGAAGCTTCCAGTTCAGCAAACGTTAAGATCAGCTATGAGCTGCGAGCCCTGAGCCCTGAGCGTTTTGCTCGAAGCTCACAGCTCATGGCTCACAGCTTAACCCAATCAAATCATTACAATAATTCATACAAATGGAAAATAACACTTCATTACAACAACAACTGCTGGAGGCCGGTGTACACTTTGGTCACCTGAAAAAGAAGTGGAATCCAAAGATGTTGCCTTACATCTTTGCTGAGAAGAAAGGTATCCACATCATTGACCTGAACAAAACCGTTGATCACCTGCAGGAATCTGCAGCTGCTATCAAGCAGATCGCCAAAAGCGGTAAGAAGATCATGTTCGTGGCTACTAAAAAGCAGGCAAAAGAAATCGTTAGCGAGTGCGCTAAGCGTGTAAATATGCCTTATGCTACTGAGCGTTGGTTAGGTGGTATGTTAACCAACTTCAACACCGTTCGTAAGAGCGTTAAGAAAATGCAGAGCATTGAAAAAATGCTGGCTGATGGCAGTGCAGAAAGCCTGACCAAAAAAGAGCGTCTGACTTTGAGCCGCGATAAAGACAAAATGGAGAAAGTATTGGGCGGTATCGCTCAGCTGGGTCGTCTGCCGGCCGCTTTGTTCCTGGTTGATATCGGTCATGAGCATATCGCTTTATCTGAAGCCAAGCGTTTAGGCATCACTACTTTTGGTATGGTTGATACCAACTGTGATCCTAACAAAGTTGATTTCGCGATTCCTGCGAATGATGATGCTACCAAATCGATCGCTATTATCACTAATTATATCATTGCTGCTATCGCAGAAGGTTTGGCTGAGCGCCAGGCTTCTAAAGACGAAGATGAGTCTGATGACAGCAACAACGAAAACGAAGCAAGAGCCCGTCGTCTGGAAGCTGAAGCGCAAGCAGAAGCAGCCCGTGGTGGCCGCTCACGCGGTGCCGCTCCTGCCGGTGGCCCGGGTGGTGCTCCTAAGCGTCGTGTACCAGGTAACCGTCGCCCAGCGGGTGGTGGTAGTGGACCTCGCTAGTATCCCGTTTTACACAGATCTTGATAGAATAAATTAGCAATTAGCAATTAAAAATTAACAATGAAACAGTTGTTGGTTCTTAATGGCTAATTGTTAATTGCTAATTGTTAATTTTTAATTTCCTAAGTAATGTCTACAGTAACAATAACCGCACAGGATATTAATAAACTGCGCCAGGCTACCGGTGCAGGTATGATGGATTGCAGAAAAGCGTTAACTGAAACCAATGGCGATTTTGAAGCCGCTATTGACTGGTTACGCAAGCAGGGACAGAAAGTGGCCGCCAAACGCAGCGACCGTGAAGCGAAAGAAGGTGTGATCATTGCCAAAACTTCTGCTGATAACAAAGTAGGTTTTGTGGTTTGTATCAGTTGCGAAACAGATTTCGTTTCTAAAAATGCTGAGTTCGTAGCTTTTGCACAGAGCATTGCTGATGCAGCAGTTGCCAACAATGTGAAGAGCACAGAAGAACTGAATGAAGTGGTGATCAACGGCGCGAAAGTGTCTGATATGATCAACGACAAACTGGCTTCTATCGGTGAGAAGATCGGTGTTGCTAAATTTGAAAGAATTGAAGCGCCTTATGTGGCTTCTTATATTCACGGTTCTTACCGTATGGGTGTGTTGGTAGGTATGTCTGCCGAAGCTGTTGAAGCTGGTAAAGACGTTGCCATGCAGATCGCTGCGATGAATCCGCTGGCAGTAGATGCCAACAGCATTCCTGCTGAAACCATTGAAAGAGAAAGAGCGATTGTGGTGGATACCATGAAAGCCGATCCTAAAATGGCCGGTAAACCTGATGAAATGATCGCTAAGATCGCTGAAGGTAAACTCAACGCTTTCTTCAAAGAGAACACTTTACTGGCACAGGCTTTTGTGAAAGATGGTGCGATCACGGTAGAAGCTTACCTGAAATCTGCAGGTGATGTAAAAGTGACTGAATTTAAACGTGTGGCATTGGGATAATCTCCTTTGCTGTAAGATAGAAGGGAACGCAACCGCGTTCCCTTTTTTTATGCGCTGGGCGGAAAGAATTTATAGAGCAGGTACCAGATCAGGTCTGAGGCATAGTTGGCCAAAACGGATAAACAGACGGCAATGAGCAACAGCTTCAGAAATGCGGCTTTGGGTTGGTAAAACCGGAAAAACCGGAAAATGACCCAAACGGCGCAAAGAAAATAACCGGCAAAATAAAAGTCATTGATAAAACCGGTGCTTACCGGAGCATGTATCAGGCGTAAAATAAATACGACAGACTGCATTAATAAGGCAATGATAAAACTGTAGGCTAAGGCATAAATAATCGCGATCCAGCTCTCTACAAAACTGTATCTGGTTTTGCGGAAAATGATCCAGCCAATCAAAACAAGAATGGGTGCCTGTATCAGCAGGGATATCAGATTCTCCATCCCCTGCAGACTGGCATTTTTTGGCCCGCTCCAGAGTACCCTCAAAACGGGAGCCGCTTTTTCGAATGTATAGAGATGAAAGCTTTTGGCAGCATAACTATACGCTTCACTGATCAGCTTTAACAGTGCGGCCCAGATGAGCAGAAAAGTGATGGGCTTATGTACTTTTACTCTTTTCCCATCGAGGTATTCTTTGATTACGAATGCAGGATTGACTAAAAGCTTGCGGGTGGTATACATAAAACTGTGTTCCGCATGCGTAAAAAAGTGAACAAGCTCTTCTATCAGATTTTTCCAGGTAAGTTTTTGTACGCTGGCTTTTTGACCACATTGATAACAATAGTTCCCCTTAAATCTTGTTCCACAGTTAAGGCATTGGGTGGGTAGCTGTACTGACATATTTAAATATATTACAACATCTTCATTTATGCAAGCAGGTGCGCCAGAACAGGATTCCTCCCACTGGTAAATATGAACCGCCGTTTATCCCTGATGAAAACCTGCCGGCCATCTCATTATAACATCTACGATTGAATTCGTTTATTTAGCTGTCAAATCAAATACTATGCGATTACTGACAACCCTATTGGCCATTCTACTCGTAAACCTGTTGCCTGCACAGGTAACCCTCAAACTGCGGACTGATACTTCCATTCATAGGGTATTGAACGGCCGCCTGTATATTTATACGCAATCAGATACTTCGAAAGGGATACCTAACCAACCGGATCCCAAACAGCCCATGTTTGCGTTTAACATTACTGGCTGGCAGGGAGAACAGATAGTGGAACTGAATAGCAAGGCAGACCATATGCCTGCCAATTTTTTTGCATTACAGCCCGGCTATTATAAAGTTGCGGGCATTATTGATACGGATCTAACCGAACGGGGCAGTTTTAATCCGGGTAATGTATATGCCCGTAAAGAAGCGATGCTCTATGTAAATGAAAAAGGAGCAGGTGCTGCAGAGATCCTGTTTAGCGCAGTAGTGCAACCCAGGAAGTTCAGAGAGAACGATTCGGTTAAACAAGTGATCCTTCAAAGCAAACTGTTATCTGATTTCAGAAAGAAAGCTGTTTTTCTCCAGTCTGCTGTTCGGTTGCCTTCTTCTTACAGTAAAGAACCCTCCCGTTATTATCCGGTGGTATTCGTGATTCCGGGCTGGGGCGGCACCCATTATGATCTGCAGGGAAGTGGCCCAGTGAAACGGTATGGAATGAACGAGGGTAAAGAAAAGATCTTTGTGTACCTGAATCCCGAAAATCAATCCCCTTTCGGTTTGCATGCCTTTGTTGATTCGCGGGTAAATGGTCCATGGGGTAAGGCATTGGTAGAAGAGCTGATCCCTTATCTGCAACAGCAGTACCGGATCATTCCAGATCCATCCCAACATTTTGTCATGGGGCAGAGTACCGGTGGGTATGGCTCACTCTGGTTGCAGCTACATTATCCGGATGCTTTTGGTGGCTCCTGGTCTGTTTCGCCCGACCCTGTAGATTTCAGTGCTTTCACCGGTGTTAATCTGTATGAAAAAAGGGCCAATATGTTTACTGATAAAACGGGTTCCCTCCGTCCTTTTTATCTGATCAACGGAAAACCTTTATCCTCTCTCAAAGAATTCGCGGATCTGGAAACTTTTACCGGAGACGGGGAGCAATTGCAGGCATTTGAAGCAGAGTTTGGTGTGCCGGATGCAACAGGCAGACCGCGGATGCTGTTTAACCGCCGCACAGGAGCTATTGACGCTGCTGTGGTAAAAACCTGGATGCCTTATGATCTGGGTTCTTATATTCAGCAAAACTGGCAGCAACTTGAAAAAAAGCTATCCGGCAAAATACATGTGTTTGCAGGTGGTGCAGATAATTTTTTCCTGAACAAAGCAGTGGAAGCTTTTGCAGCCAAAGCCACGGCTGTAAAGGCAGCGTTGGTGGCTGAGATCATTCCCGGAGCAGACCATTGGAGTATCTGGTCGCCGGAATTTACCCGGCGGGTGCAAAAAGAGATCGACGAAAGGATCAAATGATCCCTTTTTATATATTTGGAAAGAGGACCCCGCAAAGGTCCTCTTTTTCCTTTTGGCAACTCATCGAAAAATCAGGTTATTTGCATACAAATCAACTTCCCCATGCTCCCTAAGTTCAAACGTATCCTCCTTAAATTATCCGGTGAAGCTTTATTGGGCGATCAGCGTAACGGCGATCCTTTCAATCCGGCCATTATTGAGCAATATGCGCATGATATCAAACTGGTAACAGAACTGGGTGTGCAGGTAGCGATCGTGATTGGTGGTGGTAATATTTACCGGGGTATGAACGAGGCCGATAGCGGTATTGAACGTGCCCATGGCGATTATATGGGAATGCTGGCAACGGTGATCAATGCGATGGCTATGCAGGCTATGCTGGAAAAAATAGGCGTGTATACCCGTTTGCAGAGCGCCATTAATATGGAGCAGGTAGCCGAACCCTATATCCGCAGAAAGGCGTTGCGTCACCTGGAAAAAGGAAGGGTGGTGATTTTCGGGGCCGGTACCGGTAACCCTTATTTTACCACAGATACTGCCGGATCGCTGCGGGCCATTGAGATGAAAGCAGATGTGATCCTGAAAGGAACCCGTGTAGATGGTGTGTACAATGCCGACCCTGAGAAAGATCCAACAGCGGTTAAATACGACAAGATCAGTTTCAGCGAATGCATCAGCAAAAACCTGAAAGTGATGGATATGACGGCTTTTACCCTTTGTATGGAGAATAAACTGCCCATCATTGTATTTGATATGAATAAACCCGGCAACCTGTTACAGGTAGTAGAAGGCGCTAGTGTGGGCACCCTTGTAAGCTGATTCACCCGTTCATATAAAAATTTAGTCAGATTTTACCCGTGTTGATAATTTCACTACACATGAAAAAAATAGCTGTTCTCTTCTTTCTGACAACCGGTGTTACAGGTTTTGCCCAGCAGAAAATGTCGCTTACCGATGCCATTAATACGGCTCTGCAGAACAGCTATGACATCAAGCTGGCCAAAAACAGTATCGAGATCAGCACTATCAACAATTATATCGGCGTTGCCGGTGGTTTGCCGGTGATCAATGCTACCGGGAATGATAACGAACAGGTAACCAGCATCAACCAGAAATTTGCCGATGCGGCTAGGGATACCAAGCGGGATAACGTAAGTTCCAATAACCTTACGGTTGGTCTTACCGGCAGCATGCTGCTGTATAACGGATCCCGTGTAGTAGCGGCCAAAAAAAGACTCGAAGAACTGCAACAGCAGAATCAGCAATTGCTAAGCGTACAGGTACAGAATACAATTGCTGCGGTAGCTACCAAATATTATGATGTGGTTCGCCAGCAGAGTTACCTTAAAACCATTGCACAATCCATTGATGTATCCAGACAAAGATTGTCTGTACTACAGACGCGGAAGGATCTGGGCCTGTCGAACAATGCCGATATTCTCCAGGCGCAGCTTGATCTGAATGCATTGGTTCAATCAGAGCAGGCACAGCAACTGGTGATTGACCAGGCCAAAACAGACCTGTTGAACCTGATCTTTTTGAAGCCTGATACAAAGATCCTGATCAGTGATACCATTATTGTTGACAGGAAGATCAATATCGACAGTGTACGCAGCAACCTCGCCAAGAATCCATTGCTGGCGGCGGCTGATAAGCAGATCCGGATCAATGAATTGCTGGAGAGAGAAACGGCAGCTTTGCGATATCCCACGCTGCGTGCCAATGCCGGTTATAACTTTACCAGCAACAAAAGTGCGGCGGGTTTCAGTTTGCTGAACCAGAGTTACGGGCCTTTTGTGGGCATTAACTTAGCCATTCCTATTTACAATGGCAGCATCAATAAAAAACAGCAGCAGGTAGCAGCTATCAATACCCGTAACGCCATGATCCAGCGCGATAATATCCTGCTCGATAATGAAAACGGTATGATCCGCACTTATCAGGCGTATACCAACTCTCTCAGTCAACTGGAAACTGCTTTACAGAATTATGCTTTATCTACGCAGTTACTGGATCTGATATTACAGAAATTTCAATTGGGCCAGGCCACCATCATTGATGTAAAACAAGCCCAGCAGAGTTTTGAAAATGAAGGATACCGGCTTGTAAACCTCAACTATGCCGCTAAAGTGGCCGAAATAGAACTGAAGCGACTGGCCAGTGCATTGGCTCTATAAATAATCTGATCTTCCTTTCTTTGCAGGTACGATATAAGTAGTGTGGATTTATTCCTCATTAACTAAATTGCTGCATTAATACCTGTGTACATGACACCCCAAATTGTTTCCAAACTACCCGATGTAGGCACTACTATTTTTACTGTCATGAGTCAACTGGCCACTGAGTTGGGAGCTGTAAACCTGGGTCAGGGTTTTCCTGATTTTCCAATGAGTGCAGAACTGACTACTCTGGTAGATGCGGCGATGAAAAATGGCTATAACCAATACACCCATATGAATGGTTTGCCATTGCTACGGCAGCGGCTGGCAGAGAAAGCTGCGGATCTGTATGGGGCAGCCATTGATCCAGATACGCAGATCACCGTTACTCCGGGCGGAACCTATGCGATCTATACAGCACTAACCACTGTGTTAAGGCCCGGAGATGAAGTGATCGTATTTGAACCCGCATATGATAGTTATATCCCCAATATTGAGATCAATGGTGCGATAGCGGTGAGGATCTCTCTACAATACCCTGATTATTCCATTCCCTGGGAAGAAGTGCGTTCAAAGATCACAACACGCACAAGGATGATCATGATCAATACACCCCATAACCCCACAGGCAGTGTGTTGCGCGAAGCGGATATAGCAGAACTTCGCAGTGTGGTAAAAGATACAAACATCATGATCCTGAGTGATGAAGTATATGAGCACCTGATCTTTGATGGGATAGCTCACCAGAGCATGTTACGTTATCCCGATCTGCTGGAGCGTAGTTTTGTGTGTTTCTCTTTTGGTAAAACCTATCACTGTACCGGCTGGAAACTGGGCTATTGCATCAGCTCACCCGCTCTGATGAAAGAGTATAGAAAAGTACACCAGTTTAATTGTTTCTCCTGCGATACACCCAAACAGGTAGCTATTGCAGAATATATTCAAAACAAAGAAGCTTATCTGGCATTGCCGGCTTTTCTGCAGCAGAAAAGAGATTTTTTCAGGGAACTGATGAAGGCCACTCCTTTCCAATGTATAGCCTCGAATGGCAGTTATTTTGAGTGTTACAGTTATGGTCATTTCAGCCAGGAGCCGGATAAGGAACTGGCTATCCGCTTAACCAGAGAATACGGCATTGCTACTATTCCGATGTCTGCTTTTTACAAACAGGGAGAAGATAATAAAGTATTGCGTTTCTGTTTTGCCAAAAAAGAGGAAACCTTAGAGAAAGCGGTGGAGAAACTGGTTGGCCTGCAATAGAAAATTATTTTTTGCTACTGTGCGTTCTTGTAAGAAATTTATTTGTAGTGGGTCAGTAATTACAACAACCCCTCTTTTCCTCTTTTTCTTTTTTAGCTCTTATTGAAACATCCTCCATAATCATCGAGATTATTGATTGTGGAGGATGTTTCAATAAGAGAAGGACAAGAGAAAAAGAGCAAAGGAGAAGTGGGTGGTGGGTTTGAAAGCCGAAATGCACACAAAGGCACAGTTTTATAGGCTCCACCAGTAATTGAACTTCAGTACCAGCGCACGGTTTTTAACGGAGAATGGACCGGGGAAGTAATTATCTGTGTACACAATGAACAGATCAGAAGCGGGTTTATAGCGCCACTGTAAGCGTGCATTAACATTCACATTTTTCTGCTGTTCGTTGTATTGTATGTAGGTGGTGATAAACAATTTATTGGTAAGGGTCAGATCCGCTTTGGGGCCGATGAGGAAAAAGGAAACATTGCCCCAGGGTTGTGGCAACTTCAATTGATTATAGCTCGTGCTTAATGCCAGACTCAGGTAAGGCTGGAAACGATAACCGATATCGGATAACAAAGAGAATTTGGTGCCGTCTGCATAATAACCACCATAGCGAATAGCAGCGGAATAGGTAAATAATTGCTGGGGTTGCGATACTACATCGAACCCATAAGTATTGGCAGAATGGCGCGTGCCTTTTGCCAGCGAATCTTTTCCGGTATTGGTGGGATCGAATGGATTCAGTAATTCAATAAAATCGCGCTGAAAAGAACCGGTGAAAGTGATACGGTTGCGGAGTGTTACCAGATAGGATGCATTGAACCAGTCGTCCGTTCTGCGCATTTTTTCCGTAAAGTACAGGGCAGCGCTCAGTTGCGGGCCATGACTCAGGATCTTCCCTGTTCGTGGAAAATAGTTCCGGATCAGGATGGGATTGAATTTAATATATCCCTGCCGGGGAACGTATCCTGCTTCTGCTGTATAATTTTTACCAACGTATTCATGCTGCCAGGTAATATTCCAGTTACGGCTATTGTAATTGATGCTGCCGGTATGCGCCAGATCATTGCCCGTTTTGCCGGGTGTAAACGATTTGATGAACATCCCTTTACCGTTCCAGATATTATTGGAGGAAGCCAGATTGTATTCAAGACCGAGATTACGGTTGTATTTGCTGTATTGGGGTTTGGAAGGATCACTGCCGGGTTGGTAATTCAAAGAAGTTTTATCGAGGTATAAAAAACCGATCGAAGATCTTTTGAACAGTTTCCGTTGTAAAGAAACCACAGCAAAGTTTTGTGCGGGCAGTCCGCGTTCTTCTACTTTTTCTGTCTGTATATTCATTACGCCGATGCGCCAGTTCTTATCGAGTTTGCCACTGAGGCGGGCGCCGAAACTGATCGGCACACCTAACCCGATCCTGCGCGAAAAGAAAGGACGGATATTGGTATTACCGAAATTGCCGAAGATATCATTGTTCTCCAGAAAGAACTGTCTCCGCTCAGGGAAGAACAATTCAAAACGGTCAAGATTGGTTACCTGCTTGTCTACTTCTACCTGCGAAAAATCCGGATGAAGGGTAAGGTCGAGATTAAGCGAGGAAGTTACCGAGATCTTGGCATCCAGTCCGATATCAGATTTGTATTGGGTGGGGGTTTTGTTTACATAGTCTTTTGACAGACCACTCAATACATAGGGAATTACTGAAACATTGGGTCCCTGTACCGGTGGTGGCTCATCCCACACCAATACACCTGTATAGGCTAAGGATGCGGTTGGGAACTGCCGGGGTACTGGTGCCCAACTGGATTTCTCAGTTGTTTTCAGATCGTTCCTGCTGAAATTGATGCCCCATTCCCGGATCCCTTTTTTATACCGGATGGTCTTAAAAGGGATGGCCGCTTCAAAGATCCAGCGATCGGGATAATCGGTAACAGCAGATGTCCATTTATTATCCCAGTTCAGATCGGCTTTTCCGCCTTCGTATAAAGTGGCGTCCCACTGGGCACCTGCGGCATTGGCGCCGAAAGTGAAACCGTTGGTCTGGTCTTCAAAAGGGTCGATGAAAAAAATAAAATTATCATTCTTGCCAAAATTGAAATCCCTTCTCAGCGATTCCACCATATTGGCACCTGGGATTTTTTTGTAACAGATAGCGATGATATAGAGGTTATGGTCATCGTAGCACATCCGCACATCGGTAGGTACGGTAGCCATGCTGGTATCCATGGGGAGTACCATGTAAAATTTATCGGCCCTTTCTGCTTTTTCCCAGGCAGGGTCGTTAACGGAACCATCAACCTGTACACCAGCATTGGTGCGATGAATGGGTAGGCGGAAAGCGTCGTTCTTTTTCTGGGCAGTGAGTGTCAGCGATAGAAGCAGAGCGATAAGGGGAAAAAGTTTTTTCAATGCAGTAAATTTCCTTGGGGGCGATAAATGAATGTAAGGTAAATCCTATTTCTGAATCGCCTCTGCTTTGCCATAGGAAAATCAAAACCACAGGTTCACAGATATATTCATCTGTAAACCCGTGGCTCAATAAAATCTATTTGGATTATCTCCAACCGTCTCCATCAAGCATATTACCGATACCTCCGAGAATACTACCTTCTTCTTTACGGCTGGTAGTAGCATATCGCAGGATTCTTCCCGCCAAACGGCTGATGGGCAGGGTCTGGATCCAGACCGTTCCCGAACCACGCAGGGTAGCAAAGAACAATCCTTCGCCACCAAAAATGGTGTTCTTGATACCGCCTACAAACTGAATATCATAATCAATACCATTGGTAAAACCCACAATACAACCGGTATCGATGCGCAGTGTTTCGCCGGGTATCAGGCGTTTTTCAATTACATGGCCACAGGCATGCAGAAAAGCCATTCCATCGCCTTCCAGTTTTTCCATGATAAAACCTTCGCCGCCAAACAAACCAGTACCCAGTTTACGCTGGAACTCGATACCAATGCTGACACCTTTGGCAGCGCAGAGAAAAGCATCTTTCTGACATACCACCCTGTTACCATAACGGGCCAGATCCAACGGAATGATTTTACCGGGATAAGGGGAGGCAAAACTCACACTTCTCTTACCATTACCCACATTGGTGAAAGCGGTCATGAACAGGTTTTCGCCCACCAGTACCCGTTTGCCGGCATTTAATAATTTGCCGAGAAAGCTGCTGTTCTGCTGCTGACTGCCATCTCCAAACAGGGTTTCCATCTGGATATTATCATCCATCATCATAAAGGCCCCGGGTTCTGCAATGGCAGTTTCATTAGGGTCCAGCTCTACTTCTACATACTGCATTTCTTCTCCAAAAATGCGGTAGTCTATTTCGTGGTTCTGTAACATGTTTTTGTTTTTATGAATGTAAGAAAGCTATAGCGTGTGTAAAAATATTTTCGGGATGAGCGGGGGCGATTGACGGATTGGCGGATTTTTTGAATCAATCCTAATCCGTTAATCCGCAATTCGCCAATCCGCCAATCACTCCATCAAAAAACCGCCCCCGAAACGGAGGCGGTTCAATATTAAAAACCTGTGTACAAATGAATGTTACTTAGCCGGTGAATCTTTCATTTTACCCAGCCATACTTTTTTACCCTGAATTCTTCTCACCAGGAACATGATACCTACTGTGATGAAGAAGAATGGTCCGGTGAAACCTAATAGTGCCACATACTTGGTACCATAGAATTTCTCCATCGGTCTTCTCAGTCTTTCACTGATCAGGTACATACTCGGTACCATTACCAGTGTTAAGAAGAATGCGAAGATGAGACCGAAAATGATGGTCCAGCTCAATGGTCCCCAGAATACCACACTATCACCGCCAATGAAAATATGCGGATTAAAATGGGTGAACAGGGAAACGAAATCGATATTGAATCCTACCGCCAATGGTAATAGTCCCAGCATGGTAGCCAGAGCCGTCAGCATTACAGGGATGATACGGATCTTTCCGGCCTCAATAGCGGCGGCCCTTGTTTTGTATCCTCTGCCGCGCAGTTCATCAGTGAACTCGATCAGCAGGATCCCGTTTTTAATCACGATACCCGCCAGACCGATAATACCTACACCCACCATGATGGTGGCCATAGACATGCCTGTGATGGCATAACCAATCAATACCCCGATGATGGAGAAGAAGATCTCTGTTAATACAATGAACGGTTTACTAAGGCTGTTAAACTGTAATACCAGGATCAGGAAGATGAGCAGTAAAGCAGATAACATAGAGGTTCCCAGGAAGCTCAGGGTTTCGGCCTGTTGCTCTCCTTCTCCCGTCTGTTTAATGGTTACATCTGAAGGAATCCTTGTTTTGTCTTTGAACTCTGCGATCTTTTTGGCCAATTCTTCATTGATCGGTCCGGTTAAAGACGGATCCGTTACATTGGATTGTAGCTGAATGGTACGTTTTACGTTCTTACGTTTTACGCCACCAGAGGTATTGGTATAGTCAACCGTTGCCACTGCATTCAGCGGCACCTGTTTGATACCCATGGTACTCATATCACGGAAAGTGAGGCGCATATTCATCAGATCGTTGATATTGTTACGCTGTAACTGGTTATAACGGATCTGGATCTTGTATTCGTCTTCACCATCTTTCAGTTTGCTGGCTTCTTTTCCGAATACAGCGGCACGGATCTCCATACCGATCTGTGCGGTGCTGATACCTTCGCGTAAAGCCCTTTCACGATCGATATTGATGGTTACTTCTGGGTTCTGCAGGTCTACGTCCATTTTCAAACCTTCAATTCCATTGATCCGGTTGGTATCAAGATGATTCTGCAGATCGTAGGCTACTTTGGCGATCTCCTCAAAATTATCACCACTTACTTCTATGTTTACCGGAGGATCTGTTGGCGGTCCCGCATCTTCCTGTTGTACTTCAATAGTGGCACCGGGAATTCCTTTCATCTGTTCACGGATGGCTGCCATCAACGGTGCAGTGGATTTGCCATGCCTTTTTTCGAATTCCACGAAAGAGACCTGGATCCTTCCCAGATTACTCTGGGTACTGCGGTTATTGTCTCTCGGATTATTGGCGCTAACAGCAACGTTAACGATCACACTTTCTACAATGGCGTTTTCTTTACCGGGTAATTCTTTGTCCAGTACTTTATACACCCTTGATTCCAGGATACGGGTAACAGAATCTGTTGCCTCTGTTTTGGTTCCGATGGGCATTTTCAGGTACACATATACAAAGTTCGGATCTCCGCTGGGGAAAAACGGTTTAGGGTTATTCCGCAATATCAGCATGAATAAAGAGATCGGGAAAAGGAGGAATAACCAAAGCATCAGTCTTGCAGGACGAGCCCCCTTTAATACCCAATGCAGCATTTTTTCATACTTATTCATCAGGTTCGGTAATACCTTTTCCTGGAAAGTATGGATCATATCACGCAGCACAAAACGGTTCAGCACCATGAAGGCAGCCATTACCAGCAGGAAATTACCGAAGCCATGCCATCCGGCCAGGTTGAATAGAATACCCAGAGAGATCATTGCCCAGAAGAACGGGTTTCTGAATACTTCTTTTTTGGGTTTATCAAATTCTCTACCATCGGGGCGCATAAAGCTTACGGCAAATACGGGGTTCATGATAAATGCCACGATCAGGGAAGCTGCCAGTGTCAGGATCAGCATAGTAGGCAGGTAGATCATGAATTTTCCAATGATACCCTTCCATAACAATAGCGGGAAGAAGGGAGCCAGCGTGGTCAGTGTACCGGCCAGTACGGGAATGAATACCTCACCAGCTGCTTCTTTTGCTGCTCTTTGAATTTTTACTCTTCCGTTGTTATAGATCCTGTGTGTATTCTCAATTACCACAATTGCATCATCCACAATAATTCCCAGTCCGAACAGCAGGGCAAAGAGTACGATAAAGTTGAGCGTTACATGGGTACCCACGATAGAGTCTGCCGCCGGTAGAAAGAGAAAGGCAACGAATACACTTAGCGGAACACTTAATGCCACAAAAAAGGCGTTGGTTACACCCATAAAGAACATCAATACCAATAATACCAGTACGAAGCCGATCACGATGGTATTGACAAGTTCATTAAAAGAGGTTTTGGTTTTTACGCTCTGGTCGCCGGTGATAACGATCTTCAGGTTGGGTGGCAGTTCCTGTTTGGCTTTCATCTCCTCCACAATTGCCTTGATCTTGTCTGCGGCATTAATCAGGTTTTCTCCACTTCTTTTGATGATGTTGAGGGTTACCACGTTTTTACCATCCAGGCGGGCAAAACTTTCGGTTTCTTTTACTGTATCGATGATCTCTGCTACATCTCTCAGGTAAATAGGCGCTGCCTGTAAGTTCTTCACCACAATATTGCGCATTTCGAGGGCGGAGGCAAACTGTCCTTTTACACGGATTGTTCTTTTCATCGCACCTACTTCTATCAATCCGCCGCTAATATCGCGGTTCTCGTAACTGATCGCATTGGAGATATCGGTGAACGAAAGTTTGGCTGCCTGCATTTTAAAAGGATCCACATTGATCTGGATCTCTCTTTCCGGAGCCCCTACAATATCGGCCCTGCTGATCTCGGTCAACTCTTCAAAGTGATCCTGCATATTATCGGCATACTTTTTCAGCGTCATGCCGTCATAATCTCCGCTCACATTCACATACATAATGGGCATTTCGCTGAAATCGAATTCCTGCACATTGGGTAGCTGGGTAAGATCGGTGGGCAGGTCGGTTTGCGCTTTGTCTATCGCATCTTTTACTTTCTGTTTAGCGACTTCTGTTTTTACATCGGTATCAAACTCAACAATGATGAGAGAGAAATCCTGCTGTGAGGTAGACTGGATCTTTTTTACCTTGGCGCCACTGATCCCTTTCAATTGTTTCTCGATCGGGCGTGTTACCAGGTTTTCCATGTCTTTGGGCGAGGTTCCGAAATACACGGTACTTACACTGATGGTAGGTACAACGATATCCGGAAACTGCTCTTTGGGTAATGTATTGAACTTATTCAGTCCATACAATGAGATCAGTATGGTGATGATATACATCGCCGTACGGTTATCAACAGCCCAACTGGTAGGTTTGAACTCTTTGAATTTTTTGGCGATGCCTTCTATGAATGGATGCATATTATATTTTTTTAAGTAGTCAGCTTGGTTCGTGAGTCGTGAATCGTGAGTAGTCAGTAGTGAGTCGTCAGTGTTTATACTCACTACTGACTACTCACCACTCACTTCCCCCGATTAATTCGTTCTCAATAACTGTCCGTCGTAAACATTCTGGAAGCCTTCTGTGATCAGTTTCTCGCCGGCCTGTAATCCTGATTTCACTTCAATCAGTGCGTTATATAATTCGCCTACCTGGATCTGTCTTTTTCTGGCAACCAGTTTGCCGCCTTCTGTTACAGATACATATACGTACTTGCCTTTTTCATCGGTTCCAACGGTATTCACCGGGATGGCAATGGCATTTACGGCACTGTAATCCAGGATCCGTACCATGGCAATCTGGTTAGGACGGATAGCCGGATCGGATGGTAAAGAAGCTTCTGCGCGGAAGGAACGGTTATTAGGATCAATAACTTTTCCGGATACAGAGATGCTGGTATTGAAAGTTTTGTCTACATCGGGTAATGAAACCACCACAATGGAACCCTGTTTAATTTTACCACTATAGTTTTCCGGAACATCGGTTACTACTTTCAGGCTTTTTGTATTCACGATTTTGATCTGTGGTTGCGTACCGGCAAAGCCAGTAAACAGTTCCCCTACACGCACATTTACTTCGTCGGCAATACCATCCACATCGCTGTATACATTAGCACCACTCTGTTGTTCCACCTGTACTTTGATCGATTCTTCCGCTGCTTTTACCTGTCTTTCCAGTCCTTCCACATTGGTTCTGGCACTGATCAGTTCAATCTCAGTACCAATTCCCTGCTTCCACAGATTACTTCTTCTGTTATACACATCTTTGGCGAAACTGAGTTGGGTTTTCAGTGCTTCTGCATTCTGTCTGGAAGCAGCGATCTGCTGTTTTACTATCGCATCGTCCAGCTTCAGTAGTAACTGCCCTTTTTTTACATAGTCGCCTCTTTTCACATAAACGGCGCGAACCTGTCCGCCGCCCAAACGTGGGGAGATATAAGAGATATCATTTGCATCTACTCTACCCTGCAGGTCTATGTAGTGCGAGAAGTTCTGCGTGGTAATAGCTGCAGTACCTACCAGTTTGGCCACTTCTTCCTTTGCAGCAGAAGTATCCAGTTTGGCGATCTCTGTTTCCAGGGCCTTGATCTTGTCGGCCACGGTATTATGTTCTTTTTTTAGTTTCTCCAGCTCAGCTTTTTTAGCGGTCAGTGATCCACTGCTTTCTGTGTTATTACCACAGGAAGCCAGAACAAGGGAGCTGCTGATTAAAATAACTTGTATGAACTTTTGCATATCCTAAGATTTAATAGTTGTTGGTTTTATAATTTTCCGGTTGCTTTCTGGTAATCTACTTTGGCAATAATGGCACTGTACAGGGAACTGATATAATTGGTTTGTGCCGTTACCAGGTCTGTTTGTGCCGCAGTGATCTCTGTATTGGAACCTGTTCCCACTTCAAATTTCTTTTTGGTCTGGTTGTATACCGCTTCTGCCAGTTCCATATTCTTTTTCTGGGTAATCATGGTAGCCAGTGCCGATTTGAAGTTGATCTTGGATTGTTCTACTTCACTGTCGATAGAGAGTTTCAGGTTATCCAGTTGGTTTTCGGTCTGCTTCAGGTCTATCCTTGCTCTTTTGATACGGGCACTGCGGGCAAAACCATCAAAAATGGGGATGGAAAGATTAACTCCCACATAGGCGGTAGAGAACCAATCGCCTTTCCCGAAAATGTCGAACTTATTCCGCTGTGCGTTTTTACTGTATAAGCCGGTAAGAGACAGCGTAGGGACATAACTCAACTGATATCTTTTGATATTGAACTCGTTCAGTTTTTTACCCAGCGAAAGATATTGGAACTCTTTCCTGTCGGTATACTGATAAGCAGTATCATTCGAAAAATCTTCCCTGATCTGTTCGTCATTGATTTTGTCAAGCAGCACGAGTGTATCCTTCACGGGCATTCCCATCAGGGTTTTCAAACCCAGGTAACCGATACTGATGTTGTTCAGTGCTTTTGTTTTTTCTGTCTGCAGGTTAGCCAACTGAACAGAAATTTTGTCCATGTCCAGTTTCTCCGCAAAACCGTTTTTGTATAATTCACCGGCATCATGTTTCAGCTTCTCCAGGCGGGCGATATTGGCATCCAGCAGATCCAACTGTGTTTTACTTAACACCAGTTGATAGTAGATCTTGTGGATGTTTGTTTTGATCACTTCTTCGGTCACTTCCTTGTTCTTGGTCTGGAACTCGATCGAAGTGGCCCTTGCCTGCAGGGCAATGAATACCTGCCCATCGAACAGTAATTGCTGCAACTGTATGGTGGCACTTGAGTTGTATTTGGTACCGAACCGAACCGGGATATAGGTTCCCGCTGGCTGACCAAATATCTCACCCGGTAACAGTGAGGTAGGGATGGTGATGTAATCGGTGATTCCCGCGCTTCCGGTAATACTGGGTAATGCAGAAGCAGTGATCTCACGATTGGTTTGTTGCTGGCTCTGGATGTTGAGCAAAGCATTTTTCACCTGCACATTGTTTTTGGCAGCATATTCTACTGCCTGCTGAATGGTGAATGCATGTTTGGTGGGTGTTTGCGCATAGGCAAGAGAAATGCCTGTCATCAACACCAAAACCAGGGATGTCATTCTGGTAAGTCCTCTGTTGTTCATAAGCTAAATGGATTTTAGTCTTTGTTGCTTGTATTTCTGAATCAGTTTCTGGCCCTTGGCTGTAGCCAGGCCGTATAAAAAATTATCAGTTATTTCTGTTACTACGGTGGTAAGGCTGTTTTTGCCTACCGGGAACATTTCCGGGTTAAATACGAGATAAGTGGCTGCCAAACGGAAACGGGCCATGATCTCTGTGTTCACTTCTTCCCGGTATAATCCCTCCTGTTTACCCCATTCCAGGTTTTCTTTGATAATGGTATACAGGAACTTGTTTTTGAACTCGTTGTGTTTTTTAAAGGCTACCGGATGGTATTTCTCCAGGTCAAACAACACATTCGGATTCATTTTGGTCAATACTTCCAGTAACATGTCTACCGCCATGAATATTTCATGTATGGCATTTTCGCTATTGGCTTTGTGCTGGTTACATTCGCACTGACTCGCATCCAGTTCAATATCAATCACATCTGCTACCAGTGAGTCCTTATCTGCGTAGAACTGGTAAATGGTTTTTTTGCTCATGCCCAACTGGCTGGCCACTTCATCCATGCTTACACTACGGATCCCGTACCGCATAAACAGCTCGTGTGCCTTATTGGCTATTCGCTCTCTTGGTTCCATATTATTCTTAAATGAGGGAGCGCAAAACTATGGAAACTTAAACCGTAACCAAAGTTTCCTGTCTGTTTTTTTCATTAACTTTGTGTTAAGCGGTCGTTGATAAGGATGAGCGAAGCCAGCAAAACCTTACTGGCGTTAGTTTTCGGCTCATTTGGCAACTGTGGAGCGCTAATAAAGCCGCCTGAATCCTGATTTCTTATTTACTTTACAGCTTAATCAATTTTGCATGAAAAGGCCGCAACCCCGTGTTACCATACGTTTTTACCTCAAAAAACTACTCCAGCTTTTTTTTCAGGGTTTGATTGTGCTGGCGCCTATCGGCATTACGCTTTGGGTAGTATTAGGGCTATTCAACTTTGTGGATGGGATCCTTCCGAATATCTTATACACATTGGCTCCGGAACTGCTTACCAAAGATGCAGCCGGTAATATCAATAAGATTCCGGGACTTGGTTTTGTGGTAGTAGTGGTGCTGGTATTGTTTGTTGGCTGGGTATCTTCGCTCTTTGTAGTGGGCCGTCTGGTAACCTTACTGGATACCGTGCTCGAGAAAACGCCCGGTATTAAATTCATCTACTCTTCTGTAAAAGATTTTCTGGAGGCCTTTGCGGGTAACAAAAAGAAGTTCGATAAACCCGTACTGGTAAATGTAGATGCGCCTGAAGTATGGCGGATCGGTTTTATTACCCAGCAAAACGCCCACGAATTCGGTATGCAGGAGCATGTAACGGTATATGTACCTCATTCTTATGCCATATCCGGCATTACTTATATAGTGCCCCGCGAGCGGATCAGGTTATTGCCCCATGTAAGTGCGGCCGATGCCATGAAATATACCGTATCGGGTGGGGTAACAGATGTGCACGAGTAGTGAGGTGAGTGGTCAGTAGTGAGTAGGGAGGCATGAATCGTCAATCGTCAATCGTGAGTCGTGAGTCGTGAGTTTTGGCTCTTGGGTCGGCTTGTTTGGTTATTCTGAGCGAAATAGTCGGAACTGCCCCTAACTCCAATTACCTACTCACTACTGACCACTCACGAATCACGTCTCACAATTCACGTCTCCCGAAATCCTTACTTTCGCATCACAAGCAATCGATATGAAACTGCATAACTTCAATTCCGGTCCATCTATTCTGCCACAATCTGTGTTGGAAGAAGCTTCTAAAGCTATCCTCAATTTCAATGATACCGGCTTATCCATTCTGGAGATCGGGCACCGTACGCCTTGGTTTGGTGAGGTATTGAACGAAGCCATTCATTCTGTAAAAACATTGATGCAGCTGGATGATAGTTACGAAGTATTGTTTCTGCATGGCGGTGCCACCACACAGTTTATGCAGGTGCCAATGAATTTGCTGGATGAAGGACAATCCGCCGCTTATTGTGATAACGGCATCTGGGGCAAAAAAGCAGCCAAAGAAGCTTCGCTGTTCGGGAACGTGCAGGTAGTAGCTGATAGTTCTGATAAACAACATACCTATATACAGAAGCAACTGGTGATTCCGGCTGATGCGAAATATCTCCATATTACGTCTAATAATACGGTAGAGGGTACACAATGGCACCAGTTTCCGGATACTTCGATACCCTTGGTGGCCGATATGAGCAGTGATATCTTCAGCAGACCGGTGGATTTTAAAAAGTTTTCACTGATTTATGCCGGTGCCCAAAAGAATATGGGTGCAGCAGGTGTGAACCTGGTTGTGGTGAAAAAAGAGATCCTGGGAAAGATCAGCCGCCGGATCCCCACCATCATGGATTACCAGAAACACATCGAAGCGGGCTCACTCATGAACACCCCACCTGTTTTTGCCGTATATGTAAGTATGTTAACCCTGCGCTGGATACTGGAACAGGGCGGACTGGCCGAAATGGAGAGAAGAACGATCGAAAAATCTACCCTATTATATAACACCATCGATAGCCTGCCGGTGTTTAAAGCATTGGTTACCAGGGAAGACCGCAGTCAGATGAACGCGGTTTTCTTCCTCAGTGATCCTGCGTTGGAAGCACCCTTTCTCGATCTCTGTAAAAAAGAAGGAATGATCGGTGTGAAAGGCTACAGAACCGTGGGTGGTGTACGTGTAAGTATGTACAATGCCCTCCCCCTCGAAAGTGTACAGTTCTTCTGCGACCTGATGAAAGTTTTCGCATCGCGTAAGGGATAATTTGATAAGCGGTTGCTGCGATAAGTGCTTTTGATGTAATTTTGGACCGAAAAACGATTTTGGTCGAAAGTATGATTCCAACAAAAGACGATATCATCCGTGAAGAGATCCTGCGGGAAGCACAGCAACTATTCAGGCAATATGGCGTGAGGAAGACCACCATGGAAGATATTGCCAAAGCCATGGGAAAAGGAAAGAGCACACTCTATTATTATTACTGCAGCAAGGAAGAGATCTTCGATGCCGTGATCCTGAAGGAGATGGGCGAAGTATTCAACCGGGTGAAACAGGCAGTAGCCAAAGCCGTTACAGCAGAAGAAAAACTACGCGCGTTTACCCTTACCAAGATCAAAGCCGTTCAGCAATATGCCAATCTATACAAGATAGTAAAGGGCGAAATGCAGGAGAACCTGCATTGCATGAAACATTTGCATACAGAATACGATACCCGGGAGATCAAACTGGTAAAAGAGATCCTGAAATACGGGGTCAGCAATGGTGAATTCAGCAAAGTAATAGGGAAGGAACTGGGTATTCTGCCATCGGTAATGGTTAGCTCGCTGCGTGGACTGGAGCGGGATATGTTTATCGAAGCCCGATATGCCAAACTGGAGCCGCGCATGGAATCAATCATGGCCATTCTGATCCGTGGATTAAAATCAGATCCGGTATAATATCGTATATCCGGAAAACCAATACTAATAAAAAGAAAAATATGAAAGAACAGATTCAACCTGCAGATGGAAAATTAGGTATTCTCTTACCTGGCCTAGGAGCAGTAGCCACCACCATGATCGCCGGCGTTATTGCGGTGAACAAAGGATTATCACAACCCATCGGCGCCCTTACACAGATGGGTAATATCCGTTTGGGTAAGCGTACAGAGAACCGTTACCCGCTGATCAAAGATTTTGTGCCGCTGGCCGAACTCAACGATATCGCTTTTGGGGGATGGGATGTATATGCCGATAACGTGTATGAAGCAGCCATGAATGCCAAAGTACTGGAAGCAGGTTTATTGCAATCCATCAAACCAGAACTGGAAGCCATCAAACCCATGAAAGCAGTGTTTGATAAATCCTATGTGAAAAACCTCGATGGTACACATATTAAAACAGCTGCAACCAAGTACGATCTGGCAAAAGAAGTGATGAATGATATTGAGAACTTCAAAGAAGCAAATGATTGCAGTCGCGTAGTAATTGTATGGTGCGGATCTACTGAAAAATATATTGAGGAATCTGCGGTACACCAGACCATCGAATCTTTTGAAGAAGGTCTGCGGAACAATGACCCGGCTATTTCTCCCAGCATGATCTATGCCTATGCGGCACTTAGGTTAGGTGTTCCTTTTGCCAATGGTGCACCTAATCTTACCTGCGATATTCCTGCCCTGATGGAACTGGCCAAAGAAACCGGCACACCTATCAGTGGGAAAGATTTCAAAACCGGACAGACATTGATGAAAACCATTGTAGCACCGGGTTTGCATGCGCGTGCACTCGGAATCCGGGGCTGGTTCTCTACCAATATTCTCGGCAACCGGGATGGATTGGTATTGGATGATCCGGATAATTTCAAAACCAAAGAAGTTTCCAAACTCAGTGTGCTGGAAGATATTCTGCAGCCTGAAATCAATCCTGCCTTGTACGGCGATCTGTACCATAAAGTACGCATCAACTATTATCCGCCGCATGGCGATAACAAAGAGAGCTGGGATAATATCGACATCTTCGGATGGTTGGGTTATGGCATGCAGATCAAGATCAATTTTCTTTGCCGCGATTCGATACTGGCAGCACCGATTGTGTTAGACCTGGCCCTGTTCATGGACCTGGCCAAACGCGCAGAAATGTCGGGTATACAGGAGTGGTTATCCTTTTATTTCAAATCGCCACAAACCGCACCAGGCCTGCGTCCGGAGCATGATATTTTCAAACAACTGATCAAACTGCAGAATACCCTTCGACATATGATGGGTGAGGATCTGATCACACACCTGGGATTGGATTACTACCAGGATCTGGTAGAAGCGCTATGATGCAGTTACCTAAAATAACAGCCAGCTGCCTGGGTATCGGTTACATCAAAGGCGGTGGAACGATCGCCGCTATGGTAACCTGTTTTCTCTGGTGGACGGCGGTGGTAAATGGTGTTACAGAAGAAACGATGATCGCTGCTACGGCAGCCATCATCGTTATCGGAATATGGGCGGCCTATGTAGTGGAGAAAGACTGGGGCAAAGATAGCAGTCGGGTAGTGATTGATGAGGCAGCAGGTATGTGTATCAGCCTGCTCTTTATACCGGTAAGCTGGCCCTGGATGGTAGCGGCACTGGTGCTGTTCCGTTTTTTTGATATTGTAAAACCGCTGTATATCCGAAAAGCAGAGTCGTTACCCGGAGGTTGGGGTGTGATGACAGATGATATACTGGCGGGCGTTTATACCAACCTATTATTACAACTGATATTAGTAATCATTGCATGGCAACATTTGTAAAAGCACAGGCAGCGTCTATCACGGCCACTTTGGTGGATTTTACAATGACCATTGTCTTAAAAGAAGTGTTTGGTTGCTGGTACCTGCTGGCCAGTGTGTTGGGAACGATCAGCGGGGGAGTCGTAAATTTTTTAATGAACCGCTCCTGGGTATTCAAAGCAAAGAATAAAAAAATTCACTTCCAGGCCCTGCGTTATATCCTGGTCTGGATAGGGAATCTGGTACTGGTATCGGGTGGGGTTTTTTTACTGACACATTTTGCCGGTTACAGCTACGTAGTATCAAAAGCTACCGTATCGCTGGCGGTAGGGGTGTTGTATAATTATGTATTGCAAAAAAGATTCGTGTTTAAATAATAAAAAATGACAAGTAAACAATTGAGAAGAGGGGTATTGTTGGGGCTGATCTTATTCACCGGAATAATACAAGGCTTTGCACAAACAGTTGTGCAGGGTGTGGTTACCGATATTTATAGCAAACAACCACTTCAATATGTTAGCGTGGTGCTGAAAGGCGGCCGCGGAACAGTAACAGACAGTCTGGGCAGATACAAGCTCACATCTTCCGGTAAAATTGCTACACTGCAGGTAACCTATATTGGTTATCTGACTATCCTGAAGCCGATTACACCGGGTATTACACAGACCCTCAATTTTGAACTGGAAACCGATCCCAAGGCAATCAACAGTGTTACGGTAACAACACGTAAAAGAGCACCTTACCGTAACAAAGGTAACCCAGCAGTGGAATTGATCCGGAGGGTGATTCAGAATAAACCACTGAACCGTACCGATAGCTACAATTATGTACAGTACGAGCAGTACGAAAAAATGCAGGTATCTATCAGTAATGTTTCTGATAAACTGAGCAATTCCAAACTGCTCAAGAACTATAAATTCCTTTTCGAAAACAGGGATACCACCAAACTGGAGGGGAAAGCTTTGTTGCCCGTTTACCTGGAAGAAACCCTGTCGCAGAAATATTATCGTAAGAAACCCGAGAAAACAAAAACCATTGTTACCGGTGAGAAGCGTGTGAATTTTGGTGAGTATATCGATAATGCCGGTGTGAGCAGTTACCTGAACAGGTTGTATATGGATGTAGATATCTATGACAATGATATCCCGCTGTTCACTTACCAGTTCCTGAGTCCTATTGCCGATCTGGCACCTACTTTTTACATGTATTATATCAGGGATACTACGGTAGACGCCAATGGACACAAACTGATCAAGATCTATTTTACGCCAAGAAATACCAATGATCTTTTATTCCGGGGAAACATGTGGGTAACACTGGATGGTAATTATTCGGTGGAGAAGATCAATATGTTCCTGAGTAAAAATGCCAACCTGAATTTTGTTCGGGAACTGCATATTGATCTCGACTTTGAAAAAAGTGAAGACAACCGTTACCACCTGAGCCGAAGTAATATCATGGCAGATGCCAGTGTAACCAAGGGTTCTGGAACCGGATTTTTTGGAGAGCGAACCGTATCGTACCGTAAATTCAGGATCAACCAGGCTTTGCCGGATAGCGTCTATGACGGACCGGCACTGGTAAAAAAAGAGAAGGCAGATAAACTACCGGATGATTTCTGGAAGGCCGGCAGGCATGATACACTTACGCACACAGAATCGAAAGTGTACAGTAACATCGACAGTCTGGAAAAAATGCCTTCTTTCCGCAGAACCCTGGCCATTGCTACATTCCTGCTGGCAGGTTATACCTCGGTAGGGCCTTTCGAGATAGGACCGGCTGCTGCATTCTATAGCTTTAACCCGGTAGAAGGTTTTAAACTGCGATTGGGCGGAAGAACGACTCCCAAATTCAGCAAACGTTTATATTTCGAAACCTATGGTGCTTATGGATTTAAAGATGAACGTTGGAAAGGATTTCTGAGTACCACTTACTCACTCAATAATAAGTCCATCTATTCTTTCCCGCTCAATTATGTGCGGGTGAGTTACCAGCACGATACCAAAATTCCCGGGCAGGAACTGCAGTTTGTGGCAGAAGATAACTTTCTCTTATCCTTCAAAAGAGGTAAGAACGATAAGTGGTTATACAACAGCAATTTTAAAATCGATTTCGTAAAAGAATTCGAAAATCGCCTGTCCTTTTCACTCGGGTTCAAAAACTGGAAACAGGAACCGGCCGGTGCTATCGTTTACAGCAAAGAGGTAAACGGAAGTCTGGTGAATGTAAACAAACTCATCACTTCTGAGTTCTCCGGCGAAATACGCTGGGCACCGAAAGAACAGTTTTACCAGGGTAAAGTTTACCGTATTCCTATTATCAATAAGTATCCCATATTCACCCTGCGTTTTATTGCCGGTGTTAAAGGATTGCTGAACAGTGAATACAATTACCAGAACATCAGTGCCCGTTTCGAAAAACGCGCGTATATGTCGCAGCTGGGATACAGCGATCTGGTGGTGGAAGGAGGATATATTTTTGGAAAGATCCCTTATCCGCTGATGACGGTGCACCGCGCCAACCAGACCTATGCCTACCAGCTCAATTCCTATAACCTGATGAACTTTCAGGAGTTTGTAAGTGATCGCTTTCTGGGCATTTCGGTGGATCACCATTTTAACGGACTCTTTTTTAACAGGGTTCCCCTGCTGAAAAAGCTGAAACTGCGCGAAGTAGTGTCTGTGAAAGTATTGTACGGTGGTGTAAGGGATGAGAATGATCCTGCCAAAGATCCTTCTCTGATCAAATATCCCGTATTTGAAGGAACGCCTACTACCTTTGCCCTGAATAAGAAGCCTTATATCGAAGGAAGTGTAGGTATTGCCAATATTTTTAAATTGATCAGGGTAGACCTGGTAAAAAGATTTAATTATCTGGAAAACCCCTATGTAGCTACTTTGGGTGTAAGGGCCAGGTTTAAATTTGACTTTTAATATTTTACGATAGAAACAAAAGGTTAATGGAAAAAGTTCCACTCAGAATACGGATACAGAAAGGGATTTATGTGGTCATAGACCCTTTTGTGAAATTACTCATCAAAGCAGGTCTTACACCGAATGCGGTTACGACTATCGGCTTTATACTGAATATAGGCGTAGCGGTCATCTTTATCAAAGGTGCAGAAAGAGGTCACCGCGGAGATCTGTCTTATGTAGGTTGGGCCGGTGCCCTGATCCTCTTTGCCGGTTTATTTGATATGCTGGATGGGCAGGTAGCCAGACTGGGAAATATGAGTTCCACTTTTGGTGCTTTGTATGATTCTGTGCTGGACCGTTACAGTGAACTGGTTATGTTTTTCGGGATCTGTTATTATCTGGTGGGGCACCATTATTTTCTGAGTTCCATTTTTGCTTTTATTGCGATGATCGGGTCCATGATGGTGAGTTATACACGCGCCCGCGCTGAAGGGCTGGGCATTGAATGTAAAGACGGGTTAATGCAAAGACCTGAGCGGGTGATCCTGATCGGCATCACGGCGATAGCCTGTGGGATTACTGCCAATTACCTGGGTGGAGATTATAAATGGTACCTGCCGGGTGTTTCCTTTCATGTGCTGGAGACCATGTCTATTTTTACCATTCCGCTTGCTGTAATGGCTGTGCTAACCAATATTACCGCCATCAAAAGGCTGACCGGTGCCAAAAAAACGCTCGACGAAAGAGATGCCGCCAAAACAGCTGCCCAAACACCGGGCAAAACATTACTCTCAGTGTTGGCCGTGCTTGTCATCAGTGGCATGGCTTTTACAACTGCTGTTCAGCCAGCGCAGGGTAAAAAACCGGGTACAGCTTATACCGCACCGGTTATTGAACCACAGGACACTTTTCCGGTACCAACCGGTAATCCAAACCAGTTGTTTTACCTGCAGCGTAATGCCAATACCAATACCATTGTTTGCGAATTAAACTATGAAAAAAACGGGAAACTGAATAGTGAATCGCCCGTGCATGTGTTCTGGATCCGTTACCAGGAAGGAGGAATGCGCAAAGAACTGAATTATATACAGCGTGTATTTGCCTATGGAATGAAATCCCAGGCGATGGGCGATGGTACTTATAAACTACATTTTGTTTCTTACCGTAAACAGACTTTTACCTTAATGCCTTCTCCCAGAGATAATAAATACCGGGTGTATGCTACCATCAACAAAAGACCGGCACAGTTAAACCGCTTGTTTGTGAAAGTAGACGGGGGTACATTCTGGTCGCCCAATGTAGTATACATGGAATTGAAAGGAATTGATGTGGCCACCGGTAAAGAAGTAATGGAAAGGTTCAAACCCTGATGCCATGGATGTTGCAGAGAAAGATCCGGACTCTTTTTATACCACCCGCCAGTTTCTGGCGGTAGCTGTTATCTCGCTGGTTTACCTGCTGCTGTCTTATTTCCTGATTGGGTTTAAAACAGACCAGGTGTACCTGATGCTGCTTTTCAATGCCATGTATTTTGGTACGCGCCTTACGCGGAAATTCATCACTGGTTTCTCCATCTTTATCATTTTCTGGATCATTTTTGATTTCATGAAAGCTTTCCCGAATTACCTGTTTCAGGAAGTGCATATTGAGAGTCTGTACAATACAGAAAAAGCATTGTTCGGTATTATGCAGAATGGACGCGCCGTTACCCCTAACGAATTCTGGATCACACACCGGCATACTTTTCTGGATGTGTTAACCGGCTTCTTTTATTTATGCTGGGTACCGGTACCATTGGCTTTTGCTGCCTATCTCTTTTTCAGAAAACGGGAAGCTTTTCTTCATTTCTCGCTCACTTTCCTTTTTGTGAACCTACTGGGTTTTGTGATCTATTATGTATACCCGGCCGCACCGCCCTGGTATGTGCAGTTGCATGGATTTGATTTTGTGGCTGCTACCCCGGGTAATACCGCCGGATTGGAACGCTTTGATGCTTTTTTTAAGGCAGATATTTTTCATTCTTTATATAGCAAAAGTTCCAATGTATTTGCTGCCATGCCATCACTGCATTCTTCCTATCCGCTGATTGTGCTGTATTACGCTACCCGGTATAAGCTGGGCTGGATCAACTTTTTCTTTGCGGTGGTCATGGTAGGTATCTGGTTCGCAGCGGTTTATAATAGCCATCATTATGTACTGGATGTACTGGCCGGCATTCTCTGTGCCCTGGCGGGTATTTACCTGTTTCAGTGGATTCTTCAACGAAGCGACAAGGCACAGCGTCTTTTACAAATGTTTGTTAGGGCAATAGAATAGGCAATAACCCTCCCTTTGAGTCAGTTCATAACTTTTCATTTATAATTATTTACTGATATTTGCGCAATGGCAAGTATCAGACCGTTCAAAGCATTGAGACCACAGGCCCAGCTGGCCAAACAGGTGGCCAGTCGCCCATACGATGTGTTAAGTTCTGCAGAAGCAAAAACGGAAGCACAGGGAAATCACAGTTCATTTTTACATATCACCAAAAGCGAAATAGATCTGCCCGATACGGTGGATGTACATGATGCTGCTGTGTATGAGCAGGCACAAAAAAACCTGGCTGCTTTTATCCAGCGGGATATTCTTTTCCGCGAATCCAAAGAGTGTTATTATATCTACCAGCTGGTCATGAATGGGCGTGCACAGACTGGACTGGTTTGCGTAAGCAGTGTGGATGATTATGAGAATGATATTATCAAAAAACATGAATTTACCCGTCCGGAGAAAGAGCAGGACAGGATCAACCATATCAAAACATCCGGCGCCCAAACCGGGAATGTGTTTCTGGCTTACCGAAACCATGATGGCATAGATGCCCTGATCAATAACTGGAAAGAAACCAAATCTGCCGTCTATGATTTTGTAGCCGATGATGGCATCCAGCATACGATCTGGATTGTAAACAATGATACGGTAGCAGAACAGATCACCGCTATTTTTGAGAAAGAGATTCCCTGCACCTATATCGCTGATGGGCACCACCGTGCCGCTTCGGCCGCTAAAGTGCGCAAGGCGCTGGGAGAAACAGCTACGGAGGGTGCGGATTATTTCCTTACTACGCTTTTCCCCTCCAACCAGTTATATATCATGGATTATAACCGAGTGGTGAAAGACCTGAACGGATTATCACCTACGGCTTTGATCAAAGAACTGAGCAAACAGTTTACGGTAGAATTATTCACCAGTGGTGCCTACCGTCCCGAAAACCTGCACACATTCGGGATGTATCTGGATAAGAACTGGTATAAACTCAGCTCTAAACCCGGTACCTATACCAAGGATCCGATTGGTGTGCTGGATGTAACCATTCTTTCGAATAATATACTGGATAAACTGCTGGGCATCAAAGACCAGCGTACCGATAAACGGATCGATTTTGTGGGAGGTATCCGTGGACTGGGTGAACTGGAAAAAAGAGTAGACAGTGGCGAAATGGCTGCTGCTTTCAGTTTGTATCCGGTTACCATTGAACAGTTATTTGATATCGCCGACAGTGGTAATGTGATGCCTCCGAAAAGTACCTGGTTTGAGCCCAAGCTCCGGGATGGCCTGTTAACGCATCTTATCTACGAATAACCATCAAAGAGCGCTACAGGTGCTGGTGGTTCAATACACGATCATGAAATATTGGCTTCTTTTATCGGTTTTGCTGGGTACTACCGCAGCTGTTTCCGCACAGGAACAACAGACGGCAAAATTATTGCAGGAAACCGCCCGCACCCTTGTGCAGAAAGGTGATTACGACAATGCAGTAGTGATTCTGGACCGTGCCAAACAGCAGGAACCCAATAATACCAGTATTCTGAAAGACCTCTGCTTTGCAGCCTACCTGAAACGCGACTTTTCGAAAGCGATAGAAACAGGCAAAGAACTGATAGAAAAACCCGATGCGGATGCCCAGGCTTTTCAGTTACTGGGCCTGGCTTACAAGGCAATTGCCTCATATAAAGAATGCGGCAAATTGTACCGTACGGCGCTGCGGAAATTTCCGAACAGCGGGGTGATCTACAATGAATATGCGGAAACTTTTGCACTGGAGAACGAACTGGAAGAAGCCATTACCCAATGGGAAAAAGGCATAGAATCTGACCCGGGTTATAGCAGCAACTATTATAATGCCACGATGTACTATGTACGCAAGGGCAACTGGTTACGGGCCGCATTATATGGAGAACTATTCCTGAATTTGGAAAGTTATTCCACCCGAACCGAAGAAATCAAAGGGCAGTTATTTACCAGCTGGACCAATCTGCTGATGCCCGGAAAAATACAGCAGTTAACAGAACAGAAAACAACCACAGCTTTTGAGAAAGAAGTACTGGAGGTATTGGCAAAAGCCATCAAACAACCGGCCGCAGCCCTATCTATTACCGCTATCACATCGGTACGTACCCGTTTTGCGGTAGAATGGGCTGCTGTAAATCAGAAAAAATATCCTTTTACACTCTTCTCACACCAGCAATATTTATTGAGTCAGGGTTTGTTTGAAGCCTATACCTATTGGCTGATGGCCTCTTCGGTTGGAGAAGAAGCTTACCGTGCCTGGCAGCAGCAACATCCCAAAGAATCGGCCGGTTATACCGCCTTTCAGCAAAGCCGGGTATTCAAGGTTCCTTTGGGTGAATATTATTTTTCGCGTTAATATCTTACAGAATACAGAAGCCGGTGTACAGAACATCGGCTTTTTTATTTGTGCTTATTTACCTAATTTGACTGTCCTAAATGCTACCACCCTATGGAACAGTCGAATGATGAAAGACTTTGGCGGATTGCCCGGAAAAGGGCTATGTTTAAAAAAAGCCTGTACAGCTATCTGGTCGTCAACGCTTTTTTATGGGCTATCTGGTGGGTCACTACCGGAAGGGTAGAAGGCACGCAGGCTTATCCCTGGCCGGTATGGGTGATGTTGGGTTGGGGTTTGGGGCTGGGCTTCCAGTATTTTGGTGCTTACCAGGGTAACCGCCAGGACCTGGCTTCGGAAGAGTTTAAAAAGCTGAAAGAAAAAGAATAATCAATGGCCTATCTGGCCGGAACATGGTTTCCTCCGGAATGGCCATTCTCTGCAGGAAACCTTGCTATAGCGAATTTTGTTTGAACGATTAACGATTGCACATGACCATTAAGAGACTCTTTGACTGCGTAGATCACCAGTTGCAGCATTTCCCCAAAAAAGATATGCTGGCCGCGAAAGAAAACGGCCAGTGGGTAACCTATAGCTCCCAACAGGTGGCCGATACGGTTAACCAACTCAGTGCAGGTTTATTAAAATTGGGTGTCAGCGGAAATGATATGACACCCGAAGGCAGCGATAAGATTGCGATCATCAGTAATAACCGGCCAGAATGGGTGTTTACCGATCTGGCGGTGCAGCAACTGGGTGCCATCCTGGTTCCGGTATATCCTACCACCAATCCACTGGAGCTGGAATTTATCCTAAACGATGCCGCTGTGAAATACATATTTGTGAGCAATGAGGAACTGCTGCAGAAAATCAAATCTTTGTTACCACGTGTACCATCCATCAAAGGCGTATACACATTTGATAGGCTGGAGGGTGCGGCACACTGGACAGAAGTAACGGCTTTGGCAGATGCAGCTGCTTTGCAACAGGTGGTTACCATCAAACAATCCATCCCCGTTTCGCATCTTGCCACCATCATATACACTTCAGGAACAACGGGAACACCCAAGGGAGTGATGCTGAGTCATAAAAACATCTACTGCAATGTGCAGTTCTCCAAAGAAAGTTTTCCCTTTAATGATGCACCTGATACGCATGTATTAAGCTTTCTGCCCCTGAACCATATTTTTGAAAAGACCTGTACCTATATCTATCTCTACAGTGGTATCGGCATCTATTATGCCGAAAGTCTGGAAACTATCGGCGATAACCTGCGTGAGGTAAAACCGAATGGCTTTACCACTGTACCAAGATTACTCGAAAAGGTTTATGAGCGGATCATGGTGAAGGGGAATGAGCTGACCGGCATCAAGCGGAAACTCTTCTTCTGGGCGGTGGATCTTGCAGAAAAATATGACAACCGCAGCAGTGGTGGTATTTGGTATACTATGCAGTTGGCGCTGGCCAATAAACTCATCTTCAGTAAATGGAGAGAAGCTTTGGGAGGTAATGTTTCTTTTATCGTTACCGGAGGAGCCGCCTGTCAGGTAAAACTGCTGCGCATCTTTAATGCAGCCGGGGTGCCGGTATACGAGGGATATGGCCCTACCGAAAACAGCCCGGTAATCAGTGTGAACCGACAGGAAAAGGGGGGGATGAAGTTCGGTACCGTAGGCCCGGTTATCAATGGCATTCAGGTAAAGCTGGAAGAGGATGGAGAAATCTGTGTTACCGGTCCTTGTGTGATGGAGGGGTATTATAAACGTCCTGATCTAACGGCAGAAACAGTGATCAACGGCTGGCTGCATACAGGAGATATTGGCGTTTTTCAGGAAAACAAATTCCTGAAGATCACCGACAGGAAAAAAGAACTCTTTAAAACCAGTGGTGGAAAGTATGTGGCACCGCAGCCGATCGAGAACAAACTGAAAGAAAGTCCCTTTGTAGAACAGGTAATGGTGGTAGGTGCAGAGCGTAAGTTTGTGGGAGCACTGATTGTTCCTTCTTTCCCGACCTTATTGGAATGGATGCGGGAAAAGGGCATCAAATACACTACCAATGAAGATGTGATACACCACCCCAAAGTGCTGGAGTTGTACCGCGAACTGGTAGAAAGCTTTAACGAGTTTTTTAACCATGTGGAGCAGATCAAGAAATTTGAATTATTACCCCGCGAATGGACCATTGAAACCGGTGAGATGACACCGAAGATGAGTCTGAAGCGAAAAGTAGTCATGGAAAAATTCAAAGATGCCATTGAGCGGATTTATGCCTGAGATCAGAAAAAACAGGAAGATATCTGCCAGCGTCCCGCAACAGCGGGACGTTTTTTGTAAGTACCACTGCTGAAGATGTTAAAACAAATCTTGGAAGAAAACCAAATCTTACCGAACTTGAACTCCGTTGCAGGAGCAGGTTATAGCCGATAACAGGCAATGGTAGCTGTAGTATTTTCAGAATCAAATATCCATCCCGGAGCGATATGCTTTCTACATCTGTTTATGAATCTTTCTTTCGATCCTCTCTGCATGCATTGATCATTGCAACAAAGGAGGGAATTATATTGGAGGCGAACCAGGCAGCTTCCGACATATTTGGGTATACCATTGAAGAATTAAAAAATCTGGGAAGAACCACTATTGTTGATACACATGAACCCTCTTTTCATCAGCTGATGGCTGAAAGAGCGGCTAATAAAACGATCAAGGGAATTATTACCGGTATCCGTAAAAACGGGCAAAGGTTTCCGCTCAAAATATCTTCTGTTATTATACAGGATGCCGAAGGAAATGAATTTGCCAGTATCATTGGTGCCGATATAACTGATATTTATCAGCAGGAACAGCGGCTTACCCAATTACTGGAACATACCCAATACCTGCACCAGCAGGAGGAAGACAGTCGTAAGTTACTGGAGACAGTGCTGGATAGCGTAACAGATGGTTTTTTTATTACCGACCGCAACTGGAATGTGGTATTTTTCAATAAGGCCTCTGAACTGATAATGCAGAAAAGTGAAAAAGAGCTGATCGGTAAAAATATTTGGGAAGCCTTCCCCGATCTGGTAGTACTGCAACAGGAGATAGACTTTGATATTCTGGTAAACCAGAACCGGTCTATCCGTTTCCGCGAATTTTTTCCCAGGTATAAGATCTGGGCAGATGTGAGTGTGTTCCCCTCCGAGAAGAATTTTTCTGTGTATATCAAAGATGTAACAGAAGTAAGAAAACTCCGGATTCTCGAAAAACTGGAAAGGGAAGTACTGGAAATGAATGCCCGGCCGGAAAGTGTGCTGGAAAATACACTGGATTTTTACCTGAAACAGTTACAGGAACTGCATAACGGAATGATCTGTTCTGTTTTGCGCTTAAAAGGAAACCGTTTGTATAACTGGTCTACCCCCGGCCTTTCTGCTACCTACCTTTCTGCAATAGACGGTGGAGAAATCGGAGAAAATGTAGGCTCTTGCGGAACCGCCGCCTACCGGAAAGAAAAAGTAGTGGTAACAGATATTGAGAACGATCCTCTTTGGGTCAACTTCCGTGAAATAGCAGCTAAAGAGGGGATTCGCTCTTGCTGGTCTTTTCCCATCATGGATTCGCATAACCAGGTAATGGGTACGTTTGCGATCTATTATAAAAAACAAAAATCTCCCACCAAAGAAGAAGAGGATACGCTGGAAAGGGCAAAGAACCTGCTCATGATTATCCTGGAGAATAAACTGGCGATGGAAGCCGTTAAATCCAGTAACCGTAACTACGATATGGTGGCACTCGCCACCAATGATGCCATCTGGGATTGGGATATTGAGACGGGGGAAGTCATCAGATCCGGACAGGGATTACAGATCTTTTTTGGCTATGATCCGAAAACAGCTTCCGATGATAAGGACTTCTGGAACAAACGTGTACATCCCGATGATCTGGAAGCGCTTTTGGCAAACAGAGCGGTCGTAATAGCCGATCCTTCCCGTTTGTACTGGGAAGATGAGTACCGTTTTCGGAAAAGTGACGGTAAGTACGCATATGTGTTCGACCGGGGGTATATCATCAGGGATGAGAAAGGAAAAGCATTGCGTTTGCTGGGAGCCACTCGGGATGTTACGGAGCGGAAAGAAAGTGAGGCCCTGTTGCTGGAGCTGAATACCCGGTTAAAGCAGCGTGCCGATGAGCTGGCAGCATCCAATATTGAGCTGGAGCGCTTTGCCTATATTGCTTCGCATGATATGCAGGAGCCGTTGCGGATGATCACCAGTTTTCTGCAGTTGTTTAAGAAAAAATATGAGGATCAGATTGATGAAACAGCCGAGCAGTATATCCATTATGCGATGGATGGGGCAGAGCGGATGAAGAAACTGATCATGGACCTGCTGGAATATTCGCGCGTGGGTTCCAATAAAGGCAATTTTGAACCGGTAGATCCTAACGAAGTGGTAAAAGAAGTGATTAATGTATTTATGGGCAGGATTGAAGAAATGAAAGCAACGGTGAAAGTAGGCGAATTGCCCGCTGCTGTTACGGCTAACCGGATCCAGCTATTCCAGTTATTTCAGAATCTGGTAGGAAATGCATTGAAATATCACAGCGGCGTGTCACCTTTGATCGAAATAAACGGTACCGAAGAAGATTCGCATTATCTTTTCACCGTAAAAGACAACGGAATCGGTATCAAACCTATCTTTTTTGAGAAGATCTTTGTGTTGTTTCAGCGCCTGCATCACAAAAATGAATATAGCGGAACAGGAATCGGATTGTCAGTATGTAAAAAAATTGTGGAAAGGCACGGCGGTAAAATCTGGGTAACTTCCGAACCGGGTCATGGCAGTTGTTTTTATTTTACGATCAGTAAATCGGCAGAAGACTATCGCTTATAAAGATTTTTTAATTGTATCGAGCATGAAGGTGTACCGGATGGCTCTTAAGCAGAAGAAATAAAATGGCAATAACAGAAACACAACCCTCGCTCTCCGTCCTGATTGTAGAAGATAATCCGGGTGATCTTTTTTTGCTCGAAGAAACCCTGCGCCTGACGAAACTTCCGTTCAAAAATGTATTGAAGGCAACCAGTGCAGCAGAAGCTATTGAATCGCTGCAGCAACATAAAGTAAACATTGTATTACTGGATCTTTCCTTGCCGGATAGTTCGGGTTTTAACTCCTATCACCAGGTAAATGAACATGCAGACAATGTACCTATCATTGTACTCACTGGTTTGGCCGATACAGAACTGGCATTGGAAACCATGGCCCAGGGTGCGCAGGATTACTTGGTAAAGGGGGAATATGATGAGCGTTTACTGGCCAAATCCATACAGTACAGTATTGAGCGTAACCGGATCCGTTTGAGTCTGGTAGAAAGTAATGAAAGTTACCGGAACCTGTTCTTCAACAACCCCCTTCCCATTTTTATCTGGGATATTGAAACCCTTGCTATCCTTGAATTGAATGATATTGCCCAGGAAGAATATGGTTATACCAGAGAAGAATTATTAAAGATGAGTGTACTGGATCTGCGCAATCCGGAACATCATGATAAGATCCGTGCCTTTGCCAAAGAATTTCAGCAAACAGACACCCTGAAAAGGTCGGGCATCTGGGAGCATGTGAAAAAAAACGGGGAAACATTGATCCTCGATATTTCTTCGCACCGCATAGAGTACAAAGGCCGTCCGGCAGTGCTGGCAATTCACAATAATATTACAGAGAAAGTACGACTGGAAGAAAAACTGGCTGAGCAGAAAATACTGAAGCAGAAAGAGATCAATGAAGCCATGATACGGGTGCAGGAAAAAGAACGTTACGAGATCAGTACCGAATTGCACGATAATGTGAACCAGCAACTAACCGTTGCTATGATGTATATCGCATCGGCAGAACAGAAATTCAAAGATGAATCAGGGCTATTGAAACAATCGTCCGGTTTTATTCTGCATGCCATTGAAGAGATCCGGAAACTCTCCCAGACACTGGTAACCCCGCTGATCAAACACTTTGGATTGAGTAAAGCCATTGAGGGATTACTGGATGATATTGCGGCCGTGAATACGCTGCAGATCGACCTTACCGCAGATACTTTTTTTGAAGATGATATCAAATACGATTTCAAATTAAGCATCTTCCGTATGGTACAGGAGCAGATGAACAATATCATCAAACACGCCCAGGCTTCGCAGGTGAATATTGAGCTGATGCGTAACAACCACATGATCTATCTCAAAATAGTGGATAACGGGGTGGGCTTCGATAGTAACCAGCAACGGAAGGGCATCGGCCTGTACAATATCATCAGCCGCGCAGAAGTTTACAACGGTGTGGTAGATATACAAACCGCACCCGGAAAAGGATGCGGCCTGTATATTAGTTTCCCTTTGAGTAAGGAAGTATTTGAATAAGCTACATGCCGGGTTGTTTTAGCTGCCAGCCTGTTTTCTTCTTCTCTTCATCCACCAGCTGTTTCACATCTGACAGTAATTTTTTGGCATCGTATACAATGCCGTCTTTGATGGTATACAGTACCCCACCGGTACGTACTACTTTATTCTCCTTGGTAAGTTCAATAGCGCCGGTACCGTATAATACCTGCAGGTTCTTTAATGGATTGGCATTAATGATCACGATATCGGCCAGTTTACCCACTTCTACAGAACCGATTTCTTTGTCCATACCCAAAGCCTGTGCACCGTATAAAGTAGCGGAACGGATCACTTCCAGCGGATGAAAACCGGCTTCGCGCAGCAGTTCCAGTTCGCGGATATAGCCAAAACCATAGGTCTGGTAAATAAACCCGTTATCAGAACCTGTGGTTACCCTTCCGCCGCGGTTTTTGTATTCGTTGATGAAAGTCATCCATAAGCGATAATTGTTTTTCCACTCCACTTCCTGTTCCGTACCCCAGTTATGCCAGTAAGAGCCATGCGATTGCTGGCTGGGTTCATAAAATTTCCATAGCGAGGGTAGGGTATAGGTTTCGTGCCATTCTGCCCGGCGTGCCCGCATCAGATCCCGGTTAGCATCGTAGATATTGAAAGTGGGATCCAGGGTAAAATCTAGTGAGAGCAATTCATTCATCACTTTATTCCAGTGCTCGCTATACGGTTCTGCCGCCTGTTTCCATAATTTACCGGCTTCTTCAAAACGGTTTTGTTCATTACTGTAATTGTATTCCAGTGGATAGTTCTGTATGGTTTTGTTGGTGAAGAGGGCTTCCGGTAATCCATACCAGTGTTCCATACTTGTCATACCTGCCCGGGCAGAGTTAACCACATTCCAGCGGGCCACATCGGTTTGTGCATGGTGGCAGGTAGATCGTAATCCCAGTTTTTTATTTTCGCGGATGGCCGCATCCATTACTTCGGGCGATGCACCAAAGAACTTGATTCCATCGGCACCGTTTTTGGCGTTCTGCTGTACCCACTCTCTTGCCTGCTCTGCAGTAACAATTGGTGTTTTACTGCCCATCCCAAAAGCGGTATAGGCCTGTATTCGCGGAGCGGTAATGAGGTTGGCGGCACTTTTCTTTTTCTGATCAAGCACCCAGTCCAATCCATTACCTGTTGAGGGGTCGCGAATGGTAGTGATGCCATGTGCCATCCATAATTTGAATACATATTCTGCCGGCGTACCCTGTTCGGTGCCACCAATATGTCCGTGCATATCTATCAGTCCGGGCATGGCATACATACCCTCACAATTGATTTCTTTACCACCCGCTTTCAGTTGCGGACGTTTGGCGGGGTCTATCTTACTGTCGGGGTTGCCCAGTGTTCTGATCTGAACAATGCGATTCTGTTCAATCACAATATCTACCGGCCCCAGGGGTGGCGCACCGGTGCCATTGATCAGGGTAACACCGCGGATGATGAGCTGGGTATAAGGTCCCAAGCCTTCTTTTCGCTCGGGTGCTTTGGTGATCTGCGCGGTGGATGCCAAAAAAGTTATTACCAGCAATAGGGTGCAGCAAATTTTTCTCATAGTTGTTGAATTGTGAGATTGAATGTACCGAAATCCTTTGTATCTCAACTGTGCCCTTGCGCCTTTGCGTAAAATTCTCCCGCAAAGGCATCGCTGTAAAATTTTATACCTCTGCTCTCTTCAACGCATCCAGGTATTTCTGCCGGATGATGGTTTGTACCGGCACAGTATTGATCTTACTCTCCAGCCAGGAAATGATATCGAGGTACATAAAGGCACGGCTTTCGAGCCGGCTTTTTTCGAGGGGTTTTAAGGTAGCCAGTAAGGTTTCGAACTGTGGCTTCAGTTGTCTGGGCGATAAGCGGAAGGATTTTCTCAGGAAACCAAATATCTCTTCTTCCACCGTACTCAGGTTCTGCATTTTGTACATGAAGCGGTATACCGATTTGAGCAGGTATTCCAACAATTCAAAATTACCGAGTTCATAATGGGCTATCAGGTGCAGTAACCTGGCATAACATTGGAGGTCTGTTCGCAGATCCACTTTCCAGTTGATGATCTTGTTGAGGTAGTCGATACTCTTATCCGCATCGCCGCTTCCGAAATAGAGGGAGGCGATCTTATAATAGAATACCAGTACCCGGTGACGGTCGAGGTATAATTCAAACTCATCCAGTTTCTCTTCAATATACGGCACCAGTTCCAGCCCTTCACTGAAAGTGCCTTCCATAAAGTGTTTGTTCAGTTTGGAAATATTGAGATAGATAAAAGTCTGGATCAGGTTATTGCGGTTCTGCAGTATCACCGGTGTTTGCATGAACTGCTCAAATACCTGTATGGTATCGTTGAATTTCTGGTAATTGCGTAGGTCAAAATGTGCACCCATCAGGTTATGCAGTCCTTTGATATAATGCGCCGTTTCAATTTCAATCATGCGTGGCTGCGCCTCAAACAGGTCTACCCATTTCTGGCAATACCGGTAATAGCCCAGAAAGTTCTGGGTAATGAATGCATGCCAGCAATAACACTGGTACAGGTACAATCTTTCGTAAAATTCTTTTACATCTTTTGCCTGCTGAATGGCAGGATGGCTCAGAAAAGCATCTACTGCAGCTGTATCTTCTTCGTTCCGCGCATGGCCATTTTTGATGTACCAGCTATAGAGTTGCAGCGAGAGGTTTGATAATACACTGATCAGTTCCAGGCGCTGGTTCACTTCATTCACTTCATTACTCAGTTTTTCTGCCCGGTCCTGCATACTGCGGGTAATATGCAAGGATTCGATCTTTTTCTCCAGAAACAATGCCTGCAGCTGGTAGGTTACCTGGTTATTGGTACGGGCCAGGTCTTTGATCCGGTCCAGGATCTTCAGACTTTGCAGGTATAAACCTTTGTTGTATAAAAGCCGGGCAAAATCGAGTTGTTCGTGCAGTACCAGGTCGATATTCTCTTCCTGGTTTAGCAGGCGCAGGCTTACCAGGATCTCACGGTAGAGATGGGCTTTCAGGTTCGATAACTGCTGTTTCTGGATCGAGGGATTTTTAACTAACAACTGTTCTTCATCGTAGTTCTTCATTTTATCCAGCGCATCAAATAACTGGATCACTTTCAGGTCGCCGGAACCCGAATTCCGGGTCATGTAGAGCTTAAAGTTCCGCTTCTCTGATCTTTCCAGTGACTGGATCAGTTGAAATAAAGCATCGGTGGAACGGTTAGGCATCGTATTTTTTTTAAACTAAAATCCAGTACCGGTAAGGGTTTCATGGGTTTTTACCGGGTTTATGGAGTGTAAAATACCGTCAATTTTGGTCTTATATCCTCTATTACTAAAAGTATATTCGAAAATGGCAGGCTATGAGCTTTGTTATTAACGGCAATCGATAACAAAAGTAATAGCCTGCCTTTTCATCTGAAAATTAGCTTAAAAAATATTAATGGATCAACAGGTCTTCATATTCGATACTACCCTCCGCGATGGCGAGCAGGTACCCGGTTGTAAACTCAATACCAAAGAGAAACTAACCCTGGCCCTGCACCTGGAAGCATTAGGGGTGGATATTATTGAAGCCGGTTTCCCCATTTCCAGTCCCGGCGATTTTGAATCGGTGACAGAGATCTCCAAAGTAGTTAAAAACGCTACCATCTGTGGTCTCAGCCGGGCGGTACAGAAAGATATTGAAGTGGCAGCGGAGGCATTGAAATTTGCGAAACGCCCTCGCATCCATACTGGTATCGGTACTTCTGATTACCATATCAAGGCTAAATTCAATGCCACCCGCGAGGAAATTCTGGAACGTGCCATTCAGTCGGTAAAATGGGCAAAGAATTTTGTAGACGATGTAGAGTTCTATGCCGAAGATGCCGGCCGTACCGATAACGAATACCTGGCCCGTGTGGTAGAAGCCGTGATCAGAGCCGGTGCTACCGTAGTCAATATCCCGGATACTACCGGTTATTGCCTGCCACAGCAATACGGAGAAAAGATCGCTTTCCTGATGAACAACGTACCCAATGTAGACAAGGCGATCCTGTCCTGTCATTGCCATAACGATCTGGGACTGGCTACCGCCAATTCCATAGCGGGTGTGATTGCCGGTGCAAGGCAGATCGAGTGTACCATTAACGGTTTGGGAGAAAGGGCCGGTAATACCTCACTGGAAGAAGTAGTGATGGTACTGAAACAGCACAAACACCTGGGTTTATATACGAATATCAATACCCGGATGCTGAACCCGCTCAGTCGCGAAGTGGCTGATACCATGCGGGTACCTGTGCAGGTGAACAAAGCCATTGTGGGTGCCAATGCATTTTCACATTCATCCGGCATTCACCAGGATGGCTTTTTGAAGGATTCACTTACTTACGAGATCATTAATCCCGAAGAAGTGGGAGCAGAAGGCAGTAAGATCGTATTAACTGCCCGGAGCGGACGCAGTGCACTGGCACACCGCTTCCAGAAGATCGGTTATGAGTTTACACGTAACGATATAGATGTTCTCTATGAATCATTCCTGCAGGTAGCAGACAGGAAAAAAGAAGTTGAGGAAGAGGACCTGCACCAGCTGGCAAAAGCGTACAAAGCAGAGCCGGCAATCGCTTAGGATTTTCTCATCAGTATAGTTTTAGTTTGAGAGCGTGGTGTTTCTACACCACGCTTAATTTTAAATTTGTATGGCAAAGACATTATTCGATAAGATCTGGGACAAACACGTAGTACAGAAAATGGAAGACGGCCCTTCTGTATTGTATATCGACAAACACTTTATACACGAAGTAACCAGTCCACAGGCATTTAACGGCATTGAAAAAAGAGGCCTCACCGTATTTCGTCCGCAACAGGTAGTAGCTACTGCCGATCATAATGTACCTACGCAGAACCAGCATTTACCCATTAAAGATGAGCTCTCCCGTTTACAGGTACAGCAACTCATCGAGAACTGTAAGAAACATAATATTGAGCTGTATGGCCTAGGACATCCTTTTCAGGGTATTGTACATGTGATAGGGCCTGAATTGGGTATTACCCAGCCGGGCATGACCATTGTCTGTGGCGACAGTCATACCTCTACCCATGGCGCTTTTGGTGCCATTGCCTTTGGCATCGGTACCAGCGAAGTGGAAATGGTATTTGCCTCGCAGTGTCTGTTGCAGACAAAACCCAAACTGATGCGGATCAATATTGAAGGCGAACTGCATCCGGGTGTTGTATCCAAAGATATTATCCTCTATATCATTGCGCATATCACTGCGAGCGGTGCTACCGGCTATTTTGTAGAATATGCAGGCTCAGCTATCCGGGCTTTATCCATGGAAGCGAGGATGACCATCTGTAATATGAGTATTGAAATGGGTGCCCGCGGTGGCATGATAGCGCCGGATGAAACCACTTTCAATTATATCAAAGGCCGCCAGTTTGCACCGGGATTGGCACAGTGGGATAAAAAACTCGCACAGTGGAAAGAATTGTACAGCGATGCAGATGCGGTATTTGATGCAGAAATCAATATCAATGCATCAGATATCCAACCCATGATCACGTATGGTACCAATCCGGGTCTGGGTATTGCCATCAATGGCACTATTCCGGTTACAGATAGTATTCCGGATGAGGGAGAAAGAAATAATATCATTAAAGCTTTGAAATATATGGGTCTGGAATCGGGTAAACCGTTACTGGGTATGCCGGTGCAGCATGTATTCATTGGCAGCTGTACCAATTCACGCATCGAAGATCTGCGTTTGGTAGCGGCATTGGTGAAGGGCAGAAAGAAAAACGAACAGGTACAGGTAATGATCGTGCCGGGCTCGCAGCAGGTGGCCAGGCAGGTGCAGGCAGAAGGCCTTGATCAGATCTTTAAAGAAGCCGGATTTGAAATACGCCAGGCGGGCTGCAGTGCCTGTTTGGGAATGAATGAAGACAAGATCCCCGCAGGAGAATACTGCATCAGCACCAGCAACCGGAATTTTGAAGGCAGACAAGGTGCAGGTGCCAGAACCCTGCTGGCCAGTCCGTTAACTGCTGCCGCTGCTGCCATTACAGGTGTAGTAACAGATGTAAGAGAATTAATTTAAAAAAAAAGAAAAGCGTTGCGCGTTCAGCATTAAGCATAGACAATGAAACCCTTACAGAAAATACATAGCCGTTTTGTTCCGCTTCCTATGGAAAACGTGGATACAGACCAGATCATTCCGGCACGTTTTTTAAAAGCCACTACCCGCGATGGTTTTGGCAAAAACCTGTTCCGCGACTGGCGTTATATAGATAATGACGAGAGCAAACCCAAAGCCGATTTTGTGCTGAATCAACCCCAATATGCCGGCGAGATCCTGGTAGCAGGCAAAAATTTCGGATGCGGCTCTTCAAGGGAACATGCTGCATGGGCTCTGCAGGATTATGGTTTTAAAGCAGTGGTATCCAGTTTTTTTGCCGATATCTTCAAGAATAACGCATTGAACAATGGCGTATTACCAGTGAAAGTGAGCGATGCTTTTTTGGCAGCACTGTTTTCATTGGGTAAAGAAGCTACCATCAGTATCGATGTAGCTGCCCAGACCATCACCATTGATACTACGGGCGCACAGGAAGTGTTTGATATTAATACTTACAAAAAAACATGCCTGTTGAACGGATACGATGATATTGATTATCTCATCAGTAATAAAGCACAGATAGAAGCTTTCGAAGCGCAATTGCAATCTTAACTTTTTATGATAGCATCTCCTCTTTTGCAGGTAACAGGCCTTACAGTACAGCTGTCGGGCCAGCCTGTGTTACAGGATCTGTCTTTCAGCTTATCAGAAGGCCAACGACTGGCAGTGATCGGTGCCTCCGGTTCCGGAAAAACCACACTGATCAAAGCGTTGACCGGTCAGTGCTACTCCCGTGGCGAGATCTGTTTTCAAAACAACCGCAGGCCCAAGATCGTGGTGATTGCACAGCAGCACCAGTTCAAAAACTTATCCAACCTCAACTCATTTTATTACCAGCAACGGTTTAATTCGAACGATGCAGAAGATGCCCCAACAGTAACAGAAGCGTTGTCTGAGATTACAACCGATACAAGCTTATTGGCAGAAACACTTGCGCTACTGCAGATCTCTCATATTGCTGATACCCGTTTGATCCAGTTATCCAATGGGGAACACAAACGGTTTCAGCTGGCACAGGCTATTTTACAAAATGCAGAATGGCTGCTGCTGGATAGTCCGTATACAGGACTTGATATCGCTGCCAGAGCCCTGCTGAATAAACTGCTGGATACACTCTCGACGCGTGGGATTCATTATCTGCTGGTAACAGCCGATTCAGATATACCCGCTTCTGTAACACATGTGGCAGTACTGACGCAGGGTAAACTGGGTGACCTGATCACCCGTGCAGATTATTTTGCCCAGGCTACTATAAGCACTATAAATAATTACAATGATGCAGTAAGTGATGTTTTTATCGCTTCCTGCAAGACCATTCCCCCCGCATATAGTTACCCTGATTTTTCTGTAGCCATCCGCATGGTAAATACAAGTGTGATGTATAACAACCGAACCATACTCAGTAATATTAACTGGGAAGTGAAAAAAGGAGAGTGCTGGAGTGTTTCGGGACATAATGGTTCTGGTAAATCTACCCTGCTCAGTCTGGTGAATGGCGATAACCCGCAGGCTTTTGCCAATGAGATCTATCTTTTTGACCGCCGGAAAGGCAGTGGAGAAAGTATCTGGGATATTAAACAAAAGATCGGTTATGTATCTCCCGAACTGCATCACTATTTTGATTCGGCCGCTACTGCTTTTGAAGTAGTGGCATCGGGTTTGTTTGATACGATCGGTTTATTCAGGCAATTATCACAACAACAGCATTCCATTGTTGCACAGTGGATCTCAGCGTTGGAATTGAATACGATTGGTCAGAAATATTTCAAACAGTTATCCAACGGCCAGCAGCGCCTGGTGTTACTGGCAAGGGCACTGGTGAAAAATCCTCCCATGCTGATACTGGATGAGCCTTGCCAGGGACTGGATAGCGAAACCACGGCCCGTTTCATCGCATTGGTGAATACGATCTGTGTAGAGATGCAGAAAACATTGATATACGTTAGTCATTATACAACAGAAATCCCCTCCTGTGTTACCTGTTCACTGCAACTGGAGCAGGGGAGGATGGCTGCATAAAACTTAGAAATACTATCTGATATGGAAAAGAAGGTTGCGGTAATATTAGGAGATGGCATTGGTCCGGAAGTAACGCAGCAATCCATCAAAGTACTGAATGCTATTGCGCATCGTTATGGGCATGAGTTTCAGTATAGTTATGGCATCATGGGTGCAGATGCGATCGATAAAACGGGCAATCCGCTACCGGACGAAACCATTGCCACCTGCCTGGCCAGCGATGCTATTCTGTTTGGCGCTATCGGTCATCCCAAATACGACAATGATCCTACGGCAAAAGTGCGGCCCGAGCAGGGTTTGCTGAAACTGCGTAAGGAGTTGCAGTTGTTTGCGAATATCCGTCCGATTACTACCTACCATGCGCTGCAGCATTTATCTCCTTTGAAAGCGAAGCAACTGAAAGGGATCGATTTTGTGATCTTTCGCGAGTTGACGGGTGGTATTTATTTCGGCAAAAAGGAATTGAGTGAAGACCAGACACGTGCATCTGATGATTGTGTATATACCAAACCCGAAATTGAAAGGGTAGCGCATTTGGCTTTTCAATACGCACAGAAAAGGAAAAAGAAATTAACGCTGGTAGATAAGGCCAATGTACTGGAAACCTCCCGTCTCTGGCGGAAAGTAATTCAGGAGATCGCCTTAGCGTATGCAGATGTAGCAGTGGATTATATGTTTGTTGATAATGCTGCTATGCAGATCATCCTGAATCCGGCACAGTTTGATGTGGTGCTGACCGAGAATATGTTTGGTGATATCATCAGCGATGAAGCCAGTGTGCTGAGTGGTTCACTGGGGTTATTGCCTTCTGCATCAGTAGGTACCCATTCTGCTTTGTTTGAGCCCATCCATGGTTCTTATCCGCAGGCTGCCGGAAAAGACATTGCCAATCCATTGGGTTCCGTGTTATCGGCTGCCATGATGCTGGATCATTTTGGGATGGCTACCGAAGCCCATGCTGTGCGCGAAGCAGTGGCCTGGACACTATCGCATGGTTTTGTTTCAAAAGATATCGACCCAGTGAATAATTATACCACTACTGCTATCGGTGATCTGATCGTGGATCATATAGAGCGAAACAGAGATAGCGGCAGACGAACCAATGCGAGTCTGAACCAGTCAACGATCATCTGATACTAACGCACGTTTGTGAAAAACAAGCGGGTGTTTTCAAAATAAATAAAAGAGTTCTTTGTTTTTTGCGATGGTGGGAGTACTTTTGTTCTAATACATCATCCATGTTAAGAGGCAGAATAAATAATGTGAATACGGTTATTACAGTCATTGCGATTGTGATCGTCATTATTATTCCTGCACTGCATGGAGGATGAGTTTATATAGTATAAAAGATACTAAGCATATAAGCCCCGCCTCCAAAAGGCGGGGCTTTTTTATTACCCAGAAACTTTTGAAAAGTTCTAAACTTTCCAAAAGTTGAAAGTTAAAACAAGGTGTATGGCCAATTATTACAACGAGAACACGGTACTCTACCTCAACGGAGCTTTTGTAAAAGCCTCAGAGGCGAAAATGGATTTTTACAGCCAGTCGTTTCATTACGGCTATTCTGTTTTTGAAGGGATCCGCTCGTATCGTACAGCAACCGGTGAGACCAAAATTTTTAAAGCAGAAGCGCATTATGAACGGCTGAAGAATTCGGCATTGGCATTGAACATGCCCTATAACTGGTCGGCCACTGAGCTGATTGCGGCTACCTATGAATTGCTGGCGAAAAATAATCTGCAGGATGCCTATATCCGTCCCGTGGTATATGCACCGGCCAATATGAGTTTTAACCTGAATACGGAATCTTTCATTGTGATCGAAGTATGGGAAATGGCGCCATTTCTGGGAGATAAACTGTTACGCGTAATGAGTTCTTCTTTCCAGCGCCCCAATCCCAAAGGGTTTAAAATTCATGCGAAAGCGGCGGGACATTATGTAAACTCCATCCTCGCCAGTCAGGAAGCCAAAGCAAATGGTTTTGATGAAGCCCTGCTGAGCGATATGAATGGGAATGTGGCTGAAGGTCCGGGAGCAAATGTATTTTTTGAAAAACAAGGGCGTTTGTATACCACAGCACTGGGAAATATCCTGCCGGGTATTACAAGGGCAACGGTGCTGGAGATCTGTGAAGAACTGAATATACCCGTAGAAGAGAAACTGTTTACCAAAGAAGAGATGTATGGTGCGGATGCCGCTTTTTTCTGCGGTACCGCTGCAGAAGTGATCGGTATGCAGTCGCTGGATGACCAGCCTTTTACAATGGCATGGGAAAATACTGTGAGCAAACAGATCCAGAATGCATATAAAGAACTGGTTGTTGAAAAGAAAGCAGCACTGGTAAATGAAGTGTTGGGAGTGGAGTAGTGAGTAGTCAGTAGTGAGTAGGGAGTAGGGAGGGGTGAGCAGTTATCCAAACTACCTACTCACTACTGACCACTCACAAACCTGTTTCGTTAGAAGTAAAATACAAGAAAATAAAACCTTTCATCGCAAAGGAAACAAAACAAGCATCTCGCTGAAACCATGGCAAACGAAATCAATAAGTACAGTAAAACACTAACCCAGGATGTAACACAACCCGCTGCACAGGCGATGTTGTATGGGATAGGCTTAACAGACGAAGATCTGCAAAAAGCACAGGTGGGTGTGGTGAGTATGGGCTACGATGGTAATACCTGTAACATGCACCTGAACGATCTGGCACAGCTGGTGAAAAAGGGTGTATGGGAAAATGAGTTGGTGGGATTGATCTTTAATACCATTGGTGTGAGTGATGGCATGAGTAATGGAACCGATGGTATGCGTTACTCGCTGGTGAGCCGCGATATTATTGCCGATTCGATAGAAGCTGTTTGTGGCGCGCAATATTATGACGGGGTGATTGCCTTACCGGGCTGTGATAAAAATATGCCGGGTTCTATCATCGCCATGGGCAGGTTAAACCGCCCGGCCATTATGGTGTATGGCGGAACCATTGCACCGGGGCATTACAAGGGGCAGGACCTGAATATCGTTTCTGCTTTTGAAGCACTAGGACAAAAATTAGCAGGGAACCTGGATGAAGCCGATTTTAAAGGCATTGTCAAACATGCCTGTCCGGGTGCAGGTGCCTGTGGTGGTATGTATACTGCCAATACCATGGCATCGGCGATAGAAGCTTTGGGAATGAGTTTGCCTTACTCCTCTTCCAATCCGGCCTTGAGTGATGAGAAACAGAAAGAGTGTCTGGATGCAGGTAAAGCCATCAAGCTATTACTGGAAAAAGATATCAAACCCAAAGATATCATGACACGTAAGGCATTCGAAAATGCGATTACGATGGTAATGGTGATGGGCGGAAGTACCAATGCGGTATTGCATTTGCTGGCCATGGCCAAAAGTGTGGATGTGCCACTGACACAGGATGATTTTCAGGCTATCAGCGACAGGGTGCCGGTACTGGCAGATTTTAAACCTAGTGGTAAATACCTGATGCAGGATCTGCACCAGTATGGCGGTGTTCCTGCTGTGATGAAATATTTATTGCAGAAAGGATTGTTACACGGCGATTGTTTAACTGTAACCGGCAAAACAGTAGCTGAAAATGTAGCCAGCGTACCTGATCTGGATTTTGACCAGCAGAAAATTATTCTGCCGATTGAACATCCGGTAAAAGCAACGGGACACCTGCAGATCTTATACGGCAACCTGGCCGAAGGGGGTAGCGTGGCCAAGATCAGCGGAAAAGAAGGTGAGTTGTTCGAAGGTCCGGCGCGGGTATTTGATGGTGAGCATGAACTCATCCATGGCATCAACAGCGGCCGTATTCAGCATGGCGATGTGGTGGTGATCCGATATGTGGGTCCGAAAGGTGCACCCGGCATGCCGGAAATGCTGAAACCTACTTCGGCTATTATTGGTGCGGGTTTGGGTAAAAGCGTGGCACTGATCACAGATGGAAGATTCAGCGGTGGTACACATGGTTTTGTAGTAGGACATGTAACACCCGAAGCATTTAAAGGCGGATTGATCGGTCTGGTGCAGGACAACGATATCATTGAATTGAATGTGGCCACTAAAAAAATGACATTGAAAGTAAGCGAGGAAGAGATCGCGAAGCGCCGAGTCAGCTGGAAACAGCCTGCCCTGAAAGCAACGAAAGGGATCCTGTTCAAATATGCACAACAGGTGAAAGATGCTTCGGAAGGCTGTGTAACCGATGAGGCATAAAATTCAACTCCCCAAAAGGGAATTACAAACAGAAAACAGATTGTATGAGTACAATTGAAGAAATAAAAACAACCACTAATCCCGAACCCAAAGTGATCTGTTCCGATAAGGGCAGCGAGCTTACCGGCTCACAGGCAGTACTGGAAGCTTGTTTGATAGAGGGGGTAGATACCATTTTCGGTTACCCCGGTGGCGCTATCATGCCGATCTATGATGCGCTGTACGACTATAATGATAAACTGAAACATATCCTTGTTCGCCACGAGCAGGGAGGTATTCATGCGGCACAGGGATATGCCCGTTCTTCGGGTAAAGTAGGTGTGGTGTTTGCCACGAGTGGTCCCGGGGCCACCAACCTGGTTACCGGTTTGGCAGATGCGATGATCGACAGTACGCCTGTTGTAGCCATCACCGGTCAGGTGTTTGCTCACCTGCTGGGTACGGATGCTTTTCAGGAAACAGATGTGATCAATATTACCACACCGGTTACCAAATGGAATTACCAGGTAACCGATGCCAATGAAATCCCTGCTGTACTGGCGAAAGCTTTTTATATAGCCCGCAGCGGCAGACCTGGTCCGGTGCTGATCGACATTACCAAAAACGCGCAGATGCAGAAATTCAGTTACGAAGGATATACCCCTTGTAACCATGTGCGCAGTTACCGGCCCAAACCCATTGTGCGCAAAGAATATATTGAAGAAGCTGCGGCCATGATCAACGCTGCAGAAAAGCCTTTTGTGATTTTTGGCCAGGGAGTGATACTGGGAAAAGCGGAAAAAGAATTCAAAGCTTTTATCGAGAAAGCCGGGATCCCTGCTGCGTGGACCATTTTGGGATTGAGTGCCTTGCCAACGGATCATCCATTGAATGTGGGGATGCTGGGGATGCATGGTAATTATGGCCCGAATGTAATGACCAATGAATGTGATGTATTGATAGCCATAGGTATGCGTTTCGACGATCGTGTTACCGGAAGGCTTGACAAATATGCCAAGCAGGCCAAAGTGATACACCTGGATATTGATCCATCAGAAATTGATAAGAATGTAAAAGCAGCGGTAGGTGTTTGGGGCGATTGTAAGGAAACCCTGCCCATGTTAACCAAACTGGTAGATACCAAAGTATATCCCAAGTGGGTAGAAAAATTCCGCGCCTGCGATGCGGAAGAGAATAAGGAAGTGATTTTTGAAGAATTACATCCCTCTACCGAAAAAATGACCATGGGTGAAGTGATGCGAAACCTGAATGAGCTCACAGGCGGTAATGCCATTATTGTAACCGATGTGGGTCAGCACCAGATGGTGGCTTGCCGGTATGCAAAATTCAACCAGAGTAACAGTAATATCACATCCGGTGGTTTGGGTACGATGGGCTTTGGTTTGCCCGCAGCCATCGGAGCCAAATTTGGCGCACCGGAAAGAACCGTGGTGGCTATTATTGGCGATGGTGGGATTCAAATGACCATCCAGGAATTGGGAACCATTATGCAAACAGGAGTATCAGTAAAGATCCTGATCCTGAACAATGAGTTTTTGGGAATGGTGCGACAATGGCAGCAGCTGTTCAACGACAGACGCTATTCATTCGTGGATATAGCCAGTCCGGATTTTGTAATGGTGGCCAAGGGTTATGGCATTGAAGGCAATAAAGTAACCGATCGTGCCAACCTGAAAGCGGCTTTGCAAACCATGCTTGAACACGAAGGTTCTTATCTGCTGGAAGTGATGGTGGGTAAAGAGAACAATGTGTTTCCGATGGTGCCGCAGGGTTGCAGCGTAAGTGAAGTGAGGCTGAAATAATACTATTAATCGAATTGAATAACCAATTCCCCGTTCAGGGGCTTAGGGGGTAAACATGACAAAACAGGAATTTACCATCACCGTATACACCGAGAACCATATTGGCTTACTGGTTCGTATTGCCACGATGTTCTCACGCAGGAAGATCAATATTGAGAGCCTGAACACTTCTCCATCAGAAGCGGAAGGTATTCATCGTTTTACGATCGTGATCAACGAGATCGAAGATGTGGTGCGCAAACTGGCGCGCCAGATAGAGAAACAGGTAGAAGTGCTGAAAGCCTACTATAACAACAATGATGAAATTGTATGGCAGGAGCTGGCTTTGTATAAAGTACCTACTGATGAGATCGCTGAAAAAGTAAAAGTAGAAAGACTGCTACGAGAGTATGGTGCCCGTGCCGTGGTGATCAGGAAAGACTATACCATTTTTGAAACCAGCGGTCACCGTGAGGAAACAGATAAACTGGTAGAAGTACTGGCCCCCTACGGACTCATCGAATTTGTACGCAGTGCACGGGTAGCTATTATTAAAGAGAGTAAAGGCTTTCATGAAAAACTGAAAGAATTTGAACAGGCAGAACCCGGGGAAGAGCTGGTGGAGAATGAGTTTCTGGATAAGCAGGATGAAGTGTTCACTATGTGAATTGAGAAGGGTGAGTTGTCAGTAGTGAGTAGGTAGTATACACTGACTACTGACAACTCACTACTCACCAGTAAATAGAGATGCTGGCACATCGCTGAACAATCCCGCACAAGGCGGTGGCAAAAACTGTAAAAGCAAACAAACCAATAAAACAAAACCAATTAACCGTTAAACTTTACAAAATGGCAAAATTAAATTTTGGTGGGGTAGAAGAAAATGTAGTGACACGTGATGAGTTTCCTTTGGCAAAAGCGCAGGAAGTATTAAAAGATGAAGTGGTAGCTGTGATCGGTTATGGGGTACAGGGGCCCGGACAGGCATTGAACCAGAAAGAAAACGGGATCAATGTGATCGTGGGTCAGCGTAAGAATTCAAAAAGCTGGGACAAAGCAGTGAAAGACGGATTTGTACCCGGACAAACCTTATTCGAAATTGAAGAGGCCCTTGAAAAAGGAACCATCATCTGTTATTTATTGAGTGATGCGGCACAGATTGCCATGTGGCCCACCGTGAAAAAACATTTAACACCCGGTAAAGCTTTGTATTTCTCTCATGGCTTTGGGGTTACGTATAACGACCAGACCGGCATCATTCCGCCGGCAGATGTGGATGTGTTTTTAGTGGCACCCAAGGGTTCGGGTACTTCTCTTCGCAGAATGTTTCTGCAGGGACGAGGTCTGAACAGCAGTTATGCCATTTTTCAGGATGCTACCGGACGTGCGTTTGACAGGGTAGTGGCATTGGGTATTGCTATAGGTTCGGGTTATCTGTTCGAAACCAATTTCAAAAAAGAAGTGTACAGTGATCTTACCGGCGAGCGTGGTACACTGATGGGCGCTATTCAGGGAATTTTTGCGGCGCAGTACCAGGTATTGCGTTCCAAAGGACATACCCCTTCAGAAGCTTTTAACGAAACCGTAGAAGAATTAACCCAATCCTTAATGCCGTTGGTGGCTGAGAATGGGATGGACTGGATGTATGCCAACTGTTCTACCACTGCACAACGGGGTGCATTGGATTGGTGGAAAAAATTCCGCGATGCTACCTTACCTATATTCACAGAATTATACGAGAGTGTAGCTACCGGTAAAGAAGCGGCTAAGTCTATTGAAAGCAACAGTAAAGCAGATTACCGTGAAAAACTGGATGCAGAATTGAAAGAATTACATGATAGTGAAATATGGCAGGCGGGAAGGACGGTGAGAAGTTTGCGTCCGGAGAACCAGCCAGCCAAATAATAACTGACTCATCCCCCGGCCCCTTCTCTGCAGGCAGAGAAGGGGAGGTTGGAGGGGTGAAAAATATAAGTTATGGATACCCGATCAAGTACTGATACACCCACACTCGATTTTGAGAGCGCCAGAAAGCGTTTGCAGAAGATTGTGAACCGCACACCGCTTACGTATAACCACAACTTATCGCGTAAGTACCAGTGTGATGTTTTTCTGAAAAGGGAAGACCTGCAGGTGGTGCGTTCTTACAAACTGCGCGGTGCCTATAATATGATGAGCAGCTTGCCGCAGGAACAATTGCAGAAAGGGGTGGTATGTGCCAGTGCAGGTAACCATGCGCAGGGTTTTGCCTACAGTTGTAAAAAACTGAATGTGAAAGGGGTGGTATTCATGCCCATTATAACCCCTAACCAGAAAGTACACCAGACCAAAATGTTCGGGGAAGGTTTTATTGAAGTAAGACTAACGGGCGATACGTTTGATGATTGTGCCGCTGCTGCCAAAGAATATACTGTAGCCAATGGTATGACATTTATCCCGCCTTTTGATGATATCAGGATCATTGAAGGACAGGCAACGGTAGGTATGGAGATCATGGAAGACCGGTCGGATATTGATTTTTTATTTGTACCGGTGGGAGGTGGTGGATTGAGCGCGGGAGTGGGTGCTTATTTCAAAACCTTTTCTCCCAAAACAAGAATTATCGGCCTGGAGCCGGAAGGGGCACCCTCTATGTATGAAGCCTTGCGGGCCGGACATCCGGTTACGCTGGACAATATTGAAAGATTTGTGGATGGGGCCGCAGTAAAAAGAGTAGGTGATGTAACGTTCAGTATCTGTAAAGAAGTGCTGGATGATATGCACCTGGTACCCGAAGGAAAAGTATGTTCCACCATACTGCAGTTATACAATGAAGATGCGATCGTGGTAGAACCCGCAGGGGCTTTGTCGATAGCGGCATTGGATGATTATGCGGATGTGATCAGGGGAAAAACAGTAGTCTGTGTGGTAAGCGGCAGTAACAACGATATTGACCGGATGCAGGAGATCAAGGAAAGGTCTTTGCAGTACGAGGGGTTGAAGCACTATTTCCTGATCCGCTTTGCGCAGCGGCCGGGTGCATTGAAAGAGTTTGTGAATCATGTGTTGGGGCCGGATGATGATATTACCCGGTTTGAATACATGCAGAAACACAACAAAGAAACCGGTCCGGCACTGGTAGGCATAGAACTGAGATCGAAAGCGGATTATGAAGTGCTGTTGCAGAACATGGACCGTTTTCATATTAATTACACGGAACTGAAGCAGAACGATAATTTGTTCGGCTACTTAGTATGATGAAAAAGATTTTTCTGTATCTTGAACATGTTTTAACAACACATGCCACAAAAGCAGTTACATATCACTTACCCTATTGCAACAGCTACGCTGTTCACTACTGCTATTATCACTATTACGACCCTGTAAAGGGTTATACATTGTCATATCATCTCAGGGCTTTTAACAGCTGTTCTCCCGAAAGGGAAACGGCGGGCAATTTTCATTCAATATTATTTATAAGATAAGTTTCCATATATGCAGGTATTAAAATTCGGCGGTAGTTCAGTAGCCAATGCAGAAAATATGAGTAAGGTGGTTGGTATCGTGCAGAAAGCCATTGAAAAAGAACCAACTATTCTGGTAGTATCGGCACTTGGTGGTATTACGGATAGTCTGTTGCATACCGGTGATCTGGCTTCGAAAGCCAATGAGGAGTACAAAACCGTATTGAAAGAAATGGAAAACCGGCACCTGGAAACAGTTCGTGCTTTATTACCTATTCAACAGCAGAGTGCTACCCTTAGCCTGGTAAAACAACAATTCAATGAGCTGGAAGGCATCTGTGATGGTGTGTTTCTGCTGGGCGAATTATCGGCACGTACCAAAGACAGGATCGTGAGTTATGGCGAACTGTTATCATCGATGATGATCTCGGCCAGGTTTCAATCGCTGGGTATAGATCAACATTGGCTGGATTCGCGAAAGCTGATCACCACTAATTCGAACCATGGTAATGCAATCGTTGATTTTGTACATACTGAAAAGAAGATACAGGACTACCTGCAGGCATATAAACACCAGTTATATGTGGCACCGGGTTTTATCTCGAGCGATGCAAACGGTAATACAACTACATTGGGCAGGGGCGGATCGGATTATACCGGTGCTATTTATGCGGCAGCTACAAATGCCATAGCGCTGGAGATCTGGACCGATGTGAGCGGTATGATGACGGCCGATCCCAGGCTGGTGCAAAATGCCAAACCGATTCAGCGTATTTCTTACCAGGAAGCGATGGAGCTGTCGCATTTCGGGGCCAAGATCATTTACCCGCCCACCATACAGCCGGTGATGAAAAAACATATTCCGGTTTGGGTGAAAAATACCTTTGCACCCGATGATTTCGGAACACTGATCGAAAATGAATCTGCTGTTACTACGGATAGTTTTATCCGGGGCATTTCCAGTATTAACCGCATCAGTCTGTTAAGTCTGGAAGGAAGCGGTATGGTGGGTATTCCCGGTTTCTCCAAACGCCTGTTCGAAGCATTGGCGCAGGAGAAAGTGAATGTGATCCTTATCACACAAAGTTCTTCTGAACATTCTATCTGTGTGGGTATCAATGAAGCAGACACAGACAAAGCCAAACGGGTAATTGACCAAAGTTTTGACCACGAAATCCAATCCGGTAAAGTAGATCCACTGAAAGTAGAAACAGGCTTATCTATCGTGGCACTGGTGGGAGAGCAGATGAAGAGTCACCCGGGTGTAAGTGGTAAAATGTTCGGAGCACTGGGCAGGAACGGTATCAATGTGCGGGCCATTGCCCAGGGTTCTTCTGAGAAAAATATATCGGCCGTTTTATCATCCAAAGATGTTAAAAAAGCGATCAACGTTTTACATGAAGAATTTTTTGAAACCACGTATAAACAATTGAATGTGTTTATTGCCGGTACGGGTAATGTGGGTGGTAAACTGATTGGTCAGATTCAAAAGCAGTTCAAATACCTGCAGGACACCCTTCGTTTGCAGATCCAGATCACCGGTCTGGCCAATAGTAAACGTATCCTGATCAATGAAGATGGGCTGGCATTGGATAGCTGGAAAGAAGACCTGCAGCAGGCACCCAATGGTACCATCCATGATTTTGTAAAACAGATCTGCAGCAAAAATCTCCGTAACAGTGTGTTTGTAGATGTTACTGCCAATGCAGAAGTAGCAGGAGTGTATGCTGCTTTATTAGAGAAGAGCATATCTGTAGTGGCCTGTAATAAAATTGCAGCCTCTTCTGCCTATGCTTCCTATAAAAAATTAAAATCACTATCGCGTGAATTCAATACTTCTTTCCTGTTCGAAACCAATGTAGGAGCAGGTTTGCCGGTGATCGGAACACTGAACGATCTGTTACGCAGTGGCGATACGGTAAATAAGATCCAGGCCGTATTATCCGGCACCCTCAATTTTGTGTTTAATAATTATGATGCCACCCAACCTTTTGCTTCGGTGGTGAAACAGGCGCAGGAAGAAGGGTATACCGAACCCGATCCAAGACTGGATCTGGGCGGAACAGATGTGATGCGTAAGATCATGATCCTGGCACGTGAAGCAGGTCAACAGCTGGAAATGGAAGATATCAGCAATGAGTATTTTTTACCGGCGTCCTGCTTTGAGGGAAGCGTGGCCGATTTCTATGCCGAAATGGAAAAACAGGAAGCACATTTTCAGGCTATTTACAAAGCCGCAGCAGCCAAAAACTGCAAGCTGAAATTTGTAGCTACCTATGAACATGGAAAAGCATCGGTTGGGTTGCAACATATTCCTGCTGAATCGGATTTTTATCATCTCTATGGGAAAGATAACCTGGTGTTGTTTTATACCAACCGTTATCCGGAACAGCCCTTGGTGATCAAAGGTGCGGGAGCGGGGGCCGATGTAACGGCGAGTGGGGTATTTGCAGATATTATTCGTGTGGCGAGATAATCAACTCACCCCGACTTCGTTCGCTGGTCGACCCTCCCTGCCAAGCAGGGAGGGTTGGGGGGAAAACATTCATTATGAAACTACTTTATAATACCAATTTTTTATACGCTCCCATGATGGGGATGGATGCAGTGGTTTCGGTGCATGCACCGGCAACGGTGGCCAATATGGTTTGTGGTTTTGATGTATTGGGTTTTGCAGTGAAGGAACCCTATGATGAAATGCATATCCGGTTCATAGATAAACCTGGTGTTACGATCATTAACCTGGATGCGTATAATCTACCCACAGAACCCGAATTAAATGTGGCTGGTGCGGCTTTACTGGCAATGCTGGAAGAAGTGCCGGAGACGGTAGGTTTTGAACTAAGTATCTGTAAACATATCAAACCCGGTAGTGGTGTGGGTTCCAGTGCGGCCAGTTCTGCAGGGGCAGTAGTGGCGGCTAACCGATTGCTGAACGATCGGTTCAGCAAAGAAGATCTTGTTCGCTTTGCCATGAATGGGGAGAAAGTAGCTTCGGGAGTAAAACATGCGGATAATATTGCACCCTGTATTTATGGCGGTGTTACTTTGATCCGTTCTATTTTTCCGCTGGATATTGTACCGTTAACCGCACCGGAATTATATGTGACCATTGTACACCCGCAGATAGAAGTAAGAACCGCAGATGCCAGGAGTATCCTGAAACAACAGGTATTGCTGAAAGATGCGATCCGCCAGTGGGGCAATATTGCCGGATTGGTGGCCGGACTCTTGCAAAAAGATTATGCCCTCATCGGCCGCTCGCTCGAAGATGTGTTGATAGAGCCTGTGAGAAGTATCCTGATACCCGGTTTTGATCAGATCAAACAACTCAGTAAAGAAGCCGGTGCCTTGGGTGGCGGTATTTCCGGTTCCGGGCCTTCTATTTTTATGCTGAGTAAAGATGAAAACACTGCTAAAGCTGTGGAACAGCAGATGCATGCTGTTTATGAATCGTTGGCACTCGATCATCATACGTATGTAACCACCATCAACACCACAGGTGTTCGATTCGTTGACCAATAATATTTACCATTCACCATTGCCCATTCCCCATGCAATACTATAGTTTACACAAACAAGCCCCCAATGTCAGTTTCCGTGAAGCCACCATTAAAGGACAGGCACCGGATAAGGGATTGTATTTTCCTGAAGCAATACCAATGGTTGATCCGATGGTTATCAGGAATTGTAACGACTACTCCAAAGAAGAACTGGCTATGCTGGTGATGCAGCCGTATGTGGGTAATACGATTGATGAAAAAAGTCTGTTCCGTATTGTTTCAGAAACCATTAAGTTCGATTTTCCGCTGGTGAAAATCAATGAGCAAATCGCTTCCTTAGAATTATTTCATGGACCTACGCTGGCTTTTAAAGATGTGGGTGCTCGGTTTATGAGTCGCTGCCTGGGTTATTTTTCGCAACAGGAAAAAGGAAAAGTAACCGTATTGGTAGCTACATCCGGTGATACCGGCGGTGCCGTGGCCAATGGTTTTCTGGGTGTGGAAGGAGTGGAAGTGGTGATCCTGTATCCATCGGGTAAAGTGAGTGCGGTTCAGGAGTTGCAACTCACTACCTGCGGACAAAATATCAAAGCCCTCGAAGTATCCGGAAGTTTTGATGATTGCCAGGCCATGGTAAAAGATGCGTTTATGGATGCTGATCTGAACAAAGCCCTGCAACTCACTTCGGCCAATTCCATCAATGTAGCACGCTGGTTGCCGCAGCAATTGTATTATTTCTTTGCCTGGCAGCAATGGCCGGATAAAGCCCACCCGCCGGTGATCTCTGTACCCAGCGGTAATTTCGGAAATATCTGTGCCGGGTTACTGGCGCATGTAAGTGGGTTGCCGGTGCAACATTTTATTGCAGCCTGCAATGTGAATGATGCCGTACCCGAGTACCTGCGTACCGGTAATTATGCCGTTAAAACAGCCGTGCCTACCATTTCCAATGCGATGGATGTAGGTAGTCCGAGTAATTTTATCCGGGTGATGGAACTGTTTGGCAGTAAATACGAAACCCTCAAAGAAAAAATTTCCGGTTATACGGTAACCGATGCTATTACCCGCCAGACCATGGCAGATGTATATCATCGGGAAGGATATACTTTGGATCCGCATGGGGCTGTGGCTTATTATGCATTACTGGACTATCTTTCCAAATACCCGGAACTCAAAGGGTTTATTTTAGAAACGGCGCATCCGGTTAAATTTCCGGATACGGTAGAAGCCATGATCGGGCAAAAAGTAGAAGTGCCAGCCTCTGCACAACATTTATTCGGGCTGGAGAAGAAAAGTATCCCAATGAAAGCTGATTTTGCAGCGCTGAAAGAGTGGTTGTTGTCGGCGTAAATTGCGCTTATCTGTTGTGGCAGCTTTTTATGATATAATTGCTAACTTACTGTTTCAACCAAACAGCTGTTATGTATCGAATGCCTGCCTCTCCTATGGTCCGGTTACTGGCCTTTTTGTTGCTGTTTTTCCCTATTATTACCCTTGCACAACCCTCCACCAAACTAACTGTAAAAGGATTACAGGCACCGGTAGAAGTGCTGCGCGACCAGTGGGGCGTGAATCATATTTATGCCGCTAACCAGCATGATCTTTTTTTTGCACAGGGCTATTGTGCCGCCAAAGACCGATTGTTTCAGTTCGAGATCTGGCGCAGGCAGGCAACGGGTACCGTGGCAGAAATACTCGGTCCGCGCGAATTGAAACGCGATATCGGCACCCGCTTATTTCAATACCGGGGTGAACTGAAAAAAGAACTGAATCATTATCATCCGCAAGGCGAAGCCATTATCAAAGCCTATACCGCCGGAGTGAATGCCTATATAGATGAAGTATTGAAAAAGCCCGAACTATTGCCGGTAGAATTTCGTTTGTTGAATATACAACCCGGTAAATGGACACCCGAAGTCGTGGTCTCCCGCCACCAGGGATTGTTGGGTAATATTACCGAAGAACTGAATATTGCCAGGGCAGTAGCTAAAGTAGGAGAAGCCAAAGTAAAAGAACTGGCCTGGTATCATCCCAAAGAGCCTCTGCTGACAATGGATGCGGCTATCAAACCGGAACTGCTCTCTCAGAATATTCTGGAACTCTATACCGCTTACCGCAAAGACCTCACATTTGAACCAGGAGATATTTCCAAAACAGCAGGAGACCCGCAGGCTGTTTTGCAACAACTGAATCAACCCAAACCTTTTGTTGGTGAAGAACCGGTAGAACATGGGTTGGAAGGAAGTAATAACTGGATCGTGAGTGGCAGCAGAACAGCCAGTGGTCATGCCATGCTGGCCAATGATCCACATCGCAAGATCGCCGTACCATCACTTCGGTACATGGTGCATTTAGTGGCGCCGGGCTGGAATGTGATCGGTGGCGGCGAACCGGTGATACCGGGTGTATCTATCGGCCATAATGAACAAGGCGCCTGGGGATTAACCATTTATGAAACTGATGGAGAAGATCTCTATGTGTATGATCTCAATCCCAATGATCTTAGCCAGTACCGTTATAAAAATGAATGGGTACAAATGAAATCGATCAGTGAAAGCATTGCTGTGAAAAATGCGGCAGCAGCTAATGTTACTTTGCGTTATACGGTGCATGGGCCGGTTACCTATATCGATTCAGTTAATCACAAAGCTTACGCCGTGCGTTGTGCCTGGCTGGAACCCGGCGGGGCACCTTATCTGGCTTCGCTGCGGATAGACCAGGCAAAAACATGGGAAGAATTCCGGGAAGCCTGTGCCTACAGTCATATACCCGGCGAGAATATGATCTGGGCCGATCGAAAGGGTAATATCGGCTGGCAGGCCGTGGGTATTGTGCCGGTTCGTAAAACGCATAGCGGATTGGTTCCCGTTCCTGGTGATGGCCGTTATGAATGGGATGGTTTTCTGCCCATCAAAGAAAGACCGCACCTGCTCAATCCGGCCAAAGGATTTTTTGCTACGGCTAACCAAAATGTTACGCCCAATGATTACAAACACTGGAATGCAGTGGGTTATACCTGGGCTGATCCTTTTCGTGGCAACCGCGTAAATGAAGTGCTGGCGGCAGATGATAAAATGACGATAGAGAAAATGCAGTCACTGCAAACCGATTACCTTTCGCTACCTGCCAGAACCCTGGTGCCCATGATCAAAGATCTTTCTTTTGAAGAGGCAACTGTGCAACAGGCTGCAGCCAGGTTAACAGGATGGAATTTTGTACTCGATAAAAACAGCATTCCCGCCGCCATCTATGGTATGTGGGAGCGGCAATTGATGTTGCTGGCTAGCAAACGGTTTGTGCCCGATCTCATCAAAGGACTGATCAATATCCAGCTCAGCAAACTGATTGGCTGGCTGCAACAACCCGATAGTAAATTTGGTACCGATGCACTGGCAGGAAGAAATGCTTTTCTGAAAGAAGCGTTTGTTACTACGATAAATGAGTTGACCAAAAAGCTGGGTAGCTCCATGGACCAGTGGCAGTATGGACAACCCAAAAACAAACATGTACTCATTACCCATCCCTTAAGCACTGTGGTGAACGAAAGCTGGAAGAAAAAACTGAACCTGGGTCCATTGCCACGCGGTGGTAACGGACATACACCCGGCGCCAATGGCGGTATCGATAACCAGGTAGCCGGTGCCAGTTTCCGCCTGATCGTAGATACGGGCGATTGGGACAAGGCGGTGATGATCAACACCCCCGGCCAGTCGGGTAATCCGTACAGCGAAGATTACCGCAACCTCTTCCCGCTCTGGGCCAATGATCAGTATTTTCCGGCATATTATTCAAAAGATAAGATCCAAAAAGTAACCACCGAGAAAACCAGTTTATTACCTCTAAAATAACGCTGCGAAAACTCCCCGCTCTCTTGTTCTCTGCGGTGAATAGATCTTACATTCACCGCAGAGAACGAGAGAAGCAGAGGTTTCGCAGAGGTCATTTCGCACACTATGAAATTACGTGACACTTTTTTTGCTGCAGTGCTGTTGCTCATGAGCACCGAAGCAAACGCACAACAAAGAACTTACTGTAATCCCATCAATGTAGATTACGGTTATTGCCCCATTCCCAATTTTTCCGAGCAGGGTAAACACCGCGCAACAGCCGATCCGGTGATCACGCTGTTCAAAGGAAACTATTATCTCTTCTCCACCAATCAATGGGGTTACTGGTGGAGTGCAGATATGCTGAAATGGAATTTCGTTTCGCGTAAATTTCTCAAGCCCTGGCATAAAGTGTATGATGAATTGTGTGCGCCGGCTACACTCGTGCTGGGCGATACTTTACTGGTGATCGGTTCTACGCACGAAAAAACTTTTCCGTTGTGGATGAGCACCAATCCGCAGAAAGATGAATGGAAAGAAGCCGTGGATTCTTTCCAGGCCGGTGCCTGGGATCCTGGATTTTTTGTAGATGATGATAAAAGAGTATACCTGTATTGGGGTTCCAGTAATTTTTATCCTCTTTACGGACAGGAGATAGACCGCAAAACCTTACAACCCATTGGCGAAAAAAAAGAACTGATCCGTTTACATGATGAGATACATGGCTGGGAGCGTTTTGGTGAGCATAATGATAATACTTTCCTCAAACCCTTTATGGAAGGTGCCTGGGTAAACAAACACAAGGGGAAATATTACCTGCAGTACGGTGCACCCGGAACTGAGTTCAGTGGTTATGGCGATGGGGTGTATGTGGCAGATCAACCCATGGGTCCCTTCCGGTATCAATCGCACAATCCTTTCTCGTACAAACCCGGTGGTTTTGCCAGAGGGGCGGGGCATGGGGCTACTTACCAGGATGTATATGACCAGTGGTGGCATGTATCTACCATTGTGATCGGCACCAAGAATAATTTTGAAAGAAGGATCGGCATCTGGCCCGCACAGTTTGATAAAGAAGGTATTTTATCTGCCAACACGGCTTTTGGAGATTACCCGCATTACCTGCCATCGGCCAAAGCCGATCATAGCGGTTCTCAGTTTACCGGGTGGATGTTGCTGAACTACCAGAAACCGGTAAAAGTATCTTCTACCCTCGGTGCATTCTCGCCCAATCTGGCGGTGGATGAAGACATCAAAACCTATTGGAGTGCCGCCAGCGCCAACAAAGGCGAATGGATCCAGACCGATCTGGGTGTGGTAGCTACGGTACACGCTGTACAAATCAATTATGCGGATCAGGATGTGACATTGATGGGCAAATACACCAACACTTATCACCAATACAAACTATATAGTTCAATAGATGGCATACAATGGAAACTGTTGGTGGATAAGAGTAACAACAAAACAGATATACCTCACGAATATATAGAACTAACAACGCCCATACAAACCCGTTACCTCAAACTGGAGAACATACACATGCCCACCGGTAAATTTGCCATCAGTGGCTTTCGGGTATTTGGGAAAGGAAAAGGCAGCGTGCCGGATGAAGTGAAACATTTTGTGGTGCTGCGTGGCGAGAGCGAGCGGCGGAACAGCTGGCTGAAATGGGAAGTGAACCCAACGGCCACCGGTTATACCATTTACACAGGTACTGCACCAGATAAATTATATACCAGCATCATGGTATACGGCACAAACGAATATTATTTCTCTGCCATGGAAAAAGACCAGCCTTATTATTTTCAGATAGAACCCTTTAATGAGAATGGGGTTGGGAAAAGAACGACGGTGGTAAAAGTGGAGTAATTCTCTGCGAACGCACTGCGTCCGCTGCGGCTCTGCGGTGAATGGAATTCATTCTAACCGCAGAGAACGCAGAGGTTTTGCAGAGTAGGGGGATCTAAATAAGTTTACTTAGGTAACAGAACGCCATCAATCACGTGTATCACACCGTTACCTGCTTTCAGGTCGGTAGCTACTACGGTAGCAGTGGCACCGTTTTCGTCAGTCAGAATTACTTTACCATCTTTCAGTGAAGCGGTAAGACTTCCACCGCTTACAGTTTTTACCACCACTTTTCCTTTACCATCGGTGATGGCTTTTACAACCGCAGCTGCATCCAGGTTACCTGCTACTACGTGGTAGGTAAGGATCTTGGCCAGGGTAGCTTTGTTCTCTGCTTTCAGCAGATTCTCTACAGTACCGGCTGGTAATTTCGCAAAAGCGGCATTGGTAGGTGCAAATACGGTAAAAGGTCCGGCGCTTTGTAAAGTGCTTACCAGGTCGGCTGCTTTCACAGCTGCTACCAGGGTAGAATGGTCTTTAGAACCTACTGCAATATCAACAACGGTTTTCTGAGCAGATACAGATAAAGTACCGCCGATCAGCAGCATCAGGATTAATTTCAGTTTCATAATGTGTTTTTAGTTTAGAGGGTTATTACATAGTATGCTGATAGAAAGTTTAGCCCTAACAGATAATTAACAGTCGTGTTTAATAACTGTTCTTCGATTGTCGGGTTCATCATAAACAGCAGCTAATCTTTCTGTCTATCGATGGGTAATTTTTTGTGGATGAATGGAACAGGAAAATATCGCATCTTTTAAACAGGCTGGCTGTTCGTGCTCTCTGGTAAGGGAGCAACCGGATTTCTTTTGTAAAAGGTTCTTCGTCGTTCATCTCTGTTTTCCGGCGTTTGTGTAATTCATTCCCTATGCGGTGCTAGGATGCTTTTCCATATCCCATGAGAACTGTATTTTGCGGGAGAATGGGAAAAAATCAATTTTATTGGATATGCCAGTTAACAGGCTGGCTGGGTATGGTGGCAGTAGAAACCATTAACTATACTTTTTTTATTGTCGGTAAATTTGATGTAACAATTGTGCTATGGATGCTTGCCTCCGCCTTTCTGGGGCTCTGTTCAACCCATTTGTACCGTTACCTGCTCAAGCGAACCGATTTTTTCCGCAAAAAAGCAGTCAGTATCTGGATGGTGGCATTTCTCTCCACAGTTTCTATGGGTTTCCTTCTTTCTTCCGCCAATTTTATCCCTTCCTTACTTACCCAACCGGCCGTCTTCTGGAAATCCATTCGCTTCATCGATGTAATTGGTACCACCATGAACTGGTGCCGTTATGTGGGCGTTTGGGTCATCATTTATTTCATGTACCAGATTCTCAAACAGAACAGTGCTATTCAGCAGGAAAAATTAGTGATCGAAAACCTGGCCAAAACCACAGAACTGGAATTACTCAAAACACAGTTGAACCCTCACTTTCTGTTCAATGCACTCAACAGTATCAAAGCACTGGTAACCATTAATCCCGAACAAAGCCGCGATGCCATTGTAAAACTGAGTGAACTGCTGCGTTTTACACTGCAGTACGGGAAAGAACGCCTGATACCGCTGTATGATGAAATGAATGAAGTAAAAAAATACCTTTCGCTGGAGCAACTGCGCTTTGGTCCCAGATTAACAGTCGCATTTGAGCTGGCAGAAAATACTTATAGCCAAACCATACCCCCCGCCATTGTATTAACGCTGGCTGAGAACGCCGTTAAACACGGGGTGGCCAAACAGGAGGGTAACAGTACGATACGGATTTGTTCTGGGATTACCGATGATCAGTTGGTTGTAGAAGTCATCAACGATGGTGTTTATCAACCCACAGATACCGGAGGAATTGGTTTGCAGCATATCACCAAACGAATGGATGAAATTTATCACCACAACGCTCGTTTTCATATTCAGCAGGAGGGGCATACAGTGATAGCCACAATTCAAACACCTTTGTCATGGCAATAACCACTATTCTCATCGATGATGAACACCTGGCGCTGGCCGAGTTGCAGATGATGCTGGATAAACATCCGCAGCTGCAGGTAGTGGCCACGGCTGCCAATGCCACCGAAGCGATGGAAAAAATCAAACTCCATCAGCCCGATCTGATCTTTTTGGATATCAATATGCCGGGCCAGTCAGGATTTGATCTGCTGCAGGAACTGGAAGATGCCCCCCAGGTAATTTTTGTTACCGCCTACGACCAGTTTGCCATCAAAGCTTTTGAGGTGAATGCGCTTGACTATTTACTAAAGCCGGTAAATGCGGAGCGACTGGAAGAAGCGATCAGCAAAGCCCTAAAACAGATACAGCTCTTAAAAAAAGAGGAACAGAAACTGCGTATTGACAAGCGCATTTTTATCAAAGACGGCGAGCATTGTTATTTTGTACCTCTCGCAGAAGTATTCCTGATAGAAAGTGTTGGCAATTATGCGCGGGTGTTCTATGGTGATAAAAAACCTCTCCTGCACAAATCCCTGAATTACCTCGAAGAAAAGCTGCCTGAAACGCATTTCTTCAGAACCGACCGGCAGCATATTATCAATATTCAGTTTATCAAAAAGATCAACCCGCTCTTTAATAGTGCCTTACAGGTAGAAATGCAGAACGGTGCCAAAATCGATATCAGCCAGCGGCAGTCGGTCAGGTTCAAAGAAATGATGGGGGTATAACCAGCTGCTCTCATCTGCCTATCTGCATTAGTCACCCCTTTTCTGCGGTCATGTAAATTGTATTTCTACGCTTGTAAAAGCGGTTCATATTTGTGTTGTCATCAAACAGTATTGACTATGAACACAGAAAAAAAAGCCTACTTCCAGCACATTACCAGACGTATGCTGTATGTGCTGGTGCTGGTATTTCTTATTACTACCGCCAAAGACTGGAAACAGGGAGTAAAAGATGGCTGGAACAGTGGATCTGATTCAGCTGCCCGGCCTAAAGAGCAGCAGAAACGCAAACCCCATCAAAGCCAGATCCGTTTGGCATTTCCATTACTGATAATTTATTAATGAACATGACAAATCTGCAATGGACACGTGAAAAGGACACCTGTTGGCTGAAAGATCAGGAAACGACCCTCTTAACGCTTCATTTACAACAGGGAGGGGCGGCAGAGTGTCTTATACAGGAAAAACCATACAAGATCTGCCGAAAAGGATTCTGGAATCCCGCTTACCAGATTCTGCAAAAGGAAACACCTATTCTTACAGTAACCCATGGTTTCTGGGGAAGCAGTGGTAAGATCAATTTTTCGGATGGATCTGTTTGTACCATCGAGTATAAAAACCGTAACGGCCTGAAACTCTTTTTTATGGATCAGGAAAAGGAGATCCTCTCTTTCGGAACGGTTTTGCAGAACCACCAGCATACCATCACTTTTCATATCGGTATTGCCATGGAAGATGCAGAAAAATTACTGCTGTTGTCGGCTCTCGGTATGACCATTTTCTCCTGCATGGTAAAAGAAAGCATATCGGATGATGTGCTCATTGCCATTATTGCTTAACCTAACCCTATTAATTATATACAACATGAAACCAATTCTATTAGCCATTGTATTTTCCTGCAGTCTGTTATTGGCTTTTGGACAATCAACTGCAGTATGGCAGAAACAGGTTACCCAGCCCTACCCCGGCAAACAGGACGATATCTGTTTTACAGATGCCCGCAATGGCTGGTATTGTAATGGGCAGGGAAAAATTTACCGTACACAGAACGGTGGTTCGGAGTGGAAGCTGGTTTTTGAAAAACCGGGTACTTTTTTCCGTTGCCTGGCATTTATAGATTCGCTGCATGGTTTTGCAGGCACAGTAGGTACCGATTATTTTCCCAATGTAAAAGACACCATTCCTTTATACCAAACCAGTGATGGAGGAATTAGCTGGGAGCCGGTAGCGTACAATGGTCCGTATGTGAAAGGATTGTGCGCGATAGATATTGTAAAGGAACAATACATCAATCATGGCAATATTGATTACCGATACCATATTTATGCTGTTGGCCGCGTAGGCAGTCCGGCCAACATGATGGTATCGCATGATGGCGGTAAAAGTTTCAGTTCCTGGAGTATGAACAAGGATTGTAAAATGTTATTCGATATCAAAATGTTCAATACCAAAGAAGGTTTTGTGTGTGCCGCCACGGACGAAGATATTGCCCAGTCTAACGCCCTGATCTTATACACAAAAGATGGCGGCAAAACCTGGGAGAAAAAATTCCAGTCAACCCGCCCTTTTGAAACCACCTGGAAAGTCTCTTTTCCCACTAGGCAAACCGGTTATGTAACCATCCAATCCTACAATCCCGATCCTACGGTAAAACAACAGCGCATAGCCAAAACAACGGATGGAGGTAATAGCTGGCAGGAAATGAATCTTTGTGAAGATGCCCAGGCACGCGAATTCGGTATTGGTTTCGTGAACGAGCAGTTTGGTTTTGTTGGCACTGTGAACAGCGGTTATGAAACAAGGGACGGAGGGCAAACCTGGAACAAAACAGATATCGGCCGCGCCGCCAACAAAATCCGTGTATACCATAACGGAGCGGCGCTTGATCTATATGCGATCGGTGTATCCGTATATCATCTGCAACTGCAAAAGTGAATCAACCTCAATCAGCGTTAAAATCATATCAATCAGTGATAAATCATACCAATCAGCGATAAAATCATATTAATCAGAGATAAATCAATCAAACATGAAAACAATCCTCACCGCAGCAGCTATCCTGCTCACCACCACCGCTTTTACCCAGACCAACTGGGAAAAAATCACCCTCACAGAAAAAGTGCATATTTCTTTTCCGGCCAAACCGGTAGAAGCCAGTCCGGCCAATGGCCAGAAATCCTTTATCCTGAAACAGGCCGACAGTACCGCCAATTATATTGTAGCCGTAAGCGATCTGCAGGCCATGATGGGTATTGATGCCGCCACACTGGAAACGGAAATGGAAAAAGGAGAATCCTGGGAGCAGGCCAAAAATGGCTTCGTGGCCAGCATGGGTGCGGATGCGAAACTCATTAAAGATGAAATGACCACTGTGAAAGGAACCAGGGCCCTCAAACTGGTGCTGGAGCGGAAGAACGATAAAGGGGGCATCAATACCCTTACGGTACTCATTTTTGTGAATGGTACCCATAGCCTGAATGTGATGTTCAATAACCGTGGGGGTAAGGCAGATAAAAAAGCGGAAGAGACCTTTTTTAATTCGATTGAAATCAGCTAGCGTTTAATCCAGGAACTGGGGCTCAGTCGTGAGTCGTGAGTGGTCAGTCGTGAGTAAGGCTGGGGAGTTTCTCTGCGAATTCTCTGCGTGCGCTGCGGCTCTGCGGTGAATGGTGAATCGTGAGTGCTGAGAAAAGCAGGGTAGTAGCGGTTTTCCATCTCCGAAGAGAATCCCTCTATAGGGTGACTCTTCGGAGAAGAGAAATGCTGAAATAAGCTGTTTAGACTCACCCAAACAATACGCTTTGTTAGGTACCGGCTATTCAATATTGTTAGTTGTCTCTGAGTTCATTATTCTGTTCCTGATTTGATGTAAGTTTTCTGAACAGCTCGAAGAAAAGACCTACTACCAGAAAATCGCGCCCTGTTTCATCATTTATTTTATAGTCGAACTGATGTAAATACCCCATCTGTAAAGTTGTTGCTTTGGAAGGTTTGTAATTGAATGCAAATAGCAACCTGTTTCTTTCAAAATAAGGTTCTTTGTCGGTGAAAAATATTTCATCACTTACGCTGATTTGAAAAGGTTTGTATCCGTTTTGTTCCTTTCCAAACGGATAGGATGCACCCAATCGGTAACGAAAACGGTTGCGGTAGCCATTACTGGTAAACCGGAACTCTGCACGATAACGTTGTTCGATTTTCAATTTACCGATCGATTGAAATAGAATTACCTGAGGCCAGATCCTGAATTCGTCATTGTTTTTGGGTAAAACAAAATCTCCTCCTTCTCTATATGTCTGATAACTACCTGCACCCAGGCTCAACTTGACATTTTTTTGAACCTTATAGTTAAAACCACCTTTGTATTCGTAATAATGAAAGTTGCTGTAAAACTTTAAAGAGCGTAATTGTGCTTCACCAAAATAACTCCATTTGTCGTTATGATTGTATTTGATATTTACAATATTCCAACTGCCAAGGTCAAAGCTCTGCGCAGATAGCGTATGCATGGATACCCCAAAAGCCACTATTAATAACATTTTTGTTCTTACGGATTTTCGTTTTACTTGTTGTTGGATGTTTACCACAATGGTTCACTTTTTATTTTGTTGTCTAAATATTTCCTTCTCCGAAGAGAAAATGCAAAAATGCGCATAGCCCCGTACGATTACACACTCTCCTGTTGTTTTAGAAAAATCAGGAAGGTATTGTAAACGCTTCGCTCTTATTTACGCTCGGAAACGTATTCTAAAATATCGGCCGGCTGACAGTCGAGCGCTTTGCAAATGGCTTCTAAGGTGCTGAAACGGATGGCTTTTGCTTTCCCGGTTTTTAAGATGGACAGATTGGATAAGGTCAGATCCACTCTTTCAGACAATTCATTCAGAGAGATTTTCCGTTTGGCCATCATCACATCTAAGTTTACAATAATCGGCATGGCTTATACAGTTAAATCGTTTTCGTTCTGGAGTTCTACCCCTTTGGCAAAAATGCTGGCAATCACATAAATCACCGCTGCCATTAAAATAAATGCCTGGCTGTCTGCCCAGAAAGGGTTCAGCGGACTGCTGTCGTAGCCATAATGCATCAGCGATTTGGCTGTTTGCCGCCCGATATAACTGATGATCCCGATCGAAAATGTGTAATAGCTCAGCTGTGTGATCTGTTCAGACACATAGCTGTTAAAGGGTTTTGCGAGGTCCAGTTTCAGTAGCAGCCGGATAACGATATAAAACAGGTGCGCTTTTAAAAGGGCAATGCTAATGATAAAACTATACATACCATAATAGGCCCATTGACTGCGCTGGTAGAGGGCACGCAGGTCTACTTTCTGGTATAAGTACTGTACTACCGAGGGTTTGAACAGACTGTAAACGAAATTAACCAGGATGGCCCCGGCCTCTATGCAGAGGCCTACGAAGATGATCCAGGCAATCACCTGGAGGATGATGAACAGGATGTTGGTGTTCTTTGTCATGGTGTATAAAAGTTTAAATGATAATGCAATAATAATAAATATTTATTGATAAACAATAAAATTATATCTTTTTTCAGAAAATCTGGAAAATCGTGAATCGTGAGTCGTGAATGGGCAATGGTGAATGGGGCGTTTTGTGGTGGGGCTCTTTGCGAATCCTCTGCGTTCGCTGCGTCTATGCGGTGAATGGTTAGTTGTGAATGGTGAGTGGTCAGTGGTGAGTAGGGAGGGGGTGTTGCGGGTTATCGGGTATTCTCTCTTGCCGTTGTTGGTCTCTTGCCATTGTTGGTCAGGCTACCAACAACGGCGGAAAACCCGGATTTAATTTTTCTGGTTATAAGGGATATAACCCTGCCATTTCCAGGGGATGCAGGTGTTGCCCAGAACAGTTTCGATGATGGGCTGAAATATTTTTTCGCCGTTTTCGCTATTGATAAGCATAATGATAGCAATGCCCTTATCGATAAAATTGATATTATAATTTCTCCAGGATTCCCCGTTTCCTTCTTTAAAAATGGCTTTACCGTATTGGCATTGCAAAATGCCCCAACCCAGGCCATAGGATAAATGAATATCCTTGTTTTCAGTGGTTGTCTCAAATGTGATGGGTGGAAACTGCGTTTTTGAAAAGATCTCAATTTGCGGTGTGATCATTTCATTGAACCATTGGCTTTGCAAACCCTTTCGTTGCATGATGTGCTCAATGAAACGCGAATAGTCTGCTATGGTAGTTACCAGCGAACCACCTGCCACACCTGTGGTACGTTTTCTTTTTATATCGATGCTTCCATTGTTCATATGGCCTACCGCCACATTGTTATCGCCAAAGGTTTCGTGCCAGGTATAGCCGGTGCGGGTCATACCAATAGGTGCAAAAACGTATTGAATGGCCAGTTCTTCCAGGGTCTGATGGGTAATTTCTTCTACTGCCAGTTGTAATAACTTAAAACCTTCGCCCGAATAGGCATATTTGGTTCCCGGAGTGAAGTAAATTTTCATTGTGCCAATCGTATCCTGTTCCGATGTTACCGGATGAAACCATCTTACATTGGGAAGCCCCGTGGTATGGCTCAGGCACATTCTTGCCGTAATTAATTTCCATCTATCATCGGTTTGCAGGTCGGAAAAGTATTCGTATTCGGCTATGGACTTTGGTAGGTATTGGTAGAGCGGTTTGTCTAAGTCTACCATCTTTTCCTGTGCCAGTTTCATGACCAGGTAGCCAAAAACGGCTTTGCTCAGAGAAGCACCATACATGATAGAAGCCGTATCCAGTAACTCATTTTTGGGTTTGTTTCTGTAGCCATAGGATCTGAGAAAGACTGTTTTTTGCCGGTTGATGATAGCCAAACCCAAACCCTGGATCTGGGCAGTGTCCATTAGTTTTTTGAGGGTACTATCAATTTCGGAAACTGACAGTTTGGTGCCATCCAGTCTTTCTATCTGTTGGGATTGCCCAAAACCCAGGGTACAGAGAAACAAAACTGCCAGTGTGATTCTTTGTTTCATAACAAGGATTAAAGTAGGGTAGCAGGGTTGGGCAAGGTATCAGCGCGAAGCAAATTGGGTAGAATCTGCTATACACATGGCTAACTGACTACCATTGGAAGATACAAAGGCTTTCTGGTATTTTCTGATTCTCGGGAGGGGCTTGCATAAAACGCAGCAACCTGCGGAGCACTATAGCACCAACAAATATTGAGCAGTTGGTTTTGTATACAATATATAATGGGGGTTGATTCTCAAGGAGTTGGTAATGCTAAACGAATTGTACCCGTTGAAAGCCTCTTTGACGGAGGGAAATAGCACCACACCTTACTAAGACCTATACTATATTTTCCCTATTTTCATTATGCGATAGTTACACAGGCAAAGCCAACTTACATAGCTGCATTGGTGCAATAGTTTAGCGTGTAAAACCAAGTTTTCAGTCAGGCTAAAAGACAATTAAAAAAAACAGTATGTCAATAACAAAAGAATCAGAACTGATTGGAATGAAAAAGGTAAGTGATGTAGTTGCTTACACTTTAAAAGAAATGAAAGATTTTGCTAAACCAGGCATCTCAACCAAACAACTTGACAACTATGGAGCAGCAATATTGAAAGATTTTGGTGCAAATTCAGCACCACACAAAACATATAAATTCCCGGGTTGGACCTGCATAAGTGTTGGCAACGAATTTTGCCACGGAATACCTTCCACAAACAGGATCTTAGAAGAAGGCGACCTTATTAATATTGACGTTTCAGCAGAGCTGGATGGTTTTTGGTCGGACAATGGTGCTTCGTTTGTTCTTGGAAACGACAAATTCGGTCATCAAAAACTGGTAGACGCTTCCAAAGAAATATTAAAAAAAGCCATTTTTAGTATAAAAGGTGGAGTAAAAATTGCTGACATTGGACATTTGATAGAAACGGAAGGGAAAAGACGTGGGTACAAAGTGATTAAAAACCTGACAGGACACGGAATCGGAAGAAGTTTACACGAAGAACCAGCTGAGATCGCCAATTACAAAGACAGATATAATCAGACACGTTTTAAGAAAAATTCAGTAGTGGCCATCGAGACATTTATATCTACACATTCCCATTATGCTGTGACTTTGAAAGACGGATGGACCATGGTTGGAAACAAAGGTGGTTTTATGGCGCAACACGAACACACGATCATTGTGACAGACAATAGACCCATTATATTGACCGATAAGAATGAAATCTGGAATTAAGACAACAGGACAAAAAGAAGCCTGAACTACACACAAAAATCAAAGTAACGCATGGCTGGGCTAATAGTTGAACTTATCCTTTCCTGGCTATTGCTATGGCTATTTTTTAAAAAGGGATTGCGGGTGTTGGGAATTGTTCCTACACAAGGCAGACTGTATCATCTTTTCTTTGGTATTTTAATAGCGGCTGTTTGTTCTGTACTTTACTATTTATCCTTCGTTCTTTTTACAACTAATCAATGGACACTTAATACTGTATTTACAGGGCAAAAATTAGTAACCAGTTCATGGTGGACACTGAATTCTGTGCTATACGAGGAATTCATCTTCAGGGGCGCGTTGCTTTATATACTTATCCAAAAGCTGGGCGTCAGAACTGCCTGCCTAATTTCTGCCATTTGTTTTGGTGTTTATCACTGGTTTACGTCTGGCGCATTGGGAGATCCTGTACAAATGATGATCATTTTCATAATGACAGGAACTTGGGGAGTCATGTTCGCAATGGCGTTTGCCAGAACAAAATCGCTGTATTTGCCCATTGGGCTTCATTTCGGATGGAACTTCGTAAGTACCGTTATCTTTTCGCAAGGGCCTTTAGGAAAACAACTTCTGATCATCAGTGGTGGAAAGAATTTGAGCGATGTTTTATCTGTAGTTGTCCTTATTTTCCAATTGTTGGCTGTTCCGGTTCTTACCTATTGGTATCTTAATTGGCTATCAAAAAAGAAAAAGACCACTATGGAAACTGCAACAACAACCGAACACATGGGTGTTACCAAAAGCGGGGATGTACATTCCTTCTCGGAAGAGACTCCCGACAGGTGAGTTGGTTCTTCGCTTAGTAGTACGCAACATTCAAGAAGCAATTAATGTTGTACAAGAAATAAAATAGGGTTTATACTCATTGGATTTATAATCCTAAACGAAGAGTCCCCGGTGGGAGACTCTTCGGAGACGGAAATTATTTAAACGGGTTGCTCCATTTAATCTCATTACTTACACTATTGTCGGTAAGGGTTTTTAAAAACGCCACCAATGCTGCTTTTTCAGCTGTAGTAAAATTTAATCGAATGGGATTATTATTGGCATCTGTTAAGGCTGGTGAAAGTGTTGGATGATTTTTAATACCGCTATTATAATGCTCTACCACTTGTTCCAATGTGCGAAATCTTCCATCATGCATATAAGGAGCGGTGAGTTCAATATTTCTTAAACTACTTGTTTTAAAACGCCCAACAAATATTCGATTAGCAAAAACCTCCCCAGCCCCAAGATCTGTTGTAGAGACGGCATCAATTCCATTGTTTTGAGGTCCTGGATTTGCACTGATAAATGCTTCGGTAGTATGGCATCCAAAGCAGGCCCCACCTCCGTTAGGAATAGTTGCAAAAAATAAGGTTTTACCGATATTTTCTTCGGCAGTAAAATTTGGAAAATTAGCACCGGGTGAATTTACCTGGGTTCGTCCTGCATCATATTTACTGGAATAACTTACAATGCTGCGTACAAATTGAGCTAATGCTTTGGCAATTCTTTCGCTGCTTATAGTGCTATCACCAAAGGCCCTTGCAAATAAGGTCTTATAATAGGGTTGCTCTGTAACTCTTTGATTTAAACTTGTTAGTGTCAGCCCCATTTCTGTAAGATCTTGAAACGGCATAAGTACCTGGTCTTCTAATGAAGCGGCTCTTTCATCCCAAAAAAAACGACCTCTTTGGTAAAACCGGGCATTGATTAAAGTCATGGAATGCCTTCTGGTGCTCCCCCCGGCAAAACCTTTACTTAATACGGCACTATCACTAAATCCGAATTTTTGAACATGACAGCTTGCACAGGAAATAGTTCTATTAATACTTAAATTTTTATCATAAAACAAGACCCTGCCAAGAGTTCCGCCATTGTTCGTAATGGGATTGTCAGAAGGAGTATTGTCTGTTCCGTTTATTGATGTAGGTAAAGTAGCACCCCCTACATTAGTTGTAAAATAGCCAGGTAAAAGTAAACTTGCATAGTCGTAGGCTGTAGCCGGTAAATTTAGCGTGGCTAAAGGATCAGCAGGAATAAGGATGGTATCAGATTTTTTTGAACAGGCAATCAAGACTACAAATAAACTGAATGTTATGGCTACCGCAACTTTCATATAATAGTTTCCAGATAGACTTATTGTTTGCCGATTGGTTTAATGACCCCACCATTTTTAAATATACCTATTCGTATTATAAAATTAGTCATTATGAAGGATTCCATACTTGCACGTTATCAGATTCGGTTACCTCATTTTGCCGTTGTTGGTCGCCTTACCCACAACCATCGTTAGTGATGAACTATTTTCTGAAATAGCTTACTTCGAAACTAATTGGATATACCACAGTCCCGTTCAGGGAGCTGAGAACAGGCTGATAGGTCAAAAAAATAATTTTTCTATAGTGTGACTTTTTATGAAACGTGGCTGGAAGTTTTTTTGATCTTCACTCAAGTAGAGGGTAGTTGTTGGTCAGGCGACCAACAACGGCGGGAGGTCTCTTCGCTTAGTAGCACGTAACAATCATTGAGAAGTTAGTTTTGCGCAAGAAATTTAATTGGGTTTATTCTTAAGTGATTTCTAATTCTAAACGCAGAGCATCCGCCTAAGGCGGAAGACTCTGCGGAGAAGCGACTTGAACTGCCCCAGCGGGGCAAACGGTCTGTAGAAAACAGATTCCATTTCATTTCCAGTGTACCGGAGGTACACCACCTGCGTTATCGGTTGATCGTTTAGTTTTCATCACCCCAACGGGTAGCCCCTTTGGGGCATTGGCGAAATTATTTGTTGCGGGTGTTACAAACCTTTTGCCCCGCTGGGGCATGGATTTTATTGGGGTGTGATTTTTTGTAATAAGGCTTCTAATACAGGCTATAAGAATAGAAAGTTGTAAAGCCCATCAACGCACTACAGCACAAGTGTGCGACGCAACCAATGATGCCATATGTATCACTGCCGGAAACAAAAAAATACCATCACGCGTTAATCCTCACCTCCTCTTAAACACCCCAAAATACATATCAGACCTATGCGCAAAACCGAGGCGTTCGTACATTTTAATGGCGCGCTGGTTGTCCCATTTTACGTGCAGGAAGGGGATCTTGCCCTGAGCGATGATTTGTTCTGTTACCAGCGATACCAGTAAAGCGCCATAGCCCTTTCCTTCATAATCAGGGTGGGTGCATACGGCACTGATCTCGGTGTAACCGTTCAGGTGCAGTCGCTCGCCGGTCATGGCCACCAGTTCTTCGCCATCGAAAATACCATGGTAATTACCGAACTCGATGGTGCGCTGCAGAAAGGGGCCGGGTTTGGTGAGGGCCGTTAAGGCCAGCATGGCGGGCACATGGCTGGTAGTAAGAGGCTGCGTTTCGAGCTCGCCATTGGTATAGGGAATGAAACTTTCGCAGGTCATCTGGTGCAGGGTGGTAGAGAATTTCAGTTCCCATTCCGCTTCAAACACAATGGGCTCTTTTACCATGGCCGACCAGGAGCGGTTCTCGGGCAAACGCTGGTACAATACCTGCTGCATGGGCGCCGACCAGTTGGGTAGGGCGGCAAAGGGAGATACTTCTTCGGGAAAATAACCGGCTACGGCATCGCCCTGGTTAAAGCGACTGTCTGCACTGTTGAGTGCCTGCCATACGGGGTTGTCTAGAAGGTGCAAGGGATCTGGGTGTGTTGCTGAGGGGCAAAAGTACAGAAACTGCGAACGTTGTTTGAGCCGGTCATGTAAAATGTTATCTCTGCGTAAACTCCCCGTCCTCTCGTTCTCTGCGGTGAAAGTAAGTTCTATTCACCGCAGAGAAGGGGAGAGCGCAGAGGGGGCGCAGAGCAAGCTTTACACCATGAGGGCAGGCTGCTTTTGTTCGAGTAATTGCAGTGCCTGCTCTTTTACTTTCTCCAGCAGCAGCGGCATGGCATTTTCAATAGCGGGTGTTAACTCAATACCCTGTTGCTGAATGGTTTCGATGCTGACTACGAAGAGATAGATATGCGGCATTTTTTCCATCCACTGCAGGGCGCTTACCATATCGCGGAGTCCGATATCGTGGGTGCTCATGGCGCGGGGGAAGTCTTTGGCAAAACGGGGTTCTATTAAACGGATGGTGCCGGGTGCATTACCATCCAGTGTGGCATCGATGAGGATCACGGTATCGTGGTCTTCAAAATATTGCAGGAGATGAAAACCGCCGGTGCCACCATCTACAATTTCGATCTGCGCAGGCAGTGCCATCTCCTGTAATCTGAGGGCCGTGTGTACGCCCACACCTTCATCGCCCATCAGGTAATTGCCGATACCGAGTATCAGTATGTTCGGGTTTGTTGTCATTTGCTTTTTGGCTTGTTGGGTGTATGGTGTTCCTCGTTCTGGAACACATCTTCTTCAATAAATTTCCAGCCACCGCCCATACTGCTCATTTCGCCGCGACCTTCTACATAATCATGGTAAAATACCAGGTACACATGCACTACCGCAAACAGAATAAAGAACCACATGGCCCAGTGGTGGATCTGGCGGGTCATGATATCGCCGCCGAACATGGCCGGCACCCAGCTGAATAATTTAGGCAGCCACCAGGTGCCCATGGCCGCATAGAGGCCAAAGCCGGTTAAACACTGTACCAGGAAGGCCCAGAAAGTAAGAAAATAAATAAAACCTGCCATGGCATTGTGTCCGATACTGATATGCTCTTTGCCACGCAGCATCAGGATATCGATCTTGAATACGGTCCACATTTCTTTGATGAACTTGCGCGATGTGGGAATGAACTGGCGCCAGTTGGCGTATTTGTTACCCGCAAAACCCCAGTAGAGGCGGAAGAGAAAATTGAAGAAGAACACATAAGAGGCCACAAAATGGATCACACGCACCCAGCCCATGGTATAACGCATGGTGGCTTCTTCTTTGCTTTGCAGGGCCAGGGGGTCTGCTATTAAAAAGCCGGTGATGATCAGCGCCATAATGGCCAGCGCATTCAGCCAGTGATAATAACGTACGGGCAGTTCCCATACATACACGCGGCGTAAACGGTGAACATGCAGGTATTTTGTTTTCATATGAATTGCTTGATGATGAGATGCCAATGTATAGCGATCAATTTTTCTCTGCGAAACCTCTGCCTCTCTTGTTCTCTGCGGTGAAAGCAGGTTTCATTCACCGCAGAGAACGAGAGAACGGGGAGTTTTCGCAGAGGGGTTTTGTACAACTATTCTCCTACCACACTTACCCGGCTGATGGTTTTGCCTTCTTCATCGTACAGGTGCACACTGCAGGCCATACAGGGGTCGAAGCTGTGGATGGTGCGCAGTATTTCGAGTGGTTGTGTTTCGTTGGCCACCGGTGTATCAATGAGCGAAGATTCATAAGCTGATAAACTGCCTTTACCATCCCTGGGCGATGCGTTCCAGGTAGTAGGCACCACCAACTGGTAGTTGGCAATTTTTCCGTCTTCAATATTGATCCAGTGTGCCAGGGCTCCGCGGGGGGCTTCTGCATGTCCGACACCTACGGCCTGTTTGGGCCAGGTTTTGGGATCGAACATGGTGGTATCTGCCATGCGTGTATCGCCGTTTTTGATATTGGCGATCAGTTTATCGAAGAACTCCAAACCCCACTGTGCCACCAGTACACTTTCCAGTCCGCGGGCGGCTGTTCTGCCCAGGGTAGAGAAGAGTGCGGTTACGGGTATGTTCAGGTCTTTCAGTGCTTTGTCAACCACTGCTTTATAATCTTCCCTGCCTCTCGCATAACCGATCAGTACACGGGCCAGCGGACCTACTTCCATGGCATTGCCTTTCCACCTCGGTGTTTTCAGGTAACTGTATTTCTGTGTGGTATCCAAATGTTCGAACGGTGGTTTGGGACCGGTGTATTTTACTTTGCTTTCTCCTTTCCATGGGTGCAGACCCAGATCATCTCCTCCTTTGTATTCGTACCAGGAGTGTTTGATGAATTCCTGCACTTCATCGTCTTTGCGCAGGTCTACCTCAAATACTTTGCTGATATCTTTGTTGAGGATGGCGCCGGAAGGGAACTTGTAAGATTTTTCATCTCTGTAATCATTCACCGGCAGATCGCCGTAAGCGAGGAAGTTGCCCAGTCCGCCGCCAATAGCGCCCCAGTCTTTGTAGAAAGAGGCAATGGCCATCAGATCCGGAATATATACCTGCTCAATAAACTCTTTACCATCCTGCAGCAGTTGCTGTACATAAGCCAGACGTTCTGCATTGATACCGCTTACATCATCCAGACTGATGGAGCAGGCCATACCGCCCACGAGGTAATTGGGGTGCGGATTTTTACCACCAAAAATGGCATGAATTTTTACGATCTCTTTCTGCCATTCCAGTGCTTCCAGGTAGTGGGCCAGGCCGATCAGGTTTACTTCGGCAGGTAGTTTATACGCCGGGTGACCCCAGTAGCCATTGGCAAAAATGCCGAGCTGGCCGCTGGCCACAAATTTTTTGATCCGATCCTGTATATCACTGAAATACCCTACCGAGCTTTTGGGCCATTTGGAAATGCTCTGTGCCAGTTCCGATGTTTTTTTCGGGTCTGCTTTCAGTGCATCCACCACATCTACCCAGTCCATGGCGTGCAGGTGGTAAAAGTGTACCACGTGATCGTGCATATACTGTGCGCAGAACATGATATTACGAACCAGTTCTGCATTGGGCGGAACGGTAATACCCAGTGCATCTTCTACACACCTTACAGAAGTAAGCGAGTGAACAGAAGTACATACGCCGCATACGCGGCCTACAAAGGCCCAGGCATCGCGCGGATCGCGGCCGCGCAGAATTTCTTCGAGCAAACGTACCATGGTACCGCTGCTGAAAGCGTCTTTGATCTTGCCATTCTCGATATCTGCTTCTATGCGCAGGTGGCCTTCTATTCGGGTGATGGGGTCTACAACAATTCTTTTACTCATATAGCAAATTGTATTGTTAATGGATGGTACTATTTTTATCGATTACCCAGCTATCCGGGATTTCATGTCGCTCGCGGCCGCTGGGCCTCGTCCCTGTTACCGGGCTGCTTTTTCTTCTGCCAAAATGTGCTACGCATCATTTTGTCTGCCTTCGCCTTCGCTCGGCACCGAACAAAAAGAGGCCCGTCCACAGGGACTGATTAGAATTTTTTCATTGATCACCCTGAATCGGCAGTCATTTTTATTCTAATCATAACATTTTGAAAAATCCAATGGCACATCTTGTTATTGTTAGTAATCAGGATTTGAGTTCTTGTTCATTTTGTTTGCCTTCGTCTTCCACTTCGCGGATCAGTTTTTTCTTGCGGATGTTGGTCATAACGGCATGTCCGGCCAAAGCCGCAGCGGTTACGCCCAGTGCCACTTTACCGAAAGTGTCGGCATTGGCTTCTATACCAAAACCGGCAAAAGCAGAGCCTCTTTCATAGAATCTGCCGTTGTCCCAGAAATTCTCTTCGCTGCAACCAATGCAGGGGTGACCGGATTGGATGGGGAAGCTGGTGCTATTGTTCCATTTGGTAACACCGCAGGCATTATAGGTAGAAGGTCCTTTGCAACCCACTTTATAGAGGCAGTACCCTTTTTTGGCATTTTCGTCGTCGAAACTTTCCACGTATAAACCGGCATCGTAGTAGGGGCGGCGGTAGCAGGTATCGTGAACCCTTTTGCTGTAAAAAGCTTTGGGGCGTCCGAGGCGGTCCAGTTCAGGAATACGGTCGAAGGTTACCAGGTGAACGATCACGCCGGCCATTACTTCGCCAATTGGAGGACAGCCCGGTACTTTGATAATGGGTTTGCCCTTGATCAGTTTATGAATAGGCGTGGCCTGGGTAGGATTGGGTTTGGCACTCTGCACGCAACCGTTGCTGGCGCAGCTGCCCCAGGCAATAATGGCTTTGGCACCTTCAGCCGCTTCCTCTAAGATCTGCATAGAGGTTTTGCCACCAATCATGCAATACACACCATCTGCGCCAACAGGTACACTACCTTCTACACATAAAATGTATTCGCCCTTGTATTTTTTCATGGTATTCTGCATGGCTTCTTCGGCCTGGAAACCGGAAGCTGCCATCAGGGTCTCGGTATAATCGAGCGAGATCTTATCGAGCAGGATATCGGCTACAATAGGGTGGGAGGAGCGGATAAAACTTTCGCTGCAGCAGGTGCATTCCTGAAAGTGAAGCCAGATCACCGGCACCCTTGGGTGGGTTTCCAGCGCTTTGGCTACCTGGCCAATGGCCGTATTCTCCAGACCGATAAAAGCGGTCATCATACTGACGAATGTGAGAAAATCACGGCGGCTATAACCTTTACGTTGTACCTCTTCGTAGTAAGTAGGTTGTTGGGTGGGAAAGATCTCGTTAGACATGGCGGGTGGGTTTAAGAGAGTACAAAGTACTCGTCCTGATACCCTTTTTTGATGACGCTTATCACCCTTTAAAATGATTATTGTCATATTTATCCGGGATCTCAATTGCTACTTTGCAGGAGATAGTAATACGCTAAAACCACTTTATATGAAAAAAATCATTGCATCGCTGGCTACACTAACACCCTTACTGGCACTGGCACATCCGGGTCATGGAGAAACCGATGGGTATACCATTATCCACTATTTCACGGCAACGCAACATGTACTGGTAACATTGGCGGCAGTAGCTGTTACGGCTGTATTTATAGCCTGGGAGAAAAAAAGAAAACAAAAAGAATCCTAACCCACTCCTGTACCACATGCACGAGTTATCTATTGTGATGAGTATTGTTGAACTGGCTACGGCACAGGCCGCCAGTCATGATGCTGTTGTGATAGAAGAGATCGAACTCGATATCGGCTGTTTAAGCGGTATTGAAATGGATTCTTTTGATTTTGCCTGGCAACAGGCCGTAAAACGAACGATACTGGAACATGCGTTACGCAGAGTGAACCGGATTCCCGGTAAGGCTTTCTGCCTGGATTGTGAAACGGATTTTGTGATGGCGCATTTGTATGATGGTTGCCCGGTATGTGGCAGTCATCTATGCCAGATCAAAAGCGGAAAAGAACTGAAACTCCGCTCATTGGTACTACCCGATTAATCTCACAAAAACCAATCTTATGTGTGCAACCTGTGGCTGCGGCCCTAACTCTCACGGGCACGATCATTCACATGATCATTCCCGGCAGCCGGGAAACGGAAAAAAAATAGTGGAGGTAGAGCAGGATATCCTGCAGGAGAATAACCTGCTGGCCCAGCGCAACCGCGGTTTTTTTGAAGGAAGAAATATTCTCGCCATTAACCTTGTAAGTTCACCCGGTTCGGGTAAAACCAGTTTACTGGAAAGAACGCTTACCGATCTAAAAACAGAACTCAGTTTTGCCGTGATAGAGGGCGACCAGCAAACCAGCAACGATGCTGACCGTATTCATGCCACCGGCACCAAAGTAACCCAGATCAATACCGGTAAAGGTTGTCACCTGGATGCCCATATGGTATTACATGCCGTTCAGGGAATGAAACTGCAGCCCGATTCTGTGTTGTTTATAGAGAATGTAGGCAACCTGGTTTGTCCGGCCATGTTCGATCTGGGCGAGCAGGAACGTGCCGTAGTGATCAGTGTAACCGAAGGTGATGATAAACCGCTGAAGTATCCGGATATGTTCCACTCATCCACTTTGTGCATCATCAATAAAATTGATTTACTACCTTATGTGAAGTTCGATGTAGCCAAAGCCAAAGAATATGCACGCAAAGTAAACCCACAATTAGCGTTCATCGAACTCAGCTGCACCACCGGCGAAGGAATGAACCAGTGGTACGACTGGCTGAAAGCAAAAGTTTTACAACCTGTTTAACCCCCGCATAACCAATGCCTGCGTATCAGATACATATTACGGGAATGGTACAGGGCGTGGGTTTCAGGCCTTATGTACACAAACTGGCCGTACAGCACCAGCTGAACGGAAGGGTGCATAATGGCTCGGATGGGGTGCATATTTACTGCAGCGGTACCGAAACCGCTGTTCAGTCTTTTTATGCTTCGCTGATACAGCAACCACCGGTGCAGGCAATTATCACAGATTATAGGATGGAACCTTATGCAGGAACTGTTGAAGAAGGTTTTATGATTGATATGAGTGAGGATAGCGGGGCAGTGGATCTGCTTATCACGCCCGATCTTGCGCTCTGCGATGACTGCCGGCGTGAATTGCATGATCCGGAAAACAAAAGATACCGGTACCCGTTTACCACCTGTGTTAACTGTGGTCCGCGTTATTCTATTACCACTGCTTTACCCTACGACCGCCGGCATACTACCATGGCCGCTTTGCAGTCATGCAGTAGCTGTAAACAGGAATATGATGCTGTAACTGACATACGCCACCACAGCCAGACCAACAGCTGCCCGCAATGCCGGATTACCATGCATTTGTACGATGGCTACCGCAAAGAGATCCTGGCAGATGAAGCCGATCAGCTGATAAGGGTGAACCAATGGTTACAACAGGGTAAGATAGTAGCCGTTAAAAATACCGGCGGTTATTTATTGTTATGCGATGCCACCAATGCCGGATCGATACTGTTACTGCGCGAACGCAAACACCGTCCGGCCAAACCTTTTGCCCTCTTATATGCCGATCTGGAAATGCTGCAGGCAGATGTAAAACTGCGTGGTATAGAGATCACTGCACTCAAAGACAAAGCCTCGCCGATCGTTCTCTGTAAGCTGAAACCACATCCCGAAAATGCCATTGTGGTGCAACAGTTAGCACCGGGGTTACAGCAGATCGGTGCCATGTTACCTTCTTCGCCTTTGCTGGAACTGGTCGCACAGCAATTTGGCAAACCACTGGTGGCCACCAGTGCCAACCTGAGCGGCTCACCCATGATCTATGAAGATGCAGCAGCTTTGCATTGGTTACCGGCCATTGCCGACTATATACTCACTTACGACAGAGAGATCGTGGTACCGCAGGATGATAGTGTGCTGCAATTCAGCAGTCGCGGACAAAAGATCATTCTCCGCCGCAGTCGCGGACTGGCGCCCAATTATTACCCCCTGCCTTTCAGTGACCTACCCCCTGATACACTGGCCATGGGGGCTGAGTTAAAAAGTGCTTTTGCTGTTTCGCATGCCAACCGTTTATTCATCAGCCAGTACCTGGGCGATCAGCAATCGGTGGAGTCGCAGGAGAGTTATGAAAAAACCTTGCAGCAGGTAAGCAGGCTATTGCGTTTTACACCCAAACATATTGTGGCCGATAAACATCCCCGTTACCAGGTATCGCAGCGGGGGCGAGATCTGGCTGCTACCGATGCCTGCTCTTTTGCCGAAGTGCAACACCACGAAGCGCATTTTGCCGCTGTAATGGCCGAGCACGATCTGTTTGCACAGAAAAAACCCGTACTCGGTATTGTCTGGGACGGTACCGGTTATGGTAACGATGCACAGATATGGGGTGGTGAAGTATTTCTGTATGATCAGGGCGAGATCAACCGTCTGGTGCACCTTGCTTATTTTCCGCAACTATTGGCAGATAAAATGAGTCAGGAGCCAAGACTGAGTGCCTTGAGTTTACTGGGAACCACAGCTGCCGCCAACAGATTACAACCTTTGTTCACCGATAAAGAGTGGGTGTATTACCAGCAACTGCTGCAGCAACCCGCACGCCTGCAAACCAGCAGTATGGGCCGGCTGATAGATGGGGTGGCCTGTTTACTCGGACTGGTATCCAAAAACAGTTACGAAGGTGAAGCTGCTATGAAACTGGAAGCACTGGCGCAGAGTTGTACGTATCACTCATACGATTCTTATAGTATTCCTTTAACAGAAGGTGTCTGGAACTGGCAGCAGCTGATCAATGAATTACTAGAAGACTGGCAGCACAAAGAACCCAACGACATGATTGCCTGGAAATTCTTTTACTCCCTTGCCAAAGCAATTGCTTACATGAGTTCCTATTATGATATTGATAAGCTTGCTTTCAGTGGTGGTGTATTTCAAAATGCTTTGCTGGTAGATATGATCATTGAACTGCTGCAGCACAAACGCAAATTATATTTTCACCGGCAGGTGAGTCCGAATGATGAATGTATCAGTCTGGGGCAACTGGCCTGGTATGCCCATTTTGGCAGCCGGCCACCTACCAGTATGGAAGCGCAAAAAAAAAGATTTGACCATATCATCGCACCGCTGATGCAGGTGCAATAACGAACCCAAAAAACAAACACCATGTGTTTAGCCATACCCGGAAAGATCACTGCCATTACCGAAGAACTGGATGCCACTTTCAGAAAGGGAAAAGTTTCTTTCGGCGGTATCATCAAAGAGATCAATCTCTTCATGGTACCCGAAGCCAAATTAGGAGACTATGTGCTCGTACATGTGGGTGTTGCCATCAATATTGTTGACGAAGAAGAAGCGCAGAAAACGTTCAGTTATTTGAAACAGATGGGGGAGGTGGAGGAGTTGGGGGGGGAATGAATGATAGAATGATAGAATGATAGGAT
>CALRMK020000009.1:0-120813 GCA_943369185.1 Caulobacter sp. UNC279MFTsu5.1 | reverse complement strand
GCTATAAAATGTTCTGCGTTCTGCGTTCTGCGTTCTGCGTTCTGCGTTCTGCGTTCTGCGTTCTGCGTTCTGCGTTCTGCGTTCTGCGTTCTGCGTTCTGCGTTCTGCGTTATGCGTTATGCGTTATGCGTTATGCGTTCTGCGTTCTGCGTTCTGCGTTCTGCGTTCTGCGTTCTGCGGTTTTACAAGAGCGCATCAATTGCCTTCGCCAACGCATGATCCTTGGCGGTAATCACATCACCTTCATCATGCGTATTCAACCAGATCTCTACAGTATTCCACACATTGGTCCAGCGGGGATGGTGGTTGGCTTTTTCTGCTTCCAGCGCTACCCTTGTCATAAAGGCAAACGCTGCTGAAAAATCAGTAAAGGTGAATTTGCGGTAAAGGGTATGGTTTTGTTCGGTCCACATAGTTGTAAAATTGAGTGCTGTGTTGGTAAGGTATGCTTTCTAATGCATGCAAGGAGTACCGATAAAGTTAAAATACCATATTCCCTTTATTCTTAATCTGCTCATTCGTGAGTTCGGCTACCAGCTGTACACCGTTCATATTTCGTACCGATTGTTTGATCCACTCACCTTTCTCTGCATCTACCAGGTCTCCCTTCATCAGCCACAAAAAATCCATGTGTTTGAATTCGGGTAAGAGGTATTCACCATCGCAGTGGTTATGATAGAGGTAATGCACCAAAAAACTATTGGGTTCGGGCGATTGGTATACTGAGAAATAGTAACTGCGTTCTTTTCTGCGGAGATGGATCTCAATATCATTGTTGAGGCGGAAATGATACCCCAACTGGTTATTCAGCTGCAGACAGAACTGGTAATTCTTTACCGGAGCAGTAATGCCCAGTAAACGGGTGTCTTCAAAGAAGTCATCATTCAGTTCTTCTATATCCAGTCTAAGCCGCATAGTTCTTTATTAGCCCTTTGCGCAAACTCCGCTTCTCTGCGGCACTGCGGTTGGTATAACCTGCACCGACCGAAGAGATAGAAAAGCGCTGGGTTTACGAAGAGATTTTAGAATACGATATCGAATGTTTTTTCTTCCTTACCTCTTTTGATCTTCAACTGGGTTTTATCGCCCTTTTTGAATTTACCTAAAGATTGCATATAACTGCTCACATCCACAAAAGTAAACTCGCCCAGCTGCAACAGAATATCCCCTGTCTGCAGTCCGATCTTTTCGGCCAGTTTACCCGGACTCACCCCATCTATCCGCATACCCGTTCCGGTAAAACCATAATCGGGTATTACGCCCAAACTCACACTAAACCCGCTGCTGCGGCCGGTTTGCGGGTCTTTGGTTTTGGTAAAGGGAAGTTTGCCTTTGCTGTCTGTGGTTTCAATGATCTGGTACACCAGTTTTACAATGTCGCGCTGTCCGGTGTAATTGATCTTGTCCCAATCGTCGGTGGCTTTGTGGTAATCGCTATGGCTGCCGGTGAATAGGAATAATACGGGCATGTCTTTCCGGTAAAAAGCAGCATGATCGCTAGGACCGCTGCCGGTGCTGTCGAAACGGGTTACTAAGGTAGTAGCCGGTTTGCTGAACACTTCACCCCATACAGGTGAAGTGCCATAACCACCAATCGTGAGCTTATGCGAAGTATCGTATCTGCCCACCATATCCATATTGATCATGTAATTGGGTGAAATGGTGGTGGTAGGATTGTCTAACCAGTATTTACTTCCCAATAATCCCAGCTCTTCGCCCGAGAAATTGATGATAAGGTAGTTGTTGTTCACCGGCGCTTTTTTCTTCAGCATTCGCGCCAGCTCTATCAAGGCTGCCGTGCCACTGGCATTGTCATCTGCTCCGTTGTGAATCTGGTGACCGGTATCCAGGGCTGTTTTATCCTCCCCATATCCCAGGTGATCGTAATGCGCACCCAGAATCACGGTATGGGTTGCATTGTTATTGATAAAACCAACCAGGTTGCGGGCAGTTCTTTTTTTCTCGGCAATGAATAAGGCCATTTCTACAGAAAGAGTAGCTGCATGATCGGAGAAATAACGCTCATAGCCCTCTTTGGTGATATAGATCACCGGGATCTTCAGCGCCTGACTTTTATCGTTTTTGTTATAGCGGATATTATCAGTAAGGGTGGATGTGTTATACACGAACAAGGCGGTAGCGCCTTTTGCCGCCACAGTATTGGCTGTTTTTTTGATCTCTTCTTCGATATCAAAATGCGGGTTGGTCTTATTTTCTTCCAGCAGGTCTTTCAGGTCTTTGAACCAGGGTTGTCTGGATTCGCTGAGGGCCATGGCGGGATTGCCTTTTACCTTACCGGTACCACTAAACGCCAGGGGTTGGTATTCTGTTCCCAATAACAGGGTTTTCCCTTCTACCTTTAAAAAGCTGGCCGGCTCGATCTGGCGGCCTTCGTCAATCGGAAATTCCTGTACAAAACCATTGTTGCCTTTGGGTTCCAATCCCATCTGGGTATACTGCTGCATAATATACTGCATGGCCAGTTCTTCCCCTTTTGATCCGGATCTTCTGCCTTCCAGTTTATCATCGGCGAGGTATTGCACATGGGCCGAGAGGTTGGTAACCAGTTCTGCATTGGCTTTTTCTTCGGCGAGGCGTTTTTTGCGCTTGCTTTGGGAAAAGGAAAAAACGGGTACCAGCACCAATACCAGCAATATTTGTTTCATACAAGGTTCAGTTTATGCCGCAAAAATAAGTGGATGATATGGTCTTATCGCTACCCATTCACAAAATCGGTCAGATTCTGTTCCCAATCTCGTAACTCATACCCCTTCTTTGCGGCTACTTTTGCAACCATTCAATCCATTTGTCTACATCTGACTTACATATTGCCCTGGTTGGTAACCCGAATAGCGGAAAAACCTCGCTGTTCAATGCCTTAACGGGCCTGAACCAGAAAGTGGGTAATTTTCCGGGTGTTACGGTTGATAAAAAGACCGGGCATATCCAGCTGGAACCCGGTTTACCTGCCGAACTGATAGACTTACCCGGCACTTACAGCCTTTATCCCCGCAGGAGCGATGAATGGGTGGCCTACAAAGTATTGATGGGCACCGATACAGAGATCAGACCCGATATTGTGTTACTGGTGGCCGATGCCAGTAACCTGAAAAGAAACCTGCTGTTCTGCAGCCAGATCATTGACCTGAAGATTCCCGTGGTAATGGCTTTGACCATGACCGATATTGCCGCTAAAAAAGACATTGAAATAGATATCAATGGCCTGCAGGCCGAGCTGGGTATTCCGATTGTGGCCGTGAACCCCCGAAAAAACAAAGGACTGGGCGATATCAGAAAAGTGCTGGCCCAGGTGGCCAAAATGAACTCGGGTATACAGGTCCGAGATTTTATGGACACCCGCAAACTGGCACCGGCAGCCATCGAAGCCGTTCAATCGCTGTTTCCGAAGCTGAGCGATTATGCGGGCATTCATTACCTCATCAACCACGAAAACTTTCCGTTAACAGAACAGGAGCAGGAAATCGTAGAACAGATCGAGATCGATAACCGCTTCAACCCCACCAAAACGCAGGCAGAGGAGATCATGCAGCGGTATACCCGCATCCGCCAGATCATGCAGAAACATGTGGTAGAACCGGGGCCGCTGGAGAAAAAAATGTTCTCCGATAAACTGGATAACCTGCTCTTACACCGCACCTGGGGATATGTGATTTTATTATCCGTACTGTTTCTGCTTTTCCAAAGCATTTTCTGGCTGGCCCAGTTTCCGATGGATGGGATTGAATGGCTGTTTACCCAAAGCACCACCTGGCTAAATGCCAACCTGCCACAAGCCTGGTGGAGCGATCTGTTCATCAATGGCATTGTTGCCGGACTGAGCGGCATCCTGGTATTTATTCCACAGATCATGATCCTGTTCGGATTGATCACGATACTGGAAGACACCGGTTATATGGCACGTATCAGTTTTCTCAGCGATAAGCTGATGCGTAAAGTGGGATTGAACGGTAAAAGTGTGATGCCCATGATCAGCGGTTTTGCCTGTGCGGTACCGGCCATCATGAGTGCCCGGAATATTGAGAATAAAAAAGAAAGGCTTTTAACCATACTGGTAACCCCGTTAATGAGTTGCAGTGCCCGTTTACCTGTGTATACGATCCTGATCTCGCTGGTGGTAGATGATAATTACTATTTCGGTTTTCTGAGTGTACAGGGTCTGGTAATGATGGCTTTGTACCTGATGGGAACCGTGATGGCACTGATCGTAAGTTATGTGATGAAGTGGTTCATCAAGATCAAGGAAAAAAGTTTCTTTATCCTGGAACTGCCCATTTACCGTGCGCCACGCTGGAAGAATGTGGGTATTACCATGGTAGAAAAAGCCAGAATTTTTGTGTTTGATGCCGGAAAGATCATCATGATCATCAGTCTGCTGCTCTGGTTCCTGAGTTCCTACGGGCCCGGTAACCGAATGGAAAAAGTAGAAGCCAAATATGCCTTGCTGATGCAGCAACAACCCGCACAAGCAGATTCGCTGGAAAAACAACTATCCTCAGAAAAATTACAGAATTCCTACGCAGGTATCCTAGGCAAATCCATTGAACCGGTAATCACACCTCTGGGTTACGACTGGAAGATCGGCATCGCACTCATTACCTCTTTTGCCGCAAGGGAAGTGTTTGTAGGTACGATGGCTACCTTATATAGTGTAGAAGAATCTGATGATAGTTCGCTGCGACAGAAAATGGCCGCGGCTACCCATGCCAATGGTGCCAAAGTATACACGTTGCCTGCGGCTTTCTCGCTCATGATCTTTTATGTATTTGCCATGCAGTGTATGAGTACCCTGGCCGTGGTAAAACGCGAAACCCGTACCTGGAAATGGCCGGTGTTTCAGTTTATCTATATGACAGGACTTGCTTATGTGTTAAGCCTGATCGTATACCAGGTATTCAGTTAATGCATCTCTCTGCGAAACCTCTCCGTTCTCCTGTTCTCTGCGGTGAATTAACCTACGCCCCCTTCTCTATCAACGAAGTTTTTTTCGTGTCTTTCATAAACACATACACCAACAAAGAAATAAAAATACAGGCCGTAGTATACCAGTAATAACCTGTTTCATTCCCCGCATTTTTGAACCAGAGTGCCAGGTATTCTGCCGTACCACCAAATAATGCCACCGTTACCGAATAGGGAAACCCCACTCCCAACGCGCGGATCTTGGCGGGAAACAGTTCTGCTTTTACCACTGCATTGATGGATGTGTATCCGCTTACAATCAGCAATGCGGCCATCATCAGCAGAAATATGGTGAAGAGATCAGTGGTATGACTGAGCATGGTTAAGATAGGTACCGTTAACAGGGTACCCAATATGCCAAAGCCGATCAGCAATGGCCTGCGGCCGATCCTGTCTGACAGAGCACCAAACAGGGGTTGTAGCAGCGCATAAATAAATAGGGAAGCAAAGGTTAACTGCGTTGATTCGGCTTTGCTGAGATGTACCGTATTTACCAGAAACTTCTGCATATACGTGGTGTAGGTATAAAAAGCGATGGTACCGCCCAGGGTTAATCCCACTACAGTAGCCACTGCTTTGGGGTGTTGTAACAGTTCTTTGATAGATCCTTTCTGTTTGTTGGACGCGCTTTTATTCTTTTCAAAATCTGCCGTTTCTTCCATATTCCTACGCAGGTAAAAAGCCACCAGCGAAAGCAGGGCTCCGATAAAAAAGGGAATCCGCCACCCCCAGCTATGCATTTGATCATTGGAGAGGAAAAGGTTTTGCAGAATCAGTTGTATGCCCAGTGCTACCAGTTGACCACCAATCAGGGTTACATACTGAAAACTGGAAAAAAAACCACGTCTTCCTTTACCTGCCATTTCGCTGAGGTAAGTGGCTGCGGTTCCATATTCGCCGCCTACACTTAATCCCTGTAGTAATCTTGCCAGCAATAATAAAATAGGTGCTGCAATACCGATCTGGTTATACGAAGGGGTAACGGCAATCATCAACGAACCAAACGACATGATCAGTACCGAGAGTGTCATGGCCCATTTTCTTCCTTTCCGGTCGGCCAGGCTCCCAAATAACCAGCCGCCAATGGGGCGCATCAGAAAACCCACTGCAAATATGCCGGCTGTTTGCAACAGGTTGGCCGTGGCATCTTTGCCGGGAAAAAAAACAGGGGCAAAGTATAAAGAGAATGCGGCGTATGCATACCAGTCGTACCATTCAACGAGGTTACCGATAGAGCCGCTTACAATGGCCCGGATTCTTTTGCCTGAATGGGTAGTGGTGGTTACCTGCATAAACATCAACTGTTAAAAGCTGGTGTCAAGATACTTATTTAAGGTGTTGTGCTATTGAACCGGTGCGTATAAATGTTCTCAGGTAAAATCTGTGCCCCTCTGTTACTTTGTACCTCTGTGTTAAAAAAAGGGCTCAATCAGGATAATTGCGAATATGTGGTGTTTTCAACACAGAGCCACAGAGGCATGGAGTTGCACAGAGAAAAACGTTCCACTAATGCAGGTTTGATAAAAATTGCTGCAGCAGGTTCAGCTGCACCGGATTTTCGGTTACCTGTTCTGCCACTTGTTGCAGCAGGTACTGGCGGGTGGCGGGCCGGGCATCGGCCATATCTGCATATTTTTCGTTCCGGATCTCAATGGAGAGACGCAGATATTTACCCGGATCCAGCATTTCATGGGTTTCGTAATGTGTACTCTTATTCACACCCTTCATCATAATATCTGTGATGCGGGTGATCCATTGTAATTGTCCCCAGCTAACCGCTTCTTCCTCACTGATGGTTCCTTCATAACTGCCGGTACCGAGTGAGAGGATCCGGATATCATCATACATAACAGGTGACCCATCCCTTTTCTGATAGAACCCCGCATTGCCATAACGGCTGATCTCTGCCAATGCCGCCATAGAAGGGTTATTGATGAATACCCCGCCATCAATGCCGGTAATAGGTTTGTGTTTGTGTTCAAATGAATAGGCCGGTAAATAAGTGGGTGCCGCAGATGTGGCCCGGCACACATCATAGATCCGGGCATCGGCCGATGCATCACCCGCCGCTTCGCTTGATTTGAAGAAAACGGGTTGGTTGCTGTTCAGGTCATAGGTAGATACCAGTACAGGCCGCAAAGCTTCGCTGATGGTTTGATCAGCTACAAACTGTAGCAATACCTGCTCAAGTCCGTTCGGACTATACGCCGGAGCAAACAGACTGGTGATGCGATGCAGGAACTTATCAATCCCCGAACGGGAAGGAAAAATCGTATTGCCGTATCTCGTGTAGATGTCTGCGATCTGTTCAAGTGAATATTTAGGTTGAGCCGGATGCGTTTCATCGCGCAGCGTAAGACAGCAGGCAATGAGGCCACCAGTGGAAGTTCCGGCAATCATGTCAAATACATCATGTACCTTTTTGCCGGTAAGGGATTCGATCTTTTGCAGGATGCTGATGGGAACAATGCCCCTAAGCCCGCCTCCATCGATCGAAAGGATATTGAAAGTTGGCATAAAAAGATGCTTAAAAGATATGAAAAGAGATTGTTTCTGTGCATTGATTTAATAACCGATCCTGCTCATTTCTCTGCGGGTATGCTGCGAATGCGTCAATATTCCGGCAAGGCAAGTCCTATCCAACTGCAGCGACCCATAGAACAGGGTCTTTTCGCAGCGTATCAAACCATTCTAAATTTATTTATACGCAAGCTATTATCAAAGGGTATCTTTCCCATAAAACTACCGGGAAATTTCCCGTACTGTTTACAGAAAAATCCCGGTTAGATTCTGCGTATTTTTTTGAATATTTGAAGTTCTATATCCTCACCCCGAAAACCAACGCTTATGAAACACGAATGTTGCATTGAATTTTATTTTAAAGCCGATGAATTAGCCAAATTACTGGCCGACAACCCGAACGCAAAAGGTATCATCATTTCTCAACAGATTGTACGGGAGAAGCCCAAGGGATCGGAACACTATGTAAACATAGCCCGGATCAAAGCCAGACCCCACCTGGCAGAAGAAAGCGGTACCGATGCGTTGCAGAAAACAGTTGCCGGCGAAGAAGAAACCATTAATGGTTGCCCATTCCCTCCCGGCTGCACAGAATAAGACGGCAATGGTTGCGCTGCATTTTATGACCGACTTATACAGATTGCTTTGAAGATCCTGGTTACAATACTGAATTATATAGATATAGGAGCGCCCCTGGTGGCTTTATTGTTTTTTATCAAACCATTCAAACGGTTACCCAGGGCGCTCCGCTATATTTTCTGGTTTGTAATGGTTCAGTTTGTAACCAATCTTACGGCTACCATTCTGGAAAAGCTGATCATCACTAATTATTCGGTATACCTCGTAAACATTATCCTCTCGTTTGTGATCTTATCCATCCTGTTTTATGAGATCGGTAATCAGTTTATCAAAAAAATATTTCCGTTCACCTCGCTGCTGTTTGGCTGGTTTGCCGCCACTTCTATTGCCAATGGAGACGGGATCGGTACCTATAACAGTGCCATTTCAGCCTCTGCCAGTTTTATTATTACGGCGTATTGTCTGGTATTTTTTTACTGGCGGCTGGTGAGAGATGCAACATACTCCGGACTTACCGACAGTGCTTTCTTCTGGATCATCATCGGGGTTTTTACCTACTATACGGGTAGTTTTTTTATATTTATCTCTTACAAATACCTGATCGTACGTGAAGCCAGTATCATTGGTATTCTCTGGCGGTTCCACAATGTACTGTTAACCATTTTCTGTATTTATACGATTTACGGTCTTTCATGCAAAAACTATCAGAAAACATAAGCATTATCCTTGCAGCATCCAGTATTCTGCTGCTGATCACGCTGTTTATTGTCATGCTGGTAGTGGCTTACCTGAAACGTGATCTGAAACACCTGAAGGAAAAAGAAAGCATGGAAGCCGATTTTGAGAACCAGCTCCTGCAATCACAGCTGGAAACACAGGAAGAAACCCTGCACCAACTGAGTACAGAGATCCACGACAATGTGGGCCAGTTATTAAACAGCACCAAACTGCTCATCGGTTTAACCCAGCGTTCCTTACCCGAACCTCCGGAAACCTTACTGATGGCCGATGATACCCTGGGCAAAGCCATTCAGGAAATCCGTTCTCTGTCAAAATCACTCAACAAAGAGTGGTTGCAGCAATTTAATTTTATCGAAAACCTGGAAGCAGAGATCAGCCGGATCAATGCAGCCAGGGGTCTGCAGATCAATCTATACCGGCCAGATAGTTTATCCATGAAAGCCAGCGAACAGATCATTCTGTTCCGGATTGTACAGGAAGTACTGCAGAATGCCATGAAACATGCGTTTGCCAAAACCATCGAGATCAAGATCAAAGAAGACAATCGTTTACTCACCATTTTTATCGCTGATGATGGAACCGGCTTTGATGAAGCGGCCATTACACAAAGCGTAGGATTACTGAATATCAAACACCGCACCAAACTGCTGGGTGGTACCGTGCGATGGCTTTCTTCCATTAACAATGGCACACAGGTTACCATCCAATTACCCGTTAATCCATCCACTCCATGAAAACACCGATCGGAATTGTAGATGATCACCAGTTGTTCCTGAAATCGCTGGGACTGATGCTGAAGAGTTTTAAAGTATACGATGTGGTACTGGAAGCACTGAATGGGAAGGAAGTGCAGCAAAAGCTGGCGGCAGGCGGTTCTGTTCCGTCCATTATGCTGATTGATGTGAATATGCCCATGATGAATGGTGTGGAAACCGCCAAATGGCTGAACAGCAAATACCCGCAGATGAAACTGGTGGCCTTATCGATGAATGATAACGATACGGTGATCATAGACATGATCAAAGCCGGCTGTTGCGCGTACCTGCTCAAAGAAACGCATCCCGATGAACTGGAAAGGGCTTTGCAGGAGATCAACAAAAGGGGGTTTTACAATGCCGATAGCAGTAATGTTAATTTCCGCCGTTTGTTGATGACTGAACAGGAATCCCCGGTACTGTCTGAAAAGGAAAAAATATTTCTGCAATACGCCTGCTCCGACCTAACCTACAAAGAAATCGCCGCCACTATGTGCCTCAGCGAGCGCACCATTGATGGTTACCGCGAGTCATTGTTCGGAAAACTGAAAGTACAAAGCCGGGTAGGATTGGCGATGGAGGCGATTAAAAAGGGGTTGGTGAGTTTATCGTGAGAGTCAGTTAAACGGGCTTAATCCTGTCCATTCAAAACCCGAATTGAGCGCTTTATTATTTTATCCATCCTGGTTTTGAACTATTTAATATCACAGTATACTCCAAACTATACTATACTTTATAACCCAATAGTTGTCCAATACCTGCCATAGCATTAATTACAAACGGGGGCGGACTAACAGAAACAACTTCGCTTTCATACTTTTTAAAAGTGAGTGAAAGGTATATGATGGACTTAAGATCAGATGTTCCTTTTAATTTGTTTTCATCCATGAGCCTTTCAAAGGTTTTCATCATAGCAGAAAAGTTTCTTTTAGGCGTAAGTTGATATTCGAATATACAATCCTCTTTATGACGCGACCGGTAAGTATGTGGGGTACCTTTGGGTATAAAGATTTCCTGCCCTGCTAAAAGTGTTATCCACTTATCCTGCTTAAAAACTTCCAATTGCCCTTCTATGATTTTAAAATACTCATCTTGTACCGGATGTTTGTGAACAGCAGGCCCATCGGCCCCTGCCTTAATTAACACTTTGCCATTTTCGCAATTTTCAATGTCATTAATAAGCATAACCTCTGAGTGAAAGGCTTTCATGATGTTTACATTTGGCGTAAAATCTGTTTTTTTCATTGACTTGATATTATTTAATTATAAGATTGATTTTTTGAAAATTTATTTGCAGAAAATAGCAACTGATTTCAAGGGTGATGAACAGAGCATGTGAGATGGTGGCCACATAACCGATGGTTACAATTCCTGCCTGTGCATAGGCTCTCCAGAAAAGAAGGTTAGTGCCCATAAGTATCAGGTGAATGACAGCGCCCAGCAAATGCCACTCTTTACGGTATATCCTACCCGAAAGCAGGATCAGCACCCCTCCTGAAAAGGCTGCCAGGAGATAGGCTTCAAACAATCCCACAGAGCGAAGTGCATCGGCATAAATAAACTTAAGCGGGCCAACCCCTTGAAAGCTACCAAGCACAGTTTGTACAGTCATGACAATTCCCAGAACCATTAGTATACAGCCGTGCATTTTCAGGAACCTGCTATTTCTGTTTTTCATGTGATTTATGGTATTGTAAGTATGCGGTTATCAGCTCAATAATTATCCAGGGTATATGTATCACAGCACTGGCGATAAAGATTCTTATCCCCATTATTTCTTTTATGGTATCCTGAAAAAGAAATAGGGCTGTTAAAGGAATCAGGTGTGCCGCTACCCCGATTAAATCATATTTCCAGCTGCTATCACTTTGGGTATTCAATAACAAAACAATACCAACGAGCATCATGAGCAGGTATGCCTGTAATAAACCCACTTCGGCCAGCGGTATGGCTTTTATGAAAGCAAAAAGGCCTTCTCCGGTTCTAAGTCCTACAAGTGAAATAATCGTATTGATAGCGGTTACTACCAGTAAAAAGACCCCGTGAACCAATAATACATTGTTACGATTCTGTATTTTCATCGTGCTTGATTTTGTAATACAAAATTGAATAGGGTATCTGTTAAATCATTGTAGAATTCCGACAAAATGAAAACTGACTTACCATATAGCATAGTGGCTTGATTTTTTTACGCTCTGTTGAACGATTTTCATTACAGGCTAGTTTTACTTGATTTGCTTTTGAGCAACTGATCCCTTTCCGTGTAAAGAGATGGTAAACAGGAGCATTGACAACAGAACCGGCAGGATAAAATAGGAGTAGTTTTCCGGAAAGGCCTCCAGTTGTTTCAAATCTCGGGTAAACCATGATTTTATATGTACAGGAGTAGAAACGGTAATATATACCGCAATTAATAGGTAAACAACTCTTCTCCACAACTGCGTCAGGTCTATACTTTTATATGCAAGCCAGGCGTACAGAGCTGCCACCGTCATTGGTATACTGAATAATCGGTCGTTATTTAGGGTGAGAATATGTTTCAGAAAATAATCAGCTCCAAAAACGGCGCGTGATGTATGCAAAATCACACCGATACCAAAAGTAATGGATGCAAAGATTTTAAGATAGGTAAGTTTAGTTATGCTATTCATAACGCTAGATTTTATAGATCAAAATTGTAAACTGCCAGGAACATACCATTGTATAATTCCGACAAAAATGAATAGCAGGAGAATAAGCGGATTAACTTTCTATTTCTGAGATATGTGGATGTTGCCCAGCAATGGTTAAGCCCTTGCGCACATACAAGCCTGGGGCAATTTTGGCATACTTCTTAAACTCATTTATCAGATGAGCCTGGTCGGAATAATTATAATCAACCACCAATTGTTGCCAATCGGTATGTTCGTCTAAGGTTTCAAAAACCTCAAAAACTCTTCGGATCTGAATGTATTTTTTGGGTGATAAACCAATTTCTGTTTTACATTTTCGTTCGAGACTTCTTTCAGAAACACCAATTTTTTTAACCAGTTTATTGATAGAAGAAGGCTCATTTACTCGTAGATGATTTAAAAAGGCGGTTACTTCGTACGAAACTGGATATAAGGGGACCGATTCCCAAAAATGCTCCAGTACATTTATCAGTTGCTTTTCATCCTCCATGTTATTTTTTACCAGTTCATAGAGATTTTCTAATAAAACAAAGCCCTTTATATCAGTATACTTATTGGTAAGATCGGAAGCATCTATATTTAATAACTGCTTTAATGCATAGGGCTTTAGGTGTAGCGCCAAAACCCTGTAATTTTCATTCAGGTCGAGCATTAAGGGGTGTGTATGCTGACCCAGCAATATGCCATGCGATGTATTGTTATAATTATTTACCGAATCGGGATTTAGAAAAAATATAATTACCGGTTTGCCAAAGGGGGGGGTAGTGACTATCTTTTTCTCTGCAGAAGTAGCATAGGCCAGCCGTATGCTATCGAAGGGAAGCTCTTTATTAGGTGGGTTGTAGAGTTTTAGTGTCATTGCAGGCCCTTGTATTTTAGGTCCACGGTTAGTTAGTATTTTCTAAAGCCATTATCATTCAAACTCTCTGAACTTATGCCAATGTATTGTTCTGCTAATTTTATTAAATGAAATATCCGGTTTTTAAACTGAAAACAGAAAAATTGGTACATCCTTCATGCGTTTAAGAGGAGATGGAAGTGCCTCAATTTTATTTTTTCATCTTAGCCGTTAATTATAATACTCCCACAACAATCTCGAAATTTTTCGGGTCAGCTCCCAGGCTTCATTGCTGCTGTTCCAGCTGGTATCCTGGTTATTTTTGGTGCAGATGCAGAAGAGATAACGGGCTTTTTTTCCGTTCACATACAATACTTCGCTTCGGCTGGCATTTACCGCACCGCTTTTGCTGGCAATAAATACATCAGGGGGAATTTGTGAAATGGCTTCCTCATCCCAGTAATTACGCCCCAGCAAACGAAGCATTTTTTCGCTCGCGACTTCACTGATCACTTCTTTCTTTGCTATTTTCTCCAGCAGGGTGGCCATTTCGCGCGGAGTGGTTTGTCCCCAGCCAAATTCAGACCGGTAAATCTCCCTGCCCGGTGTGCGGCTGTTCACTTTGGTATTTACCAGGCCCAGACTATCCATCAGGTGGTTAATGGCAGTTCCCGTACCCGCCAGGGTTTGCAGCCAGAGGCTGGCCGTATTATCGCTCATGGTCAGCATCAGCATCATTACTTTACTCATTTCAATCTTCTCGCCGCTTTTAAAAGAGCCGAGTATGTCTTCTCCTTCATACAAAAGAGAATCCTTGTACACCAGGGGTTGATGATACTGCAGTTCACCGCTTTCTATTTTACGCATAATGCCCACCAAAATGGGCACTTTTACCATACTGGCGGTGGGAAAAAGGCTATCGGCCTGTATGGCCACTTGCCGGTTTCGGGTAAGATCGTGCACATACAAACCCAGGTTACCCCGAAACCCTTTTACCAGTTCCGTTAACTGTTTCTGCAGCTTTTTATCTGTTTTCTGTGCGTGCAGATCCTGTATAAATACCCATAACGCTAAAAAAACTACCCACTGTTTCATATGAATTGATTGCTGATTGTTCAATTTAGCGTTTTTTTGTATGCAAGAACGGGAGCCTACCACATCAACCGTGTGATTCTCCCGGGAAACAGGTGTTGTTTTACTTTATCTGCCAACCTATGTTCCTGAGAAGCCGGTCATCCTTTTATCCAGTTTTCCTGTTCCTGTTTACGATAGGTATATTGTCTGCTTCGCTGGTTTACGCAAAAAAGGATTCCTTACCTGTAGCCGAAAAAGGAATGATTGACCTGCGAAAAACAGACCTGAAGAAACTATCCGTACCCCTAACAGGCGATTGGGCCTTCTATTGGGAACAACTGCTTACCCCGGCCAGCTCCGGTAAAACACCCGATGCCTATCTCTTTTTCCCGAAGCTCTTCAATAAAACCCTTCTTTACGGAACCCAATTACCCGCCAAGGGATATGCCACTTACGCCGTAACGGTACTACTTCCTCCACGGACCCATACACTGGCTTTGCAGGTGCCGGATACCTATTGTTCGTACCGGCTCTTTGTAAACAATGCATTATTTGCCAATGCGGGTAGTCCGGACATACTCGCAGACAAAGCTGTGGCCAGATGGGTTGAAAAAACAGTTGAGATCACAGACCCTTCCGATACCCTTCGCCTGTTATTACAGGTAGCTAATTACTGGCATTCAAAAGGGGGGCCCTACAAAAATATCGTGATCGGCGATAAGGAAGCCCTGTTTTACGAACAGGAAAAAGATGAAGCGTTTGACCTGGTACTCACCGGTTGTCTCTTCATGGGAGGATTGTTCTTTTTTGGCCTTTACCTGTTTGGCCGGCACGATAAATCGATTCTCTATTTTGCCCTGTTCTGTATGATGTATAGCTACCGAATGGTAGGAGCCCGCAGTTATGTATTACATACGCTTTTCCCCGATATTCCCTGGAACATTACCACTCACCTGGAATATCTTTCGCTGTTTATCTGTCTGGTATTTTTCAGCTTGTATACCCGCTATCTCTACCCCGAAGAATCCGGGAAACTGGCTACCCGGATAGAAGTGTGGCTGGGACTCACATTATCTGCCATTGTAATCATATTCCCGCCGGAGATTTTCACCTATCTCATCAACCCCTTTCTGGTAGTCATGTTCGGGGTAATTGCCTTTGCATTTTATGTATATGTAAAAGCCATGCAGCATAAAAGACTGGGGGCCGGATACGCTTTGCTCAGTACCGGTGTGGTACTGCTGGTATTTGTGGTAATCAATCTTCAGTATTTTGATATCGTAACCGCGCACAAAGGCATTCTGTTTATCGGTTATATCAGTTTCTTTTTCCTGCAATCTCTGATCCTTTCCTTCCGGTTCGCTTCTACGCTGAAGAAAGCGAAAGAAGAAGCCGAACAGGGATTAAAAGCCAAAAATGAATTCCTGTCTACCATGTCGCACGAGATCCGGACACCGCTGAATTCGATTCTCGGTATGACCCATCTCATCCTGCGCGACAATCCCCGATCTGAACAGAAAGAACAGCTGAATGTATTATTATTCTCTGCCAATAACCTCTTGGCCATTGTAAACGATATTCTGGACTATAATAAGATCGAAGCCGGCAAAGTGAATTTTGAAATGATTGAAACAGATATTCCCAATGTGGTCAAGAATATTGTATCCGGTTTGCGTACCTCGGCAGAAGACAAGGGTATTGAACTGAGACTGCAGGTAGACCCTGCTTTACAACAAAAAGTGCTGGGCGATCCTACCCGTATCGGGCAGGTGATCAATAACCTGGTAAACAATGCGATCAAATTTACCCGCAAAGGATATGTTTTACTGGATATCAAAGTAGAAAGCCAGACAGATGCCAATATTACTTTGCGGTTCAGTGTAGAAGATACGGGTATCGGTATTGCACAGGAAAAACAGAAGATCATTTTTGAACAGTTCACACAGGCCGATACTTCTACCTCCCGCAATTTTGGCGGAACCGGGCTCGGATTGGCCATCTGCAAAAAACTATTGGACCTGCAGGGAACCAGTCTGCACCTGACCAGCGAGCAGGGTAAGGGATCCATCTTTTATTTCTCACAAACCTTTCCAAAAGTGATCAACGTGGAAAAGAGAACTGCAGCTACCCCTTCTTCGGTACCCACAGAAGAGAGTAAACCCCTTTCCGGCATGTCTATTCTGCTGGTAGAGGATAATGAGATCAATATTCTTGTTGCCAAAACTTTTCTCGAGCGTTGGGGTGCGAGCATTGATGTAGCGATAAACGGAAAAGAAGCCCTTGCAAAACTGGATACCAGCAAACACAGATTGATTCTGATGGATATGCATATGCCCGTGATGGATGGGTATGAAGCCACCAGACAGATACGGAACCAGGGCGTAACCATCCCGATCATTGCCCTTACGGCCAGTTTACCCAGAGAGATAGAAGACAGGATCAATGAAATCGGGGTAGATGATATTGTGGTAAAACCTTTTGTACCCGATGAGCTGTTCAGGATCATTCTGCACTATACCAATATTCACCCTTCCCGGTAAAATAGTTCTTAAGATGTCAAAAACAAGAATCCCGCCAAGGCGGGATTCTTTGTCAGCGGTTGCTGTATATTATTAGGCTACGGAAAAATGCAGCGATTGTTGTAGCGTTTTCAGTTTTTCGGTTGAGAGTGCTTTCTCTGCAAGGTGCATGAACTCATCAAACACAAAAGGAGGTGCCGTGGCCTGGATTTTTTTGTACCAGTCAATGATCTCGTTCATGGCCAGTCCCTTTAACATCCAGTAACCCGAGAACGCTTTTTCTGCCGGGGTTAAGGAAGCTATGATCTGCTGCTCTCTTTCCAAAAGTTGTGCATCGGTGTATTCGCGGTGTAATACATCCAGGATCAGGGTTTCTTCTGCATTCATGTGTGTGAGGTTGAATGCTGTAAATCCATTCAGCGCTCTTTGTAATTTTTTTCCAGCGAGTCTCTTCTCCACAGCAGAAACAGCATTACGGCAGTCACGCAGAGCGTCTACCAGTTCCTGGCCCAGCTCATGGTCTTTTTCGTGCTGCGCTTCAAAATCAGCCACCAGTTCCGGTGCCGCTTTGGCAATTAGTGGAAATACCTGTGTATCTTCCTTGTGTGCATGTGCTTCAAAAAAGCTGACCAGCTCTTCCAGTAAAGTAATGGTTTTGTTTGCCTGTGCTTCCTGTGTAAAATCGGTATGCTGCACAGTAAGAGACGCGTGATACAGCAATGCCCGCAGTGCCTGGTGTACCTGGTGAAAAGGATTAAAACGTAAGGTTTCCATATAAATGAATAGTTGTTTAAGAAAATCGCTTTTCTCATGTTGCTGCCCACAAAGCTGTTGGTTTCCTGTTTATGCTTTTATCACATATTGATGTGGTTAGGATAAACGGAATCGTCGCTCCACAAAAGGATACAGGTAGTTGCAGACCGGGAATCCTTAAATTTTTGTTAAGGGCGTAGGTTTCTGTGCAAAACGGTATCTGATACAAAAAGCGCCTATCGTTCCTGTTTACCCAAAACCAACCAGCATGAATCAGAAAAAAACAGGTATCCTACTATGTTTGGGCGTTATGGCCACGCTATTCCAGTATTGCGCTAAAACCGATGCGGCTGCCACCGTATCTTCTGGCAACAATACCACTACCAGCACGGTTACCGCGCCACAGTTACCTCCTACCAATTTTAATTACAGCAATTTTGCCCTGCCGGCGCATATTGCCGCCGCTTTACCAGCGGCAGATAATACGCCTGCCAATAATCCGATTACCAACGACGGCGCAACCCTGGGCAGGGTTTTGTTCTACGATAAAAAACTATCGAAGAATAATACCATCAGTTGCGGCAGCTGTCACAGGCAGGATCTCTCCTTTTCGGATTCCGCTATCAAAAGCAAAGGTTTTCTGGGCGGCATTACCGACAGACATTCGATGCCTTTGCTGAATGTACGTTTTTACCGTTCGGGTAAAATGTTCTGGGACGAGCGTGCCGCTACGCTGGAAGAACAGGTATTGCAACCCATACAGAACACAACCGAAATGGGATTGACCATGACCGAAGCATTAAGCAAGATTTCAGCACAGTCTTATTATCCTGCTTTGTTTCAGAAAGCATTTGGCACAAGCGAGATCAATGAAAACAGGGTAGCCAGGGCACTGGCCCAGTTTGTCCGGTCCATCGTTACCACCCAATCCAAATATGACCAGGTAAAACAGGGTCTGGCCAGTTTTACAGCAGACGAAAGAGATGGCGAAACCCTGTTTCTGACCGCCGGCAATATTCCCTGCGCCGGTTGCCATGCGCCGCCGATGTTCCTGACCTCCAACCCCACAGCCGGTTTTGCTTTGGCCGATCCTGCTGATCTGGGAATCAATAACCAACGAAGATTCAAATCATCGAGTCTGCGTAATATTGCCAATACGGCCCCCTATTTTCACAATGGCAGTATCAGCAGCCTCCAAACCATGCTGAATGGAAATATACCTGCGCATGGTGTGGCTCCGCAGGACAGGCAGAAACTGCTGGCTTTTTTACAAACCCTGACAGATGTGGCCATTACCACCGACCTGAAATATTCGGATCCTTTTCAATAACTCTTTTTCTGCATCCGCTACAAAGCAAGCGATACCGCTTGCTTTTTTGTTATGTAAAAAACGGACACGATGTTCCCTTTCTCAACCCTTTCATCTATGTGATTTGACAGCTTGTATAACAATGCGTTGAAAAGGAAGGATAAGAGAGGAATTTTAGCAAAAGTTTCTATTGCTATGAATAAAGTATACCTGTTCTGCCTAAGCCTGTTCTGTGTGGCAAGTCTGCCCCTGCTTGCCCAGGTAACAGAGAGAGGAAAGATCACCGCTACTATTCTGAATGAAAAGAACCAGCCGGTAGAGAATGCCACCGTAGAGTTATTGAAAACCAAAGATTCCTCGCTGGCTAAAACGGCGATCAGTGATAAAAATGGTTTGGCCGAGTTCGATAATATCCGTCCCGGTACCTATCTGTTAAGAACCTCGTTTGTGAATTATGCAACACAATACTCGCCAGTATTTGTTCTCAGCCAGGAGCAGTTGAACCTGCGGTTGGCCAATATCATCCTGCAGCCAAGTGCTAAAGAAATCGGCGAAGTAGTGGTAACCGCCAGAAAACCTTTTATCCAGCGTTTATCAGACAGATTAGTAGTAAATGTAGAGAACAGTATCATTAGTGCCGGCAGTACGGCCATGGATGTACTGGAAAGATCACCCGGTGTTACCATCGATCAGAATGATGTGATTGCGATGCGGGGTCGGCAGGGAGTCATTATTATGATTGATGGAAAACCTTCTCCGCTAACAGGGGCCGAACTGGCCAATTACCTGCGCGGCCTTCCCTCCAACGCGATTGAGCGGATTGATCTGATCACCAATCCCTCTGCCAGATATGATGCAGCAGGCAATTCGGGGATCATTGATATCCGCATGAAAAAAGACCAGCGTTTGGGGGCCAACGGTACACTGACCGCCGGATACGGACAGGGCGTATATGCCAAAGCCAATGCCGGTGCTACGGTTAACTATCGGAATAAAAAAGTTAACCTGTTTGGCAACTATAACTATTCCTACCGGATTAATATGAACCACCTGTTTCTGGACAGAAACTTTTATACCAACAGTGTGTACAATGGTGGCGACCTGAAAGATAATTTTGCCAGAACACCGGCCGGTTTTCATACAGTACGTGTGGGTGCCGATTATTTTCCTGATAAAAAGAACATCATCGGTTTTGTGGTTACCCGCAATGTGGGTTCATTCAATACCACCATCAATAACAATTCTGTGGTCATAGATGCGGCCCACCAGCAGGCATCTACTTTTCAGACAAGGGCGAATAATACCAACGATAACGGCAACACGGTAGCCAATATCAACTATAAACACAGTTTCAATACAACAGGTAAGGAATTAACGATTGATGCAGATTATGGTGAATACAGTTCGTCTGCACTGACCAGCAACGCCACGAAATATTTCCGCCTTAACGGAGGTTTGCTGCAACCAGACTATCTGCTGAATGGCGACCAGCAGGGAAAACTGATCCTGCGCACCGCCAAAGCAGACTATAGTAATCCATTGGCCAAAGGCGCACGTTTTGAAACCGGTTTTAAAACCAGTTATGTTTCTTCTGATAACGATGCCAAATTTTTCGACATGAGCAGCGGCAGTCCGGTTGATGATGTAAACAAAACCAACCGTTTTTTCTACGAGGAGTATAACAACGCGGCTTATTTCAATTTCAGTAAGGAGTTTAAAAAGTTTAACCTGCAACTGGGTTTACGCGGAGAGCATACCCACCTGAAAACACAGCAGGTAAAAGGTGCTATCTTCTTTGACTCCAGTTACCTGCAGTTATTTCCCAGCGCCTATTTCAATTATAAGATCAAAGAGGATCAGACCCTGGGTATTTCTGTGAGCAGGCGTATTGACAGACCCGGTTACTCGCAACTTAATCCATTTCTTTTCCTGATCGATGTAACCACCTATTCCACCGGCCGGCCTTCGCTGTTACCACAGTTTACCTGGGCCTATGAGTTGAATTATACCGTAAAAGGAATTAATTTCTCCGCTTCCTACAGCCATACAAAGAATAATCAGAATATCGCTATCGCACGTTTCAAAGATGTGTTCCCCAATATTCCGCAAATGGATAATGTAACGGTACAGATCCCTATCAACTTAAGCTCTTCTGATTATTATGGCCTCTCGGTTTCGGCACCTGTTCGTGTAAACAGCCGCTGGAACATGATCAATAATGCCAATTTGTATTACAATCATTTCAACGGCTCACTCGGTGCCACAACCCTGAATAACGGTAAACCCGCATTCGATTATCGTATGAACAACACTTTCACGTTGGGCAAAGGATGGGTCACTGAACTGAATGGCAACTTCACTACCGGCGGTCAATATGGTTTTATGGTACAGGATCCTTTATGGGGCATTGCGGTGGGTGTGCAGAAATCGATGTTAAAGAACAAGGGAACACTCAGACTGAATGTAACTGATATCTTCTGGACCAATCTGCCCAAAGCCGTTATTACCTACACCAACTATATAGAGAAATGGCATGCCAAACGCGAAACAAGGGTAGCTACGCTGAGTTTCACCTACCGTTTTGGAAAAAATTCCGTGCAGGCGGCCAGAAGAAGAACCACGGCTTCAGAAGAAGAACGACAAAGAGCAGGAAACTGATTATCCAACGCAAGCAACCAACATTATGTTACTCGAACCCAACGCAACCAACGAAACCTGTCAATCCATTATAGCTTGTGAAGCTTTGCCAGTATTGGCAGGTGGGCTGGTAATTTTTGCATGGTGGTTTTTTGCAAAAACTGTTTCAGGTGTTTATAAAAATGACTATGATCATAATAAGCGAACTGAGTAAGATCAAAACGCTCAGGTGCTGCTACCAATAATTCTACCGCCTTGCGGATCCGGAGGATCTGCAGGGCTTTTTTAGTACTGATGCCGGTATAGATCTCAAAATACCGTTGCAGGGTGCGGGAGGAAACTTTGTATCGGGCAGCCAATGTTTCTACCGAATGGCCAAAATCAAGCTGCTGTTCGCAGTGGGCCAGGATCTCGTTTACGATCATCACCGGATGCAGGGAACCTTCGTACTGCTGCAATAAATGATGGAAGTAGTCGGTGAGGATCGTTACTCTTTCCGTAAAATTGCCTGCTGCTTTTACTTTTTGCAGGATAGAAGCATCTGCGAGATAACTCAACGGAAAAACTGATTCGCGGTATTCTGAAAAATTGATCTTCTTCTCAAAAATAATGGGAGAGGTTTTGAACTTGATACCGAATAGCCGGTTACCGGGTTTGTGATGGGTTTCGATGTCTTTCTGCCTTGGCAAAAAACCATCCGTTTTCATCGGAAATTTCCGGTCGCCTACCTGTATCACAAAAGGAGTACCCAGGTTAATGAGATAGGTATAACCTGTATTGGGGAATAACACATCCGAAAAGCCATCGGGATACTGTTTCCACAAATCATCAAAATCGGTTTCCCAGAAAAAATCGATGAACAGGGATAAGGAGGCCGGGGCTTTATGCCGGTGATAATTACGCAAAAAATGCGCTGGATGTATAAACTCAATATGCTGTGGCGGAGGCATATCTAAAAATACAAATACATCTACAGTTCAGGCATCCATTCATGTAAATTCATCAGGCCCTGATCATTTTGGAATGGGTCTTGTAATATTTATCAGGACTATAAATAAACAGACAACTACCGTCTTTAATGGTGCTGATCACCTGTTTATAAATTTGGGTGGGCAATGCCGGACAACCCTGGCTTCTCCCGATATAACCCTGACTTCTGATAATACTTTCATCTACATAACTGGCGCTGTGCATCACAATGCCTCTTTCCAGCGCTTTGTCATTGATCCCTTCTTCTTCACCCAGTAAACGGAGCGATTCGCCATGTTTACCCTGGTAAGTATCGCCGGTAATATAAAAACCAAGACTGCTCTTATTGCTATTGCTCTGGTTAGAGAATTGCGTTGGTAATACCTGACCCGAATTTCTGCCATGTGATGTATAGGTATGAAACAACAGTTCGCCTGTCTGCAGATCAATCACGAACAAACGTTTTTTGCTGGAGGGTAAACTGAAATCTACAATAGTAAGCAGGTTATCCTTCAGTTTTTTCCCGCTGTTCAGCAGGGTGTTGAAACCGGTTAAAGCATATTGAAAAGCTTCCTGCGATAAACCCAGCGAAGCCAGGTTCATGGTTTCATACAGTCCCATTTTCGCTTCTACCAGAGAAGCGGGTGCGGGAGCTGTGGTAGCTGTAATAACTGTTTTTTCATGGGGTGTGGGAAGGGTAAATCCTGCTCCCGTCACCAAACATATGATCGCAAGGATCCATGTTGGGTAATGCCATTTCCTTTGCCTGAATACTTTCATATCGGTAATTGGGGGTTTACAATAAAGTCAAGTAAAAACTGCCGTAAAGCAACGGTCGGTAATGGTAGAATGCAAATTTACGAAATATCCACCACGCGGGGAAGAACCCGGACCGCTTTAACAGGGTTTTCGGAAAAAGAGGGGCCATATAGATATACGGCCCCGTTTCGATTGCTTGCCATATAAAAGAACATCAGTATATGTGAGGCCAGGGGCAGGATCGAACTGCCGTAAAAGGTTTTGCAGACCTGTGCCTAACCACTCGGCCACATGGCCCTCACGAATGTGATCTATCTGTTATTTGTACAATTACATACAGTTGTATTCCGTTGTATTAAATAACTTGCTGATCACATGGTTTATTAGTGCAAAGGTACGGAAAAAATATTAGTCTACCAATTGAGTAGACTTATCGAGATGATAAATTTCTCTTATCGTAAACTATACCCTTGCTAGTGAGCCTGCTATACATGCAGCATTTACCAACAAATTGTCAGAAAAATACCTGCTTAACTTATTCACGGTCACTTAGGTAATCAGGTTCAAATAGTAACTTGCACCCATGCAAGCATACCTGGAGGGATTGAACGAACCGCAGTACGAAGCGGTTACGCACTTGAATGGCCCATTGATGATCATTGCCGGTGCCGGCAGCGGAAAAACCAAAGTATTAACTACCCGTATTGCCCATTTGATGGCCAACGGGGTAGATGCCTTTCATATTCTGGCCCTGACTTTTACCAACAAAGCCGCCGCAGAAATGAAGGAGCGGATCGAAAGAATTCTCGGTAATTCTGAAGCAAGAAATTTATATATCGGAACCTTCCACAGTGTTTTTGCGAGGATCCTGCGCGCCGAAGCGCAGAAGATCGGGTATCCTACCAATTTTACGATTTATGATACTGATGACAGTCGCTCGGTGATCAAAGCGGTGATCAACGAACTGGGACTGGATGACAAACAATACAAACCCAGTGTGGTAGGTAACCGGATCTCATCAGCCAAAAACGATCTGGTCTATCCACGCGAATACGCCAACAACTATGCCATTCAGCAGGAAGATATGCGCTCTAACCGCCCGGCCATTGCGCAGATCTATGCAGCCTATGTAAACCGTTGCTTTAAAAACGGGGCCATGGATTTTGATGACCTTCTGCTGAAGATGAATGAGATCTTACAGACCATTCCGGAAGTGTTGAGTAAGTACCAACGGAAATTCAAATACATTCTCATAGATGAGTACCAGGATACCAATGCAGTGCAGTACCAGATCACCAAACTGCTGGCCGCCATGCACGAGAATATCTGTGTGGTGGGAGATGATGCCCAGAGTATTTATAGTTTCCGCGGGGCCACGATCGAAAATATTCTCCAGTTTCAGAAAGATTATGATGATGTAAAAGTGGTAAAACTGGAACAGAATTACCGCAGCAGCCAAAGTATTCTAGAAGTAGCCAATACGGTGATCAAAAACAACAAAGGGCAGATCCCTAAAAATCTCTGGACCGAAAACAGTGAGGGAGAAAAGATCTGCCTGGTACGCACCATGACGGATAATGATGAAGGAAAATTTGTAGCGGATACCATCAAGGAACAAAAACTCCGCAATCATTATTATAATTCAGATTTTGCTATTCTGTATCGTACCAACGCCCAGAGCCGTTCGTTTGAAGAAAGTCTGCGGCGGATGGGAATACCTTACCGTTTGTATGGCGGACAAAGCTTTTATACCCGCAAGGAAGTAAAAGATGTAGTGGCGTATCTGAAAGTGATCACCAATACCCGCGATGAAGAATCTTTAAAAAGGATCATCAACTACCCGGTAAGGGGAATCGGTAAAACCACGCAGGAAAAATGTGTGATCTATGCCAACGAGCAGAACATTACCATGTTTGAAGTACTGACCCGGGCCGCTGAATTCGGTTTTAAAGCCGGCACACTGGAAGCCATTCAGAACTTTGTAACCATGATCCGCTATTTTCAAAGCATGCTTACCGATAAGAATGCCTATGATGTAGCGGTGCAGGTTGGCAAACATACCAACCTGGTAAAAGAACTCTTTGCCGATAAAACCACCGAGGGCATGGCGAGGTATGAGAACGTACAGGAATTACTGAACTCTATTAAAGAGTGGACCGAAAGCCCGAGCAACGAAGATGGGGAAATGGGCGATAAAACACTGGGCTCCTATTTACAGCAGATCACTTTGTTAACCGATGCGGATGACGACAAAGAAAATACCGATGTAGTAAAACTGATGACCATACACGCAGCCAAAGGACTTGAGTTTGGTTGTGTATTTGTAGGAGGTATTGAAGAAACCCTCTTCCCCAGTGCCATGAGTATTAATACGAGAGAAGAACTGGAAGAAGAACGTCGTTTGTTTTATGTGGCCGTTACCCGTGCCAAACACCGTTTATGGTTAACCTATGCCAATAACCGTTACCGTTTTGGACAGCTGGTGCAGAACGAACCCAGCCGGTTTATTGAAGAAATGCCGGAACAGTATATTGATAAAAGTTATGCCGGTGGTGGTGCCCGTAACCTTGGTGCCGATTGGGGCAGTGGTTTTGAACGTACACAACGCCAATACGGTTTTGGCGATACTGCAGCGGGTGCGGAAAAGAAATATGGACCACCGCCCTCCAGAAAACCCGCTACCAGCAACCAGAAACCGGAATACCTGCCTATTACCCCACCCGTTAGCAAAGTGGTGGAACATACACCTGCTGCAGATTTTGCGGCCAGTGATACCAGTAACCTGCAGGCGGGTCAACAGGTAGAGCACCAGAAATTCGGTTTTGGTATCGTAGCCAAAATTGAAGGCTCGGCGCATAACCCGGTAGCCACGATCAACTTTACACTAAACGGTGAAAAAAAGATCATGCTCAATTACGCAAAGCTTAGAATAGTAGAATAAGCGCTTATATAACCGCGCCTCTGCACCTTTGCGGGCAATTTTTCTCGCAAAGGCGCAGAGGCGCGGTTTTTTTTGTTTCATCAGAAATGAAACTTCACAACTGAATACGTATCCGGGAAACCAACATAGGAATATTTTGATTTGCGCTCTACGGGTTTGTCGGCAGTGTTATAAGCATAGGCATGCTCGGCTGTTCCGTAAGGCTGCCCCTGCGTGGTGAGATAGATTTCTTTTACAGGATTATTCACGGAATAATAACTCAATGGCAGGTAAGGAAAATTTTCAAGATGTTCGCTGACATTGGGATGATTGTCATAAGCCACAATATGCAACTCCTCTGTTTTCATCCAGGCATCATTCACATAATCAAAAAAAGCTTTTTTAGCGATATTGCCATCTGCTGTGTACGTAAACAGAATTCTCGAATCCGGCTTCAGCGGAACATTCACATTGGCGAAATAACCGGTTCTTTCCAGCACCTTACCATTGGCATAGGTAAACTCGGTGCGGTAACGTAACTCACCCCTGTTGTTAAAGGTTTCAATGGCAGAGATCAGATCGCCGGTATAATAATATTTCCATTTACCGGTACTGTTTACTTCCTGCAACTTACCATTGGCATATACAAAATCGAAGTTGTTGAATACGGAACTATCAGCCAGTTTTCTGATCAGTTGGCGGATGCTGCCGTCTTCGTTATAATAGGTGACCCAGCTATCTCCATCTTTCTCAAGGCGGGTGATGGCGTTAGCGGGTTTTACAGGCTCAGGTGGTATTACTGGTATCGGCGATTTTTTACAGGCAGATGTAATTAAAAGTATCCCCAATACCCATCTCACATTTTTCATTACTGGTAACATAGTAGTGTATTTAGGCAGCAAAAATGCACCAGCATGTATGCACATCCTATCGCACAAATATGTGTGTATGATAAAAGGAGAATAGCGGTTAAGAGCGGTGTAAGCGAATAAGCAGAGCGGTTCTATATTACCATTTCAAAGTCTGCAGAATCAGTTTCCATTCTTTTTTCTGGTAGATCCAGGCGCGGAGATAATTCTCTTTCCGCTCTCCGTTGGTAACCGTACCATAGGTGTAGGCAAAATCTTTGCCGGAAGAAATACCCCCGCCGGTTGCATTCAACAACAACCTGTCAGGAGAAGCCAACAAGGCCGCGGTCCAGGCTTTTTCCCCGATCAATGTTTTTTCATTGTCCAGATTAAGGCGGCTATTATTGGTGAGCAAGGGGGTCCATTCGGATTTGTTCTTATCCTCAATGGCTTTATTCAGGAGGTTATCCATAGAAAGGATCACGGTCATGGAGAAATCCGGCATGGTTTGTTGCGTTAAACTGATCTCTTTCACCTCTTTCACCGGCAAAGCCGCTGCCTCACAGGTAGTACCCAGATCAGCGAGATTTTTCCATTCATTATTGGCATTCAACTGCCAGATAGAAGTAAAGTATCCTCTGGCAGCCGGTTTATCGTTAGGGGAGGCAGAACGAAGTTCATACGGTCCCATTGTAACCCCCATATCACCCGAAGCACTCAGTACCGCAAAATCGGGTGACCAGCTTAAAATGCCGGGGCCGGGTTTCTGTTTCTGGTAAACCTGGTGCGCATTCAGCGCTTTGCCCTGTCTGAAAATGAGACCGGTACTGTCCATATATTTCAGAAAACCTGCCTGGATAGAATTCGTTTCGGTAAAACTGGCAAAGGCTTTTTCAGCATTGATTAAGCCTTGTATGCCGGTTTGAGCTGTAACTGATAGCGAGAAAAAGACAAAAAGAGATAACACAGGAAGTTTTCCGATGAGTTTCATTCATATTGGATTTAAGTGCAATATTAATAATAGCGTCACAATTGTTTACTACTATTTACATGAACCGTTAATATTCAGGATAAAGCACTTGTTTTCTTTGCTAAAGGCATTTTAAGTAGCCGGGTGGGGCATACTCTCGGCCTAAGACCCTATATAAATCATATTCCGGGCTGACATTGGTCATATTTTACCCCTGACACTAAGGGTAATTTGGTGCTTTCAAAATACCCAAAATCTCACACCATGGAAACAACCGTTGCAAGGGGTAAGTCTGCCGGAAAAGCCCCTACCAAAAAAGCCAACCTCTCCATCATTGATGGTAATGAGGCGGCCGTTCATATTGCCTACAAGACCAGCGAAGTATGTGCCATTTATCCCATTACCCCTTCCTCTGCTATGGGCGAGTTTGCCGATGAGTGGAGCAGTGATAACAGAGAGAATATTTTCGGGGAAGTTCCCAAGATCATCGAAATGCAGAGTGAAGCAGGTGCGGCTGGCGCCATTCACGGTGCTTTACAGGGCGGGGCCCTGGCTTCAACTTTTACCTGTTCGCAGGGTCTGTTGCTGATGATCCCCAATATGTACAAAATTGCTGGCGAGTTAACTCCCACCGTATTTCATATTGCCGCCCGGTCATTGGCCACCCATGCACTCTCCATTTTTGGCGATCATAGTGATGTGATGGCCGTTCGTGCTACCGGATTTGCCATGTTATTTGGCAATAGTCCGCAGCAGGCACATGATATGGCCATGATTGCCACTGCTGCTACCCTCCGTTCCAGCATTCCCTTCCTTAATATCTTTGATGGTTTCCGTACCTCTCACGAACTGAATGAGGTGGAGATCATTCCAGACAGTATCATCTCACAGATGATTGATAAGGATGCCGTGGCCCGTCACCGCAGCCGTTCTCTCAACCCAGAAAGTCCTTCTATCCGCGGTACTGCCCAGAATCCGGATGTATATTTCCAGAGCCGCGAAGCCTGTAACCAGTTTCACTGGAAAGTGCCCGAGATAGTAGAAGCTACCATGCAGCAGTTCGAAAAACTGACCGGTAGGGCCTACAAACTGTTTGAATATTACGGACACCCCCAAGCCGAGAATATCATCATCCTGATGGGTTCTGCTACCGGTGCCGTTCACGAAACCGTAGATTACCTGAACAGCAAGGGCGAAAAAACAGGCTACCTGCATATTCACCTGTTCCGTCCGTTCTCTGTAAAACATTTCATCAATGCCTTACCCTCCAGCGTTAAAAAAATTGCCGTGCTGGATCGCTGCAAAGAAACCGGCGCCATTGGCGAGCCATTGTTTATGGATGTGATCAACGCCTTACATGCCGGCTGGCAAGGAACCATGCCATTGGTAATTGGTGGACGTTACGGACTGGCTTCCAAAGAATTTAATACCGGTATGGTAAAAGGCATTTTTGACGAACTGAAAAAAGACAAACCTAAAAATGGTTTCACCATCGGTATCGAAGATGATGTAACCCATACCAGTCTTGCCTACGATAAATCTTTCTCCCTCGAAGACCAGCATTTGTTCCGCGGTCTGTTCTTTGGGCTGGGTGCCGATGGTACCGTAAGCGCCAATAAAAACACCATCAAGATCGTGGGCGATGTAACCCAGAACCACGTTCAGGGCTATTTTGTATATGACTCTAAAAAATCAGGTTCCTTAACCGTATCCCATCTCCGCTTCAGCGAGCATCCGGTGAAGTCTACTTACCTGATCAATTCTGCGAATTTTGTGGCCTGTCACCACTTCCAGTACCTGCAGAAATATGATATCCTCAAAGATGCGCAACACGGCGCCACATTTCTGCTGAATGCACCATTTGCTACAGAAGATGTCTGGTTTAACCTGCCGCATACTATCCAGGAAGAGATCATAGAAAAACAACTGAAATTATATGTGATCAATGCTTCCAAAGTGGCCAAGGAAACCGGCATGGGTTCACGGATCAATTCTATCCTCCAGACCTGCTTTTTTGCCATCTCCAATGTAATGCCGAAAGACGAAGCGATCAGCTATATCAAAAAAGCTATCCAGAAAACCTATGGCAGAAAAGGAGAAGCCGTAGTGCAGAAAAACTATGATGCAGTAGATAAAACACTGGAAAACCTTTCGCTGGTAGACTATACAGATTACAAAGTGGGAACCAAAGAAAGCGAACCCGCCATTTCCGGTAAAGCACCCGAATTTGTGCAGCAGGTATTGGCTAAAATTATTGCGGGCGAAGGTGATAACCTGCCTGTAAGCGCTTTCCCTGCAGATGGTGTGTATCCCTCTGCCACTACCCGTTACGAAAAAAGGAATATTGCCGAACAGGTTCCTGTCTGGGATCCGGGTCTTTGTTCTCAGTGCGGTAAATGTTTCTTTGTTTGTCCGCACGCTGCCATCCGTCCGAAAGTGTACAATAACGACCTGTTGGTAGATGCACCTGATTTCTTTAAACATACTGCACCAATTGGTAAAGAGTTTTTCAAAGACACTGAGTCTTACACTTTACAGGTAGCCGTAGAAGATTGTACCGGCTGTAACCTTTGCGTGGAAGTTTGTCCGATCGAAAGCAAAACCGAGCCTGGCCACAAAGCCATCAACATGCAGGAAGTGCTGCCATTGAAAGAAACAGAGAAAAAGAACTGGGACTTTTTTATTGGCCTGCCCGATATAGACAGAACCCGTGTAAACAGAGGTACTGTAAAAGGTTCTCAGTTACTCGAACCCCTGTTCGAATTCTCCGGTGCCTGCAGTGGCTGTGGCGAAACACCTTATCTGAAATTACTGACCCAGTTATTTGGCGACAGGATGATCGTAGCCAATGCCACCGGCTGTTCTTCCATCTTCGGCGGTAACCTGCCTACCACACCCTGGAGCAAAAACGCAGAAGGACATGGACCCGCCTGGGCCAACTCCCTCTTTGAAGACAATGCAGAGTTTGGATTGGGTATCAAACTGGCTACCGATATGAAACGCCTGTATGGTATCTCCTTACTGAAGGGTCTGCGCGAAGAAGTAGGTTCCGAATTGACCGATGCCATCCTCAGTAATGTAGAAGCCAACGAAGCTGAGATCATACAACAGCGTAAAAATGTAACCGCGCTGAAATCACGCTTAAGAGAGATCAAAAAAGAAGAAGCTGATTTACTGTACCAGGTGGCCGACTTCCTCGAACACAAATCTATGTGGATCGTGGGTGGTGATGGCTGGGCCTATGATATCGGCTTCAGCGGACTGGATCACGTATTATCTACCGGGGAGAATGTAAATATCCTGGTGCTGGATACAGAAGTGTACTCTAACACCGGTGGACAAAAATCAAAATCCTCTCCTATCGGTGCCAGCGCCAAATTCTCTATCAAGGGAAAAACAACCGGCAAAAAAGACCTCGCCATGCAGGCCATTGCACACGGCTCTGCTTATGTTGCCGAGATCGCGATGGGTGCCAATGATGTACATGCACTAAAAACCATTCTGGAAGCAGAAGCGTATCCTGGTCCGTCAATCATCATTGCCTACAGTCACTGTATTGCACACGGTTACGATATGTGTCATGGATTAGACCAGCAGGATCTGGCCGTGAAAACCGGTTACTGGCCATTGTTCCGTTACAATCCGATGAAAGAACAGGGACAAAGATTTATTCTGGATAGTAAAGATCCTTCCGTTCCGCTGGATGAGTTCTTATACCACGAAAACCGGTTTGCTACTATTAAAAATAATGATCCTGAAAAAGCCGTCGACTTTCTGGAGCAGGCCAATGAAGGCATCCGTCATCGCTGGGAAAAAATCATGGCACTAAGGGCCTTATAATCTTCGACTACTTACCAACCCCGGGGAATCTCTACAGAGGTTCCCCTTTTTATTTGATCATATTAATCACCCTCAGCAAAGGCAGAGAAAGATTAGCCCCTTCAAAACATTCTATCATTCTATCATCCTATCATTCATTCACTCATCCACTCCTTCACTCATTCACTCATTAATCCTACAGTATATGTCCAATCGAAACCGTTTCAAAATCTTCCTCACCGGAGATCAGGAGAAGGATAGTGAAGAAGCGGTCCATAACATCGAGAAATTTCTTTTCCATAGTAATCGGTTATAGATTGTTTACAGATTATGCCATTTTTAATTCATCCCTGCCCTGCATCTGCAAAGCGGCTAGTGTTGCTGTTTGTTTTTCTTTGCTCCAGATCAGGGTATGATCAACCGTAGCTGCCGGTGTTTCATCCACCAGTACACTGATTCCGTTTTTACCACCTGCCAGCACTGCCAGCATTAAAGAAGTGGTGATGTATTTACCTTTCATGATTCGTTTTTTTTACGTGATTTGATGATGCAAAATTGGTTCGGATTTTGTTTCTGTACAATCACACATTCATGTGAAATCCTTTACCAGTAAGGATTACAAAGCTATCACACATTTATGTGAGCGTGATTACCTTTCATCAATCGCAATTCTCCGTTTATCCTTCTGGCCGGTTTTCTGCGGAGCGCAGATAGCAATTTTAACCGGTTGAAAGGAAAAGGTGCATAGACCTGATCTATTTGACTTTTATTTTCATAATACGCAGTTAGTTTTCGCCCCGTTATTCTTATCGGGGCTTTTTTTTGTACCGGTTGTAAGTAATCGGGCAGGTTTTATACAGGTAAACAGCCGTTTATACCACATAAAGGGGTGATTTTCCTGTTTACGGGTTCAAGAAAGGGTTTTGTTTTTAGCTTTGTGTATTCTACACTGCGCATGAAGAAAATTGTAGGCCTTGTTGCCTGTCTCTTATGGATACAAACCACCCTGCCCGCGCAGCGGGGTTTCACGTTTAACCGCATCAGTACCGATGACGGCATCGGTCTTTCTTCCAATGTAGTTTACTGCGTTTACCAGGACAAAAAAGGATTTATCTGGACCGGCACCGCGAATGGTCTGCAACGCTTTGATGGTTCCAAGTTCATCCGTTTTCATTCAGCAGGTGTTAATAGTCCGAGGGCCTCTAACCTTACCAAGATCCTTCCCTATGATAGCAGTTCTTTATGGCTTTGTTTTCCTAATCTGCAGGAAGTAGGTATTTATCATACGACCACCCTTACTTATACCCGGGTACCGGTAAAAAGTTCCCGGCCTATTCCCAATCTGGGAGGCATTCAGCTCTGGCAGGATAGCCGCGGAGAAACTTTTCTCTTCGTCCCCAGATTTGGCCCGCTGCATTATGATAAAAAGAAACGGGCTTTTGTAGACGATAATTATTTTCATTTACCCGAAGGTTGGGTATGCGGTCCGGGTTTGCACGAAGACACTGTTAAAAAACAATACTGGCTGCCCTGTGGAAATAATGGATTGGCGGTTTTTGATATAGCCAGTCAGACACTCTACACCAACACCTATAATCCGAAGAATTTACCCTTGCTGAACAATCCGAAACTGCAACCGGGTACTTCGGAGGTTTTTATTGACAGTAAAAGAAGACACTGGGTATTTACCTGGGTAACTGCGCATCTCAAATACTGTTTCGACTCAACCGGTAAGGAACTCACCGATACGGCCGGCTTAAATAATAATCCGGATTATGCAGAGCTGCGTAATTTTTATGAGACCCGTCAGGGGCTTCTCTGGATCTCCGGCACCAACGCTTTATACAATTTTGACCGTGATAGCCGTAGCTTTTATTTTTATGAGCATGAGGCGGGCAGCGCCACCGGAATTCAATTTCAATATGTTTACCAGGTGATGGAAGACCATGATGGCAGTATCTGGGTATGTACCAATAACGGTCTCTATTTTGCCTCTCCGGGCAGCGGAACTTACGCTGTTGTAAATATGCTTTTCTCAGAAGCAAAGGGCGCTGTTGAGTTCACAGATATCTACCAGTTACGGGGTGGACAATACTGGCTCAGTACCTGGGGCAGGGGTGTGTTTACACTCGATCGTAAAATGAATAGGTACGATGCGGGTATTTATGCCAACAAACCCATCGGAAGTCAAAAGTGGATCGAGTACCGGCAAACATGGTCTTTGTACCAGCACAACGATGGCAAAGTATGGATCGGTTGCCAGGCAGGTAATTTCATGGTATATGATACCGCCACCCGCAACACCCGTTACCTGAGCGACCCTGTTTTTGAGGGTTCTACCATTAACTATATCACGGGAGATAAAAAGAATATCTGGTTAGCTACGTTCAGAGGATTTCTGGTGAGATATGATGGTAAGAGATTTAGCCTTTTACACAAATTCGGATCTGCCATCACCAAGATCCTGATAGATACGGAAGGGCTGTTATGGGTGTCTGTGGAAGGAAAGGGTTTGTATTGCCTGAATAGTGATGGTACAAAAATCATCAAAAAATATACCGCCGAAGGCGTACCGGGCAAAAAGCTCTTCATGAATGTGGGTAAAGATATCGAACAGCTGAACGATAGTACGATCGTGTTTGGTGCGGGCGCCATGAACTTCATCAACAAAAGAACCGGTGCTGTTTACTGGCTTACCTATGATGACGGTTTACCCGGTAACACCATCATGCGCATTCGCAAAGATGCCGATGGTTATTTGTGGATGATCACACTGGATGGACTCTGCCGCTATAATCCACTCACCAAAAGAGTAACCGCCTACGGAAGAAAAGATGGTATTACCCTTGCCAATATGACCACCGAAGCTGATTATTTCGGCAGCGATGGAAATGTGATGTTCACCGGCAACAATGCTCTGCTCTATTTCAACCCATCCATCTTCCGCAACAAACAACCACGCGATGTGGTGATCACTGATTTTAAGTTGCTGAATAATTACCTGTCGGTAGACTCGCTGCAATCCCTGCCACGCATCCAGTTGTCGAGTGCCGAAAATTCTTTCAGCATTTATTTTGCAGCACTCAGTTTCCTGGAGCGCGAGAAGCTTACTTATTATTATAAGATGACCGGCATTGATAAAGACTGGATCAAAGCAGACCGCCAGAATTTTATCAATTACTCCTTACTGCCACCCGGCAATTACACTTTCAGCGTGTATTGTGAAGATATTGATGGTAACCGGTCTAAAAATATTACCACATTACAAGTGTATATCAAACCGCCGTTCTGGCGAACTTACTGGTTTATCAGCACCCTGTTTTTTATCATTGCTCTCTGTATTTATGGGGTACACCGTCTGCGGGTAAACAAATTACTGGCCGTAGAGAAACTAAGAAACCGCGTGGCGCGTGATCTGCACGATGATATGGGAAGCACCCTAAGTACCATTAATATACTCAGCTCCATGGCCAAAAGCCGCATCCAGGTTGACCCGGTAAAAACCACCGAATACCTGGGCAAGATCAGCGACAACAGCCAGCGGATGATGGATGCCATGGATGATATTGTATGGAGCATCAAACCCAGCAACGACAGTATGCAGAAGATAGCCGCCCGTATGCGCGAGTTTGCTACCAATGTGCTGGAGGCCAAAGAAATTGAACTGGATTTCAGGGTAGATGAATCGGTGTTTGATATCAAACTGGATATGGAAGCCAGAAGGGATTTCTTTCTGGTATTCAAAGAAGCAGTGAACAATGCAGCCAAATATTCGCAGGCCAGTATGGTAACCGTGCAGGTGGTACTCGATAACAAACAGCTGGTATTGGTGGTAGAAGATGATGGTATCGGTTTTGATCCGGTGCAGGCTGATGGTGGTAACGGGATGGGCAATATGCAGAAAAGAGCCGATGCCATGAAGGGTCGTTTACATATTTTATCAAAACCCGGAGGAGGTGCCAAAGTAACGGTAACCATTCCCTTAAACGGATAGTATGGGTGTACAGATCAGCCGGTTTTTGAGTCAGAAACTGCGCTTTTATACTTTTCTGTCTATTGCGCTGCTACTGGCCGTGCATGGTTATAACCTGCACCAGACCTATCTGCAGCCCTTTACTACCGTGCGCGAGCCGCTCACGTTTACTACTTTCTTTGAATATTTTATGGCCAATGGAATTCTCCGGTTCCGGATTCCATTATTGTTCATCATCTCCGGTTATATCTATGCAATGCAGGATAACACCCCTTACCTGGAGCAGATTAAAAAAAGGGCCAACACACTCATGGTCCCTTACCTGATCTGGAGTGCCATCGGCCTGGCCATTACCTTTCTCTGGCAGCAATTCCCGGTTACAGCAAACGCGGTACTATCTGCCAAACTCGACCAGATGGGAGATGACCGTCCTTACACAGACATTGGCTGGTGGGGAATTATTGTTCGCTGGCTGGTAGCCCCTATCTCTTTTCAGTTGTGGTTTATTTTGGCGCTCTTCCTCACCAACCTGCTCTATCCCGGCATCCGTTGGGCCATCAGACATATCACCATCTGGTGGTTTTTGTTCAGTTTTCTGCTCTGGATCTTTGAATTGGGTTTTCTGGTGGTAGATGGCCGGGGACTATTTTTCTTTTCGCTGGGCGTATGGCTGCAGAAAACCAATTTTAACCTGGAAAAAAAGCCCAAATGGCTAAGCCTCTATATTGCCTGGCTGCTGTTTATTGGTTTTAGTGTGATCAAAACCTTCATGGCTTTTGAACTGGAACCCACCAATCCGGCCACCTATGTGATCCTGAATACAATGCATGATATTGCCGTATTGGCCGGCATACTCGCTGTTTGGTTTGGTGCAGACAGCCTCGTAAAATGGTGTATGCGGCAACACTGGTTCCTGTGGCTTTCTTCTTTCTCTTTTTTTATTTTCGGCCTGCATGCGCCGCTGGTGGTGTATGTAACCCGGCTATTTTACCAGTACCTGCACGATCTGCCTAATTACCGCCTCATTACTTACCTGCTGGCACCCGCCCTTGTTTTCTTTTTCTGTGTGGGCGTGGCAGCACTCATCCGACGCATATTACCCGGTTTTTACCGCTGGGCCACAGGGGGAAGAGGCTTTTAGGATGAACCGACCGCAGAGGATAACATATTTATGCGGTTGCATGATCAGCCGCCGCTGCCTATTTTTGACCGGTTAAAAGAGAACGAATGACCAGATTGTTGATTTACGAAGATAACCCCCAGCTGCGTGAAGGACTGACGATGCTCATTAATGGATCGGAGGGGTTTGAGGTATTGGCCTGTTTTAAAAACTGCAATAATGTAATTGAAGAGGTAAGTGCCTGGAAACCAGATGTGATCCTGATGGATATAGATATGCCCGGCATCAACGGCATTGAAGGTCTGAAAAAGATCCGCCAGGTAAACGATGAGGTAAAGGTTTTGATGCTCACCGTTTTTGATGATAATAAAAATGTATTTCAGGCCATCAGCAGTGGCGCCAATGGATATGTACTGAAAAAAACACCGCCTACCAAACTGCTTGAATATATCAAAGAGGCGCAGAGTGGCGGTGCTCCCATGACAGCCAGTATTGCCACCCAGGTATTAAAAATGTTCTCCTCCATGAATAATGAGAAAGGGGAAGACTATAATTTATCTGAACGCGAAAAACAGGTGCTGCAGTTTTTGGTAGAAGGGTACAGCTATAAAATGATCGCCAATGAAATGTTCATTGCCATAGATACGGTGAGAAGCCATATCAAAAAGATCTACGAAAAATTACACGTGAACAGTAAGAGTGAGGCGGTAGCAAAAGCATTCAAAGACAAGTTGGTTTAATCAGTTATGATCACGGGGGGCCGCAGGCTGCAGTTCGGATGAATGTTCTGCAGCACTGCGGCTATTTTATTTCCGGCTTGCCGTATCGCCACGCTGCTTACCACTCTTACACTTTATTCTCCTTTCATACCAACCACATTTTCATGTGATTGCCCACCGCCACACTTACGGTTAGGTTTGCCACTCAAATAACCGACTATGAAAAAGAAAATTGTAACAATGGCCATACTCGCTGTTGCTTTTACAGCAGCAGTGGTTTCCTGCACCGGCATTTCCGGTGGCGATACTAAGGCAGCAGCAGAGACAGGCACAAAAGATTCAACAGCCACCAGAATTGCCCGTGGCGAATACCTGGTAAAGATTTCCGGTTGCGACGATTGTCACTCGCCAAAAAGAATGGGTGCACATGGTCCGGAAGTAATTCCGGAACTGCGCTTATCCGGTTTTCAGCAAAACGGCCAACTGCCTCCTGTAGCCAAGCAAACCGTACAGGGTGGATGGGCTTTAATGGCCATGGATATGACCGCTGCTGTGGGTCCCTGGGGTATTTCTTATGCCGCCAATATCAGTTCAGACAGTACCGGCATCGGTAACTGGAAAGAAGAGAATTTTATCCGTGCTATCCGCGAGGGAAAGACCAAAGGACTGGAAGGAAGCCGTCCAATATTACCACCCATGCCATGGCCCGGTTATAAGAATATGACCGACGAAGACCTGAAATCCATCTTCGCTTATCTCAAAACTACCAAGCCTGTTCATAATGCAGTACCCAACCCGGTTGCATTTGCAGACATCAAATAATACATCCTTTCTTGAAAAACCCGGCCGCAGAGAAATCTGCGGCTATTTTTTTTATCGAGTACTATTTACGCTGCCGCTCTTCACCTGCATCTTCCTTTTATCCCAACCACATTTTCATGTGATTGTACTGCCCTTACTCCGCCTGTAGGTTTGTGCAGAATTTAACTGTCTGAGAAATGAAACGAATAAAATTGATCTCGATAAAATCAGGTGTACTATACCTGTTTCTGGCTATGCTGCTAAGTGCCTGCAGTAAAGAATACACGCCCGACCCTGTAAACACACCTCCCCCCGCCAATGGAAAAAAACTGTCCAGGATCCAGTATGATGATGGCAGCTACGAAGCCATTGAATATAACACCAACGGAACCGTAAAAAAAATCACCAACCACATTTCGTTTTCCAATAACACCGCAGAACATGTGGTCTATACTTTTGTCTATTCCGGATCCAATGTATCCGAAATACAGGGTGATGACGGTAGTGTTGTAAAATACAGTTATGCAAATAACCAGCTGGTAAAAGCAGAGATCTTTGTAAGCGGCAGTATACAGGTAGCCTCTTATACCTACAGTTATACCAATGGCAAACTCACCAAAACAGAAGGGTATACACATAAACCCGGTGGTGGCCTTTCTACCACACCCACGCTGAAGTACGAAAAGGAATACTACAGCAATGGCAACCTGAAAAAAATGACTTTATTTTACCTAGACCCCACTACCGGCACCCTGGATAAGAGCAATGTGTTTGTACTGACCCAGTATGATACCAACCCCAATACCACAGCATTGTTTGAGAACAATCCTTACCTGCCACTGGAAAGCCTGATCCCCAATAACCCATTAGCGGAAGAGCATTACGATGAATCGGGCAACCTGGTTGAAACGGTAACCCATACTTATACCTATGATGCCAGCGGAAATCCGTTAACCCGCAAAACCATAACTAAATCCCCGGGCTTACCGGAATCGATAGAAAACGCCACGTTTTCTTATTAATTCCTTGATATATAGGTTTTTAGCTAATCAGCCCGGGCTATTTGCCCGGGTTTTTGCTTTATCCCTAAAATCCGGCACAAACCTGCATTTCACACGTTTATGTGATTGCAAACCTGCATAATCAAGGATATTTTTGTTCCATAATACAGAATATGAAAGCAGTTTTCCAAAACACCCTTTACAGCATTTTATGCATGGTAACAGTGGTTTTGGCTGCCCCCACCCAAACCATTACCCGAACTCAGAAAATGGTGCAAGCCATTGCCAAACCGGCTGAGAAAAGCATCGAAGCGGTTAAAAGTCAACCGGTTACACCAGAAAAAGACATTGAAACGCCTATTTCCATCGAAGAAGGCACGGTGCGTTTTGCCTGTTGGTAATGCACCCGGGTTTCGATATCCGAAAAATATGGCTTCCGGGACCGCCCTGCGGCCCTAACTGAACCATCCCTGCCGGTGTTTTGTTTATTTTTGCAGTGACCTTATAAATCAAGCATTATGATCAAAACAGGCAACCCGGTGATCAGTATCTATACCGAAATGACGCCCAACCCGGAAACCATGAAATTCGTGGCCAATAAATTATTGTATCCGGGAAAGAGCATCGATTTCGCTGATGAGTCCCTCGCAACACCTTCGCCACTGGCCAAGGAGTTGTTCAGTTTTCCTTTTATCAAAAGCGTATTCATCGCCAGCAATTTTGTTACGCTGACGAAAACCGCTGATACAGAAGACTGGCAGGATGTAATCCCCACCATCAAAGAATTTCTGAAAGAATACCTGGAGAATGGCGGCGTAGTGGTGAATGAAGAAGAAGTGGCCAAGGTAAAACAGGAAGCCACCAATACAGTTAGTGCAGACGATGATGATATTGTAAAAAGAGTGAAAGAACTGCTGGAGAATTACGTAAAACCGGCGGTAGAAATGGATGGTGGTGCCATACAGTTCAAAAGCTACAACGAAGGAACCGTTAACCTGATGTTACAGGGAAGCTGCAGTGGCTGCCCCTCTTCCATGATTACCCTGAAAGCGGGTATTGAAGGCATGATGAAACGGATGATCCCCGAAGTAAAAGAAGTAGTGGCCGAGGCCGAATAATTTGTTTGTGAGTTGATAGGAATACCTACCCTGCAGTACTACACTGCAGGGTATTTTTTTGTTGATTAGCCGGATGCCGTTCGTATCATTCCGCTGAATATTCGGTTATCTTTATTGATACAAACCCCGCCTATGAACCGGACAGAGATTGCCTCACGCTTAGCTGCTAACCACAACTTTTTCCTGGAACAGATAGATCAATTATCGGATACCGATCTCTGTTATGCCCCCGAAGGCAAATGGAATGCCATTCAGCAACTGGATCATATCATCCGTTCTGTTTCTCCGGTGAATATGGCCATGGGCTTACCGAAGTTTATCCTGAAATGGAGATTCGGAACAGCCAACCGGCCTTCCAAAACCTATGAACAACTGGTAGAAAAATACCAGCGCAAACTAATGGAAGGCGGAAGGGCATCTGCCCGTTTTACGCCACCGGTTATTACGGCAGACCAGCAGAAAACACTTTCCCGAAAATTAGAAAAACTGGTAACAGCCCTTTGCCTGAAAACCAGCCGATGGTCTGAAGAGGATTTGGATAGATACATCCTCCCACACCCCCTACTCGGCAAACTGACGATTCGTGAAATGCTGTACTTTACTGCCCACCATGTGCTACACCACCAGGAAGCTGTGAACAGAAACCTGAAGAACAAAAATGCCGAGTAAGTAAGCGTCATCCGGAACCTATGAAAAAAGGAGTAACCTGTGCTGGAAACAGAAAAACCTATCATTTCCTGCCCGCCAAATACGGGCGTGAATTACTGCTCGATATCGGAAGGATCGAAAAGATCCCCAATTTTAACCTCGGGGCAGAGCCACACCAATTGAGTTTTTATGAAATACTCTTCATCAAAAAAGGGCGTGGTTATTTCACATTGGATGATCACAAAATCCCTTTGCGATCAGGCCGTATTATTTTTACATCGCCAGGGCATATCCGCAGCTGGCATATTCAGCAACCCGTTAGCGGTTATGCCGTTTATTTTGAAAAAGATTTCCTGAACCGCTTTTTTACAGATGAACTCTTTCTGTACCGCCTGGGATTTTTTCATCAATACAGACAAGCTACCAGTTTGTTAGCCGACAAGCTGGAAAGCGGAAAATATGAAATAATTTTATCGGATATCGAACAGGAAATCAAACATCTGCAAACAGATAGTCCGCATTTATTACGTGCACTGCTTTATCAGTTACTTGTATTACTGAACCGTTCTTATTCAGCAAAACACGATTTACAGGGAGACCTCTATGTTCATCCTGTTTTTTTCCGATTCCGTTCGCTGGTAGAAACGCATTACCAGGAGTATCACCGTGTAGTAGATTACCTGCAACTGCTGCAGGTGAGCGCGGCACAACTGAACAAACTATGCAAACAGCATACAGGTATTACCGCCCAGCAAATGATTCACGATAAACAGGTAGCTGCTATCAAACAGCTGCTCAGTCAAACCGATGATACGGTTGCCGAAATAGCTTACCAATTACAATTCTCCGACCCATCCAATTTCAACCGTTTTTTCAGGAACCAGACAGGCGTATCACCACAGCAATACCGGGAACAGCTATAAATTGACCTTCCAGTAAACAAAATGACCATTACTCCCCTAAGCAGTAGCTGAATTTTACAAAAAAATTACAGCTATGTATAAATTCCTATTCACAATCCTATGCGTGGTTTCGCAGCTTGCGGCACCGGCGCAGTCAATTCCCATGCGCCCGGGCCACTGGAGCGGAGACTCTCTCAAGACAAGCTTTCAGCAAATAAACGGGCGGGAAGTACTAACCCTGAACCGGGGAACCGTTTGGGCAAAAGATGTATTATTCGGAGATGGTATTATCGAAGTGGATATTTCTGTGTCGCCGAAAAAAAGTCTTACCGGTATCAGTTTTCGCGGCGATCAGGATCAGACCTGCGAAAATATCTACCTGCGGGTTCCCTTATCAGGCAGAGAAGATGCCATTCAGTATGCTCCTTTTTTTCATAACGAAGATTACTGGCAGCTCTACCCCGAACACCAGGCGAAATATGTATACCAGGATACCGGTTGGATACACATGAAAATGATAGTAAAAGGAAATACAGCTCAGCTATTCATTAACACAGATACGATGCCGGCATTGACTGTCAATCATCTCCGTACTACTAATCGTTCCGGTAAAATCGGGTTATGGAGTTTGAGTGAACAAAGTTTTTCCAACTTCCGTTACACGCCCTTACCGGCAACGCCTTTTACAGCTATTCCTCTGCGAAAAGAAACAGGATTGGTTACCTCGTACCAGTTATCGCAGGCATTTACGATTGATAAAAAAACAAAAACACTGGTATACCCAAGGGATATCCCTTTACGCTGGGATACGGTTAGTACAGAAGAAGATGGTTTGCTCAACATAGGGAAATACCGGTTTAAGAAAAACTCCGGAACATTTGAGCAGAACAGCAACGATCTGGTATGGATCAGAATGGATCTTACCGGTGCAGAAGCCCTTACTAAAAAAATGAACCTCGATTTTACAAACCGGATCTGGGTATTTCTGAACGGACAGATCATCTATCATGGTGATCACAGTTATCGTTTAAAAGGACCTTTCTACAAAGGGCTGATCGATAAAAATTTTATTGCCGACGCTCTCTTCCTTCCATTACAAAAAGGAAAGAATGAACTGATGATCGGTCTCAGCTCGGTGGCCAATGGCTGGGGATTGATCAGTAAGCTGGAATAACCCAATACCCATCACAGCACTAGCCCATACCAGTTTTGCAGTATTATTTCTGCCAACAGTATGGGCTTTTTTGTTCGGCGTTATTTTTTGCTAGCGATGGATTCCTTACTTTGAGAAGCATATGATGAGTATGGCAGAGATCTATCAGCAATTCATTACCGGCCTGCAACAAACCGGACCCATCGAATTCATCGCTGTATTGGCGGGGATCGGCAGTGTGTGGTTCAGTCGCAAGGAAAATATTTTAGTATATCCTGTAGGTCTCATCAATACCATTTTCTACATCTACCTCAGCATCAAGGGTCATTTACTCGGCGAAGCCAGTGTAAATCTTTATTACAGCATCATGAGTATTTATGGCTGGGTACTTTGGTCGCGAAAAGACAAAACAAAACAGGAACCGGTACTGCATATTACCTATAGCAGCCGTAAAGAATGGATACACCAGTTACTGTTTTTTACCGCGTTTTATGTAGCCATCTTTACCGCCTTAACCTGGGCACAAAAAGCGTTTGCCCCCGAAGCCATTCCCTGGGCCGATGCATTTGCCTCTGCCACAGCTTATACCGGCATGTGGCTGATGGCCAGAAAGAAAGTAGAAAGCTGGCTCTGGTGGATCGCAACAAATATGGCATCCATACCGTTATACTTTATTAAAGGGTATGTTTTTACCAGTGTGCAATTTGTGGTCTTGTTTGTGTTGGCTATTGCGGGGTGGGTGGAGTGGAGGCGGAGAGCGGGGAACAGATGAACAGAGGAGCAAGGAACAGATGAACAGAGGAGCAAGGAACAGACGAACAGAAGAATTTAGGGAGGGGATAAAATTCAGTTTTTTGCGGGAAATACGGTTGGTGGTTTAGAAAAGGTTTACCATTTTGACCTACACTAACCCGTATTTAGATGAACCGTTATTATGATTTGAGTGATCGCTTAATCGATTTCGCCGTGGCGATGATCAAACTGGCTGAGCAGCTTCCAAGGAATCTGGCGGGAATACATCTCGCTAACCAGTTAACAAGGAGCGGAAGTTCGCCCGCACTACTTTATGGTGAGGCACAATCTGCCGAATCACGGTCGGATTTTATACATAAAATGAAAATCGGAGTTAAAGAACTTCGGGAAACTGGGAACTGTCTGAAAATTATTAATAAACTGAACTGGCTGGAAGACAATAATGTAAATACAATTCAACGTGAATGTAATGAACTGATCAGCATATTTGTAAAAAGTATTGCCACTGCTCAAAAGAATAAACAAACTGAAAAGTAAAGAAATAAAGAAGATGGGACGTTTCATTTCATTCATCTGTTCCTTGTTCCTCTGTTCGTCTGTTCATCTGTTCGCCCTTCAACTCGTCTCATGATCAAAAAAGTCATCATCCTCGGCCCTGAATCTACCGGCAAAAGTACGTTGTGCGAGTTGCTGGCGCAGCATTACCGTATGCAGTGGTGCCCGGAGTTTGCGAGGGAATACCTGCTTACCAATGGTAAGGATTATACATTTGATGACCTGCTTACGATTGCAAAAGGACAACTGGCACTGGAAGATGAATACACATCGCTGGTAAATAGTCAATGGTCGATGGTGAATGAACGCACCTGGGTAAACCCGCATTCTTTAACCAGTTCCGATCAAACGCCGCTGCTGTTTGTGGATACGGATATGTATGTGATGAAAGTATGGTGCGAATATGTTTTCGGCAAATGCCACCAGTTTATCCTGGACCAGGTAGTGGATAGAAAATATGATCTCTACCTGCTCTGCAATACAGACCTGCCCTGGGTAAAAGATGAGTTGCGCGAATATCCGGATGAAAAGAATCGGTTGGAACTATACCATATCTACAAAGATATTCTCATTAACCAATCCGTTCCCTGGGTAGAGATCAGTGGCAGTTATGAAGACAGATTGATTACCTCGATTGCAGCAGTAGAAACCTATCTTCGGTAATGCTATTTCAGCAAAGCCAGCACATCTTCGTCATCTTCAATATTATTCATCTGCTGCAGTATCTGCGGATAACGCCAGGATACGCGCCGGCTCATCGGTTTTACTGTAAACCGTTTGGGATTGGGCAAACAGGCAATGATCATGGCCGCTTCGGCGCGGCTCAGGTTTTTGGCTTTTTTACCGAAATATTTCTGTGCGGCAGCTTCGATACCAAAAATGCCCGGCCCCATTTCGATGGTGTTCAGGTATACTTCCAGGATCCGGTTTTTACCCCAGATCCATTCGATCATTTTGGTGAAATACATTTCCGGCACTTTGCGGATGTAACGGGTAATCCCTCCGCCCTGCCATAAAAAAACATTTTTAGCCACCTGTTGCGTAATGGTACTGGCACCACCCCCCAGCGGAATCTTTGTTTTCTTACCTTTCTTTTTGGGCTTGAGACTTTTTTCAATCGCGTCCCAGTCAAAACCTCCATGATCAGGAAATGCCTGGTCTTCGCTGGCAATAGCCGCCAGTTTAGCATTACGCGAAATTTCTTTACCACTTACATAATCTCTCTTCAAGCCATAACCAAAACTGTTACTGATCTGTGTAATGGTAATGGGTGGCATTACCCAGCGGCAAACAATGATATATAAGAAAGAGGAAACAAATCCCCATAACAGAATGCGTTTGGTATACCACCAGGTTTTAGAAAGCAGTGTTTTGATGTGCATGTGATGAGCAAGATACTAAAACCGCGCATACATTTTCAACTTCCCATCCCGGGATCAGGGCTTTGTATTTGCCAGATGGATCGTTTGCATGCGGTATTTTCCTCCCAGCGTAATATAGGTTTTATGACTGGCCCGCAACAGGCTGCCTACTACAAAAACACCAGCTGCCACACCCAGCCGCGAGAGGTTGAGTGAACTGAAGACTTGTTCATTCTTGATCAGGCTATTAAAAATATTGAGAAAGATAAAAGCGCCACTACCCAGTTGCAGTAAAATGCCATTGGTAAAAATGCTGCTGCCGAAATTTCGTTTGGGCATGCCATAGATCTCGTTCACATGTAGTTTCATGATACCCAGTTTAGCCGTATCGATGGTGGGAAAACCAAAACTGTTGGGTACCTGCCGCACAACTATCTGTTCCATCAGGATAGAATCATTGCGGACATGTTTGATGATGCCCTGGATCCATTGTTTGCTGCTGTACTGAAAATTGATCACACTACCCGGCACCCATGTTTGTATGGTCTGGTTCCTTTGTTTCAATACCAGCAGATCGCTCTGGGAATAACTGTAGTTGAAGCTCAATAAAATAAAAAAAGCAGTTAGTAGTGGTTTCACTGTTCTAAGATAACTGTTAGCGGGGAAAGAGCTGCAAAAGAACTGTTAATCGTGAATGGTCAATTGTCAATGGGCAATAGTGAATAGGGAGTGAGGGTAAATGAATTTAATGACCATTGCCTATTGACCATTCACCACGATCATTTGATCTTATCCCCATACGCCATAATGCCCCAGCCTAAAGCGATACCAAAACCAATCAGGATAAGGCCAGAGAGGCGGTTGATATTGGTGAGGATTTTGGGGGTGAGTTTGGAACGCAGGCGGGCGGCCAGTGCTACTTTGGCGATATCGGTTGCCAGTACAAAGAGTAAACAGGTACCAAAAACAATCAACCGGTATTGCATGGGATTGGGTGAAGCCAGTGAATCGGCCAGTATGGCGGCGGTCCAGGCAAACCAGAAAAGAAACACACCGGGATTTAATACATTGATAAAAAAGCCGGATAAAAAAATCGCTACAAAATCGCGCTTGCGGAATTTTTTGGAGATGATATTATTGTCTTCATCTGTTTTAACTTTTTTGAAAAACAGCGTATACACACCCACGGCCACCAGAAAAATGCTGCCTGCTACCGCAATAAAAGTTTTGTGATTCAGTGCCTGGTCGAACAGAGAGGTAAAAAAATTACAGATCAGCACCAGCATAATATCACTCACCGAGATGCCGGCCACAAATACATAACCGACTTTATGTCCGTTGTTGATGCTTTGTTTGAGGATCGCAAAAATAACCGGCCCCACCGAAATGGCGAGAAAAACTCCCAATACCAATCCTTTGATCACTGCCGCTATCATTACTGTTTGCTGTTATTCTGTTTCCCGAAAATAAGTTTTAATCCCAGATTTTGCGTTAGTGCGGATACCTTTCATCAAATAGCTGTTCGCTCATTTAACAATCCGGGCATGGATGATCCGGTCCAGTAGCGGGAAGCGTTCTTCGAAATAAAAATTCCCATACTTGTACAAAGAATCCTGGATCTGTATGGGTTGTTTCCCATATCCCGCATAAAAGCGTTGAATGGTTTGCATCCCTTTGGTTACCCGGGCAATGGTAGTATATCCCTTGATGCCGCCGCGGGTTACGGTATCCAGTTTTTTATTGTCGGAAAGGTTGATGAAGATCTGTGTGGCCCTTTCATTACGCCCCCCTCTGGCAAAAGCAATGGTGGCTTTGGTATTCTTTTGCAGCATGGGTTCGTCTGGTAATTTTTTGGGATCCCAGAAACGGTTGGCCGTTCTGCTGGCAGATATCCCAAACTGTACCACGAAACCGGGCTCTACCCTGAACAGTAATGCCCTGTTATAAAAACCGGTGCTGATGAGCTGGTATAACCTGTCTACCCCCAGCGGCGACCATTTACGATACGCTTCAATTTCAAAATCGCCTCTGGTGGTGGTAAAAACGGCGCGGAAAGTTTCGGGGGCTTTTATTTTCAATACCGATGCATCCAGCGATTGTGCCTGGATACAAGTGCCAGTAACGGTCAGAAAAAACAACAAGCACCAGCGCCGAACCATGTGTCAGGTTTTTTTATGCAGGAATAGAAAGGGTAGGATCCTGTGCTTTCAGAAATTTATGCCAGTCGTCGAGCATTGAACCCTTCAGTACCCGCGGAAATTTATGCTGACCGCCTACTTTGCCTTTGGCCTGCATGAAATCCATGAACTGTTTTTCGCTCAGTACATTCAGGCGTACATCTTTGAGTGCACTTTTTCTCTCTACCGCATAATCATCGTTGAGTTCTTTCAGTTTGTCATCGATCAGTCTGGCCAGTTGGGCAGCATCTACGGTATCGTCGCAGGCAACATACCAATGGTGAGCAAAGAAATTATCATAGGGCACACCAGCTACGGTGAATTCGGGAATACAGATATTCAGTTCTTCGCTGGTCAGCTGAATGGCTTTGTTCATGTTCTCTACACTCAGGTGTTCGCCTACCAGACTGAGAAAATGTTTGGTGCGGCCGGTGATCACGATCTCGCATCTTTCCTTGTCAACAAAACGTATGGTATCGCCGATCAGGTATCGCCAGGTTCCGGCAGCCGTACTGATCAGTAATGCATAGTCTTTTCCTTCTTCCACTTCATGGATCATCAATGCTTCCGGATTGGGAATCATATCCCCATCAGCGTCAAAATTGGTCTCATCAAAAGGAACGAATTCCATAAAAATATGTTCCCCTGTTACCAGGCGCATACCGGTAGCATGCTGCCGGTCCTGATAAGCAATAAAACCCTCGCTGGCGAGATAGGTTTCAATATAATTGATCGGTTTACCCAGCAGTTTCTCAAACCCCTTTTTATAGGGTTCAAAACTCACACCCCCATGCACAAAAAAAGCGAGGTTGGGCCACATTTCGTGGATATTGTTCAGTTTGTAGCGCTGGATGATCATCTCCATACACATCTGGATCCAGGCGGGAACGCCTATTACAAAACCAATATCCCATTCAGGTGCTTTTTCTACAATTTCTTCGAGCTTTTTGTTCCAGTCTTTCTGCCTCGCTATTTCCTTACCCGGTTTATAAAAGGGCTGGAACCAGAAAGGTGCTTTTTTTACGGTGATACCGCTCAGGTCGCCGGCATAATAACCCGGACCCTTCTGTAAATCGGTACTCCCGCCCAGTGTAAGCCAGCCTTTACTGATGGAACTGAAAGGAATATCTTCATAGGTACGCAGACTGAGCAGCTGTTTGATCATGACGATCTTATTACCGCGCAACAGGTCGTTGGTGATGGGGATATATTTACTGGCCGACTCGCTGGTACCACTACTGAGTGCATAGTACTGGATCTTACCGGGCCAGCAAATGTCTGATTTACCTTCGAGGGTTTTATGCCACCACTCTTTATAAATCTTGTTATAATTGAACGTAGGAACCAGCTCCTGGAATTTTTTCCCGGGGTGTTTACTCAGAAGGATCTCGTCGAAAAGGTATTGCTGACCAAACTCGGTGAACCTGGCTTTGCGGAGCAGTTTTTTCAATACTTTGATCTGCTGCCTGCGCGGATTATTCTGCGGCAGCCGGAGTGCTTTTAAAATGGTATTAGGAAGCTTGATATCAAGTATAGCCATCGTTAGAAGCCGGTTTTAAGAAGCCACGAAGCTAACGCAAATGCCGTAATTATGCTACGATTTGTGATGAGACACTGCCTTCCTGTCAACTGTATCACCCTCCCAGTTGCCGGTAATAGCGGATCACCAGGCGGGCATCTTCCCACCAGTCGTACTGTTTGGCGTAGCGCTGATCTGCCTGTTCCTTTGCATCGGAAGGGAGCTTTGTGTGGTTACCAAGGGAAGATACAATACCCGCTTTGATGACTGGCAATCTGTTTAATGCAGAAGCATATCCCACCCAGGTTCGTTTACCAAGCAGTACACGGATCATATTCTTCAGAAAACCAGTCGGGTTTGGTTGCATAAAAATATGTACCGGCAAGCTTACCAAAAAGAGTACGGCCATCACCAGATCAACAACCCTTTTCATTCTTTGCTGATAGGGCTGCGATATGGCATACGAAACAAAGGGGGTGATGATACGGGTTCCGGGTGCTCTTGTTTGGCTACCCACCATACTGTTACTGCCGGCTACATGAAACAGGAAGCGAAGGGATTGTTTTCGGCAGACCTGCATTACCGGAAGTGCCTCTTTCATCCTGAGATCACCGATACAAAAGATCACTCTTTTAATACCCAGTTGGTTGCTCAGTGTTGGCAGTGCTGCCAAAGAACCCAATGCCTCCATATCTCCGCCCTGCGGCGATAGTCGCCCGAGCAGCCATTCCTCTACCATTTCTTTTTGGAGAAGCGGAAGCAAAGTCTGGTAATCACCGGCAGAAGCCACTACCACAGTTGCCTCTTCTTCACTGTCTTGTCCCGTTTGTTGAAAGATCCTGCGTTGCAACAACATGATCAACACTGCCAGTGAACTCCCACACAACATTACCCCTCTTGAAAAGCGAAGGGTTTCTGGCAGAAGCGAATACAGGGCCAACAGGCTGATCAGCGCAAATACGAGCGATGAGAACAACTGCGGGATCCGTGTTCGCCGATCGTACAATCCCGCAAAAGCAGCTGCCGACACAAAAAACAGAGAGAACAGCGGAAGCCCATAATCCAGCAGATACACACCAAAATCTTTGCCATGGCGGAACTGCTGTACCCAGAAAAAACGAAGAGAGAGCAGGCTGACCCAAACGGTACACAGATCTGCGAGGGGCCAGAGAATCGGTTTTACCAGGCGGTTCCCTGCAGACAAAAACCCGCGTAACAGAATGGCCAGTTGTAAAAACCATACCAGTAATTTTCCGCCACTGCCCTGGTAATGTTTGCGCACAAATACCTGCATGGCTTCATAAAAATATTTTACATGGCGCAGGCTGTTGCTACCTGCACTTTCTCCTTTAAAATGCAGGATGGTAGTACCGGCAAAATAATGGTTCTCATACCCCGCCTGGCAAATGCGGTAACTCAGGTCAATATCCTCCCCATACAAAAAATAGTTTTCATCAAACCCCTGTAACTGTAATAACAGCTCCCGTTTAACCAACAAACAGGCACCGGCCAGTACGGCTACTTTGTGGTTGCTATGTTCATTCAGGTTACCCAATGCATAGCGGTTAAACAATCCTGAGTGAGGAAAAAGGCCAGCCAGTCCGGTTAGTTTGAAAAAAGCAGTGAGCGGGGAGGGAAATGAGCGTTTACTCTCAGGCAAAAACCGGCCCCTTCCATCTACCATCCTTACACCCAGTGCGCCGGCAGCAGGTTGTGCTTTCATATAAGCCAGACAGGACCGAAATGCATCCTCCGGAATCAGGGTATCCGGATTCAGGAACAGTATATATTCGCCGGTGCAGAGCGGTAGCACCTGGTTATTGGCTTTGGCAAAACCAGGATTAGCTTCGTTTTCAATAAATCTGACAGAAGGGAATAACGGTTTCAGGTAATCGATACTGCCATCGGCAGAGCCATTATCGATCACAAAACATTCCGTCTCCAGTCCGGCAGAAGCCCGTAACACGGAATGCAGGCATTGTTCGAGAAAATACCTGACATTATAATTAACTATGATGATGGATAGTTGCACAGTCTGATTCTGGGTACAAGATACTGGATTCTGGGTGTTAGGGTTGGATATCGGATGGTGCATAAGGATAGCAGATAGTCGGAATAGATAGCTTGGCGGTCTTTTCTTACTTTTGCAGCATGATGTTAAAACACACGTTGCTGAAAGCAACAGAAGCCGGCGCGGCAGAGATCACGCGTTTTTTTAACGGTGAATTCAAAATAAGTAACAAAGAAGGGATCAACAACCTGGTTACCGAGGCAGATCATGCTGCAGAAAAAGCCATTTTTGAAGTGATCCAGAAAGAATTTCCTGATCATTTTATCCTGAGTGAAGAGAGTGGAGAGATCGTAATGGACTCCTCCTATAAATGGATCATCGACCCAATAGATGGTACGGTGAACTTTGCCAATGGCATTCCGATCTGTTGTGTCAGCATCGGGGTGGAACACAATGGCCAGATGATCATGGGTGCCGTATACAATCCCTTTCTGAAGGAACTGTTTTTTGCGCAGCATGGTTTTGGCGCCACATTGAACGATAAAAGAATTCATGTAAGCGAAAAGACCGAAGTCATTAGCAGCTGTCTGGTTACCGGTTTCCCTTACTCCTATCTGGATACTGCTAACGGACCGATAGAAATTTTCTCCAAACTGATCCGCAAAGGTGTTCCTGTTCGCCGGCTCGGCAGTGCCGCTATTGATCTTTGCTGGGTAGCTGCCGGCAGATTCGATGGTTTTTACGAACACAAATTACAGGCATGGGATAGTGCCGCAGGTTTTCTGATCGTAGAAGAAGCCGGCGGTAAAGTGACCGACTTTAATGGCGATCATTACTCTCCCTACCAACCCCATATCATTGCCACCAATGGAAAGATCCATGACGAGTTATTGAGGATCGTAAACGGAGCAGCGTTTTAAACAAAAAGAAGCGTTACAATAAGCATACATAATTGGTATTACTATGGATCAAAGAACAGAAATCAGTGAGTTAGGAGAATTTGGTCTCATCGATCATCTTACCCGCAATTTTGAAATACACAATGCCTCCACCGTACTGGGTGTGGGGGATGATGCGGCCGTGATCGATCATTTTGGCAAACAGACCGTGATCACCACCGACTTGTTGGTTGAAGGCATTCATTTTGACCTCATGTATACTCCGCTGAAACATCTTGGTTACAAAGCCGTGATGGTAAACCTGAGCGATGTGTATGCGATGAATGCGCAGCCTACACAGATCACCATGAGTATTGCCATCAGCAACCGTTTTAGTCTGGAGGCACTGGATGAGTTTTACGAAGGCGTATATATAGCCTGTGAAAAACACGGGGTGGATCTGGTGGGAGGAGATACCTCTTCGTCCAATAAAGGATTCATTATTTCTGTAACTGCTCTTGGCGAAGTGGTTCCGGAGAAACTGGTGAAACGCAGTACCGCACAAAAAGGAGACCTGATCTGTGTTAGCGGCGATCTGGGTGGCGCTTTCCTGGGTTTAACACTGATGGAAAGAGAAAAAAAGATCTACCTCGAAAATCCGCAACTGCAGCCCGACCTGGAGAACGAAAGTTATATCGTAGGCCGCCTGCTGAAACCGGAAGCACGCAAAGAGACCATTGAATTTTTTGAGAAGAACGATATCCTGCCTACCGCTATGATGGATGTGAGTGATGGCATCAGCAGTGAAGTATTACATCTATGTAAACAAAGCAGTCTGGGTTGTGTGATCTATGAAGAAAAACTTCCGATAGCAGACGATAGCCGACAGGCCGCTTTTAAATTCGGACTCGATCCCACCGTATGTGCCTTGAACGGCGGAGAGGATTATGAGCTGATCTTTACCCTGAAACAGGAAGACTACGACAAGATCACCCTCAACGAAGAGATCAGTGTAATTGGTTACATGACCGATATCGAAGAAGGCTGCAAACTGCATACCAAGGGGGGAAACACTTTCCCTATCACTGCCCAGGGCTGGAACGCTTTTCAGAAATGATCAGGCAGTAGCCAGTGCAAGTACTTCCCATTCCTTATTCAGCATTACCAGATTGGCATCATACCCTTTGGCAATCCTGCCCATGCTATGGGCTTTGTTCATTACCTGCGCGGGGTAGCGGCTTACCATGCGTAAGGCTTCGCCCGGTTCAATGCCAACATTCTCTACCAGTTTACGTACAGAACTGGCCATGGTTAATGCAGATCCACTGAGAATGCCATTAGATTCGTATCTGTCGCCTGCCAGGTGGTGCGGGTAAGGACCTTCGGTGGTTTCCGTTACCGCATCTGTGATCACAAACAAACGCTCCTGCATGATCTTTTTAGCGATGCGGATCGCTGCAAAATCTACATGAAATCCATCCGGTACAATACTGGCCATTGCTTTGGGATGATCGAAAATGGCACCTACCAATCCGGGTGCGCGGTGTTGCAGCGGACTCATGGCATTGAATAAATGGGTGGCCGTGGTTATGCCTTCATCAAAAGCAGTAGTGGCTTCGGCGTACGTGGCGTTGCTGTGGCCGGCAGAAATAATCACACCATAAGAGCGGATCAATGTTATCACTTCTTTACTGCATACTTCCGGCGCCAGGGTAATCATGGTAATTACTCCCTTACCGTACTCCAGCAGCTCTTTTGCTTCTTCAACAGTGGGTGAGTGTATAAACTTTTCCAGGTGGGCACCTTTGCGAACAGGGTGCAACCAGGGACCTTCCACATGCAAACCGATACAGCCCTTACCACCTTCTTTCCAGTAGGCCCTTACCGCATCTATACAGGCAAAGAACACTTCTGTAGAATTGGTGGCAACTGTGGGTTGAAAATGAGAAGCACCGCCCTTACTGCAGTAATCATACAATTTATGTAAGGAAGCGGCTTCTGGGTAAACGGCCAGTAACCTGTCATAGGCACCATAAATCTGTATGTCCATAAAAGCCGGTGCCATCACAGGATATTGTTCCGCAGGCTTTTCAGTGAGGGAAGCTGCTTTTATGTCTGCAATCTTTCCATCCTGCACGGTTACTACCTGCTCCTGCAACCATTCTTCTCCGGTAAATAGTTTATCTGCGTAATAAGTTTGCATACTATCAGTCTTCTTCGTTGGGTAAAATTTTACATTGGTCTGCATCTTTCCAGAAAGGAAATTTTTGTCTCACTTCGTCCAATCTGTCTTTTTCAAGGATGATGGTATAGACATCTTCTTCCTCCTGTTGATGATACAAAGTAGCACCCAGTGCATCCACCACCATACTGTCGCCGCTGTGGTGGATCCCATTACCATCTTCACCCACCCGGTTCACGCCCACTACAAAACACTGGTTTTCAATGGCCCTGGCGGTGAGCAGGGTTTTCCAGGCATGGCTTCTGCGATCGGGCCAGTTGGCCACATACAACAGCACATCATATTCGGGCGTACCGGCTGATTGCTGCCTTGCCCAGACAGGAAAACGAAGATCATAACATACCTGCAGGTTAATCTTCCACCCCTTTACCTGTGCTATCAGTCTTTTGTTACCTGCCGTGTACTCCTTGTCTTCTCCTGCAAAAGCAAAACGGTGTCTTTTATCGTAATACCCCAGATTACCATCGGGTAATACCCAGAGCAGGCGGTTGTAATAATGGCCCTCGTCTTCTATTATAACACTGCCGGTGAGTATGATTTTTTTGGTAGCTGCTATCCGTTTCATCCATTGTACAGTAGGGCCTTTCATGGTTTCGGCCAGCAGTTTGGGCCGCATACTGAACCCGGTACTGAACATTTCGGGTAGCACAACGATCTCGGTTTTTTCGCGTATACCCATGATCTTTTCTTCCAGCATGGCCAGATTGGTTGGCTTGTCTTCCCAGTGCAGCCGGGTTTGAATAATGGTAAAACTGAGTGTTGGCATGCGGAAAATATTATACCCTGCAAGTTAATGGAAACGATAACTCAGCTGCACAGATCCGTACTGGTGGGGGTTGGTTTGGGTGGTGGTTTCTTTAGATTGTATTATGAGTGCCAGCCTGGTGGTAAATCTGCCAGCGGCAAAGCAAAGTCCGATATGCTGCAGAAACATGACAGGTTCCGGATCTGCCAGCACAGCGCCCTGATCCTTAGTGAGTAAACCGCCCTGCACTGTAACATTATACCCCTGAAATAACACTTGCGGATACCAATAGGCAAACAATTCAAATTTTCTATCGTTGTGTAATGCTCCTTTCTGCAATCTAGTATTCCATAAAGCGCTTTCCTGGTTCCTTTCAAATGCACCTAAACAAAAATAAGTACCGATACTGGCATAGGTATTATTCATCCCCAGACTGGCTTCTACTACCGGTACAAATTTGAACAGGCTGCTATCCTGCAAAAGTGTTTGGGCGTATGTAACGCCTGCATCTATGCCCAAAGCATTCTGCACCTGGTATTGCCATCCGGTAAAACGGGCATACCCCAACATTTTATGGTAACTGTTCTGCAGATCCTCGCCCAAAGAAGCCTGTCCTACCTGTGCCAGCGTAGCCTGGTACTCCAGAATAGCATCATTGGCAGGAAAACGCGTTTGTGCATACCGGAGATAGAGATACCCGCAATAGGGGCGGTCAATATCTTTGGGTGCAGTGGTTTTCCGGATGAGGGGGGTGTAGATTTTTTGTCCCAGTTCATAGGAGCTGATGACCCTCTCCCCCTTTATTTCTTTGGCTGTTCTGAGGTTGAAAGAGACACCATTGGTGTAATAGGCATCTTTTTTCTGCAGCAGATAGGCGTCATTCTCGGTAGTAAATGTAAACTCCCTGCTATAGGAACGGGTTTGAGCACGCCCCAGCCCGACCATACCACAGCAGATCACACACAGCAACCAGTTTTGTATCCATTTTCTCATGCAGCAACTTGCAATTTATGTTTCCTTACCATTTTTCAGCTTGCCGATGGCAAGCTGTATTAACGGTCTTTCATACCCTTTTTGTAGCAGAAAAGCCGTTGTTTTGGCTTCGCGAATCAGGTATTGTGCGTCTTTCAGGCTTTTCCATTTCACCTGAGCGAGCTTTTGCAGGCAAGCCAGGTAATCTGTCTCGTCTATTTCCTTTAATGCCCGGCGGATATTCTGTTCACTTACCTTTTTCTGCCGCAAAGCATACACAATGCGGGTACGGCCCCATTTTCGCTGACGGAAATGGCCGCCGGCAAAAAGAACCGCAAACCGCTCTTCGTTCAGGAAATCCTCCTCAATCAGCCGGGAAAGCAGTATTTCTACGTCTTTTTTGAAGAGGCCGAAACTGAAGAGTTTTTCCCGAACTTCATAATGGCAACGCTCGCTATACCCGCAATAGTGGCGGATCTTAGGGTAAGCCATATCGGGTGTAACACTGCTTTTCAAGGCTGCAACTTATTGGATAATAGCCTATATTTGAAAACAATTTCGACTATCCCCCCGCTTTTCTTTCCTTAAAGTAACTATTTATTTGAAGAACCATGACCGATGTGAAACAGAAACATATCGTTTGTCTGATCGACGATGATAATATCTACCAGTACACCGCCCGGGTAATACTGGAATCTACCGGTTTGGCGAAACAGATTCATTCATTTTATGATGGCAAAGAAGCCATCAACTATTTCAGGGAGCAATTGCCCGCCAATGCCGATGCCCTGCCCGATGTGATCTTTCTCGATATCAATATGCCCGTGATGAACGGCTGGGAATTTCTGGAGGAATATAACAAACTTGTTACATCCTTTCCCAAGCACATCACCGTTTACGTGGTCAGCTCTTCGGTAAACAGTACCGATATGCAGCGGTCTCGCTCCTATACAGCTGTTTCCGATTACCTCGTAAAACCCGTGAACCGGAATACTTACAAGGAACTGATGGAGAACCTTTCCTGTTAACAAGTAGCGGTCCAATCCACAACTCATTCACATTCGCCTTTTTAAGAAAACAGCCCGTGATTTCTATGAGGGAATATTAACATTTTACAGTAGGTTTGTTGCGAACTTAAATTGTGTAGAATGAAATTTATTGTTTCGTCATCTTCGCTGTTAAAACACCTGCAACAGATCAGCGGTGTGATCAATGCCAACACGGTTTTACCAATCCTGGAAGACTTCTTATTTGAGATACAGGACAAAAAACTCAACGTAGTAGCTACCGACCTCGAAACCGTGATGCGGGTTCAGATGGAAGTAGAAAGCAAGACCAATGGTAAGGTTTGTATTCCTGCCAAGATCCTGCTGGATTCATTGAAGAATATTGCCGACCAACCCCTGACTTTCAATATCGACAAAAATTTCGCCGTAGAAATTACCAGCGACAATGGTAAGTACAAGGTAATGGGCGAGAACCCGGATAATTTTCCGAAAGAACCCGCTGCCGATGATACCACCGGTTTTACCATGAGCAGCAGCGCCTTGCTGACCGCCATCAATAAAACACTGTTTGCTGTGAGCAGCGATGATCTGCGTCCGGCCATGACCGGCGTTTTCTTCGAACTTACCAAAGACAGCGTGCAGTTTGTGGCCACCGATGCCCACAGACTGGTACGTTACAAAAGAACCGATACCAAAGCTTCCAAAACAGATTCCTTCATCGTTCCTAAAAAACCGTTGAACCTGTTAAAGAATGCTTTGCCCGATAATGAAGATGAGCTCACCATCAGTTATAACAGCAACCACCTGTTTGTGAACCACGGTTCTACACAGATGATCTGTAGACTGATCGATGCCCGTTTCCCCGATTACAAAGTGGTGATCCCGGCAGATAATCCTTACCGACTGATCGTGAACAAGGCCGATTTCCAGAATGCTTTACGCCGCGTAAATGTGTTCAGTAATAAGAGTACCAACCAGGTGGCTCTGAATATCACCGGCAGCGAATTACAGATGGCCGCACAGGATGTAGACTTCAGCTTTGAAGGTAACGAGCGCATGAACTGCCAGTATGATGGCGAAGACCTGCAGATCGCTTTCAACGCCAAATTCCTGATCGAAATGCTGAATGCCGCCGATACGGATGATGTGCGCATGGAATTATCTACCCCCACCAAAGCCGGCCTTATCAAACCCACCGAACAGGGCGAAGGAGAAGACCTGTTGATGCTGGTGATGCCATTGATGCTGAATAACTAAACAAGCTTTGAAAAATAGTAAAGCCTCCGGAAACGGGGGCTTTTTTTGTGAACCGATGAACAGACGAACAAGGAACAGATGAAAAGTGAATGTCCAACACCGAATATCGAACACCGAACGCAGAACAAAGAACATAGAACAAATAGCCGTCTAATCCCCCCGCGCCTTTGCGCGCAAATAATACAGTAATCAGGTCTTTCGTGCCTGTAATAGATTTCTTAGTAAATTGACAGTCTAAACGATTGCCCCCATGGTAGAGAATATCATCCGCTATTTTGAGCAGATCCCCAGTTTGCACCGTGCCCTGATTCTGGCGGGTGGGATTACTTTTTTCTGGATCATAGAAGGCCTAATTCCGATGTTCGGATTTAGGTACAATAAATGGAAACATGCTTCCGTCAATATCTTTTTTACCCTTACCACCATCATTATCAATTTCGCCTGCGCACTGCTGATTGTAAAAGTGAGCGATTGGGTGGTAGCAAATGAATTCGGCCTGCTCTACCTCGTAAAACTGCCTTTGTGGTTATTCATGATCGCCGGATTATTATTGCTCGATCTTGCGGGTGCCTATCTGGTGCACTTTCTCGAACATAAGATCAAATGGATGTGGAAGTTTCACATGGTACACCATGCCGATACCCATGTGGATACTACCACAGCCAACCGTCACCATCCCGGCGAAAGTGTACTTCGTGTAATCTTTACCATGGTGGGTGTAGTCGTTTGCGGCGCACCCATGTGGCTTGTAATGATGTACCAGAGCCTGAGTGTGATTGCTACCCAGTTCAGTCATGCCAATATCCGTTTACCACTCTGGCTCGATAATACCCTCAGCTGGTTTCTCGTATCACCTAATATGCACAAAGTGCATCACCATTATATGCGGCCGCAGACAGACAGTAATTACGGGAATATTTTTTCGGTATGGGACCGCCTTTTCGGTACCTATGATGCAACGCCTATAGAACAGATCCGCTACGGACTGGATGTATTGGATAATGCAAAAGATGAAAACCTGACTTTTCAATTACAGATTCCGTTTGATGGTACGGTAAAAACGGATTATTAATGCTTTAGTTCATCCTGGTTATTACGGCATGCTGCTTTAGCAAAAAGCAAGATTATATGCTATTTGATCTGAATAAAAAAGGGTGTTTTAACGGTAGTAAAAGCAAAATAATCTCATTAGTTTACCTGTCGATACTATACCGGTATTTTTACTTCACAAAATGGCATTACTCCTTACTTAGCCAAAAGGCTGCCGGCCGGCAGTCAAATAAAGGACGTTGATAGCAAACGAAACTATCTCGGGATTACCAGCATTACGGCCGAATATACCTGTTATATGAACCGGAGCCTTGCAGTAACAGCAAGTAAAAAAACCGCTGAACATTTAAACCAAGGTGTAAGACAGGTGATAATAATCCAATATTCAAAATAATGAAAAACAAAACTATTGTTCTTCTAGGCATTCTAATGCTCTCTTTTTCCATATTCTCTGGTTGTTCCAAACACAATGAAAAGCAGATTAAGCTAGACCCTGTCCTTTTAAACAAAGACCCTGATTTTATTAAGATCACCACAGAAATGAACAGTTTTCTGGGGTATATACGGCAGACGATCCGAGAAAACGGCATCTCCCAGAAAATAATTGTGGATGATCTCGCATTGTTACAAAGTAAAAACCTGTCCTATGAGGCGCAGATGATTGCACTGGATAAGATATACAAAACAAACCTGTCTGGAAAACTGCAGGAACACATGAAGGTATATGCAAAAATCTGGCCTGAAATAACTTCAAGATATGGCCTCATTGACCAGCATACACTGGATAAAGAGTGCGCCGAAGTGATCCAGGAAAAGATGACAAGCTATACCCACAAAAGAGAGGCAAGTACAGGTATTTTATTTGTAGATGAATTTGCCGGTGCGGACTGTGGCTGGCGATACTCTTTATGCGTAGGTGCGGCTACCGCAGGTGCCATACTTTGTGATGCAGCCTGCGCAACTACCACTCTGGCAATGCCCGTATGTGTGCTGGCCTGTGCAACATTACAGGCATATGCAGGTGTGCAGTGTTATGATGCCTATTGTAAATAAAAAAAACTGATGATATGAACAAAAAAGCAGCGAGGTATGGCTTATACTTTTACCTGGTGACTATGATCCTGTTTTTGCTTTTCCCGAAACAGCTTGTCGGCAATATCGGTATGGTGGTTCTGTATCTGGTCTCCTGTATCACCTTTCTGTACTTTATCTATTTCAGAAAGCCTTCCGGTACAAAGTAGTACCCTGCAGAAACTGTCCTGCAATTGCAGGACAGTTTCTGTTCTTATTTGTTTGATAAAGCGGGAATATTGCATCTTTGCAGAAACCCGGTTTATGAACAGAATTGCCATGATTCCTGCCCGTTACGCCGCTACAAGGTTTCCGGCCAAGCTGATGCAGCTGCTGGGTAACAAAACGGTGATCCGTCATACCTACGATAATACTTTGGCTACCGGACTATTTGATGAAGTATATGTAGTAACAGACAGCGATATCATTTTCAACGAGATCAGATCCAATGGCGGTAAAGCCATCATGAGCCTGAAAAATCATGAAAGCGGCAGCGACCGGATTGCAGAAGCTGTAGCAGGGCTTGATGTGGATCTGGTAGTGAATGTGCAGGGCGATGAACCCTTTGTAAAACGCGAACCCCTCGAAAAATTACTCCGCGTTTTTGATGGCGAAGCCGGAAAAAACGTACAGGTAGCCTCCCTGATGCAGGTAATGAAAGAACAGCAGTTTATCGATGACCCCAACTACGTAAAAGTGGCCGTGGATAAAAACGGAAACGCATTGCTCTTTTCCCGCAGCGTTATTCCGTATCCGCGCAGCAAAGAATCTCCCATCAATTATTATGAACATATTGGCGTATACGCTTTCTGCAAACAGGCCCTGCTCAACTTCACCAGCTGGGAGATGACACCCTTGGAAACTGCCGAAAAAATTGAATGTCTGCGATACCTCGAAAACGGTGTGCCTATAAAAATGGTAGTAACCGATTATATGGGCATTGAAATAGATACACCCGAAGATCTGGAAAGAGCAGCGGGACTGCTTGGCTAACAAAACGCTATTCTATCGAGGTAAAAACTGCTTTTCTCAGTACAACTCCTAAACTCTGCGGCTCGGTGTTGAAAACACCATCATTTCCCGAACGCATACAGACATGAAAGATTATTTTCAACACCGAGACGCGGAGTAACAGAGGGCCACAGAGGGGCCTGTATACCTTATTCAGCCATTCAACAAAAACCCACCCCGGATTCTCGGCTTTATTCTAATTTCCTGTCATGAGAAAACTTCAACTGATCTTATTGTTGGCGTTATTGCTTTTGTGCGTGTTTCTTGTAAATGGGCAAACAACGGTTCCGGCCGGAAGTTTTAGTGTAACTGTTGTAAACGGGCAGAAGGAAGCCCTGGAAGGTGCCGTAGTGGAATGCCTGAAAGGGAGCGATCAAAAACTGGTGAAAACCGCCGTTACCAATAAAAATGGCCTGTCGGTTTTTTACATAGCGATTCCGGAAGCATCCCTGCTCCGTGTAACTTATGTGGGGTATGAAGCAGGTCTCTTCCCCATTTCGGCGACAGAACTGGCAGCCAGAAAAATCACCCTCGTATTACAACCATTAGCCAAAACACTGGGTAATGTAAGTGTAACCTCACGCAAACCCTTTATACAGCAGGCACAGGGAAAAACCATTGTCAACGTAGACGCATCTGTTACCAATGCCGGTACCACCATTCTGGAAGTACTGGAAAAATCGCCGGGGGTGATGGTAGACAGGAACGGTGGTATCAGCCTCCAGGGCAAGGCCGGGGTCTTGGTATTGATAGATGATAAACCCACCTATGTATCCGGCAGTGAGCTGAATAATTTATTAAGCGGCATGAGTTCTTCGCAGGTAGAGCAGATAGAACTGATCACCAGTCCTTCGGCCAAATACGACGCCAGCGGCAATGCCGGCATCATCAATATCAAAACCAAAAAGAACCGGCAGGTAGGTTTTAACGGAACGGTTTCCACCTCCTTCGCGCAGGGGCGTTATCCAAAAAATAACAATAGCCTGGTACTGAATTACCGAAACGGTAAGTTCAATGCCTTTGCTACCTGGAGCAGTAATTTCAGCAAGAGTTTTATGGAAATCTATGCACTGCGTAAATATTTTACCCCGGGTGGTACTCTGCTGTCGATGCTGGACCAGCCTACCGGTTTTATTAATCAGAACAGCAGCAACACTTTAAAAGCAGGACTTGACTTTTACGCTTCCAATCAAACAACCGTAGGAATCGCCTTCACCGGTATTGCCAATAACCGCAATGGCAGCAGTGATGCGCTGGCCAACTGGAAAAATGCAGGCGGCGTTACCGACTCTACCATCCGAACCCTGGGTGCTACCCATGGCCGTTTTCGCAACGGAGGTATTAACCTGAATGCCAAACATACGATCTCACGCACACAGGAGATCTCTGCCGACCTCGATTATTTATCGTACGATATCGGTAATACCCAGGCCTTCAGTAACCTGTTACAGGTAAGTGGCGGTTATAAAGAAGGTGCGCGCGGCAGTTTACCGGCTACCATCAACATCCATTCTGCCAAACTGGACCACACAGCACAGCTTGGTAAAAATGCCAAACTGGAATCGGGTTATAAGCTCTCTTCCATCCGTACTGATAACCTGGCCGCCTATGAAATATTCGATGGTGCGGCCTGGAAAGAAGACCTGAACAAAAGCAATCATTTTTTATACGAAGAAAATATCCATGCGCTTTACAGCAGCTTTGAACAGAAAAACGCAAAACTGAGTTACCAGCTGGGGCTACGTTATGAGAACACACATTACAATGCACACCAGTTGGGTAATACGCGGCAGAAAGACTCTGCGTTTTCAAGAACTTACTCAGGATTGTTTCCTTCGGGTTATCTCAGTTTACAGGCCGACTCGTCCAACACATTCACCCTTACCGCCGGTCGCCGCATAGACCGTCCGCCTTTTCAGAAACTGAATCCGTATGTGTCCATTATCAACAAATACACATACGAAAGAGGCAATCCCTTTTTTCTACCGCAGTATAGCTGGAACATGGAACTTAGTCACCAGTTCAAACAATGGCTTACCACCACGGTTTCGTACAGCATCATCAAAGATTATTTCTCGCAGTTATTCCTGAATGAGGGAAATGATATCCTCGTTTATACCAATGGCAATGTGGGACGTATGACCAATCTGGGTATTTCTATGGCTGTGCAGGCCAGTCCCTTTAGTTGGTGGAGTTTCTCTGGACAGGCACTATACAACCACAAAGAATTAAAGGGTTACCAGAATGTGAATTATAACTCCACTGTTTCGCAGATGAACCTGAGTATGAATAACCAGTTCAAAGCTGGTAAGCTGTATACCTTTGAACTGTCTGGTTTTTATACTACCCGGGCCCGCAACGATCTGCAGGAACTGTTATATCCTACCGGCCAGTTATCGGCAGGTGTTGCCCGGCCGGTATTCAATAAAAAGGGAACACTTCGCCTCAGTGTGAGAGATATTTTCTTCACACAGGCCATGGAAGGCCTTACCGATTTTCCGGGAGCGGAAGAATATTTTATTCTGCGCAGAGATACCCGTGTAGTTACCCTCGGACTCACTTACCGCTTTGGCAAACCCCTCAAAACCGCCCGCCGCACATCCGGCAGCGCCAAAGATGAAATGGACCGGGTGGGATCGGGCGGGTGAGAATATCGAACAGAGGAACAAGGAATATCGAATATCGAACGGAAATCCAGGAGCGCACGCTTAAACTGACTTTGTTTACTTCGTAATTCGACATTCCCTGTTCGATATTCGATATTCAATATTCCCTCGTATCTTCCTGTACCAAAAACGATTGCAATGAACAAAAGCAAACTGGTACAGTGGTCAATTGTAGTGGCCTTGGCGGGTTTTATTTTCGGTTTCGATACCGTTGTTATTTCCGGTGCCAACCAACCCATTAAGGAACTCTGGCAAACCAGTCCTTTGTTTCATGGGTTCTTTATCATGTCTATGGCTTTATGGGGAACTGTGCTGGGTGCTGTTTTTGGCGGCATCCCTACGGAGATCTTCGGAAGAAAAACGGTGTTGTTGTGGGTAGGTATTCTATTTGCTGTTTCTGCCGTGGGTTCTGCAGTGGCCACCGGCCCCTATATCTTCTCTTTTTTCCGCTTCATTGGTGGCGTGGGTATCGGTGTGTCTTCTGTGGTGGCACCCATCTATATTTCCGAGATCTCTACTCCCGTAACCCGTGGCCGGTTAGGGGCATTGTACCAGTTTAATATCGTTTTCGGGATCCTGGTGGCTTTTTTATCCAATTATTTCCTGCAGGGTGTTGGCGGCGAAAACGACTGGCGCTGGATGTTGGGTGTACTGGCTTTTCCTGCTACCATTTATACACTGCTGGTATTCGGCGTGTCGGAGAGTCCGCGCTGGCTCATCACCAAAAAGAATGATCTGGCCAAAGCCAAAGAAATCATGCTGCAGATTGGTGTAACCGATGTGGAAGCAGAAACAGCGGCCATCATACAAAGTAACCAGCATGAAAATGTGAGTGGTAAACCAGTGGCATTCTTTAATCCGAAACACAAAAAAATTATTTACCTCGCTTTCATGGTGGCATTCTTTAACCAGTTATCGGGTATCAATTTTATACTCTACTATGCGCCTGAAATTCTGGAGAAAGCCGGACTGGCCGCCAAAGAGTCCCTGTTTAATTCCATCGCTATCGGAGGGGTAAACCTGATTTTTACTTTTGTGGGGCTGTACCTCATTGACCGGTTGGGCCGCAAAACCTTACTTGTGATCGGCTCCTGGGGGTATATCCTGAGCTTGTCCATGGTATCCTGGGCTTTTTATGCTCATACCGGACCGGTTTTTCTGATGAGTTTCCTTCTGTTATTTATTGCTGCGCATGCCGTAGGGCAGGGAGCGGTGATCTGGGTTTTTATTTCTGAGATCTTCCCCAATAAGATCCGCAGTGCGGGTCAATCTTTCGGCTCCAGTATCCATTGGGTTTTTGCGGCATTGATTACCCTCGTAACGCCAGTATTTCTCGATAAAGACAATGGCATATTTAAAGATAATCCCTGGCCCATTTTTGCTTTTTTTGCCGGTATGATGGTTTTGCAACTGGTATGGGTATTTACCAGTGTTCCGGAAACCAAGGGCGTATCGCTGGAAGAGCTGGAGAAAAAACTGAGCAGCTAAGCAAGCCCATGACCTTATGTTTTGGGTAATTCAGGTCAACATCTTGCGTACAGTGCGTAACTTTACCAAGTAATGCCCTGCCGCAGGCTACTGCTTTACAAACCTATTACTTACGCCAAAAGCGTTCTGCCTCTCAGGATCTGTACCCATGAATACAACAGAAGCCCATAACCGTAAATTAAGTATGGACGGAAAGATCCGCTGGATACTTGCCTTTTCTGTAGTGGCGTTTACTTTATTTCTGCTGGTACTTTTACAACAGAAAAACAAACAGGATTCTTCGCGTTTATTGATAGACCATACCAACCTGGTTATCCGTCAGATTGATACCATTGGGCTGGTATTTGCCGAAGCAGAAGCTGCCACCCGCAGTTACCTGGTTGTACGTGATAGCGGCTGGCAGCAACAGGTGTCTCTTTTACACCCGCTTATCAGCGCTACTGTTTCCAGGCTGCTCGAACTAACAAAAGAAAATGCCACACAGCAGTTAAATGCATTGAAGCTGCAGGACTGGTGCGCACAGAAAGAACGGTTTCAGAAGAAACTGCTTTCGCAGAAATTTGCCTCCGATTCAATTGCACGAATGATCAGTCTCAATGGTGAAGGCCCTGTCATCAGCCGTACGGTTAAGCAGTTGCTGCGAAAACTCAGAGATGTGGAGGAGCAATTACTGGCGCAGCGGATGGTGCTGAATGAAGAGAGTTATAAAGCAAGTATTTATACGGCTTTTGCCGGAGGCGTATTTGCCATTTTACTGGTACTGGCCATACTTTCCCGCCTTAACCTGGATATTAATCTTCGCAAAAAAGCGGAGGTAGAGCTGGCCAGTAATGAAGAAAAGTACAGAAAGCTGATCGAGAATGCGGGAGCTGTTATGTATACCACCGATGCAAAAGGTAATATCAGTTTTGCCAATAACCGCATAACCGAATTAACTGGTTATACGGTAGACGAATTATACGGCAAACATTTTTCTGTTTTGCTTGAGCCTGAATGGACAGAGAAAGCGGTTGCGTTTTATATGGATCAATACCAAAAAGCCATACCGGCCAGTTATCTTGAATTACAGATCAAAACAAAATCGGGTGAGTATAAATGGGTAGAACAGTCTGCTCAGTTACTCATAGACGAGGGAGAGATCAAGGGTTTCCAGTGTATGGTAAAAGACATTACCGAGCAGAAACTGGTACAACAGGAGCTGGACGAATCAGAAGCCAGGAGAAAAGAGAACGAATACCGCCTGAATGCCATTCTTGATAATACCAATACACTCATCTTCATCAAAGACCTCAATTTCAGGTATGTGGTGGTGAACAGACGGTTCAAAGAAGTGTTTGAGCTGACCGATGAGATGGTGATCCATAAAAAGGATCACGACTTTAATCCGAAAGCCCTGGCCGATCATTACCTCGAAATAGACAAACAGGTAATAAGCACCGGCAAAGCCGTACAGGTAGAAGAAGCACTGGACACACCGGAAGGAAAAAGAAATTTTCTGGTAGCAAAATTTCCCCTGTTCGACGATAATCAGCAATTATTTGGTATCAGTGGTATCGCTACCGACATTACAGAGTCTGTTGAAAACCGCCAGCAATTGATGGTAGCGCTGAAAAAAGCAGAAACCGCCCAGCAGATCCAGGAACAGTTTCTCGCCAATATGAGTCACGAGATCCGCACGCCCATGAACGGCATCCAGGGTATGACCAGGCTGCTGATGGACACCAGTTTATCTGAAGAGCAGAAGCGTTTTACCAATATCATCAACCGTTCCCTGAATAACCTGGTGGTGATCGTGAATAACGTATTGGATTATTCCAATCTAAAAGCAGGCAAACTTACACTGGATAGTTTTGCATTTGATGTATCCGAGACAATAGAAGAGCTGAGAAAACATTTTGAACATGCACTCGGAAACAAAAAGCTGACATTTACCATTCGGCTGCAGGAAGGAACGCCTCGTTTTGTAAAAGGAGATGCTTTCCGGTTAAAACAGGTACTCACCAACCTGATAGGTAATGCCATCAAGTTTACCAATGAAGGATCCATAGAACTGGATATCAGTGTAAAAGAACAGGACGAAACCATCTCCCGCCTTTGTTTTGCTTTGCGCGATACGGGTATAGGTATTGCCAAAGACAAACTGGAAACCATTTTTGAAAGTTTTGCGCAGGGTGATAAAAAAATAGCCATTGGTTATGGCGGTGCGGGTCTGGGACTAACCATCAGCAAGGGATTAATTGAACTGCAGGGAGGGCAGATCTCCGTAATCAGTGAACAGGGAGCCGGAGCAACATTCCTGTTTGACATACCTTTCGGCAGGGCGCACAGCAAAGATGTAGTGGCTTCGCAGGTTGATTTTGCTTCGAAACTGGCCGGTAAAAGAATTTTAGTGGTAGAAGATAATATTGTAAACCAGCGCCTGATCGATTTTGTTTTAAAGAAAATGAGTATCACGGCTGATATTGCCGATAACGGACAGTTGGCCATAGAGAAATGCCAGAAGAACCCTTCATACGATCTGATCATTATGGACCTGCAAATGCCGGTCATGGACGGGTATGAAACCACCGTTTTCCTGCGGGAAAAAATGGGCCTGCAGACACCGATCATTGCCATGACAGCAACCGCTTTAAAAGAGGACCAGGAAAGAAGTGCACGTGTGGGAATGAACGATTTTATGGTGAAGCCCTTCGATTTTAATGATCTCTATGCCAGAATGATCCGTTTATTGTTCCATGTAAACGTACAGCAGGGGCTGATAGAGACCGAAGTAGAAACCCCGGAAAAGGGATATGACCTTTCTTTACTGGAAGAACTGGAAGATCCCAACTATGTACTGGAAGTATTGGGCTATTTTCTGGAACAGGCACCGGGTGATGTAAAGGAACTGAATGTGCTGGTACTGGAGAACAACCGGGAGGCCCTTTCCAAAAAAGCACACAAATTAAAAGGGGCAGCCGGTATGTTAAAGGCTGAAAAATTACAGGATCTGCTGGCCGGTGTAGAAATGGGTGCTAAAAAAGACAAACCAATGGAAGAACTGGCGGTGGATGTAACCGAAATACAGAAACTGTTTTCAGAATTGGAAAAAGCACTGCAGCTGGAAGTGGCACAACTGAAAAAACAGGTAGGCACAGGCAGCTAAAATGAATTAATTTCGTAAAAATCAGCGATACAAACTATGAAGATTCTGGTAGCAGAAGATGAACCGATGTTATTGAAAACCATTGAACTCAAACTCAAAAAAGAGGGGTATGACGTCATTGTTACATCAGATGGCAGGCAGGCGGCAGAGCAGATAGAATCTACTGATCCGGATATGGTGATTACTGATATCATGATGCCCTATGTATCGGGTTTGGAATTGATCAATTTAATCAGGCAGAAACTGAACCGAAAAACACCCGTTATCATACTTTCTGCCATGGAGCAGGAGAAAGTGGTAATGGAAGCTTTTGAACTGGGTGCAGATGATTATATCACGAAACCTTTTAGTTTAAACGAACTGGTTATCCGCGTAAAAAGATTGGTAGCCCGCGCAAAAAGCTAAGATCTTTTTATGTTGTTCTTATTGTTCACAAATACCCCGTGTGCATGATCCATATCGCAAAATGGAGAACCCTGGTTACCCTGCTCTTCCCCTTGTTGATGGGTAATGTTATGCATGCACAGGATACCACCAGTGCTGATGGTTTACTGGTAGCGGCCCGTAAAGCGGCCTTTGATGAAAACAATTACCCCAAAGCAAAAGCCTATCTGTACAAAGCACTGCGAATCAGTCCTGACTATGCTGATATCCGGATTTTTCTGGGAAGAATCCATACCTGGACCAAAAATTATGACAGTGGACGGATCTGCTTCCAACAGGTACTGGCAGCCAAACCTGATTATGAAGATGCCAACATTGCCTATTCCGATCTCGAATATTTCAGTGACCAGTATGAACGCTCTCTGGAGATCTGCCGTAGCGGTTTAAAGAACAACCCGGCTTCAGAAGCACTCATGTTCAGAGAAGCCAAAATCCTGAATGCACTTTCGCGCACAGATGAAGCCGACCGGGCTTTGCAGAAATTACTGCTGCTGAATCCTGCTAATGCAGAAGCGCTGGGCCTCGCCAAATCCATGCGCGAAGCCAGACAAACCGCTAAACCAGACAGTGTTATCATTGTAACCAAACAGGAAAATATTGTTAACCAGGATAGTCTGTCTGCAGACGGTTTACTGGTACTGGCCCGCAAAGCCGCTTTTGATGATAACAATTATGAACTGGCAAAGTATCGCCTGTACAAGGCTTTGCATATCAGTCCGGGTTATGCCGATATTAAAATTTTTCTGGGAAGGATCCATACCTGGTCAAAAGAGTATGATAGTGCCCGTTATTATTTCAACGGTGTCTTAAAAAGCAGTCCTGATTATGAAGATGCATCTGTTGCTTTAACAGACCTGGAATACTGGAACGATGATTATACAAAAGCACTGGCTATTACAGAAGAGGCGCTCAAATACCATCCTGAATCAGAAAATCTCTGGCTACGGAAAGCAAAAGTATTAAATGCTGCGCGCCGTTATGCAGAAGCGCAGGTGGCAGTTGACCGTGCACTACGCATTAATCACAATAACAGCGAGACACGTTCTTTGGCCAACCGGATCAAAGAATCTTCCTATAAAAACAAGATCGGACTGAGTTATGATTATGTAACCTTCGACAAGCAATTTGCAGACCCCTGGCACCTGGCCAGTTTCGATTACACCCGCACTACGGGTATTGGCTCTGTTTCTGGCAGGATTAATTTTGCCAACCGTTTTAAAGAGAATGGGGTTCAATATGAGTTGGAAGCTTATCCGCGTTTATCCAAAACCTTTTATTCCTATGTAAGTCTGGGTTTTTCAGATAATATAGGTGTGTTTCCCAATTGGCGGGGTGGTTTTTCGCTGTATGCCAACCTGCCCAAAAGTTTTGAGGGAGAACTGGGATTCCGTTACCTCAAATTTTCTGGTGATCCTACCTGGATCTATACCGCATACCTAGGCAAGTATTACAAGAGCTGGTTATTTGGCGTAAGAACCTACCTCACTCCCAGTAATTTTACCAGTACCGTTTCCAGTTCGTACAACGCATCGGCCAGGTATTATTTTGCTACGGCAGATGATATGATCGGTTTCAATGTGGGTTACGGTATCTCTCCCGACGACCGTTTAAACTCCATCCAGCTGGATGGCTCTATCCGTTTGGTATCCTATAAAGCAGGGCTCAGTTTTAGAAAGAAGATTTCCCGGTTCAGTGTTATCAGTGTAGATGGCAGCTGGTTTAACCAGGAATACCGTCCGCAGGAAAAGGGCAATCAATACCAAATCAGTATAGGATGGCTACGCCGTTTTTAAAAATCAGTATAGCATCCCTTATCCGCACCCTGCTGGTGCTGTTATTACTAACACCGTTCTGGTTATGGCTTGCCTGGCTGTTAACGGAGAAAAGGGTGTTGGTAGTAGCTATTATCGATAAAACGGTGTTAACCACCAAAGGGCAGGAGCATATTTCTCTTAACTGGGTATTGAACCAGGAAAAATTTTCCAAAAAAAACGAAGAACTCTATAACCGCGAAAAAGATTATTTCGGTTTTTTTCCGCTGGATAATAATAAATACCAGCTGAAGGGTCTGGAACGTTTCTCCAACAACCGGCTGCAGCAGTTAAGTCTTGATGTAGATGTTGCTTACCTCACAGATACCTACGGAATCTATAACAATGAATGGTATCATGAGGGCGATGATAAAGCCCGCTCAGGAATGGTATATGGCGGTATGAGCCGGCAGGATCTGTATTTTATTCAGCAGATGCGGGCTAAACACAAACTCATTATCACAGAATTTAATTGTCTGGCCTCGCCAACGGATTCTACGGTAAGGGGGGGATTTGAAAAGTCCTTTGGTATTCACTGGACAAAATGGATTGGCCGATATTTTGATTCTTTTGATACCAGCCGTAACAAAGAATTACCCCGCTGGCTGGTTGATCTGTATAAAAAACAACATAACGGACAATGGCCTTTTACCAAAAGCGGGATTGCTTTTGTGAACTCAGATGACAGGGTCCTGATTCTGGAAACAGGTACCCACTTACACCAGCCACTTCCACAGATTATTTCGGGTAAGTTGGCACAGCAGCACTATGGATTGCCGGCCGACATCAATTATTCATTCTGGTTTGATGTAATTGCACCGGATAAGCGGCTGAACCAGGTGATAGCTGAATTTAAAATTGACGTGAATGATGCGGGAAAATATGAAATGACGAAATATGGTTTATCATCGGTTTTTCCGGCAATAACCGCACACGTTAACAGCGATTACCGGTTTTTTTATTTCTCAGCCGATTTTGCCGACAATCCGATCCGGCTAACTACTTCCTATTTCCGGGGGATGCCGCATTTTAAATCCTTTCTGTATAACAGGCGGGACCCATTGGACCGAAATGGTTTTTTCTGGAATGTATACCAACCACTGGTGACCACCATTCTGAACGATTATTATGCAACCGGTCTGCACCACTAGCGTTGTGTGTATTTCTGTATCAGGCTGTCGGGAACTATTTTCCGGCTTTTCAAAAAGCGTTCGTTTTTTTCTTTGAACCTGTTGAATGCTGCCCGTAGTTCACTCTTTTTTGCTTCATTAGCATCCGGTTCAAGATCCATATTACTGCTGATCGTGTAAAGATCATTGCCATTCAGCAGATGATCACCCATCACAAAATCGATCAGGTCTGTTTTGGTCTGCATAATGGGGTACGCATGAATATTCCGGAACGGTCTCACTGTATCCAGACCACTACCCATCCAGGCCACCGTATCCGGCAGCTGCAAACGATAGCTTTTTTGTAACCAGGCCAACAGACTGGGTGTAATATCGAAATGAGTAGAAACTGAAGAGAATTTAGCCACTCTCGTCAATCGGGGTGAGTATACCAGCAAGGGCACATGGTAACGGTCTATCTTGGTGCTCATCGGTATCTCTGGCATCCGGTGATCTCCGGTAATGAAAAATACGGTATTGGCAAAATCAGGTCTTTTCTTATACTGCTCAATAAAACCTCTGATAGCATCATCTGTATACAGAATACTGGCATATTGTTTATTATACCTTCTGCACTCGGTTTTTTGTTCTTCAGACAGCCCAAGCGCATTCATCCGGCTTTCCAATCTCGCGAAGTAGGTATCCTGTTCGTTGATCTGAAACGGACTATGCGTAGATACCGTTAACACCACAGAGAGATACGGTTGATTGGTTACGGTTTGTGTATTCAGGAAACGCCGGAACAGTTCTTTATCGCCATAGCCCCATGAAAATCCATTCTGTGCCGGCATTTTGGTATATCCCTGCGGAAAGTTTTTTTCATCATTCAGCTCGTCGATCGCATTTTTTCTCAGGTAAATATCCATATTGTCAAAATGCGAATCGCCACCGTAATAAAAAGAAGTTCTATACCCGTTATGTTTCAGCAGGTTCAGCAGAGATAGGTGTGGGGGCATTTCCTCTCCCAGTTCAGTGAATCCGTTCTTGGCAAAAGGCAGGGAAGAAAGTACAGACGGCAGGGCCGCAAAAGTTCTGCCCCCTTCGCTTAACATATTTTCCCAGTACAAACTCTGCCCCGATAAAGAATCAATGAACGGTGTAAAGTTGCCGAGATAGGCCCCTTTATTGGTAAAAGCCCTGCCCAGTCCCTCCACCAGCAGTATTACAATGTTGGGAGGTGTTTCTGCTTGTGTAAAATAGGGCGACAGCACATCTTTCGAGCTATCTACACGATGCAGAAAAGGATAGTTTTTCTCATCAACATAATTGTATCCAAACTGTTTTGCATCAGCCGAACTGATCGTATAATCGCCAGAATAGCGATCTGAATAAATATCTTCCTCCGGCGCCTGCGGAAAAAAATGTTCCAGCGATGCAGATAAAAAATACTGCGTCTTATTGAGTGATATGTTATTACTATGTTCCTTTCCGGGTAACCATTTTGTTATCTCTTTGGATCCGTTGGTGGTAAGCACCAGCATAAATGCGAGAAAAAAAACAAACAGTGGCAGACCTCTTATTTTCATTTTCTGAGGTAAATAAATGAACGCAGTGGTCAGCAATGACAGCATGGCCAGCAACAGCAGGATCATAGCTGGTTTTACACCTCCCGATGCACCAACTGTTTGGCGGATATCTGCGATGGAATATCCCCACAGATCTGCACCCAGCGGCACCAGCGTAGTAATGAAATATTCTGACAGCAGCAATTGTATCAGTAACAATACCACAGACACAGCAATAAAAACAATTTGTGCCAGTTTTTTATGCAGCAGATAACACAAAGTAAAAACGGGATAAAACAAAGCGCCCATTTGCAAAAAGAAAACCACGTCTTTAACCAACCCGATCAAAACTACTTTACCAAACAAATCAGGTGTACCATGTTTTATCAATTCATACACCAGTTCGTAGCCCCTTGCCACCAGCAGTAATAATAAAAGAACAATAGCATGCTTACTATAATACCTGAACGACTGGGTAATAAATGTGGCCACCCGGATAATCGCTGGAATGATGGTTCGCTGTACGATCCATACAGGTTCTTTCGGTTCTTCATGCGGAAGTGCCGGTGTTACAGGGTCTGGTTCAGTTGTAGTAAGTACCACATCCGTAAGCTGTAGCAGTGCCGGAGCCGGGGCGGCTTGAGGGGCAACGGCTGTTTTTTTCTGCGCAAAACCCTGTCTGGTCATTTCACCCCAACCTTTTTTCTTTTTAATGAGATCCAGATATCCCTTGATCGCACTCCATACCACAAAAGGATGGTAATAAAAAGGTTCTGTCATACCGGTTAACAGCAGGCGTAACACATCGATCCTTCGCTTGTACTGGTTAAAGGTGAATACTTCCATTAAAATGGCAAACGAGGAATAGAGATAACCGAAACAAACAATGAAAACCAGAAAAGAGAAAAAGAAATCCCAGTCGATATATCCGAACCAGGCAAAAAAGACAAAAAAGATGATTCCCAGAAACTCGATAATGGGTGCCAGTAATTCAAAAAAGAACCAGTACGGATAACTCAGCATACCCAATAATCCGTAAGATGGATTAAAGAACATCCGCTTATGCAACATCAGTGTTTCATAGGTTCCGCGGATCCAGCGGTTTCGCTGACGGCCCAGGATCTTAAAGGAAGCCGGTGCTTCTGTCCAGCAGAGTGGATCCGGAATATACGTAACCACATATTTCTCTTTCCGCTCTTCCATATACCGGCGCATACGTACCACCAGTTCCATATCCTCTCCTACCGTATTATGGTTATAACCTCCGCATTTGATGGCGATCTCTTTATCAAATGCACCAAATGCACCCGAGATCAGCATTAACCCGTTCATCCGGCTCCAGGCCATTCTTCCCAGAATAAAAGCACGTATATATTCCAGGATCTGGATCCGTGGCAGGTAGTCTTCGGCCAGTTTTACTTTGATCAACCGGCCATCTTCGATCACACAGGAATTGGCGATCCGCACAACCCCACCCGTGGCAATTACGCGTTTATCCGTTTGCTCCAGAAAAGGCTTCACCATTTTCAGCAGTGCATCCTGTTCCAGAATACAGTCCACATCAATACATACCAGATAATTATTGGAAGAGACATTGATCCCCACATTCAATGCATCCGCCTTGCCTCCGTTCTCTTTATCAACTACGATCAGTTTGTGGTAAATGCTGTTCCTGCTTTTATAAATACCCCGTATGGCTTTGGTGGGGATCTTTTCATGCACAAAAATTTCTTTCTTCTCCAGATCATATGCAGCAATCAGTTTTGACAGCGAATCATCTTTACTGCCATCATTGATAATGATCACTTCCATGTTGGCATAATAAATGGAAAGCAGCGAGCGCACATTCTCAACCACTGTTTTCCCTTCATTATACGCCGGTGCCAGAATACTGACTGTTGGGGCATGTACAGAACTGGCCAGTACCCGGTAATCCGTGAAACTGTTCTTCCACATATAACGGCGTGTTTCGCCGACAGAATACAATCCAATCAGCACATACGACAACAGCAGCGCGAAGGAATACAGGAATATTCCATAGGTAAGAAAATTGAACAGAAAAGTGGATATAGTATCCCAGTTCATGAGGCCGTTTTTATGTGTCGGTAAATCCGCTCAAATGGTTCGGGTTGCAGGAGGCTTCTTTTTTCTATCACAGCCATCCCTCTATCAGAGATCGCCACCAGCACAAGCGCTGCTTTCAGTTTAATAGTGTCATTCTTATCATCCAGCAGACTTTCAATAAAATCACTGTCTGCCTCTGTTGCTAATGAACGCATCGCATCCAGTATGTAAAGCCGGTTGATCAATGATTCCTTATTGAAATAACCCAGTAATATATTGGGTGTTTCCTCATCGGCCAGTCTCACCAGTGTTTTCAAAGCCTGTGTTCGCACCTGGTTATCTGCATGTACCAAACATTGTATCACATCATACCGAACCGAAAATACCTGGTATTCGTCTGCCAGTTTTAATGCAAACACCACCACTGTGGTATTGGTAGAACCCAGCCAGGAGGGGATCTTATCTGAGAGATCTTCCTTTTTAGGAAATAAGCGTAATTGCTCCAGTAATTTCAACTGTTGCCATTCGGTCAGCGGGTAAGAGATCACATCCAGAAAACGCAGACCGGGAAATCCCGTCAGGTGAATCACACCCGTCTGTGCTTCCATCCGCACAAACTCATTGGTACTATTGGTATTCCTGAAAATCGTTTTCAGAATATCATGCTGCTCCATCAGATACAACTCCTGTATCCCCCTTGCTTTAATATGCCATCGGGTGGTATTACGCAGTTTTGCCAGTGAGTCTTCTTTAAAGCCCAGTGCGATATAGAGGGAAACAATATTGTCTGTAACGCCTCCTGAAAAATTCTTCTTGCAAGAGATCAGCTCGTTAATCGCAAACTGCCGGGCATGCTTGTTAATGAGGATGCGTTTGAAATTGCGGATCATATTGGGCGTATCCACATCTTCTTCCATGATCACCTGTGTGATCCACTCTTCAATATGCTTTTTGATCCGTTGCGTATAAAAAAAATTCCGTTTCTGGTTAAACAGGTAAGCATAAATCACCGTTACCACCAATGCAATACCAACAGCCAGAAACTCGGCCCCTCTTAAGAGCATGTTGGGCGACATATACTTTTGTATCGTATCCATTACAGTAGCGCGTAACAGACAGATCTCCGGTATAAAAGAAACTTGTGTTGTGAAGAAGTTCCAAACCATTTCAGATATCAGCAGTCAGAATTGCCGGTACTTTAAAGTTAGGCCAAACCATGTGATTTTGGCTGATTTAGGACCAGCAGGGAGAACTTTTCTCCGGAGAGATAACTATTCACATTTGCCGTCAGGTAGTTTGAAAATCGTTCTATCTGAAGTAGGTTTGCAATGGATCCCGATTCTCTAAATAAGACAGCCAGCCGCCAGCGCATGCCCTGTCTGCTAAATAAGCAACTATGCAATTCCGGAATTTCAAAATGGTCAGTTATGTGGTGTATGGTCGTGGCAGTTTTAACCAGTTAGATGAGATCCTGGCACCCCAGCGGAAAGGAACTGCCCCGATGATCTTTCTGGTAGACCATTTTTTTGAGAAAAAAGCACTTGTTAATCGGATCCCGCTTCGCGGAAAAGATAAGATCATATTCGTAGATGTTACCTACGAACCCAAGACCACGCAGGTAGATGCACTGGCGATGCAGCTTAAGAATGAGTTCGGAACCATCAGCGGTGTCATCGGTATCGGTGGGGGCTCGGCCATGGACCTGGCCAAAGCCGTTTCGCTGATGATGACCAATCCCGGCTCTTCTGCCGATTATCAGGGGTGGGACCTTGTAAAACAACCCGGTGTTTACAAAGCCGGGATCCCTACCCTCAGCGGTACCGGGGCCGAAGTAAGCCGCACAACCGTATTAACCGGACCCACCCGTAAACTGGGCATGAATAGCGATTTCACTCCCTTCGACCAGATCGTTCTCGATCCCGAATTAACCAAAGACGCCCCTGTCAACCAGCGTTTTTACACGGGTATGGATTGTTATATCCACTGTATTGAAAGCTTGGAAGGCACATTCCTGAATGAGTTCAGCAAAAGTTATGGCGAAAAAGCCCTGCAGTTATGCCAGAAAGTGTTTGTAGAAAAAGACCATTGGGATGATGCCTGCGACGACCAGCTGATGATGGCTTCTTATGCCGGTGGTATGAGCATCGCTTATTCGCAGGTGGGCGTAGCGCATGCGGTGAGTTACGGACTGAGTTACCTGCTCGGTACCAAACACGGTATTGGTAACTGTATTGTGATGAACCACCTGGAAGAATATTACCCCGCCGGTGTAAAAGAGTTCAAATACATGGTGGAGAAAAACAAGATCGAGATCCCGCAGGGCATCTGTAAGGGTTTGTCTGAGGAAGATTTTGATAAAATGATGAACGTATCCCTCGGCATGAAACCTCTCTGGGAAAATGCCCTCGGCAAAGACTGGGAAAAGATCATGACCCGCGAAAAGCTGAGAGCCCTGTACGATAAACTGTAAGCATGCGCAACGCGGAACGCCTAACGCTAAAAGCTTTTTTCTTGCGTTCCGCATTAGGCGTTTTGCGTTTAGCCACACACCCCCCCTTGTATTTTTCAAAACCAATGTGTAGTTTGTGAGACACAAAAATCTCACACATGAAAAAACTATGTTTTGTTTTATGTTCTGCCTTGGTCTTTGCTTCTTGCGGCGATACTGCCGGAACCAAGGAAGCCGCAGCACCTGCTTTTAGCCTGGATTCTGCAAAAGCAGACATTGATGCCAACAATGCCGCATTTGTAGCTGCCATGAAAAAAGGCGACTCCGTTGCAGTAGCCGCTTCGTACACCAAAGATGGTTGCATGATGCCAGCCAATATGCCGAAATTCTGTGGCACACAGGCCCTTACTTCTCTCTTTAATGGTATGTATCAGATGGGTATCCGTAACCTGACACTAACTGTAACAGAAGTAATCGGTAACGCCGATCTGGTTTCTGAAGAAGGCACTTACGAAATGTTCACCAACGAAGGGGCTTCTATGGAAAAAGGTAAATATATAGTTACCTGGAAAAAAGAAGACGGCAAGTGGAAAAAATACCGCGACATTTTTAACAGCGATATGCCGGCACCACCACCGCCACCAATGGTTAAAAAATAAAAAAGAACTGCTTACCGGCGCCTTTGTGATGGTTCACAAAGGCGCTTTTTTGTGTACACCCCCCTCTGCGCAAAGTCTCTGCTCTCTGCGGCTCCGCGGTTGGTGCCAGTTCCATCCAACCGCAGAGAGCAGGGAGTTTATGCAGAGAAACAGGTATTATCACTTTCTAAAACCAGTAACCTGATCGGGTTCCAAAATGCGTTTCTAATTATCTTTATTACATGAAATACATCTTCTTCCTCCTGCCCGCACTGGCAGGTTTAACCATCACCACACAGGCCGGGGTGAACAGCCAGTTGCGTTTTGCCGTTAATAATCCCTGGGTAGCTGCCTTCATTTCTTTTCTGGTGGGCACCCTCTTATTGGGATTGATCATTGTAGCCACCAAACAACCCGTTCCCTCTTTTGCAGCGCTAAAGAGTATTGAATTATATAAATACAGCGGCGGTGTGCTGGGCGCTTTTTTTGTAACGGCCATTATCTATGCAGTACCCCGCCTCGGATCGGCCAATGTATTTGCCATGGTCATTGCAGGACAGTTTGTAGTGGCTTTGTTATATGACCATTTTGGTGTACTCGGTTTTCCCCAGAACCCGATCAGTTGGGTAAAAGTATTCGGGGTAGTATTGCTCGTAACAGGTGCTTACCTCGTCGTAAAAAAATAGTCAAACGCCCCGGAAATTTCCGGGGCGTTTTTTTTCTGTCTGCTAATACTGTAATTTAACGGTCTCCCTAACCAACTTTCCCACACATGAAAAAACTAGCTGCCCTGTTTCTCTGCCTTACTGCCTTTGTACTGGCCGAAGCACAACCTTTTTCTCCTTCCTTATTCAACAGCATGCAATGGCGCATGATCGGTCCACACCGCGGTGGCCGTACCGTGGGTGCCGTTGGCGTTCCCACCCAACCCAGTGTGTTTTATATTGGTGTAAACAATGGCGGTGTATGGAAAACCAATGATTACGGCCGCACCTGGAAACCCATTTTTGACCAGATGGGTACCGGTTCCGTAGGCGATATCGCTGTTTCAGAATCCAATCCCAACGTGGTATACGTAGGTTGCGGAGAAGGCATTCAGCGGCCCGATCTTTCTGTAGGCGATGGGGTATATAAATCAACCGATGCCGGAAAGACCTGGAAGAATATGGGACTGAAAGATGGCCAGCAGATCGGTGGCATTGTGATAGATCCCAAAAATGAGAACCGTGTTTTTGTAGCGGTACTGGGTCACCCTTATGGTCCCAATACCGAACGCGGCGTATACAGAAGTCTGGATGGCGGTAATACCTGGGAGCGCGTATTGTATAAAGACGAAAATACCGGTGCCGTGCAGATCAGCTTCGACCCCAATAATTCAGATATTTTATATGCAGATTTATGGGCCGGCAGACAGGGGCCCTGGGAAAACGGACAATGGAACGGACCCGAAAGCGGTTTGTATAAATCTACCGATGGCGGTAAAACCTGGAAACATTTAACCAAAGGATTGCCCACACCGGCGCAGGGACTGGGCCGCATTGGTTTTGGCATTGCCCCCACCAATAGCAACCGCTTATATGCAACGGTAGATGCGGGCCGGTATGGCGGTATTTATCGCAGTGATGACGCAGGCGAAAGCTGGCAGCTCATGAGCAGCGATGGCCGTTACTGGGGCAGGGGCAGCGATTTTGCCGAAGTAAAAGTAGATCCCACCAATGCCGATATTGTATACAGTGCCAACGTAGTAACCTGGAAATCCATTGATGGAGGTAAAACCTGGACCGGCTTTCGCGGGGCACCGGGTGGAGATGATTATCACCGTATCTGGATCAATCCACTCAACCCCAAGATCATGCTCATTGCGCTTGACCAGGGTGGTATTGTAACCGTGAACGGTGGCGAAACCTTTTCTTCTTTCTATAACCAGCCTACGGCGCAGTTTTACCATGTGAGCACCGATAACCAGTTCCCGTACAATGTATATGGCGGTCAACAGGAGAGTGGTTCGGTGGGTATTACTTCGCGGGGTAATGATGGGCAGATCTCTTTCCGTGACTGGCATCCGGTAGGCGTGGAAGAATATGGCTATGTAGCACCCGATCCGCTGGATCCGAATATTATTTATGGCGGTAAGATCACGAAATATGATAAACGTACCGGACAGGTTCAAAACATTGCACCCGAAGCAGTGCGCAGCGGTAAATACCGTTTTGTAAGAACCGCGCCTGTGCTCTTCTCACCCATCGATCCCAAAACCTTATACTTTGCCGGGAATGTGATCTTCAAAACCCGCGATGGCGGTAATAGCTGGCAAACCATCAGTCCCGATCTTACCCGCGAAAGCTGGGATGTTCCGGCCAGTGTAGGCATTTATACCAGTGAAGACATGAAAAAAATGCCCAGACGCGGTGTGGTGTACACAGTAGCTCCCTCTTACCAGGACATCAACACCATCTGGGCCGGAACCGATGATGGTTATATACAGCTTACCCGCGATGGCGGTAAAAACTGGAAAAATGTTACGCCTCCTGAGATAACATCCTGGAGTAAGATCTCTTTGATGGATGCCGGACATTTTGATAACAACACGGTGTATGCCGCCGTAAACCGGATCCGTTGCGATGATATGCAGCCCTATGCTTACAAAACACACGACGGTGGTAAAACCTGGCAACGCATCACCAACGGATTACCTGCCAACGAACCCATTAATGTGGTACGCGAGGATCCGAAACGAAAAGGATTATTGTATGCCGGTTCAGAAAATGCCGTGTATGTATCTTTTGATGATGGCGAACACTGGCAATCGCTGCGACTGAATATGCCCGCCACTTCTATCCGCGATCTGGTGATCAAAGATGATGACCTGGTACTGGGTACCCATGGCCGTGGTTTCTGGATCATGGATGATATTACACCGCTGCGCCAGATCAGTGCCAACCTCGCTGCCGAAAAAGCCCTGCTCTATAAACCACAGACCGCTATCCGCGTTCGCTGGAACATGAATACGGATACACCGATACCACAGGAAGAACCCGGTGGACAAAACCCACCCGATGGCGCCATCATCAACTATTATCTCGCAGAAAAAGCACAAGGGGAAGTAACCCTGGAGATCGTTGATGCTGCCGGAAAATCTGTACGCAAATACAGCAGCCTCGATAAACCTTATGAGATCCCCGAAGTGAATATTCCTTTATACTGGATCCGTCCGCAACAGATCCTGTCGGCCGAAGCGGGTTCGCACCGTTTTTTATGGGACATGCACTATACACCGATCGATGAACCGGTCTCTTTTCCCATGACGGCCATTTACCAGAACACAGCCCCCGAAAAAAATTCGCCCTGGGTAATGCCCGGAACCTATACGGTGAAGCTGACAGTAAATGGAAAAACTATTACACAACCGCTTACGGTAAAAATGGATCCACGGGTTACCACCAGTCTGGCCGATCTGCAGAAACAACACCGCTTATCGGTAGTATGTTACGAAGGCAGACTGGCTGCCCGTAAAGCCAAAGAAGCCATTACATTGGCAGGCAAACAATTGAAAGACCTTCAGAACAAAGCCGGCACCAGCAAAGAAACCATTACCCAACTGGAACAGGAACTGGCAGCGCTCGAAGGCGTTTCCCGGGGCAGAAGAGGTGGTGGTGGACCGGTAGCAAATTTTGGCAGCGCAGAATCCGGCTTTGCTTCTTTACTGGCCATGTTACACGAAACAGACATGCCACCCACCACGCAAATGGTGAGCGGTGTAACCCAGTTACAGACGCAATTAAAAGAGCTGCAGGACAAATGGAATGCGCTCAGCAAACAAATTGCAGCATTGCAGAAATAATATATTGTTGCCCCGATATCGGAACTAAGCAAAAGAAATCTCCCTAACCGGAGATTTCTTTTTTATTTTACCCCGCCGATGTTGATCGCCTGACCAACATCAATCACCAACACAGTTCATTAAAAATTCTATATGGAAACCATCGAACTACTCAAGATCACCCGCGATAAAACACTTGCCTTTTATGATCTGCCCGAATCGGATCTTGATAAAACCTATGGTCCGGGTAAATGGTCCATCCGGCAGATCCTGAACCATCTGGCCGATACAGAGATCGTATTGAACGAAAGGATCCGCAGGGCCATTGCAGAACTGCATCCTTTTGTGGTGGTTTTTGACCAGGAACGCTGGAGCGATCAACTGGATTACAACACCTATCCATTGGCTATCAGCAAAGCCGTTTTTGCAGCTGTCAGAACCTCCATTATTTACCTGGCTGAAAAACACTATGTGGGTTCGGATCAAAAAAAATTCTTTCATACCGCCGCCGGCATCCGCACATTACAACAGGAATTTGATAAAGTGGCGCAACACAATTTTGATCATATCAAACAGATAGAGATCGCATTGGCTTCCTGATTATGGCATTGATTCATTTCAGCATATACCTCTACATTTGACCCTTACCATTGTGCTATGATTATGGATAAGAATCGTTTTTCAGCCCTGCTGGCCGGAGGTATTATTCCGGCCGACCATCCGCAGATGCTTGCTGCCTGGGAATTCGTTGGCCGTACAATCAAACTTATACCGGCCCTGAATGCTTCTACCGATGTGGATGAAATAAGAAACCGATTAAGTGATATCATTGGTACCGAAATCGATCAAAGCACTATGATCTTTGCGCCATTCTATACCAATTTCGGACGCCATATCAGTATTGGTAAAAACGTATTTATCAATCACGCATGCAGTTTTCTCGATCTCGGTGGCATAACCATCGAAGATCAGGTGCTGATAGGCCCGAGAGTGAACCTCGTTACAGAAAATCATCCCATAGATCCCTCCCAGCGAAAAAACCTTGATCTTAAATCAATATTGCTAAAGAGAAATGCATGGATCGGCGCTGGCGCTACGATTCTGCCGGGCGTAACCATTGGAGAGAATTCGATTGTTGCTGCAGGAGCCGTTGTGAACAAAGATGTGCCAGACAATACCATCGTAGGTGGCATCCCGGCAAAACCGATCAGATCAATTGATGATGCACGGTGATCTTGCGCTATCGCCGATGATGGTCCCAAGACAACATCATATGCCTTATTTTTTTTCCAGAAACGGAACCAAAGCCCTTACAAAATCGCGCGGCGCTTCTTCCATCGGCACATGGCCGATCCCATTTAATATAAGGAGTTCACTTCCTTTGATATCCTGGTGAAACAGGGCCGCATTAGACACGGGAATCAAATGATCCTGATCGCCCCATACGATCAGCGTAGGAATTTGTATGCTTTTAATCTTCGCCGATTCGTCCTCGCCCAAACCCAGTTGCATCCTGTCTATCAATGCCTGCCGGTTGCCGGCACGTAATGTCATATCGGAATAGAGATCTACCAGTGCATCAGTAACCCGGTCTTTATCGCCATATACATCTTCCACACTTTTCCGCACCAGCTGTTTGGGGGTGATCCATTTAACTACATTATTCACCACCGGCATTTTGGCAAGTCGGAAACCCAGTGGCAGATCCATTTTTTCTTTGGGGATATACCCACCGGCATCAACCAATACCAGTTTGTTTACTTTGGCCGGATACTGCACCGCGTACCGCCAGGCAATGGCACCACCCAGTGAATTGCCACCTATTACACAGCTACTAACGCCGAGGTTAATTAGTACCGAATCTACAAAACGGGTGTACATATCCATACTGTAATCCCCGCTGGGGTGAGGACCCGTAATGGCAAAACCCGGCAGGTCAAATCGGATGATGCGGTGTTGTGCACCGAGTAACCCAACGGTACTGTCCCAGGTAAACAGGGAAGAAGATGTGCCATGGATCAAGACCAGGGGAACACTGTCGTTCCGGTTTCCCTCGTCACGGTAATGCACCCGCATGCCCATCAGGTTCATGTACTGCGATGGGGCCTGTCCATATTTCTGCACCAGCAGTTCTGCCGGCAGATCTTTTTTACCAAAGAACAGACCGGCCAGCAATACCACTACCAGTAACAAAACCACCAATCTGACTATCCAACGAAAAATGAAACGCATAGCATGAGTTTGGTTGATAAGATACAAAAATGCAGTTGAAAAAACACCACGCGGCTCAGGCATATTCATAATAAACCGTATGCTCTTCAAAACCCAGTTTCCGGTAAATACCAATACCCTCTTCGGATGCCTGCAGAATAACCCGACGATATCCTTTTGCTTTCACCCTGTTCAATGCATAATACATCATCGAAGAGCCGATGCCTTTACCGCGGTAAACTGCGTGGGTGGCCAATGCATACAAACCCACTGTATCAGTATCGGTTGCAAAGATCTCTACCGTAGCAACGGGTATTCCCTGCGCATAGTAAACCAGTAACTCCACACGGTTGGCCGCAGCAAGATAATTACCTGCCGTGTGTTCATAATATAACAGTACATTTTTATCAACAGGTGTCCAGTTGGCGGCAATCACTGCGGCAAAATCGGCAATGGTAGCCGCTTCACTGGCCACCACGATCTGTGTATGGTCTTCGCGCAAAACGGGTTGATAGAATGACAAATCCATCACCATACCCGGTTCTGCATTTTTTCTTTCCAGAGCCAATCTGTTGAAATAATCCTGCACCCGCTCCGTCAGGTTCTCTGCTGCAATCCAGATACAATACACCAGTTCTCTGTCTTTGAAATAAGTCAGTGCTTCACGGATCTCTTCCAGTTGCAGACCTGCGCCATCGGTGATATGAATGATATTAAAAGTATCGCAGGATAAACCCGCATCCACATAACAGAGATGGGGTAGGCGGAATACCTGCATACCCGGGGTTTCTCCCGGTATGTACAGAGCATGTTCGGTAAAGTTTTTCTGTATCAGTTCCTGCATCTCTTACGCAATGGTACAATACGGATCGTGCCGTACCGGAAAATTAACGGAGTTAGCAATAAAACAATACTGGTGCGCCTTGGTATGCAAAGCATTTGCCGTATCAATCATAGAAGCATGGGTTACCACCACCTGCGGACGCAAGATCACTTCTGTAAAATGGCCACTGCCATTGGCCGTTTCTGCCATCGTACCCACGGCATGGTCTGTATAGGCCGTAACAATTACTTCTGCCTCGGAACAAAAATGCAGGAACCATAACATATGACAGGAAGATAAAGAAGCCAGCAGCAGGTCTTCCGGATTGTGTTTGCTTTTATCACCGCGAAAAGCCGGGTCCGAAGATCCCAGTATGGTGGCTTTGTTCTCTAGTTTGATCTCATGACTTCTTTCATACGAACGGTATGATTGGGTACCGGTACCGGTATTGCCCGTCCACTCAGTTGTTACAGCATAATGGTGTTCTCTTTCCATGCAAAGGTTTTAAAGGAAATGGTGAAGGGGCAGGTAAAACTCCCGAAAAAACCCTTCATGGCAAAACCGTTTATGTAAGCTTGTTTGATACAGTTGCTTCTTCCGTAACCGGCAGGGTAAAAAAGAAATTGGAACCTTTCCCTTTTTTGCTGGTGAAACGTAGTGTGCCGCCATGCATCTCTACCAGCTTTTGCACAATCGCAAGGCCCAGCCCGGTAGTAGATTCGTTAGCAGTTGTTTTATTGGCCGTGGTAACAAATGGCTCGAACAGAATGGCATGGTATTTTTCATCAATGCCCATTCCTTCATCTATCACTTCTGTCAGCACTTCTTTTCGGGCTTCATTGGCCCAGCTGATTTTTACGAGTAGGGTCTTGTTTCTTTCTGAATACTTGATCGCATTGGTAACAAGGTTGTTGATGATCTGCAACAGCTTTGCCTGATCAAAAGAGAGCTGAACCGATGGGATGGCAGTTTCAAAACGGATGGTCTGCGCTTTATTGGCAGCAATATGCTCATTGGGCGGCAGACTCTCTTTCACAAATGCGATATAATCAGCCCTTACCCTGTTCAGTACCAGTGTACCGGAACGGATCTGGCTTAAATTCAATGTTTGGTTCAGGATCTCCAGCGAGTTTTTGGCGGAGGTTTTGATATGGGTGGCCAGCTCTCTGGATTCTGCCGACAACTGCTGATCCATCAACAGGATCTCCGATATAGCCTGAATGGCACTTACCGGATTTCGGATATCATGCGCCGCAATGCCCATCATTTTATTCAGTTGTTCATTTGCCTTTTCCAGTGACTTTTTCTGGTCTGAGATAATTTTCCGCTGCAGTTTCTCCTTGCAGAACGCGTTGGCCGCCAGCGCAGTGATCAGGAAAAAGAAAGTTCGCGAAACCCAGTTTACCAGCTGGTAACGGTCCTGACTATACGGATGCGTTTCAAGATCAACATACCCCCATACCAGCGAAGCCAGTCCGGCAAAACAGATGGAGTACCAGAGTGGATAAGCCGTCTGGTAAGAAAAAACAATCAACGGAAAAATGTAAAAAATGGCTGTGTTGATCTCGAAACTGGTAACATAATCAAAGATCCCAACCAGTGGCAGTAACACAAAACCAAGAATCACTCTTTGTTGATGAGAAAGCATAGACAAACTAATGGAACGATGGTAAGTTACCGAAAGCGCTGCGATTGACCTTATTTCTTTACTGCTTCTCTTTTTCCGGCACCAATACAAAGTAGGTGGCCCTAAATTTATCCTTCACCAGCTCGCCCTGTACATGGGCTTTGCGGATGGCATTGCAGAAACCATCTTTCGCATGTGCATCGCCGAGGGAATCGATATGTACCCCTTCTACAAAATAGGCTTTGCCATTGATACGCACCGCCAGATCGCAGGTTTTGCCGGGCAGGCCCAGTTTGCACTGGCCGCAGGCGGCTTCTACAGTTTGTACGGGTTTGGTTTTATCGGGTGTGTTTTGTTTTTTTTCCTGCGCGAATAGCGAAGTACTGAGGGCTAAAGCGGCGAGTAAAAATAGTTTTTTCATGGTAAGGGGTTTGTGCATTTGCCCGCAGAGGCGCAAAGGCGCGGGTTGGTTTGTGTAAAATAATAAGAAAATCTGCATCGTCAAGCACTATTCTCCGTTACGTCAGGATCTCTTTCTCTCTTATCCACTCTTTGTGAAACCTTCGCATCAGCTCGCAGAGGCGCAGGATCTTTCCTTCTTTTCTTCGTCCTTCTCTTATTGAACCCTCCTGCACTTTCAGCCTTTACGCTGATAGACTGGGAATTTCATTAAGAGAAGAACAAAGAAAAAGAGTGCACAGTGCTAATCACCGTGCTTTTGTGTCTCTGCGAGAAATCTTCTCACATAGGCACAGTTGGTTGCCGCAGCTCTCTTTACCTTCTTTTCTTCGTTCTTCTCTTATTGAACCCTACTGCACTTTCAGCTTTTACGCTGATAGGCGGGGAATTTCAATAAGAGCTAAAAAAGAAAAAGAGTACACAGTGCTACTCACCGCGCCTTTGCGCCTCTGCGAGAAATTTTCTCACACCAAAGCACATAGGCACGGTATTTTTATTGCATGGCTTGCAGCTCTTTCTGCAAACGGAACATCTCATCCCGCAACCTTGCGGCTTCAATAAAGTCCAGATCACGTGCGGCTTTCTCCATTTCTTTTTTGGTCTTGCTGATAGCTTTCTCCATCTGCGGAATGGTCTGGTAACTCACCTGCTCTTCCGCCGCTGTATGTTTCACCAGCTCCTCATCTTTCTGCAAAGCATACGGATTAGACGGATCGTACCCCTTAATATCCAGCACCGACCCCTGCGCATATACCTGCTCAATCGATTTGATAATGGTTTTGGGCGTAATGCCATGTTCGGTATTGTACTGCACCTGTTTCTCCCTTCTGCGGCTGGTCTCATCAATCGTACGCTGCATACTCTCCGTCATCTGATCGGCATAAAAAATTACCCGGCCATCCACATTCCGCGCCGCGCGACCTGCCGTCTGGGTCAGACTTCTTTCATTCCGCAAAAAGCCTTCCTTATCCGCATCCAGTATGGCCACCAATGCTACTTCGGGCAGGTCCAGTCCTTCCCGCAATAAATTCACGCCCACCAGCACATCAATCTCACCCAACCGTAACTGCCGCAGGATCTCTACCCGCTCCAGTGTATCCACATCGCTGTGAATGTATTTGGATTTGATATTGATGCGCCCAAGGTATTTATCCATCTCCTCCGCCATACGTTTGGTGAGCGTGGTAACCAATACCCGGTAACCCTGTTTCACGGTTTTGTCGATCTCTTCCAGCAGGTCATCTATCTGGTTCACACTCGGGCGGATCTCAATGGGCGGGTCCAGCAGTCCCGTAGGACGCACGATCTGCTCTACCACCACACCACCCGTTTTCTCCAGCTCATAATCGCCGGGCGTGGCACTCACAAAAATGGTTTGCCCGATCAGGCTCTCAAACTCATGAAAATTCAGCGGTCGGTTATCCATCGCACTCGGCAAACGGAAACCATAATCTACCAGCACCATTTTACGGCTGCGGTCGCCGCCATACATGCCGGCCACCTGCGGTATGGTCTGGTGACTCTCATCGATCACCATTAGATAATCTTTCGGAAAATAATCCAGCAAACAGAAGGGGCGGGTACCGGGTTTGCGGCGATCAAAAAAGCGGGAATAGTTTTCGATGCCGTTACAATAGCCCAGTTCGCGGATCATTTCCATATCATATTCCACCCGCTCTTTCAAACGCTGGGCCTCAATGTATTTGCCGGTTTTGGTAAAATATTCCACCTGCGCCATCATCTCGTCCTGGATCTCGTGCATCACTTCCACGATCATATCTTTAGGAGCAAGGTAAAGCGTGGCCGGAAAAATGGCAGCATTCTCCATAATGCCGATACGTTTGCTGCTGCTGGTCTCAATGCTTTCGATCTCTTCTATCTCATCGCCAAAAAAAGTGATGCGGTAACCAAAATCCACATAGGGCAGGTTAATATCTACGGTGTCGCCCTTTACGCGAAATGTGCCGCGGGTAAAATCGCCCTGCGAGCGGTTGTACAAACTGTTCACCAGCGCATGCAGAAAAGCCTGCCGGCTGATGACCATGCCTTTGTGTATACGGATGATACCGTTCTCGTATTCGGTAGGGTTACCCATACCATAGATACAACTCACACTGGCCACCACAATAATATCGCGCCGGCCGCTCAGGAGTTGCGATGTGGCCTGCAGGCGCAGTTTATCCAGCTCTTCGTTAATGCTCAGGTCTTTCTCTATATAGGTATCGCTCACCGGCATATATGCTTCGGGCTGGTAATAATCGTAGTAACTCACAAAATAGCCCACGGCATTATCCGGAAAAAACTGTTTGAACTCACCATACAATTGCGCCACCAGGGTTTTGTTATGCGTAAGCACCAGTGTAGGGCGTTGGGTATTCTGGATCAGGTTGGCAATGGTAAATGTTTTACCCGAGCCGGTAACGCCCAGCAGGGTCTGAAAAGCTTCGCCCTCATTCACTCCATCGGTAAGTTGTTGAATAGCATTGGGTTGATCGCCGGAGGGTTCGTATGCGGAGTGAAGTTTGAAAGGCAAGGGAGGTAGTAATTAGTAGTTAATAATTAATAATTAGTAATGTAAAGTTAGGGGTTGTTGGAGAACGCTGAAGGGGTATGAGGGTTTGGGGTGTGTTGGGTTGGGTATGATTTGTATGATAGGGGCTGAATGCGGAACGCTTAACGCAGAACGCTTGTTGCGCTTGTGCCGATGGAAGCGGCTTTGCACACTTAGGCGGAGGGATCTATGATCAACAAGAGCAATTGCAACATAACCCTGGCCCCGCTAGAGCAAAATTTTTTTATTGATTATCAAGGGATTTGGATTTTTTGATAATCTGGTTTGAGAAATACGGGGTTTTTCCCGTTTGATACATTCTCCGGTGAATATATTTTTATTGCGTAAACCATTTTACCAGTACCACCGTATCCTTACAATCCAATTCCATGAAAAAGACCTTTTTTTTTGTGCTGTTCATTATGGGTATACTTTCTGTAAACCTAAACGCACAAACCTTGCTGCCGCTCTATTATTCGAAGCAGGCCACCCAAAAATTCCGATCGAATAAGTTATTAAATGAGATCCGTCGTTTACAGCGAGATAGTTCGGGAAATGAACACACCGACTCTTTACAGATCAAACAGTTGAATGCGGATAAAGACAATTCTACTTACGGAACCTTTTTTCCTACTATCCAAGATCCTGACATGTTCCGGTCACAAAAAACCAGTTTTCTTGGTACCAACAACTTAACCTATAATGATAGCCTGAGTAATATTTCCATGTATTCAGAATTGGCCGCGGATTATTTTGGCCCTGTCAGGGTTTCCATTGGTACCACGCTTTCTTTTCCCAAATCAGATACCTCTTCTCCGGTTCAACAAAAACTGAACCGGGATAAATTCATCCAGCGATTTGCTACCGGCGGGGGTGGCCTGGTATTTAATTTTTCTTTACCGGTGTATACTTACCCTTCAGATCTGTTTACCGCCGCCATTACCCTGAGTCCCAAGTTTTCGCTTGAGCCACCTTCTTTTGGGGTATCAACCAAATCTTTCGCCAACAACAGTTCGCTGGGTGTAGATATGCAGGCCGGGTTAACAGGTGTGGAAGATCTGATTTCCTTTTTTGGTTATACCCGTTTCGCGTATACAATGGGTAATAGCAGTTTTTATGATGCGCTGCAACTAACAGGTAATAACAGGAAAGCCTTCTGGTTAAATACCTATACGATTGGGGTAAACGTAAAAAATCTGTTTTCCATTTCTTACCAGAAATTTTTTGGTACATCAAATATTGCCGACAGGTTGTCTGGCTATTTAACTTTCACCATCTCGCCGAATTTTAAATAAACGATTATCATTTCCGTCTCCGAAGAGTCTCTCGCCAGAGGACTCTTCGCTTAGAACTACTAAACCAGTTAGTTAAAAAAAGAACATAAAACAGGTGTGGTTAAATACTCCGGCCTTCCGCAATAATCACAACACGGCACTAAAGTGCCAACAGAACAAATTAGACCCACATCATCCCCGCGCTTTAGCGCGGGGCTATGTAACAATGGTAAATTCTTTCTGCAACCTACCTTTGCCGCGCGCTTCAGCGCGTGGATTAAGCTGCATATCAAAAACCAGAGAGGCACTTTAGTACCAGGTGTCTCCAACTCCTGTTCAGCAAAATAACCGGCCACACGGCGGCGAATAAGCCTACCTTACCTCCGGCACCTGCCAACACCCTCAATCCCGGCTTTGCAACAGCAGTTCGATATACTCATCAACAGTTTTATGGATCAACAGGTTGGTATTGCAGAAAATTTTCTGTCGCCAGCACTGGCTGCGGCATTACAGGAACAGCTCTTGGTATTACAAACCAAACAGCAACTGCTGGCGGCCGGTACCGGTAACGATACAGCGGTAAACCATAACACTGCTTTCCGCGGCGATCTTATTTACTGGCTGGACCGTAGCCATAACCAGGAACCCGAAAATGCTTTTCTCGATATCATAGACCGGCTGGTGCTGTATCTGAACGAAACCTGTTACACAGGCATTAACGGTTATGAGTTTCACTATACCTTATATGAGGCGGGCCGTTTTTACAAAACACATGTAGACAGCTTCCGCAACAACGATAGCCGTAAATTCTCCCTCATCTGTTACCTTAATTCTCACTGGGCAAGCGGCGATGGAGGTGAACTCTGTATTCACCATACAAGCGGTTTGCAGAACATAACACCCACCAATGGCAAATGTGTGTTTTTTCAGAGCCATACACTGGCACACGAGGTTTTGCTTACCCATGTGCCCCGAATGAGTATTACGGGCTGGTTAAAGTAGCAACCGGGCGATCTGGTTTTTCGGGTAAATGCCTACTTTCATAGCAAACTTCCGGATATGTGTAATTTTATGGGTGTGCGGGTATCTAAAGTTCAGTTCATAGAGTTGAAGCAGATAGAAATAGAACTGGGCACACTGGCCGCCCTGCGCGAACTGGAGCTGATGAAAGATGGTTTTGCTTACAGTAACTCTCTCATCATCCGGCGGCAGGGCGAAAACGAGTTGGAAGCGGTATCTGCCCACTGGGAATTGATTCCACCCTGGATCAGATCCATGGAAGAGCTGAAACAGGCCCGCAAACAGGGCATACCCTGGTTAAATGCCACCAGCGAAAAACTGCTGGAAAGCAAACTATTCAGGCAGGCAGCATTGCAAAGACGTTGTCTGATATTGTGTTCACATTTTTTTGAATGGCGGCACTATGCCGCTGCCGGAGAAAAAAAAGCCAAAACCTATCCTTATTGCATCGGACTGAAAGAGAAAGACTATTTCTACCTGGCGGGCATCTGGCAAAACTGGACCGACAGGGAAACCGGAGAAAATATAGACACCTTTGCCATCGTAACCACCCGCGCCAATGCCTTGCTGGAACAGGTGCATAACACCAAAAAGCGTATGCCCGCCATCCTCACCGAAGAGCTGGCCTATGAATGGATCATGAACGATCGCCTGGACGAAGAAAGGATCCGGACCATTGCCTCTTTTCAGATGCCGCCGGAAAACATGTACGCTTACCCCATTGCCAAAGAATTTAAAATAATGGAAGAACCCTGCGAACCCTTTACTTATGAAGCATTACCCGAACTGGAGGAGGTGGTATGACAGCGTGGATGCTTCCCATACAGTTCCGTAACAAAAAGTACCGCTTGAAAGCTACGATAGAATACCAGAGCAGACAGCTTATGCGCATCAGGGTTCAGGGCAGAACCGGTTTGCTACTGGAAACCAATTACCCGATGGTAAGAACACAAAAAAATACCCGTAGCATTCAATGGAAAATACGGGAAGGAAGTATGGATGCGGGTAATAAAGAGAACAGCCGGCTGTTGATGGACCTGATGTACCAGCTGGAACTGAGGCTGATGGCCGAATTCCCAATCAGTAACACAGATTAAGAAGGCGGCGGGTATGACCCCTCCAAATACCCTTCGCTTGTCTTATCTTACTGTTTCAAAAACCCGCCAAATGAAAACAACTATTTCTTTGCTGCTGCTCAGTTGCTGTATATTATTTGCAGGTAATCAACTCCAGGCCCAACCGCATGCCAACCTGAAAGGCACCTGGAACCTGGCTGTAGAAACCCCGATGGGTAGTGGTAGCCCCGTATTTGAACTGAAGCATTTAACCGACAGTACCCTCACCGGTACCTATACAGGCCAGTTGGGCGATTCGGAAATCAGCGGAAAAATCAAGGGCAATACCTTTTATATCTCATTCTCCGTTAGCGGTAATCTGATCGAATACGATGGCAGCATTGAGGGCGATACCATGAAAGGCAAAGTAAAACTGGGCAGCATGGCCGAAGGAACTTTTACCGGCACCAGAAAAAAATCAGCCAATCCTTCCCCGCAAGCATTTCCCGTAAAATAAAAGAAGTTCGCTGCCGTTAACCAGCGTCCCAACCGAAAACACAGAACGCAGAACACAGAACCGGAGTACTCCATACCAGCAGTTGGGTACCCGGTTTTGATAACTATTTGGCCCCATCCACCGCACTCTGTGTTACGGCTTCCCGTCTTCGAAGAGTCTCTCGACAGAGGACTCTTCGCTTAGAACTGCTAAACCAAATCGATACAACTAGCTCTTTATAAAACCTTTTGACTAAATAGTTTTTGTAAACCTTACTATTTGGTAGTACTAAACGAAGAGTCCCCTTGCGGGAGACGCCTCGAAGAAGTGAAAACAGGTTCACTGCAAACAACCCCTATTCTTACTTCTCCAAAGTTTCTCAACAAACGAAAAACCGCTTTATGAGAAACGCTACTGAAATGTTAATTTATATAAGCAGCTACGCTTTTAAATAAAATATTATTGATTATCAAGGTGCTTCGTTTTTCAAATGGCCGTGTATTTGAAAACCGGAGTTTTTTACTGTTCATCAATTGTTTTTTGGGGTAGTTTCAGATTCTAAAAAAAGAAATCGAAATACCAATTTGCGACGGAGAAGTGACGATAAACAAAGATGATACCTGCGGTAGTTAATACATCTACCTGTTTGCGGTTATAATAAAGTGACCCCGGATACATTAACAGCATTTGAAAAAACAGATAACAATCAAAGTAAAAAACAAACAACAACATGACAATGAAAATTAAATTCTTGGTTTTACTCTTCGCTTTTATCGGTATGGTGGGTTGTAAAACCAGTCAACTGATACACACATCAACTACAGGAAATGAGTTGTTTAAGGTTGCTATTCTATATCCAAATGGAGATGGAAAAACATTTGACATGGCTTATTATGAGCGTACACATATGCCGATGGTGGCTGGTTTTTTAGGAAAAAACTTACAGTTTTATGAAATTGATAAGGGTATATCAGGCAGAACGCCAAATGATAAAGTGCCCTATCTGGCTGTTGGTTATTTTTATGTGAAGAACATAACCGAATATAATAATGCGATAGGACAAAACAGAGACGCAATACTCTCTGACTTTAAAAACTATACCAATATTCAGCCTATTGTACAAATAAGTGAAGTACGGAACATTGGTTTCAACAATACAAAATAACTGACCCGGAGATTCCCTCGACAGAAGACTCTTCGCTTAGAACTGCTAAACCAAATCGATACAACTAGCTCTTTATAAAACCTTTTGACTAAATAGTTTATGTAAACCTTACAATTTGGTAATTCTAAACGAAGAGTCCCCTCGCGGGAGACTCTTCGAAGAAGTTAAGTTCATCACCGGATATCTTCCGGGCTTCAGCCACAATCACAACACGGCACTAAAGTGCCAACAGGATAAATAAGGGAGCAATTCATCCCCACGCTAAAGCGCGGGGCTAGGGAAAATTGTCTGGTCCTTTCTACAGCCAACCCCTTGCCGCGCGCTTCAGCGCGTGGATAACCAACACCCATAGAAAAACCGTATCGGCACTTTAGTGCCGTGTTCCTTTTGCTACCAGCTATTTGGCTCCATCCACCGCACTCTGTGTAACTGTTCGGGTGGCAATTTTTTTGAACTTCGCATTTTCAATTTTCAGCACTACGGCATTGGGCCATTTATTATTGGTATAAAATCGTTGTCCGTTTACGGCACTTACCACCAAACCCAGCGTTGTGGGTGCGAGGTAGGTTTGCGCATCAAAATCCTTTTTATATTCCACCAACTCAGCCTTATAACCGAGAGTGTTGACTTTGGTTTTGCTGTTCCCTTCAATATGGGTTAATACAAAGGTTTTTCTTTCGCCGTATTTCCAGTCATCCGCTGACGAACGAAGCACAAAAGCATAGATATATTTTTCATCGTTCGATTGGGTGTACCAGATCTCTCCCTCCCTGATCACCGGCAATGGTTTTACGGCATAGATCGCTTCGCTGTTGGCAAAATTCCAGAGGGCTATTTCCTGCAGGATGGCCTGCTGTTCGATTTGTATCTCTCCATCCGGCTTGGGCCCTACGTTCAATAAAAAATTACCGCCTTTGGCTCGGATCTCGATCAGCATATTGATCACTTGTGTACCGGATTTATGCGGGTCGTTGGTGGGTTTATAACCCCAGTCTGTACCCATGGTGTAACAGGCTTCCCAGGGGCGGGGTAATGCCTCGTTGGGGGTGGTCTGCTCGGGGGTTTTCATCAGGTCGCGGGTGATCACCAGTTCGGGCTGTAAAGACCAGGCATATTCCCGCAGTCCATCGCCCGGACCATCAATAAATAAAATATCTATTTTACCGTATTGGGTCAACAGTTCTTTCAACTGTTGTTTGTCGTAAGCCATCAGGCCCGGATTGTTAGCGGGATAATGTTGCGGCAACTGCAAGCGACCGATAGGAATTTTGTGCTGATGCAGGTAATGAAAATCTTCGGGCGAAAAATAAAACCCGATCGCGATCCCTTCTTTGCGGAATGCATCTACCAGTTCACGGGTAATATCCCGTTTGAAGGGCGTGTTCATCACGTTCATCTCTGTAGAACGGGTATCCCACATACAGAAGCCGGAATGGTGTTTGGTGGTAAACACAACATACTTCATACCGGCCAGTCTGGCCAATTTTGCCCACTGTTCCGGTTTGTATTTTTCCGGATTAAAATATTGGGGTAACTCTTTGAAATATTTTTCTACATATTCATCTGATGCGCCGGCTAGTGAGTGACTGATGACGGCACCCAGCGTTACATCCACGTTCCAGTGAATAAACATCCCAAAGCCCAGGTTCTGGAACCAGTTAACCCGTTGGGGTTGATTCGTGATCTGGGTTTGGGCAGATCCGCCGATCGTTGCCGATACCCAGAGTAAAAAAGCAAAAATTATTTTCATTTTCATAACGATACACAAAGTAGAAAAGCATTAACGTTCCGCTTGTATACAAAACAACACCCGGTCTTGCAACGCCTTTCGGTTGATGAGAAGATCCATTTCGTCTGCTCTTAAAAATACTAATAATACAATGATTCTTTTCATTTCCTGCTGTTGGTTGCCTTTTGTTTCAGCCAAGAGATCTCTGACCTTGGATAGTTTGCCGGCAGAAACAGATGAGCACCCAACAGAAAACCCAAAACCCAGAACCTAGAACCCAGAACCCAAAACCTTCTACAACACAAACGAGCGTCTCCCACTCGGAAGACGCTCGTTTAATTTAAAAACACCCGGTATGCTGTCTGCTTATCCCTTGTTTTTCTTCCGGATATCATAGTCCGGGTAAAAACTTTTGTATCCCAGCAAACGGGCGGCCGGTGTTAATACAAAACCCATCAACCGCTGCATCGGTACGGGCGGACCTGCGATATAAGAATCGAAACCGGCATGGCTGATCATCGATAGCTGCAGCATAGTACCCGAAGACTTGCCCAGGCCTTTATGATCCATCAAGCTATACACTTGCGCCAGGTGAAAAGCGAATTTTTCGGGGAAAGCTATCAGCTCTTTGGTGTAAATGGTGTCCGCCGTTTCATTAAACGGTTTGTGCGGTGTGCCTTTGGGGATATGCAGCTTATCTCCCGGACGGATCTTTTTCACTTCACCATTCACCAGCAGGCTTAATTCTCCATTGGTTATTTCAAAAACCTCATCAAAACCGTGGTGCACATGTTCTGGCGGACCGGGTGCAAAGGGCTCAATGGAAGCCTTGCAGTACACAAAACCGTTCTCCTGTTTTACAACGGTTTGTTTTATTTTTTCGGTTTTGGAATAAAATACATCTCCGGGTTTAAAATAAGTAGCGATATCCGGTTTGTGCTCAGGAAACAAGACGGCATGAAACAGGTACCCTATCACCAGATAGGCACCCAGCAAGAGCAGAAAATACATGGTTGCTTTTTTTAGAATTTTTACGAACATGGTTATAGATTTATTTCTGCAAAGATGAAACCATGCCCCGGGAGGGAATTGTATATATCGGACATGTTTGTCCGCGCGCAGAAAGATCAGGAGAACAGGTGAAAAGGCAGTTCGCTTTTCTGCAGCTGGTATTCTTTAGCGGTAAGGCCGGTGTAGTTCTTAAAGATGCGGCAAAAATGCGCCTGGTCGTAAAAGCCCGCCTGGTGGGCAATATCGGTGAGCGAGTGGTGCTGGCCATGCATCAGTTTCACCGCTGTGCGGAACCTTTTCTGGATCATCAGTTCTTCTGCTGTAACGCCGAACAGGCCCTGGGCCTTGCGGTTCAGCTGGCGCGGGGAATAATAGACCTGTTTAGAAAGTTCATCAATGGTCTGAAACGGTTCCTCGCCGGCACTGGTGAACAGGTTACAGAAATACTGCGTGCGGTCGCAGTTATGCCCGTTAAGTACCGGAAACTCTTTTTCAATGATGGCCACCCTTTCAGCAAAACCCTTTGCTTCACGCAAATGGTGCCACAAACTGCGGAAAGCTGGTTTTACCAACGAGAGATCTATCAGGGTATCTTTTGATGCAGAAGGAAGGATGCCCAACAGCGGCTTTACCATATAGGGCTGTAACCTGATGCCGAACAGGTGTTGGGTATCGGTGTAGCGTACCCGCACAATATGTGTGTTCCAGCCCTGTATAAAACAGTCGGGGGCCGTTACGGCAGTTTGGGTATGCGGCAAAACACCCTGCATGGGGCCCGACAGGTTGAACACGAGCTCAACCACCCCCTGCGGCAGGATCAGCTCCCGCGAAATACCGGGTGCGGCTGTTTCCCAGATGGCGGTCACATAATTGCTCAGCGCCGAACGGGAGGGTATGTGAACATGGGTGATCATGGTTGCGATGGCAAAGGTAAAAAGTGCCCCCGGGGCCGGAAAGCAGAAGCAGGAGCAGTGGTGCATATCATGGACCAGAGGGGCGCAGATGAACAGATGAGCGGAAACAGAGAACACAGGAACCTGCCCGGCTTGCATTCGGATTTATACGCCCGGCTCAGTATCTTACACAAAGAAATAGTCCGCCATGAAAACAGCAGTCCTGGGTTTGCTACTGCTTTCCTGCACCAGCTTGATGGCACAGGAAACCAGAACCGCCGATAAAAAAGCGGTGATCCGTATCGTCAATCAATTTTTTGAAGCCCTCGAAAAAAAAGATACGGTTTTGTACAGCAGCCTGGTGATGCGCAATGCACAGATCTGGGTTAGCCGCAAACAGAACGATACCCTGCAAACCCCCATGCGCAGCTTTGCAGCCGACATACAAAAACTCCCCCAATACAAAGAAACCCTGTTCGAAAAAGCCCTTAGTTACGAAGTAAACATACACCACAATATTGCCGTGGTATGGGCACCTTATACTTTTCATCGCGACACAACTTTATCGCACTGCGGAATTGATGTCTTTACCCTGCTGAAAACAGCAGCCGGCTGGAAAATAGTGAGTACCGTGTATACAGTAGAGCCCGATGGTTGTGCAGAACTGCAGCAAAGCAAAAGAACAGGTAGTATAGCTAATGAAACCAGCCTTTAAACAATGAGCTTGCCTAAAAGAGTCAACCACCTGTACATTCACCTGCTGCTCCTATGGGTGATACCTGTTATGCTCAGTTCTTTTCAGTTGCCCGGAAAAAAGCAAGATCCTGCCGTTATTCTTTCCCAACAAACCTACAAACCATGGGCGTATTGGTGGTGGATGGGTAATTCTGTTACCAAAGAAGGTATCCGTAAAAACCTGGCTTTATACCGCAAAGCGGGGTTGGGCGGATTGCATATCATACCCATCTATGGTGAAAAAGGGGATGAACAAAACTTCATTCCTTATTTATCGCCCCGCTGGATGGAAATGCTCGTTCATACGGTAACCGAAGCCGAAAAACTGGGATTGGGTATTGACATGACCACAGGAACCGGCTGGCCCTTTGGCGGACCCAATATAGATCCAACTACTGCGGCCAAACGTTTCGTAGTAAAGCAGCTTGATCTGGATACGATCCAAAATACCAGTGCCATTACAAAAGGAATGGACGGTGCCGAGCTGATGGCTTTATCGGTAAAAAAAGCAGACGGCAGCTATGAAAATATCATCGGAAAAGGCAAACAGGAAACAAGGCTTCTTACCAGCATACCCTACAAGAAAGCATTTGCTTTGATCATGTTACCCACCAGACAAAAAGTGAAAAGAGCAGCACCCGGTGGCGAGGGCCTGGTCATGGATTATTTTAACCAGCAGGCCCTTAACCGTTATATGGAAAGGTTTCAGTCATCTTTTGCCGGTGTTCCATTCAGATCCGGCAGGGTTCGTGCATTCTATAATGATTCCTACGAAGTGTACGGGGCCAACTTTACCGATCAATTTCTGGATTCCTTCAAAGCGCTGAGAGGATATGATCTCACCAATTATTTACAGGTACTAGCAGATACCAATAACAGCCCCACCAAAGAACGTATCGTGACCGATTATTGTGAAACCATTTCCGACCTGTTGTATTCCGGATTCAGTGTTCCCTGGGTTTCCCAAAGCCACGCCATGGGAAAACTTACCAGAAACCAGGCACATGGTTCTCCGGGTAATTTACTCGATTTATATGCAGCGGCAGATATTCCGGAAACAGAATCTTTTGGTGCCAGCAATTTTGCCATTCCGGGTCTGCGGCAGGATTCCGATTTTGAGGAAGCACGTTTTGGCAGGCCCAATCCGTTAACCATGAAATTTGCTTCCTCGGCGGCGCATATCAAAAATAAAAAACTGGTGTCTTCAGAAACCGCCACCTGGCTGGGCGATCATTTTAAAGTAGCCCTCTCTCAGATAAAACCACAGATAGATGAACTGTTTACCGCGGGCATCAATCATATCGTTTATCATGGTATTACCTATAATCCGCCGGATAAACCTTTTCCAGGAAGATTATTTTATGCCTCTACCAATTTTGGCCCGCTGTCTCATTTCTGGAACGAACTTCCTGCCTTAAATAAATATGTAGAACGTTGTCAGGAAATATTGCAAAACACAAAACCGGATAACGATTTGCTGGTCTATTTCCCCATTCACGATATCTGGGCAAAAAAATATACAAACGAACTGATCGTTAAATTCGATGTTCATCATTCCGATAAGTGGTTGCAGGAAACTAATTTTGGCAAACTCGTCTCTCAACTTTGGGAACGAGGTTTCAGCTTTGATTATGTGTCCGATAAACTGATCGCCGAAGCTGTTATTAATGGTGGAAAAATACAATTCGGGGGTAGCCATTATCGGGCATTGGTTATTCCGGAACTAACTTATCTGCCAGAGAAGACCCTCGAAAAAATACATGCATTGGTTAAAAAAGGCGCACGCGTTATTTTCGAGAACCGCCTGCCGTTATCGGTTCCGGGTTGGGGTAATCTGCAGCAGCGTAACCAAAAATTCGGTTTGCTAAAAACACAGTTGCAACCGTTGGTGAAAATTACCCCTGCTGTGACTGAAGAATTGAGTCGCGCAGGAATTCAGCCGGAAGAGCTGGCTTCTTTAGGACTCTCCTTTATCAGAAAAACAAAAAACCAGGAACGGGTTTATTTTATATCCAACCTGGGAAATAGGTTTAGTAAAGGGATCGTACATCTGTCCGCGCCATCAAAACAGGTTGAACTCATTGATCCGCTGAAAGGAGAAAATGGAATCATCCCATCAAGCTCTGAAAGCGGTAAAACATCACTATACCTGCAACTGGAACCGGGAGAGTCCCGCATATTGATCTGCCGTAACCAACCAGTGAACAAACAAAAATGGCCGGATGACAGCGTTGTGAACAAGGCGCTTACCATACGGCCCGAATGGACCATTACTCCCATCAGCGATGATAGTCTCCGGCCAAGAACGATACATACTGCTGTTTTACAATCATGGACAAATTTTGGTACAGACTGGTCTGTGTTTTCTGGCAAAGCGGTGTACAGCGGCGAGTTCGGATGGGAAGATCGCTATATCGGCCAGAATATGCTGATCGATCTGGGAGATGTAAGAGAAACGGCCCGGATAAATATAAATGGGATTGATATGGGTCTGTTTTGGTGTGTACCCTATCAAACCGTGATACCCGGCAACCTGCTGAAAAAGAAAAATAAGATAGAGATCGAAGTAACCAATCTTTCTTTCAACAAGGTAATTGAACTGGACAGGAAGGGTGTTCAATGGAAAAATTTCCATGAAATAAATTTTGTGAACATTAAGTATGAGTCTTATAATGCTGCAGACAAACAACCCGTTGCTTCCGGGTTACTGAGTGATATAAAATTGTTCCCCATGGTTACCAGACGTCAAAAGATCGTCGAAAAAAACTGAAAAGAAAATCCTGCCGGAATTTGAAACCGCAAGTTTCGGGTTGTACCCACAACAATTCTTTGCCAGTTTTGTAGTAAAATAAACTGTCATGCAGAAAAGCGGGGAACTGGATGCAGCGGACGTTCGAAGCCTGATCAGACAGAAAAAAATCCTGCTGGCGGGTAACAGGAAATTGCGGATCTATGGTGTATTATCCTGTAGGTCCGGCAAAAGAATGAAACGGGAAAACCGGGTTTTCTTTGTTTCGGAAGAAGAAGCCACCATCAACGGCTACCGGCCCTGCGCACATTGTATGCGGAGCGCTTATCAAAATTGGAAAAATGGATCTGTTCAGTAACGACAACTCGAATCTTTTACCTAAAGACGGCACCGTATTTTACTACGGCAAACTGCTGAACCGAACAACGGCAGATGCCTACCTGCAGGTTTTATTGAATGATATTGAATGGAAAAACGATGAAGCCATCCTCTTCGGCAAACGCATCATCACCAAACGCAAAGTGGCCTGGTATGGCGACCGCGCTTTTGAATACACCTATTCCAACAGCACCAAAAAAGCCCTGCCCTGGACCAAAGAGCTGCTGGAACTGAAACAACTGGTAGAAGCCAAAACAGGGGAAACATTCAATTCCTGCTTACTCAACCTCTACCATACCGGCGAGGAGGGTATGGCCTGGCATAGTGATGGTGAGAAGGACCTGAAAAAAGATGGTGCCATCGGTTCGCTGAGTTTTGGCGCGGAGCGGAAATTTGCTTTCAAACATAAAAGCACCAGCGAAACCGTTTCGATGCTGCTGGAACATGGTAGTTTACTCATCATGAAAGACAGCACACAAACCCACTGGTTGCACCGCTTACCACCCACCAAACGAACGCAGTTACCCCGTGTAAACCTTACTTTCAGGACCATTGTTGGTTAGCAGACAAACAAAAGGGCTAAAATTTTGGTAAGTAGCCTCCTGTTATGGTGGCCTGTTAAAAATCCTTATCTTACTATTTCAACCCTTTTACCATGTTAAAGCAATCCTTACCCGTACTGGCAGCGGTACTCTTTTTTTCCTGCAAAAACAATTCTGCCGATTTTAAAACGATTGAAGTGAAATATCCCCAAACCAAAAAAGACAGTACCGTTAAAGACGATTATTTCGGTACGATAGTAGCCGATCCCTATCGCTGGCTGGAGAATGATACCAGTGCCGAAACAGCCGCCTGGGTGAGCGCAGAAAACGAAGTAACCCAGAACTACCTGAAACAGATCCCCTTCCGCGAAGCTATTGGCAAGCGATATGAACACCTGTTTAATTACGAGAAATTCTCTGCCCCAACAAGAGAAGGGAAATACAATTACTACTCCAAAAACTCCGGCCTGCAGAACCAGTATGTTCTGTACCGAGAGCCGGTAGAAGGCAGCGCGCCGGAACTCTTTCTGGATCCCAATAGTTTTTCTAAAGATGGTACCACTTCGCTGGCTGGTATCAGTTTTTCAAAAGACGGAACCATGGCGGCCTATAATATTTCGGAAGGTGGTAGCGACTGGCAGAAGATCATTGTATTGGATGCCATCAACAAGAAACAGATAGGCGATACCATGCAGGATATTAAATTCAGCGGTGCATCGTGGAAAGGCAATGAGGGCTTTTTTTACAGTACGTATGAGCGACCCAAAGATGGTAGTTTTCTGGCCGGTAAAACAGATAACCACCAGCTCTATTTTCACAAAGTAGGTACCCCACAAAAAACGGATAAGCTGATCTATGCCGGCAAGGGCGAATCTATCCGGTATATAGGCGCATCGGTAAGCGAGGACCAGAAATGGCTGTTCATTTATGCAGCCAATTCAACCTACGGTAACAGTCTGTTGGTAATGGATCTGACCCAGCCATCGGCACCTGTAAAAACACTGGTGACCGACAGGAAGAACCAGCATACGGTGGTTGATGTGGATGATGCTCATTTTTATATCCAGACAGACAGAAATGCGCCAACGGGTAAATTAATGATCGCACCCATTGCCACACCCGAAGAGAATAACTGGAAAGTATTGATAGATGCCAAACCCGAAGTGCTGAGTGCTTCTACCGCAGGCGGTTCTTTGTTTTGTTCTTACCTGAAAGATGCTGTTAGTAAAGTGTTCCAGTACGACAGAAGCGGAAAACAGATCCGCGAGATCCTGTTGCCGGGTCTGGGCAGTGCCAGTGGTTTTTCCGGAAAACAGGATGATACAGAATTGTTTTATGGCTATACGAGTTATACCACGCCTTATTCCATTTATAAAATGAATATCGCCACCGGTAAAACCAGTTTGTACAAACAACCCAAAGTGGAATTCAAACCGGATGACTACGAATCCAAACAGGTTTTTTATCCTTCTAAAGACGGTACCAAAATTCCGATGATCATTACCTATAAAAAAGGATTGGAACTCAACGGAAACAATCCCTGTTTACTGTATGGGTATGGTGGTTTCAGTGTTAGTCTAACACCCTACTTCAGCACTTCCAATATCATTTTACTGGAGAACGGCGGCGTATTTGCCGTGCCCAATCTGCGTGGCGGTGGTGAATATGGCGAAGCCTGGCATGAACTGGGTATCAAAACCAAAAAGCAAAATGTGTTTGATGATTTTATCGCTGCGGCACAATACCTCACCGATAATAAATACACATCCAAAGAAAAACTGGCCATTGAAGGTGGCAGTAACGGCGGATTGCTGGTAGGTGCCTGTATTACCCAGAAACCAGACATGTGCAAAGTGGCATTTCCGGCAGTGGGTGTAATGGATATGTTGCGTTACCACCGGTTTACCGCAGGTGCGGGATGGGCTTATGATTATGGTACATCGGCAGACAGTAAAGAAATGTTCAACTACCTCTATGGTTATTCGCCGGTGCACAATGTAAAACCCGCTGCCTATCCTGCCACACTCATCACCACCGCCGATCACGATGACCGTGTAGTGCCGGCCCACTCATTTAAGTTTGCTGCCCATATGCAGGAAAACCAAACAGGTCCCAACCCCGTATTGATCAGAATAGAGACCAAAGCGGGCCACGGTGCCGGCCGAAGTACCAAACAGATCATTGCCGACGGAATGGACAAATGGAGTTTTATGTTTTATAATATGCAGGTTCAGCCAAAATATTGATACGGGCATAATAATAAAGCGATGAATCGATTGTATGTAGCCATGCTTTTGCTGTTAACGGGTATCGTTTCACCTTGTGCCCAGGAGATGACAAAAACCAGCAGATCTGCTACAAAACTGAATACGGTTACCGGAACCATAGAAATAACTACCATCGGTTTTGCCTTAACACATGAGCACCTTTTTTCCAACTTTGGTGCCAGCCCGGCAGAAGCATCCCTATACAATGAAACCGCTTTGTTGAAACAGGTGCTGCCCTATCTGCAAAACATAAAAAAGATGGGCGTTAATACCATCTTTGATTGTACGGCTGCGTATTTCGGCAGACGTGCAGACCTGTTACGAAAAATAGCAGACAGCACCGGCATCCATATTATTACCAATACCGGTTTTTACGGCGGGGCCAATGATCGGTATGTGCCGGTCTTTGCCTTTGAAGCGGACGCAGCAGCTATTTCAAAAATATGGATCGCAGAATTTGAAAACGGTATAGACGGAACCGGTATCAAACCGGGTTTTATTAAACTGGCTTTTGATGAGGGAGAACCCTCTGCCATAGACCAAAAATTATTTATTGCCGCTTTACTAACGCATCTCCGCACCGGGTTAACCCTTGCCGTACATACCGGAAAAAATACAGCAGCTGCCAAAAAGCAGCTACAGCTTTTACAAGAATACGGAGTTGATCCTGCTGCCTGGATCTGGGTACACGCCAACTTTGAGCAGAACACAAGCGAGCTGATAGAAGCAGCACAAAAAGGCGCCTGGATCTCGCTGGATGGCGTGAAGGAAAATAATATCCCGGAATATATAGACAAACTGAAGTTGTTTAAAACGGAAAAGCTGTTACACAAAGTATTGCTTTCGCATGATGGGAATGGGTATCCGCGCAGCAAAGAGATCAGACAGTTTGATGCGGTTATGTTACACCTGATCCCCGCTCTGCGGCAAAACAGTTTTACCCAACAGGAAATTGAGCTGGTTACGGTTCAAAATCCGGGGCGGGTTTTTGGCATCAGCGTAAAGCAGGCCAGATAACCGCTGTTGCTGGATAAAAGACATACATAGACTTATTCAACAGTTTGTATCTTACCAAACCCTTAAACCCTACCCATGAAAAAACATCTCGCCTCTATGTTGCTGATCGGTGTTGTATTTTCCTGCAGCACTAAAATCGAAAAACAAACCGGTCCCGAACCCCCGCCCATTATCGGAACCTGGCAATTACTCAGCGGAACGCTGGTTGAAAAAGGGGATACGGTGGTAACAGATTATACAAAAGACCGTTCCTTTATCAAGATCATCAACGCCACACATTTTTCATTTACCCAACACGATCTGAATAAGGGTCAGGGCGCCAATGCGTCTTTTTCTGCCGGTGCCGGCACGTATACCCTCAAAGACAGTACTTACACCGAACACCTCGCTTACTGCAGCGATCGCGCCTGGGAGGGACAGGATTTCACTTTCACCCTCACCCTGCAGAACGACACCCTTACCCAACGCGGCCTAGAAATAGTGGAAGCCACCGGCGTTAACCGGTTGAACATAGAAAAATATGTAAGGGTAAAAAATTGATACGTATTTACACAAACTGAAAATATAATAGCCCGATAGCCGCCACGGTCATCACCAGCAGCGTAATCACACCCAGCACATTGGAGAGTCTGGAATTCGTATGTTCGCCCATAATACTTTTATTATTGGCGATATGGAGTATAACAGCAATCAGTACCGGCGCCGTTAATCCATATAAAATGGCCGTATAAATCAATGCCTGAATAGGTGTAATGCCTACAAAGTTCAGCGACAGCCCCACCAGCAAGGAAACAACGATCGACACATAAAAACCTTTTGCCTGCGGAAATTTTTTATCCAGTCCGGCTTTCCATCCAAAGGTTTCTGCCAGCATATAGGATTGTGCACCGGCCAGTACGGGAATGGCCAGAAAGCCCGTACCGATAATACCAATGGTAAATATGAGATAGGTGAATTTTCCTGCCAGCGGCTCAAGGGCTTTGGCTGCCTGATCTACCGTATCTATCTGTCGGATGCCCGCTTTGTATAACACTGCACCGGTTGTAAGGATGATAAAAAACATCACCAGATTAGAGAGTGCCATGCCCAGGTTCACATCCAGTTTCATGTTATCGAGGATCTGTTTATCAACCACTACTTTTTTTCTCTTGTGGGCAATATCTTCCGCTTCCATGGTGGCTTGCCAGAAAAACAGATAGGGCGAAATAGTAGTACCCAATATGCCTACCAATATGGCCAGAAAGGCTTTGTTGAACCGGATCTCCGGAATCAATGCGCCCTTCAGCACCTGGCCCCAATCCTGTTCTACCATAAACGGCACCAGTATGTATAACAGCAGCGAGAGACAAAGCCATTTCAGTATAGCGGCCAGCTTGCGGTAAGAGAACTGAATGATCACGAACATCAGAATGGCCGTAACCGACACACAATACACGGTTTCAGAAATGCCGGGATACAACATATGCGCTACCGCCCCCATGCTTTGTATATCTGAACCGATATTTAAGGTGATGGCAGGAAAACCAAATAACAGCATCAGGTACAAAACCGGTTTGGGGTAATGATTCTTCAGCGTTACCGTTAAACCCCGCGAAGTTACCAGCCCGATCCTGGCACACATGGCCTGTATGGCCGCCATCATGGGGAAAGTGAATAGAGCGGTCCACAAAGTGGCATACCCGAATTGTGCACCCGCCTGCGAATAAGTGGCAATACCGGAAGGATCATCATCACTGGCACCCGTCACCAATCCCGGACCCAGCGAACGCAGGATCTTTTTCCAGGTATTTGTTCTCGGTTGTCTTTTATCCGTTTGGGGTGATGGCATAATTCCTGTTCTGAAGATCCTGTCAACTGTTAGAATAATGGTCTTTCTGTGCGGGTTGATGCAAGGAAAAATCAACTCACGTTATTCACTTCTAAAATTACGCATTCTTTAGGTTCCGCTTACCGCTATCTAATAGACGAAGGCCATACACTATTGTATGGCCTTCTGGATAATGGTAATAAAACGGGATTGTGGTTACAACTTCTTTATAATAGCTTTTACATTGTCTTCTATGTCTTTATCGGTCATACGTTTTCCGTTGATCTCAGAACTGGTCCATCCCTGCCAGATGGTTTTTTCCGTATGCGCATCCATCATCGTCAGGGTTAATGTGCCTTCTTTGATCGTCTCTTTCCGGTTATCATATCCTAAAAACTGCGAAGGATAATACACCGGTACATAGCGCCTGCTGTATGGATTAAAGAACCAGCGGGTGGTGGGCATAGAGTATACCGGGTCGCTTACCGTGCGGTTTTCCCTTTGAATGTCTACCTCATACACCAGCAATACATCCGGATCTGTGGCCGCTATTCGCCAGCCTTTCTGTTGCAGGTTACGGTCTATACTCTCGCGGATCTTCCGATCAACCAGATCATTGGTTCTGGGTTTCTGCGTAATACTGTCTTTTTGTGTGCCTACCACCCAGGCATAGGTATTGATCTTCGCAAAATCGATGCTGTCGTCTTTTTGTACATAGGCTGCCCTGTTGCAGGCTGCCAGCACCAAAACAGCCAGCATGGCGCCCAGGAACCATGGTATCTTTTTCATAATCTCCGTATTGGGGGTTATTCAATACCATGATACCTATTCAATCCACGTGCCGGGTATTGATTATTCGGTATAAAGATTTGTGAAAGCGGCTCTCTTATGCTTATTCATTCGCTTACAAAACATTCTTGGCCGGGTGTTCATCGCCTTTTTTCAGGGTTCAGCCCCCCCTTCTTCGTTTTCGGTATCCTTACTCTTTCGCAATTACATACACCGGTTAATTTTAAACCTAAACGCATCTATGTCGGTACAGTCTATGTTTTGTTTTTGCCTCGTCCTGGTCACCGTATCCGTAACTGCCCAGCCTTCCCTGACCCACACAATGGTTTCTTTTACCGATGCGGCAGTAAAAAAAGGAGAGCTCCGGGCAATCGGCGATGCTATCGGTGATCGCCGGATCGTTATTCTTGGCGAGCAGGATCATGGCGACGCCGCCAGCATGCAGGCAAAAGCCAACCTGGTACAATACCTCTGCCAACAAAAGGGGTTTTCGGTATTATTATGGGAGAGCGACTTCTTCGCATTTCAGCAACTAAAGAAAGAGGCCGGTAAAGATTGGGTAAAAAAAGCCAGATCCATCACTGAACCCTTCTGGGCAAAAAGCAAGGCCGCCGAATCGCTTTGGCAATTTGCAAGCGATAAAGCAGTTTCCCAAAAGCCTTTACAAATGGACGGATTTGCCATGGGCTTCGCCTCTGCTTATTCCAGAGAAAATGCCGCAGCGGTTTTGGAAAAATTATTGACAAGTCGGTCACTTACACTCGGTTCCTCTCCGGATCGTTCCTGGTTTATGGCTGTGTTTACCTCATTGTTATCCGGTCAGCCAACAAACCATACCGAAACAGAAAAAACACATTTTTACCAATGGTGTGATCGGTTGTCTGAAGAACTGGGCAGAAACAGATCCTCTCCTGCAGATGAAGAACAACAGTTCGTAAACAATATCAAAGCAACGGCCACTTATCGCTGGACACGGGCCTACCGGTCAAGACAAATGGCCATAAATGCAGACTGGTTACTGAAACATAAGTATCCTAAAGAGAAAGTGATTATCTGGACGGCTAATTTTCATGCCATCAAAGACTATGGGCAGGTGGTAGCAGGAGACAGCATATCGAACCGGTTTTATCAAAATGCTGTTGATAAAGATTCGGTTCAAACGTTTACGCAACAACTCATCCGTAAAGGACATAGTCATCTCTATTCACTTGCCTGCATTTCTCTTTCAGGAACCTACACACCAAGGGCATGGATCAGCACCGATCATCCTGTTGAACCCGTGGTATTGGTTCCTGGCAGTATAGAAAAGAGTATAGATTCGGTTACCGCTGGTTCTGTTTTCTGCAACCTGACCCAATTACCCGCCAATCACCCGCTACAAAAAGCTTTGCCGATGATTCCCTACCTGCACACAAGAACCTTAACGGCGCAATGGAAAAATGCTTTTGACGGAATCCTTTTTATCAAAAAACAGCGTGGGCTGAAAGAATAATCCTGCGTTTATTTCCGCACAATATTATAGATAGCTACGGGTGGCGAAAAATACTGGTCATTCTCGTTCTGACGGGAGATCTTTCGCACCACGCTCATTCCCTTGACCACTTTGCCAAAAGTGGCATAGCCCTGTTTATCGGACACGTTCTCTCCACCCAGATCCAGTCCGGGCTGTTTGCTTAAGCAGATAAAAAATTCGGTGCCGGCAGTACCGGGTTCGGCACGGGCAAGAGAGATCACACCTTCATCATGCAGCAGTTGGGTTTGTGCCGTGTTTTCATGCGGAATACCGGGTATACGCACCGCCAGTTTGTTATTGGTTTTCCAGATGCCTCCCTGTATCAGTTCCGTTTTAGGCGCATTAGATGGTTGGTTATCCATGGTAAGGGCACGGTAAAAATTACTGTTATAAAAGTAGCCCGAATCGATATAGGATAAAAAAGCAGCCACCGTTTGCGGCGCCTGTTTTGGGTAGAGTTCTATTTCAATATCTCCTTTCGATGTCTGTATCTGTATGCGGGGTTTGTTAGGGTCCTGCTTTGGCTGACAGGCGTATAACGAGAGAAACAGTAAGAGAAATACAACCACGCTGCGTGATTTCACCGCGGAGCCGCAGGGGGCGGGGAGGGGTCGCAGAGAGATGGAATGATTACTCATGGAATAATTTCAAACACAAAAATCTGCGTTTTCTCAAAATCATTAAAATTATTATCGGCTACCAGTATCAGGGTTTGGTGGCCGTTAGGTAAACGTGGCCCCAGTGTCATGCCCTCTACATTGTCAACATAAATACCCAGCGAATCCATGTTCAGCAATAGTTGTTTGGTAAGTGGCTTAGCCGGTGGTGTTTGCCGTAAGGAAGGATTGTTGCGGATATCGCCCGCTTTGCCCAGATCGGTCAGATAGAGTTTGATGGTGCAGGGCAACCTCCCGGTAGAAAACGATCTTTCCATCACGATCATTTTATTGCCACCAAGGGACAGTATATCCGGCACACCATTTACCATAAATGCATTGGCGGGTGTGGTGGGGTAAGCAACAGGGTCCAGCCGGTAAGCATACTGCACCGTGTTTTTCCGGGTCCTCGCATCAAAGCGATAGATCCTGATCCAGGCCTGGTTATCGGTAAGTCCTGCCCGCGGACCATCTTCATACAAAGGCTCTTCCACATTTACATACAGTGTTTGATAATTGTGGTCAAAACTCATTCCTTCCAGCACCCCATTTTGTCTCGGACCTTTTTCTATTGCCTGCATACGCAGGTTGGCGGGCAATCGAAAACTATCGCGGTATCGGCCGTTCAAAGAAATGATGTTGATAGAGGGGTTTTGTAATATCGTATCATTTCCGCGTATTATCCTTTCTCCTTCACTGGTCCAGATCAACCGTTTTCGCAAAGGATCGTATCGCATGGCTTCGGGATCTGGAGTATGCGCAGGATTTTGTTTAGCACTGGGATAAATCGTTCCATTGGGCTGCCGTAATGTATCCACTGCTACCATCATCACGCTATCGATTCCCTTTTCTGTAAAAAGAATCTTTGCTGTATAAAATCTTGCGGGGTTAATGGCAGAGCGGTCATCGCAGATCATATAATACACAGCGCGCCGACGGTCATAATCAATAGAAGATAGTCCGCCCACAGTCGTTCCTTTAAAAGAAAAACCATGCGCTATTTCTTTTTCCCCTATCAACCGCAGGCCGCTGATGGTAACGGGTTTCTGTGCGATGGAACCCGTTACCAACAACAAAGCCAGTAAGCCTATCACCGTTCTGTATTTTTCTTTGTTCATCTTCTATTCGAACATTTACTGGCTGATCTTCTGCAGATATACCGATAGTTTTTCCAGCGACGCAGCTACTATACCGATCTGTTCCTGCGCTTCTTTCCAGTTACGCTGTTCAATGGCTTCGCGCACACCGGGAACTGTTTTTACACCATAACCCGTATAAAAACCCGGTGCATATAATGTGTGTTTGTACCAGCTTCTGCGTGGTAATCCATTCGCGGTTAACAACTGCTGCTCTGCCTGGTACAGGGCCCGGTTCAGCGCAGCCGTATTGGCGCCGGTGGTGGCGGCTTTTGTCCAGGCGGCTGCCAGCTGCCCGGTGCTTTTCTCCAGTGATGTTAACGCATTCAGCAGAGGCGAAAAATCAAGAAAGGGCACTTCGGCTTTAACAGCTGGTGCTTTCTTTTTTTCCGTTGGGTCGTTGGCCAATCCATAACCATTGGCGCGGATCAGTTCGTTTTCTGCAGCGGTTGTTTCGCGCAGCTGGTCGGTCTGGTTCAGCAGGTCTTTTACATAGTCGCTCACCGTTCTGTGCAGACTGCGGAAATCAAAGGGAAGGGTTTCTGCATTGGCCATACGCAATGCCGCGCGTCCGGCAGTTTGTGCCAATGCCACGCCATAGAAAAACCCGGGATCTTTAAAGCGGCTATAATCATCATAGGAATCATAGATCGAATGGTATTCACCACCATCATCTTCGCCACCATACCCGATATTCAAAGAAGGGATTCCTGCATGTTGTATAAAAGAAGAATAATCAGAACCCGAACCCATGGCATTTACGGTAAACGCCGTTTTGGCCATTGCTTCTTTTTTTGCTTTTGCATTGGTTGCATTCATTGCATTGCTCGCTTTCCTTCTTTCAAACACAGAAACTTTTGTTTGCGGGTCGGTCACGTCTTTACTGATCTCAGTTACCAGTGTTTCCAATGCGTGCGAACCTTCCACACCCAGAAAACCACGGGCATTGCCATCCGAATTAATATATACCACGGTTTTCTGCTGCAGTTCGGTCATATGATCTTCTACCCATTCGGTAGAACCCAGCAATCCGGGTTCTTCGGCATCCCAGGCACAATACACCAGTGTGCGCTTGGGTTTCCAGCCAGCTTTTACCAGTTCACCTATGGCTTGTGCTTCTTCCAGCAAAGCAGCGGCTCCGCTGATGGGGTCGTTGGCGCCATTTACCCAGGCATCGTGGTGGTTACCACGTATCACCCACTGGTCGGGAAATTGTGAGCCGGCTATTTTGGCAATCACATTATACGCAGGTTTCAGCTGCCAGTTAAAATCTACTTTCAAACGCACTTTTGCTTTTCCGGGTCCGATATGATAAGTGAACGGCAAAGCGCCTCTCCAGTCAGCCGGTGCTACCGGACCCTCCAGCGCCTGTAACAAGGGTTGCGCATCGTGATAACTGATCGGTAAAACGGGAATCTTCAAGAGGTTAGGCGCTTCCAGCCTGTCTAAACGTTTGGCATTTTCCGTAGCGCCGATATTGGGCGTTAATGGATCACCGGGATAGATCACCATATCCATGATCGATCCACGCTGTACACCATACTCATTTTTGAACGCACCCTTCGGATATACATCACCCTGGTAATAACCATCATCTTTCGGATCGGAATAAATAATACAACCAATGGCCCCATGCTCCTGCGCCACTTTGGGTTTGATGCCCCGCCAGCTGCGGCCATATTTCGCGATCACGATCTTTCCTGTTACACTAATGCCCAGGCTTTCCAGCACTTCATAGTCCTGCGGCAATCCATAATTCACAAACACCAGTTCACCGGTTACATCCCCGTCGGCACTCCAGGCGTTGTAGGTGGGCAACTGGTCTTCCTGGTTCGATGTGGCATCTTCTTTCAAAGCCGGCTCTTTCAGCAATGCTTTGTATATGGTAGTTGATACCATTTCGAGCACCCGTGTTTTGGGTGTAGGAAATAAAACCTGATAGGTTTCTATTTTCGCATCCCAACCATATGACCTGAATTTTTGCAGTATGTTTTCAGCCACAGCTTTTCCGCCCACCGAACCCACATGGTGCGGAACGGCAGATAATTCTTTAATGGCTTTTCCGATCCGTTCAGCACTTAACTGTGCATCAAATTTCTGCTCCAGCTGGTTTTGGGCACTGGCCGAATTTTCAGTGAATCCGGTGATCGTTTTTTGTGCCGTTGCCTCATTGGCAAAACTCAATGCGGCCAGCAGTCCGCAGACAAATAATCTTCTCATGTAGGGTTGGGAATTGTTGATACAGCAATTTAAGGATTTCAGATGGGTATGTTACCGGCTTTTGTTTTTCATGGCATCCCGGTTGTGTCACTCACTTGTGCTGTAGGTTCTGTTCGGGTAACACTCGGGACTAAAGTCCCTGAAGAAATATTCTTTCAATGCTTCTTACCCACGCCCTGAAGGGCGCGGCAAAATTAAAACCCACCCACATTTCAAGGAAGGGTTCGATAATATGCCCAGGCTATTTAAACCCGTTTAGTTACGCTAAATGATTCATTGTTGCCGCACCCTTCAGGGCGTGGATCAAATGATCCCTCTCTGATCCCTTCTTCGGGCTTTAGCCCGGTGTGTTACTAAAACCCACATAGGGTCGTTTGTCAGATTTTTTTCCTTTTTCCCTTCTCTACAATAAATTCCGCATAAAAATTGCCGCGCCCTTCAGGGCGTGGATCAAATGATCCCTCTCTGATCCTTTCTTCGGGCTTTAGCCCGGTGTGTTACTAAAACCCACATAGGGTGGTTTGTCAGATTTTTTTCCTTTTTCCCTTCTCTACAATAAATTCCGCAAAAAATTGCCGCGCCCTTCAGGCCGTGGATCAGATAAGCTCTATCCGATCCCACACTTCGGGCTTTAGCCCGGAGTGTTAGCAAGAATCACTACTTAAACATCGTCGGATGTATATCATCCCACTGCGTAGCATCCTGGTAAGCTTTCGCCGCCGCCAGAATCGTGGCTTCATCATATAGTTTACCAATCAGCGTAATGCTGGTGGGCAGGTTATTTCTTTTATCAAATCCGGTAGGTACACATACCACCGGGTGACCGGTCAGATTGGTGATCGCTCCCTGGTTACCACTTCCCCTGGTTGGACAGATCAACACATCAATATCTTTCATCGCTTCATTCACCTGCTGCATCAACAGATAACGATGGCGGTTGGCATTGATATATTCCACCGCCGGCACAAAACGCGATGTGCGGAAACTGTTGGGCCAGTCACCGCGGCCCTGCCTTGTCATTTCATCATCCAGATTGGTTCTCGTAAAATCATCGAAAGCGGCGGCACACTCTGCACCGATCACGATATCCATGATGGCATAATGATACTGCGCACTGTCAGGAAAATTGATCGGTACCAGTTCTACCCCCATTTGTTTATAGGCTTCCAGGACTTTCCATTCGCTGCGGCTGGTATCGGTAATGCGGTCGTAATAATTTTTGGCATACGCTACCCGCATTTTTTTCAGATCCGCTTTGGGCTGGTAGTTAAAGGGTTTGTTCACGGCGCTCTGGTCAAGCCCATCGGTACCGTGTATATATTGAAACACCACCGCGGCATCTTCGGCGCTGCGGCAAATAGGTCCTACTTTATCAAGGCTCCAGCTCAATGTCATGGCACCGCTTCGGCTGATGCTGCCAAATGTGGGCCGCAATCCCGTAGCACCACAGGTAGAAGAGGGTGATGTGATCGATCCCCAGGTTTCCGTACCAATGGCAAAGGGTACCAGTCCGGCTACCGTGGCAGAAGCCGAACCCGCCGATGAGCCCGATGATCCCGTTTGCAGGTTCCATGGATTTTTCGTGCGACCGCCATACCAGTAATCGCCCATGGCCAATGCACCCAGGGTAAATTTGGCTACGAGTACAGCACCGGCATTTTGTAATTGTGTGTATACAAAGGCATCCTGTTCTATCACCTGGTTTTTATAGGGTGCAGCACCCCAGGTTGTTTTGGTTCCTTTTACGGCAAACAGGTCTTTTAGTCCATAAGGAATACCATGCAGCGGACCACGGTATTTACCGGCTGCGATTTCGGCATCGGCCTGACTGGCTTGCTGCATCGCTATTTCTTCGGTTACAGAGATCACACATTGCAGCGTATCGCCGAAACGGCGGATACGGTCAATAAAAAATTTCGTGAGTTCCACAGAGCTGATCTTTTTGTTTTTGATCAGCGAAGCCAGCTGCAGAATATTGTAAAAAGCAAGATCGTTCCTGTTTGCGGGCAGTGATATTTTGGAGGGAATATTCCAGTTGATCTTCTCCTGTTTCTCATTGAACTGCATACCGGGTAATACCGGACTTTGCCAGAGACTCATCGGCACATTGTTGTTCAATGTTTTTTTGTGCATGAGGCGATACAACAGCATATTCTCTTTTACCCCATCATACATACTGTCGATCTCTTTCTGTGTAAAACTCAGATCCATTAAGTGGGCTGCGGCTGGCAGATCGTTTTTGGTGAGTGTGTCCTGTGCCATGGTTTGTGTACCGCAAAGCAAGGCCAGCGCAATGATCATTTTTCTCATAGGTGTATTTTATCTGTTTCTATTTTTCATTTTGAAATGTGTTACCCTGTGTGATATCGCCTGTTTCAAATCCTTTTTTAAACCAATACATCCTTTGTTGGGAGCTTCCGTGGGTAAATGCATCCGGTACTACGGTTCCGCCATTTCTTTGTTGCAAACGATCATCACCAATCGCGTTGGCAGCATTCAGTGCCGATTCCAGGTCGCCGCTTTCCATAAAGTTTTTCATTTGCTGGTTGCGCCTGGCCCAGACACCTGCATAAAAATCGGCCTGCAACTCGGTTTTTACCGACAGTTTATTATACTCGGTTTTGCTGAGGCTCTCCCGTTGCTGTTCTGTTTGTGCAAATACACCCATCAGCTGTTGCACATGGTGGCCCACTTCATGCGCAATTACATAAGCCATCGCAAATTCGCCGGGTGCACCAAAACGGGAATCCAGTTCGGAAAAAAAAGAAAGGTCCAAATACAATTTTTCATCTGCCGGACAATAAAACGGTCCCGTAACCGCACTTGAAAATCCGCAGCCGGATTGGGTTTGGTCAGTAAACAGTACAAGAGTGGGTTTGCGATAGGTCTCGTTTCTCTCCTTAAAAATTTCTGCCCATACATCTTCTGTATCGGCCAATACTACTTTTGAAAATGACGCCAGCTTTTCTTCTTCTGCACTGCGGGGTGCTGCGGTGGTTTGGGTTTGCTGTTGTTCTACCACATTGTTTAAGATGGTGGACGGGTCTCCGCCCAGCAAGAGATAAATGATACCGATCACAATGGTACCAATACCACCCTTCAGTATCATACCGCCACCGCTACCCCTGCGGTCTTCTACATTATCGCTTTCTCTTCTGCCTTGCCATCTCATTGGGTTCCTGGTTTATTGTGTTCTGTAACAATGGTTTTCGCACATTGTTGAGATCATAAAATTACCCGCCTTCGTTACACTTGCAAAACACCGCTTACTCATCCTTGATCTTGCGGTTCAGGTATCCTTCGTAGTCAGGTATGGTAGTTTCATATTCGCCGTGCATAAAAGGAGATGTCATGATAAAATCGGCCGTTGCCCTGTCACAGGCCATGGGTATATTCCAGGCTACGCATAAACGCAGCAGCGCTTTTACATCACTGTCGTGTGGCTGCGCTTCCATGGGATCCCAGAAAAAAAACATCATATCAATTTCACCATTGGCAATCATGGCACCGATCTGCTGGTCGCCACCGAGCGGACCACTCAATAATTTTTTTACGGGTCTATCCAATGCTTCTTCCAATAATTTGCCGGTAGTACCGGTAGCAAAAAGTTCGTGTTTGGCAAGGGCTGTGGCATTGTGTTTGGCCCATTCAAGCAAATCGGTTTTCTTATGATCATGCGCCACCAGCGCTATTCGTTTTCGTTTGCCAAGAATTTTTACAGTATGCATGTTTTTACAATTAATACGCCCTATGAAGATAAGGTAACCGTTGTTTACAAAAGGATCTTGTTAGCATGCGACCGTATAAAGACTTTTCCGCCATCGCACAGCGATCCATGCAGAGAGGGGAATAAGAAAAAGGTTTAGCCACACTACCGAAAGCGGCACATCTAACAGGTAAAACAAAGAACAGCACATCAACAGATATAGCGGATACAGCAATAACAGCACACCAAACAAAACCGAATCAAAAAAAACGGTGCCAGCCGTTTTTCTTTGCACAAAATTTTTTACAGGATAATATAATGGTGCATGTACAAGCCAACCCAACCAACCTGTACCGGTGTAAATCAGTTTTGGGAAACCCGTTACACCAGCCGCAACAGGTACTTTTATTCTTTGATTGATTTCGTCATAGAGTATTTTGTTGAAAAAGATCAGGCTGCGCGCTTCTTCTTCGTAAGGTAATAGGATTTGCGGTAAAAGAGGTTTACCAAAATGCAGGTTCACGGTTTTGCCAAAGCGATGAAAATGATCATATGCAATCCCCAATGGCAACACAGAAAAACCGGTTAGTTGTCGGTTTTCCCAGGCTATGCGGGCGGCGCCTTTTTTAAAGGGCTGCAGCTGGTGTGTATGCAAACAGATCCCCTCTATAAAAATCAACACAATGCCGCCGTTAGCCAATATTTGTTTGCTTCGCTGAAAAGCCTGCTCGTTCAGGGGCAGGTTTTCCTTCCCCTCCCGCAATCGGTAAATGGGAATCATATGCAGCATCCGGAGCAAGGTATTATGCCAGGGTTTCTGAAAAGCATCGCCCCGGGCCAGAAAATGGATGGGGCGGTCAAATTGTGCGCCGATCACGATAGCATCCAGAAAGGAGTTGGGGTGGTTGGACACCAGCAGTAGCGGACCACTTGTCGCCAGCGACTCCCTTCCGTTTACGGTGGTGTTGGTACAGAAGATCCTCAGTGCCAACCGGACCCATATTTTTACGAGGGAGTAGAACAAGGCAGCTAATTATATGGCTAAATGTAAGAAATCAATGCTGGCCGGAGATGTTGAAAACGAATTGGTTATTCCCATTTTTCCGTTATTTTATGGTGGTTTTCTATTTATATTCAGAAAATAACTAAATCGGGGGCAAATGCTTTTTGTTTTTTTGCAAAGGGCGCCATTTACTGTAGCAAGAAGCTCTTCCTTTTAATGCACAAAAAAACCACCGCATCCCTGCGGTGGCCTTACTAACTAACCCATCAAAAACTAGTTTATGCTTCAGCCGCAGCTTTTACTTCAATGATCTTGGCCCTGATCTTGGCTTCTATTTCATTGGCCAGTTCCGGGTTATCGTGTAAGAGGGATTTTACCGAATCGCGACCCTGACCCAGTTTATTGGTTTCATAACTGAACCAGGATCCGCTTTTCTGCACAATACCCAGTTCTACACCCATGTCAATGATTTCGCCCAGTTTACTGATGCCCTCTCCGAAAATGATATCAAATTCTGCCGCGCGGAACGGTGGGGCCACTTTATTCTTCACCACTTTTACCTTTACGTGGTTTCCGATAGCGGAATCTCCGTCTTTTACCTGTGTCATCCGGCGTATATCCAGACGAACCGATGCATAGAATTTCAATGCATTACCACCCGTGGTTGTTTCGGGGTTACCGAACATCACACCGATCTTTTCGCGCAGCTGGTTAATGAAAATGCAGATCGTGTTGGTTTTATTGATCGTAGCAGTAAGCTTACGCAGTGCCTGGCTCATCAGCCTGGCATGCAGTCCCATTTTACTATCGCCCATTTCTCCCTCCAGTTCACTTTTGGGAACCAGGGCGGCCACTGAGTCGATCACTACTACATCCAATGCGCCGGAAAGGATCAGCCTGTCTGCAATTTCGAGCGCCTGCTCACCATAATCAGGTTGTGAGATCAACAGGTTATCTACATCCACACCCAGTTTCTGGGCATAAGAACTGTCGAATGCATGTTCTGCATCGATAATGGCACACATACCGCCTTTTTTCTGCGCTTCGGCAATCACGTGGATGGCGATCGTGGTTTT
>CALRMK020000008.1:0-158257 GCA_943369185.1 Caulobacter sp. UNC279MFTsu5.1 | reverse complement strand
GGTGAGGATACGGAACTGTTACTGCGGAACTCCGCTTCGCCTTTTACAGAACGAACGCCTACACTACCACTGTTTACTTTATTGTTCTCTCCCAGTTTCACTTCTTTCTCTGCCAGGATCGTATAACTGTTCACCAGGTTTTGTTTCTGGTACGTATAAACGGCCGGTGCACTGGTGCAACCGTTTACCGTTACGGTAACAGTATATACGCCATCTCCATCAGACTGGCCTAAGGTGATCTGCTGTGACGTGCTTCCGGTACTCCACAGATAAGAACTACCCGCTCCGGCGGTTAAGGTTACACTGTTACAGAACGCATCTGCATTACTGGACGTGATCACCGTAGATGGAATCGTATTGACGGTGACCGTAGTGGTAGCCTGTTTGGTGTTACCAGCTGCATCAGTTACGGTCCACGTTATGGTAGATTCACCTGAAGCAAATAATCCACTGGCATCATTACCCGTACCGGTTCTATTGGTGGCTCCTGTGATACTGTAACTGATGGAGGAAATACCACAATTATCTGTTGCCACTACTAGTGGAATGTTATAAGAACCTGTTCCATTGATACAGAAGGTCTGAGCAGCAGGTAAAACTGAAATAACAGGTTGCTCATGATCCGTTACGGTAATCGTGAAATCGGCAGAACTGGCATTACCAGAAGCATCCGTAGCCGTAACGGTTACGGTAGTAGTGCCTACTACAAATAACGAACCGGGTGATTTACTGTAGCTGATGTTTACCGGTCCGCAATTATCCGTCGCAGTCGCCGCAAAACTAACCACTGCACCACATACGCCGGCATCATTCTGTTGGGTAATGGGTGATGGTAAAAGGATTACCGGTGATTCTGTATCTGTCACGGTCACTTTCTGCAGAACTGTTTTTGACATACCATTTACATCGGTAACGATCCAGATCACATTGGTAACACCCACCGGATAAAAACTGCCGGGGTGATTATTGGTTACAGTTGCCACACCGCAGTTATCAGCGGTAGCAGGTGTTGCCAGAGTCAGGTTTGCACCACAAAGACCCGGCTCTGCGGCTGCTGTTATATTAGTAACAATGATGGAAGGCAATTCATTATCAACCACTGTGATACGCTGTTGGGCCGTATCAGTGGTATTTCCATGGATATCGGTAACGGTCCAGGTAACAATCGTTGTGCCTACCGGATAATAGGTAGAGGGATGATTATTGGTTACAAGCAATACACCGCAATTATCTGATACAACCGGAGTTCCGATTTCGGGAATATTGGCACCACACTGACCGGGCTCACTCACTACCCCATATTCAAACGGAGCGGTGATCGTAGGTTTCTCCGTATCAGCAACCGTTACGGTAAAATCAGCCGTGCTGGTATTTCCCGAGGCATCGGCAGCTGTTACTGTTACCGTTGTGATCCCCACCGTAAACAGTGTACCAGGTGATTTACTATAAGTAATCGTAACCGGACTGCAGTTATCGGTAGCGGTAGCGGTAAAGTTGATAATGGCACCGCATACACCGGCATCATTGTTTTGTATTATCGGTGTTGGTAATACAATCACCGGCGCTTCCGTGTCTATCACCGTAGCCGTAATGGTACTAGATGTAACGGAACAGGTAGTAGCCGCAATCGCTTTTACGGAATAGTTTCCGGTAGCAAAAGCTGTATAGTTTCCGGTAGTAGTGGTAGCTACCAGATTTCCGTTTTGGTACCATTCATAAGAATTGATAGCACCATTTGTCAGATCAGCTGTGGCTGTTAAAGCAACCCCGTTGGAAGGGCAACCTGCATCGGCACCTACTGGCGAAATGATTACAGAAGCCGGACTTTGGTTAATGGTCAGGTGCATGGTAACTGTTGAGATACAACCATCGGTACCGGTAAATACTTTGGTAGCCACGGTGGAAGTAGTGTACACAGTTCCGGCCCACTCATAACTGTCACAGGCACTCACGGTAAACTCACTGGAGGAAGTACAGGTTCTTGTATACCAGATCGGGGAAGTAACGATACGGGAGGTTCCGTTGGTAATATCGATATAGTAATAACCGGTAGCATTATTCGCCAGGTTATTATCTACAAAACTTAAAGTACTGCCATAGACAGAGTCGATCACTACAGGGAATATGCCGCTACCCGGTTGTCCGTACATCACCCGGATCAGTGCGTTCGAAGTATTGGTGGTAGGATCTGTAAGTGATACATTGATAGAAGGTGCGTTCCTGTCTTCAAAAATCGAACCCATGATCCTGGTATTGATCGTAAAATCCACTTTTGCATCGATATCTTCTGTAGCATAGAAATGCATATTCCGCACAGATTTAATGATCTCTGTCTGCGTTAAAGATGGAGCCAGCACCGCTGTTCTGGCCGCAGTATGGCGACCGAATGTGGTGTTGTGGTTATCATGATCAATAGTAGGTCCCAGGTGATAGCCTTTTGATAATAATTTCTGGTAATACCAGAGATAAAACATGGAAGCACCAGGGTTTGAATAAGTGGTATTGGTAGAAGTGGATGGTCCGCTTTCTACCGCCGTACCCGAAATCGCATCGTCTGCAGCCGGATCGTATGGAATATTAGCAAGATTATCAAAATCACTACTGTTCGGATGCGCCAGTGTAGTAAAAGCATTTTTAGCCGAAAAATCATTCACTACTTTAAACAATCCTTCCGAACCCAGATACGTGCTCTTAGGAACATAAATATCATAATTAGGTCCCAGGTTGCCATTTACATTCGTTTCCCATCCGAATAACTCGGATAACCCATCACCGTAGATCAGTACATGTCCTCCGCCTTTAATCACCCCCCACTCCATGCCATATAAGGCAAGGAAATTAGGATTGGCCGCATTGAATGCGGCAGCCTGTGCTACGCCCGAGCGGTAGTTGGCCAGCTCATTACCGGGATTATCCAGCGAAGAGAAGTGATTATGTTCAGATATCCCCAGAAAATCCATACCCTGCGATTGCGACGCATACGCATAATCATTGATGGGTGTATAGGCAGGATTGTCTTTGTTTCCATCAGAATAGGAAGAGTGTGCATGCAGGTTACCAAAATAGTAATTGTAAACAGGCGCATTAGTGGTGGTGGCCATTCCACTCAGAGGTGCCGTTACCTGGTATTTGGTTCCGCCGGTACAATTTTTATTTGTGGCAAATACGAAGAAATAATAGGTGGTTGAGCTGCTGAGATTGGTAGCTATAAAACTGGTTGATACCGTATTGGCCACTACCGTGCCTCCTCCCAAATTATCTCCCACGGCATAATCTGTATTATCAAAAGGTATAGCGGTAAGCGATGAGGAACTACTTTTTACCACCAGATAATGGTACCCCGTTCCGGCCGGATTAAAGGTTCCGGTTATACTGCTGTTAGAAGTATTAAACGAAAGATTAGCAGGCTGCGTAGATGGCGTAACACAAACCGGTAAAGGTTCTGTGGTAGCTGTTCCACTCAATGGCGAAGTGGTATTATACGCAGGTCCGTTAACACAGGCCTGTGAGTTGATGCTGAATACAAAGTAGTAGTACTGGGTAGCAGGAGCAAGATTAGAAGCTGTAAAGCTGGTACCTGTACCACGCTGTACCACCACGGCATTACCCAAAACAGCACCGGCTGCATAACTGATACCATTCACCGGCAGATCTGTGAGTGAAGCACTGCTGCTTTGCAACACCAGATATTCATCAGCAGCTGCGGCCGTAAAGGAACCCTGCACGGAATTGATAGCCGCTGCCGTTACCAGTGCAGTAGCTTGTGCAACTGGTGCCGCACAGACTGGCAGGCCGGCAACCGTAGTTACATCCGCTGTCAGCGGATTGGCAGTTAAATATTTAGGGCCGCCGGTGCAGACACTGTTCACCGGAAACACAAAGAAATAATAGGTAGTGGCACCTGTTAAACCGGTAGCAGTAAAGCTAAGGTCACTGCCTTTGTCGATCACGGTTCCATCTCCGATATTATCTCCTACAAAATAGGTCTGTCCATCAATGGGTAAAGAAGTAAGACCCGGACTGGTACTCATTACCACGAGGTATTCATTCACGGGCTGGGCCGCAGCAGTAAAACTACCCTGTACACTGGTTTCAGCAACCGTGCCAAATACCAATGAAGAAGGTGCAGCAGCCGGTGTTTCGCAAGGTGTAGAAGCTACACCGGTAACCGTCAGGTTATCGATGCTGATCTTGGGTCTGGAACCACTGACCGTAGTAGCCGGTGGCGTAATCACTCCGCCTGTACCATTATAGTAGTAAAAACGTAACCTCGCCGTAGGGCTGTTATTGAACGATGCGGGTAAAGCCACACTGTTCACGGTACCTGTACTGGGAATATTATTGGTGATATTGATCACATTGGCAGCCGGAATCTCCGTGTAGGTAATGCCATCTGTACTTCCATATACACGTAATGATCCGTTTCTGTTACCGGTTGAGTTATTCACAGAGGCCCAGTCGAAACTGAGTGTTCCGGCATTCATACCGGTAAAATTCATATAGAACTCAAAGGCAACAGAAGAAGAATTATCCGTACCACCGGTAGCCAGCAGTTGAATATTTCCACTTCCTTTCTGTACTCCGCCGGAAGTACCCGATGAGAACGTAGCAGATGAAGTGGTAATCCGTGTGGCAGAAGGAACCGTTCCGGTTGTATTTACAGCAACAGAAGAAAAATGTGTAGCTCCTATCCCACTGGTGAAATTGGCCGACCAGTTAGCGATGTCGGTAAAATTTTCGGTGTAACGTAACAATGGCTGGGCCGACATTACCACCGGCACCACAGAAGAAGTGGCAAAACTATTCTGCGCACCATAAGCGGTACCGGCAGCATTGGTAGCAAAAGCTTTATAATAATAGGTGGTAGCACCTGTTAAACCGGAAATAGTTGTACTGAATGCACCTGCATTCAGATTGGCGGTAGTAACCTGAATACCGGTACCATTGGCAAAACCAGCGGTAGTACTGTATTCAAAACCAACAGCAGTTAGGGTACCACAACCCGTTACCGATAAGGTTCCGTTCAAAGACGCAGAATTACCGGCAACAATCGTACTGCCTGTTGCAACGGTAGGCAATGTATTAATGCCCGAACCGCTGGCTGCTACCGGTACGGGGGTAATGCCGCCCCCACTGATATTGATATTGCCGTCATACGACTGAACAGCCGTAGGCGTGAATTTTACATAGATCGTTTTGGCCGCAAAAGCACCACCGGTATAGGAGAAACTCAATGTATTGGTGAAAGTACCATTGGCATCAGTGGCGTAACTGAAACCAGGCAGGGCACTGATATTGATATCACTGCCATCCAGACTGCTTCCTTCTATGGTAAAGGAATTAATGGTGGGCGTTGACGTGAGACAGTTATTACCAAAAGCTGCCAGTGAGGTATTCACGGTTAAGGCAGGCACGGCCGGGGCCGCACGACTGATGGTTACTGTATAACTTTTCAGCGTTGTGCCATCCTGTGCATGTACCCTGGCTTCGAGGGTATTACTTCCTACATTCAAAGGAAACAATAAAAGCGGACTGCCAAATGCGCCGCCATTCAGACTCACATCCACCATCGAATTCGCAATCGCTGTGGCAAAAGAAAAATAAACAGAAGCCGTGTTACTGTTCACAGATGTACTGTAAGCAGTAATGCCGGCACTGAAAGCAGGTGTTAAAGGGAAGGTAGTAGTATAGGTATCATTAAGGATAGCCAGTTGTTTCAGATCTGCATTACTGGAAGGAGCAACGGACACCGTAATATCATCGATCCGGAAATTGGCGGTATTGGCAGAAGCAGAACCGGTTCCGTTATATCCGTAGATCCGGATGGTAAGGCCAGAATTACCCACCACTGCCGATAAACCGCTATTCGTTTTTAACGACCAGCTACTGTTATTGGTAATGGTTCCTGTTGCCAGATCAGTGGCATAGTTATCGGCACTGCTGCGAATAGTATATGCCTGTGGGGCAGTAGAGGTACTTCTGCAACCGAAATTAATACCTGTTACCGTAGCGGCATTAAAACCGCTGCCGGCTGCCATGGACAAAGTAAATTCTACATAAGCACTTCCGGAAGCGCCTGTATTCAGTGCTCCGGTTCTGGCAGCCATTCCGGCATTAAACGTTCCGGAAACACCTGTATAACCGGAAGAAGCAGAAGTAGACGTAATGAACGGGGTGGTACCATTGTTGTTGCCCTGTACCAGGTCTGTAGTGGTAACCACCGCGGAAGTAGTAGACGGAGCGGCTGTGCCGGCAGTGAAATTCCAGGCAATGGTTTGTGCATTACCGGCCAGCACAAAAAGCATAGCAATAGACAGGCACACTGCTTTCGCAAGTAAGTAGAATTTACGCATAAGTTATGTTTGAAAATAAAAAGTGGGCGGATATAGCTGCAGCGTCGCATAAAACGGACGGCTTGCAGGAACAATAAGAACGGTTTACCGGAAGGGTAAGCAGCACAGTTTGGTTTTTTACAGGATGAATAGGTTTTCTCGGATACTGGATAGTTATTCGAATAATTTCGAAGATAAAGGTATTGGTTGGCCGGAAATTTTATCTGGCAGGATAGTTATTCACAATCCGTTGGCTGGCCGAAAAGCTTAAAAAAAGCTGCCTGAAATACAGGCAGCTGCCATGAGGGTCTGGCGAAATTCAGTCTGGATAAGGCTTTCATCCTTATTAAAAAAACAGCAACGGCATACGGTCTGCCAGATGCTGCTGGTTTGTATATAGTAAGCATAACAAAAACTTAATCCCAGTCCTTAGATTCCGGTAACTAAAAGAGCAGCCGGAATGAATCCGGCTGCTCTTTCTGCTCAGGAATAGAAAATTTTCTGTTTAGTTACCCAATCCCAGATCCCTGCCTTTTAACACGGCAGGTACCCCTTCAGCAATCCATTTGGCTGGCTTCTCTCCTTTCAGCAGGTAATCAAAGAATTGCTGCTCACGGACCTGGATATCTTTCCGGTTCTTTCTTTCTACCAGATTATGTGCTTCCCCATTATAGTTCAGCATCCAAACTTTTTTACCGAGTCTGCGCATACCGGCATACATTTCAATTCCCTGGTACCAGGGTACTGCATCATCTGCATCGTTATGCATGATCACCAGCGGTGTGGTTACCTTGGGTAAGCTGAACAATGCCGAGTTCTGCAGATACAGGTTTGGTTTCTCCCATAAAGTGGCCCCGATCCGGCTCTGTGTTTTTTCGTACTGGAACTGTCGCAGTAAACCGGAACCCCAGCGGATCCCGCCATAGGCACTGGTCATATTGGCCACCGGCGCACCGGCCCAGGCGGCGGCATATAAATTGGTTTTGGTAATCAGGTAAACGATCTGGTAACCGCCCCAGCTCTGTCCCTGCAAACCAATTTTAGTACTGTCTACATACCCCTGCTTCACTACGGCCCTTGTGCCACTCAGGATATAATCATAGGCACCTTGTCCGGGATATCCTTTCTGGTACCAGATATCCGGTACCAGCACAATATATCCCCTGCTCACAAAAAACGGTATATTCAATCGGGAAGGTGTGGGTGCAGGTGCCTGGTAATTGTACAGTGTATTACTATTCCTTTCATAGAAATACACAATCATCGGGTACTTCTTTTTAGGATCAAAATCTTCGGGTTTATACAATACTCCCTCTGCTTCCTTGCCCGTATAAGCTTTCCACTTAAACAACTCTGCAGTACCCCAGTTATAGTTGGCCTGCTGCGGGTTGGTATTACTTAACTGTTTGGCAGCAGCTCCGGCCGCTTGCACGTAAACATTGGTTGATTGCTTATATGTTTCCTTGCTGTAGAACAATACATCCGCATCTTTGGCTTTCTGTACGGCAAATCCAAGACTAACCGGTTCTTTGAACAGAACAGATAAGGTATTGTTTTTTCCGAGATCGAGATAACCCAATCCGGCAGATTTATCCTTCTCATCAAACAAACGTACCAGCAGTTTCTGATCGGATTTCAAAAATTTCTCTTTCGGATCATCACTGATGTAGCGATAAGAAATCTTATCCTTTCTGCCACCGGTCAGCAACACTGATTTTTCTACGCCATCCACTGCTACTTTCCAGATATCGTAACGATCATAGATCAACACATATTTCTCATCTTCCATCCATTTTACCACACCATATGGATTGGGATCATCCGGCACATCATTCTCTTCATCGCTTAACGATGTTTTGATGTCTTTGGCAATAGGATAGGTTTTACGGGTAAGAGAATTATAGATAAAATAAGCCGCATCTCGTTCATCATAATACAACAGGTATTTACCCGAGTATGATGCCTGCAGCAAATTGCCTTTAAATTCTTTCCTGATCAGTTCTGCCGCCCCCGTTTCCGGATTCACCCGGTAAATATCATTGTACACAAAACCCTGCCACTGGGAGGCTACCTTTTTTCCATCATCGGAAGAGGCGTAAAACACATCTCCATCTCCTTCCTTTGTTTGCAGCAGTCCGCGGAATTTATCGTTGATCAGCTGCACCAGTTTTTTTCCGCTGATATCCACCCTTGCCGGATAACTTCTTCGCAGATCATTGTCCAGGTTCTTCAACTGAACCGGTTGTACGTAATCATCATTGTAATGCCATACATCCACACTCACCCTTTCAAAATCAGGCAGTGTAGTATCTTTTACAGGCAATACCGCCGCTGTGCCCACAAAAAGTCGCTGCCCGCTTTTACTGAAATTGAGAGAGGCATTTTCACTAACCGTCCATTTGGCAGCCAAACCGGGTGTATTTCTGTCGGCCAGCAATACGGCACTGTCCATTCCGTTTGTATGATAATAGAGTTTATAAAATTTCTGGAGCGATTTGCTGCTGCTATCACGCTCGGCAACAAAAGCAAACTGTTTTCCCTCTTCATCCATCCGGTAGCCTTTGGCATCGTTGAATTTTCTGAAAACAACTGCGCTGTTGCCAGTCGCCAGGTCGATCCGGCTAACCGCAGCCTGCGATAGTGCATCTCCGGTTTTACGGGTGGTTTCTATCAATAAAGTAGTACCCTTGATATTAAAGAAGAACTCGCTCACCAGTGGAAATCTTTTCTCTTCCCCGGTTACCAGGTTCCGCAACACCAGTACCGTTCCTTCTTCGAAAGGTTCCTCCGGTATTCTGGCAGCAGCATTGCCGGGTCGGTTGCCGCGTAATACAGAGAAGCCATTCAGTTTTACTTCGTTGGCTTTGTTACGGATACTGTCTGCAGCTCTTGCCAGACTATCTGCCATGGTCAGCATCGCTCGTACACGTGCCGATGAATCCATGTCGGGTCTGCGCGCCGTTTCTGCCAAGGGTTTCTCTAACAGGTAGGCCAACCAGTTACCGGAATCATCCGGCACTTTAAAACTCTTTACCCTGGGTACTTTGCTGACATTGTCTTTACCCAGTTCCACAATGGCCAGACTGTCTTTGGGCATTTCATCCGGCCGCTTCTTTTTAATGCGTGCATCACGGGTATCGGTAAAAGTCGGCTTGATACGGCAGATCACAAATCGGCCATCTTCTGTGATCACAGCACCATAACCACGTGCAATTTCTTTGGCATAACTGCCATCGGTTGATTTGATATACAAGACCCCATCCCCTTCCTGGGGATTGATGGCATAGGTCACATATTTTCCATCGCTGGTAATAGCTCTTTCGGTGATACTCTGCCAGCCATCATACACAGAATGGTCCAATGGCTTTTTTTGGGCAATACCGGCAATAGCCAGAAAGGAAAAGAAAAACAGGAGGTTCTTTTTCATAAACATGTTTTGGGAATTCCGAAGATAAAGAAAGCAATCCAGCAGCCCCGCTTTTGCCCGTTCATTTTTACCATCGGTGAAGAGTGGATTAAAGCGGGTAAAGTCCGGAGGAACAGAATATCACTTTCCATCATAAAATGTATATTTTTAATCCATGAAACTTTGTATACTTACCTGCCTTTCATTACTGCTGCTTTGCATGCAACCAGCTCAGGCACAAACACACCAGTTAACCCAACTCTGGGAAACCGACACCCTGTTGCGTACCCCCGAATCGGTTTTATACGATGCCAAAGCCGGGCACCTGTACGTCTCCAATATTGATGGCGTTCCGAACGAAAAAGACGGCAAGGGATCTATTGCCAAAGTAGGACTGGATGGCAAGATCATCAACGCCAAATGGGTTACAGGACTGAATGCCCCTAAAGGCATGGGGATGTACAAGAATAAATTATATGTAGCCGATCTGACAGAAGTGGTGGTGATTGATATAGATAAAGCTTCTATCATCGAACGTATACCGGTAGAAGGTTCTGTATTTCTAAATGATATCACGATCGATAAAAAAGGTGCCGTTTATGTGAGCGATACCCGGATTTTCAAAGTATACCGGATCGATAAAGGGTTTGTGGTTACTCTCCTGCAGAATATGCAAGGACCAAACGGACTGTTGGCACTGGGAGATGAATTACTTATACTCGACAAAGGCCGTTTGGTAAAACAACTGGCCAGTGGCACTCTGGCCAATATCACTGAAGGCATGGATCCCACTACTGATGGTATTGAACAGGTACAAAAAAATGAGTACCTCGTAAGTGCCTGGAATGGGGTGTTGTATTATATCTATGCCGACGGCAACAAACAGATCCTGCTCGACACCCGCCCGCAAAAAATCAACACCGCTGATATCGGCTACGACCCCAAAAACCGGATCCTGTATGTTCCTACTTTTTATGGAAACAAAGTGGTGGCGTATCAGCTGAAGTAATATCGGGCTGAGGCGTGAATCGTCAGTCGTGAGACGTGAGTAGTGAGTGGTGAATTGACCATTAACCATTTAATACTAACGACTGACGACTCACGACTGACGATTCCGCACCACCCTCCCCATCTGCAACACCACTGAAAGCGCTATCAATGCCACTCCGGGATAAAAATAGGCAGACAGGTTTTTATTTTCCTGAAATAAAAAGAAAGCCATCAGTATTCCATATACCGGTTCCAGGTTCAGGCTGAGGTTTTGGGTAAAGGCAGATACTTTCTGAAGAGATTGCAGCATCAGGTTCATGGCCAGAATGGTACAGAGCCAGCTTAGGATCAGCAGCCAGATCCAGTCTTTTGTGGTAGGAAGAATATAAGTTGTTGGAAAGAAGTACAGGTATACCGGCATGCCAAGCGTAAGCAGTAACAGACCTCCGCTCAATTCGTACAACATCATGGTTTTGGAATCGGTAACAGCCACATATTTTTTATTGAGCACCGAGAAAAAGGCAGCCAGTACAGAGCAGGCAAGTCCTGCGAGAATTCCGTTGCGATAACGGGTATCGAAATGGAATATCAGCAGTATCCCCAATAAACTGAATAGTCCCAATCCTGTTTCGGACCAACTGAATTTTTTGGGTGTGAACATGGGTTCCAGAATGGCCGTAAACAAACCAACGGACGCAAAACAGATCAATCCAATAGATACATTGGCCATTTTAATGCTGGCATAAAATAAAACCCAATGCAGCGCAATCAGTGTACCTATACCCAGCAGACGCCATACCGTAGTTGCTGTTACAAAACTGAGTTGTTTTTTCCAGGAAAGCCAGGCGTACAGGGTAACTACGGTAATAGCGATCCGGTACCAGGTCAGTAATCCTTCGTTTAAACCGATCAGTTTACCCAAGATACCAGTAAATCCTGCGAGAAAAACAGCAATATGCAATTTGATCAGCGCCTGCTTCATGCACCAAAGAAAGGAAATAATCAATGAGTAACGGCCAGGTAATTACGAAAAGAAGCAGGAAGTAAGGGAACTGCTTTGTAGAAAAGGCAGTTCGGTGATTTAGGTATTCTTTACCTGGCGACGATAATTATGAAAGAGACTTTTCCATTGGATCTTCAAAACACCCAACACCCCTTCCCTGATAATGCCTTTGCTCATTTTACTGACGCCGATCTTACGGTCAATAAAAGTGATCGGTACTTCCTTGATTTTGAAACCCAGTTTCCAGGCGGCAAACTTCATTTCTATCTGGAATGCATATCCGACAAACTGGATCATATCAAAATTGATCGCTTCCAGTACTTTTCTGGAGTAACAGAGAAAACCCGCAGTTGGATCGTTCACCGGCATCCAGGTAAGTATTTTGGTATACAAAGCACCACCGCGGGAATATAATTGTCTGTCGAAAGGCCAGTTTTCCGTCTTACCTCCGGGAACATAACGGCTGCCTACAGCCACATCCGCCCCACCTTCTTTACAGGCGAGATAGAGTCTTTCAAGATCAACAGGATTATGGGAGAAATCGGCATCCATCTCAAAAATATAGGCATAGCCCTTGGCCAGACTCCATTTAAATCCATGTATATAAGCGGTGCCCAATCCCAGTTTGCCTTTTCTTTCTTCCAGGAATAACTGATCGGGGTAAACGGCAATCATGCTGCGCACGATAGCAGCGGTTCCATCGGGTGAGCCATCATCAATGACCAGGACATGATAACCCTTCCCCAACGCAAAAACGGCGGTAATGATGGAAGAAATGTTCTCCTTCTCATTATACGTGGGTATGATGACGATTTTTTCCAGGGGATTGGGGGTATACATTAAAAACCTAAGTTACGATTTTACCAATTCTTGGATATTAATTTTTATTATAAGAAGAGTTACCTGTCATCAGGGTTTCTTAACCAGTGTCCGGTTTAGAATTTCAGTAAGTTTCTGTTTGGTATTCATGGCAAAATCTCCTTTCATCATCCAGTCATAGTATTGCGGCTCTTCCTTCAGCACCTGCACAACGGGTTTACCCTTGTGTTTGCCGAAATTGAATATTTCGATTCCTTTGTCTTTGATGAACCTACGGGCAAAATCAACAATATCATCTTCGCCTGTGAACTTCACAATACTTTCCACGGTATTACCGATCTGAGGGTATCGTTCTACCTGCGCTTCCAGTACTTCCCAGGTAGCGGTGGCATCCACTTCTGCACTATGGGCACCATCCAGTGATTTCTGACAGTAGAATTTATAGGCAGCACTGAGGGTTCTCTGTTCCATCATGTGAAACACTTTCTGCACATCTACCAACCTGCGGCCATCAATATTAAACTCCATCCCGATGCGGAGAAATTCTTCGATCAGCATGGGTATATCAAAACGGTTACTGTTATATCCCCCCAGATCACAGTTCTCCATGAATTGTTTCAGTTCATTCGCAGCCTGTTTAAACGTAGGAGCATCTTTCACCATCTCATCGGTGATTCCATGTATATCACTGGAAGCCTGTGGTATGGGCATTTCCGGGTTAATCAGTTTTCGCTTCACCTGCTGTGTACCATCGGGCAGTATTTTCACGATCGCGATCTCTACAATACGGTCGGCACTGATGTTGATTCCGGTTGTTTCCAGATCAACAAAAGCGATCGGGCGGGTTAATTGCAATTTCATTAGCTGGGTACAGTAATTTTCTTATTGGGTTATCTGCTGGGCAAAAGTAAGCATATCTATGCCATCATAATTGCCACTACTCATTAAAACCAGGTTGCTATTTTCAAATGACTGTTGCTGCAGCCAATGGGTTAACTGTTCTTTGTCGTTCATCACCAGTAATCCTTCTTTGCCAAAACCGGCTATTACTTTCTCCGCAGGCAGATCTGGCATCCGCTTCAGCTCCAATGCGTGTTTGGCGTAAAACACCAGGGCTATATCAGCTTTGTCCATGGCTCCCTTATATTCCGCCATAAACGCTTCATTCAGGCTGCTGAATGTGTGTAATTCCAGGATCCCTACCAGCTTTCTGTTGGGATATTGTTGTTTCACCGCTTCAATAGTGGCTTTTACTTTACTGGGGGCATGCGCAAAATCCCGGTATACATGGGTTGTTGGGCCGGCAGCCAGCAATTCCAGTCTTTTTGCTGCACCGGTAAACCCCGCAATCGCCGCTATAAAATCTGTTGCTGTTACACCCAGCTCTTTACAGGCATAATAAGCAGCATACAGATTCATCAGGTTATGATTACCGAATACTTTCAGTGTGCCGGTTATCCCTTCAATGGTAACCGTAGTTTTTCCATCCTCGATCCGGTGTTCGGGTACCGCATAAGGCTGGTAACGGATATCTGTACGCAGGTTTTCTTCTACCAGTTTTTTCAGCACCGGGTCCGATTCGTTATAGATGAGCAGTCCACCCTTCTCTATCTTATTAATAAATATCACAAACTGTTCCAGGTAAAAAGGAAAGGTTGGGAACACGTTGATATGATCCCAGGCAATCCCGGTCAAAATAGCCACATGTGGAAACAGAAAATGGAACTTGGGCTTTTTTTCCAGGGTGCTGGCCGGATATTCATCTCCTTCGCAAATGATGACAGGGGCGTTGGTAATGTTCACCGACTGGTCAAATCCCTCCAGACGGGCACCTACCAGGTAGTCAAAATCCTGTTTCAACTGCCTTAGCACATGCATGATCATACTGGTAGTAGTGGTCTTTCCATGACTTCCTCCCACCACCACCCGCTTTTTTTGCCGGCTTTCGTGATAGATATATTCCGGGAAGGAATAGATCTTAAGGCCGAGTTCCTGTGCCCGGGCCAGTTCGGGATTATCTGCTTTGGCATGCATACCGAGGATAATGGCATCTATATCATTGGTAATCAATGACGGTTGCCAGCCTATCTGGGCAGGAAGCAAACCTTCGGCCGCCAGATTGGTGCGGGCCGGTTCAAAAATCTCATCGTCTGTACCGCTTACCTGGTAACCTTTCCGGTGTAAAGCAATGGCTAATTGGTGCATAACACTGCCCCCGATTGAAATAAAATGGACTCGCATACGTTATTATTTGGTTCCGGTTGGATAAATTAACAAAAACTGTATCCACATCAGGCAACGTTTACAGCTGAAACTATATCTTTGATCTGTTGCAAAATACAGCCTAAACTCTTATTTAAACACGAAGCATGAAAAAGATTGCACTTGTATGTATCACCTTTTTAGTGGCTGCGGTCATCTTTAGCTCCTGTGCACCCAGCCGTAAAGGTTGCCCAACCACCAATCCCAAGTATTTCAGGCAGTGGTAAAATGAACCCTTTGCCTGAAGTCTTGTTATTTCCGAAAGCATTATCATGAACTGGATCCCCCTTACCACAGAAGATCAATTGTTATTGATCAAAGAAAAATCATTTAGTATTCCGCAGGTCATTTTCAAACACAGCACCCGTTGCAGCACCAGCAGTATGGTGTTAAACCGACTGGAAAGAGCAGAAGCGCCTGCTACCATCGATTTTTATTATCTCGATCTGCTGGCCCATCGTAACATTTCCAATAAGGTTGCCGAAGATTTTCAGGTATACCATGAATCACCGCAGATATTACTGATCCGCAATGGCGAATGTGTGTACGATGAAAGTCATATGGCCATTACCATGGAAGAGCTGGCATCCCTCAGCGCTGCATAAGAAACTCCGAATAATTTTTCCGGCTTCTACAGTTACTGGTTGAATATTCAGCATCTTTGCCTGCTAACAACAAGTACATGGAAATTGCAGGCTACCTGGCTGCTTTGCTGATAGGCGTATCTCTGGGACTGATCGGTGGTGGCGGCTCCATTCTTACCATTCCTGTACTGGTGTATCTGTTTGGCATTGCTCCCACTACTGCTACCGGCTATTCACTTTTTATTGTGGGCTGCAGCAGCCTTGCGGGTGCCTACAAAAATTACCGACGGGGTAATATCAATGCCAGAGCTGCCCTGTATTTCGGCATTACTTCCATCCTCACTGTGTTACTGATCCGCAAACTATTGTTACCGCTGATACCGGAAGAACTGGCCCATGTAGCCGGTATTACCATTACCAAATCACTGGTAACCATGTTGCTTTTTGCCGTGATCATGATCATTGCCGCTCAAAGCATGATACACAAACAACCGGTGCTGGATGAATCACTACAAAACCAGCCCATTCATCTTCCCAAAGCCCTGATCAGGGGGGTATTGGTAGGAACCCTTACCGGCTTACTGGGCGCAGGTGGTGGTTTTATCATTATTCCCGTACTTATTTTCTCCTTTCACCTCTCCATGAAAGACGCTATCGGCACTTCCCTCCTGATCATTGCCATGAACTCGCTGTTTGGCTTTGCGGGCGATCTTTTACATACCAGTTTTGATTGGTGGTTATTGGTTCCCATTACGGCGATTGCAGTTACCGGTACTTTTATCGGGCGCAGACTGGGACAGGATCTGCCGGGAGAAAAACTGAAGAAATGGTTTGGCTGGTTTATCCTGCTGATGGGGATCTATATTATCATCCACGAACTCTTCCTGCATTAAATGAGTGTCGCTTTTATGACAACTTTTTAAAACACAGAGAAACAGAGCGACAGAGATACACAGAGTTTTTATAATTTACAGTCTTACGGACCTATTCCGTTGACCAAATTCACGAATTATGTTGGAATGGATACAAAAACCCTGGCCCTGGTATGTGGCAGGGCCGTTGATCGGACTACTGGTGCCGGTATTATTACTGATCGGCAATAAAAGTCTGGGCATTTCTTCCTCGCTGAGGCATATCTGTGCAGCCTGTTTACCGGCGGGGATCCCTTATTTCCGATATGACTGGAAAAAAGAAATCTGGAACCTGTTTTTTGTAACGGGCGTATTGGGGGGAGGTTATCTGGCGGCTAGTTTTCTGACGCAGCCGGACCCGGTAGTTGTGCATAAAAAACTATTGCATGAATTACAGGGCTATGGTATTACCAACCACGACAATCTGATGCCCTCCGACCTCTTTAACTGGCCAGCATTGCTTACCCTGAAAGGATGGATCTTAATGGGAGCTGGTGGATTTCTCGTAGGTTTTGGTACCCGCTACGCGGGAGGTTGTACCTCCGGTCATTCCATCATGGGTATGAGTAACCTGCAATTCTCTTCGCTGATTGCCACCATCTGTTTTATGGCCGGAGGTTTTATAATGGCCAATCTTATCTTACCCCTTATCCTGCAATTATGAATCAACCCCTAAAAGAAACCAATACTGATTTTGAAACCCGTTCACTGGATGCGGTTTGCATGAATAACAGTGAACTTGCACATCCCTGGTGGTTCAACATAAAATACCTGGTGGCAGGCCTTTTCTTTGGTATCATCTTAACCAAGGCGGAAGTGATCTCCTGGTTCCGGATACAGGAAATGTTCCGGTTGCAAAGCTTTCACATGTTTGGTGTGATTGGTTCTGCGGTTGCGGTAGGTGCTCTCTCAGTTTTTCTGATCAAAAAATTCCACATCAAAACCATCTATGGCGAACAAGTGGACCTGCCGGAGCGCCCTTTCAATAAAGGACAGATCATCGGTGGTCTGCTCTTTGGTTTTGGATGGGCCATGACGGGTGCCTGTCCGGGTCCGCTCTTTGCACAGATCGGAACAGGTGCTACGGTTGTGATCGTTACCTTAATCAGTGCCATTGCCGGAACCTGGGTATATGGATTGTTGAGAGATAAACTCCCCCATTAAACATGCTGCGTAAGTATTCCCTGCCCCTGCTTCTCACCCTGCTGATCACAGCATTGATGCTGTTTTTGTTAGGGGATAAAAAAGAAACCAGGATGGCAGAAAAAACAGCTGTAACAGACTCAGACTGCTGGACGGGTGCCGGCATTTATCAGGTACCCGTTGATGGAGAGGGCGCAGTGATCCGTTACGGAAGAGAATTGATTGTTAATACGGCGCTTTATCTGGGTCCGAAAGGAACCGTTGCACAGATCACCAATGGCATGAATTGCCAGAACTGCCACCTGGAAGCAGGCACCAAACCCTGGGGTAATAATTATGGAGCAGTAGCAGCTACCTATCCAAAATACCGTGACAGATCCGGTGGCATTGAGAGCATTGAAAAAAGAGTGAACGACTGTATCGAAAGAAGCCTGAACGGAAAAGCGATCGACAGCAGAAGCAGAGAAATGCGTGCGATAGTAGCGTATATCCAATGGCTGGGAAAAGAAGTACCGAAGGGTACCCGCCCCAAAGGCTCTGGCATCAAAGATCTTCCGTTTTTAGCCCGGGCCGCCGATCCGGCAAAGGGTGCCATCGTGTATACCAATACCTGCCAGAAATGCCATGGTGCCAATGGGGAGGGACAATTAAAAAAAGAGGCTGACAGGTATGAGTATCCGCCGTTATGGGGGCCGCATAGTTATAATACAGGAGCAGGTTTGTACCGTTTATCGCGGTTTGCGGGTTTTGTAAAAAACAATATGCCCAATCCGGCCAATTACCATACGCCGGTTCTCACAGATGAAGAAGCCTGGGATGTAGCGGCATTTGTAAACGCAAAACCCCGACCGGTAAAAGATCTCCGCCACGACTGGCCCGATATCCGAACCAAACCCTTTGATCATCCTTTTGGTCCTTATGCCGACAGCCTCAGCGAAGAGCAGCATAAGTTCGGTCCATGGAAAAAAACAAAGTAGCTATGCTTGTGTAAGATTTTTTTTCATCAGCCAATCCAGTTGCAGATCGTCTCCGAGGATAAAATGGTGTTCCGAAAATTTTTCATAGCCAAAAGCCGTATAGAAATCTATAGCGGTCTGGTTATGTTCCCAAACACCCAGCCAGATCCATTCTTTCTTCCATTGCTTCGAAAATTCGATGGCTTTCAGCATCAATTGTTTGCCGATTCCTTTACCGATAAATGCCTTTCGAACATACAATCGGGAAATTTCAATGGCAGCTTCTGATCCGAGCGATGGATGCGTTTTGTTTTTAAGAAAGACATACCCAGCCGGAAGATCCTCTACCCATGCCAGAAAAAATGTATGTCCCGCCAGGGCAAATTCTTCCACCAGTTGTGCTGTACTGAATTGCTCAGTCATAAACTTATCCATATCTGCCGCGGTATTGTGTACGGCAAATGTGTCGTAAAAAGTTTCGCGACTGATCTCCGCAATCAGTTCCGCATCTGCTGCTTCCGCAAATCTGATCTCTACCATACAAAAAAATTACTGCAGGAACCAGGAAACCCTAATGAAACAAGGAAGATCCTACCACCTGCAGCAACCCAATTTTTAATTTTTAATTTCTAATTTTAAATTACTTCCACCACCATCGCACTCGCACCTCCCCCACCATTACAGATGCCTGCAGCACCTATCTTTCCGCCATTCTGCTTCAACACATTGATGAGGGTAACAATGATCCTTGCTCCGCTGCAACCCAATGGGTGTCCCAGGGATACGGCTCCTCCATTCACATTTACTTTGGCAGGATCCAGTTTCATTTTCTGTGCGTTTACAATACCTACTACAGAGAATGCTTCGTTGAGTTCTACAAAATCAATATCACTCATTTGTAAACCCGCTTTGGCAACGGCTTTGGGTACGGCCAGCGAAGGCGTAGTGGTAAACCATTCGGGAGCCTGTTCCGCATCGGCATAACTTCTGATGATGGCAAGGGGTTTGATACCCATGGCATCGGCTTTTGCTTTGCTCATCAGTACCAATGCTGCTGCTCCATCATTCATGGTAGACGCATTGGCGGCTGTTACGGTTCCCTCTTTGGCAAAAGCGGGTTTCAATTCAGGGATCTTGTCAAATTTTACATTAAAAGCTTCTTCATCTTTGGTAAAGAGAATGGGATCTCCTTTGCGCTGCGGAATAGGTACCGGAACGATCTCTGCATCAAATGCCCCATTGGCCCAGGCAGCCTGGCTGCGCTGGTAGCTTTGTACGGCAAATGCGTCCTGCTCTTCTCTGGAAATATTACATTCTCTCGCACACAAATCTGCCGCATTACCCATAGCGTAATTGTGATACACGTCTGTCAGACCATCCTTAGCCAAACCATCGATCATGTTCACATTACCATATTTATTGCCCCAACGCATATTCGGACTGTAAAAAGGCACATTACTCATACTTTCCATTCCTCCAGCTACTACAATATCAGCGTCTCCCAGTAAAATACTCTGGGCCGCCTGCGCAATGGCCTTCATGCCGCTGGCGCATACTTTGTTAACGGTGGTGCAGATCACCTGATCAGGTAAACCAGCAAATTTAGCTGCCTGGCGCGCAGGAGCCTGACCGGTGTTGGCCTGGATCACACATCCCATCAATACCTCCTGTACATCCGATGGTTGGATACCGGCCCTTTCTACGGCCGCTTTAATGGCAATAGCACCTAACTGAGGCGCTGTAAAATCTTTTAAACTGCCCCCAAAACTACCGATAGGGGTACGAACGGCTGATACGATATAAACCATTGTTTACTGTTTGAATTTTGGCAAAGTTACAACTTTGAACTAACAATTGTTAGCAGGGTGCCACTCCAGGAAATACGGGAATTTTCCCCTATTATCAGGCAGCAACTTAGCCTACTTTAGCATCCTCATTATAACGCAGACTCAAACTATAAACAAGTACTATGCTGATAGATATACAAACAATAGTTCCTCCATCCATACATATGCTAACCGAAAGGCAATTACTGGGTGTAACACTACTCCTGCTACTGCTGTTATATTCGTTTTTGGCCGGCGAAGAAACAGAAATTCAAAAAATCGACCACTAACCGCCCGCATGCTCAATGATAATTCTTTTCACCCACCGGTACGGCAATGGGTAAGCGGTTCTGCGGCGGAGGCAGCGGACAGGTAGCATAGGGAGAAAATGCACAGGGAGGATTATATGATTTATTAAAATCCAGCACAGTATTTCCCTTCTCATCCGGCATTGCCGCATACAGGAACCTGCCGGCAGGATAAGTGCCTTTCTCATTGGTGGCATCAGCAAAAATGATAAAGAGTTGGTCTTCTTCCAGCAAAGCATCCAGCCGATAGGTTTTACCATGGATATTGAAGACCAGTTTACCCGGCGTTTGCTGGGCATTGGTCTGGCCCAGCACGTTGGTGATAAAAATATTAGCCTGAGGAGCAGCTTCCAGCTTAGCGGTTACGCGCCAGGCTATATTGGTGGGATACCGTTCAATACCGCGAAAGTTCTGAACCTTTTTTGAGGCAAGATCACGCAGCCGGATCCCCATTTTATCTTCCCGTTTGATCACATTCCAGCGTAGTGTTTGCAAAGCCAGTAAGGGAGCTGGTTTGCCTTCCTGAAAAACAGTAAGACTGTTTACCAACGAATCCTGCAAGCGAATGGCCACGCCAGACTGGCTGGTCCATGTCACTTCCCCATTCTCCCACTCAAAATAGCCGGCTACTGCCGGCATCGAAGGATGTTTGTAAATGAGGTCGTTGCTGCCGTCACTGCCAAAATAATTCCTGCCCGGATGTAACCAGAACAACCCTTCCAGATTTAACCAGCCTGCCGGAGAACGGAGAAAATCAACGCGCTTTTGTTTCCATTGCGCTATTTCTTTGTGGTAGGTAACTGTTGATTGGGCCTGCGTATCAGACAGCAGCAAAGAACAACAGAACAGAAGCAGGCTCGTGGCCCTTGCCAATAATGTCATCTGGTTAATTTGACCGCAAATGTAAGGATGGAATTAGTCTACCGGCTTACTAGATTGATAAAAATTTCGGAAAATCTATCCGGACTAAGTATTTATTCTCCCTCGCTCACCAACTGAATCCCGGTTTTGGTGAATGCGATCTTATGCTGCTTGTATAAAGTACCGGTAGTCATTTTGAAAGTCTTTTTACTCATCCCAAAGAAATCATAGATCTCCTGCGGGTCCGATTTATCGTGGTAGGGCAGGTATCCGTGGTTTTCCTGCAGCAAACGGAGGATCTTGCCTGTTTCATCCTCCACTTTCTGGAAACCGGGTTTGCCCAGCACCACATCCATTTTATGATCGGGGCGGATGGTTTTTACAAAACCTTTCAGCTTATCGCCAATATGGAGGGTAGCAAATACTTCGTTGCTGTGTAAAATGGCAGTATGCCGGTTATTCACGATCATCACATAACCCAGTTCCGACTGGCGGTAAACCAGCAGGTCTACCATATCCATTTCTTTCACGGTGAGTTCGTCATTGCTTAACAGGGCTTCTAATTTTTCTGTAGCCGCTACCCTTCCGGTCTGCTCATCGATATACAGTTTCACCAGGTATTCGGCGCCTTCGCGCATACCGCCCAGCTGTTTGGTTTTGGGAACAAAGAGGTCCTTCATCAAACCCCAGTCCAGAAAAGCACCCTGGCCCGTTACCGAAACACATTTCATGGTAGCGATCTCTCCTACCACCGCTTTTGCTTTCTGCGTGGTGGCAATAAGGCGGTTATCAGAATCATGGTATACAAATACTTCCAGTTCATCACCCACCCGAAGGGTACGTGGCGCAAAACGTTTGGGCAAAAGAATGCCCTCCCCACCATCTTCGAGGTAAAATCCAAAATCAACTTTGCGGCTTACTTTAAGGGTATTGTATTGTCCAACTTGTACAGGTTGCATAGGTAGGTAGGTTGTTCCGTCTCTGCAAAGGTACGATTATTTGCGGGACTGGACTTTCAGGCCCTTTCTGCAGGCAATGTTTATATGTTAGCAACTTTCAAACTGCCACAACCAAAGCATTTGATATTTTGCGCCCAATATGATGCCGAATCACAAAATCCTCCTCTTTGTCTGCTGTTTCTTTCCGGCAGTTTCCCTGTTTTCACAGCAGGTGAACGGCCATTGGTATGGTATCGGTAAAATGCCGGCCACCCGCGACTTCCACCAGTATCTGTCAGAACTGGTGTTGCGACAGAAAGGCAAACAGGTTTGGGGTGAGTTGGATTATTATTTCAGGGACAGTCTGGTAAAAGTACCCATCAGCGGCAGTTTTGATCCGGTTAGCCGCAAACTTTCCATTCTCCCCTTTTCCATGATCTATTTCCGTTCTCCCAATGCCCGCAACAGCATTGATGTAAACCTGTCGGGTAATTTTAATTTACTCGTATCCAAAACCGAATCTGTGTTAACCGGCAGTCTGGTGCCGGATGATGACCATAAGTACACAGTTCCTGAAATCAATTACCGGTTTACCCGTTCAGATGATACCGCCGACCTGGTAATGGTGAATGATGAGCCCGTTGCAAAAGTGCCTGTACTGATTGCAGCCAATCATGCTTTACAGCCTGAGCCCATAGATGATTTTTCGAAAAGAACAAAAGTTTACAGCAAAGAACTGGAGCTGGAGAACCCTTCTATCCGTTTGGAGATATACGACAATGGAGAAATAGATGGCGATATGGTTTCACTGTATCTCAACAATAAACTGGTATTACCCAAAGTAACCCTGACACATAAAGCTGTCAGACTCACCATCGATCTGGATCCATCCCTTCCCTTTAATGAGCTGACTATGTTTGCGGAGAACCTGGGCACCAAACCACCCAATACCGCCGCTTTGATCGTATACGATGGTAAAACCCGCTACGAAACCCTCTTAAGCAGCGACCTGAGTAAGAGTGCCACTTTGAAACTGAAGAAAAAGGAATAATAACTGCGCGAAACCGAATACGAACGCTGTGCACCGCTGTTATTCCGTGTCTCTGTGTTGAGTTAATTTATCGGGGACATCTTTATTGATCACTGACCAGTTCTGCATTTAATTTTTTTGCCAGGCCTTTGGCACCCCAGCGCATTACCACATCATGGTTATAATGAAAGGCTGGATTTAGCAGAAACGCGAAATAATTCATCCAGGCTTTGTTGGTGAAAACGGTCCAGTGGTATTCGATATGGGTGATCCCTTCTTTCTCTTCAAAAAACCATTCGCCCTCTCCTTCCAGTTCGCCGTAAGCTTTGCCTTTCAGGTAACGGTATTTTTCCAGTCCAACCAGTTCCATATGAAAAGCCAATCGATAGGGCAATATGCTCTGCCATTGGTAAGCCCGTACACTGCCGATGCCGGATACATCTCCTTTTTTTTCTTCGGTAACCGCTACAACGCCTTTCCACCAATCGGGCCAGTTTAGCGAATCCTCAATCGCATACCAAACATCCGGTAAGGGTGCTTTGATCTGCCAGCGGGTAACAAATGCATATTGTGTAGCCATGAATCGGTTTTGAAGGGATATACGTTACACAAGGCAGAAAGGTTTACTAAAACAGTTCTGGTTGTGTATTTTCATCCCGGTGTTTCTGCTCCCACTGCATTTCAATGGTTTTGTTATAATCGGTCAGTTTAGCGCCCACAGCTTTCCAGCCCATTACTTCTACCATTTTGGCCACTTTGAATTTGGCTTTGCGGATGGTTTGTCCACGGCCTGATTGCACTTCCAGTATCGGTTCTGCTTCGGTAGTTACCGCTTCCAACCGGTTGCCCTCTCCTTCTTTGATGAAGGTGAACTGCGTTTTCAAAGTGGTGGTTTCAATTTTGAAGCGTTTGATATTGAACTGTTGTTTATCCGCATCCAGGTAAACGGCTGAAATGATTTTTTCCGGATTAAACTTTTCGATCAGTGCGATCTTATCGGGCTCAAAACGCTGGGTCAGTTCCGTATCAGTTAATTCGTAAGAACCATCGTGGTAAAACACAATGATCTTCTCGTCTTCAAAGCTGCCTAAGTACTGCCCTTTTTCTTCGGCATTCAAACGCCCGAACTTATCATCGAACCATAATTTTCTGCCGGCCAGGGTACTGCGGCCCGCTTCTTTCAGTTTTACGGTTTTGATCGGATATTTGGTTACCTGGTTACCCATACTGCTCCGGCCTTTGATCTCCATCTCTTCAAAAAAGAAATCGAGCTCTTTGATGCGGGCGGTACAATTGGGACTCAGGATGATCTTCACCACTTCCGCTTCCCCGTTCAGGTTGGCAGTAAAATAATGCACTTTGCTTTTTTCAGTGCCCTTGGTCAGATCATATTCTTTCTCGCGGGTAACGCCGGTTACATTAAAACGTTTGGCATAACTCACACCCGATTTGCCATCCAGGTAAATCATATTATAGGTGGTACGCTCATCGTTTTTCTGGAATACCGCCGCGTGAATAATGTCTTTTCCGATGAATACCTTGTCAGATACTTTCACCACTTTCATGGTACCGCCTTTGGTAAAAGCGATGATATCATCGTAATCGGAACACTCGCAGAGAAATTCATCTTTCTTCAGACCGGTACCGATAAATCCTTCAGCGCGGTTCAGGTATAGTTTGGTATTGGCAATGGCCACCTGTTTTACCTGGATCGTGTCGAACTCTTTGATCTCTGTTTTACGTTCTCTTCCTTTTCCGAATTTCTTCAACAGCATTTCAAAATAAGCCACTGCAAAATCTGTCAGGTTCTCAAGGTCAAACTTTACCTGTTTGATCTCTGCTTCTATCGATTTGATCTGCTCGTTCAGTTCATTGATATCAAGGCGATAGATGCGGCGAACGGGTTTCTCTGTCAGCTTTAGAATATCTTCCCGCTCAATAGCCCTCTTTAGTTTTTTCTTGAAGGGAGTGAATGCTTTGTCAATGGCTTCGATCACTGCATCCCAGGTAGCGTGTTTCTGCTCCAGCTCCTTGTAGATCTTTTCTTCAAAGAAGATCTTCTCCAGCGATGTATAATGCCATTTGTCTTCCAGTTCTGCCAGTTTGATCTCCAGCTCTTTTTTCAGCAGCGATTTGGTATTCTCAGTAGATACCGTCAGCAACTCATGCGCTGTTAAAAAATGCGGTTTGTTATTAACGATCACGCAGGCATTGGGAGAAATGCTCACTTCACAATCGGTGAATGCATATAAGGCATCAATGGTAATATCAGGCGAGATGCCCGGCGCCAGATCGATCTGGATCTCTACCGCTGCCGCTGTTACATCCGTTACTTTTTTGATCTTGATCTTTCCCTGGTCGTTGGCCTTGGTTATACTCTCCATCAGTTGGGTGGTAGTAACCCCATACGGCACATCACGGATCACCAGGGTTTTCTTATCCAGTTCTTCCACATGCGCCCTTACCCTTACTTTTCCACCCCGTTTGCCATCATTGTAATTGGCCACATCGATCATACCCGCCGTTTGAAAATCGGGGTACAATTCAAATTTCTTACCCCGCAAACATTTGATCGAAGCCTCGATCAGTTCGCAGAAATTATGAGGTAATATTTTGGTCGATAATCCCACCGCAATCCCATCGGCACCCTGTGCCAGCAGTAAAGGAAATTTCATGGGCAGGGTTACCGGCTCGTTCTTACGGCCATCATAACTCAACTGCCATTCGGTGGTCTTGTGGTTAAACGCTACTTCCAGGGCAAACTTAGACAGGCGGGCTTCAATGTATCGGGAAGCTGCTGCTTCATCGCCGGTTCTTACATCTCCCCAGTTACCCTGGGTTTCTATCAGTAAATCTTTTTGTCCCAGGTTCACCAATGCATCACCGATACTGGCATCACCATGCGGGTGGTACTGCATACTTTGTCCGATGATATTGGCCACTTTGTTAAACCGGCCATCATCCATTTCCTTCATTGCATGCAGGATGCGTCGTTGTACGGGCTTCAGTCCATCTTCAATAGCAGGCACGGCCCGCTCCAGTATTACATAAGAGGCATAATCCAGGAACCAGTTCTTGTATTGTCCCTGTACACCCGTTTCGTTTTCAAATACCCTGTTCTCTTGTTTTTCTTTCGCCATATCAATCTGTTTGCGCTATTGGGCGCCTGTTTCTGCTAACCAAAAAGTGTCAGACCTTCCGTCTTCCAATGTATTCTGTTCTAAAAAGATCATATCCGTATCGGCCAATACTTCGTGCCAGGCATAGGGGTAAACAGTAACCAATGCCGGTGCCACTACTTTTTGGGAGCCTTTGATCTCCGGGTTTCTTACATCAAACCAATTGATCGTGATCTCTCCCTGAAACAATACCAGCACTTCGGGGTTCTTGCCCACCGATAATCCCTTGTGATAATGCCTCGCACTCACCGATCCGGCTTTTCTGAACCCGCATACGAACTGCGTACTTCTGTCCGTATCAAAATAGTGGGTAGGACCACGCTCATCCTCTGCTATTTTCGGTAAAATGTTTACTTCAATCATACTTCTTCATTACATCTGATACAATTCCAGCGGTTGTCCGTTGGGGTCGTAAAAAAACAAAAATGGTTTCCCGGTAAATTCATCCATCCGGATGGTTTCTACTTTCACGCCTTTCTGCTGCAGCCAGTCATAACCGGCTTCCACATCTTTCACCGCAAATGCCAGATGGCGCAGACCTTTTGCTTCCGGATAAGAACCTCTCTCCCGGTAATCCGGGAAAGAGAATAATTCCAGCTGGTATTGTCCCTGTAAAGCCAGATCCAGTTTGTAGGAATTCCTTTCTGCCCGGTATACTTCTGCCATCACTGTAAACCCAAGTATCTCGGTATAAAAGCGTTTGCTTTCTTCATACAGTTCCGTGCTGGTGAGCAGGGCTACATGGTGTATGGCTTCGAGTTGCAGCATCAGGCTTCTGTTTCTGTATTTTCTGTGGTTACGGAACCTCCCGGTAACATCACGGTGATCTCTTTCCATCCTTTGTTCCAATCGCCCTGCACCTGCAGTGTACCCGCCGCTGCCAGCTCGCGCATGCGCCATACCAGAAAAGCATCTCCGGTTTTCACTTTCATCTTGTTCAGTGTATTGCTCAGCACTTTGTTCAGCTTCTGCGATTCTTTGCTTACGTTAACCAGTATATCCTTATCGTAAAAATCCACTTCCTTGCCGGTAATTTTTTTTCCTCCCTCCAGAAAACGAACCATGCTGTTTTCCTGGCAGGTTTTCTTCCACTCATCCGGATCCACTTCAAATTCACTCAGTGTGATCGGTCTTGCCAGTTTTTTGGCTTTCAGAAATTCTTTTGGTTGTATCTCCCACAAATGGGTGGGATAAAATATATTCCCCTTCTCATTGATAAAGGGCAGGTTATTCAGGTATAATACCTGTATCTGTCCCTGGCGTTCTTTCAGCTGACTCATCAGCCAGTAGTAAGCAGACACATCATGTGCATTCTGCCCCATCCAGATCCAGACCTGCAACTCAGGCTCTTCGTCCAATTTTTTCAACAGGTTGTGTACCGCCAGTTTATCATCCACCATATCCAGCTGATCAGTATAGGGAGAATATTCCAGCACCGTTTTCCACCAATCCCTTCTTGCCTGGTAACCTTCCGTACCATAAATATCGCCCAGTGGGCCAACCGCAAAATCATCCTTGATCTCAATAATCTCCCCCTGCAACTGTTCATCCAGCTCCATCGCTTTCTGTAAAGCTTCTACGTTGGCTTGTTCAAATACTATATGCAACATCTCCTTTATTAATTAACAATGAACAATTAAAAATTAAAAATTTCATCCTTCCCTGGAACGGCGTCGATTAACAATATTTAGCAACCCATTTTTAATTGCTAATTTTTAATTGTTAATTATCCACAAGGTCTAACTCAAACTTCAGGTTATTAATAATGAACTCCTGTCTTTCCATGGTATTCTTGCCCATGTAATATTCCAGCAGGTTCTGAATATGATCGCCCTGTTCCAGGATCACGGGTTGTAAACGGATATCGCGGCCAATGAAACGTCCGAACTCTTCGGGCGAGATCTCTCCCAGTCCTTTGAATCGGGTAATTTCCGGTTTACTGCCCAGTTTTTTAACCGCTTCCTGTTTTTCGGTTTCATCGTAACAGTAAATGGTTTCCTGTTTGTTACGCACGCGGAAGAGCGGTGTTTCCAGAATGTACACGTGTCCGCGCTTCACCAGGTCGGGGAAGAACTGGAGAAAGAAAGTCATCATCAGCAAACGGATATGCATCCCATCCACATCGGCATCAGTGGCAATCACAATATTATTATACCGTAAGCCTTCCAGCCCGTCTTCAATATTTAAAGCATGTTGGAGCAGGTTGAATTCTTCATTCTCATACACCACTTTTTTGGTGAGTCCGAACGAGTTCAGCGGTTTACCCCGCAGACTGAATACCGCCTGTGAATCTACATTGCGTGATTTGGTGATACTTCCGCTGGCACTATCTCCCTCTGTAATAAAAATGGTGGAATTGTTCTGCAAAGCAATAAACTCTTCCTTGTTCTTAGCCGGCAGATCATCGTTCAGGTGTATGCGGCAGTCGCGCAGTTTTTTATTATGCAGGTTGGCTTTTTTAGCCCTTTCGTTGGCCAGCTTTTTAATGCCGGCCAGCTCTTTCCGTTCCCTTTCATTCTGTTCAATGCGTTTCTTCAGGGCTTCTGCTACGGTAGGGTTCCGGTGCAGGAAATTGTCCAGTTCCTTGGCCAGAAAATCCAGCACAAAATTCTTCATGCTGGGCCCACCTTCATATACGGTTTGCGAACCCAGTTTGGTTTTGGTCTGGCTCTCAAATACCGGCTCCTGTACACGTACCGAAATAGCGGCTACAATACTGGTGCGGATATCCGACGCTTCATAATCTTTCTTATAGAAATCCCGGATCACTTTTACATAGGCTTCGCGGAAAGCCTGCTGGTGGGTACCGCCCTGTGTGGTGTACTGGCCATTCACAAATGAAAAAATATCCTCGCCATAATCATTGTTATGCGAGAGGGCCACTTCAATATCATCGCCTTTCAGGTGTATGATCGGATAACGCAGTTCCTCCGGATTCGTCTTACGCTGCAACAGATCCAGCAAACCGTTTTTACTCACATATTTCTTACCATTGAAATGCATGGCCAGACCCGCATTCAGGTAACAATAGTTCCACAACTGGTTATCCAGGTATTCGTGTATGTAATGGAAATTGCGGAAAATACTTTCGTCGGGCACAAACTCCACAAAAGTGCCGTTGGGCTCCGTTGTTTTGGTCTCTTTGTGTTCCTGTTTCAGTACCCCTTTTTCAAACTCAGCCGTTTTTTCTTTCCCTTCCCTGAAAGCAGTTACTTTAAAATACTGGCTCAATGCATTCACCGCCTTGGTACCCACCCCATTCAATCCCACACTTTTCTGGAAAGCCTTGCTGTCGTATTTGGCACCCGTATTGATCTTACTCACCACATCCACCACTTTGCCCAAAGGAATACCGCGACCATAATCGCGCACGGTCACTGTTTTGCCTTCAATGGTCAGCTCTACCTGTTTCCCAAAACCCATGGTATATTCATCAATACAGTTATCGATCACTTCCTTGATCAATACATAAATCCCATCATCCGGCGCCGATCCATCGCCCAGTTTACCGATATACATACCCGGGCGCAGGCGTATATGCTCCTTCCAGTCAAGCGACCGGATCGATTCTTCATTATACTCAAAAACAGTTTTCTCTTCAGCCATGGTCTCAATCGTTATTTAGATAGTCAGCTTTTGTTCTTTTTTCGGCTTCGTTGTGTCACTCACTTGTACGTCCCGCCCATCGGGGGACTGGGATTAACGGATTGGCGGATGACGGATTAGCAGATTGAAAGCCCAATCCAGCCATCAAAACCTGCAACCTGTATCCTGCAACCAGTAACCTGCCCCCTAATCCGCGAATCCGTCATCCGTAATCCGCTAATCCTCAATTCGCAAATCTAACCACCTCCCACGGCAGCCCAATTTTACTTTTCTACAAATGGCTTTAGAATGTGGATAAATCGACAAAAAACCTGAATTAACCTGCTCCGGCAAGCTGTAAAACTTAGTTTTGCGCCATCAAAGCAGAAAACCCACATATAGAAACCGATCTGGCGCAGATAGCCGCTTTTTCAGCCGCCCATGAGGCCGAGAACGACCGGTTTAAGGCATTTATAAAAGAAAGGAACAGCGAACAGATAGACCAACTGGTTTTCCGGCTCGACAAGGCCATCAGTCCGCAAATCAGCTGCACCGATTGCGGCAATTGCTGCAAAAGCCTGATGGTACTGATCAATGATGCAGAAGCCGACAATCTTTCCCAACACCTGGGCCAGACCCGCGAAGCTTTCGATAGCGAATACCTGGAAAAAGGAAGCGGCGGGCTCATGATCATGAACCGCATGCCATGCCCTTTTCTCAGCGATAATAAATGCAGTGTATATGAACACCGCTTCGAAGGATGCAAAGAATTTCCCGCCCTGCACCTGCCGCATTTCAAAGACCGGCTATTCACCACTTTCATGCACTACGAACGTTGCCCCATCATTTTTAATGTGGTGGAACAACTGAAAGAAGAAATGGCATTTGAAAGAGATCCTATCTGATTTTCTGCAGTTAGCCCATCTGCCCAGGGGGCGCAAGCGATCCGTATCTTTACCGCATGATCAATTTCGGCATCGACAATTTACTGGCAGCTCCGCCGGCCTGGCAAAAAGAACGAATCGGTCTGGTAACCAACCACGCAGCTACCATGAACCTGCTTACGCCTACACGTGAAGCCCTGTTGAAAAGTGGGTTTAACCTGCAGGTACTGTTTTCGCCCGAGCATGGACTGGATGTATTGGGAGCCGATGGACACCTGGTAAAAGATGGAACCGATACGCTTACCGGTTTACCCGTGATCAGTTTGTACAACCACAAACTGGCCCCTTCTGCCGATGACCTTGCCGAACTGGACCTGGTACTCTTTGATGTGCCCGATGTGGGCAGCCGCTTTTATACCTATCTCTGGACATTGACCCACCTCATGGAAGCTTGTGCAAAGCATGGCAAAAAACTGGTGGTGCTCGACAGGCCCAATCCCATTTCCGGTAATATGGATCTGGCCGAGGGGCCAATGCTGGAGGAAGCGCAGGCTTCTTTTATCGGCCGTTGGCCCATCCCCATCCGGCATAGTTGTACGTTGGGAGAACTGGCTTTGTATTTCAATCATACACGGCAAATTAATTGTAACCTTGAAGTGATCAAATGCGGGGGATGGGAAAGGAATCATTTTCAGCCCGACTGGGGCGTACGTTTTGTGCCCACTTCTCCCGCCATACAAAGTTTTGAAAGTATGTTGCTATACCCGGGGCTTTGTTTGCTCGAAGCCACCAATATCAGCGAGGGCCGTGGTACCGACCTGAGCTTCTGCGCAGCCGGTGCACCCTGGATGAAAGGAGCATCCATTGCCGGCATCCTCAACGAAATGGGACTGGATGATGTGCTCGCCACTCCCGTACATTTTACCTCCACCGATCCCCATACCAAATACTGCGGCCAAAAATGCAGTGGTATAGCACTGGAAGTAAGAGAGCCCGCCTATTTTCAATCCGTTTCCTACGGACTCATCCTCATCCGTCTCATCAAACAACTATACCCCCAACAATTTGCCTGGAAACCCTATATCACTATGGTAAACCCCACCGGCCAGCAGCATCTCGACAAACTGCTCGGCATCGCCAAAAGCGAAGCCCTGTTTGAACTGCCATTACCGCAGTTTATTGCATCCGTTACAAGACTTACGCAGTGCAGAGGGTGGAAAGAAGAAGTGGAGAAGTATTTGTTGTATTGAACAGATGAACAGACGAACAAGGAACAGATGAACCGATGAACGGATGATATATTTTTAGTGTGTACTGCTTCATTAAAAAAACGACTACTTTCCCATTGTTTGAGATTTTATCCCTTCGACATTCGATGTTCGATGTTCGGCGTTCGATATTCGATAACCGCCCTTCCTCCCTCCGATCCTTGTTCCTCTGTTCCTTGCTCATCTGTTCATCTGTTCCCTTGTTCATCTGTTCAAAGCCTTCACCCCTCCCAACTCCCTAACCACCACACTCGCCACCATACAACCAAAAATTGCAGGCATATAACTAATGGTACCGATGATGGATTTTTTGGGGAAGGCTTTTTCGGTAACGATGATACGCTCCTGCTCTACCGGCTCGGCGCTGAAGACAACGGTCAAACCTTTGCGTATGCCCTGGGCACGCAGTTTTTTGCGAACATAGGCGGCCAGGTTACATTGGTAGGTTTTGGAGATATCAGTGATCACTACCTGCGACGGATCTACTTTGCCTCCCGCGCCCAAAGAACTAACGATCGGAATATTTCTTTCTTTACAGGCTTTGATAAAATGCACTTTGGGAGAAAGGGTATCGATGCAATCCACGGCATAATCGAATTGGCCCTGATCCAGTATCTCGCGGGTGATCTCTTCTTTGATATAAATGGAGAGTACGGTCAGTTCCAGTGAGGGATTGATATCTTTTAATCGTTCCGCCATTACTTCTGCCTTGCCCTTTCCCGCGGTAGAATGCAGGGCGGGGATCTGGCGGTTGGCATTACTCAGGTCAACCGTATCGGCATCCACAATGGTCATTTTACCCACACCGGCACGGGCAATCATTTCGGCACAGATACCGCCTACCCCGCCCAGTCCTACTACCAATACATGTTTGCTCATCAGGGTCTCAATCTTTTCATCACCCAGCAGCAATTGGGTCCGGCTCATCCAGTAAGGAATCATATAGTATTCGGTTTAGAAAGTGGGTTGTACGAATTGACGTACATTAGTTTGCAAAAATGTAGTTCCTATGCGGTTTATAAAAATATTTTCACTGGCAGTACTGGTAAATCTTTCCATGTCCGCTTTTGCGCAGACACCCGCTATGCAGGTGCTGGAATCGGGTAAAAAGATCAGTATCCGCGGTTTGAGTGTGGTAAATGATGATGTGATCTGGGCCAGCGGCAGCAAAGGTTCGGTAGCCCGTTCGATAGACGGAGGCAAAACCTTTACCTGGACCACCGTTCCGGGCTACGAGAAAAACGATTTCAGAGATATTGAGGCATTCGATAAAAATACAGCCATCATCATGGCCATTACAGAACCCGCCGCCATTTTAAAAACCACCGATGGCGGACAGAGCTGGAAAAAGGTTTTTGAAGACACTACCAAGGGCGCCTTTTTTGATGCAATGGATTTCTCCAATAAAAAAATTGGCCGGTTAGTAGGCGATCCGATCAATGGCAAGATCTTTCTGGCGCTTACGTTGGACGGTGGCGATACCTGGGAAGTGAGCTCTCCCCGACCTGATGGCAAAGGATTACAGGCCCATGAGGGCGAAGCTTTTTTCGCCTCCAGTGGCAGCAATCTTAAAATGCATTCTTTCGGATACAACCATTTTGTACTGGCTTCCGGAGGTAAAGTGTCAAGACTCTTGCATAACGGAGGCGCAGATAGCTTACCCATCTTACAGGGACAACAATCAACCGGCGCTAATTCACTGGCGCTCTTCAAAGACAAATATGGTTTTATTGTAGGGGGAGATTTTACCAGGGACACTATCAGCAAGGGCAACAGCGTTTTTTTTACTCTTGAAGCGAAAAATAGATACAGCCCCCTTTCTTACAGTATTCCACAAACCCCACCACATGGTTACCGCTCTTGTGTGATCTATCTCGATAAGAATACCCTGTTAACCTGCGGCACATCTGGTGTTGATATCTCGAGAGACGGCGGCAATAACTGGGAACTCATCTCCAGAGAAAGTTACCATGTTTGTCAGAAAGCCAAAAAAGGGAAAGCCGTTTTTCTGGCGGGCAGTAATGGCAGGATTGCAAAGCTGATTTTATGATTTTCAGCGCCGTTATTCGCTGACCTTCTTAACACAAATGTTAAAATAATCCCCTGCTCTTAAACTATTCTTTTCTATCCCTGTCTCATTAAAAACAGGAATATGAAAAAAATAACCCTTCTCCTATTATTGGCTGGTTTCAGCCTCACACAGATTGCAGCCCAAAGAGGCATGCTCAAAGGTCAGCACAGACCTATGCACGATAGCCTCAGCCAGCAACAGAAACAAGACAGGCAGCAGAAAATGCGCGCTAAAATGGATAGTTTATCGCCGGAGCAGAAAGCTGCCTTCAAAGAAAAAATGAAACAGCACCGCGATAGCCTGGGTGCTAACCGCCAGGAAATGCGGCAGAAAATGAAAGAAAAATTCAACAACTTATCTCCTGAACAAAAAGCCGCCTTCAAGGAAAAAGCAAAACACCACGCCGATAGCCTGGGTGCCAACCGGGAAGCCATCCGACAGAAAATGAAGGAGAAACTCGACAACTTATCTCCAGAAGAAAAAGCAGCATACAAAGAAAAAATAAAGAGCAGGGCAGATAGTCTGAACCCGGAACAGAAAATGCGTTTAAGGAAAAAACTAAGAGAACAAAAGCAAGAAGCTAAGGGCTGATAATTTTCTCATGCAGCAGGTTTCAAGAGGGGCAGACCGGCAACGGGATGCCCCTTGTTATTTTACCCCTCTCTCTGCGATACCTCTGCGTCTCTCGTTCTCTGCAGTTGGATACAGCTTCAACCAACCGCAGAGAACAAGAGGGCGGGGAGTTTGCGCAGAGAGGAAACCATAGACCTACCCCACTATTTTTTAAACGCGAAATAGACGGCCCCTAACAGAAAGAGAAAACTGATCAGGTATTTGGTATGAAAAGACTCTTTCAGGTACCAGATGGCGAAAACGGAAAATACCAGCAGGGTAATTACTTCCTGGGTTAGTTTGAGCTGAAAACCGTTCATTCCATTGATAAAACCCGCCCGGTTGGCAGGCACCATCAGGCAATACTCAAAAAAAGCGATGCCCCAGCTGATCAGGATGGCTTTCCAGAGGGCTAATCCCTTGTTTGTCAGGTGCCCATACCAGGCAAAGGTCATAAATATATTAGACAGCAAAAGGAGTCCGATTGTTTTCAACATATATCAGTAAATTAGTGTTACCACTAAAATACTGCTATAACTGCAGACAGTGGGTGCAGCGCTTGCCAGTTTGCCATCTGAATACACCCCTGCATGAATCTTGCAGAGGTAACCCAGTAAAACGAAGCAGTATGACGAAGTTCCAGGCAATTATCAAGTTTACGATGGATGAGCAGTTCATGTCTTTTGTGCCGCCCCACCGCACCTATATCAATTATCTGATCAATAAAGGGTTTATCGACAGCTACGCCGTAAGCATGGAAAGTCAGACCTGCTGGATTACGCTGAATACCGAAACTAAGGCCGAGGCAGACAGTTACCTGTCCAAATCGCCTCTCTATAAATACTGGACCTACCAGATAGAAGAACTATTTGTGTATGATAGCCAGCATTACCGGCTTCCGGCGGTACAGTTGAATTAATTTTATAAAAAAGGAAACTTTTTTTTGGAGGATACGGTTCAGACCCTATTTTTGCACTCCCAACAAAAAAGGGAGCATAGCTCAGCTGGTTTAGAGCATCCCGACTAACAGTCGGGAGTGGCCCTTGGAGTTGAAATAAAAAATATTGGGAGCATAGCTCAGCTGGTTTAGAGCATCTGCCTTACAAGCAGAGGGTCCGCGGTTCGAACCCGTGTGCTCCCACAGAGAAAGTTTCAGTACATCACTGAAACTTTTTTTATTTAGAAAGGTGCAACTCTAACTCATGTACCATATCTACATTTTGTTTTCTCCACTTAAGAACCGCTACTATGTTGGTTTTACTTCCGAACCACCCTTGGAAAGATTAAGAAGACATAATACTAACCATGCAGGATTTACTGGGAAAACGGGTGATTGGGGCATTGTTTACACTGAAGTATACCCAGAAAAAGAACAGGCCATACAAAGGGAAAAACAGATTAAAGGCTGGAAAAGCAGGAAAATGATTGAAAAGCTAATTAACCAAGCTGGTGCAGAGCACTCCGACTAAGGTCGGAGGGGCCCGCGGTTCGAACCCGTCTGCTCCCACAGAGAAACCTTCAGATTCACATCTGGAGGATTTTTATTTGGAAGGTTGTAACGTAAGTAGCGTAATCCGAATTAACAAAAACTCTCTCATCAACAAGTTTGATATCTCCCCGCAGGCTTACTCCCAGAAATGGATCTAACATTGTGCGTGGATCATATGTATGCCAGTATAGGATTATGCATGGGCGATCTGATAACTTAATTCATTAATGTAGAAATCGTATGTCTACATTTTATATTATCCTCCTCATCCTAGGCTCTCTAACCCTATCCAGGAAAATAAGGGAATTGGCAGTATCCGTTAAAAAAGGAAACAAAGAGAAAATCAAAGTGGATCTGTTCTTTTTACTGCTGACCGTTTCCGTCATTGTTCTTTTGATTGTATTTTACCAATCAACCAGAGGATGATATCTACACAGGATTTTTTCCTGACCTTTAAAATTTATTAAATTTTGCTCTTTGTTTTCGCAATTCAGCAAACGTTAACATTACGTATGGTACCGGATAAAATCAGTAACCGGATTTGTACTAATTTTGCTTACTGCATGCAAAAAAAGCGTACACATAAAACTTTTGGCCTTCAAACTAGATCACTCGCCGGAACTATGCTGAAACAGTTGTTCCTGGTTGGGTTTGCCTTTGCTTTTTTTCTTCAGCAGTTTCACCCTAATTTCTTTTCAAGCAACGCTCTCAGTTTCCAGAAAACTTCCTCCGGCCTGCATATGGCCAAACAGGTACAAGGTATAGAAGTTGCCCCACTTCTCTCCCAGGAGCCCTTGCACAATGCAATGGAAATGGAAACGGATGAAGATGACGACCGGCAAAACAGCGAGCCGGATCTTTACAGCACGGGTAATCCAAAATATCCTACAGAAGGGCTTGACATCAATTATGTTTTTAACATCCGTTACTTACAATTAGTTTCTTCGGTACGTCAGCAACCGCTGATCCCCTTTTTTATTCTTCACCACTCCTGGAAGAATCATATCGCTTAATAACATTTCTCTTTTAGATCCTCATGTATAATGCCCACCGGCACTGTGTAGTTATACGCATGTACCGCCTCGGGGCAGTTCTTAGTTAAGCAGTTTTATTTATTTCAATTTAATCAACACTTTCATGAAGCGGATTTTCATTTTTGCCTTCGTGGCAACTTCCTTGTTGTATTCATCCTGTACAGAAAAAAAAGAAGAGGCGGAAGCAGAAAGCACATTTCTGGTTACCTCTCCGGCAGAAACAGATACCGTTATTTACAGCGAGTATGTGGGTCAGGTTCGTTCTTCCAGTCATATTGAGTTACGGTCACAGGAACGAGGATACCTCGAAAAGATCTATGTAGACGAAGGGCAATATGTTAAAAAAGGACAGCTCATGTTCAAGATCATGCCCGTTATCTACCAGGCCGAAGTGGAAAAAGCAAAAGCGGAAATGGATTTTGCCGAGATCGAATACAATAATAGCAAGACCCTGGCCGACAATAATGTCGTTTCTCAAAATGAGTTATCCCTCAATAAGGCCAAGCTGAATAAGGCAAAAGCAGAGCTTTCTTTGGCAAAGGCCCATTTAAGTTTTACGGAAATACGTGCCCCTTTTGATGGTATCATGGATCGTTTTTACAAACGGTTGGGCAGCTTAATCGATGAGGGAGAACTGCTCACTACCCTTTCTGATAACAGTAAAATGTGGGTATACTTTAATGTGCCGGAAGCAGAATACCTGAATTTTATACAGAAGACAAAGCCAGCAGGCAAACAATCCGTACAACTGGAAATGGCTAATGGAGAGTTATTTCATTTGCCTGGTGTAGTAGAAACCATTGAAGCTGATTTTAACAACGAAACAGGTAATATCGCCTTCCGGGCCGCATTTCCCAATCCCAAGGGCATACTGCGCCACGGAGAAACCGGAAATATCAGGATGCCTATTCCGCTGAAGCATGCCATCATCATTCCGCAAAAAGCAACTTACGACGTGCTCGATAAAAAGTTCGTTTATGTGCTAAATGAAAACGGTGTGTTAGAAGCCAGGCAGATCACCATATCACAGGAATTACCCCACGTATATATTGTTGCTTCCGGCCTTAGCGCCAAAGACAAAATTCTGGCAGAAGGTTTAGGCAAAGTGCGCGACAAACAGAAAATAAAATATGCGTTCGTTTCTTTTGATAAGGAGCTGATGGAATTAAATAAAATACATGCCGAATAAGGCAAGAACTAAAATAACTGAATCATGTTTAATAAGTTTATTAAAAGGCCCGTTCTTGCCATTGCCTTATCTGTGTTAATAATTTTCACAGGGTTATTGGCCATTAAATCATCTCCTGTAGCACAGTTCCCTGAAATTGCTCCTCCGAGGGTAACCATTTTTATTGAATTTCCGGGCTCTAATGCAGATGTGCTCGTAAAATCAACCCTGACCATTCTGGAACGTGCCATCAATGGTGTGCAGGGCATGCAGTATATGTTGTCTGATGCCACCAGTGCCAGCGAAGCCAGTATCGATATCGTTTTTGAACCGGGAACCGACCCAACACTGGCAGCGGTAAGGGTTAAATCGAGGGTTGACCAGGTAATGACCAATCTTCCACCACTGGTTCAGCGCGAGGGGGTGATCATCTCTCCGCTACAGCCCAGTATGCTGATGTATTTAAACCTGTACAGCAAGAGTAAAACGGTAGATGAAAAGTTCTTATTCAACTATGCCAACACTTTCATATTACCCGAGCTGCAACGTATCAAAGGAATGGGGTTTGCCCAGGCAATTGGCAGCCGTTCCTTTGCCATACGTGTATGGCTAAATCCGGAACGGATGCGGGCTTATAGTATTTCTGCAGACGAAGTATTAAAAGCGATTGACCAGCAAAGTGTGCTTGCCAGACCCGGCCGGGTGGGACTCAGCTCAGGAAAAAAAGCACAATCGCAGGAATATGTGTTCACCTATCAAGGCTGGTACAATAAACCGGAGCAATATGAGAATATCATCATCAAGGCCAATCCAGAGGGAGAAGCATTGAAGCTAAAAGACATTGCCCAGGTTGAAATAGGAAGTGAATTTGTAGATATCTACTCCAATAAAGATGGGCATCCTTCCGCTTCGCTTGTATTGAAACAGAATCCGGGCAGTAATGCCAGCATGGTAATTGACGAAGTGAAGGCAAAATTAAAGGAGCTGAAAAAAGACTTCCCGCCGGGAATCGATTATGAGATCAATTACGATGTATCGAAGTTCGTAGATGCGTCGATCGAGAAAGTATTGCATACCCTATTGGAAGCATTTATACTGGTAGCCATTGTGGTATTCATTTTCCTGGGCGATCTCAGATCTACACTGATCCCCATTCTGGCGGTTCCGGTATCGCTGATCGGGGCATTCACCTTAATGAGTTTCTTTGGCATCAGTATCAACCTGATTTCCCTGTTTGCCCTGGTATTGGCCATTGGGGTGGTAGTGGATGATGCCATTGTGGTAGTGGAAGCCGTTCACGTAAAGATGCACGAAGAAAACCTATCGGCTTTTGCAGCCGTGAAAAAAGTGGTGGGCGAGATCAGCGGTGCCATCATTGCCATTACGCTGGTGATGACGTCGGTATTTGTACCGGTGGCCTTCATGCCGGGGCCGGTAGGTGTCTTGTACCGTCAGTTCTCACTTACCATGGCCAGCGCTATTCTGATCTCAGGTTTTGTAGCACTTACCCTGACTCCTGTTTTATGCGCGATCCTGTTAAAAAACACGCATAAAACACCAAAAAAGAAATCACCGGTCACCCGTTTTATTGATTGGTTTAACAGCAAATTTGAAGGAGTTACCGGCAGGTATATCAAATTCCTTTCACTGATCGTTAACCGAAAAGTGATCACCTATGGGGTATTGATCGCCTTTGCATTCGGCATTTTTGGCATCAATAAAATACTACCGGCCGGATTTATTCCCAATGAGGACCAGGGACAGATCTATGCCATTATTCAAACCCCGCCGGGCACCACACTGGAACGGACCAATGAAATATCCAGACAACTTCAGTTGATCGCCAAACAAGTGGAAGGTGTTTCATCCGTTACAGCACTGGCAGGTTATGAAATTCTTACAGAAGGAAGGGGATCGAATGCCGGCACCTGTCTGATCAACTTAAAAGACTGGTCTGAGCGGAAAGAATCTGTGAAAGAGATCATCCGGGACTTAGAAAAAAAATCAAACGACCTGCCTGCCCACATTGAATATTTCGAACCGCCTGCTGTACCGGGTTATGGTGCATCGGATGGATTTGCATTGCGTTTACTAGACAAAAGCAGCGATCCGGATTACCAGGAGTTCGACCGCGTAAACAGTGAATTTCTGGCTGCCCTGCAGAAAAGAAAGGAACTGAATGGTCTGTTTGCCTTTTACTCAGCCAAATATCCACAATACGAGATCCTGGTGGATAATAAGCTGGCCATGCAAAAAGGTGTTTCCCTGGGTGATGCCATGGAAAACCTGAACATTATGATCGGCAGTACTTACGAACAGGGTTTTATACGTTTCAACAATTTTTATAAAGTATATACCCAGGCCGGCCCTGAATTCAGAAAACAACCATCTGACATTCTGAACATGTTTATCAAAAATGATCATGGCGAAATGGTTCCCTACTCTGCATTTATGACCATCAAAAAAACACAGGGGCCCAATGAGATATCCCGTTACAATTTATATATCTCTTCCCTGATCAACGGTACACCGGCCAAAGGCTATTCTTCGGGCGATGCCATTAAAGCCATCAAAGAAACAGCCGCACAAACACTACCCCGTGGTTATGATATTGCCTGGGAAGGTATTTCATACGATGAAGCTAAAAAAGGAAACGAAGCCATGTACCTGTTGCTGGTAGTGTTGTTTTTTGTATACATGATCCTGGCTGCACAATATGAAAGTTTCATCCTGCCCTTTGCGGTACTCCTTTCGCTTCCTCCGGGCATATTTGGTTCGCTCCTGTTACTAAAATCCATGGGACTGGCGAACGATGTGTATGCACAGGTGGGGATCATCATGCTGGTGGGTTTGCTTGGAAAAAATGCCGTACTGATTGTTGAATATGCCGTTCAGAAACATAACCAGGGGGCCACTATTCTGGCAGCTGCTGTTGAAGGAGCCAAAGCCCGCTTCCGTCCTATCCTGATGACTTCTTTTGCGTTTATCGCGGGACTGATCCCGTTGGTAATGGCAACCGGCCCGGGTGCAGTGGGTAACCATACCATTGGAGCTTCGGCACTGGGTGGCATGTTATTCGGTACCCTCTTCGGTGTAATCATTGTACCGGGTCTCTACTACATATTCGGCAAACTGCAGGAAGGCAGAAGCCTGATATGGGACGAAGATAAAAATCCGTTGAGTGAAGATTTTGTAGAAAACCATTCCGACAATGCACTCAGCAAACAAATCTTAAAATTCATCAAACGAATCAGAAATAAAAATGACAAACAACAAGATTAATAAGTATACCCTGTTGATGGCTATGATCATTTTGATGATGGCTTGTAAAACGCCTGCCATCATAGGCAAAGAGGCGAACAGTGCAACCCCTGCGGCTTACAACCAATCGCAGGATACCACCAATGTGGCAAATATCAAGTGGGCGAGCTACTTCAGAGATTCCTACCTGGTTGCGCTCATAGATACCGCCTTACACAATAACCAGGAGCTTCATATTACTTTACAGGAAATGGAGATCAGCAAAAATGAAGTGATGGCGCGAAAAGGCGAATACCTGCCGTTTCTTAATCTAGGTGCTGGTGCCGCCAGGGTAAAAGAAGGAAAATATACCTGGAACGGTTTGTCGGAGGAAGACCTGAAAACCAATCCGGATAAAGCCCCCAGATACTTCGGCGATTTCATGACCGGCGCTTATTTTTCCTGGGAACTGGACCTGTGGCATAAATTGCACAATGCCAAAAAAGCAGCGGCACTGACTTACCTGTCGAGTGTTGAAGGCAAAAATTTTCTGGTTACCAATATCATCGCAGAAATAGCCAGTTCTTATTACGAGTTACTGGGCCTTGATAATCTGCTGGTAATTGTGCAACAGAATATTGAACTGCAGAAAAATGCACTTCAATTAGTGAAGCTGGAGAAAGAAGCAGCCAAGGTTACGCAATTGGCCGTAAACAGATTTGAGGCACAGCTGCTCAACACTCAAAACCTGCAATACGAAATTCAGCAGAAGATCATAGAAGCAGAAAACAGGATCAATTTTTTAACCGGCCGTTTTCCGCAACACGTAACCAGGAATGCAGCTGATTTTAATAACCTGGTGAACGATCCGATCTTTGCAGGAGTTCCCTCACAGCTGCTTTCAAACCGTCCCGATATCCGTCAGGCGGAACTAGACCTGGCAGCGGCTAAACTGGATGTAGCGGTTGCCAAAGCTCGTTTCTATCCTTCTTTCAGCCTGAAAGCCGGGCTGGGTTTTCAGGCCTACAACCCGTTGTACCTGATCAGACCAGAATCCATCCTGTACAATCTGGGTGGCGACCTGGTGGCACCACTGATTAATAAGAATGCTATCAAGGCCAGTTACTTTAGTGCCAATGCCAAACAGATTCAGTCGGCCTATCATTTCGAACAATCCATCCTGAATGCACACATAGAAGTAGTGAACCAACTTTCCAGAATGGAGAATTTCACGAGAAGCTATGAGACAAAAGCCAAAGAGGTAGACATCCTCACACAATCCATCGTCATTTCCAATAATCTTTTCCGTTCAGCAAGGGCCGATTATATCGAAGTGCTGTCAACACAAAGGGAAGCACTGGATTCTAAAATTGAACTGATTGAGATCAAACTGAAACAATTGGAAGCCAAGGTGAATATCTACAAAGCCCTTGGCGGTGGCTGGAATTGAGTACCGGTTATTGAACCCATATCCATAAAATTTATTACTCAATTGAGTTTACCATAAACAGGCAGCTATCAGAAATAGCTGCTTGTTTATTTTTACAAAATACCCAAGACCGAATCTGTCTATTGCGATCTATGCTGCAATCCCCCTCCTTCTTTTACCCTGCGGATCCTTTTCATAAATCCGGGAACTTTTTTTTCGTTAATCAGGAGAGCAATTAACTTTGTGCCATGATATGGCAGAGTGATCAGGCAGCAACCAAACCCTGGCAGGAAGAAGAGCGGGATACGATTACCGAACTGGCTTCTACCTACCAACTGGTGGTTTGGAACGATGAAGTAAATACGTTTGAATGGGTCATAGAAACCCTGATCAAGATCTGTGGCCATACCCCGGAGCAGGCAGAACAATGTGCCATGCTCATTCATACCCAGGGCAAATATGCTGTCAAAAAAGGCGACTACGATACGCTGAAACCCATGTGCGATGCAATTACGGACAGGGGAATCGGGGCAACGATTGAAATCGTTAATTAGAAATTATCCAATAAAAATTAACAATTATCATACAATCATCTCCCCCCAACAATACAAGCTTCCCTTACCCAATTTTTAATTTTTAATTGCCAATTTTTAATTCTCTATGCCTCTCCACGCCCTCACCAAAACCCTCTGGTTCCCTCCTCTGGAAGATGCGATGGACGATGGTTTACTGGCCATGGGTGGTGATGTAAGTGTGAACCGGTTATTACTGGCTTATCAGAAAGGAATTTTTCCCTGGTACGATGGCGAAACACCGCTGTGGTGGAGCCCCGATCCAAGGTTTGTTTTATTTCCCGACAAACTGAAAGTGACCAAAAGCATGGAATTGCTGATCCGCAAAAAAGCTTTCCGCTTTTCAGTGAATGAAGCTTTTCCGGCCGTGATCCGTAATTGTAAGGAACTGCAACGCCCGGGACAGGATGGTACCTGGATCACCGATGAACTGGAAACTTCTTTACTACAATTACATAAAATGGGCTATGCCCATAGTGCAGAAGCCTGGCTGGGACAGGAACTGGTGGGCGGTTTATACGGGATCCGTTTGGGGAAATTATTTTTTGGAGAAAGCATGTTCAGCAAAGCAAGCAATGCCAGCAAGTTTGCCTTTATTCATTTTGTACGGCAACTAAAGGAAGAAAAAGTTCACCTGATCGATTGCCAGGTGTATACCGCACACCTCGAAAGTCTGGGGGCAGAGATGATTCCGCGAAAAGATTTCGTAGCAGCCTTGGATACTTACGGTGCAGAACTCCGGTAACCATACATTTTCTCAACATCGCGTACGATTTTTTCCATGTCCATGTCCTTTCCGCTGGCATCATACTGTTGTTTCAGATTACTACCGAATAATACGGCCACAGTTTGCCAGAAAGCCGCGCTGATAAACCCTTTGTATTCATCAATGATCTCGTAACAGTTATTACCTGTTTCACGGTAGATCAGTTTCATAAGCACTTTCCCCTGGTACACAGAAAGGTTGGTGAGCTTATCGGTAAACTCTTTCTTCAATTCTTTCTCCCTCGATTTAATAATGGCCTTCCGCTGTTTGCGGTCAGATACGTTAACGAGTTTGGCATTGATCTCGTTCATGATCACACTGGCCCTTTTGGCATAGGGAAAAGTTACATAAACGGCATTGCGCAGGCGGGTCCAGTCGGCCCAGTAATTGCGCCATTTCTTCGACATCCGCCCATACACTTCTACGGAAGGCAGGTAACCCCCATACGGAATGGTATCTCCTTCCGGAGTAACGTAAGCATATACTTTTACGGTATCAAATTGTCCATGGGTTTGCGCCACTGACTTACCGGCAGAGAACAATCCTGCCAGCAGGCAGGAAAAGAAGATGATATGTGGCAATAAACGCTTCACGCAATTTAAAAATAGACAGATCTGCGTTGATTAATGCTGTCTGAACCCAAAAAGTAACCCCAAAAAATGTTAAGAAACGCGTAAGGCACCCCTTCCGGCCCCTTTTACCCGCTGGAAGATCGACATCCCAAAACCGATCACCATTACCACCACTCCCAGCCACAATACATTGATCATGGGAAATTCATACACTTTGAGGGTGATGAGGTCTGTAATGGCACCGCTTTCTTTTACGCCAATCTCCAGTTTGCCGGTGTTCTGGTCCAGTACTTTATTAAAATTCAGTACGAGACTTTGCGACACCACCGAATCAGGTAAACTGCGCAGCTGCATACCTTGTAAAGCAATACCCGGTGTTACGGGGTAACGTCTACCATCTTTGGAGATCACGGTCATATCCAGAAACAAAGCCGTTTCACCGGGTTGTACTTTGGCCTTTTGTTCCGGCGGATTCACACTTACTTTATGCAGGATGATGAAGCCATTACCATAGAACAGGGTATCCCCTACTTTGGTTTCGCGGTTGCGGAAAGTAGTGGTATCCTCCCGATTATTCTCCTGGAAGGAAGTGATATACACAAAAATGTCCTTATGCCAGTAATGTTGTGCAGCCGGGTTAGCAGAAAATCCTTCTCCTCCCTTGTTCTGTTTGATCACATCCGGATACAACTGAAATTTCTCTCCCCCGTTTTTAGCTGAGAAATCGATTTCGAAATAGCGTTTACGGTCAAGCGGATTGATAGTGTCTTTTGCATAAGTCACCATGAACTTACCCATATCAGTCGGCACTCCTTTGAACAGGGTCAGGTTCTCCGCGGGATCGCCGGCCGCATTTCCTTTGGCCTTGGGATCGCCCTGTAAAGGAGTGATACCGGTTGTATTCCAGCTTAACACAGTTTTTTTACTGGAAGAGATCAGGATGCCTACCAGCACCAATCCAAAACCCACATGCGCCACAGAAGCACCTGCTGCTTTGATCTTTCCTTTCATACCCAGCCAAACATAAGTGGCATTGGCTACCACGGAATAAACCGCAGCAAAAATGGCCATGTGTATGGCGAAGAGGAAACCCGGACCTTTTTTATCATAATGTACATCGCCGAAGAAACTGATGGAAAGACTGATCGCCACCGCGATCAGCGTAGGGATCCATACTTTTTTACCAAAAAAGGCTTTGGGTGTGTCTTTGTATTTGAGGTATTGCGATACGGCAGTTAAGAGCCCGATCACGATGGCGACAAAGATCTGGATCTGGTTATAAGCAAATTCCGCATCTTCCGGCGGAGCGATGTTGGTACCAAATACTTTATTGAATACCGGCACCGATGTTTTGGCAATGATCACAATACCGGAGAGGAACAATACCAGTGAACCGATAAAGATCCAGAACTCGCGGCTGTAGGTATTTTCTTCCTTAATGATGGAAGGAATCTTTTTATATTCTTTGAAATAAAGGAACAATGCCGGCACCAGAAACACCAGTACAAACAAGAGCAACTGAAGATTCATCCCCAGATCGGTAAATGCATGCACAGAGGTATCGCCCAGTATACCACTTCGGGTTAAGAATGTAGAGTATAATACCAGCACAAAGCTGATGATATAGAAGAAATACGTAGGTCTCAGCGAGTAGCCCGTATTACGGTAGATGAGGTTGGTATGCAAACCGGCCACCAAAGTAAGCCAGGGTACCAGCGAAGCATTCTCTACCGGATCCCATGCCCAGTAACCGCCGAAAGACAAACTCTCATAGGCCCAGGCGGCTCCCATCATCACACCCGTACCCAATATGGCTGCTGAAAAAGAAGCCCAGGGAAGCGCAGGTTTGATCCACTCATGCTTTCTGGAAAACAGGCCGGCCATTGCATAGGCAAAAGGCACAATGGTAGAGGCAAACCCTAGAAAGAGGATCGGCGGGTGTATCACCATCCAGTAATTCTGCAATAAAGTATTCAGGCCCGAGCCGTCTTTGATCAGGGTAAGATAATCGGCCCGCAGATTGCCTGTCATCACATCTTTGAAAATGGGTGCCGAATCAAAAAATCCTTCGTTACGGGACAATACAAAGGGACTGCTGCCCACTTTGTTTCCGAAGAAATAGATCCCCAGTACCATGGTAGCCAGACAGAACTGGGCAAAACTGATCACCATCATCACACCGGCTTCCCATTCTTTGGAGCGCCAGATCAGGATCCATCCCAGCACACAATGCCAGAAACTCCATAACATGAAACTGCCCTCCTGTCCTTCCCAGAAACAGGCCAGCAGGTATTCTACCTGTAAACTCAGGTCACTATGGGTGAATGCATATTTGTATTCGAACAGGTGGTTCGAAATAATGTAATACAGCGTAATGAACATCGAGAACACGCTGATGGTTTCGATAAAAAACAGTCCGCGGGAAAGTTTGAGCCAGCTTTGTTTGGCCACCGGATCGGCGGTTCTGAAAGCAAAAGCATAAGTAACAGTAGCCAATAAAGACACCACCAGGGAGAGTACGGCAAAAAAATGTCCGATCTGGCCCGGCAATAAATGTTCTCCGATATAGTTCATGTAGCGTAGGTTCTGGTAAGGAAAAGCAGTTAAGGATACTAACTTAACAATCAGGAATTGGTCTGGATGGTTTTGTTGGCTTTGGGATCATCCTTGTATTTGGAAGGGCATTTCAGCAGAATATCCTTGCACTCAAAATGATCACCCTGTACCCGTCCTTTCAGCACCAGGCGTTCGCTTTTTTCCATATCAGTGGGTTTGTTGTTATGGTATACCACTTTGATATTATTGCCCAGGGTATCAACGGCTGTGAAAGTAAGGTAGTTGGGATTTTTTACGGCATCATACTCCATGGGCTGCGCCTTGTCCAGTTTCACAATCAGGTTCACAAATTTACCCTCCTTCTCTTTGGCTGAAGCGATGGTTTCATACGTAGTCAGATCCCCTGTATAACTGATCAGTACCACGATGGCAGCCGCTATACAAACAAGGACTATGATGTGCATTTTCTTCATAAGATTCCATTTATGCTGCAAAAGTAGCCCAAATTGAGATGGCAAAAGCCGATGATTGGCCCCTAAGGATGTTAAAAATCTGTTTTCGTTCAACAGTCTGCAGAAAAACCTGCTTTCGTGGGGGATTGTCTCAAACTTTGCCACGGAAAACCTGTACAGATTAATCTTACCCGAATTCCAAAAATAGCTGCTAAATTTGCGGCCTGTTTGCAATTATAAGACAATACCATGGCCGATTTATCTCAATTTGACCCCAACGGGGTAGGTAATCCCAACAATAATATTTTTGGCCTTCCTTTTACTGAAGAAGACGCCCGTTTGGTAATTCTGCCCGTACCCTGGGAAGTAACCGTGAGTTATGGCGCCGGTACAGCACGTGCTGCGGACCATATTTTTAAAGCCAGTAAACAGGTAGACCTGTTTGATGTGGATGGAAACTACGGCTGGAAACAGGGATTTTTTATGCGCGAGGTTGACAGGAAGATCCTCATGAAAAGCGATTACCTGCGCAAAGAAGCCGAACTGTACATTGATTATATCTCACGCGGGGAATCTGTAGAGAAGAACAAGTTCATGTGCAAAAGCCTGAAAGATATCAATGAAGGCAGCAAAATGATGAACCAATGGGTATTTGACCAGACCAGTGAGCTACTTGCTAAAGGCAAACTGGTGGCTTTACTGGGTGGCGACCACAGCACTTCTTTCGGTTTCATGCGTTCATTAGGCGAAAAACATGGCGATTTCGGGGTATTGCAGATAGACGCCCACTGCGACCTGCGCAAATCCTATGAGCATTTTGTGTACTCGCATGCCTCGGTGATGTACAATGCGCTGCAGGAGATCCCCGCTCTCAAAAAACTGGTACAAGTGGGCATCCGCGATTATGCGGAAGAAGAATGGAACCTGATCTGCAACAGTGATTTTAAAATTGTCTGTTACCAGGATAAAGAGATCAAAGAAAGACAGTATGAGGGAGAAACCTGGAAACAGATCGTAGACGAGATCGTGAACCATCTTCCTCAAAAAGTATATCTGAGTGTTGATATTGACGGGCTGGACAGGAAATACAGTCCGAATACCGGTACTCCCGTACCAGGCGGTTTTGAAACAGAAGAAGTATTTTACCTCATCAAAAAAATCACTGCCAGCGGCCGTACCATTATCGGGTTTGACCTCGTAGAGATCGGCGTAGGCCAAACCGACTGGGACAGCAATGTGGGTGCGCGTATCCTCTGGCGTTTGTGTAACCTCCTGGTCAATAATCAATCCTAACCTGCCTGGATGAAAGTGTACGATTACATCATAGTGCTCCGCAAGCCCAGTTATTTGCTGGTAGATCTTGTCAGCCGTTTTATGCTGATGATCTCCCTTGCCATTCTGGGGTATACGGTATTCTGGATCCCTTTTACCTGGTTCAGTGCCTACCTGATTGTACTGATGGCAGGTATTGCCGGCTGGTGGATTTACTGTACCCTGCAGGCTAATAAAGGCAATATGCCTTTTTACCGTTTGGGCTTATTGCTGGCTACTATCGGACTGGGTTCCCTGTTCCAGGTGCACTGGATCACTTTCCTGTATTTTCTGGCAGTGATCTCTGAAAAACAGGTAAAATTTCCACAGGAGATCGCTTTTGACGGAAACGGAATTGTGATAAACTCCCTACCTAAAAAGAACTATTCCTGGCAGGATGTGACCCATGTGGTATTGAAAGACGGCATCCTCACCATTGATCTGAAAAACAACAAACTCATCCAGAAAGAAATAGAATCAAGCGGTTCTGCCGCAGAAGAAGCAGAATTTAACGAGTTTTGCAGGGGTAGGCTTAACGCAGAACGCTTAACGCAGAACGCTTAACGCAGAACCCAAAACGGTTTTCATACTTAGATCTCATACATGGCTATTACACAATCACCCTTCCTGCTGTATTCAGACGGAAAAGGAAATATTTTTGAAGACCCTACCCTCTATGCAGTAGGGCGTGCAGGTTGGGATGCTTTCCCGATTCCCACAGAAGAATGGATCGAACTGCCCGATGGTGGTAACTTATACGAACTGCCCGGCAGACGCGGTATTGGTATAGATGTAACGAGCGGTGACATGCGTTTGTGCGAAAAAGGCTGGGCCGTAGCCGCATTTATTCCGCCGGCACATACTGGTCTTTATATTGCTGCTTATGAAACCCTGCCCGATGCACCTACCCTGCCCTTGTTCTGTTATACAGCAGTGGGTTGGCATGATAACAAACACTATGTACCGGCCGTAAGGATCGAAAAAGATATCCGCCAGGAATGTGCAGGGTACGATGATACCAAAATTGATACCGGTGCCCACCAGCTACTGGCCGCTTACCCTGAGAACAGACTGGTAAAACACCTGATGGAAAAATGCTGTATGACGTACCACTGTCCGGCAGCGCGCAATTTTGCGTTGGGCAGATGGGAATGCCCCATACCTACCTCGCCCGCCTGTAATGCCAATTGTATCGGTTGTATCTCTTTTCAGCCGGAAGAAGAGACCATCGTTTCTACCCAGGACCGACTCACATTCAAACCCCTGGCAGAAGAGATCGTGGAGTTTACGGTACCACACCTGATGAATGCACCTTTTCCTATCGTGAGTTTCGGACAGGGATGTGAAGGAGAACCCCTGCTGATGTGGGAAACCATCCGCGAAGCCATTAGCGAGATCAGAAAACACACGCCAAAAGGCAGTATCAATATCAACACCAATGGCTCCAAACCCGATGCAGTAAAAGCTTTATGCGAAGCCGGACTGAACAGTATCCGCGTAAGTACCAACTCGGCGAGGAAACATATTTACGAACCGTATTACCGTCCCAACAACTATACCTTCGAAGATATTATTGAGAGTCTGAAAGTAGTACGGAGTTTCGGTGGCTGGACCAGCATCAACTATTTTGTATTTCCGGGTATGACGGATAGTGTAGAAGAATACGAAGCCCTGCGAAAACTCATCATTGATACGGACCTCTGTATGATCCAGTGGCGCAATTTCAATATTGATCCGGATTGGTATATGGGCAAAATCGGCGTACACGATACCGGCGAAATGCTGGGTGTAAAACAAATGATGGACTTATTGCGCGAAGAGTTCCCGAATCTACGCTTCGGTTATTTCAATCCTTCGATGGAGCGGATCAAGGGAGACTATGAGCATGATTTTGCGGGTGGGAATATCACTGTGTAATTTATTTACTGCATTCGTTTTAGCCATTTTTCACCTGCATATATGACTACCACGCCCCACTCTGCAAGAGATACCTATATCGGCATATTGCTGGCAGTTCTGGCAGCGATCATCTGGTCAGGGAATTTTGTGGTGGCCAAGGGGGTGAGTGAACAGATAGGCCCCGTGAGTCTGGCATTCTGCAGGTGGCTAACCGCCACCCTGCTACTGACACCATTTGCATGGAACAGATTCCGTTCAGAAAAAGAAGCTGTAAAATCAAATGCCCGTTACCTGTTCTGGGTGGCATTGACGGGTATTACCATTTTTAATACCTGTGTGTATGTTGCCGGACATTATACCACCGCCATCAACATGGCATTGATCGGCACTACTTCTTCTCCTATTTTTGCTACGGTACTGGCAGCGGTATTTCTGAAAGACAGACCCGGTCTTCTCCGCATTACCGGTATGGCCATTTGCTTATCAGGCATTGTATTACTGCTCTCGCGCGGCAGTTGGGAAGTGTTGGCATCTTTTCATTTTTCTACGGGCGATCTCTGGGTATTAACGGGTGCTTTTGCTTTTGCGGTGTATAGTACACTGGTCAGAAAAAAACCGGCTACCCTTTCTTCCATCAACTTTTTATTTGTGGTATTTGCCGCAGGTACGGCAATGCTGCTACCCTTTTTTATTGCAGAACTCCTATTGGCCAAACCGGCCCAATGGAGTTTTTCTTTGTGGGCGGTGATTCTGTATCTCGGTGCCGGTGCATCTGTTACGGCATTTCTGTGCTGGAACATTTCTATTCAGAAGATCGGGGCGGGCAGAACCGTTTTATTCGGTAACCTGATTCCTGTATTCAGCGTGCTGGAAGCGGTTTGGATATTGGGGGAGCGCATCACAAGGATACATGTCATCAGTGGTATATTAGTGATTAGTGGACTGGTGCTGGCCAACACCGTCAGAAAAAACAAAACACCTGAATAGTACATTCCTTATTTTACTTGACAAATGGATATAGTTACCCTGATCTTACTTTGTGTTTTTGCCTTCTCTGCCGGATTTGTGGATGCCATTGTAGGAGGTGGCGGTCTGATTCAAACACCAGCCTCCCTGATCCTATTGCCACAGTTTCCGGTGGCAACCGTGATCGGATCATTGAAGATCCCATCTTTCACCGGTACCGCTTTTGCCACGGTTCAGTATTTGCGGAAAGTATCCATCAACTGGACCATGGCCGCCGTAATGTGTGTGATCGCTTTCGTAGCCGCTTTTGCGGGTTCTGAAGTGTTAACGATGGTGAGTAACCGCTACATGAAGCCCGTGATCTTTGTGGTACTGATCGGTGTGGCTATTTATACCTATACCAAAAAGAATTTTGGGCAGCATACCCAGAAAGATCATTCCTCCCGGCGCGAATGGGTCTATGCCATTCTGGTAAGCCTCTGTATTGGTTTTTATGATGGCTTTATCGGGCCGGGTGCCGGCAGTTTCCTCGTATTGGCATTCATCACCTTACTGGGATTCGATTTCCTGCATGCCAGCGCCAACGCCAAACTGATCAATCTCGCAACCAATCTGGGATCCATCAGCTTATTCCTCCTTAAAGGTATCATCCTCTGGCAGATCGCCATTCCCATGGCCATCTGCAATGGCATTGGCGGTATCGTAGGTGCCCGTTTAGCCATTGCCCGCGGCAACCGCTTCATCCGGGTTTTCTTTCTCCTCATCATCACAGCCACACTACTCCGTTTCGGATACGACGTTTTTTTGAAATAAACTGATCACCCGGCAAAAAATCTATCCGCTAATGAATCCCACTGCCCCATACTACCATTGACCTATTTACTTATATACTTATTTACCCATCCACCAACCTTAACCTTTCTTTATACCCCCAAAGTGGATTACCCTCCGGTTAAACCGGTAATTTTCAACATTCTGTTTAACCCAGACCGATACCTGTACATTTGATATGCGCAATTATTCATCCATGGCAGCTTCCTTCGAAAAAGAAAAGAACCTCAAAGCATCCGCTTACACAACCATGATCTGTGTAGGGGTATTTCTGGTGTTTTTTTTCCTGCAATGGACACTTCCACAGATTCCCCCACCCGATTTTGGAGAAGGGATCGAAGTTAATCTGGGTAATAGCGAAACCGGACTGGGGGATATCGCGCCACAGATTCCCGGTGAGCCTTCGGTAACGGAAGACAGCAAAACGGCTCCTCCCAGATCGGTACAGTCGGCAAGTGATCAGCCAAAGATCAATACAGACGAATATGCCGATGGCGATGCACCTGCGGTGAATAAAACCAACAGACCCGTCAATAAACCATTGAGTACACCCCCCACAACCGTTAAAAAGATCAATCCAACAGCTGCTGCCAACCCTACACCGGCTCCTCCCAAACCCAAAGCCTTATTTAAAGGCGGTGCCAGTACTACTACCAGTGGTAACCGGGCCGACAGTTACAATGGCGTGCGGGATCAGGGAATTGCCGGTGGTAAAGGAGACCAGGGTAACCCAAATGGCAACCCCAATTCAGACAGTTACCAGGGTAATGCGGCCAGTGGCAATGGCGGAGCCGGCGGTTCAGGGGGAGTGAGTATCCGGAGTGGACTGGACGGGCGCAGAATTACCCGTTTACCTTCTTTTGAAGATGAATTTAATGAGAATGCCAAAGTAGCGGTAGATATTACCGTGGACAAAGCTGGCAATGTGATTTTGGCCATTGTAAACCCTCGTGGCACCACTACTACCAATACCAATATCCGCAATATTGCCCTGCGCAAAGCAAGAGGTCTGAAACTGAATAGTGGCGCTTCTGAGCAACAAACCGGCACATTGGTCTTCAATTTCAAACTGCGCGGTTAATTATTGTTGCATATTTGCAGCAGCATATGACTTACCAGGAAACCTTACAATATCTGTTTACCCGCTTACCCATGTTCAGCCGGTTGGGTGCAGCCGCTTTTAAAAAAGACCTCACCAATACCATACGTCTCTGCGAAGCGCTGGGCAATCCGCAATTACAATGCAAAACCATCCATATTGCCGGTACCAATGGCAAGGGCTCTACCAGCCATATGCTGGCAGCTATTCTGCAAACAGCGGGGTATAAAACGGGGTTATACACTTCTCCCCACCTTAAAGATTTCCGGGAAAGGATCAAAGTGAACGGCGAAGTATGTGAGGAAGATTTTGTGGTTGATTTCACCCAACGCATGCAGCCATTGATCCATGAGATAGAACCTTCTTTCTTCGAGATCACGGTGGCCATGGCATTTGACTATTTTGCCAAACAGCAAGTAGATATTGCTATTATTGAAGTAGGCTTAGGCGGGCGGCTCGACAGTACCAATATCATCACACCCGAATTAAGTGTGATCACCAATATCGGCTGGGATCATATGAACCTGCTGGGAGATACACTGGAAGAAATTGCCGGCGAAAAAGCAGGGATCATTAAAAAAGGAATACCGGTAGTAATTGGCGAAGTAATACCGGAAACCAGGCCCGTGTTCGATCTGAAAGCAGCCGACTCTCCTATCACTTATGCACAGGAAAAAAGATGGATGATTGGCTGGGAATACGAACATCATTTACTGAAAGTATCGATTGTAGATAAAGCGAGCAATGCGCATACACACTATGAACTGGACCTGCCCGGTATTTACCAGACCAAAAACCTGCTCACAGTGCTGGAGGCGGCTCACCAACTGCATTTACAAGGCTGGAAAACAGATACCGCCATTATTCAGAAAGCTTTGCCGCATGTAAAAAAACTCACCGGTTTGCATGGCAGGTGGGAACTGGTTCACCAGCACCCCACCGTGATTCTGGATGTAGGTCATAATGTAGACGGCATGCGGCAGATCAGCCGGCAACTGGAACTGACCAATTATGATTACCTCCACGTGGTGATCGGCATGGTAAAAGACAAAGAGATCGATGCCGTACTGCCTTTATTACCTAAAGAAGCGACCTATTATTTTACTCAGGCACAGATTCCCCGTGCATTGGATGCTGCCCAGTTACAACAACAGGCAGCCGCTTTTGAGCTGGAGGGAAAAACATATCCCGAAGTAAACAAAGCATTAAAAGAAGCCATGGCACAGGCTGAAAAAAATGACCTGGTATTGGTTTGTGGTAGTGTGTTTTTAGTGGGGGAAGTGAACCTCTAAGAGAAAGCAATCAGGTAAATTTCAGCCATCCTAATCGCAGCAGTGCAGCATAGATCGGACCCACCTGTACGCCATGACGTGTCTGGTCACCCAGTATGAATTCGATGATTTCTTCTTTGGAGAAAGAAACAATATCAATATCCTCGAACAGATCAGGATTGGTTGTAACAATACGTGTTGCATTGCGAACGAGGAAGAAATAAGCAGTATTATTATGCAAGGAAGGATTAGACGAGAGTTTCATGAGAAATTCTATATCATTCGACGTGTAACCGGTTTCTTCTTCCATCTCTCGCTTTGCAGCAAGTTTCGGGTCTTCATTTTTTTCAATAACGCCACCCGGTAATTCATAGATTGTCTGGCCAATACCATGACGGTACTGCCTTACTAAAATGATCCTTTCCTCTTTGGTAACCAGAATCACATTACACCAATCAGGCAACTCTACCACATAATACGGTTCTAAGATTCTACCATCTGGAAACTGACAACTATCGGCACGGGCGCGAAACCACCTGTCATCATAAATATATTTTGAAGACAAGGTCGTCCAACGTAGATCCCTGAACGTATTTATTTCTGATGCTTTGAATTCTTTGGCCATTACCATTGGTTAGTTTCACGTAAAGAAGTGATATGTGCCGTATGGTGTTTGCCATGCCAGGCATACAGACCCAGTAAAAACCAGAGACTCATCTGCCGGCCATGTTCAGGATGTACCACCGTTCTGTTCCAGTCTGCTTCAGTCAGATGATGAATAGCAGTATACCAACGCTGGTGCAACGCGTGTAACAAAGTGATGGAGATATTCACCGGCAGCCGGTTATCAGGCTGTTCTGCCCATAATTTTTCTTCGTAAGGTTTAATCGTGGGGTTCTCTTCCGTCAGTCCCAGTTTGAAACGTATATAGGCATTCATATGGCTGTCTGCCACATGGTGTACCAACTGCTGCACCGTCCAGCCGCCCTCACGGTAGGGTGTTTCCAGTTGCGCGGCATCCAGATTCAGTAAGGACCTCTCCAGCTCTTCCGGAAGAAATTTGATATCCAGTAACCACTTTTCTTTCTGCGCCTCCGAAAAAGGCTGTGGTTCATATTTACCGATGGGGTAACGTGGATCCGTTGTCATATCAAAAGCTGATTTTAATTTTATTTATCAATAGTGTCTTATTCCTCTATCAGGAATTCAATCATCTCTTAACGCCTTTCCTGTCAGGTGGATGAACACATCTTCCAGATTGGCCTGTTTTACTTCTTTGCGTTTTTCAAAACCAGATGCTACCAGTTCATCAATCAGTCTATCCGGTGTATTGATAGCGATGATCTTTCCACTGTCAATAATGGCTACCCTATCGCACAATACTTCAGCTTCATCCATATAATGCGTGGTAATAATTACCGTGGTCCCCTTTGCACGAATTTCGCGTATCAGGTCCCAGAGATTTCTTCTCGCCTGCGGATCCAGTCCGGTAGTAGGCTCGTCCAGAAAAATGATCCTTGGCCGGTTAATCAATGTGGTGGCAATGGAAAAACGCTGTTTCTGCCCGCCACTGAGTTCTTTGTATTTGGCTTTCGCTTTATCGCGGAGATTCACACTGTCCAGTAAAACCAAAGGATCCACTTCTTCATCATAGAGTCCAGCAAATAACACAATCAACTCCATCAGGTTCAAACTCGGATAATAACCTGATGTTTGCAGCTGTACCCCAATAATTTTCTTGATATCATTGGGTGAAGTATCCAGATTCCATCCATCCACCAACACTTCCCCACTCGTTTTTGCCCGCAGGGTTTCCATGATCTCCAGGGTAGTGGATTTGCCCGCACCATTCGGACCCAGCAGTCCGAAGATCTCTCCTTCCTGCACTTCGAAACTGATGCCTTTCACGGCTTCAAAATCGCCGTACTTTTTATACAGGTTCTTTACTTCTATGATTGTTTTACCCATGTGCTAGAATTGATACACCAGTCCTGCTGTGCGGTTTGCTACCCCTAGCCCCAGCGATGTCTGGTTATGTCTTTGATTGTATAAAATAACAGCCATTTGCAGGTTCCTTTGTCCCATCAGGGTTAAGTAACCACCTGTGAGCGTCATGGCAAAACCGCCACCAATAAGCCCCCAGGCCAGTCCTTTGTTATCGTTGCGCGACAACTGACTGATCCCCACAATGGTTCCAATCGTACCCATTAATCCCAGCACCTGCCCGGCTACTTTGTTTGACTGGTGTTTTTCGACGAGCCTGATCAGTTGCTGGTCTTGTGTACGATAAAACAGTTGTTCAAACTGTTTGCTGCCACTGAACAGACTATCATGATAGATAATGCTGTTCGGTTTGGGAGAAACAATATAATTCATGCCTTTGGGATCCAGCCGCTGCTGGGCAGATGTACGCAGAACACCCAATACTATCAGTAACAAGAGTATATACTTTCTTTTCATCGCGCTTACTTAGATGCCCATAAAGGTATTCAGTTCCTCCATCATTTTGCGGCTTCCTATGAAGAGCGGCGTACGTTGGTGTAATTCGGTAGGTTCCACATCCAGTATTCGCTGTTTTCCATTGGTGGCAACTCCTCCCGCTACTTCTACAATAAAGGCAAAGGGATTGGCTTCATATAACAGGCGTAGTTTGCCCTTGGGTTTATCCAGGGTGCCGGGATACATAAAAATACCACCTTTGATCAGGTTGCGGTGCACATCTGCTACCATACTGCCGATATAGCGCTGGGTATAAGGACCACCATTTTCTTTGGTTTTGCGCTGACAGCCGTCTATGTATTTACGAACGGGTTCTTCGTACTGGAAAAAATTCCCATGGTTCACAGAATAGAATTTGCCGGTATCCGGACATTTGATATCGGGATGACTCAATGAAAATTCTCCGATAGAAGGATCCAGCGTAAATCCATTCACCCCTCGGCGGGTAGCATATACCAGCATGGTGCTGGAACCATATACCACATATCCGGCAGCCACCTGTTTATTGCCGGGTTGTAAAAAATCTTCTTTGCGGCAGGGTTTGCCCAATTCACTTACCCGTCGGTACACACTGAAAATAGTTCCGATCGATACGTTCACATCAATATTACCACTCCCATCCAGCGGGTCAAATAACACTACGTATTTGCTGTTATTACTTACTTCATCGTCAAACACCACAAAATCATCCATCTCCTCACTGCCAATACCCGCACAGCTGATGCCGTGCTTTAAAACACCCATGAACTGGTTATTGGCAAAAATGTCGAGTTTTTTTACGTCCTCGCCCTGCACATTAATACTGCCGGCATCGCCCAGAATATCTACCAGACCGGCTTTGTTCACTTCTACATTTACACGTTTAGCAGCCAGGGCCAGATCGCGCAGCAAACGGCTTAACTCGCCGGTGGCGGTGGGAAACTGTCTTAATTGGGTTAGGGTAAATTCATCCAGTGTGAGAATATTCCTGTTTACATTCATTCGGCAATCATTTGGATAAAGTTAGGAAGCGGCCCGATATCTGTTTGATAAATTTTACGAATGCACCATGTATGTGATACACAATACAAAGACTTATTTGCGGTAAAAGATCTGTGTAAAAAAGAGTATCCCTTTGGCATCTTTGTACACCCCAATACCGGTAAAAACATAATCTCCCTCAATATTCTTTTTATGCCCCGGACTATTCAACCACCCCTTTACCACTTCCTGGGCAGTTAATTTACCATAAGCTACATTTTCAGCGGAAGCGGAGATCCAGCCGGCACTTTTTTTGATCACAGCCATGCGCTCTGCAAAGCCCTCGTGCCCGAAACCGGTTTTGCGTTTGGCCATATCCCGGCTATGCAGGGTGGCCTGTTGCGAAGCAATCGCCTGTAATTGCAAAGGGGATTTTCCCAACTGCCGGCGGTGTTGGTTTACGTAACGCAGAATGGCGCTCTCCATATTATCCGCTGCTATCACCGTTTCATCCGTTGAATCGGAGACATTCACTGCTGTTTTAGGGCTGCAGGACAGAAACCCTACCCAAAGCACGAGTAAACTGAGCCTTTGTATCCAGATAATTTTTTTCATAGTATCGATTTACCCCACAGTGGCAACAACCATACCAGTTATACCGGCTGCCAAAGTCTTAACAGGAGTAAGCGGGAGTGTATATTTACCCTAGTTTTGTCATCATCAACCAAAGTAAGGGTAAGGAATGAAAGTATTCAAATTCGGCGGCGCCAGTGTTAACAGCGTAGACAGGATCCGGAACCTGGCAGGCATTGTAAAAAAATATGAGTCAGATCCACTGGTGATCATTATTTCGGCCATGGGTAAAACCACCAATGGACTGGAAAAAGTGGTAGAAGCTTTTTTTGCCGGCAACAAAGACGAAGCCCTGCAGTTATTTGATGCGGTAAAACAATACCATGTCAATATTTCCAAATACCTGCTGGTGACACATTTTAACGCCTGTCTTTCGCAGCTCACTGATTTTTTTACTGAGGTAGAATGGTTGCTGCACGATAAACCGGTACGGGAATATGATTACTATTACGACCAGGTGGTTTGTGTGGGCGAGTTATTGAGTACGGCCATCATTAGTTATTACCTGAACGAATCCGGCATCAGCAACGAATGGCTGGATGTACGCGATCTGTTACGAACAGACAATACTTTCCGCGACGCTTCCATTAACTGGGAAATAACTACAGAAAGGATCACCGATACGGTGGAAAAAAGAGGCATTTACCTGACTCAGGGGTTTATTGGTTGCACCGATGACAATGAAAGTACTACCCTGGGCCGCGAAGGAAGCGATTTTACTGCGGCCATTTTTGCCAATATTCTGGATGCCGAAAGTCTGACCATCTGGAAAGATGTGGAAGGCGTGATGAATGCCGATCCCAAACGTTTTCCGGAAGCACAGTTGTTGTCTGAACTGAATTTTACCGAAGTCATTGAAATGGCTTACTATGGTGCCCAGGTGATTCACCCGAAAACCATTAAACCTTTACAGAATAAAGGCATTCCCTTACAGGTAAAGTGTTTTCTCGATCCGGAACTGCCCGGCACCCTCATCCATAAAAAAAATAGTAAAGGACTGCCACCTATTATTGTTGTAAAAGAAAATCAGGCTTTGCTGCACCTGAGTAGTCAGGATTTTTCTTTTGTGGGCGAAGAACCGATGAGCCAGCTCTATGCCCTACTGGCCAAACACAAAACCCGTCCCAACCTGATACAGACCGGCGCTATCAACGTACAATTATGTATGGATTACCGCGCAGAAAAAATCGAACACCTGGCCGCGGCCGCTTCTTCCCTGTTTGATGTGCAGGTAGAGAAAGAATTGATATTACTTACTATCCGCCATTATACAACCGACAGTTTTGAAACATTGACCAGGGGAAAAGAAATTGTATTAACACAACGTACCAAAGAAACGGTGCAGGTGTTATATAAGCAATGAGTGAATGATAGAATGATAGAATGAGTGAATGTTTTTTATAGGGGGATGTACTCGCCTTTTTTGTTCACGGAGATGAGGGGGATTTTTTTGTTTTGTTCGAAATAGTCAAAAACTTCTTTCAGGCGGTTAGAAAAAATCTGGTAACCGGGATCGTCTTTGCTGGCGCGGGAGAGGTATTCGCGGCTTTTTTCTACATTATAGCGAACAGGAAAAATATGAACGGGGATAAAATCCTGTCCCTGGTCGTGGGCATAACTGGCCAGCAGGTACAGTTCTTCGATCTGGTTATTCTGAATAGGAATACAGCCTACCGTTACACAACTTCCATGAATAAAAATGTCATTACCCGGCTTCAGCGAATCGCTTAATAACTGGTCTGATGCATTGGGATAATTCAATCCGAGCGATAAATGGTACGTGCTCTTTGGGTTGAACTCATTGATATAATAAAAACCTTCCGGCACCTGGTAATCACCCTCGATCCGTTTGGGGCCTAATGCACCCGATAAAGCACAAACCTTGTAGGTCTTGAATAATTTATACGGCTCGTTCTTCTGATTACGTACCCACACTTCCAGCTGGCTATCGTACTTAAAACTCCTTACGTAAATCTGTTTAATGGGCCAGGAAATGTGCATGGCCGCCAATTGCTTCTTCAGGGAATCTTCTTTCAGTTTCATGGCATTCACCACTTTCGGGAACTGCAGCTGAGAGGCCAGAAATGATTTCTGTGCCCCGGCAAGGCTGCCGATCGCCATTAAAAAAAGAAGTCCTGCTAACCGCTTCATGGTTTCAAAAATAAGGAATGTAAAAATAACGCTACCTGGCTGACTGTAGAATTAACGTTTCTACCGGACAAAAAATTGTCCATCGCACAGCCCCATGGGTACCGCACGATGGACATATGATGAAACTTTACAAGTTGCCTCTCAAATCCTGCTCCCGTTCAATGGCTTCAAACAGCGCCTTAAAATTGCCCTTACCAAAGCTTTTGGCACCTTTGCGCTGGATGATCTCGAAAAACAGCGTGGGCCTGTCTTCTACCGGTTTGGTGAAGATCTGCAACAGATAGCCTTCATCATCCCTGTCAACCAGAATGCCCAGTTCCTGCAACGGTCGCAGGTCCTCGTCTATATGACCTACCCTGTCTAACAGGTCTGCATAATAGGAAGTAGGCACTTTCAGAAACTCCACCCCCCTGTTCTGTAATTCCGTTACCGTTTTTACAATATCGCTGGTGGCCAGTGCCACATGCTGGCAGCCTTCGCCATCATAATAATCGAGGTATTCCTCTACCTGTGATTTCTTTTTTCCTTCGGCAGGTTCGTTAATGGGGAATTTGACAAAACCATTGCCATTGCTCATCACTTTACTCATCAGGGCCGAGTATTCGGTAGAGATATCGTTGTCGTCGAAACTGAGGATATTCCGGAAGCCCATTACTTCCTCATAAAATTTCACCCATGGGTTCATCTGGTTCCAGCCTACATTGCCCACACAATGGTCTACATACAGCAGACCTGTATCTGTGGGATTATATACCGTTTCCCATTTACGGAAGCCGGGCATGAAAACACCTTTGTAATTTTTTCTCTCTACAAAAACATGCACCGTATCGCCATAGGTATGAATGCCGCTCAGTACCACTTCTCCCTCCGCATCGGTCAGGGTTTCGGGTTCAAGGTAACTCTTGCCGCCGCGGGCAGTGGTTTGTTGCCAGGCATCGGTAGCATCTTCCACTTTCAGTGCCAGTACTTTTACGCCATCGCCATGTTTGTAGATATGATCGGCCATCGGGTTCTGGCTGCGCAAAGGAGTGGTAAACATGAAAGTGAGTTTGTGCTGGCGCACCACATAACTCACCCGGTCTTTGATGCCCGTTTCCGGCCCTGCATAGGCCAGACTCTGAAAACCAAAAGCCGTTTTATAAAAATGAGCCGCCTGTTTGGCATTGCCCACATAAAATTCAACATAGTCTGTTCCCTGTAAAGGAAGAAAATCGGTGATAGCCGGTTGTGCAGCAGTAGCAGATACAACTGTTTCCATAAAATGTAAATAAGTAATGGTTGATAAAATAAACGTACTCCGTCCCGCCCCGCATTTGCGTTAGGCGTTCATCATAAAGCGTTTATCGTACAGCATCCATGGCCAGTGCCTCCATCAACAGGCAATAGCAGAAGCGTTTATCGCTGAAGATCTTATGTGGATAGTCGGGTATCATCGGGACAAAACTATAGAAAAGTTAGGAGTCTGGAGTTAGGAGTTAGGAGTTGGGGAAATGTAAAAAAATACTCCAGACTCCAGACTCCTAACTCCACACTCCTTACCTATCTTCGTTTCATATTCAACATTTATGAAAATAGGGATCCTCGGCGGTGGTCAATTAGGGCGTATGTTATTACAGGCAGCAGGCAATTATGTGGTTGAAACCCATGTATTGGAGAATGATGCCAACTGCCCGGCCGCACATCTTTGCCATCATTTTACCAAGGGCGATATCACGGATTTTGATACGGTGTATGCGTTTGGGAAGGAACTGGATGCCATCACCATCGAAATTGAATCGGTGAATGTGGATGCCCTGGAGAAACTGGAAGCGGAGGGAGTGAAAGTAATTCCCAAACCATCTGCTATCCGAACCATTAAAAATAAAGTTACCCAGAAGGAATTTTATAAAGCACACGAGATCCCCACTTCTGCTTTTGTGATCACCCAAAACCGCGCAGAACTGGCACAGCAGGCAGCTTTTTTACCCGCAGTACACAAGATCGGGCAAGGTGGCTATGACGGCAAGGGTGTGACCATTCTGGAATCGGAGAAAGACCTTGGCAACGGATTTGATGCCCCTTCGGTGCTGGAGAAAAAAGTAGCGATCAAAAAAGAGATCGCCATCATTGTGGCCATGAGCACCAGCGGCGAAACCGTGATCTATCCCCCTGCCGAAATGATCTTTGATCCGGTATGGAACCTGCTTGACTATCAGCTGAGTCCTGCCCTCTTACCCGAGAAAACGCTCTGGCGCGCCGAAGCCATTGCCTCTCGTGTGGTGAAAGAATTGAAAAGTCCGGGCCTGTTTGCCATTGAATTATTCATCGATACAAACGATGAAGTGCTGGTGAACGAAACTGCCCCCCGGGTACATAACAGTGGCCACCATACCATCGAAGCCAACTATTCCAGTCAGTACGATATGCTGTTACGTATCCTGCTGGGTTTCCCGCTGGGCAATACGGATCCGATCCTGCCCTCCGCTATTGTAAACATATTGGGTGCAGAGGGTTATTCCGGAACGGCGAAATACGAAGGGTTAAACGAGGTCATGGCCATGGATAATGTGTTTGTGCATCTCTATGGAAAAACACAGACCAAACCCGGCCGTAAAATGGGGCATGTTACCATTCTGCACAAAGATTATCAGGACCTTACTTACAAAGCCAATAAGATCAAACACCTGCTGAAAGTGATAGCTTAGGTATGGCGGGTCTTTTTAACCACCAGCGGTTTCAGAAAACCTATCCCGATCAGACTCTTGGTTTGTAATCCCGGTGATTGTTTGGTAGGACCGAACAGCCGGATATCATCATCATAGATCAGATCCAGACTATAAGTGGCAGAAAAATATTTATTGATCTTGAAGGAGAACAGATTGGTCATGAAAATATCTACATTCTCCGGTTTGTTCTGGTAATTGGAGAACAGGTCCAGCCTCCCTTTATAATTCACATTTTTGGCAATGGCGTTGTTATAATTGACCGTAGCAAAAGTACCCACTTCATTAATCGAGTTTTTACCCGCCGGTATACCATACCCCCCTTTCTGTGCTAACCGGTTATTGGTAACAAAAGTAGAACGTGAGGTAAGCGGAGAAAGAAAGACAGACATATTCGGTGTGGCCTTGTAATCAAATCCCACAGAAAGAATGAAATAAGCCGGCGATAAAAAAGAGGATGCAAAAGTTCCCACATTATTGGAATAGGTATACCCGTCAAACAGCTGTGAACGGAAGTTGAACAGGGTTGAAAGATACCACTTGCCCAGGGTATCCATTTTATAACCGTACTTACTCAGGTAATCAAAACGGTCGTCATTTTTTCGGCTTCCCTGGCTGGTGGATTGAATAAAACCAAGGTTCATATCAATGTTATTGTCCCAGTAATGCCGGTCTTTTTTGTAGAAGAAAAAATAGTTAAAATACCCGTTAACAGTCAACGAAAAGTTATCGCCACCGGCTGCCCAGTTACTGAGCGAACCCTGGGCCAGGTTAAAACTGAGCAGACCACCTTTTTTCCAGTTCCAGGTGCTGGTATCTGCTTCTTTTTTGATAGTTCGGGAGGTTTCACTTCTCAACTTGTTCAGTACAATATCCTGGCTATACGCGGTAAAGAAAAAGCACAAACAGAGGAAAAGAGCGGGGGCTTTCTTCATCAAAATGATATTTTGCTCGCAAATCTATGGGATATGAACAATTTTAACGACAGGAATGCTGACAATCTGGCACTAAACAGTGCATTTTATGTATTTTTACACACTTAAAACAGAACAGAATGGAAATATTGGAATTAGCAGGCAAAGCACACGATGAAAGTCGCCAGGGCGAGGCCTATAATCCGATGGTGAATGGTTCGGGTACCTATCAGAAGCATTTTTACATAGAAAGTTATGGTTGTGCCATGAACTTCGCCGACAGCGAAGTGGTGGCTTCCATCCTGCAGGCCGAAGGTTTTGGCGCTACCCGTAACCAGGAAGAAGCCGACCTGATCCTCATCAATACCTGCTCGATCCGCGAAAAAGCCGAACAGACCGTCAGAAAAAGACTTACAGAGTTCCGCTCGCTCAAAAAGAAAAAACCCGGAATGCTGGTAGGTGTGCTGGGCTGTATGGCGGAGAGATTAAAATCGAAATGGCTGGAAGAAGAAAAACTGGTAGACATGGTGGTGGGCCCCGATGCCTATCGCAGCCTGCCCTCACTGATCGAAGAGGCCGAAACCGGCCAGAAAGCGGTGAATGTGCTGCTGAGCCGTGATGAGACCTATGGGGATATTGCCCCGATCCGTCTGGACAGCAATGGCGTTTGTGCCTTTGTATCCATCATGCGCGGTTGCAACAATATGTGCAGTTTCTGCGTAGTACCCTTTACCCGTGGCCGCGAACGCAGCCGCGATGCGTATTCGATTCTGGAAGAAACAAAGCAGTTGTTTGAGACGGGTTATCGCGAAGTGACTTTACTGGGACAGAATGTAGACAGTTATTACTGGATAGATGAGCAGAAAGATGAAACCATCACTTTTGCCAAACTGCTGGAAAAAGTGGCCCTCATTTCCCCCTTGCTGCGTGTGCGTTTCAGCACATCCCATCCCAAAGACATTACGGATGAGGTATTGTTTACCATGGCGCGGCACGATAATATCTGCAAATACATTCACCTGCCTGTACAAAGCGGCAGCAACCGCATTTTGCAGTTGATGAACAGAACCTATACCCGCGAATGGTATATTGGCAGGGTAAACCGCATCCGCGAGATCCTGCCGGGTTGCGGGCTCAGTACCGATATGATCTCTGGCTTCTGTACAGAAACGGAAGAAGACCACCGCGATACCTATACGCTGATGGAATACTGCAAGTACGACCTGGCCTATATGTATTATTACAGCGAACGCCCGGGAACACTGGCAGAGAGAAGGTATAAAGATGATGTACCCGAAAACGTAAAGAAAACCAGGCTGCAGGAAATCATTGCCCTGCACCGTATTCACTCACTGGAAAGTATGCAGCGAGATGTAAACAAGACCTTCCAGGTATTGATTGAAGGCAATTCCAAAAAAAGCGACAATCATTGGCAAGGGAGAACCGATCACAACAAAGTGGTCATCTTCCCTAAAGAACAATATAACCTGAACAAAGGTGATTATGTAATGGTACAGATCAACAGCTGCACCGCTGGTACCCTGCTGGGCGAAGTAGCGCCGACCAAAACAATTACTAATTGCTAATTACTAATTTCTAATTAAAGTAATGGATTTACAAAGTATAAAGAACCGCTTCGGCATCATTGGCAACTCACCCGCACTCAACCATGCACTCAACACAGCTGCACAGGTAGCTGCGACCGATTTAACGGTATTGATCGTGGGAGAAAGTGGTGTAGGTAAAGAAGTATTTTCACAGATCATCCATGCCTTATCGGCACGGAAACACAATCCTTTCATTGCTGTTAACTGCGGCGCCATACCGGAAGGAACCATCGATTCCGAATTATTCGGTCACGAGAAAGGCGCTTTTACCGGCGCGGTAGATAGTCGGAAAGGGTATTTTGAAACAGTGAGCGGTGGTACCATTTTCATGGACGAGATCGGCGAAATGCCGTTGGGCACACAGGCCCGTTTGCTGCGGGTGCTCGAGACCGGCGAGTTTATCCGTGTGGGGTCTTCCAAAGTACAGAAAACAGATGTACGTGTGATTGCGGCCACGAACCGCGAACTGCTGGAGTTTACACAGAAAGGTCGTTTCCGCGAAGACCTCTACTATCGTTTAAGTACCGTACCGATACGTGTACCATCTCTTCGCGACCGGAAAGAAGATATCCTTTTGCTCTTCCGCAAATTCGTTGTGGATTTTTCAGAACGTTATAAAACCACGCCGGTACAACTGGACGATGAGGCCAAAAACCTGTTAATTAACCATAACTGGCAGGGTAATGTGCGTGAGTTGAAGAATATTGCAGAACAGATCTCTGTGCTCAGCACCAATAACCTGGTTACCGGAAACGATATGCGCAGGTTTCTGCCAGATGCCGTACAAAACCGTTTACCGGTATTGGCCGGACATACGCCACAGGGCGAATTTGCCAATGAAAGGGAGATCCTGTACAAGCTCTTCTTTGATATGAAAAAAGATGTGACCGAGTTGAAGAAAATGTTCCTGGAAATTCTCCAGAACCCCTCTCTGGCGGGCACGGCGGCTAATTTTACCAGAGATTCTCTGTTGAACGAGTATCATACCAACGGCGATAACCAGCAGTTTGCAGCTTCGGCACCTGTACAACAGCAGGCCAGCAGTCAACCCTCTTTTCTACCTGCAGGTGGTGGCGCACAGCAGCCGGTTTTGCTGCACCATGATAACGAGATACACCAGCACGAAGAAATAGAAGAATCGCTGAACATCATGGACAAGGAAAAAGAACTGATCGTAAAAGCCCTGAAAAAACACAAAGGCAAACGCAGAGATGCGTCTTTGGATCTGGGTATCAGTGAGCGGACTTTGTATCGGAAGTTGAAGGAGTATGATATTGATGAATGAGTGAATGAGTGAATGAGTGGATGAGTGGATGATTGGATGATTGAATGATTGAATGATTGAATGTTTTTATTTTGAATAGTAATTTGTTGGTAGTGATGAAAAGTAAACAAATATGGATGTGGCTGTTTTTCTGCCTGGGGCTGGGGGGATGTAATGTGGTGCGGTATTCGTTTAATGATGCCACCCTGCCGGCGGATGTGAAAACGGTGAAGATCGGTTTTGTGGAGAACAGGGCTACCTATGTGAACCCGCAGATCAGCCAGAAATTTTTTGATAAGATCCAGACAAAGATCATCGGCGGTACCAAATTAACGCGTACCAATGATGATAATGCCCATTATGTGATCAACAGCACCATTACCCGTTACGATGCCACACAAACCGTAGGGGTAAGCGCACAGCAGGCCAGTACCAACCGGTTAACGGTGAGCCTGCATGTGATTTTAAAGAAAACCCTGACCAACGAAACCGAAGAATTTGATGTAAGCCGCAGCTTCGACTACTCTGCCAACCTCTCCCTGCAACAGGCCGAAGCCCAATTGCTGGACGAAGTAGTAAGATCTCTCACCGACGATATTTTCAACCGCATCTTCTCAAACTGGTGATCAATCCTTATTTTTATCTACCTAAGACATTCACTCATTCTATCATCCACTCATTCACTCATTAATAAATGACCCATCTCCAGGAAAAAGTACTCTTCCACCTCACCGGCAAATTATCCCTTGCCCAGGTAGATCCTGCGTTATGGCAACAACTGGCGGCAGAAGCACCTTATTTTGCACCTGCACGTTTTTTTCAGGCGGTTACAGACAACCAGCAACCTACAGCAGCTAAGCAAACGGCTAATATGTACTTTACCAATCCACTGTGGTTATCATTACAGTTGAATGAGGTTCCGTTAGTGGTTGTAAAAGAAAACCTATCCCCCCCCCCACGTCCGCTGCAGATCCCTTCTGTAGAATCTGTGAAAGAAATGATGCGGAAGATTGACCCGCCGGCAGAAACAGATTTGATGGAACAAGAGCAGGAACCCGGGCCGGATGAATATATTGAGGAAGCCGATGCGGTTACAGAAGCGGCAGATGCCGACAGTAAAATTGCCGGTATCCTTTCCAGCCAGCTGGCCGATTTCAAAAAACCGGTAGAGGCAGATGCCACCCTGGATATTGAAACAGAGAAGCGAAAACTGCATACCATCGACTATTTTGCCTCACAGGGCATCAAAATAGACCTCTCCGCCATACCACAGGATAAACTAACGGCCCATTTGCGCAAGTTTACTGACTGGCTCAAACAAGTGAAAAATACCCAGGCTACCCACTCACATGATCTGGGAACCAGTCTGGAAATGGAAAAAGCTGTGGCAGAAACGGCCAAAAACTCCAACGAAACCCGGGAAATCCTGACCGAAACCATGGCCGATGTACTGGAGAAACAGGGGCAGGTGGACAAAGCCATCCAGCTCTATATTAAATTAAGTTTCATAAATCCTGAAAAATCCAGTTATTTTGCTGCCAAAATAGAACAACTAAAAGGTATATAATATGATTATTGTGTTTTTGATCCTGATTGTGATTGCTGCTGTAGCGTTAGGTTTTATTGTGTTGATTCAAAATCCCAAGGGTGGTGGTTTATCCGCCAATGTGGGTGGTTTCAGCAACCAGCTGATGGGTGTGAAACAAACCACCGATGTACTGGAAAAAGGAACCTGGTTATTCTCAGGTATCATTGCCGTACTGGCCATCTTCTCAACCCTGTTTCTGAAAGGGGGCGCAGAAGCTTCTGATAATTCTATCCTGCAGAAAGTAAATACCAACCAAACTGCTCCGGCACCTGCTCCAGCAGCCGTACCGGCCAATACCGCTACTGCCACAGATACTGTAAAGAAATAATCCGTAACAAATATTTTACTGCCCTGTCTGTATCCCAGACAGGGTTTTTTATTTAATTTGAAGACATGTCAAGAGTGCTCTCCACCCTATTGCTGGTTTTGATCATCGTTGGCGCCATAGCTGCCTGGCTGGTGCTGGGGGCCGGAACCGGATTCTCTGAGAAAACCCGCTACTTTATCATTGCCGAAGGCAAAACAGATAAAGCGTCTGTGCTGCAGGTGCTGGAAGACAATGAGATCATTGCCCACCCAGCTACTTTTTCCCTGCTGGCCTCGCAGTTGGGAGTGTGGGATAAACTCAGGCCCGGTAAATACGAGGTAAAAAAAGGCATGAGCAACTGGAAAATAGTTCGTATGCTCCGCAATGGCCGTTTGGCAGAGATCAAACTGGTGATCAATAAACTGCGCACCAAAGAAGACCTGGCCAAACTGATCAGTAAAAACTTTGCACCGGATTCTATATCGGTGATGCGGTTCCTGAACAGCAAAGATTCTTTAAAACCTTTTGGGGTTGATACCAGCATGGTGTTTACCCTCATCATACCCGACACTTACAGTTTTTACTGGAACACATCCCTTACCCGCATCTTCAGCAAACTGGCAGATGCACAACGTTCTTTTTGGCTGAAAAATGAACGAATGGCCAAAGCGGAGAAAATGAAGTTTACACCCGAGCAGGTATATGTGCTGGCTTCTATTGTAGAGGAAGAGACCAATTACGAAAGCGATAAATACAAGATCGCCAGTGTGTACATTAACCGTTTGCAGAAACAGATGCCGTTACAGGCCTGCCCAACCATTAAGTTCGCGATGAAAGATTTTACCATTACGCGTATTTATGAGAAATACCTGTTCAACCCATCACCCTACAATACATACCGGGTAAAAGGGTTACCACCCGGCCCTATTTGCACCCCTTCTCCCAAAACCATCGATATTGTGCTGAATGCACCGGTTTCCAACTATCTCTACTTTGTAGCCAAAAGCGATTTCAGCGGTTACCATCATTTCAGCAGCAGTTATGATGAGCATAACAGCTACGCCAAAGAATACCAGAAAGCACTGGATGCCTATATGGCCCGCAAACAGGAAAAAGAAAGTAAACAACCTTGACCAGACTCGAACGCATCATACTACGCTGGCCACCCATTGCTTTTCTGCTGAAGAAAAGTAAATCATGGGTGATACCCGGTTTCCGGGGCATCCCGGTGTATGATGTGGTGAACTTTTTTCTGAAGCAGGTAAACCGGGTAGGACTGGATGAGCGCGCCGCCGCCATTTCTTTTAACCTGATCATGGCATTGCCCGCGGCTATCCTCTTTCTATTCTCACTGATCCCCCTGTTTCCGAAGCCGGAAAGTTTTAAGAAGGAGATCCTAAGCCTGTTCAAAGACATTACCCCTAATTCCAGTACCTATATTTTCATAGAGAATATATTGAACGATTTGCTCGACAACCACCATATCGGCATTTTCTCTTTCGGTTTTCTGTTACTCATTTTTTATTCTTCCAACGCGATGATCGGTATCATCCGCACTTTTGATAAATCCATACAGGAAAACAAAAAGATCTTTTTGCACCAGCGCTGGCGCGCAATACGATTAACGGTGATATTGATTGTGCTGATCTTAATTTCTGCCTTTGCCTTATTCCTTGGCAAACAACAACTGACTTACGTACTCAAGAATCTGTTCAGCATGCGCAGAGCCGAACGCCTTTCCTGGTGGAACGGGTTACGCTGGGGCATCATCACCGGTTTATTATTTTACGGCATTGCCTTTATCTACAAGTTTGCACCCAATATCAAAAAACGCTGGTCGCTGGTATCGCCCGGTTCTCTGCTGGCAACGGGATTAACTATGGCTACCACCCTCTTGTTCTCTTACTGGGTCAATAATTTTGCGAGTTATAATAAGATCTACGGCTCTATCGGCACCGTACTCATTATCATGATCCTGATCTATATCAATTCGCTGATCCTCCTGATCGGGTTTGAGCTGAATGTGAGCATTACCTATCTCACGAAAGAAGTGGAAGAAAGGAAGGAGAAGGAGAAGTTGGAAAAGTTAATCTGATGCTGAGTTGTTGAACTGGCAGAGATAAAATGACCAACCAATAAAACGTTATGGATTTTGGAGCCGATTTTAAAAAAATAGAAACCCACTGTTTTTAAAACATATACATCTATGCGAAAAGTCGAAAGTCTTATTCAGGAGGTAGCTGTTGAACGTAAACTGTTTCTTGACCAGTTATCAGAGGTATCTGAATTACAGGCACAATGGAAACCAACTCCTGAAGAATGGAATCTTATTGAAATTACAGAACATCTTTTTTGGGCTGAGCAAGGAGGAATTTTAGGCATGTGGAAAACCATAAAAGCAATACGAGAAGGCAAATTTGAACGGACTGAAGATTCAATACATAAAAATATGCCTATCGAACAAGTAATACAGCTTACCTGGCAGACTAAAGAAAAAGTGCCAGCTGTTGCAGCCCCACGCCAGGGTGGCCCCTTGTCGTTCTGGCTCGCTTCCCTTAACAGTTTGCAGGATATACTGAATGCATTCGGACAAGATCTGCAAGACGATGAATTACGTATTCTGGCTCATCCTCATCCCATCTCGGGAGCAATGGATTTTCACCAGCGTCTTGAGTTTTTAGGATTTCATTTGGCCAGACACAGAAATCAATGCCAAAAACTTATCGCCGACCTAAGCCAGATATGATATTTTGTTCTTTATTTTCAAAAGGAATCCATCAGAGTTTGGGTTCTGCAACTGTTACTTTTGACTGAAACATTTTCTAATTACAATTATCTGATTGTATTGTGGAAAAAGAAATGTGTTTACTTTTTACTTATATTTATTTTACATATTCTATCCACAGCGGTTGAGATCAATAAAGGTGTTAATTGCCAGAAAAAATTCTTTGAATTGGCGATCATTTACAAAACCGATATAACCTGACAAATGATTACAAACCCATTTTTAAAGAATAGAGAGAAAAGAAAACGCTTTGCACATATTGGAGCAGGTATTGTTATTCTGATTCACGCTTATGAAAAATATGAAGGCGGACATGATACCTATCGACTATTTATATTAGCAGGACTTGTATTTTTATCCATTGCCATTTTTCATCCCATCATAGAGAAAAAAGCACCCTGGGTTGACGGCGTATTTTTTTTAATTGAAGGTATTCTGTCAATTATTGTAGCCCTGGATTTTTTCCATCTGGGGAAAAAAGCGCTTCCCATTACGTACCTCCTTCTTGCAGTTTTTCAATTCTTTATGGCATTCAGAAAAAGTAAAAAAGGAATTGAACATCATAAAACAAACCCATAACCCCTTTACCTCACTCACGATTCACTGCTATTTACTCACTACTCAAAACTATAGTTGTCCCCCACCCACTACTCACCACTGACGATTCACGACTCACGACTCACGATCTCCCCCATTTATGGAATCTCACGAAACCTGCATCCTATAGGTAACCAAAACCTTGCTATATGATCAATCATGCCGTTTTGCGTACGCTGATCATTCTGGGCATCCTGTTCCTGATCACTTATGCCCTGGCCGATGGCATCTATTATGGCAGCATCTGGGGCACTGTTCTGGCCCTTGGCAGCCTGATAGCCCTTGGCTTATCCATTAACCTTTACAGGGAACAACAAAGAAAACTGCAGGAAGAGGAAGAAAGCTGAGTTTTAATTATACAAGTTGCCATCGCCGTTGTTGGTTACTGACCAACAACTACTCCTTTGTATAAATTCGAAACAACCTAATTGATGTAACTTAATCAGGGGATTTCTGCTTGATAGGTATTTGTGTGGATGTTGGTCAGCGACCACCATAGGCTAATCATTCACCACTCACCACTGACTACTCACCTCATTGCACCAGTTGCTGCAACTCCTGCAACAGGCGTGGCTCGGGTAATTGCTGGTTAAAAAACTGCCGGTAGCGCTTTTTATTGTTCACCATAAGGGTAACGGGAATAGTTCCTTTCCAGGCGGTATCTATTTTGGGACAAAAAAGATCTGCATCAGCTTCATCCAGCCAGATGATCTCCGAACGGAAGCCGTTCTTTTTGGCAAAAGCGGCGATGCCCTTTGGGTATTCATCGGGGTAATCGAGACTGACCAGTACCAGCTTCACTTTCTGTTGGGCATATGCCGCCACCTGTTTCTCGAACCAGGGAATCTCCCTAATGCAGGGACCACACCAGCTGGCCCAGAAATTGACCACCAGTGGTACCGAACTGGTATCAATCATTTTCAGTAACCCATCCATCTTGATTTTTTTGATGGATTGCGCTTTTGTAACCTGTACAAAAGAAAACAGCAGTATTACTACAAATAATTTTCGCATATAATTTTACAGATCAGTTTTAAGGAATCCCCAGTCTTTTTTAATTGTTTCCTGCCTGTCTGCAGATAAGGTAGACCTGAGATAATGACCGGCCACGGTCTTCTGACGATAGGCTTCATAAATACTTACCGCACAGGCCACCGAAATGTTCAGGCTTTGTATGATACCCATCTGCGGTATGACAAAATTACCATCGGCCATGGCCCTGAATTCCTCGCTCACACCATCATGTTCATTGCCGAATACCAGCGCAGTGGGCTGGGTAAAATCGATCTCATACAAACCTACCGCATCAGTGGAGAGATGCGTGGTTAAGATCTGTGTGTACTGCTGTCGTAAGTCCGTAAAACAGGCCTGCGCATCGGTATACTGGTGAATGGTCAACCATTTTTCGGCACTGCTGCTGCTTTTGATCCCGAATTTCTTGTGTGGGTGAATTTTCGTAGTTAGTACATAGATATCCTGAATGCCTACTGCATCGCAGGTTCGCATCACGGCAGAAATATTATGCGGGTCGTCTACATTCTCCATCACAACGGCCAGGTCTCCCTGCCTTTTGCTGAGCACTTCCAGTAATTTCGCTTTTCGCTCCGGACTCATACTACAATTGATAAGGCAACGAAATTCGACAACAGCGGCGAGTAAAACAAAAAAAGCATGAAACGGGTGTTTCATGCTTTTTACAATTGTTTCAGTATTTATCCTCTACCCCTTCTGCCACGGTCATGATCCCTGTCGCGGTCACGGCCATTGCCTCTGCCACGGTCATCGCGGTCGTCACGGTAGTTATCTCTACGGCGGTCATCATCCCTGCCACGGTAGTCGCGGCTACCACTATGGTAACGGTCTATCTCGTAACGGTCAGGAGGATATACCGGACGCTGTAACACTATCCCGGGTCTGCGATAGGTATTGTAGTACTGACTATAACGGGTTCTGTAGACATCGTAACGCAGATAAGGGCGGGGTTCGTTGATCACTACCTTATACCCACGGTACAGATCGTAGCCGCGGTAACTGTAAGGCAGTTCTGCTGCAAATACCCAGTTGCCAGCATCAAAATAAATAAACTGTCTGCGGGGAATATCATAGTACGTATCGATCTCAGGTAAATAATAATAATCACCGGCATAAGCACCCGGTATACCCCAGGCGGGTCTGTTACCGATATTCACATTCAGGTTTACGCGAACCTGTGCGTTGGTTTCCTGTGTTGCAAGAAAAGCACCAACGATCATAGCTGTAAGTAGTAACTTTTTCATGGTACAAAGTTTTATACCCTTACTAAGCCAAAGGCAATGCCAAAAATGAGACAGACTGTTAGGATTCTGTTAAGGTAAGGTAAACAGGTAGTATCTACCGGTGAGCGGGCTACCACAAACGGATCCCCAATCCGGGCCTGCCCGAGAGGGTTATCTGGCCACAATCAAATTGGATGCCTTCTGCAGCGTCTTCTGCCAATAGCAATGGACCATCCATATCCACTTCATCCACCTGTGGCAGAAAATGGCCGATGGCGGCAGAACCAATGGTGCATTCGTTCATGCTGCCCATCATCACTTTCAGGTTCAGTTCGCGGGCTTTTTGTATCATACGGATAGCAGGTGTAATACCACTGCATTTGGTGAGTTTGATATTGATACCGTGAAAATGTCCGTGACATTTTTCTACGTCTTTCTCAAACACACAACTCTCATCCGCATATAAGGGCAAAGAAGATTTTTCGAATAAGACTTTCATCCCCTCCCAATTATCTTTGGCCAGCGGCTGTTCAATAAATGTGACACCCAGTTTCTCCAGTTGCGGAATTTTTTCCAGGGCTTCTTCCACCGTCCAGCCGGCATTGGCATCGATGCGGAAAGCGGCATCGGTATGTTGCCGTAAAGCCTGCATGATCTGGATATCTTCGGCCGTACCCAGTTTGACCTTGTATACCGGCCAGGGTTTGGCTTTCATCTTAGCCACCATTTTATCAATGCTATCAATACCGATGGTGTAGTCGGTTACTGGCGTATTTTCCCAGCGGGTATTCCAGAGTTCGTAGAGAGGTTTGCCTTTCATTTTACCAAAGAGATCCCAGGCTGCTATATCCAGTGCACAAACAAGAAAGGGATTATCGGGAAACAAATGGTGCAGGTAATGCCAGTAACGTTCCGGTTCCGTAAAAGCAAATTTTTCTACCAGCTGGCGTTTCGATTCCAGATCGGCGATCATTTTCTCTACCGTAACATCGTAATAAACGATGGCGGGTGCTTCGCCGATGCCTACAAAAGGGCCCAGTTCCAGCGCCACTACCAGTGCGGGTTGGTGGGTTTTGGTGCGACCATTGGAAATGGTAAAAGGATATTGAAAAGGCAGGTTCTGCTGGCGGTAACTGAGTTTCATTTGCATCTGTCAGTTCCTAAAGGGAGATTGACGGATGCAAATATAATTCATTCGAATCAGGTATATAAGGCAGTTGCATGCATGGCAACTCTTCGATGCTTATTTCTCTGCGAAATCTGCGCTTCTCTTTTCGCTGCCATTGGAGGGAGCTTACACCAACCGCAGAGCCGCAGAGAACAGTGAGTTTACGCAACGTAGTAAGGAGATTACCTGCCACTCGCGGCTACATATCCCTTCAGTTCGGCATTATAGTCATCTGCTGCCAGCAATTCTTCTAACCCGATATGCATCCGGTATTGCCAGTAATGTTTGGGATTGGCGGGTATGTTGATCCGCTCTTCATGGGGATTGCTGCGGCGGATCTGTTCATCCATGCCCAGCAGGTCCTGCAATTGAAATACGCTCCACATGGCCGGTGAATACAGATGCTGCAATACAATGGCTTTGTTGATCCATGCTTCACAATAGGCCGGTGCATTACCGGCTTGTCCCATTTCGGTATTGTAAAATTGCTGTATACGCGCCCGGTCTTCTTCCCACCAGCCACGGATAGTACTCATATCATGGGTAGAAGGCGTTACCACACTCAGGTAAGGCGCATCGTTGGGATGGAAGAAAGGTTTATTGGGATCTTTCGGCATGCGTTGTATTTCCAGACTCAGCAATCCTAACTGCCGCATCACATCGGGCACACAGGATGGTACCAGGCCGAGGTCTTCTCCGCAAACCAGCATATTGGTAACCCTTTTCAGAGCAGGTAATTTCTGTAAAGCTTCCTTCATCCAGAAATCATCCTGACGGCGGAAGAAATAGTTTACATACAGCGCACGTAATTGCTGTTGGGTGTTCCACTCCAGGTTACGGAAAGAAGAAGTGCCTTCCATGCCAAAACGGAAATGGAATTGCTGTCCCTGGCTGTTCTCTTCTTCAAACAGGATCACATTACTGATGAGTGTATACAGACCCTGTTGAATTTTTGCATGCTGTTCATCCTGCTCCAGCGAGGCAAAATGCTGTTCCACTTTTCTTTGCGTGGTAAATTCCGGCTTGAGCGAATAACTGCCTCCCCCCTCATGTTTCAGGAACAGGCTTTTTACCAGTTCATTATCGTAGCCAAACACTTCCCATAAAACTGCTTCGGTGATGAAGGGGCGGGTATAACGCGCCAGATCAAACCAGATACCCTGGCTGTTGAATTCATTGATATGAACAGGAATGGCCGGAACAAAATGTCCCATGATACCTTCTACCGCATGCATCGGAATACTCCAGATGCGGAAGAAGCCAAGAATATGATCGATACGGAAAGCGTCGAAATAATCGCTCATCTGTTCAAAGCGCTGTTTCCACCAGGCAAAACCATCTTCGCGCATGCGCTGCCAGTTATAGGTGGGGAAACCCCAGTTCTGACCGGTTACCGCAAAATCGTCCGGTGGTGCCCCCGCCTGAAAATCGAGATGGTATAATTCCGGATTCTGCCAGGCATCTGCCCCATGGCGATACACGCCTATGGCAATATCACCTTTGACAATGATACCATTCGCATGGGCATAGGCCGTGGCTTCCTGCAATTGTTTGTGTAACTGAAACTGGATAAAATAATGCAACGCAATGGCATCGTAGGCTTCCGACTTTTTGCTGGCCAGTTTCTCTATATCCGCTGCTTTGAATTTTTTGAAAGCCGGCCATTTGCTGAAATCTACCGTACCATACTGATCGCGCAGATAACAGAATGCAGCATAAGGTACGAGCCAATGACGGTTACGTTCAAAGTAAGCGGCATATTCTTTACTCTGTAATACCTCGTCTTTGCTGCCGGCATATACCTGTTTAATGAAATCCCATTTCAGTTCATTCACCGCTTCATAATCCACTATAGGCAGTGCATTCAATCTTACCCTTTCTGCTTCCAGCTGCTGCAATCGTTTGCGGTTTGCCGCACCAGCAATGGCAGTCAGGTTCAGATACATAGGGTGCAAGGCAAAGGCAGAGATAGCGGCATAAGGATAAGAATCTGTCCAGCTATGTGTAGCGGTAGTATCATTGATGGGCAGAAGCTGAATCATTTTCAGTCCCGTTTTTTTGGCCCAGTCTACCAGCAATCGTAGATCGGTAAATTCACCAATGCCGAAACTGTCTTTACTGCGCAGGCTGAACACGGGTATGGCCATACCTGCACCCTTCCAGGTATTATTGGGTAATACAGCGAACCCATCGTTTAAGATGGTTTGTCTACCCGGCTTTCCGGGATCATGCAGTACCCGGTTATTTCCATCTTCAAAACGAAGAAAGGTATTCGTGTTGGTATCGAATACCCCATACTTGTACGCCACCGGAAAAGATTCCTGCGACAGATCCAGTGCTGCGGTATAAAAATCCTGACCCGCTTCCCGTTTCATTAACACAGGTTGGGGCTGGTTCCAGTTACCCAGACTTCCGCAACTACCCAGTATACAAAGGGTTTGTCCTTTTGCGAGTAAAGGTGTTTTTACTTTTAGCAGGTGTGTCGTATTCTTTGGTGTTGGGGTTTGAATAGCCGTATGATTGGCTTTCAGCAATACTTCTGCAAAAGGTTCTGTATAGAAAGTATTTTCAAAATATCCCGCATAATTCCAGGAATCGATCACGAGTAATTCCGTAGCAGCGATAGTGGAGAGATGAATGGTTTTATCATTACCCCAATCGTAATTTATAATACCATCTGCATTGCGGAGAATATAATGATAGGTGATCTCGCTATCTGTAGCATCATTTGCCGACAAGTCCAGCACCAGGTACCAGTATTCATCATTAAAGTACTGCAGGGGAACTGCTTTTTCCGGGTCACCATCACCTAATAAAGCATGATTGCCCGTTATAAACAGTGATTGCCCGAATGTGGTATGAAAACGGATCTGGAAAATGATTTTCTGTAAACCGGTTTTGGTTTTCTGTAGCGCTGCTGTTTTTTTAGAGGCGGCTTTTTTAGCTGACGGCTTCGCTTTTTTGGAAGGAGCCGGTGTTTTGGCCGTAGTAACCGCTTTTTTTGTTTTGGCTGTGGATGGTTTTACTGTTGCTTTTGCATCTGCTGTTCCTTCGGCTACAGTAACATTTTTCGCAGCAGTTTTGGTAGTTGCTGCTTGTTTTGTCTTACCTGTGGGCTGTTTTTTTCCAGCAGGAGCAGTTGCTCCCTTAATTTTCTCAATGGCCAAAGTGCAAGGTTTTAGGATTGCTAAAATAGCAAAACTAATGTGTAAATCAAACACAACGGATAAGAAAATGAAAATTAAGCTGTTAGGAAAGAAATGAAGACCTGAAAGTTATTTTGCCGATGAGCGGATCAGGTCTGCCCCTTTCTCCCCAATCATAATAGCCGCCGCATTGGTATTGCCTGAAATGATCGTGGGCATAATAGAGGCATCGATTACCCGCAAACATTTTACACCATGCACGCGTAACTGATCGTCCACTACCGCCATCGGATCATTCCCCATTTTACAGGTACCTACAGGATGATAGAGTGTTTCGAGACTTTTGTCGATATGTGCCAGCAGGGCTTCATCCGAAAACTCCTTCGGTAAACTGATCCCATCGGCCAGATAGCCCCGAAAAGCGGGTGCTTCCATTACTTCGATGGCTTTTTTCAATCCGGCTAACAGGGTTTGCCGGTCTTTGGGATCCGAGAGCACCTGTGGCTGTATCAGGGGTGGATCTTTGGGTTTCGAACTTCGCAACCCTACGTATCCCCTGCTCTCCGGCCTGATCAGAATAGCCATGATACTGAAACCACTTTGCGTAGAGAAAGTGTTGATATTGTAGATATCGGTACTATAATCGTCTTTAATGCCCAGCGGAATAAAATGAAACTGGATATCAGGCCTGCTGAGTGAATCCTCGGTTTTTAAAAAGGCATTGGCTTCCAGCGGACTATTTCCCAGTGGACCACTCTTCAGTAAAAGATGTTGCAGCAGGGCCTGCGCCATCCGGAGAGGCTTGAGCAAAGCATTGCCTGTTTCAATAGTGGCCAATCCGCTTACACCCGACCAGACATGGTCCTGCAGATTTTTACCCACACCGGGCAGGGGAAATTTAATATCGATACCCTGTTTGCTCAGTTCAACAGGGGCACCGATGCCGGATAACATTAATATATGCGGCGATTGAATGGCTCCGGCAGACAGGATCACTTCTCTGGTACAGTTGATCCGTTCTGTATCAGAATGAGCAGTAATCACTTCTACCCCAACGGCCCTTCCGTCTTCGATGAGAACACAACGAACATGGGTATGCGTTCGAACAGTGAGGTTAGAGCGGCGCATCACCGGTTTTAAAAAAGCGGCTGCGGTACTATGCCTTTTGTTTTTACGGATGGTAAACTGCAGCATGCTGGCCCCCTCCTGCTTTTCGCCATTATAATCTGTATTGGCAGGAATACCGGATTCGGTGCAGGCATCCACAAACACAGAACCCAGTACACTGGGCTGTTTGCTCAGGGTAACATTCAGTGGCCCGCCCTCGCCATGATAAGGTTCTCCAAACTGTTCATTATTTTCTGATTTTTTGAAATAAGGCAACACATCTTCATAGCCCCAGCCCCGGTTACCCAAAGTTTCCCACTCATTAAAATCTTCTTTGTTGCCCCGAACATAGGCCATGGCATTGGTAGCACTGCTGCCTCCGAGGGTTTTGCCGCGGGGAATATATAAACGACGATTACCAATAGCAGACTGGGGTTCTGTCCAGAACGACCAATCAACGGAAGTATGGTTCAGTTTGGTATACGCACCCGGGATATGGATCTCCGGTTTTTTATCGGGTGATCCTGCTTCCAATAATAAAACCTGGCAGTCCGGATCTTCTGTTAAACGGTTGGCCAATACACAGCCTGCAGAGCCAGCCCCGATAATAATATAGTCGTATGCCATGCTTAAATATAAAGAATTATCAATATCGGGTAAATTAACAAAACAGAAAGAGGCAAATACAGTTCGGTTAACATTGATCAATATTCATCTACCGGCACGCATTAATCCTGTAACTTACCAAAGAGCACTTATATTTGCAATACTAACAATTGTTCGTATATGAATCTTACGCAGAACCGTAATGAAGACTGGATGAAAATGTCCGTAAGCCAGACCTTACAACATCTTGAGAAAATCAAACTGGGAGGTGGTAAAAAATCCATCGAAAAACAAAAGGAACGCAACAAATTAACTGCGCGCGAAAGGATCGCTTATCTCTGCGATGACAATACCCCATTTGTAGAACTGGGAGCATTTGCCGGATTTGAGATGTATACGGAGCAAGGCGGCTGTCCTGCGGGTGGCGCGGTGGCCGGATTGGGTTATGTGAGCGGCCGGCAATGTATGATCATTGCCAACGACCAAACCGTAAAAGCCGGTGCCTGGTTTCCCATTACCGGCAAGAAGAACCTGCGGATGCAGGAGATCGCCATGGAGAACAAACTACCCGTGATTTACCTGGTAGACAGTGCTGGTGTATTTCTGCCCATGCAGGATGAGATCTTCCCTGACAAAGAACATTTTGGCCGCATTTTCCGCAACAATGCACGCATGAGTGCTATGGGTATTACCCAGATAGCCGCCGTAATGGGTGCCTGTGTGGCCGGCGGTGCCTATCTACCCATCATGAGCGATGAAACATTGATGGTAGAAGGTAACGGCAGCATTTTTTTAGCAGGTCCCTACCTCGTAAAAGCCGCCATTGGCGAAGAAACCGATAATGAGACACTGGGTGGAGCTACTACCCATACAGAGATCAGTGGTATTGCGGATTATAAATTCAAGACAGAACAGGAATGTCTGGATCATATCAAAAAGATCATGAACAAACTGGGCAAACCGGAACAGGCCGGGTTTGACAGGATAACACCATCTCCACCCAAAAAAGATCCCAAAGAGATCTATGGCATCATGCCCGAAGGCAACCTGAAGCCCTACGATATGCTGGAGATCATTGAACGGATAGTGGATAACAGTGCGTTCGACCAGTTTAAACAGGATTATGGTAAGAGCATACTCTGTGGTTATGCCCGCATTGAAGGCTGGGCCGTAGGTATTGTGGCTAACCAGCGACTGGTAAGCAGGAACAAAAAAGGGGAAATGCAGATCGGTGGTGTGATCTATAACGACAGTGCCGATAAAGCCGCACGTTTTATCATGAACTGCAACCAGAAAAAAATTCCGTTGGTATTTCTGCAGGATGTAACCGGCTTTATGGTAGGCAGTCGCAGCGAGCATAGCGGCATTATTAAAGACGGCGCCAAACTGGTGAATGCCGTTGCCAATTCGGTGGTACCCAAGATCACCATTATTGTAGGTAACAGTTATGGTGCAGGTAACTATGCCATGTGTGGCAAAGCCTACGATCCCAGATTCATTTATGCATGGCCCTCGGCTAAAATTGCGGTAATGGGTGGTGAACAGGCTGCCAAAACTTTGCTGCAGATCCAGGTAGCCAACCTCAAGGCGCAGGGTAAGGAAGTAAGTGCAGAAGTGGAGAAAGAATTGCTGGACCGTATCAAAGCCAGTTATGAAAAACAAACTTCACCTTATTATGCAGCGGCAAGGTTATGGGTAGATGGCATCATTGATCCGATAGACACACGCAGGGTGATTGCAGAAGGTATTTATGCGGCCAACCAGAATCAGGATAGAGAGAGTTTCAAGATGGGGGTGTTTCAGGTGTAGGAGAAGCAATGAGTGATTGAGTGAATGAGTGAATGAGTGATTAGTGAATGATAGAATGTGTAGGTAGGGATTATTTTGTTGAAAATGTGATCCCAATTCAGAAAGATGGTTGTTTGTAATATTTTTGTCGGAAATAGGAATAGGAATGAAGCGTTGTAAACGGCTGTTTTTACTTGTGTTGATCCTTATTTGTGCAAATGTCTCCGCACAGAATAGTAAAATAACTGTATCAGGACTGATCAGGGATCAAAAAACGAAATCACCACTTCCGTATGTAAATATCAGTTTGCAACGATCTGCCGACAGTAGCTTTGTGAGCGGAACAATTTCGAATGAAGAAGGAAGATTCAGCTTCAGCGAGATCAATACCGGGAGTTATTTTCTACAGTTTCAGTATATCGGTTTTCTCTCCAAAAAACAATCTATTCTGTTAGGTTCACTAAGTCCCTTTCTCGATATCGGCACCATTGAACTGCAGGGAAATGTGCAGCAGTTGCAGGACGTAACGGTTAGTTCACGCCAGGAAACCCTGGGTGCGGGCATGGATAAGAAAACCTATACCACTTCCTCCCTCATCACCCAAAGCGGAGGGTCCGTATTGCAGTTGTTGAAAAATTTACCCGGTGTAACTACCAGTCAGGATGGCAAAGTTGAATTAAGGGGCAGTGATAAGGTAGCCGTATTGATGGATGGAAAACAAACGGCACTGACCGGTTTTGGTAACCAGACAGGTCTGGATAATATACCCGCTTCTGCTATCGAAAGAATTGAGATCATCAACAACCCTTCTGCCAAATACGATGCCAATGGAAATGCGGGTATCATCAACATTATTTATAAAAAGAACCGGCAGGAAGGCTTTAATGGAAAACTGGGATTGGCCACCGGTATGGGCGCATTGTGGATCAGGAAAGAGAACCTGCCGGGCATCCGTCCGCAGTACCAGGCTACTCCCAAGATCAATCCCTCCCTTTCGCTGAACTACCGTAAGAATAAGGTAAATGCTTTTATGCAGGCCGATTGGTTATATACCGAAACCCTGAATAAAAATGAATTTGTAACACGTAGTTATTCAAATGGTAATATTATTCAGCAGCAAACAAAAAGAAACAGGAACACCCATTTCTTAACCACCAAAGCGGGAATAGACTGGAACATCAATAGCCAGAACCTCTTAACCATTTCCGGTTTGTATGGCATCGAAAAGATCATTGATCGGGGCGACCAGCCTTTTTACAATGCAGATCTCAGCAAAAGGGAAAGGCTCTGGCAGTTTCTCGAAGACGAATTAAAAACCACTATCGTAGCTTCTGCCGCTTACCAGCATAAATTTAAACAGGCAGGACATGTATTGAATATCGGATTCAATTACACATTTCACCGGGAAGATGAGAAATACAATTTCACCAATTTCATGCAAACCTATACGGGTCTGGATTCTTTCAAATTATTATCCGACGAGCATGTGGCCGATCTGATGGTGGATTATGTAAAGCCATTGAAATACGGACGGATAGAAGCCGGATTGAAATTCCGCTATCGCGATATTCCCACCAACATGCAATTCAAACCCGGATTCAATTCACCGCTGGATGTAAATGCAGGCGGTGAAGCTACGTATCAGGAAATTATCCCGGCAGTATACAGTAACTATGTATATGAAAGTGAAAGAATTGAAGCAGAAATAGGATTACGGGTAGAATATGTGGACCTGCAATACAAAGTAAATCCCAATCACAATACCTATAAAAGTGATGGCTATCAGTATACACAACCCTTCCCGAATATCCGGCTCGCTTACAAATTCAACGAGCGGAATAAACTATCTGTGTTTTACAACAGAAGGGTCGACAGACCCAATGAAGTAGACATCCGTATCTTCCCCAAATACGATGATGCAGAGATCATCAAAGTGGGTAACCCTGCACTGAAACCACAGTTTACCAACTCGGTTGAACTGGGCTATAAAACAACCCTTGCCAAAGGATATCTGTACGGCGCCCTGTATCATCGCAGTACGGAAGGAACCATTATCCGGATTGCCACACAAGTGCCTCCCTCCCCATTGATCTATACTGTTTTTCAGAATGCCGGACATAGTTCCAATACAGGCATCGAACTCGTATGGCAGCAGGATGTATCGAAGCGTTTTTCTTTTACTACCAACGCCAATCTTTACCGGAATGTCATTGATGCTTTCAGTGTTGTGAATAAATATCCAGCACCCTCTGTATATGCGGCGAACAAAGAAACGGCTACATCGGGTAACCTGAAAGCAACCGGCAATGTACATTTTGCTAAACAATGGGACTTACAGGTAACGGGGATTTATTTAGCACCCGATATCATCCCGCAGGGCCGGATTGATTCCCGGTTTTCAGTAGATATGGGATTGAAAAAACAGATCCAGCAATCTAAAGGCGAACTCTTCCTGAATGCAAGTGACTTGTTCAATACCCTGCGTATCAAAAAAGAGACCAACGGAAACGGTTTCACTTTACTAAGCACAGATTATTACGAGACACAGGTGATCAGGATGGGATATAGTTATAAATTTTAAAAGAATCACAGCCAATATCGATTCCTGTTTCCTTGATGGCTGCATTTTCATACACGGTTATTGTGTTACTTTGTTTCTCTAAATCAACCTACATGCTATACCCTATTTATACTGTTGATGCCTTTACCGATCATGTATTTGGCGGAAACCCAGCGGCTGTTTGTCCGCTGCAGGAATGGTTACCTACCCCAACCATGCAGCAGCTGGCCAATGAAAATAATTTATCTGAGACCGCATTTTTTGTGAAACGCGCAGATGGCAGTTACGATCTCCGCTGGTTCACACCCGAACTGGAAATAGACCTGGCAGGACACCCCACCCTTGCTACGGCCTTTATTATTTTTACGGAATTGAAACATGATTCCGATACCATCACTTTTCACAGCAAAAGCGGTGTACTCACAGTGATGCAGAAAGGTGATATGCTGGAAATGAATTTCCCTGCAAGAATGCCTGTTACCTGCGAAGCTCCTGCTGAATTATACAAAGCATTTAACCTGCCACCCACCGAAATCCTCCGCTCACGCGATTATTTTCTTGTGTATCATACGCAGGAAGAAATTGAACAACTCGTTCCCGATTTCAATTACCTCAATCAGGTAGAAACCCTTGGCATTATTGTTACAGCCAAAGGGAAAGATGCTGATTTTGTGTCCCGCTTTTTTGTACCCAATTCTGTCATTGGCGAAGATCCTGTTACCGGTTCCGCACATGCCACCCTGATCCCCTATTGGTCAACACAACTCCATAAAACCGAAATGACCGCCATCCAACTCTCCCAAAGAAAAGGTCATCTCTGGTGCAGCGCACTTGGAGACAGGGTTACCATTGCTGGCAAAGCGGTGTTATATATGAAGGGAGAATACTTTTTATCGTGAGGCGGGAATCGTGAGGCGTGAGTCGTCTGTAGTGAGTGGAAGCTAGAAATCAAATCCTGTATATTTACCCCCACCCAACTATTAACTATTAACTATTAATTTCTAACTACTAATTCAAATTCTTCCTCCATACAATGACTGCCCCCTCCTCCTCTCACCAACTGATCATCTACACAGACGGCGCCGCGCGCGGTAATCCCGGCCCCGGAGGCTATGGAGTGGTATTGCTATGGGGTGAAAAAAGAAAAGAGCTGTCTGGCGGTTACCGGTACACCACCAATAACCGGATGGAACTGATGGCGGTGATTGTGGCACTGCAATCCTTGACCAAAAAACATATCCCCGTTACCATCTATACCGATAGCCAGTATGTGGTGAATACCGTTGAAAAGAAATGGCTGGATAACTGGATCCGTACCGATTTTAAAGGAGGTAAAAAAAACCGTGACCTTTGGATGCAATACCATGAGATCGCCAGAAATTTCCGGATACGTTTTCATTGGGTAAAAGGTCATGCCAGCAATGCCATGAATAACCGTTGTGATGAACTGGCCACTGCCGCCGCCGATGGAACAGATTTGCTGGTAGATGAAGGCTATGAAGCAGAAAATTCCTAAACCCCGTATCCATGTCCCGAATCCTTTGCAGTTGGAGTGGCGGAAAAGACAGTTGTTTTGCACTGATGCAGGCCATCCAAACCGGCTACACCCCTACTGTTTTACTGAATGTATTGAATGAAGCGGGCAAAATTTCCCGTAGTCATGGCATACCCTCCGCTATCCTTTCTGCACAGGCAGCGGCTATGCAATTACCTGTTCACCTGATCAGCAGCAGTTGGGAAGAATATGAAAAACGTTTCATCAACGCACTTCAAGAATTAACGGCGAAGTACCGGATAACCCATGCCGTATTTGGCGATATTGACCTGCAGGCGCATCGCGACTGGGAAGAAAAAGTTTGTGCAGCAGCAGGTCTCACAGCCGTATTACCCTTATGGCAGCAAAACAGGAAAGCGTTGGTGGAACAAATGCTGAATGCAGGTATCGAAACCATGATCGTAAGTTGTAACACAGTGATGGGCGAAGCTTTTCTCGGCCGTATGCTAACCCGGGAACTGGTGGCAGAGCTGGAAACACTGGGCGTGGATGTATGTGGTGAGAACGGAGAGTTTCATACACTGGTATTGAACTGCCCTTTGTTCAGCCAACGCATAGAAGTAACGGTTGGCAAAAAAGTTCAGCATGGAGACTATTGGTTCACAGAACTGTTATTGACGACAAAATAACCCTGCAAAAAAACAGAGCACCTCAAAATAAAAAAGCTCCTTCCAACGGAAAGAACTTTTACAAAAAATATCAGATAACTATACCAGTTTTTCGCCGGCGAAATAGTTTTTAACGAGATAATAGGTTCCAAACAATACCGCTGAAAAAACCACGGTAGCGATCAGACTATTGGTATAAAAAGGCAGTGCATCGCCGTAGGTCAGTAATAAACCCTGGAAAGTTTTGGGGCGATTCAGACCAAATCCGCGGTCGCTGACCCATACCAGGAAATTGGATGCCAGGAAATAAGAAGTGGGTGCTGCCAAAGCTGCTACAATCACATTACTGATTCGGTTGGTTTTTACCAGGAACCCGAAACAGGTCATACCGGCAAACAACAGGTAGTTGATCCACTGACCCTCATAAAAACCCATATAATCAGTAAGGCCGTTTACATATAATGCCTGGTATAGCAGATCAGAGAGGAACATCGACAGCAAAGGCAGCGCAAAAGCCCATTTTTTGTCTTTCACAAACAGTGCACCACTGAATAAGCCAAGTGCGATCTGCGGAGCAAAACCCATGGGACGGTTTGGCATAATGCGGTATAACGCACTTACCAGTATCATGATAGAGAGAGAAAGAATAAGAGAACGGTTAATTTTCATCGGTGATAATTTCGGCACAAAAATAGGCGTTCTGGGGATTATGCCCCGCGCATTTTTCCTCATCCTGTGTATAATCTTTATACTTCCGGAACAAAGGCCCTGAATAAAGTACAATCGCCCGAAGCTTCTATGGTATAGGTCCCATTGGCAAAAACAGCGAAAGCCTCTCCCCGCTTCAATACCAGGCTGTTATTTACTACCGCACCACCGGCTGTTACCGCCCAGATCTCCAGCGAGGCTGATGTGCCGGTATAGGATAAGCCGGCAGTAAGGTGTACCCTGGCAATACCGAAATCAGGCACCGGGCAGGGGTATACCCGCTCACCGGGTTGTAAGGGATTACCGGGCATTACCTGTGGTTGTATACTTTCGAAAACAGTATGTTTCATCAATTCCGGAACATCAATGTGTTTGGGGGTTAAACCCGCCCTTAATACATTGTCGCTATTGGCCATCAGCTCCACACAGTGTCCTTCCATATAGGCATGGGGCACACCGGCCGCCTGAAATACGGCTTCTCCCGGATTAACTTTTACGATATTAAAAAGGTACAGGGAGAAAATGGCCCTGTCGATATCCCCTATTTCTGGTTTACCCTGAAAAATCTTGGCTACCCACCAGCCCGGCTGTTCCCGGGTTAGCTCACCGTCATTTTTTCTGCGGATTTCCCTTTTAATCAATGGGGTAAGCATTGCATTGATCTCCGGTTGCTGCATCTCCATCACAAACTGGTAAAGGGCTTTCAATCCCTCCTTACGGAAATAAGGAAGCAGCACATTGAACTCAGGAACATCTTCCAGCGTTTTTTCGATCTCTGCCAGCTGTGTAAACCCATGTAATAACCAGAACTCACTCAATGCCACCATCACTTCGGGTTTGTGGTTGCGGTCTTTGTAGTTGCGATGGGGCGCATTGATGGGGATCCCTGCTGCTTCTTCCCTGTCAAATCCTTTTTCTGCCTCCGCTTTGGAGGGATGCACCTGTATGGATAAAATTTCGTTTACATCCTGGATCTTGAACAGATAAGGCAATTCGCCAAAACGGGTAAACACTTTTTCGGAAAGCACAGATGCGGGGTTCTGCTGGCAGACCGTATACAATGACAGATTTCCCTCCCGGGTAAGCAGTTCCGATGGGGCAGCCGGGTGTGTTCCCATCCAGTATTCGGCAAAAGGCTGGTGCCCGGGGTTTTCTATCCCCAATAAAGAAGGGAGAAATTCCGTGCCACCCCAGGCATAATGCATCACTTTCCCCTTCAGTTTATAGATTCTTTCTGGTGTACTCATTGCGTATAAATTACCCGTATTTTCCTATAACGTCTAAATTGGTCACATCTTGTATGGGTGGATAACTTTATTGCCTGATCCCTTTCAGATGAACACCAACCAACAAAAAGGCAACCAGGGCGAAGAATATGCTGCCGCTTATCTTGAAAAACAGGGCTTTCACCTGCTGGAAAGAAACTGGCGTTTCCGGCACTGGGAAGTAGATATCATTGCCTCCAAGGGCCGGTTTCTCCATTTTATAGAGGTAAAAACCCGTCATTCCCTCCGTTATGGCCGGCCGGAGGAAAGTATCACCCGCGATAAAATGAGTAACCTCCGCAATGCCGCCGAAGAATACCAGTACCTGCACCCGGAATGGCCATACATCCAGTTTGATGTATTGGCCATTACGATGGTTGATGAAAAAGTGAAAGAAGTATTTATGATCGAGGATGTTTATTTCTAACCCTTTGTGTGACTACTCCCAGGTAACTTTTTTGAAATAAAATCCTTTGGTGTCAATGATAGGTGGCGTAGTACTTTTCAGTAACAGTCCCTCCCCGGTTACGATCAGGCGCTGGGTTCCGGTAGAAGTGGTAATATCCACCGGTAAAGGCATCGACAGGTTCTTCAGTTTGATCTGGTAGCTGTTCTGCTGTGTCTGTTTTACCGCAAAATCCAGTTTTTGCGTGGTGCGCAGATACAGATCAAACAAAGGTTGCAGGTTCCTCCCCGATTCGCGGCTGAAGAGTTCTTCCACGTCGTCCGTGATCACCAGGTTGTGATAAGTGTATCTGGGATCAGTGGCCAGTTTCTTCAGGGTCGGGAAAAACAAACTATCGCCCATCAGGTACCGGAGACTGTGCATAAAGAATGACCCTTTAAAGTACAGGTCACTGCTGTAGGTGTCCACACTATTGATCTCCTTCCCCTGCACCAGCGGTTTTTCATTTTTGATCCGGCTCCAGTGTTTGAATATCACTTCCGTATAGGCATCTTCTCCTGCCAGATCGCGAAAGCCCAATGCTTCCGCATAAGTAGCAATCCCTTCCTGGATCCACATATGTGCCCAGTCTTTATTGGTTACTTTATTGGCCCACCATTCATGCGCATATTCGTGGTAGAGGTTGGCCGAGTAATTCTGTCCGCCCACATTGGCATAATTAAACTTATCACCATAAGTGATCATGGTCTGGTGTTCCATTCCTGAGTTGGGTACATATGCAATCCCTATCTTCTCTTTTATCCAGGGATATTCACCAAAGTATTTTTCCAGGATCCGGGTGTCGCGGATCCTGATATCTATCACTTCATTGGCATGAGCCGTATCCTGCTCCAATACATAAAACTGTACCGGCACTTTGTTGCCATCAATGCTGGTATACTCGCGGCTTACCACTTTATAATTACCAATATTGAACAGTGTACAGTAATTACTGATGGGGTAACGGGTTTTCCAGTGATAGGTAACCGTGTTATTCTTTTGCTGCGTCACTTTCTGTAACAATCCCGGACCGGCTACTACCAAACCTTTGGGAACATTGATCATAAAATCAACCCCATCATCCGGTTCATCTGAGGGATGATCTTTACAGACATAATAAATTTTACCACCTTCAAACTGGCAGTTAATCGCTATCCATGGATTACCCTTTGGATCTTTGGTCCAGGTAAAACCGCCCTGCCAGGGTGGTCGGGCAGCCACTGCCGGACTGCCGGCGTAAGTTACTTTCACCAGTTGTTTTCCTTTGGCAAAGCCACCCGCCTGCATAATCGATATCCGGTTATCCTGATGCGTAAACGCTACCGCACCGCTATTCACCGTAATTTTTGATATCGTAAACTGGTTAACAAGATCAAGTAAGATGGTATCTGAAGCCTGATCCAGTACCAGATCCACTTCCGTATACCCGCTCAGTTTTTGCAGCTGCGGATCAACCTCCAGTGCAATCGTATAATGTTTGATATCCATGATGGCCTGCAGCGGATGCAGTTTACCACCCGAACTCATTTGCTGTGCATAGGAAACGGTAAATGAAAACAAAAGGGCTGAAAGCAATATATATTTCATAAGCATTTTCCATTCGTGTAAAAGTTCTGCAGGCAATAGACCCGCTTTTTACATTTACGCCTTTGGTTACTTTAAAAATAACCAAATCCCGGCAGTTAACAGCAACTTATCCCACTAATAAAACAAAGCTATGAACATACAACTGGCTAGAACAGACACCGATATCCGCAAATGCTGGAAAGCTTTGCAGGCACTCAGACCCCATCTGGTGGAGACTGGTTTTACTGACCTGATCAGAGAAATGCTGGAAGAAGGATACCAGCTGGCCTTTATTGAAGGACCCAACGGGTACGCCGAATCCATCATCGGTTTCCGCTACCTGCAATTCACTTTCAACGGCAAACATTTTTATATCGATGATCTCTCTACCCTACCCGAAGCAAGAGGTAAGGGCCAGGGAGGCGCTTTACTGGACTATGTATGTGACCTGGCCAGACAAAAAGGATACCAGGTAGTAACCCTTGACTCAGGCCACCACCGTTTTACCGCCCATCGCTTATACCTCAACAAAGGTTTCACCATCAGCTCCCACCACTTCTCCAAAACCCTATAAAAAATGCGGCTTTGCCACAGATGAAAAATCTGCTGCAAAGCCGCACCCAATTTTTAATTTTTAATTTCTAATTTTCAATTTTAATTAAACCGCTCCATCATCTTCTCCACCATCTTATACGTTGCCGGGCAGTATTCAATATTCTGTTGATGCACATGTATATATTCCACCATCTTCTTTTTCTTCAGGTGAGGGAAACCTGCACAATCTTCCGGACGCACTTCATAAATACTGCACATATGGTTCTCCATATTCAGAAACTGGCAGGGTTGTTTCACATTTACCCAGTCGCCGGCTTCCTTATCAAACTCCAGCCATTTCTCTTTGAATTCTTTGGGTGTGATGGCAAAATGTGCCGCAATCCGTTTGATGTCTTTATTGGTAAATGTGGGAGTCATGCTTTTACAGCAATTGGCACAGCTTAAACAATCTACTTCCTTCCATACTTCCGCATCGATCTCTTCTGCAATTTTATCGAGATGCCGGGGCGGATTTTTTTCGATCTTTCCTAAATAACGTTTGAATGCTTTCTGGTTATGACGAACCTTCTGTTTGAACGAACGGAGATTAACTTGCATTGTAGAATTTACGGGTTACCGGTTATCAGTTTTAATTAAAAGGGCAATATCGTCTACCTTAGCTTCAATTCCAAAATTTACCTGTTAGCCAATCATTGATATCTCATGTGGGACGCCTATAAAAAAGGATACAAAGCCTGGCTCAGGCTGGAGAAATCGCTGAGTGATCACTCGGTAGAAGCCTACCTGCATGATGTTGAGAAACTGACGGTTTTTCTGCAGTCGGTCAATAAGCTGGTAGCTCCGGCTGATATTACCCTGAAAGACCTGCAGCTATTTGTAAAATGGATCGGAGAGCTGGGTATGACGGCCACTTCGCAGGCAAGGATCATATCGGGTATCAGGGCGTTTTATAAATATTGTCTGTTGGAGCAGATCGCTACCTCCGACCCTTCTGCCTTGCTCGAAGCACCCAAGACCAAAAGAAAACTGCCGGATGTTTTAACCTTTGAAGAGATCGAGTCGGTAATGGCCGAACTGGACCAGAGCACGCCCGAAGGCGGGCGCAACAAAGCCATACTGGAAACCATGTACAGTTGCGGACTGCGTGTAAGTGAAGTGGTGAACCTGAAGATCTCCTGCCTGTACCTGGATGTTGGCTTTATCCGCGTGATAGGAAAAGGCGATAAAGAAAGACTGGTGCCAATAGGCAGTGATGCCAGTAAATACATCAGGATCTATAAAGAGAATATTCGTGTACACCAGCCTTTGCAACCGGGCTTTGAAGACTTTCTTTTTCTGAATAAACACGGCAGAAATTTAAGTCGCATCATGATCTTTTACATCATCCGCGACCTGGCTAAAAAAGCAGGCATTACCAAACATATTTCCCCGCATACTTTCCGCCATTCTTTTGCTACACACCTGGTGGAAGGCGGTGCCGACCTGCGTGCGGTTCAGGAAATGCTCGGACATGAAAGCATCACCACTACCGAGATCTACACCCACCTCGACCGTGATTTCCTGCGCGATACCCTGCAACGGTTTCACCCCGCCTTTCAGGGGTCGGGACGATAAAGCGGCCTGAACCCTCATCTGGCAAAGAATAACAAATCATCAATCCCGTTACCCCAGCTCAACAGAACCCCCAAAATGCAGTAAAATCACTTATGTTTGTCTCACTAAAAAACGAAACAAGTATGAAAAAGATCATCCTGATGGCTGCCCTTGCCTGCAGTATCTCTGCCTTTGCACAGGTGAGAATGCCTGCCCCCAGTCCATTACAGAAACTGACCCAGGAATTCGGGCTCGGTTCCATTGAACTAACTTATTCGCGCCCCGTACTGAAAGGTCGTAGCCTGTTCAAAGACAACAGCGATCTGGCCCCTTTGGGTAAATTATGGCGTACGGGTGCCAATGCGGCTACCCGGATCAGCTTTACAGATAAAGTAATGATGGGTGGAAAATTATTAGACACCGGCGCTTATGTGCTGTACACGATTCCTGGCAAAGAATACTGGGAGATCATCATCAACAAAGGCCTGAAAAATTCAGGTACAGATGGGTATAAAGAAAGTGAAGATGTGAATCGTTTTAAAGTAAAAGCAGAGAAAAACGGCACGTCTGTTGAAACCTTTACTATTCAGTTTGATAATATCCTTCCTGAAAGTTGCGACCTGGTGATCATGTGGGGGACCACGCTGGTGAAAGTACCCATGAGCGTAAACGTGAAAGACCGCATTCGTGCACAGGTAGAAAAAGCATTGTCTGCTGAAACACCGAATGCTGGTGCTTACCAGGCTGCTGCCAATTTCTATTATGAGTGGGACAAAGACCTGAGCAAAGCCCTGGTTAATGCCACCAAAGCCACACAGGCTAATCCAAAAGCATTTTGGCTCTTCCTGTTACAGGCAAGAATTGAACAAGGGCTGGGCGATAAAACTGCTGCTAAGACCAGTGCAGAAAAATGTATCACGCTGGCCACAGAAGCCAAGAACGATGATTATGTGAAAATGGCTACCGACCTGATCAAAAAATTGTAATCCATCGCTTAAAAAAACGAGCGCAGCTATTTCATCAGCTGCGCTCGTTTTTTTATACCGTGATCTCGATCCGGTTTCCCTCCGGATCCAATACCGCACTCTCATAGTAGCCATCTCCTGTTTTTCTTGGTTCACCTACTATTGTAATACCATCCTTCCGCAATTGCTCCGTTAAGGTATTCACAGTTTCCTCACTACCTACCGACACTGCGAAATGAATCAGGCCGGAAAACTGCGCCATCACATCATTCAAAGTATCCGGAATATCAGGCATCTGCATTAACTCCAGTCTAGGGCCTTGTTCGAAACGTAAAAAATAAGAAGAGAAACTGTTTTTGGGATTATGGTATTTGTGATTGGGTTCAGCAGCAAAGTATTTTACGTAAAAATCCTTCATTGCTTCCAGGTTCTTGCACCAGATGGCCAGATGTTCTATATACATACCTTTCATTTAATCCCAAAAAAACAAAGAATCTGTTGTGCTGGCAAGCCACTCATAAAAAAAGAGAAGCCCTCTCGTAAAAGAAGGCTTCTCAAATAGTTCTTATAACAGTTCCTTAACCTGGCTTATTCTGCCATATCAGGGATCTTCTCCACTTTATAGGCTCCTACATCCAGCTTGGCCTTGGTTTCGCTGAAGGCTTTCAGGGTTTCTTCTATATCTGCATCTGTATGCGATGCAGTAGGGATCAGGCGGTAAATGATATGTCCTTTTGGAATAACCGGATACACCACAATAGAACAGAAAATCTTATAGTTCTCCCGCAGGTCCATCACCATCGCCGTAGCTTCTTCTACACCCCCTTTCATGTAAACAGGCGTAACCATGGTATTGGTATTGCCGATATCAAATCCTCTTTCTTTCAGTCCGGCCTGAAGTTTCAATGCGTTCTTCCATAACCGCTCTTTCAGTTCGGGTTGGGTTTGCAGCAGCTCCAGTCTTTTCAGGTTTCCGATCACGATCGGCATCGGTAAACTTTTAGCGAAGATCTGGGAACGGATATTGTAACGGATATAATCGATGATGGCTTTATCGCCCGCCATAAAAGCACCAATAGATGCCATTGATTTGGCAAAAGTGGAGAAATACAGATCAATACCCGCCTGGCAATCCTGCTCCTCGCCTGCTCCTGCTCCTTTTTTACCCAATGTTCCAAAACCATGTGCATCATCTACCAGCAAACGGAATTGAAATTTATCTTTCAGTGCAACGATCTCCTTCAGTTTTCCCTGGTCGCCGGCCATGCCAAACACACCTTCCGTGATCACCAGAATTCCACCGGCATTCTGTTTTTCGATCAGTGCCGTGGCTCTTTCCATCTGCTTTTCAAAATCTTCCAGATCATTGTGCTTGAACACATACCGGTGTCCGGGGTGTAAGCGCAGTCCATCAATGATACAGGCATGACTTTCTGCATCGTATACAATCACATCATGACGGCCACAGATCGCATCAATGGCACTCATGATACCCTGGTAACCAAAGTTCATCAGAATGGCATCTTCTTTCTGTTCAAAAGCGGCCAGTTCTTTTTCCAGCTGTTCGTGGTAATTACTGTTCCCGCTCATCATCCTCGCACCCATGGGCAGTGCCAATCCGAATTGCGCGGCAGCATCGGCATCGGTTTTACGGATCTCCGGGTGATTGGCTAGTCCGAGGTAGTTATTCAGGCTCCACACGATCATTTCCTTTCCACGGAATACCATGCGGTTACCGATCTCACCTTCCAGTTTAGGAAAAGCAAAATAACCATGTGCCCTCTCACGGTGCTGACCCAGCGGACCGTAATTCTTTAACAGTTTTTCAAAGATGTCTGCCATATTATCAAATCATTACTTTGGTGAAAAATCGGTGCAAAGGTAAACTTTTAGGCCCTAAAGGGCAAGGGCAATTATGCACCATATTGTATCTTCACCCCTCATTTTCAATGCTGAACAACGAATTACCCTCAAAATAGCAAACAGAAACCCATGAAACGACTCTTTTTACCCCTTGTAGCCAGTCTGGCCTTGTCTGTATCGGCGCAAGCGCAGAAAATAACCAAACCCGCCGCTGAGGAGGGTATACAGCGCCCCAAATTGGTAATCGGTATCGTGATAGACCAGATGCGTTGGGATTATCTCTTTCGTTTTCAACAGATTTTTAAAGCCAATGGTGGTTTTAAAAGAATGATGGGCGAAGGTTATTCCTGCGAGAACACCCTGATCCCCTATACACCTACCGTAACGGCCTGCGGACATACCGCTGTGTATACCGGCAGTGTTCCCTCCGTACATGGCATTACAGGCAATACCTGGTGGGATAACCAGTTAATGCGGAGTGTTTACTGCAGTGAAGATAAAACAGTGAAAGGTGTAGGTGGAAAAAGTGAGGAAGATGGGCAGATGAGTCCCAAAAATATGCTCACCACTTCTATCTGCGACGAACTGCGTTTGGCCACCAACTTCAAAAGTAAAGTTATTGGTGTGGCTTTGAAAGACAGGGGTTCTATTTTACCAGCCGGCCATTCAGCCAATGCTGCCTATTGGTACGAGGGCAAATCAGGCAATTTTATCACCAGCACTTATTACATGAACCAGTTACCGGAATGGGTAAACAACTTCAATAACCGGAAACTGGCAGATTCGCTCTACGCGCTTGGCTGGAATACTTCTCTGCCCAAAGAGATCTATCCACAATACGCCACTGCCGATGTAAAAGATTACGAAAGCAAACCTTTCGGAAAAGAGGCTACCGGTTTCCCTTATGATCTGAGCAAATACATCGGGAAGGATTTCAGCAAGATCTCTACCACACCTTATGGCAATACCCTTACTGCAGAAATGGCCAAAGCTGCTGTACTGGCCGAAAAATTAGGCAAGGGCGTAGCCACTGATTTTCTGGCAGTGAGTTTTTCTTCTCCAGATTATGTAGGTCACTCTTTCGGACCCAATTCCTGGGAAACAGTAGATGGTTATGCCAGGCTGGATGAGGAACTCGGAAAACTATTTGCTTTTCTGGATGCAACCGTAGGTAAAAACCAATACACAGCATTCTTAACCGCCGACCATGCCGTAGCACATGTGCCCGGTTTTATGAAAGAGAATAAATTACCCGGCGGCGTGGTAGATGACATGGGCATGATGAAAACCATGAACACACAGCTGAAAGAAAAATTCGGGATCGATAATGCGATCGTGAGCATGTATAACTACCAGGTATACCTGAATCATCCCCGCATCGATTCAGCCAAACTGGATGATGCTCCTATCAAAAAATGGATCATCCAGTACGTGAAAAAAACCGAAGCCGTTGCCAATGCCTTCCCTACAGATGAGATCATGACCACCCCCATCAACAAAACCCTCCGCGAAATGCTGGCCAATGGTTTTAATCCACGCCGCAGTGGCGATATCCAGATCATTTTTAAGTCGGGTTATATTGAAGGTGGCGCTACTGGCACCACGCATGGTTTATGGTATGCCTACGATGCGCATATCCCATTACTGTTCTATGGATGGGGCATCAAAAAAGGCAAGACCCACCGAGAAACCTATATGACCGATATTGCTGCCACCCTTGCAGCCTTACTCAAGATCCAGATGCCCAGCGGTTCTGTGGGCAAAGTGATTGAGGAAGTGTTGAAGTGAGTAGTCAGTAGTGAGTGGTGAATGGGCAATGGTGAATAGATACAAAAAAAGCATCTGCCTAAAGCAGATGCTTTTTTATTGCTATTGTATTGATCATTTCATTGTCCATTGACAATTGACCATTCACCACTCACTATTTCGCCAGCTTCACCTGCAGGTTCTGATCCAACGCATCCAGAAACTCTTCTGTGTACAGATAATGTTCTCCATGGTTTACTTTGTTACCGTGGATACATACCGCGAGGTCTTTGGTCATTTTACCGCTTTCTACGGTTTCTACGCAAACTGCTTCCAGTGCATGACAGAAATCGATCAGCTCCTGGTTACCGTCCAGTTTGCCACGGAATTCGAGGCCTCTGGTCCAGGCAAAAATAGAAGCGATCGGGTTGGTAGAAGTAGGTTTGCCTTTCTGGTGTTCGCGGTAGTGGCGGGTTACGGTTCCGTGTGCCGCTTCTGCTTCCATTACTTTACCATCGGGGGTAATAAGAGTAGAAGTCATGAGACCCAGTGAACCAAATCCCTGTGCAACGGTATCACTCTGTACATCGCCATCGTAGTTCTTACAGGCCCATACAAAATTACCGTTCCATTTCAGTGCACTGGCCACCATGTCATCGATCAGACGGTGCTCATACGTAATACCAGCAGCCACATAGGCAGCTTTAAATTCATTCTGATAGATCTCTTCAAAAATATCTTTGAAACGACCATCATATTTCTTCAGGATCGTGTTCTTGGTGGAGAGATATAAAGGCCATTTTTTAGCCAGTGCCGTATTAAAACAGCTGCGGGCAAAACCTTTGATACTTTCATCGGTATTGTACATGGCCAATGCAACGCCATCACCCTTAAAATTGAATACTTCAAATTCCTGAACGGTTCCATCTTCTCCTTCAAATTTGATGGTCAGTTTGCCCTTGCCTTTGGTTACAAAGTCAGTTGCACGGTACTGGTCGCCAAATGCATGACGGCCGATACAGATCGGAGCTGTCCAGTTAGGCACCAGACGGGGTACATTGGCACAAACGATGGGCTCACGAAACACAGTTCCGTCCAGAATATTACGGATGGTTCCGTTCGGACTTTTCCACATCTGTTTCAGCTTGAATTCTTCTACACGCTGCTCATCTGGCGTAATGGTAGCACATTTGAGACCTACACCGTATTGTTTGATGGCATTGGCCGCATCAACGGTAACCTGGTCGTTGGTCTCATCCCGATACTCCATTCCCAGATCATAGTATTTGATATCCACTTCCAGGTAAGGAAGGATCAGTTTGTCTTTAATGAATTTCCAGATAATCCGGGTCATTTCGTCACCATCCAGCTCTACCACCGGATTGGCCACTTTGATTTTTTGTGCCATAATAATTCCTTTAGGTTAATGTAAAAACGTGGCCAAAGGTAAGACTTTATCAGTTTGAGGATGCAACTCAACCTGCCCTACTTTTTACGGTAACTATTTAGTGTTCTACATTCACGATCAGCACAGGAATCGGCAGCTTGTGCCTTACATCCTCAATGGTTTCTCCAAAAATATAGTCTTTCAGTCCGGAATGCCGGTGTGCCCCCATAACCAGCATATCGGCCCTGCATTCTGTCACAATACGGATGATCTCTTTTACCCTGCTCCGGTAACCGATCATACCTTCTGCCTGGTAGCCTTTCTGCTGCAATTGCTGCACATAGTTTTCCAGTCTTTGCTTATCGCGCCGGGTCTCATCATCGTCCGTGGCTTCTCCAAGATAACCGGCTGAAGCGCTCTCTACAATGTGCAGAAGAACAAATGAAACGGTCTTATTTCCCTGCGCCAGCGCATGTGCGATCAGTTTTTCATCTGAAGCCGAAAAATCCAGTGCCACCGCAATCCGGCTGGTTTCTTTTACCTGCAGATTATCCAGGCGGATTTCCTCGCCATGCAAACCTTCTTTTTTCCGTTGCTTGCGTTGCTGTATCAGGGGCAGAAAAGTCATGGTAAGGAATAGCCAGATAAAGGCCAGCATAGCTATTATCAGCAAAGCTTTCCAGTACCAGGCAGTGGAAGATTCCAGCATTTTAAACATTTCCTCCCCTACCAACCGCACATTCAGAAATACCAATATTATCGCTACCAGCCAGGCAGCAAGTTTTACATAGTTTTTGATGGCGTATTGCCCCATGGTCTTTTTATCGCTCACAAAATGGATCAGGGGAATCACCGCAAAACCCAACTGCAAACTCAGGATCACCTGACTGAAAACCAGCAGGTCATCCACTTTGGATTCGCCGTATAAGTGGATCACAATTACCGCCGGCACAATGGCGATCAAACGCGTCAGCAGCCTACGCAGCCAGGGATTGATCCGCAGCTGCAGGTACCCTTCCATCACAATCTGTCCGGCCAGTGTACCCGTTAGCGTTGAGCTCTGCCCCGCTGCGATCAATGCCACTGCAAATAAGATTGGTGCCAGCTTACTGCCCAGTAAAGGAGCCAGCAGTTGGTGTGCATCCTGGATCTGTGCCACCTGTGTATTGCCACTGGCAAAGAACACACTGGCTGCCAATACCAGTATCGCCGCGTTCACAAAAAAAGCGGCATTGAGGGCAATGGTGCTGTCGATAAGGTTGTATTTCAGCGCCCGCCTGATCCCCTTGGCATCATTACTGATCTTACGGGTCTGCACCAGGGCCGAATGTAAATACAGGTTATGAGGCATTACCGTGGCACCGATGATCCCTACGGCAATGTATAAGGCTTCATGACTTAAAGAAGTAGGAATAAACCCCTTCATCACTTCTCCCATCTGCGGTTTGGCCAGCAGGATCTCTACCAGGAAAGATCCGCCGATAATAGCTACCAGGCAAATGATAAACGCTTCCATTTTACGGATGCCCCAACGTTGCAGCAGCAGGAATAAAAAAGTATCCAGCACGGTAATGGCCGTGCCCCAGATCAAGGGTAAACCGGTTAAGAGATGGATGCCTATGGCCATACCCAATACTTCGGCCAGATCGCAGGCCGCAATGGCCAGTTCTGCCAGAATGTATAAACAGAAATTGACCAGTGGCGGATACACTTCGCGGTTGGCCTGCGCCAGATCGCGGCGGCGAACAATACCCAGTCGGGCACTCAGGCTTTGCAGTAACAGCGCCATCAGGTTGCTCATCAGTAATACCCAGATCAGCTGGTAACCAAACTTGGCACCACCCTGCAGATCGGTGGCCCAGTTACCGGGGTCCATATACCCCACACTTACCAGGTAAGCCGGACCGATATAGGCCAGTATTCTCCGCCAGCCTTTCCGCGGTGCAGTGGTGTCTACTGACTCGTGCACTTCACTCAATGACTGGTCACCATGGTAACGATTCATCATAACTATATAAGTTTTACAAACAATGCCTGCGCCAGTTGCTGGCTGATGGTGAAGGCATTCTGGTTTTTGAGTTTGATCTCGATAGAGTTATCGAAACTGAATTTCCGTTTGATCTCCAGACGGGTGCCGATGCCGATATGTTTGTGTTTGAGTAATTCCAGTAATTCGGTTGACTGGCTGCCAACGCCACTCACTTCTGCGGGTTTGTTCACCGCAAGGTCAATGAGGTTGATATGTTGTTGTACTGCCATCTTACCATGACTATCGGGAATGGGATCACCGTGCGGATCAAATTTGGGATAACCGAGAAAGGCATCCAGTTTTTCCACCAGTTTTTTGCTGCTGATATGCTCCAATTCCTCCGCCACTTCATGTACTTCATCCCAGCCAAACTGCAGGGTATCTACCAGAAAATATTCCCATAAACGGTGCTTGCGTACAATGGCCAGGGCCAGTTTCTTACCCTCACCGCTGAGACGTACCCCTTTGTATTTTTCGTAGCTGAGCAGTTTTTTAGTTTTCAGTTTCTTCAGCATATCTGTTACCGATGCAGCTTTGGTATGCAGTTCGGCAGCCAGTTCGTTGGTAGAGACCGTGCCTTCGCCCTGCTGCAGGTGAAAAATGGCCTTGATATAATTCTCTTCGGTGATGGAGAAACTCATAATCTCTAAAATTATTTTTAGGCAAATCTAAAAATAATTCTTCATTCCAGCCGCATCAATTCAGCCACTTACCCCGAAAACTGTATTTTTATCTAAATATTCGGTTATGAAGAAATGCCTGCCATGGCTCCTGCTCCTGTTCATCGGCTGGGGTTGCAAGGATAAAAAAGTGGATCTCTCCGGCGATGCCCCGGTAAAGGTCAGCGACTTTATAGCCGCTTTTCCCAAAATCACGCCGTCTTATACGGTAGCGGATACCAATCTTCTGAAAGTGGCCGATACCATTACCATCGGATATAAAGCCCTGATCCAGTTCGTGCCGGATAGCACTATCAAACAGCTTACGGGTAATGCCAAAAAACTGGTCATACATCCGGTGGGTATCATCGAGAAAGAAAAAGAGAACTACCTGCTGGTCAACCTGACCATCCCCAGAAAAAATACACAGCTGGCTGTTTTTGTACTGGATAAGAAGAACAAATACCTCGCATTCAAATCATTGCTGAGCGAAAAAAATAACGACGATTACCTGCATTCCGTTTCCATCAACAGAGAACCTACTTTTCTTATCAGCAAAGAGAAAATGGGAAAAGATAACAGCCTGAAATTTTCCCGCGCCGGTTGGGTATATACCAGTACCGGCGAGTTTATGGTGGTAGTAAATGATTCCAATGAAGATCCTTCGCAATCAGATGTGATCAATCCCATTGACACACTACCCAGGAAAAACAAATTCAGCGGAGACTATGTACAGGATAAAAAGAATTATATCTCCATCCGCGATACCAAAAAAACGAATGTGTACCAGTTCTTCATTCACTTCGAAAAAAACGGAGGCAGTTGTACCGGTGAATTGAAAGGCGAAATGACAATGCAATCGGCCAATACCGCCGTATTCAAAGAGAATGGAGATCCCTGCATCATCGATTTCCGTTTTGATGGAAATGAGATCACGCTGAAAGAACAGGGAAGCTGCGGTAACCACCGCGGAATCAAGTGTTATTTTGATGATACCTTCATCAAAAAAAGAGAACCCCGTACCGCTAAAAAGAAAAAATCCGCCTGACGATCCACATGAATCATCACTTTTTCTTTCTATGGTTTCCCGGAGGTTTTTCCAACATAACAGGTTTCCCACATACCAATGTGTATAAAATACATTTTAGGAAAATACGCCTATCTTGCAACGCTATATAATCACCAAACCCCTACTAAATGAACTTTCGTAATTACCAGGTCCCTTACCAGATCAACGATGAATATGCCAAAAAAGCTGCTTATTTCTCGATGGAATTTGCTATTCACCAGCCACTGAAGATTTATAGTGGTGGACTTGGTTTCCTCGCGGGCTCTCACCTCCGCAGCGCCTTTGAATTAAGGCAGAACATGATCGGTATCGGTATCCTCTGGAAATACGGTTATTATGACCAGGCGCGAAACCAGGACCAGACACTGGAAGTTACTTTTATGGAGAAACATTACAGTTTCCTCGAAGATACCGGCATCAAATTCCAGATCCTGATCCATGAGCATCCGGTTTGGGTAAAAGCCTGGTACCTCAATCCTGACACTTTCTGCAGTGCGCCTCTGTTCCTGTTAAGCACCGACTTACCTGAGAACGATTATGTATCGCAAACCATTACACATCGTTTATACGATGCCAACGTGGCTACCAAAGTGGCCCAGTTTATCCTGCTCGGTGTTGGTGGCGCCAAACTGGTGGATGAGCTTGGATTTAATCCGGATGTGTACCACCTGAACGAAGCACACGGTATTTCTTCTGCTTTTTACCTGCTGAACAAATACAAGAGTCTGGCAAAAGTGAAAGAGAAACTGGTATTTACAACCCATACACCGGAAGAAGCCGGAAACGAAAAACACGATATTTATCTCTGTCATAAAATGAGTTATTTCTGCGGCCTCAGTATTGATGAGGTTCGCAAACTAACCGGGCTCAAAGATGACCAGTTCAATCATTCTCTGATAGCGCTTCGTTTTGCCCGTAAAGCCAATGGCGTATCTGCCCTGCATGGTGTGGTGAGTAGAGAAATGTGGTCGCATTACGAAGGCATCTGCCCCATTGCCTCCATTACCAATGCACAGAACTGGCGCTACTGGGCAGACAAACAGATCTACCGGGCTATGGAAGAGGGCAATGACTATGCTTTTGACGACCGCAAAAAATACCTGAAGAAACGTGCGTTCGAAGTGGTTGCTGATCAAACCGGAAAAATTTTCGATCCCAATGTGCTGACCATTGTGTGGGCCCGTCGTTTTGCAGGCTACAAGCGTGCCGACATGCTGACCTATGATATGGATCGTTTTGAGAAACTGCTCAGCAATACCGAATACCCTGTACAGATCATCTGGGCAGGTAAACCGTATCCGCAGGATTTCCCGGCCATTTCTCAATTCAATAACCTCGTACACCTGAGTAAAAAATACAAGAATGTAGCGGTGATGATCGGGTATGAACTGGGACTGAGCAAACGCCTGAAACAGGCATCCGATATATGGCTTAATAATCCGAGGGTACCCCGCGAAGCATCCGGTACCAGTGGTATGACAGCTGCTATGAACGGTGCGGTGAACTTCTCTACCGATGATGGCTGGATCCCCGAATTCATCAATCACGGTAACAACGGATTTGTGGTTCCCAAAGCAGATTACGCCAACATGACCGTTCACGAACAGGATGAATACGACCTGAACAAACTCTACGAAATACTGGAACAGCAGGTATTACCCTTATACTACGACAACTACGATACCTGGCGCCAGATCCAGAAAAACGGTATGCGTGATGTACGATTCCAGTTCGACAGTAACCGGATGGCACACGAATACTACGAAATCATGTATAAAGGTTAAACAAACGGGATTAAGTTAAAAGTCAAAAAACAAAAGTCAAAAGCGAACAAGTACCTTTGTCTTTTGTTTTTTGACTTTTTCATTTATACTTTTTACTTCTCCCATGCCGAACAAAATTGCAGTAGCCATTACCGGTGCCAGTGGTGCAGTATATGCGAAAGTATTGCTGGATAAACTGGTATTGCTGAAAGACCAGTACGAAGAAGTAGGCATTGTGATGAGCAAAAACGCCAAAGAGATCTGGACGGCGGAACTGGGCAACCATGCCTATCAGGATTATCCCTTCCGTTATTTTGACAAATATGATTTTTCAGCACCCTTCGCTTCCGGATCGGCCAAATACAATTGTATGATCGTAGTGCCCTGTAGTATGGGTACCCTGGGCAGGATTGCTCACGGTGTGAGCGATGACCTGGTAACCCGCGCAGCAGATGTGATCCTGAAAGAAAGACGAAAACTGATCCTTGTTGCCAGAGATACACCGTATAGCCTGATCCATATCAAAAACATGGAACTGATTACACTGGCTGGAGGAATTATCTGCCCGGCTACCCCCTCTTTTTACAGCAACCCAACAACGATTGAAGAAGTAGCAGCCACTGTGGTGGATCGTGTGTTAGATCTTGCCGGACTGGAACTGACTACTTATCGTTGGGGGAGGAAATGAATATCGAATATCGAACAGGGAATATCGAACGCCGAAGTATCTGACGTAGTATAAAAGTTGTAGTGATATCATTTCGACATTCGTTGTTCGACATTCGATATTCGAAATTCAAAAGCCTCTGTGAAAACAGAGGCTTTTTATTGTACTATACTTACCAATTTCTCTTATACGTTGGCGCCGGCACCTTCTTCTACTTTTTTCTGAAAGCGGAAGATCAGTTTACCCTGTTCCTTATCCAGATCGGCAATTAACAGATCACCGTCTTTGATCGTAAAGTTCAGGATCTCTTCTGCCAAAGGATCTTCCAGGTATTTCTGGATGGCCCTGTGCAGCGGTCTGGCTCCAAACTGTACATCATATCCTTTCTCAGCAATAAATTCTTTGGCTTCCAGCGTAAGCTCGAGCGAGAATCCGAGGTTCAGCAAACGTTTGCTAACTCCTTTCATCAGGATATCAATGATGTTGAAGATATTGTCTTTGGTGAGTGAATTAAACACCACCACATCATCAATCCTGTTCAGGAACTCTGGCGCAAACGTGCGCTTCAGGGCTTTCTCGATCACCGCTTTACTATTCTCTTCAGCATTCTGCATCCGTGTAGCTGTGGCAAATCCAACACCATCACCAAACTCCTTCAACTGGCGAACGCCGATATTGGATGTCATGATGATCATGGTATTCTTGAAATCCACTTTTCTACCCAATCCATCTGTCAGCTGACCATCGTCCAGCACCTGCAGCAGAATGTTGTAAATATCCGGGTGTGCTTTTTCGATCTCATCCAGCAGAATGACACAGTAAGGTTTGCGACGTACTTTTTCTGTCAGCTGTCCCCCTTCTTCATAACCTACATAACCGGGAGGTGCACCGATCAAACGGCTTACTGTGAATTTCTCCATGTACTCACTCATGTCGATCCGGATCAGTGAATCTTCCGAATCAAACATATATCTCGCCAAGGCCCTTGCCAGCTCGGTTTTACCCACACCGGTCGGACCTAAGAAAATAAAGGTACCGATGGGTTTCTTCGGATCTTTCAGTCCTACGCGGTTACGCTGAATCGCTTTTACCACTTTCTGGATCGCTTCATCCTGCCCCACTACCATGCCCTTCATGTCTTCGTTCATGCGGCGCAGTTTCTCTGTTTCGGCCTGTACCATCCGTTTCACGGGGATACCGGTCATCATGCTAACCACTTCCGCAATATTCTCTTCGGTGATGGGGTAACGTTTGTGTTTACTTTCCTCTTCCCACTGGGCCTTCGCTTTTTCCAACTCTTCGCCCAGGCGTTTTTCGGTATCACGCAGTGATGCCGCTTCTTCAAAACGCTGGCTCTTGACTACTTTATTCTTTTCGTTCTTAACGTCTTCGATTTTCTTTTCCAGTTCTACGATATCCTGCGGCACGTTGATGTTTTTCAGGTGCACACGGGCCCCTACTTCATCCAGTACATCAATGGCTTTATCGGGCAATAACCTGTCTGTCATATAGCGATCGCTCAGTTTTACACAGGCATCGATCGCATCATCGCCATAAGTTACATTATGGAAATCTTCGTACTTGGATTTGATATTGTTCAGGATCAGGATCGTTTCTTCCACACTTGGCGGCTCGATCAGTACTTTCTGGAAACGACGGTCAAGGGCACCATCTTTTTCAATGTACATACGATACTCATCCAGGGTAGAAGCACCAATGCATTGCAGTTCTCCTCTGGCCAGAGCAGGTTTGAAGATATTGGATGCATCCAGTGAACCACTGGCACCACCGGCACCTACAATGGTATGGATCTCATCGATGAAGAGGATCACGTCACGGTTTTTTTCCAGTTCGTTCATGATGGCTTTCATCCTTTCTTCGAACTGACCGCGGTATTTGGTACCGGCTACCAGGGCAGCCAGATCCAGCGAGATCACTCTTTTATCAAATAAAACACGGCTTACTTTTCTTTGCACGATCCGCAGGGCCAGTCCTTCCACAATGGCGGTCTTACCCACACCGGGTTCGCCGATCAGGATGGGGTTGTTCTTTTTACGGCGGCTAAGGATCTGACTCACGCGCTCAATCTCTGCTTCGCGGCCCACAATGGGATCCAGTGTACCGGATTCTGCCAGTTTGGTAATATCCCGGCCGAAATTATCCAGCACCGGTGTTTTACTTTTCGTGGCCCCAGCCTGTTTACCCGTACGTTGCTGCTGGTAACCGGCTCCGCGTTTTTCTTCATCAAATTCATCGTTCTCCTCGTCAGAAAACTCTCCGCGGGGCGGTGGTGGCGGATTGGTAGTGCCTACCATACCCAGTTCGTTGCGGAACAGGTCGTAGTCCACATCAAACTGGTTCAGGATCTGTGTGGCAATATTCTCTTTGTTCTTGAGAATACTCAACATCAGATGCTCTGTTTCTACCAACGGGCTTTTCAGTGCCTTCGCTTCCAGAACGGTAACACGAATCACTTTTTCTGCCTGTTTGGTAAGTGGCAGACTGTTGATATTGGCAATATTTTTACCTGTCTTATCCTTAACGGCAAGTTCTACTTCTTTGCGTAACTCATATAGGTCAACATTGAGCTGTTTCAGCACCTTGATCGCCGTATTATCTCCATCGCGAATCAAGCCCAGCAACAAATGTTCTGTACCTATAAAATCATTACCCAACCTAAGCGCCTCTTCCCTGCTAAAGGAGATGATCTCTTTAACCTGTGCTGAAAAATTATTATCCATGGCGTAATTTGGATTTATACAATTATAACGAATATTTTTGAGTGAAGTTGTGTGGCATTTATGCACAACTGTTAATCTAATTTAGAAAGCTGTGAGCGATGAGCCCTGAGCTTCGAGCCAGATAGGAAAATCAAATGCTCGCAGCTCATAGCGCAAGGCTCGTAGCCCCAAACCAGCTTATTCACCCAATATGGAAGTCAAAATTGATACCAAGGAGAAATTTGTCGTTGTAACGCCGATTCGGCCGGAACTCTCTGACAATATAGCAGCAAAACTGGCCGAAACCTGTACCGCCCAGCTGCAGCAGGAGGTGAAAAATGTAGTGTTAAATCTCAGCGAAGTGGCGATTGTGCAGGAAGCGGCGGCTGGTATCCTGTCGGATCTTCAACAAAAGTTCTATGACAACCATGCTTCTTTTGTGATATGCTGCCTGCAACCCGCCGTAGAAACTGCTTTGGAAAAAATGGACCTGCTCGAGTTATTGAATATCACCCCTACCGAAAGTGAGGCATGGGATATTGTACAGATGGAAGAGATTGAACGTGAGTTGTTGGATGGCGATGATATGGAATTTGATAATAATGCATAATTCCAGAATCCCTCCTGATGCCCCCCAAAAACCATTATCAAGCCCTTCATATTACCCCCTCTGCTACAGCAGCAGAGATCAAAAAAGCATTCCGGAAACTGGCCCTGCAATACCATCCTGATAAAAACAGCTCCGGTGACCGGCTGGCAGCCGCTAAATTCGCTGAAATACAGGAAGCCTACCGTGTACTCGCAGATACCAGAAAAAGGGCAGCATATAATTATTCTCTTTACAGGGGAATGCCCGACAAGTCTGGCCGGCAACCCGCTTTTTCACCCGAAGAGGTTCTTCAGCTAAGCATACAACTGGCAAGAGAGACCGCAGCTGCAGACCCCTACCGGATAGACCGGGATCTGCTTTCTTTTAAGATAAGAGATATTTTATCAGATCAGCATCTGCTCCTGTTGGCAGCGGCAAACGATGAACTCATGAACAGGAAAATAGCAGTGCAGGTAATGTCGGCCGCACAGCTACTGCCATTCAGCATGCTGTCAGAAATTATCCGTAGTCTGGAACAGTTAACAGAGAATGACGTAACGGGCAGAAGCAGCTTACGGCAGTTTATCAGAGAGGTAAAACAGCAATATTACTGGAACCGGTACAAGGTTCTTTTTGCGATGGCCATTACAGCAATGGCTTGTTTATTGATACTTTTATCAGGCAAAAAATAATGGTTCCTTTCAGATAAATTGCTTCAATAGATAACACAAAAAAGGCTGCCGAAACCGGCAGCCTTTTATAATTTATTTATACAGATTACTGGTGCAAATAAAACGATAAGGTTCTCGCTTTGGTACCTGTAGTCAGGTTAGCATCCCCCCTGAAATACAGACTGTAATTACGCTGATTGGCAGCAGCCAAAGCCAGTTTTGCCAGTACGATACGGTTGGCCAGCAGGGTTCCGGCTGGGGCGGAACGGGTAACATAAAATGTATCCGCAACACCTACGTTAACACCTAAGGAAACAATTGGTGACACCTGACCTGGTAACAGATTGGTGAATACCGTGGCATTTCTCGCATAGGAATAGACATCAACCGATTTACCGGCCGTATCATTCAATACCGCATGCATGAAACGGATGCCCGCATTACCATTCAATGGCTTAGTGAAAAGATCAGGAACAAATGAGGCATTCGGGTTAGACTTAAGCGAATCCGAAATGAACAGCGTGTAGTACTCTCCTGCTCCAAATGTTTTGGAAAGGCTCAGAATCTGGGTAGAATCCGGACTGGCAGAGGCAAATCCATTAACAGATATTTTTACCTGCTGCTGACCGGGGGCAACGGCTACATAGCCATTACCAGTGGTAGCTGCCGGAAAAATGGAACCATACGTAAGGAACGGCGCATTCATTTTAACATTGTTCACATACACATTGAATGAATCCGGCGCATTAAATATCTGCCTGAAATTGGGCGAAGCATGGATCACACGTAAGTATGCGGTCTGATCTGTAGCCGATTCATATGTCGCGTTCATCTTAGTCTCTTTTTTACAGGCCGTGAACAACAATATCCCCGCAGCAAAAAAGCATGTATAGAAAGTGATCTTTTTCATCATTTTGTCTTTTAGCTTAACAATTATTTTTGAGTGAACCATGGTTCTTTCGTGTGATACTGTAAACCCGGGAAAGCACCAATTCTGGTTAATTCAGGGATATTATACAGGTACTCTGAGTTATACCTTGGTCTTGCACGATACACCAGGTTGCCATTGTTATCCGGGAACAAATCCACTCCGGATGGTGGCGTAAACCCTGCATACACAGGTTTACCGGTAGCAGGATCCAGGTCTTTGTTATAATGGTATCTGCGCATATCGGCCCATGTTTCGTGGATACCAAAACCATATAATGCGATGTATTTCTGCAGCATGATATGTGTGAGGGTAAGTCCGGCAGCTGCTGGCACTACTCTGGGATCAGCCAGATAAGCCGCTTTCATAGCTGGTGTGATCACTCTTGCAGCAGGCACGTTGGTGGCATAGGTAGTTGTCAGCATGTCAAAATTCAGACTGATTGCGTTGGTATAAGCTGCTAAAGCTCCGGCCCTGTCTCCTTTCCGTAACAAAGCTTCCGCTTTCAGGAACTGCATTTCAGCTGCGGTCATGATGGGAAATTCAGCTGCATTTCGGAAGATATAACGACAGTTGTTTTCATTGGCAGGACCAGCAGTAGTAGCAAAAGTACCACCCCAGAAATTGGTTGGCTGATCATTGGCAGCTAAACCGGATGTACCCTTATTAGGATTAATCCCTTTAAAAGTTCCATTCGCATTTTCCCTGAGGATGTACCAGTTCCTGGGATCATTTACCCCGCTGAACGCATCTGGATTCGCACCACTCATCAGGTTTGCAATAAAGGCCGTCTGGCGGATAGTACCTACGTTACCTCTTAAAATACCATAGTAATTTGAGGTACCGGTAATCCCTGTATTGGCGAATTTAGCTGTTGCATTATCCGCATTGGTGGTCATGGCCAGGTTGGCATACTTTACCACGGAATCGGCATTGTAATTGGTTTTGTTCGAGAGGTAACCATAAGAACGGGCCAATACACCGTATACAAACTTCTTCCATTTGTTTACATCACCACCGTTAAAATACTGATCACCGATGGCCAGGTTAGCTGGACTTACCCCACCACCCGTCATGTTCAGGTAATTCAATGAACGGAAACACTGGGCCCTTACCGAATCATAAACTTCATCCTGGTTATCGTACAGGAACTGCTGCAGTTGTGTATTGAAAGCCTGCTTCAGGATCACTTCCCCATAATGGTTGGTCAGCATCAGCCATGACCAGGCACGGATAGCAGTACCCACACCTACATAATCCCATTTCTGTTCTTCAGCAGCCCATTCAACCATTCTGTTCAGGTTCTGTCCCTGACCGAAATAATGCATGGCCCAGATAGAACCCATATTGTCGCTGGCACCGGTAGCACCAGACATCTGATCAAAAGCATTCAGCGTGGTATTGGTAGCCCAGAACTGTATGTAACGGCCTACCAGCAATCCATCATTCGCCAAACCATAGGCACTTCCGGCGGCAGCAGAACTACCTACGAAGTTACCGATAAGCCCTGGCAGGATAGACTCAACCGGAACACGTGTGGTTGCATTCGGGTTGGCATAGGCATCATCTAATTTTTTCTTACAGGAGGTTAACGCGAAAGCGCCGACAGCCGTAAGGGTAAGAATAGATTTTATTAATTTATTTTTCATACAAACGTATTTATTGTGTTGATCTGAAATAACAGTTTAGAAATTAGCCCTCAATCCAAAGTTCATACCAATGGGTGTTGGCAGGTTTCCATAATCGAAACCAAAACCACCAATACCTTTTGATGCTGCCGTATTACCGTTGGATGCAGGATCTGCACCTGTATAGTTGGTGAACAGCAACAGGTCATTTCCGGTAAAGAATACACTCAATGATTTCAGTCCTCTGATCTTGCGGATCGCAGTTGCAGGTAACTGATAACTCAGGGTAACATCTCTTAAACGCAGCCAGTTCACATCACGCTCAATAAACTCTTCTTCCGGCATGGTAGTGTAATAGGTCTGGTTGTAATAAGGGATGATGGAAATGGTGTTTTTGGTTGGGTTAGCTGAATTCTGGTAGCCGTCATTCAACACACCCTGGATCACTCTTGGTGTAGTTCTGTCTGCAGTGTGTCTGGCACTCTTACCCTGATAGGTCAGGTACATTTCTGTAGCATTAAAGATATCGCCACCTACTTTCAGGTCCCACAGGAAACTCAGGTTCCAGTTCTTGTAACGGATATTGTTGCTGGTACCCAGTGTAAAGTCAGGCGTTCTGTCGCCACGTACTTTGAAAGTACCATCAATCACCGGTAAGCCGGTAGTCGGGTTGATCAGGATATCCCCTCTGTCGTTCCTCGCATAACCAAAAGATGTGATGGTTCCCGTAGATGCTTCGCGGATCAAACCACCTCTTGCATTACCATATAACCAGGTATCTGCGATATAGTATTCGTAAGCGATAGACTCAGGCAGTTTCATCACTTTGCTCCACATATGGGCAAAGTTGAAACGGATATTCCAGTTCAGGTCTTTTTTACGGATAGGCGTGAAATCAAGACTTAACTCAACACCCTGGTTACGCGTAGTAGCCGCATTCTGTGTATTCAGGATAAAACCAGTACCATAACTGGCACGGAATCCCTGGCTGATCTGATCGAATGCCAATGTATTATAGTAGGCCGCGTCAATAGATAATTTGTTATCGAACATCTTCAGTTCGGCTCCTATTTCATAGGTATTCTGACGCTCCGGTTTCAGATCCGGGTTGTTGTTATCAAATCCATAAGAGTAAGCAGTGATGGGTGAACTGGCAAAATTGTTCACAAATACAGACTGGTTGCGGTAAGGATCAGACAAACGCGCCGTGCTGGCCAATGAAGTTCTTAATTTGGCATAGTTCAGCAAACCGCTTTTCTTTAACCCCGGGAAGATATCGGTAACAATCACACTCAAACTACCACCGGGATAGTTATAGTTACGGTTGGCTGCGGTAAAAATAGAAGCCGCTTCAAAACGGTGTGTATAGTTGAAGAAAATCACATTCTTATAACTGATAGCCGCTTCACCGAAATAAGCCATCTGTCTGGAAATAGACAGATTATACCCACCCGCATTATTACGAAGTAAACGAACACGGGTATTGGTTCTCGTATTGCTACTGTCATTTCCATAAGGATCTGTCAGACCAGTACCGAATATGGCGAACATCTGTCTTTCATAATCCTGCCACATGGTACCGGCCATACCACGTAAAGAAAAGTCTCCCACTGTTTTGCGGGCTGTAGCAGTAATGGTATGGTTATATCCATAATATTTTACCCAGTAGTTGTCGAGTGCACCACCGGTAGCCAGACTGTACTGGCTGGACTGTGGGTGGTATCTTGTATAACCGGTTGTATTATATGTGTTGTAACCAAAACGTCCGGCAAGGGTTAACCAATTGGTGGGGTACATATTGATTCCCAGGTTCAGGTTGTACTGGTTGGTCTTATCCTGGCTATGGTTTCTGTAAACACTGAACAGCGGATTATCCGTTTCTGAGTTAGGGCTTGCGGCATAAATGGTCTGTTTGTTACCGGCTGCATCCTGATAATCCAGCATATCGTTATCAGAAGGCCATACATAGAGGTTCAACAGATACCCACCGGCTCCACGCAAGGGTTTTTCATTTGCGGAATTGGTATAGGTAATAGAAGGCGTAATATCCATCAACTTACCGAATTTGGTAGAGTTGGATACACGCAGTGTGAATCTTTTAAAATCATTGGTAGGGATCACACCGGCCTGATCAAGATAAGAAACTGAAACACGGTAAGATGATTTCTGTGAACCAAAATCCAGTCCCAGATTGTGGGTCTGTGTAAAACCTGTTCTGAAGAATCTATGCAGGTTGTCATACTTTTTGGTATCCGCAGGATAAGCAGGTCCGAAATAGGTACCGGAACCGCTGTTGAAGATATTCTGGGAAACCCCATTGGTACCCGGACTATAATTATCGTTGGTTTCCAGGAAGCGGTTTACTCTCTGTAAACGGAAACTATTATCATAACTCACATTAATCTTACGGCCTGCTTCAATTCTCGCTTTTTTGGTAGTAATTACAATGGCACCGGAACTGGCCTGACTACCATACAAGGCAGTGGCTTCAGGTCCTTTCAGCACCGTTACCGATTCGATATCGTTAGGGTTGATATCTGCGATACGGTTGGTATAGTCATTGTTACGGTTAGGCCTGTCAGAAGCCAGACCCAGTGATGAACCTCCGTTAGAAGTTTCATCTACCGTAGAGTTATCCATAATGATACCATCTACCACAAACAAAGGTGAGTTACTTAATGAGAGTGAGTTAAATCCACGCAGTACGATCTGAGAAGAGGCACCGGCAGCACCAGTAGTAGGTGTAATGGTTAAACCGGATACCCTACCCTGCAAACTGTTCAGGAAGTTCTCACGCTGAGTTTCAGCGATCTCTTTTCCTTTTACGGTTTGGGTGGAGTAACCCAGTTCTCTTGGCTTACGTTTGATGTCCATGGCTACTACCACTTCTTCCAGTTCCGCAACCTCTGCTCTCAGCACCAGATCCATTTTTGAACCGGTTACCGCTACACGTCGGGTTTCAAAACCAACAGAACTGATCAGCAGGGTTTGTCCATTGGAAGCTTTGATGGTAAATACACCTTTTTCGTTGGTCTGGGTAACATTGGTCGTTCCCACCACCCGAACGGTTACACCTGCCAAAGGTGCTCTCTTGTCTGCATCCTGTATGGTACCGGATACGGTCTGACTTTGCCCGAAAGCAGGCAACGAGAAAATGAAAAGCAGTAGAACGACCACTTTCATCAAAGAAGCGACTTTTCTCATAACTAGTTTTTTGGTTTCTTATTCGTGAGTACTTGTTCCGGAGATCGAACATTACGTTCAATCCCATAAGACAGTAGAACCCTGCAAAACATTGCATCATTTAACATTTTTTTTTACGCAAAAAGCTGCAAAAATTCGATGTTGAAACACGCCTGCCGGAATTCTATAGCAATGTTAAAATTTGTCTATCATATAAACGAATTTATTTAGTCACCATTTTTTTCCACATGGATGAACGGTAAGAGGATTAGGAACGGATCTGCAAAAACGCAAAAACCGGCAATTTCTGTGAAAGAGGATGATTACAAAACGGTGATCCCTTTCTCCCGGTATGGGATCAGCAAAGGGTCTTCCGGATCCAATTCGGTGATCAGCATATCGATCTCTTCCGGCGTACAAACCTGTAAACGCTGGATCGTATTGAGTTTTTCGGAGATGGCCAGCGAAATGGTTTTATTGGCGCAGTTAATCATGGCTCTTTTTACTTCGATGATCTCCCATTCCAGATCAGTAATTCCAAAGCCGGCATCAATACTGTTGGTTCCCAGAAAACAGAGATCCGCTTTGATCTGGCTCAACCTCTGCACCACTTCGGCTCCTACCGACATCTGGGCATTCTTCAACAGCTTATTCCCCACAAAAATGACTTCGCAGGTGGGATGTTCGAGTAGTTCCAGGGCAATAGGTACACTAACCGTGATAAAAGTGGCGTTCAGATCTGGTGGCAGGGATTTTACCAGCTCACGAATGGTGGTTCCGCCGGATAATAAAACCATCATGCCATCCTGAATCAACTGGATAGCTTTATAGGCAATACTTTTCTTTTCGGGGAGAGAATAAATGGCAGGACTTTCCAGGGTAAAATGGAAGGATTTTGACAGCGCGCCCCCATGCACTTTAATGAGTTTACCATCTTCTGCCAGCTCCTGCAGATCGCGCCGAACCGTATCTTCCGACACATCCAGCTGCTCACTCAGGTCTGAAGAGAGTACTTTGTTATGGACATTGATCTGCTGTATGATATAGGCCTGTCGTTCCTTCTTAAGCATGGTTAAAAATAAGGAGAGTATTGAAATAATACGCAGAAAATTGGTCACCAGTAACCTGTCACCAGTAACCTGCAACTATTTCCCCCTTCCCTCCTCCTTCCATTAGCGTCATTATCCTACCTTAGCAGCCCGCAGCTATGATCAGTCCCAATACCATCCAGCAGATTACCAGTCGTATCGACATCATTGATGTGGTAGGTGAATTTGTGAAGCTGAAGAAACGGGGCACCAATTATATCGGTCTCTGCCCTTTTCATAATGAGAAGGGACCTTCCTTTACCGTATCTCCCGCCAAAGAGATCTACAAATGTTTTGGTTGCGGTAAAAGCGGTAATACCATCACTTTTCTGATGGAGCATGAGAAATACAGTTATGTAGAAGCCTTACGCTGGCTGGCTGCCAGATACCATATTGAGGTGGAAGAAACCGAGACCAGTCCCGAGCAGAAACAGCTGATCCTTACCGCCGACAGTCTCTACATCATCAATAATTTTGCAAAACAGTTTTTTACCGATGCGCTGCTGACAAGTGAAGAGGGGAAAGCCATCGCCCTATCCTACCTGCAGGAACGGGGGTTCCGGAACGAGATCATCGAAAAATTCCAGATCGGGTATAATCCCGACTCACGAGATGGTTTAACCAAAGCCTTACTCTCGAACCAGTTTAACCGGGAACTGCTTCCCAAAACCGGACTGGTATCCTTACGCAACGGCGAGGAACTGGTAGATAATTACCGCGGGCGAATCATTTTCCCTATTCACGGCATCACGGGAAAGATCATCGGTTTTGGTGCCCGTGTGATCGGCAAAAGCGATCGTGGTCCCAAATACATCAATACCCCCGAAAATGAGATCTACAGCAAAAGCAAGATCCTCTATGGTATGTACCAGGCAAGGATGGCGGTTGATAAAGCCGATGAATGTTTGCTGGTAGAAGGCTATACCGATGTGGTAAGCCTGCACCAGGCGGGTATCGAAAATGTGGTGGCCAGTGGCGGTACTTCATTAACAACAGACCAACTGAGGCTGATCCGCAAATACACCAACAACCTTACCATTATTTATGATGGAGACAGTGCAGGGGTAAAAGCGGCGCTGCGCGGGCTGGACATGGCGCTGGACGAAGGTTTGAATGTAAAGCTGGTACTCATCCCCGACAATGAGGACCCCGACAGTTATGTAAACAAAGTAGGTGCAAAAGCCTTCAATGAATTTGTAGCGGCTTCCAAAAAAGATTTTATCATTTTTCAGCTGGAAGTGATGTTACAGGAAGCGGGGAATGATGTAAGCCGCAAGAGTTCGGTAGTGAACCAGATAGCTGAAACACTGAGCCGCATCAACAAAGCGGAAGATTTTACGAAACAACAGGATTATATCCGGCAGTGCGCATCGCTGTTGCGGATTGATGAAACGGGGCTGACCAATCTCGTTAACAAATACAAGCGCGACAAGATTACCAAAGAGGAAAAAAAACTCTCACAGGAAGAAGCCAATTTTCTGATGCAGGAAGCAGCCGGCCAGCCGGAAGATGTACTGGACGACAGCGCCCTGCTTTTTAACCAGGATGAAGCCTATGAACGAAATATACTGCGTGTTTTATTAGAATATGGTTTACGGGTATGGGACGAAACCCGCAGCATGGCAGACTTCATTTTTGAAGAACTGGAAGAATTTCATTTCGATAATCCGGATCTGGAAAAATTGTACGAAGAATACAAAATTTGGTATGTACGCGGATTGGAACCCACTACCAAAACCATGCTTTATCACGAGAATGAAGCCCTTCGAAACCTAGTCGTCAGCATCAGCGTAAACCCTTATGAGCTGAGCCAGAAATGGGACGAAGTGATGGAGAGTATGAATATCGTAAACCGCGATACCAGTAAGCAGGATGTACAAATGAGTGTGAACTATTACAAACTGCGCAAGGTGAAGAAAATGATCGAAGAGAACCAGCGTGATATTGAAAAAGCGACTTACGAAGAATTTAAATTACAGCACGAGATTCACAAACATCTCAAAGACATGGAGAAGGAACTGACCAAACAGCTGGGTACCGTGATCATTAAATAAAGCCCTCACTACCGGCTTCTTTCATAGAAATCATTTTTCTGACAGACAGGAATAAACCACTATTCTGCTTTTTGGGCGGCCAGTATCATATCGCTGTAGCTATGATGAATCAGGTCTGACTCCTGTATCGCAAAAGCCTGCATATACTGATCACACTGTGCTTTCAGCTGGTCAATGGTTTTGGAAGGATCTGCCAGATTACCCGCTTCTATCTCTACAAAAGAGCCCAGACCGGGCACTTCATCCAGGTGAAACTTCACGTTATCGATATAAAAGATCTTCCGGTACTTATCTACTACCACTTTCACCCCCAATGCTTTCTCCAGCACCGCTTCGGTAGCCATACCATCACTGATTTTACTGAGGGAGAAATCAGATTGTTTGGGACCTTCCTGATCGGGCCGGTTATAAAAAATGAGGCTGTTCTCAATATTACCCTGGCGCAGTTTCAATCGGCCGGAAGGAACCTGGAAATACGTGTCTTTCTGGTGATCCAGTCCTACAAACCGGGCACCCTTCGACAATAAAAAAGCTTCCACTTTTTCAGGGTGAAAGCATTTCGCTTTGATCTCAATATTGATAAAACTCATTATTTCTCAGAGGGGTTCTTTTTTCCTGCCAATAGTTTTTCCAAAGCGGTTTCCAGACGGCGTTTGCGGGTCTCGTCTTTTTTGGCCCCTTCGATCCAGCTCACATATTCCTTCTGGTTAGTGAAGGATAAAGAACTGAAGAATTCCTGTGCTTCTTTGTGTTTGGTAAACAGTTTACCCAGTTCTACCGGAGGTACTACCAGTCTTTTTTCAAAATCGATCCCGTTCAGTTCACTGCTTTTGATTTCTGAAAAAGCACGGCTGCGGTTAGGGATTTTATCCGATTTTTTGAAACGCATGGCACTCCAAACATGGTCAAGGGTAACCTGGCGCACACACTCATATTCGCGGCTGGTCAGAAATTCCCAGCTGCAGTCGCGGTTCAGGTCGCTGACGATCTTACTCGCAGTTTTGGGATAAGCCACCCACAGTTTGGTATCATCGTGCAGAGCGGGGAATACTTCTTTCAGTACATTGTTTAACTGGTTCTGACTCAACGCAAAAACCAATGCAAAGTCCAATTTTTTGCTCTTCAACAGCGGCGTTACGTTTTTAGCGTACGTTAGCTTGGCAAACTGCTTTTCTATCGCAGATGGGAGCCCCTGAATCAGGAGGTTCTTTTCATCCTTTAACTGTAACTTTTCGAACAAGGTCTGGTTTGACATGCCTAAAAGAGGATTTAGGTGATGTAATAAGGAGTGCAAAGTTAAAAAATTGTTACCAGAACTACCGAACAAATCCTCCTCTATTTGTGTTGCCGGCGTTAAAATCCGTCTAAAACAGCCATTTCTGCTATCATATATCAATAATTCTTACTGGATACATAGTATTTCTGCGTTATCTCGTCCATCAGCCCGCGTAACTGGGTTAACCTTTCTTCATCCACAGGATGTGTGCTTAACAGTTCCGGTTGGCGGCCCGTACCCCGCAGATGCATCATACGCTCCCAGAAAACCAGTGCTTCTTCCGGTTTATAGCCAGCCAGTCCACAGAAAATGGCTCCCAGTTTGTCTGCTTCGCGCTCATCCGCCGCACTAAAGCCCCGGATCACCCCTACATAGTCGCCATTGCCATATGCCATTCTATAAAAATCTTTGGTTTCAGCCGGTTTGGCCGATAATGCGGCTGCCAGTTCTTTTCCACCCAGAAACTCTTTGAGAATATGTTTCATACGGGCATCCCCATGTTTCAGAAACACATGCGCCATTTCATGGGCCAATACCGCCGCCAGTGAACCATCGCTCTGGGTTACCCGGATCAGGGCATCGTACACGGCCATTTTACCTCCCGGCAAACACCAGGCATCTGCTTTTTTCATTTCGAACAGCTGCACTTCCCATTGAAATGACGCTAGTTCTTTGCTGGCTTTTTTCTGGGTATGATAATCCGTAACAGCTTTGATCAGGCGGCCACTCACCCTTTGTACGGTTTCTGCCTCCCTATGCCGGGTGCTATCCACCACGGGATGAGCATTTTTGAATTCATTGTAGATGTCTGTTGCGGTAGAGAGAATCACAGACGCCCCACCCTGTGCCGCCACCGGTACAACAAATCCGGCCAAACAACAGCCAAGCAGGATGCAGGGTATGAAACGTTTGTTTTTCATAGGTTGAACCAACAACAGCCGGACTATCTCCTGTTAAGGGTAGAACCGGTTTATTTGGGACGATAGTATTGTAATGCTTCCGGCATCACTTCACTCACTTTCCTGATCCGCTCTTCATCGCTCGGGTGACTGCTTAAAAAAACCGGTGGTTTCTGACCATTACTGATGGAAGCCATCCGGGTCCAGAATTCTACTGCCTGCCGGGGATCATATCCTGCCGCCGCGGCAAAGATCAATCCATAATGATCGGCTTCCAGCTCCTGTTTACGGGAGTTGGGCAACAAAGCACCATATTGGGCCCCGATTCCGTATACCTGACCAAATATATTAACTGCTTTGGTGTTAGTGCCCATCGCTGCGCCACCTAATGCCCCCAGGCCCTGGGCAGCCATCTGCTGACTCATCCTTTCTTTACCGTGTCCGAGTATCGCATGGGCAATTTCATGTCCCATTACAATGGCCAGCGCGGTTTCATTCTGGGTTACGGGTAAGAGGCCTGTATAACAAACCACTTTACCACCCGGCATACACCAGGCATTTACTTCCTTGCTTTCTACGAGGTTAAACTCCCAGCCATACCCATCCAGGGCATTGGGCAGTCCTTTTTGCGTATAATAATCTTTCAAAGCTACCGCCACACGGTTACCTACTCTTTTTACCATGTCTGCGTCCCTGTTTCCGGCAGGTACCATTTTATTGGTTGTCAGAAACTCCTTGTATTGGGTAACTGCCATGGTCTGCAGTTCCGCATCCGAAACCAGGCTTAGCTGACTTCTTCCCGTAATAGCGTTGGTAACACAGGATACATTAAAAAAAATCATTCCTGCAAAAAGCACGATCATTCGTTTCATATCAATGGTCTTTTCTTCGTTTAATATCCAAAAATACGCGTATCTCCCTTTTTAGAGTTACAGCAAAACAGCTAGTGTTTACATGATTACAATATACACACTACCCGGTTAACAGGAATGGTTCTGTAAAATGGAAGGAGAATAACTTATGAACACAACTGTAATCAGTCCTGTCGTCTTTGCCTGCGTTTGTCGCGGTGTTTCAGGATAGGGATCTTACTTTCAGTCCCTTTCAAGATACGGCTGATGTTTTTTTGATGGGTCAATACCACCATCAACGCCACCAGCACGGCAAAAATGCGGTAAAGGGTTTCCTTTTCGTTGAAGATAAATAGGATGAACACCATAAATGCCACACCGGCCAGAATAGAACTTAAGGATACAAAACGGGTCAGATATAATACAAGGAGGAATACACCGATACAACATACTGCCACCACGGGCTGGATAGCTACTGCCATTCCGAGCAGGGTGGCAACTCCCTTACCCCCTTTAAATCCGGCCCAGAGAGGGAAGATATGACCCAATACGGCAGCCAGACCTAACCCGATCATCAGGTTGGTACGGTGCAGTTCGTCGGTCAGGTAAACGGGTAACAGGATATACAGGGAAGTGGCGATCACCCCTTTGAGGATATCTACCATCATCACAATGGTTCCCCATTTGGAACCCAGTACGCGGAAGGTATTGGTAGCACCGGCATTACCGCTGCCATAATCACGGATATCAATACCGAAGCGGGATTTGCTGATCCACACAGCCGTTGGCACAGATCCGATACAATAAGCTAATACAATGAGCAACAATTCGTTCATTGGGTGGTTGAAGTTTGGGGGTACAAAGATAACAAAAATGAAGATAATGATTTTTTAACATCGAAAATCACAATCTTATCTAGAAAACCACAGGGCGATCCAGCCATTCCTTTCCACTGTTTTGCGATGTACCAGTCCGAGTGCTTCACAGGCTTCCCGGATATCCGCCTCATCCGAAACCAGTAGACCGCTCAGCAACACCTGCCCCCCGATTACCGTAGCTTTTACCAGTTCGGTGATATTATCCAGAATGATATTGCGGTTAATATTGGCCAGGATAATGTCAAACTGTTGATTTAAATTTAATATATCAACTTTTTGAATATCAATACACTTACAATTGTTAACTAAAATATTTTCAGAGGTATTTTCAATACACCAGTCATCATTATCCACGGCCAGCACTGCGCTTGCTCCCAGTTTTTCGGCCAGTATGGCGAGGATACCTGTACCGGTTCCGAAATCAAATACAGTTTTGCGGGTAAAGTCCAGCTCCTGCATCAGTTTCATCACCTGCCAGGTAGTGGCATGATGTCCCGTACCAAAGCTCATTTTAGGTGTGATCACGATCTCATGCCTCACCCCGGAAAAGGGCGGGTGAAAATCGGCCCGGATGCCCACAAAATCATCGACCTGAACGGGTTCAAAATTAGATTCCCATAACTGGTTCCAATTTTGTTTATTAATTATTGATTTAGAATAGTTTAAAGAATACCTATTCAATAAATTATTTAATTCATTTTCCTGTAATTCCACTTCCGGGATATAGGCTTTCAGGCGATCGGTCGATTCCTCAAAACCATCAAAGCCCAGTTCGGCCAGCTCGGCTACCAGCAATTCCTGTACAGCAGGTTCTGAAGGAATACTGATCTCACAATAATTACTCATACGCTTCCTCTTGGGTATTTAAAAGCGAATGGCCCCGTAAACGGGGCCATTCAGTGTATTTTATCCTTCAGCATTTTCGCCACCTTCCTTCGGTTTGAATTCAGGCTTTGGCATCAATGCCTTGCGGCTTAATTTGAATTTACCGGTCTTAGGATCCACTCCTACCAGTTTCACTTTTACCATATCGCCTTCTTTGAACAGGCCATCCATGGTTTCGAGGCGCTTCCAGCTGATTTCGCTGATATGCAGTAAGCCCTGTTTGCCAGGCATGAACTCAACAAAAGCGCCGAATTCTTTGATGCCTTTTACGGGTCCTTCGTACACATCTCCTACTTCAGGCGTAGCGGTAATACCCTTGATCCAGGTTACTGCCTTGTCCAGGCTTTCTTTGGAAGCAGAGAAGATACTTACCTCTCCGGTATTGCCTACTTCTTCAATATTCACCGTAGCACCCGTTTCGCGCTGGATCTCCTGAATCACTTTACCACCTGGTCCGATCACCGCACCGATAAATTCCTTATCGATGATCAGTTTGATCATACGTGGTGCATGTGGCTTCACTTCAGAGCGGGCAGCCGGCATACATTCGTACATGGCATCCAGGATATGTAAACGGCCTTTACGGGCCTGTTCCAGTGCTTCCATCATTACTTCCATGCTCAGGCCATCTACTTTGATGTCCATCTGCACACCACAGATACCATCGCGGGTACCGGTAACCTTGAAGTCCATATCACCCAGATGATCTTCATCACCCAGGATATCGGTCAGGATCGCGTATTTACCATCTTCACGGGTAACCAGTCCCATAGCAACACCACTTACATGTTTAGGGATGGGCACACCTGCATCCATCAGCGCCAGTGAACCGGCACAAACGGTAGCCATAGAAGAAGAACCGTTACTTTCCAGAATATCACTTACCACACGTACGGTGTACGCATAAGTGCTGGTATCCGGCATCATCTGCTTCAGACTGCGCATGGCCAGGTTACCATGACCTACTTCTCTACGACCCACACCACGCATCATCTTTACCTCACCGGTAGAGAATGGAGGGAAGTTATAGTGCAGTAAGAACTTGGTATATTCCGATTTTGCGGCAGATTCTACCAGCAGTTCATCTAATTTAGTTCCGAAAGTAACCGTTGTAAGTGATTGAGTTTCACCTCTTGTGAACAAAGCAGATCCGTGCGGAGTGGGCAGGGGTTCTACTTCCATCGCCAAAGGACGAACCTGATCGAGCTGACGGCCGTCGAGACGGATCCGGTCATCGATCATCATATTTCTTACCACTTCCCATTTCAGGTCTTCGTAGTACTTCTTGGCTAATTTCTTTTCGAGATCGGTAGCTTCTTCGCCCAGACTGGCAATCACTTCGTCTTTCAGCAGGCTGTAAGCTTCAGAGCGCTCGTTTTTGGAAGAACCTTTTCTGGAAATTTCGTATACCCTGTCTTTGGCAAAAGCGATCACTTTTTCGCGAACGGCTTCGTCCTGTGCAGGTTTTTTATAATCTCTTTTGGTGGTAACCCCTTTTTTGGCACGTAATTCAGCCTGGGCCTTGATCTGGATGCGGATGGCATCGTGGGCCAGTTGCAGTGCATTTACGAGGTCTGCTTCGGCACATTCTTTGGCTTCCCCTTCCACCATCATCAGGTTCTTTTCGGTAGCAGCGATCAGGAATTCCAGATCAGAGGCTTTCAGTTCGGAACGGGTTGGGTTAACGATGAATTTTCCATTTAAACGGGCAATTCTTACTTCACTGATGATCTCTTTGATAGGAATATCAGATACCGCCAGTGCGGCAGAAGCGGCTAAACAGGCCAGTGAATCAGGCAATACTTCCGCATCGCTGGAGATCAGGCTGATCAGCACCTGCACATCGCAGAGGTAATCTTCCGGAAACAAAGGGCGCAGAGCGCGGTCTATCAAACGGCTGGTTAAGATCTCATAATCATTTAAACGGGCTTCTCTTTTGAAGAAAGAACCGGGAATACGACCTGCAGAAGCGAATTTTTCCTGGTAATCAACACTTAAAGGGAAAAAGTCCTGTCCTTCTTTAGGGTCTTTATTGGCTACAACGGTAGCAAGGATAACGCAGTTGCCCTGGCGTACGGTAACGGCACCATCGGCCTGGCGGGCTAATTTTCCGGTTTCGATGAATACCTCGCGGCCTCCACCCAAATCGAAACTGACACTGATTGGTTGTGATAACATAATCTGATTTTGTAAGTAGGGAGAGAGCACACGGCACACACCGCAGTTTCAGCCTCCCGGTTAAGGAAATGGCCAGCAGAAACAGGTATGAATAGAAATGACTATTCCCAACCGCTTAGAAAGACCAGTTGGGAATAGCACTTGTCATACCAGACAATTATTTTCTTAAGCCTAATTTCTCGATCAAAGCACGGTAACCTTGCAGGTTGTGCTTTTGCATGTAAGCGAGTAAACGTTTGCGTTTACCTACCATCTGCATCAATCCGCGCTGGGTAGAGTGGTCGTGTTTGTTGGCTTGTAAATGCTTGGAAATCTGTGAAATACGTTCAGTCAGCAAGGCAACCTGGCCTTCGATTGAACCTGTGTTAGTGGCGTTGCCACCGAATTCAGCAAAAATACTTGCTTTCTTTTCTGTTGTTAAATAAGGCATCTCAAAATGTTTAAAAAGACTCCGGAATGGTTTTCTTCTATTTTTTTATCGGGTGCAAAAGTAGTACAATAAATGGGAAATCATACATTTCAGTGCGGGTTTTTAGCGAAATTAGGGGCTGTCGGGTCTTCCAAGCTCATTGTTACCCAAAACAGCCTTTCCCTTTCCGCCAGAAACTGTGCAATTTTCAAAGCATAACAGGCTAATTTGCTTAATGTTGTACCCAATTGATCTGATCCATGTTCGGCGTTACTATTTTAGGCAATAATTCAGCCATTCCGGCCTATGACCGGCATCCTACGGGGCAGGTAGTTACCCTGAACGACCAGGTATTCCTGATCGATTGCGGCGAAGGTACCCAGATGCAGATTGCACGTTACCGGATCAGACGAAGCAAAATCCACCATATTTTCATTTCTCACCTGCATGGCGACCATTATTTCGGACTGATCGGCCTGATCACCAGTATGGGCTTGCTGGGTCGGGAACAGGAACTGCATTTGTATGCGCCTGCAGGATTAAAGGAAATTATTGATCTGCAACTGAAAGTAGCCGATACTACCCTGCCCTTTCCGTTGGTATTTCATCCGCTGGAAATCGAAGGCCTACTGGTAGATACCCGGAAATTCAGTGTGGAATGTTTTGCCACCCAACACCGGATTCCCTGCTGGGGGTTTATCATCCGCGAAAAAAGAAAACCCCGGAAAATTGATAAGGAGAAAGTATTGCAGTACGATATTCCGGCTGTTTTTTATGAAAGACTGAAAGACGGGGATGACTATGAAAACAAAGAGGGCGAACTGATCCGCAATGAATGGGTTACCCTTGCCAATAAACCCGCACGCAGTTATGCTTTTTGCGCCGACACCCGTTTTGATGAGTCGCTGATCGATAAAACAAAGGGCGTAACGCTTTTGTACCATGAAGCCACTTACCTGAAAGATCTGGCAGAAAGGGCATTGGCCCGGTTTCATTCTACCACTGTACAGGCCGCTACCATTGCCTTGCGGGCAGGTGTGGGCAAATTACTGATCGGCCATTTCAGCAGTAAGTACGAGAAACTGGACGAGTTCAAAAACGAAGCCCAGGCAGTATTTCCGGAGACGGATCTGGCGATTGAGGGAGTGACATACAGAGTATAATTAGTAATTAGAAATTAGTAGTTAGTAATTACTAATTTCTCAATCCAGTAAAAAAATAAATAAAATCGAACACTACTTAAACGGTTGATTGAAAGTGTCTCATCAAAAAAGACCTAAGTCAAGTATTTTTAATAACCAGCGAACTTTGATAATATGAAACTGCTAATACTGGCACTTATCCTACCACTCTATGGTATTACCCAAGATGATAGTGCTTTTTACCTCATACCATTTAAAGACAAAGCGCTGGTTTAAGAAAAGATTATTTACGTAGATAGCATAAACGATCAAACAAAAGTTTTTAACCTTGTAAAAGCGGCATTTGTAAAAAGCACAAATTACAAGTTTGTAAAAGTAGACGAAGACCGATTATCAGGCAATATTACGACGGATATTACTTTTGATTTTACGGCAAAACCTGGGATTATGAAATTAGTGTTTGCCGCAAAATCAAGGCTTTCCATTGATGTAAAAGAAAACCGATTTCGGGTTAGATTATACGATAACTCAGCTTCCTTTGTTTTGATGGGAGAGCAAATATTGTATGAGCTGCCAAGCAGTTACTTGTATGAAAAAGAACAAATAGATAAGGGAAAGTGGAAAGTTGCAAAGAGTGTAGTTTTACCTTGGAATGAAAAATTAACTAATATCCTAAATGGATTTGCTATCATTATCAAGAATGGCATCTCCGACGACTTTTAAATTCGTTTAGTGTTCATGTATTATTACTAAAAAATTAAAATATCCAGCATCACAATACTTTTGCAATTACTAACTACTAATTACTAATTATTAATTGTCCCTCACTAATTCATCAGCCACAAATAAAACGCCCCAAACTCCTGCCGCCAGGCAACTTCGTTATGCTGGCCCAGCGGGCTTACTACGCTGCGGATAATGAAGCGTTGTTTCTTTTGCAGGATATCGCCCAGCTTCTTCAGATCGCTGAGCATGGTGGGGGATTCTTTTCCACCGGCGTATAAATAAAACCTGGGTTGCGATTCGGTGGTGAATTTTTCCACATCGGTATACAACATGGGCGCCTGTGCAAGGGAAGGCGAGAATACACCTGCTGTGCTGAATACAGTGGGGTACTGAATGGCGGTATACAAACTGATCAAAGCACCCATACTACTACCCGCTACAAAAGTATTTTCCGGACCTTTTTTGGTGCGGTATTTTGTATCGATATAAGGTTTGAGTGTTTTGGCCAGAAACGCCGCGTAACCCGCCCCCTCTCCTTTTCCGAACTGTGGATGGTCGTAGGGATTATATTCTGTCAACCTTTTATCACCGCCATGATCGATGCCTACCACGATACATTCTTTCCCGGTTTTCTGCTGCAGGGTATCGAGACATTCATCTACCCCCCACTCGCCAAAAGCAGCCGTTTTATCGTTGAAGAGATTCTGGCCATCCTGCAGGTATAATACCGGATAGATTTTAGAAGAACTGGCATATCCTTTCGGAAGATATACCCAGATCCTCCGGGTGCGGTTGAGTTGCGGGATCAGAAAAGCGGTATCTATGATACGCACCTGCGGACTGGCCGTATATTTTTTAGCTACTTCCGGGTAATCATCTTTCCAGCCGGCAATGGTGCATTCCTGTGAGAGATCTTCCGTTACTTCCAGCACCCGGTCGGCCAGCTCGCGGCCATCAGCAGTGGTCTCAAACTTATCTGCTGCACCGCGGCTAAATTTGAAAGCATAGGTACCCGCGGCCAGATCTTTAATAACGATACTTTTCCGGTTACCACCAAAGGGTTTCAGCTTGAATTTCTCGTCTCTGGGATTCCAGTTATTGAAGTTGCCAGACACATAGATCTCATCATTTTTCCGCGTGGCCACATCGGTAACCACCAGCCGAACGGTAAACTGTGCGCCTGCCGTGAGGCCGGCCATCAAACTTAGCAGGAAGAAGCATGTTTTCATATTTTGAAATTACAAAGTGTAGACACAAAAAAGCCGGACTTTGCGGGTCCGGCCTGTTAAAATTTTATCAGCATCTTAATCCAGGATCTCTACATCCTTAGGATATTTGGCCTTGTTGAATACAAACATTTTATCTGCTACCACTGCGTTCAGGTTCAGGTTAGAGATTTTCACTTCGGTTACATTGTTGCTCTTATCAAGGATGCGGGCGCGGGAGAAAGTATTTTTGGCCTTGTCAATGAACAGGTTTACCCGCTGGAAGTTTTTACGGTTATCGATCGGTTTCATTTCGATCTCATAAAAAGCGGTTTTGGACGATACCAGTTTATAGGTAAAATCTTTGTCGTAGGCACCGGACAGTAATTTCTGGGGACTCAGGGTCTGGCTACCTTCTTCTACAGCCGATTTGGTAATTGTTTTTTCGCCATCATAGCGGTACACATTGTTTCCATCGCAGATGATCTCGGTTTTTCCCTGTTTGAGCTGGTATTTCTCACCCTTCATCTGTAAGGTAATATTCTGGGTTCCATTGGGTTTGCCCTTACTGGTGAAAGAATTGAGCGTACAGGTGGCAGAAATACCTTTGGAGGCTTTTACTTTGGCACCTACCGCATCCAGTACTTTTTTGGCAGCCGGATCGTTCTGGGCAAGGGCCAGAGTGGAAAACAGGACTATTGAGAGAAGACAAGCATATAATTTATTCATCAGTATCAATTGAGAGCGCAAATATAGTTCTTAGACTTATTTATGACTCCCTTAAGTGCCTGAAGTTTAATATTATCGGTTTTAACCCTCTGTGGGTCGGTAAAACTGTTTACACCATCGAGTCGAGGAATTCCTGCAGTTCCATATCGGTTTTGAATAAAACCTCCCTGGCTTTGCTGCCCTGGTTAGGACCCACTACGCCGGCATCTTCTAACTGGTCCATGAGGCGACCGGCACGGTTATAGCCCAGTTTCATACGTCGCTGGATCAGCGAAGTAGAACCCATCTGGCTTTGTACAATGAGGCGGGCCGCATCTTCGAACAACGGATCGCGGTTGGAAGCGTCAAAATCCTTTCCTTCCAGGTCTTTTTCATCCACATATTCCGGTAAGAGGAATGCCTGTGGATATCCCCGCTGGTCGCCGATGAATTCGCAGACACGCTCTACTTCGGGTGTATCCACAAAAGCACACTGCAAGCGGGTGATCTCACCATTGTAGCTCACGAGCATATCTCCTTTACCGATCAACTGCTCGGCGCCACCTGCATCCAGGATGGTACGGCTGTCAATTTTGCTGGATACTTTAAACCCGATACGTGCCGGGAAATTGGCTTTGATGGTTCCGGTGATGATATTAACAGAAGGTCGTTGGGTAGCGATGATCAGGTGGATCCCGATGGCACGGGCCAGCTGGGCCAAACGGGCGATCGGCATTTCCACTTCTTTGCCCGCGGTCATGATCAGGTCGGCAAACTCATCCACCACCAACACGATAAAGGGCAGGTATTGGTGCCCTTTTTCGGGATTCAGTTTACGGGCGGTGAACTTTTCGTTGTACTCTTTGATATTACGGCAATGTGCTTCCTTCAACAGATCGTAACGGTTGTCCATCTCGATACATAAGGCATTGAGCGTATGTACCACTTTTTTGGTATCAGTAATAATGGACTCTTCTTCGCCAGGTAATTTGGCCAGAAAATGTTTTTCGATCCGGCGGTACAGACTCAGCTCCACTTTCTTCGGATCTACCAGTACAAACTTGAGTTGTGAAGGATGTTTTTTATAGAGAAGCGATACGAGGATAGCATTCAATCCAACCGACTTACCCTGCCCTGTAGCACCCGCCATTAACAGGTGCGGCATGCTGGCCAGGTCTACAATGAAGTTCTCATTATCGATCTTTTTACCGATAGCAATAGGCAGGGAGAAATTGCTGTTCTGGAATTTCTCTGAAGCCAGCAGGGTGCGCATGCTTACCACCGATTTGCGCACATTGGGTACTTCGATACCGATGGTTCCCTTACCGGGAATGGGCGCAATGATACGGATACCCAGTGCAGCAAGGCTCAGGGCGATATCGTCTTCGAGGTTTTTGATACGGCTGATGCGGACACCAGGAGCGGGAACAATTTCGTACAGGGTAACCGTTGGACCTACGGTTGCCGCGATACGCTGAATAGCAATATCATAGTTCTTGAGTGTAGCGATGATCTGGTTCTTATGTGTTTCCAGTTCCTGTGGATCGTGTACGATTTTTTCGCTGCCATGTGTTTCCAGCAGATCGAGAGAGGGGTATTTATAATCTTTCAGATCAAGGGTAACATCGTATTTGGACTGAAGCGAACCCGCTTTGGCCACTACCGCCTCGGTTTCTTCTATGGCAGGTGTTTCTTTGATCTCCAATTCCAGATTGGGTATCGCTTGCCGGGAAGGCTGTGGTTGAAAAACGGTGATATGTTCTTCTTCGGGTTCTTCCTCTTCTAACTCTTCTTCTTCCAATTCTTCCTCCAGCTCTTCCTCTTCCAGATCTTCTTCTTTTTCCACTACCCCGAATTCATTCATCGGATTGGCAACGGCCTCCTCGTTAGGCATGATCACTACTACGCCTTTGCCTTCCTTTTTCATTTTATTCTGACTCTGGGGCAGTTCGGGTTCTTCCTCTTCTTCCGGGTCTATTTCATTGGCAGGTTCTCCGTCTTCGTTCCATTCCTGAAACACGGGTTGTTCATCATCTTCGGTCAAAGGAATCATTTCCTTTTGTGCCGTTTTGTTTGAGCCGAATTTCCAGTTGGGTAAGGTAAAGACCGGATTGAAGCGCCAGATAAAATAACTGAACATGGCCAGGAACAAAGCTGCACCCGTTCCTACTTTACCGATCCATTTTACCGACCAGTCTGTTAACAATTCACCCACGGCCCCGCCCCAGGAAAAATCGCTGGCACTGGTGGCGAAGGAAAGGGTCATGCTCATCAACAGCAAACCCACCAATACATATTTCAGGTTGCGCAGCAGGCTGAATAATTTTTTGCCGAAAAGCAGGTTCACGCCCAGGACAAAAAAAGTAGTACAAAACAGAAAGGAAGCCAGTCCAAACCCTTTATAGATCAAAGTATGCGCCACATAGGCTCCCAGCACACCCAGCAGGTTGGTTACCTTTACATCGTCTGTTGCAAAGATCTTGATACCGAACTGGTGAACCTTATCCTGGTCGTCCTGCCAGGTAAACAGATAAGAAGTGAGTGATACAAAAAGGAAAACAGTGAGCAATAAAGAAACCGCTCCCAGGATCTTGGAAGTACGTTCATCCTTAACCACTTCGGTCACCGTTACTTCTGCCGGTTTATCGGCCGTGAGTTTTTCGGGATCGGGTGGCGGTGGCGTTTTCTTTCTGAGACTATTGGCCATGGAAACAAATATAAGCTAAGCCACTAAGCAGATATACAGCCGGGAGCCTATGTGCAAAACTGGCTGCAGCGCTTACAGTTTTCCACTTTCGCTGCCATTGCCCGTTCGGATACCCGCAACGAGAAATATCCAGCCGGTAATAAAACAGACTCCCCCAAAAGGGGTAATGGCCCCGATCCACCTGTATTCAGGAGGTGAAACGGTTAAGAGATACAGGGAGCCGCTGAATAAAAAGATGCCGGCGAGAAAGAGATATCCTGCACGGACGATCATCGTATTGGGAAAAGACTGGTAGAGTATACCGGCGAGTGCCATGGCAAACACATGATAAAACTGGTAACGAACGGCTGTTTCGAAAGTAACCAGCGATCTTTCGCTCACCAGATCCTTTAACAGGTGTGCCCCGAAAGCCCCCATGGCAACAGATGCCGCACCAATGATGGCGGCAATGATCAGTAGTCTTTTATGCATGTTGTTTGAGGATTTTGGCAAAACCGGCATCACTGATGGCATCGCCCTGTACATGATAGGTTGCCTGGTGATAAAAAGGATAGCGCTGTACCAGTTTGTCTGTCAGGAATTGTTTCAGTTCTGCATCCGACAGGTTTTTGATCAGGGGGCGATGTTCTTTTTCCGGTTGTAGTCTTGCCATTAAAACATCTACCGGCTCATCAATCCAGATAGTGATACCCTGTTCATTCATCCAATGCATATTTTCATGAAAACAGGGAGTACCTCCGCCTGTGGCCAATACAAAAGCTTTTTTTTCCTGAAACCAGTGTAATATTCTGGATTCGGCACGGCGGAAATAAGCTTCTCCTTCCTCTGCAAAGATTTCGGCAATGGTTCTTTCCTCGTGCGACTCGATCAGGAAGTCGAGATCATAGCCACCCACTTTGAGTTTCTTTGCCAGCTTTTTACACCAGTAGGTTTTACCAGTGCCCATCATGCCGATGAGGAAGATTTTCATAGTTAGTAGTTAAAAGTTAATAGTGAAGAGTTAATAGTTAAAAGTGATTTTTATTAAAAACATCCTACTATTACCTATTAACTTTTAACTATTAATTATTTAAAAGCATTCAACCCGGTAACATCCATTCCCGTGATCAGCAGGTGAATATCATGGGTTCCTTCGTAAGTGATCACACTTTCCAGGTTCATCATGTGGCGCATGATACTGTATTCGCCGGTGATGCCCATGCCGCCCAGCATCTGTCTGGCTTCGCGGGCAATATTGGCGGCTATTTCACAACTGTTCCTTTTTGCCATGCTGATCTGAGCCGGAGTGGCTTTCCCTTCGTTCATCAGTACACCGAGGCGCCATACGAGTAATTGTCCCTTGGTGATCTCGGTGATCATTTCTGCCAGTTTTTTCTGCTGCAGCTGGAATCCACCGATGGGTCGGTCGAACTGGATCCGCTCCTGACTGTAACGCAGCGCCGTATCATAACAATCCATGGCCGCACCCAATGCACCCCAGGCAATACCGTAACGTGCTTTGGACAAACAGCCCAGTGGCCCTTTCAATCCTGTTACATTGGGTAAGATATTTTCTTTGGGCACTTTTACATTATCAAACACCAGTTCGCCGGTGGCGCTGGCACGGAGGCTCCATTTACCGTGGGTAGTGGGCGTAGAAAATCCTTCCATTCCGCGCTCGAGGATAATGCCCTGGATCTCGCCTGCATCGTTGCGGCCCCATACAACCGCTACCTGCGCAAAGGGCGCATTACTGATCCACATTTTAGCACCATTCACGATCACATTGGCGCCGTCTCCTGCATCTTTGATGGTAGTTAACATACCGGCAGGGTTACTGCCGTGGTTGGGTTCTGTTAAGCCAAAACAACCCAGCCATTCGCCGCTGGCCAGTTTGGGTAGGTATTTATTCCGCTGCGCCTCATTTCCATACGCATAGATGGGGAACATGACCAGGCTGCCCTGCACACTGGCAGTACTTCTCACACCACTATCGCCCCGCTCGAGTTCCTGCATCATGAGTCCATAGCTGATATAATCCAATCCGCCGCCACCATACTGTTCAGGCACGGTAGGGCCAAAACAACCCAGATCGCCCAGCTGCTTTACGATCTGAACCGGGAACTCCGCTTTCTGTGCATAGTCTTCAATGATGGGTGAGATCTCTTTCTTCACATAGTTACGAACCGATTCGCGGATGAGTTTGTGCTCTTCCGTAAGCAGTTCATCCAACTGGTAATAATCGGGGGATTGAAATAAATCTGTTCTGGCGGCCATGATGTTGGGTTTGGAGTTTTTGTTATATCCAAGCTTCGATCTTGCAAATTTAAAGAGAAGGGCTGAGCGAAGCCGTTTTTTCGGTCCAATTATTTAAGAAAGCGGCCGTTCTGTTTTCCAACCTACCGTAACTACTGCACTCCTACCAGCAGAATCCGTTCCGGGAAGCCCTGGCCGGACACCATTCATCGCATTATATCACCCTTTGTAACAAGTCGCCCACTATGAAGACCCCTTTTGTAACGAAGCAACCTGAAAAACGTTGCAAGGGCATGCAACATTCTGTTCCATTATGTGACTTTATTATAAAACCTGTATCAAACCTTTGCAATTGAGCCTAGACATAACAGTGAATAACCTGGTAGACAGATGTGTACAGGGAGATATGGGCAGTTACCGGCTTTTGTATGATCATTATTCGAAAGCCATGTATAATACCGCTTTGCGGATCGTAAATAATACCGCAGATGCAGAAGATATCCTGCAGGAAGCATTTACGGATGCATTTTATTCGCTGAACACTTACAAGCAGGAAGCCAGTTTTGGTGCCTGGTTAAAGCGGATCGTGATCAATAAATCGATCAACAAAGTGAAGCGCGAACGGAATAAATGGGTGGATGTAGACCAGGGATCGATCGAGGGTTATGCTATTTACGACGAACCGGAGATAGACGAATCTGATTTTACTTTCCGGGTAGACAGTATTAAAAAAGGGATCAGCGAATTACCGGATGGCTACCGGACCGTTTTATCGCTCCATCTTTTGGAGGGATTGAAACAGGAAGAAATTGCGGGATTACTGGGCATTTCGCATGCAACCGTACGCACCCAGTATATGCGGGCCAAGAAAAAATTATTAGAGATCATCCGTCAACAGCAGACTACATGAAAAACAAATTAGAAGATTTTGTAAACCGGCACCGGGAGGAATTTGACACGGAATTACCACAACGCAACCTCTGGAAAGAGATCGAGAAACAGCCTGTAACGCCTGTCAAAAAAATGTTCCGGTTGTTTTCCAGAACACAGATCGCTGCCAGTTTATTGGTACTGGCCAATGCCGCCATTCTTTTCTTTCTGGTACAAAGGAAGTCAGTTGACCAGAATACCATACAGGTATCGCCAGCCACCACCCAATCTGAACAAAGTGCAGCACCGGTGTACGAACAGCAACTGGATGAGATCAGCAAAGTGGTCACCATTAAACAGGCACGGCTCAAAGAAATTGAAAAAGCCAACCCGGTTCTTTATAAAACATTTGTAAGTGCCTTACAGCAGTTGAGCAGCAGTTACCAGGAATTGGAAAAAGAATTGAACAATAACCCCAATAAAGAACAATTATTAGAAGCCATGATCCAGAATCTCAGCCTGCAGCAGGAGCTTTTGAATCAGCAGTTATCCATTTTTCAAACCATCAAACAAAACAAACATGAAAGCAGCAAAAAGAATATTTAGTGCCCTGGTGGCCATCGCCATCAGTTTTTCTGCCAGCGCCGCGGTATTGAATCCCGACCTGGAGAGTGAGAAAAGCAAAACCTACAGTAAGTCGTATCCCGTTGGTAGTGGCGACAAAATTTCTCTCGACAATTCTTTTGGCGAGATGAAGATCAGTACCTGGAGCAAAAATGAAATCAAGGTAGATGTAAGTATTACCGTAAAAGCCAATACGGATGAATATGCACAGAAACTGATAGATGTGATCAGCATTGAAGATGGTAAAACAGGATCTGAGATCTTTTTTAAAACACATCTGAACCACAACAAAAACAAACGGGATGATGATGGTAATAAAAGAGAAGGAAAGAACACCAGTTTCAAAATCAATTATACTGTTTACCTGCCTGCTACAGCTAATCTGGATGCAAGCAACGATTTTGGCCCCATGAGCATCAGCGATTTTGAGGGTGCCGTTACCCTCACCAGTAAATTCGGCAGTTTAACCGCAGGTAAACTGAGCCAGCCCCAGAAGATCCGTGTTGAATTTGGCAAAGCCACGGTAGAAAGTATGAATGGCGGCAAACTGGATATCCGTTTTTCCAAGGCGCAGGTATTGCACCTGAGCGGGGAGATCAGTGCCGATCTGGAGCAATCGGGTGGTGTAAAACTGGGCGCGGATAACGCTCTTAAAAAACTGGACCTGAAAGTTAACTTCAGCAAAGTATACCTGGATGTTGAAAAAAATATATCAGCTTCCTATGCCATCAAAAGCAGTTTCGGCAGCTTTCACAACGATACGGAGTTTTCGATTCCCCGCCAGGATAAAGAAGAACAGCATTTTGACCAGAACAAGCGTTATGCCGGCAAATCAGGATCCGGTGCCACACCCATTGATATCAAGAATAATTTTGGAACAGTAACATTGGGTCATGATATTTCATTTGATGTGAACGACAGTTCAAAAGACAAAAACAAAAAAGTAAGAGCGTAACCCAACTGCCAATAAGCCCCCAATAAAAAAGAACTCACCCGATGATGTGGTGAGTTCTTTTTTATCAGATCAAACAATCTTTTTTATTCTTCTGGTCCTCCTCTCCTGCCACCGGCAGCCGCTTTGGATCCGCTTTGTTCCACTTCCCTGTTCATCTCTTCCATGTCTACCGGGCGACCACTTTTATCGCCCATCAGGTGTTCGGTAAAATAATCGGCCATTCGCCAGAAAAAATATTCTACCATATCACCGTATCCATGGCGCTGTCCGGGCAGGATCAAGAGATCGAACCGTTTATTGGCTTTAATCAGTGCATTGGCTACCCTTGTTGTACCAGCCGGATGCACGTTATTATCAATATCACCGGTTGAAAGCATCAGATGTCCTTTCAGGTTCTTGGCAAGGTCCTGGTTCTTTTCAATGTTATACACAAAACTGGTGTCCCCTTTTTCTCCGATCACTTCCTTCACCCCATGATGTTGTTCGCTCCACCAGCGATTATACACGGCATTATCATGGTTACCGGAAGAGGATACAGCTACTTTAAAAAAGTCAGGATACACCAGCATAGCAGCGGTACTCATAAAACCACCACCGGAATGTCCGTGAATGCCCACCCGATTCACATCAATGAACGGATACCGGTCGGCCAGTTGTTCGGCGCAGGCTTTTTTATCGGCCAGACCATAATCCCTCAGGTTACCATATCCGAAATTATGATACCATTTGCTGCGCGATGGATGGCCGCCACGGTTACCCATGGTAATTACCACAAAACCCAGTTGTGATAAACGATCGGTACGATCCATACCGCGACTGAAAGCTTTATTCACCGCTTCTGTTTGGGGGCCGGGATACACGTATTCAATCACCGGATATTTTTTAGTAGAATCAAAATCGAAAGGTTTGTACATCACACCATAGATATCCGTGATACCATCATCGGCCTTCACTTTGAATACTTGTGGAAATTGATAGCCGGTGGCCATCAATGAGCTGAGGTCGGCGGTTTCCAGATCCATCACTTTTCTGCCATCGGCGGCATAGAGAGTTGATTTGGGAACGGTGTTCACCCTTGAGTAGTTATCTACAAAAAAAGATTTCCCATCATTCATGTTCATCGCATGCTCGAATTCGCCGGGGTTCAGCAGTTTTAAACCGGTGCCATCCAGGTTCACCTTATAAGCATGCAGGTAATAAGGATCTTCGCCGGGTTCGCGGCCATTGGCGGAGAAGTACACTATGCGTTTGGCATCATCGATGGCCAGGATGTTTTCTACGTGATAGGTACCGGACGTGAGTTGTGTTTTCAGTTTGCCATTTTCATCATAGAGGTAGAGATGCGCAAAACCATCGCGCTCGCTCCACTGGATGAATTCTTTTCCGTCGTTTACCAGTCCCAGTCTGCGCGTTTCGATATAGGTATTGAACCGCTCTTCTATCAAGGCTTTTACCGCACCGGTAGCCACATCGGCCACACACACATCTACCCGTTTCTGATCGCGGCTGGTGCGGGTAAAATAGAATTTATCGTTGGTACCCAGCCATTTCACGGGACGGAAATCATCATCCCTTGCATTGTTCTTACCGGGGTCGGCCCATACTGCAATATTCTGGTCTTTAAACAGGGATACATTCAGTTCCTTACCACTTTGAGCAGTAACGTCAAAGAGGTAGAGATGAGCAACGGGTGATTCTTTTTCACCGGGCATCCAGTATTTATAAGTTTCCAGGGTAGGCCTTGGCTCGCTAAGGCTGTTAATGACCCAGAGGTCTTTCACCTTACGGTTATCCGTTCTACCTAACACAAAATGTTTGGAGTCTGGCGACCAGTAAGCAAATACCGGCTTGCGTTTCTTCTGGTTCTTTTCTTTATCTACATTGTTATCGCCAGTGCCGGAAAGATTTCCTTCCGAAAAATAACTAAAGTTCTCAATGCCATCTTTGGTTAACGCATATTCCACAATGGTGGAGTCGTCTTCGTTCTTCAACGCTTTTTCATAGTTGGCCTTATCCATCCAGAAGAGGTTGTAATTTCTCCCGAACAACACCACATTACCATCGGGCGAGAGAGAGGCCCAGCTGGGTTTGCGTTTGGGCTTTTTGAAATCATTCAGTTCTATCAGTTCGCCGGTAGTAAGGTTGTATTCAAAATAGAATACTTTCTTTTCTTTTACAGGCGGGGTTCCCTTTTTGGCAGTAGAATCTTTTTTCTCTATTTCCTGCGTGCTTTTCACTTCAAACTGGATCCAGTTTTCATCTTTGATGAAACGCATGCTATCCAGTCCGAGGTGTTGCGCCTCAAAAGGATCTTTAACGATGCGGGTAATTTTAGCAGCCAGATCGGCATTATCGAAGAGCAGTTTTTTCTCTCCTTTTACAGGATCTACGATATACCATTTTTTACCTTCTGAAGTTTCGTACATATACCAGAAACGATCGCTCTTTTTTAACCAGTGGGGATCTACGCTGGTACTAAAGACCAGCTTATCCAGTTTTTTGGGGGAATAGCGGGCGGCCAGCTGGTAATTGGCTTTGGTTACCGGTACAGGTTGTGCGTAAGACAGCATACCGGCGGCAGATAATAACAGGATCAGCAAAAAGCTTCTCATAACAGTTAGTTTATGTTTTTGGAGGCAATGAAAGTAAGGCAAACAAATTAAAATGCAGAACACAGGGGAAGAAAATTGACGGATGGGCGGATGGCGGATTAGCGGATGAAGAAATCTAAGAAACCGTCTTCTCCTGATTGCCAAATCCTGCTTACTTTGCAGGAAACGATTGCCATGGACCTTTCTTTCGATACTACACCCGAATTTGCAATGCAGGCCGATAGAGCCGATGAACTGGCCTCATTTAAACAGCAGTTCCATTTTCCCAAAAAAAATGGCCGGGATGTCATTTATTTCTGTGGCAATTCGCTGGGACTACAGCCAAAAAACGTAGAGCCGGCGATCCAGACAGAACTTACCAGCTGGCGCGATGAAGCAGTGGGTGGCTATTTTGGTGGCGCCAATCCCTGGTTGTACTACCAGGACTATATGCGCCCATCATTGGCAAAGCTAGTGGGATGCCAGGAGAATGAAGTGACGGTGATGAATACCCTTACCGTAAACCTGCACCTGCTGATGCTGAGTTTTTACAAGCCCACTCCGGATCGCTTCAAGATCATGATGGAAGCGGGTGCCTTCCCCTCTGATCAGTATGCGGTAGAAACACTGGTAAAACATTTTGGATATGACCCCGCCACTGCCATTGTTGAAGTTGCACCCAGAGCGGGAGAGAAAATATTACACACAAAAGATATTATTGCCGCTATTGAAGAACAGGGTAACAGTCTGGCCATGGTTCTGTATGGTGGCATTAATTATTATACCGGACAGTTATTTGACATGCAGCAGATCACCGAAGCGGCACATAAGGTAAAAGCCATTGCTGGTTTTGATCTCGCACATGTAACCGGCAATGTACCCTTGCAACTGCACAACTGGAATGTGGATTTTGCCGTATGGTGCAGTTATAAATACCTGAATGGCGGTCCGGGTGCCGTGGGTGGCGTGCATGTGCATGAACGTTTTGCCACCGATCCGCAAATGCCCAGATTAGGTGGCTGGTGGGGTAATGATGAAAAGACGCGTTTTAAAATGGAGAAAGGATTCATCCCCAAAAACAATGCAGGCGGCTGGAATATCAGCACGGCGCAGGTGTTTAATATGGTTTCTTTAAAAGCAGCCTTAGAATTATTTGATGCGGCCGGAATGGATAAGTTGAGGGCCAAAAGTATCCGGTTAACCGCTTACCTGGAATACCTCTTACATCAATTACCCAACCTGAAATTTGAGATCATCACACCACAAGATCCTGCAGCCCGTGGCGCACAATTATCCTTGTACTTTACAGAACGGGGTAAAGAAATACATAACAAGATGATTGAGAGCGGTATTGTGGTGGATTACCGCGAACCCGGCGTCATCAGGGTGGCACCCGCACCGATGTATGTTAGTTTTGCGGATGTGTACCGGTTTTATGAAATATTGCGGGACCACTTTTAAATCTAAGCGATGTCAAAACATTATTATACTTATCTGGCGCTGGGAGATTCTTATACCATTGGAGAATCTGTTCCCCTGCACGAAAGTTTTCCCTATCAGACGGTACAATCGCTCAGAAAAACCGGCTACCCTTTTCAGGCACCGGAGATCGTTGCCAAAACCGGCTGGACGAGCTCGGAACTAGCGGCACATTTATTACATACCAGCCTGAATGAGTCTTATGATTTTGTAAGTTTGTTGATAGGTGTGAACAACCAATACCGGGGATTAGCAATTGCCGACTTTGAAACAGATTTTGTTTTTCTCCTGTACAAAGCCATCCGGCTGGCGGGCAATAAAGCAGATCATGTGATCGTGCTTTCGATACCCGATTGGGGAGTAACTCCTTTTGCAGTGGATAGAGATACAGTGGCGATCAGTAATGAGATAGACCGTTTCAACCAGGTATGTGCATCCATTGCCAGCGCGAACAAGGTTCACTATATCGATATCACCCAAGATACCAGACAGGCAGGGCATGATAAAAGTCTGCTGGCATCAGACCAACTGCATTATTCCGGAAAAGCCCATGCTGTATGGGCCGCTGAATTAGCTGCCGTGATGCAGCATTTTAGCCATAAGTAACCATCTCGCGGCTAACCGTTCCATCGGCAGAAAAAGTAAACACAGCATAAGCCGGTTCAAAATCATGGAAAGCCCCACCCCACCAGTTACCGCTAACCGCACCATTGCAATAGTATGGGATGCCTTTGTATTCCACTTTATCCTGCATATGTATATGTCCACTTAAACAGCAGCGGATATTAGGAAAACCTTTAAACAGGTCGGTTAACCGGCGGGAATCTACATGTAACAGGGCACGAGAGATGCGCCAGTCGCCATTCGCTTCATTTTTATCAGAGAACACAGCAGACACAAAAGATACGATGGGAATATGCGATACAATACAGATATGTGTAGAAGCGGCTGTATGCTTTAACTCATTCTCCAGCCAGGCAAACTGCGGCTCATCTATACGGGCGATATAACCACCATTGTTTTCCTGCGCGCTATCCAGAACAATGAATTTCCAGTCTTTGTGCTCAAAACTGTAAAACCTTGCCTGCATTTTGTGCTGTTGTAAAACCCATTGCTTATCGTAGAGTGGATCGTTTTTTACTGCCGCATCTGTCATCTGCCAGCCCCAGGCATCATGGTTGCCGATGCAGTGATACATGGGTAATTTATTTTCAGACTGCAATACATTGTTCCAAACGTCCCATTGTTTCTCCACTTTCTCTTTACTGGCGTTCAGGGCATCCATGATGGCATCTCCCCCATTCATGATAAAATCAACCGAAGGCTGTAAGGCATTCACATGCCGGAAAGCTTTGCGCATTCCCTGTTCTGCTATCTCGGTAGGTTTCACATGCACATCAGACATAAAACTGACACGGAAATCCTTTTTCTTTTTAGGTGCTGAGAAACCAGCGGGTGCGATGCTAAGCAGTGCGGCAGAAAGAGAACCTTGCTGCAGAAATTTCCTTCTGTTCATGGGAGATGAGTTGATTCGTTGATTGGTTGACTAGTATAAAAGAATACTTGTTGGAGATGGGGCTAATGGTATAATAACCTGCCTGTTTGTAACAACAACTTACACCAACTACAAATACGCAGCCATTTCTGCATGATAGGCAGCAGCTACCTTATTGGCCTGCTCAGCAAAATTTTCTCCGCCACTGGCGAAAATGATGGCGCGACTGGCATTGACCAGCAGACCCGCATCCCTATTCAATCCATAGCGCGACACTTCTTCCAGACTCCCCCCCTGCGCACCCACACCCGGCACGAGTAAAAAATGTTCAGGTATGATACTTCGGATATGGGCCAGATCACTCGCACGCGTAGCGCCTACTACGAACATGAGATTGGAAGGCGTACCCCAGGATGCCACTTTTGTTAAGACGGTTTCGTACAAACGTTTGGCTTCGCCATTTCCCTGTATACTGAGCTGCTGAAAATCGTTGCTGCCGGCATTGGAAGTGAGGCCAAGCACGATGGTCCATTTATTGTCATATTCCAGAAAAGGGCGTACACTGTCTTCGCCCATATAAGGGGCTACGGTTACTGAATCAAAGGGTAATACTTCAAAAAAAGTTTTGGCGTATTGAGAAGAAGTATTGCCAATATCGCCGCGCTTGGCATCGGCAATGGTGAAATGTGTTTTGGGGATATAATGAACCGTTTTTTCCATCGTCTCCCAGCCTTTCAGTCCCTGCGACTCGTAAAACGCCGTGTTGATCTTATAACTCACACAATGTTCCAGCGTAGCATCAATAATGGCTTTGTTGAATTCGAATACGGCATCGGGGTGCGACTGCAGGTGTTTGGGGATTTTGGTAATATCAGTATCCAGCCCTACACAGAGATAAGTTTTCTTTTGCTTGATCTGGGCAATCAGGTCTTTTCTGTTCATAGGATCAAAGATAAAGGGCTAATGCTTGCGCTACAAGTACTAAGAGCTATTGTTAGAAAAAACAGTGCCTTCATAGATCGGTATACTTGTATTTTCTCGCAAAGGCGCGGAGGCGCAAAGTTGCCAATAACTTAATAGCTGTAAACCTGGTAGCCCCAGGCGGCTAAGCTGAAAGTTTTGCCGGGTTCCATTTTTTCTTTTTTACCAGAGAACAGTTCTGTGGCTTCACCGGTAAGCAGTCCGTCTTTTACAGAAAAAGTCTGCGCCGTATTGGTGAAGTTGAGTAACACTACCACTTTGTTTTTACCGGCTTCACGGGCATAGGCATAGATCTTGTCTTCCATACCGGTGGTCAGTCTGGCAAAAGAAGCATGGGCACTTAAGGCTGGATTGTTTTTGCGGAGCGTCAGTAATTTCTGATACAAACCGGCCCGCTCCAGTTTTTCAAAGCGGATACTGTCTTTCTCGAAGAAAGGAATGGCACGTAACACCGGTTCCTCCTGTCCGCTGTACACCAGTGGTACCGAACGTTTCAGGGTTTGGGTCAATACGGCAAATGGGGCATGAATATCGCCGGGCATGGTTTCAAAATCGGCTTTGTTCCAGCTGTTCTCATCGTGGTTACTGGTAAAATATAAGCGGATGGCATTCGCGGCCAATGTGGTATCTCCCCGTTTCAGCACACTATCCATAGCAGTGGCATTGCGTTTGCCGGCAGCAATCAGTTTCATCATATTAAACTCGGGCCAGGAATACGTGGCATCAAAACCAACTTCGTGCAGCCAGGCACTATCTGCCTCAGCCAGCATGAAAATATTCTTCTTCACAGCTTTCATTTCCCGGATACAGGTTTTCCAGAAATCACGGGAAGGCCCTACTGCATAATCGCAGCGGTATCCGTCAATACCGGTTTCGGTTACCCAGTATTTCATCTGCTGTATCATACTATCTCTCAGCTCGGCATTGGCGAAATTAAGTTTGCGGGTATCGGTCCAGTCGAACTGAGATACCGGATTGCCTTTACCATCTTTCACATAAAAATCAGGATGTTTGGTAAGCCAGTAATGATCCGCACCGGTATGGTTGGGCACCCAGTCGATCATCACTTTAAAGCCTTTCTCATGCGCCTGTTTTACCAGTGATTTCCAGTCTTCGAGTGTGCCATATTCCGGATTGATGGCTGTATAGTCAGCCACTGCATAATAACTGCCTAATGTGCCTTTTCGTTCTACTTTACTGATGGGATTGATGGGCATGAACCAGAGTGTTTGCACGCCCATTTCTTTTAAACGGTCGAGATGTTTGGAAAATGCGGCGAAAGTTCCCTCGGGTGTGTACTGGCGAACATTCACTTCATAAATGTTTCCCTGCATGATCCAGGCGGGGTGACCATCGATAAAACCGGTATCAGCCGCCACAGTGGTATCGGCACCACTCTTACAGGATACAAAAGCAATGATCAGGAACAGCAGCAGGAAATAAGGCTTGCGCATAACAATCTGTTTAGGACTTAAAATTATTGAAAAGGGGTGTGTAAAACAAACACATTTATCTCTCTGTGTGAATGAAGCCGCCATAAGTGGCTACACAGCATCGCTGTAATAGATAACAGGTTGCCCGTTACCCTGCAAAACCTTTTCTTTGCAGCCTAAGGATTGCCCTATGGAAAAACATACGATGTACTACGGAGGTTACCTGCAACTGGATAAAGTACTGGATGCCCAACACCCTGTTAGTTTTGAAAAAGGAAATGAACCCGCACACGATGAAATGCTGTTCATTGTGATACACCAGGCCTATGAACTCTGGTTTAAACAGATCCTGTTTGAGCTGGATTATGTGATGCAGGTATTCGGGCAGGAAAAGATCAACGACAATTCGGAAGACCTGAACCTGGTGCGTCACCGATTGAACCGTATAATCCAGATCATCCAGTTGCTGAACCAGCAGGTGAATATCCTGGATACCATGACCCCACTGGATTTCCTTGAGTTCCGCAACCTGCTTACCCCTTCTTCGGGTTTCCAGAGCAAACAGTTCCGTTTGCTGGAAGCCAGACTGGGATTACAATTAGACAAAAGACACCACAAAGAATACTACAAGCGAACCAACGAAGGCGGTTTTACCCAGCCCGATTACCAGCATATTACCGATACAGAAACACAGGCCAGCCTGCTGCAGCTGGTAAATAACTGGCTGGAGCGGATGCCGTTTTTTACAGATGCTTACTGGAAAGATTACCAGCATACTGCACCGGATTCTCTTTCGCAGCATCCTTTCTGGAACGATTACCGCCATATTTACCAGACAGGTTTGACAGAAAGGGAACAGAACAAGATTGCCGACTTTGATTATGTATTTTTTGAGAAAGCCCCGGAAAGCAGCGGTGCAGAGCAATTGGATCTGCTCAGGAGTAATTTCTCTCCGGCGGCTATGCGTTCGGCCCTTTTCATTATGCTGTACCGCGATTTTCCGATGTTCCAGACCTCGTACCAGATCCTGGATGCATTGATTGAAATAGACCACCTGATGAGCAACTGGCGCCACAAACACCTGATCATGGTACGAAGGATGATCGGCATGCGGGTGGGAACCGGCAATACCTCCGGTGCTGGTTACCTGGAAGGCGCTTTGAGCAAACACTATGTATACCGCGATCTGTCAGGTCTCTCCACTTATCTCATTGAGCGTAAGAAACTTCCGCGCTTACCGGAAGAACTGATCCGGAACCTGGGATTTGTGCATTAATGAATTAGCGGATGACGGATTAGCGGATTATTTGGATTATTGGCGGATTGATAATCAAGCCTATTTCCATCATCTTATATCCGACTCTCCTGAATCAGTTATCCGCGAATTCGCAATACGCAATTCGCCAATCCGTAATCAACTATTGCTACATTCGTATCCTAATCCGTTGCTATGATCCGAATGAAATTCCTCCTCGCCTTTTTCCTGCTGGCTGTTTTGTCGGCTGTTGCACAACCCACTAAGAACATACTTCCGGTAGATCCCGCCGTCAGGATCGGGAAACTGAAGAACGGGCTTACCTATTATATCCGCCAGAACCAGGAACCGAAAAACCGGGCAGAACTGCGGTTGGTGGTAAATGCTGGTTCTGTGCTGGAAACCGATAAACAGGTGGGACTGGCGCATTTTGTGGAGCACATGAGTTTTAACGGAACCAAAAACTTTAAGAAAAATGAGTTGGTGAATTTTCTGGAAAAAAGCGGGGTGAATTTTGGTGCCGACCTGAACGCGTCTACTTCGTTTGATGAGACCATTTATGAATTGCAGGTGCCTACGGATAGTCCGATGATTTATAAACAGGCCATGCAGATCCTGGAAGACTGGGCACATGCCGTAACTTTTGAACCGGCAGAGATTGACAAGGAAAGAGGGGTGATTGTAGAGGAATGGCGGTTGGGCCGCGGGGCGGATGCGAGACTGCGTGATAAATATTTTCCGGTACTGCTCAAAGGATCGCAGTATGCCAAACGTTTACCAATTGGCACCAAGGCCAATATTGATACGGCACATTATAACCAGCTTACCGATTATTACAAAGATTGGTACCGGCCCGATCTGCAGGCAGTGATCGTAGTGGGCGATGTGGATCTGGCAGAGACGGAGAAAATGATTAAAGCGCATTTTGAAAATATACCCGTTAGCGTGAACCCAAAAAAAAGGATCAAGTACGGTATACCTCCGCATACAGAAACCCGTGTATCGATCCTTACCGATGCGGAGCAGCCTTATAATGTGGTGCAGATCTATTATACTTTACCCCAACTGCCACCCATTACCACAGAAGCACAGTTCCGCGCGGCCATGGTGCGAGAATTGTTTAACCAGATGATGAGTGCGCGGCTCGACGAGATTTCGCAAAAACCCACTGCACCCTTTCTATTCGGCAGCAGTAGTTATGGAGGTTTTATCGGAGACAAAGATGCATTTACATTGCTGGCCGTTGCTAAAACAGGAAAAGAGATTTCCGCTTCTATCCAAACCCTGTTAACCGAGAATGAAAGGGTAAAACAATATGGATTTGCGGCAACAGAACTGGAGCGGGCGGTGAAGAATATTCTATCGAGGGTAGAGAATATGTACAAGGAACGCAACAAGACCAAATCTGCCGAACTATTACCTGAACTGATCGAACATTACCTGAAGGGCGAAGCCATTCCGGGCATTGAGAAGGAATACGAACTATACCAGCGATTAATTCCCGGCGTTAGTCTGGCGGAAGTGAACAGCTTAATTGCCCAATGGATCAAACCTACCGGACGGGCAGTGGTGATCACGGCTCCGGAAAAAGAGAAAAAGAACCTGCCTGCACAAGCAGTTGTTACGGCACAGTTGAACAAACCGATCGGAAAACTGACTAAGTATACCGACAAAATTTCCACCTCTCCCCTTTTGCCCTTAGATCCGGTGGCAGGCAAAGTGGTGAATGAGAAAAAATATGAAGCGATCGGCACTACAGAATGGACCTTATCCAATGGCGCCCGCGTGATTTTAAAACCCACTAGTTTTAAAAATGACGATATCCAATTCTCCTGCATCAGTTGGGGTGGCACTTCGCTGTACAGCGATGAGGAGTATATCAATGCCGCCAATGCGGCCGTGGTGGCTTCTGTGGGCGGTATCGGCAATATGGATATGCAGCAATTGCAGAAAGCCCTGAGTGGCAAAAACTGTTATGTATCTGCCTCGATTGCCAATACGATGCAGGGATTGAATGGCAACAGTACGGTGAAAGATCTGGAAACGGCTTTGCAGTTATTACACGGACAGTTTGTGGCGCCACGCAAGGACAAGGATATGTTTAATGTGGTGATGCAGCAGTTCAAAGCACAGTTGGAGAATAAAGACAAGGATCCGGTTTCGGTGTTTGCAGATTCGGTGGGGTATATCATGGGAAATTATCATCCGCGCCGCAAACCTTATACCGTGAATGATCTGCAGAAGATCGACCTCGACCGGGCATTTGCCATTTTTAAAGAACGGTTCAGTAATCCGGGGCAGTTCCTGTTTACGTTTGTGGGGAATTTCAGTACCGATAGTATCAAACCATTGATCGAAAAATACGTGGCTTCTTTACCGGGCAATCCGCAGAAAGAAAGTTGGAAAGATGTAGGTATGCGTTATCCCAGTGGACAGATCAGTAAAATCATCCGCAAAGGAAAAGAGGACAAAGCCAGTGTTCGTTTATTCTATACCGGTAATACCACTTATAACGAAACCGATGATCTGCAACTGGGTCAGCTATGCAAAGCCCTCGGAATTAAACTACGGGAAGTTTTACGCGAAGATGCCGGCGGTGTGTATGGTGTGGGGGTAAGTGGCGGCATTAACAGGGAGCCCAACCCCAGTTACAGCATTGGTATACAATTCAGCTGTGCGCCGGAGAATGTAGATAAACTGGTAGCACTGGTACAGGAAGAGATCAAACAAACCAAGGCCAATGGAGTGACGCAGACCAATGTAGAAAAGGTAATTGTCGAACAGACCCGCAGTCTGGAGAACGAAGTGAAAGAGAACAGTTACTGGCGGTTTAAACTGGAGCAGCAATTCTTCAGAAATGCCGACCCGCTGAAGATCCTGGAAGCTCCGCAGAAACTGAAACAGTTAACGGTAGAGCGAACCAAAACGCTGGCGAATACCTATTTCAATGACAGCAATTTTGTGAAGCTGGTTTTGCTGCCGGAGGAAAAATAGGAACCACCGAAAGAGGCTTACCGCTTCGCGATGAAAAATATGGGATTTATGCAAGGCTTTTCCGTCATGCTGTAACACATGGCTGACAAGGCTTTTGCATTTTTGTTAAGTCAATTTGTCTCACTTTTCATCCCTATTCCATGGAACCGAATCCCACACCCAATGCCAACCCGCTCCGGAATGCACCCAACGCGCAGGATCAACCGGCAGCAAAGACCAACGAAGATTTTAATAAAAAAGCACCTCTGCCTGCAGATCCCGATCTGCGCAAAACACAACCCGAAGCAGAGACCCCCATCATTTTAGCAGAAGAAAACGAAGAAGAAAAGAAAAAGGATTCAGAAGATGAAACCATTGACCAGGAAGATAGTTTTCCGGGAACCACCAGCGATACCTATCTCGATATTATTGATGAGTGAGTTAATTAGTGGCAACTCACTCGCAGCACCCATAAGTCTGGATTTTCACAAAAGCTGAATAGCTAGTCCCCAGAGCATAGGATTAAGAATTGATTAAGAGATACCAGAAATAAGCAATATGTCTTAACTTACTGGTTCTAACCCTATTGCATGCCATCTACCCAACGGACTTATGCCTTGTTTACAGCCCTGCTGGGCTGGTTTGCAGTGATTGCGCAACTGATTATCCTGATACAGAACCGGACAACTTCACTACCGGAAGCAATCATCCGTTTCTTCAGCTATTTTACCATCCAAACGAATATGATAGTAGCTCTCTGTTTCAGTGGATATTTCATGCGGGGGCAATGGAAGGATTTTTTTACCCGGCCGGGCACGCAGACGGCTGTTACTGTGTATATTATTGTGGTAGGAGCCGTTTACAATCTGGTCCTGCGTTCTATCTGGCATCCAGTTGGTTTTCAGATTCCCGTAGATGAACTGCTTCATTCTGTGATCCCTGTACTGATGTTGCTTTTCTGGTTGAACTTCACCCCGAAGGCCTCTTTACAATGGAAAAATGTATTTACCTGGGCATTATATCCTTTATGCTATACTGTTTTTATTGGTGTGCGGGGCGCTATTTCGGGTTTCTATCCCTACCCTTTCATTAATGTAACCGAACTGGGTTATCCGAAAGTTTTGATGAATGGTATCGTACTCGTGATGGTGTTTGTATTTCTCTTCTTAGTTTTGATCGGTATCGCGAAACTGCTGTCGAAGCAGAAAGTAGCATCCTAATCAGTTTACTAGCTACATTCAATTATGAACCCTTCTATTGAGATCCTGGAATCAGCGATTCTGTCTGACAACTGGTATATCCTGAAAAAAGTAACCTACGCATTCACCGATGCCGACGGCAACCGCAAAACCCATGTACGCGAAGCTTACGACCGTGGCAATGGTGCGGCTATTCTGCTGTATAACCGTGCACAGGGTACCGTGATCCTGACCCGTCAGTTCCGCCTGCCCACTTTTATCAATGGCAACCCGGATGGTATGATGATCGAAGCCTGTGCGGGTTTGCTGGATACAGATAATCCCGAAGACTGCATCCGCCGCGAAACAGAAGAAGAAACCGGTTACCAGGTGAAAGAGGTAAGAAAGGTAATGGAAGCGTATATGTCGCCGGGATCGGTAACAGAAATCCTGTACCTGTTTGTAGCTGAATATGATAAACAGATGAAAATTCATGAGGGTGGCGGACTGGAACACGAGCAGGAAAATATAGAAGTGCTGGAGCTGACATTGGATACGGCTCTGGAGATGATCAGCAGCGGCGAGATCAAAGATGCCAAAACCATCATGTTACTGCAATACGCCAAACTGCACCAGCTTTTATAAACGGGTATTTTTTGAAAAGAAACCCATGAAAAAGATCCTCGCCATTTGTGGCAGTACCCGCAAACATTCGGTAAACAGTCATATACTGCGTTACATCGCAAAACAGTATGGTGACAAAGCTGTTTTTACCTTGTATGAAGCCATCGACCAGTTGCCACATTTCAACCCCGATCTGGATACAGACCCTTTGCCTGATAGCGTGATCCATTTCCGCCAACTGATCGCAGCGGCAGATGGGGTACTCATCTGTACACCGGAATACGTATTCAGTTTACCCGGCAGTTTTAAAAATGCAATTGAGTGGACGGTATCTACCACCCTCTTCACCAACAAACCGGCGGCACTTATCACAGCCTCCTCTTCCGGACAAAAAGCTCATGAAGCACTGAACCTGGTGATGAAAACAGTGGGTGTGCTACTGGGAGAAAAGGGATCCTTACTGATATCAGCTCCCAAAACAAAACTGACCATAGATGGTCAGGTAACCGATGCAGCCACTGCCGTTGCAATTACTGAACTGATGGATGATTTTTTTAGGCTGCGCTAGTTCTCTTCAAAGCAGCACCCTGCCCCTATCTTTGCCGTATGAACTGGATCATATTGATTATTGCCGGGCTTTTTGAAGTAGGTTTTACCACCTGTCTTGCCAAAGCCCGTATCAGCAGCGGTACGGTATCGCTGTACTGGATAGGCGGCTTTTTCATCAGCCTAAGTCTGAGTATGTATCTCTTATACAAAGCCACCCAAACCCTGCCCCTGGGCACGGCCTATGCGGTATGGACGGGTATCGGCGCCGTAGGAACTGCACTGATCGGCATCCTGTTCTTTAAAGAGCCGGCCGATTTCTGGCGTTTGTTCTTTATGGTAACCCTGATCGCGTCCATTGCCGGGTTGAAATTCGTTTCTGCACACTGACGATCGATATTTTTCGGCAGATACCTCCCGGATTGTACCTTTACCCTAATACCTAACCATGAAATCATTTATCTGGATATGTCTCCTGCTGCTCACTGCCTGTTCGGGCAAACAACAAGAATACCGAAAAGCAGAAGATGCACTGGATGCCGGTCGCGAATACATCAACGCTACCCTGCAGGGCGATTTTTCCCGAGCGGCTTTTTACACGGTTACTGACGAGAGAAATAAACAGTTACTGTTGCTGACGGAAAAAACCTATCGCGAAAAAGACAAGGAAGGTCGCCAGCAGTTCCGCACCGCTTCTATCAACATTGCGGAAGTAAAGGAACTCACAGACAGTACCACTGCCATCCATTACAGCAATTCATTTGATAAAGAAGCCCATATTTTACAGGTGGTTAAAAGAAACCAGACCTGGCTGGTAGATCTGGGCCGCTCACAATAATCTCACCCCTATGGTAATGAGACAACTCTTATTGGTAGGTGCAGGAGGCATGATCGGTTCCATGTTGCGGTATGTTACAGGGTATCTGATCAGGCTGGAGAACTTTCCTTATGCCACTTTCACTGTTAACGTACTCGGATCGTTTCTGATTGGTACTATCATGGGGGTTGCAGCCAAACAGGATGGGTTTGCCAACTGGCGCTTATTTCTGGCAACAGGCGTCTGCGGGGGATTTACTACTTTTTCGGCTTTTGCCTGGGAAAATTTACAGTTGCTGGGGCAGGAAAGATATGGGACATTTGTACTGTATACCGGTGCCACACTGGTATTGGGCATGGCTGCCGTAGCAATGGGTTATTGGTTAACAAAATAAAAGATTAATTATACAGATATGCAACATCAGAATGTACTACATCCCTGGCATGGCGTTCCTTACGGAGAAAATGCCCCACGTGTTGTAAACGCGATCATTGAGATCCCGCAGGGTTCCCGTTGTAAATATGAGATCGATAAACCCAGTGGTTTGCTGAAGCTGGACAGGGTTATCTTCTCTTCTTTTTATTATCCTTCCAATTACGGATTTATTCCCCAAACCTATGGGGGTGATAAAGATCCGCTGGATATTCTCGTAATCACTTCACTGCCCATACAACCGCTGACCATTATGGAAGCCAAAGTGGTGGGTGTGATGCAGATGATCGATGGTGGCGATCCGGATGATAAGATCATTGCCGTAGCGGCCAACGATCCAGGCGTAAACCACTACAACAATATTGAAGAATTGCCCAAACACTTCTTCGATGAGTTGCGCCATTTCTTTGAAGAGTACAAGAAACTGGAGAACAAAACTGTAGTAGTTGAAGATTTTGGCGATAAAGCCCAGGCTCTCTCCATTATTGAAGAAGCCATCCGTTTCTACAAAGAGACTTTTGTAAAATAAGCCCATTAGCCTTGCCAACACAACCCGCCAAAATGACTTTTACCATACTGCTTTTACTGCTGATTGTAGGATTGGCAGCCGGTTTTCTAAGCGGCCTGATCGGGATTGGCGGCGGGATCATTATTGTACCGGCGCTGGTATTATTTCTTGGCTTTTCGCAGAAACTGGCGCAGGGAACTTCGCTGGGCATTCTGCTGCTGCCGGTAGGCATACTGGCAGTGATCCAGTATTACAAACAGGGTTACCTGAATGTGAATTATGTACTCATTATTGCCTCCGCTTTTGTATTGGGAAGTTTCCTGGGAAGTAAGCTGGCTTTATCGGTAAGTGATGAGAAAATGAAGAAGATTTTCGCCCTGGTATTACTGCTGATTTCGCTGAAAATGCTGTTTTTCGACAAGAGCAAACCCTTACCGGCAAAGGATCCGGCTACGGCATCCACAAAAATTCAACAAAGCGGACAGGGTTTGGGTGAAAAATGATTTCTCCCCCCTATCTTTGCCAAAATTTAACCACATGGAAGAAGTAAAACAATCAAGAGGAAAATACTGGGCGCTTTGCTTTTTATGGCTGGCCGCTATGATCACTTTATTAGTTGTTTACCGCGAGTTTTTCTGGCTGGCTTTACCCGGCACCGTTACCTATTTTGCGAAAGCCATGGATCTGTTATAACGATTTGAACTTCCTATACGAGGCAACCCAACCGGGTTGCCTTTTTTTTGCCCCGGTTAAAAAGAGCCGGGCATATAACGTTTCACAATGCGTAAACGGTGTGTTCGCTCGCCGGTGTCGGAGTTGATGATACCCATATTATCGATCCTATCGATCCTGACTTTACCAGCCGCATGAATGATCGTATCCGGAGAAAAGAGTAATCCAACATGGGTAATTTTCCCTTCTTCGTTATCAAAAAAAGCCAGATCGCCGCAAACGGCTTCCTGTAAAAAACCAACCACGTCCCCTTGTTCTACCTGCTGGTAGGCATCTCTTGGTAAACGAATATTAAAAAAGCAGAACAGTTGTTGCACAAAACCACTGCAATCAATCCCAAAGGTAGATCGTCCGCCCCAGAGATAAGGGGTGTTGATAAATTGAATGGCTAACCCACGGATCTCATCTTCTGCAAAAATGGCTTCTCGGCTATCCCATGTTCTACCAAGATAAGCGATCTGGAGATCCCCTACCTGCACTTTGTTATTGGTAAAGATCCCAAGAGAAGTTCCCAGCGACAGATGCATGGGCTGTCCGTTAATAACAGCAAGGTTCTCCCACTCAGCAGCTATCAAGGTGCTGTTTGTATTCACGATAGCAGGATCTATCTCAGCTAACTGGCTGGTCTGGCACCATCCTTCATATCCATCGTACTGACAGCGGATGCGGGTAAACTGTTTTCCTTCTTCCAGTACTTCAGCCAACTCACCAAACAGTATCTGACTGATCATTTCAGAACGATGTGCTTCTTCTTTACGCAAGGGTGCAGCAGGTACCATGCAGATCACAAAAGACATAGTGCAAATTTGCGGTCAAGATATGGAATTTTAGCACTACCGCATCTATACATAAAATGCTTATTTTCAAACAGTGAGCAATAACCGGTACGAACATATCAGCGATCAGGAACTTCTGGAGAAATTCTACAGCGACAGGGATAACCAATGGCTGGGAATTGCGCTGCAGCGGTATACGCTGTTATTGCTGGGTGTATGCATGAAATACCTGAAGAATGAAGAAGAAGCCAAGGATGCCGTACAACAGATCTTTCTGAAAGCCATTACCGAACTGGGTAAATACAAAGTGGATTACCTGAAAAGCTGGTTATATACGGTGACCCGTAACCACTGCCTGATGAAACTGCGTGATAAGAATATCTTTATCCCGGTAGAAGAGGATACCCCGCTGGCCTCGCCAGAAACCGACCTGACAGAACTGGCCAACAAAGAAATTACCCTTACCCTGCTGGAAACTTCGCTGGAAGAACTGAACCCCGAGCAGAAAACCTGTGTAACTTTGTTTTACCTGCAGAAAAAAAGCTACCAGGAGATCGTAAACCATACCGGCTATAGTTTACTGCAGGTGAAAAGTCATATCCAGAACGGTAAACGAAATCTGAAAATACTGGTAGAAAAGAAAATGAATACCAACGGATGAGTCAACTTTCCAACATATTGAACCATAATGAGGAACCCGGCAGTGAGGAATTGTTGCGTTACCTGCAAGGTGAAGCCACCGAAGAGGAAAGATTTGCCATCGAAAAACTAATGGCTGATTCTCCTTTTACAAATGAAGCCATGGAAGGCCTGCAGCATTTCAGGGATCCCGAGCAGGTGAAAAAATACGTTGCACAACTGAACCAGCAACTGCAGAAACATACCAATAAAAAGATCATACGCAAAAACAAACGCCGACTGAAGGAACAGAACTGGCTAACCATTGCCATTCTCGCTATCCTGCTTTTATGTGTAACAGGGTATTTACTGATCCATTTTCTCCGGGTAAAACACTAGGCTTCTCTCGAAACATAAACACATCACCCCCCGACCCCCCCGGATCGCCAGGCGTACCTGGGATGGAGGTGACATGTTTACTTACTGTACAATCACTAAGAAACCGAGTTTACAAACTGTTGACAGCTATATTGATACACTGTTGTGCAGCTTATTTCGCATTCAGATCGTTCAGGAAAATCAGGGGGGAAAAAAGATATCCTGTTCTATGCGTCAAAACTGACACATTCTGCTTTCTTAAAAAACCGTTTTTTCACTCTTTTTTATTTGCTGATTTTTTATTAAACATCCGACATAAAAAAGAGCCACCCGATCAGTGACTCTTAACCATTCAGGGAACTGCGCATCCCCTTTTAATAACCAAACCGTAAAATGGTGACCTACCTGTGTATACTGTCATGAAGAACAGGAGGATTCTGCAATCCTCCTGTTGCTGCTGAAGAAACCATTGGATATTGGATTTCAAACAGGGTAACTATTTTATCAAACTTTTCCGCCTATTTCCGGAACTGTTTGATAAGTCAAAATTCATCAAAATGATAGTAGTAGCCTATGGCATGATCGCGTAATCTCATGTCATAGTTTGCACTACAAAGTGGATCAATAACCCACAAGAGGCAGGCATTTGTAAACAAAAATGCCTGCTCTTTTCAGAACAGGCATCACGGATATTGGATTTTAAACAAAGGTCCTCGAACCCCCACGACACAGTTACCCATGCCTCAGAGAAATCCGACAGTTAAAACTCGGAGAAAATTGAATACGGATATTGGATGAAATAACCCATTTTTGAATCGATGTTTTAACGGTGATCAGCCAGTGCATTTCACCCTATTTATCAAATGCAATCTCATTTTCACAAATCGCAAAGCGATTTTTACCCAGCACCCCCTATTTTATAGCTGCATAAAAAAAGACCCGCTCAACCAGAGCGGGTCTTTTCTATGAACAATTGCTAATTACTAACTACTCCTATCCTCTCGCCTTGATCAACTGCACCACTTTGCGCTTCGTACCCTGTATCAGTTCCGCATAGTAAGTGCCGCTGCTGTACGCATGGCCTATCTGGAAGGTACTGTTCGAGCCCAGTTTCGATCTCGCATCCACTACCCTGCCAGCTCCATCCATCACACGCAGGTTCACAGGGGTCTCATATTTGCTCTCCAGCTTCAGCGTAAAGTAGGTCGTACTTGGGTTTGGCATCACCGTTACTTTCAGCTCCTCCTCACTCTTCACTACCACGGTCTCTTTCTCTGATGATACCGACTGTGTTACCCCAGCATTGTTCACCGAAGTGATCGGTGCCGC
>CALRMK020000007.1:0-218293 GCA_943369185.1 Caulobacter sp. UNC279MFTsu5.1 | reverse complement strand
CAAGAACCTGACGGTGAAGAAGGGGATCAGTGTAACGGTAACTGGCAGCACATTTGGTAATATCCGTCTGGAAGAGGGAGCGAGTATCCGCTTTACCAGTACGGTGCTGAACATAGAGAACTTCACGGCAGACAAGGGTTATAAGAACAGAGACTACACTTATATCCGCTTTGCACCGAATACCAGTGTACGGGTAGCCAATAAGGTGAGTATCGGCAGCCAGGTGCTGTTGAACCCAGAGAGCTACAAAGTGAGCTTCTATATGGCCGATAACCGCAAGGATGAGGAGAAGTTCACGGTGAAGGGTGGAGATACCAGGGTGATCGCCAATGTGCTGATGCCGAATGGTAAGTTGCGTGTAACGGCTACGGACTCGGATAATGATGATGACAACCATGGAGATTGTGACCACAAGTCACATAACAGCAAAGACTGTAAACACCGCGGTCATGAGCACAACGACTGCGACCACCGAGGTCACTCATCATCAAGCTGTCAGGACGATGTGTACATGACGGGTCTGTTTGTAGCCGAGGAAGTAGAGAGCAAGGGTAACAAAGTGATCTGGAATAGCTACGATTGCAGTGCACCAGCGGCACCAATCACTTCGGTGAACAATGCTGGGGTAACACAGTCGGTATCATCAGAGAAAGAGACCGTGGTAGTGAAGAGTGAGGAGGAGCTGAAAGTAACGGTGATGCCAAACCCAAGTACGACCTACTTCACGCTGAAGCTGGAGAGTAAGTATGAGACCCCTGTGAACCTGCGTGTGATGGATGGAGCTGGCAGGGTAGTGGATGCGAGATCGAAACTGGGCTCGAACAGTACCTTCCAGATAGGCCATGCGTACAGCAGCGGCACTTACTATGCGGAACTGATACAAGGTACGAAGCGCAAAGTGGTGCAGTTGATCAAGGCGAGAGGATAGGAGTAGTTAGTAATTAGAAATTAATAATTAGAAATTAAAAATGTTTGCAGAAGACCCGCTCTGGTTGAGCGGGTCTTTTTGTATGGGCAGAGATGGAAGAAGAATCTGACATAAGGGAAACTGGGAAAGATAAAAGTAGGTATCGGGTTTTATTCAACATCAGTCAGAATAGAAGTGCGGTTTGTGGTATTTCGTATGCATTATCCTGCATTTGATACCATTTTGTAACTAAGAAAAAATAGCTGGATTAATTTTCAGTATCTCATAAGTCTGCAGGGATTGTTCCGCTATTATTGGCGTAATAGATGAACTGGTTTTACCTGCAATATTTATACGGCCCGCTCTTTCCAGAACGGGCCTTTTTATGCTCCGGGGATAGGACGCTTACCAAAAAGGGTGTTTTAACTCTACCAGGGGTAAGGAAGGATTTTTATTTTGTAGGCGAAATCTATGCTATATGAAAGAACGCTTATACCAATACCTGCTTCATCTTCCACAAAAAATCAGCTCACAAATCGCGTTTCTATGTATCGTTGGTTGGAGCCTGTTAACCTTGCTGCATTTGCGACATTCACTTCCGCTGGAGATCGAGTTTCTGATCATGTTTGTGCTTTCACTGACATATAACTTTTTTTTCTTTGGCAAATTGCTGGTAGCGGATATAGACGCGGAGCCCAGGCCAGGTGTATTCCGGAAAATAACCAGGTATCTGATGGCATTACTGATGGTTGTGATGGTATTGGGACTTCCTTTTTGTTACGGTATGGCGAAGTATTATGAGAATCAGGTTGCTCACTACCGATCGTTGCTGAAGAATACCAAATGATCTGTTCTCGTGCTTTTTTGCGGTGCAATGTGGTTGACTGTAAAAGCTACCAATCCTATCCTGACGCCGAAAAATGGATGCTGCTATTTCTTATGTCCCAATGGTTACCTTTACCATACAGAAACAGCAAGCAAATGAACCTTCATCTCTCTAACCAGTTGTTTATTGTAACGGGTGCCAGTTCGGGTTTTGGTAAAGCCATTGCCGAAGCATTACTTGCCGAAGGTGCCAACATTATTGCGGTAGCAAGAGGCGCAGAAAAGCTGCAAATTCTGGCTGCGCTGGCCCCAGAAAGGGTGGAGGTATTGGCGGGAGATATTACTGATAGCAAAGTAATCCAACAACTGATAACCCAACTCGGTAACCGGCAGGTACACGGTCTGGTGGTAAATGCCGGCGGACCACCCGCCAAAACGGTGCTGGAAACAACCCTGGAAGATTGGGACAATGCCTACCGAAACCTTCTCCGCTGGAAAGTAGAACTGACACAGGTGTTGATCCCGAAAATGATCGCGCATAACTATGGTCGTGTAGTCTATATAGAAAGTTCATCGGTAAAACAACCACTGGAGAACCTGGTACTCAGCAGTTCGTTGCGGGTGGCGGTGGTGGGCATGGTAAAAACCCTGTCGCAGGAAATTGCCAAAACCGGTGTTACGCTCAACCTGCTTGGTCCTGGCTCACACAATACTGCTGCTATAGATCGTATTTACCAGAAAAAAAGTGAACAGACCGGCTTAGCTGTGGAAGAAGTGCGGGAGAAAGCCATTGCCCAGATTCCGGTAGGCGCATTGGGCGAAGCCACTGATTTTGCCAGTCTGGCGCTTTGGCTGCTCAGTCCGCTAAGCAGGTACACTACCGGACAAACCATTACATTGGATGGCGGCTCAGTAAAAAGTATGCTTTAGCTTTCCTACCTGTATCAGGAATGATTACGCTTCCGCCGGTGTAACCCTTTTCAGGCTTAACTGGAACTTGGTGTTCAGCGAAACAGTGAAGTGATTCTCGAGTAAAATGGTTTTTACATTAACATCTTCCAGCATCACAAATGCCAGATCAGATGCCAGTGCAGAACCACTGATGATATTGGCCACACGGCCTTTGTTGAATTCGATGTTGAATTTATAACCCGCTTTACGTCCACTGCCAGCTCTTTCAAAATCAATTCTGTTCAGATCCAGTACCTGATCTCCATTAGCGGTTCTTTTCAATAAAATCTTGATAATGGGAAGATACTTGCTCCAGATCTGTGTGTACATGGGGTTTATTTAGTTGAGGGGGCTTCCGCGGAATACGAAAACTGATGTAAAGGTGCGATTTTTCTCGCCGAAATACGAATTTGATTTTTGGAAAACCCCCGTCAGCATGTATTTTCCACCAAAAAAACCACAAAGATCAGGGTGTTGCACAGGGAGGTTCAAAAAAACTCCCGACTCCTAACTCCCAACTCCAGACTACTTCTATCTTCGCAACCTATGACCAGTATCGATAGCGTACAACTCAGCCAGGTAATCGTTCACAAAGTGGGCAATCCTACCCGTAGCGAGCCTTTACAGCTTTCTGCCAACCCACTTACCCTTAATGATGAGATTGTGCGGGGTTTACTCGCTAAATATTTTCTAGGGCCTTTTAACGAGCACGAACAATACCGTTTTACCCATCTGAGTGATCTGGCCATGAACGAAGTATACCAGTACGTAAGCGCGCTATTTGATGAACCCAAAAAATTTACACTGTATAGTGCACAGCTTGCGCAGTTCCTGTACAGCAAAAGCACCCATGCCAGGGTGAAAGAAGGGGAGTTGTATGTGGTGCATTTCAATCATGTGCCTTTTGGAACCGAATACACAGAAGCCATCGGCATTTTTAAAAGTGAAACCAAGGAAACTTTTCTGAAAGTATTTCCGCATGGCGAGAGTTGGGAAGTGATAGCGGAAGACGGGATCAATATCAACAAACTGGACAAGGGCTGTCTGGTATTTAAACAGAACCGCGCAGAGGGGTATGTGGTATGTGTAGTAGATAATACCAATAAACAGAATGATGCACAATACTGGATCAACGATTTTCTGCAGGTTACCCGCTGTGCCAACAGTTATCATTATACCGATGCAGCCCTGGGCATGTGCAAACTGTTTATCAGCAACGAACTGGCAGAAAAATTTGAAGTAAATAAAAGTGAACAGATAGATATGCTGAACCGCAGCATGGAATACTTCAAAACCAAAGACGAATTCAAGCTCACTGAATTTGCCGAAGAAGTGCTGCACCATCCCGAAGTGATCGATAGTTTTACGCAGTACAAACAAACCTACGAAATAGCCAGGCAGGTAACCATCGAAGATGAATTTGATATTCATCTTTCGGCGGTAAAAAAACAGCAGCGTGTATTCAAGAGTGTGTTAAAGCTGGATAAGAATTTTCACGTGTATATTCATGGCCGCCGCGACCTGATTGAGAAAGGCTACGATGAAATGACAGGGAAGCATTTCTACAAGTTGTATTTTGAAGAGGAGAGTTAGCAACACGCCGGATGGTAAACAGGATAACATTATAAACCCTCCAGTTCTTTCTGCAGGTCGTATTGGATATCTTCATGCAATGCTTGCATAGCTGTATGGATCTTCTTCAACTGCATCTCGTATAAATTCTGCAGCACGGTGCTTTTTGTGTAAGGGATGCCCGATGTTTTCATTTTCCGGCAGAAATGGATCAGTAAAGTAGCTTCCACCAGTTTCGATCCCGCATATTTCACATAGCGGTTAGCGATCCGCAGAATTTTGCGCAGACTTTTTTTGGTGAGATAGAGATTGGCTTTAGGTAGTTCTGTAAACGCTTCATCGATCAGCTCTTTCACTCCGTTCAGATAGGCTTCTTCATCGTGCGCTTCAAACAACAGAAAAGTAAGCAGTTCTTTGTTCTCTTTCTTAAACTTCGCCAGCCGCAGACAGAGATCCAGCAGCTTGTGCTGACTGCTGGCCTGCAATTCCTGTTTCAGTTCCTGTATACTCGCCGTTTTCATCCTGCAAAGTAACTGCTTTATCAGTATTTTCTTCCCCCACATTCACTCATTCACTCATTGCGTACCTTCGCCCCATGCCCTTCGATACCTCCCAACCCCATCCTGAATTATTACCGGAGCTGGTAAGCATGCGCATGCCCTACGGCAAATACAAAGACCGTCTCCTGTGCGATCTTCCCATGCATTATCTCGAATGGCTGCAACGCGAAGGTTTTCCCAAAGGCAAACTGGGTATTCTGTTAGAGACCATGTATGTGATACAATTGAACGGCCTGGCTTATCTGCTGGATCCATTAAAGAAAAGAAGATAGCTGACCGACGGATTGCTTTCTCTGCTTACCTGTTCAGATATTCCGGTACAGCCCGGCTTTTTCCTGCACAGAATATTACGTATATTGAAGTCTTAACCCGATTGTATAACGCCATATAAATCTACTTCCATGAACAATTCCCGCAGGTCGTTTCTGCAAAAAACGGCATTGGTGCTGGCCGGCAGTACCGTATTTTCCCGCGATCTTTTTGCCGCAGCCGCTCCCAAAACACTTACCGGTGTGCAATTGTATTCTGTACGCGATGAGATGAAAAAAGATCCCCTTGGTACCCTCAAAGCACTGGCCGATATGGGCTACCGGTATGTGGAACACGCCAACTATGTGAACCGTAAATTTTATGGCTACAGCGCCACAGAATTTAAAAAGATCCTGGGCGATCATGGCATGCAGATGCCCAGCGGCCATACCGTAATGGGCCGCGACCACTGGAACCCCGGTAAGAAAGATTTTAATGATACATGGAAATACACGGTAGAAGATGCTGCCATTGTTGGGCAGGAACTGGTGATCAGTCCCTGGCTGGATGAGGGCCTGCGCAAAACCTACGACGATATGCTCCGCTACATGGAAGTATTTAACAAGAGTGGGGAACTGTGTAAGAAATCGGGGATGCGTTTTGGTTACCACAACCACAATTTTGAGTTTACACAGGAGCTGAATGGTAAGAAAGTATACGATATCATTTTAGACAATACCGATCCCTCATTGGTGGCACAGCAGTTGGATATGGGTAACTTATATGGTACCGGTGCCGATGCATATGAGATCGTTAAAAAACATCCGGGTCGTTTTGTTTCCCTCCATGTAAAAGACGAGATCAAAGCTACCAAAGGCGGAACCGCGGAAGGCTACGAAAGCACCATTCTCGGTACAGGTGTAGCCAATACCCGGGCCATTACCGACCTCGGCAAAAAATCAGGCGGTACCCTGCATTTCATCATTGAGCAGGAATCGTATCAAGGCAAATCTCCGCTGGACTGTGTGAAGGAAGACCTGCGTATCATGAAAAGCTGGGGTTATTAAAACCTTCTTTCTATTTTTCAAAACCCTCCCTTACCGGAGGGTTTTTTGTTAGCGGGTACAAATGCCACTGCGGAAAGCATAGGTAATAATTCCCGCAATACTTTTGGCCCCAACTTTATCCATGATGCGGGTGCGGTGTCCTTCTACGGTTCGTTTACTCAGACTGAGACTGTAGGCGATCTCTTTGCTGGTAAACTCGCGGCAGATCAGCCGCATGATCTCTTTTTCGCGGTCGGTAAAATGCAGATCGGCATCGGGTGGTAACTGGTAGTTGCGGGAAACAATCTCGGTTAACTTTTCAGTGACCTCCTTACAGAAATAGGGCTTATGTTCCGATACGGTACTGATGGCTTCCGAGATCTCCTCATTATCGGCACTTTTTAATACATAACCCAGTGCACCGGCTTCCAGCATACGCAGAATGGGTTCTTCTTTGTTGTAGGCTGATAACACGATCACACCGGTTCCCGGTCTTCTGCGGGCGATCTCCCGGGTAGCCATGATCCCATCCATCATGGGCATATTGATATCAGTCAGGATGATATCGGGTGATAACTCCACTGATCGCCGAACCAGTTCCTGGCCGTTCATGGCTTCTCCGATCACTTCAATATGGCGGATCTGGGAAAGCAGGTTGCGTAACCCGTTCCTGAACAGACAATGATCATCCGCGATCACTACCCGTATACTTCTTCTGAACATAACCGTTGTTTTAAAGCTTAGTTAGATCGGTTGCTGGTTTACCACGCAGGTAGATTTTCTACCTTATACACCGAAAGTTCCCGCTTTGTATGCGTAGTCTGTTAGGTATTAATACGGCGGAAACTGGTTTTTTAACGGGTAAACAAGCAGGGTAATATAAGCAGAGAGATGTGTTTGTGCAATCGTTAAAACACGGTATTTAGTAGCAGGACTTAATTTTTGGGGATCTTGTATTCTGTCAGCAGCTCATCCAGATCCATGCCCAAACCCTGTGCCAGTGCGGTTAAGGTAGTAAAGGCAAAATTTACTTTACCTTTTTCTATGCGCTGTATCTGACTGTATTCCAAACCTGCTTCGGCCGCCAGCTGGCGGATACTGAGTCCCTTTTCTTTGCGCAGTTTGGTTAAATGAGCTGCAAAACGGGCCAATATTTTTTCCTTGTTAGTCATCAAACAACAAGGTCAATGCAAAGCAGAAATTTATTGACGTATGATTATATATCATTCATTTTTTTCTCTTAACTTGTACAGGCATGGGCTCATTTGTCCTGCGGGTTACATGAAAAAAAACCGACTGTCAGCCATCCCCCGTGAAACGCTTCACCAGATCCTGTATGTTCTGGCGATGAAACTCATCCACCAACAAAAAAATAACTAAGCGCTGGCGGGGCCTTGCCCTGTTTTCCGGGTTGCGCTTCGGGAGGCAAACCCGGCACAGTGTTGTTAATAATTCAGGGTCTGAATGTGGAGTATTAAATCTCCGTTAACCAACTATCCATCTATATTTTGTGGAAATTGAGACTTATTAGTTCTCTAACAATTTCCGCTTTATGATCACTGCGATTACTACCGCTTACAGTATGGTAAGCAAACATGGTTTTGCAGATGTGATGCAGAACGGCCTTACCGGCGAAAAATCACTGCATGCCGCCGCTTTTTTTGATGCAGGCGATACGATCTGTTTATTTGAACCGGAAAAAATTCTCCATACGGCTACTTATCTCACCATACAAACGGGAGAACAGAAACACATTACCCTCAGTCCGGATTTTTTACAATACGTAAACCATAGCTGCGCGCCCAATGTATTCTTTGATACCCAACAGATGCAACTGGTGGCTATACAGAAAATTGAACCGGGTGATGAGCTACTATTTTTTTATCCTTCCACTGAATGGGAGATGGCGCAACCCTTCGACTGTTTTTGTGGTAACAAATGCTGTTTACAACAGATCAGAGGGGCCGCATATTTAACAGCGGAAGAAGCATCGCGCTACCGCCTCACAGCTTTTATCAGCGAACAACTGTTGAACCGCCAGAAGCCATAGTTCTATGTTGCGCCCCGCTGAAAGAATTACCCGTTTACACACACTGCCCATTAAAGTATGGGTATTGGCTCCGCAACTGGTAACCACCGATGTCAACCTTGATTACTATTACGATTTCTCGCAAAGCATTGCGGAATATACCCGGGTATTCGCAGCACTGCAGCTGGATTGGCAATGGCAACCGGTTACGATCAGCAACTATTCCGAAATCATAGATACTATTCTCGCCGAAAAAAACAAAGGGCTGGTTATGCCGGTAGTGTTGAATTTATGCGATGGAGATGAAGTGAATGGTACACCTGGTATTTCTGTGGTTCAATTACTCGAAAAAAAAGGATTGGTTTACACAGGTTCCGATGAATATTTTTACCGCATCACTACTTCCAAGATCCCTATGAAACAGGCATTTGACAGTGCCGGTGTAAGCACCCCTGCCTGGGAAGCGATCACCGATCCTGACCAGGATCTCTCAGGAATTTTTCAAAGACTGGGTTCTCCCATTATTGTAAAACCCGCTGTATCCGGTGGCAGTATGGGCGTGGGTACCCGCAATGTGGTGCACACGCAAGAAGAGTTGGCATCACAGATACAACAGATGTTTGCAGGATACCGCGGATGGAACCTGGCCGTGGATGGTATCATTGCAGAAGCTTTTATTCAAGGAGCTGAGTTTACCACCATGATTCTGGGATCGGCTGTTTTTCCCGGAAAATGTTATGTGTTAACACCGGTAGAGAGGGTCTTCCATGCTTCTTTACCCGAAACAGAAAAATTTCTCTCCTTCGACCGCTTATGGGAGATCTACGAAGACGAGACCCCGATGCCGGAAGAAGCTAATTTTTATGAATACCAGCTGCCTGATGAAACCTTACACGCTTCCTTGCAGGAGATCAGTATGGCAGCTTACCAGGCCTGCGGCGGAACGGGTTATACAAGGGTGGATATCCGCAGAGACCTTACCACCGGACAACTCTATGTTCTCGAAGTAAATGCGCAATGTGGTTTAAGTGAAGATGAGAATTATACATCCATTGGTGCGATCTTACGTATGAGCGGCGTATCTTTCACAGAGATCATTATTGATATCATTGAAGATGCTTTCCGTAGAAATAAATTATAAACCGGCACCTGCGAGAAAATGAAAGTCTGCGTACTCCAACCCGATTACTCAACCACCCAGGTAGATTACCAGCATTACGATCCCCCGCGTAACCTGCAGCATTTATTACCCGAAGCGGAAGTAGATCATGTCTTTCTCAATAAACTCACCACTTATCGCCAGTTACAGCAACTCCAGCACAAAGGCTACGATATTTTTGTTAACCTCTGCGAAGGTTATCTGGAGTGGGAAGTGCCATCGATAGATGTGATCTATACGCTGGATCTGCTCAATCTTCCTTACACCGGCCCTACTACACTGTTATACGATCCGCCCAAAGAACTGATGAAATATGTGGCTTACTGCGAAAATATACACACCCCTTCCTATGTATTGATCGAGCAGGAAACAGATCTAGCAAATGCAGTGGCACCCTTACAATTCCCGCTTTTTGTAAAACCCGCCAAAGCAGGCGATAGTCTGGGCGTGGATGCGCAGTCGCTGGTATTTACCCAAGAGGAACTGCAGGCCAAAGTAACCAATACGATTGGTGCTTATCCGCAACTTCTGGCCGAAGAATATATTGCGGGCCGCGAGTTCACGATATTGATTGCGGCCAATGCAGATGGTGTAACGGCTACAACTTTTACGCCCGTGGAATATATTTTCCCCGAAGGCTTTGCTTTTAAGACCTATGCTTTAAAAACTTCCGAACTGCATCCGAAAGCCAATATTCCCTGTACCGATCCCGTGATTGAAAAACAACTCCGCGAAGCGGCACAAAAAATATTCAAGGGTTTTCAGGGTGCCGGTTATGCCAGGCTCGATTTCCGCCTGAATGAAAAAGGGGAACTCTTTTTTCTCGAGATCAATTTCACCTGCTCTGTTTTTTACAGAGAGGGCTACGAAGGCTCGGCTGATTTTATCCTGCAATACGATGGTATTGGCCAGGAAGGATTTCTCCGCCACATGATCGCCGAAGGCATGGCCCGCCACCGCCGCAAACAGAAAAAATACCGCATGAAAGGAACCGCTATTGCCGGTTATGGTATTTATGCCACCAGTGATATACCCGCCGGTGATATTATTTTTAAAGGGGAAGGCAGATCGCAACGCATCATTACCCGTCGCTCGATAGCGGATAACTGGAGCGAGGCAGATCAACTCATCTTCCGCCGCTATGCCTACCCCCTCAGCCGGGAACTATTCCTGCTATGGGATGATAACCCTTCCGAATGGGCCCCCCAGAACCACTCCTGCCAGCCCAATACCGGGTATAAGGGCCTTGACGTGGTGGCCCTTCATCCCATCCAATCGGGTGAAGAACTTACCCTCGACTATGCCAGTTTCCTCGACGAAAACATGGAACCATTTGATTGTCACTGTGGTACACCTGCCTGTCGCGGCCGCATAACCGGGATCCCCTGTAACTCGGTCACCAGCCGCGAAGAGAAAAGCCGCCCTTAAACAATCTCCTTTTTCACAGGTCTAACTCTTACAGCCAAGGGGTTGTTAAAACCTATTGTACCATGTAACCAGGGTGTAATTGTCCGGTCAAACCGGCACAAACCAGCAGGGAGATTCCATGTCCAGATTCGAAATTCTGAAGAAATTGATGCAGAAACACCGGTTAAGACTGGTGGTTACCTATCTGTTATTTTCCCTCGAAATGCTGGGTTCGCTGATGCGTCCTTTTTTTCTGGGCGAAGCGGTGAACGATCTGATCAAGGGCAGTTACCGCGGACTCATTATCCTATCTGCCGTTCACCTGGCCTGGCTGGTAATCGGAACTTTGCGGCATCGCTACGATACGCGTACCTATTCTGCCATTTATACTTCTTTGGTCACCCGTTTTTTATCGCGCCGAATTACCCGGGCAGATGTATCTAAACTAAGTGCCCATTCTACGCTGGCGCGTGAGTTTGTGGATTTTCTGGAGTTCGACCTTATCTATGTAATGGAAGCAGCCTATAACCTGATCGGTTCTGCCATCCTCCTGTATTTCTACGACCGTTCAGTTGTAGTATTATGTCTGGCTATTCTGTTACCGGTACTGGGTATCAGTTATGTATACGGTAAAAGGATGAAAAGGCTGAACCGACTGAAGAACGATGAACTGGAAAAACAGGTAGATATTATTTCTTCCGGAGATAACAATGCTATTGCGCAGCACTTTAACAACCTCCGCCACTGGCAGGTGCGCATCAGCGACCAGGAAGCCTGGAACTTCGGCATCATGGAACTGATGGTAATGGTAGTGATCGGTATTTCTTTGTTGATTACGAATACAGTTTCCGGATCAACCATACTGGCGGGTAACCTGATCGGGATCTATACTTATATACTCAAGTTTGTATCCGGACTGGATACCATCCCTTATACAGTGCAACGACTTACTTCACTGAACGATATCACACGCAGGATAGAACTGCAAACAGAAGACTTTCCAACAGAGGGGCCGGAACCTGTTTACCGTGAGCCAGCCTTTCGTACAGTCATCAAACCAGCTCTATAAACCCCGCGCCTTTGGTTTCGTAATCATATCCGGTACATCCCGGTTTTTTTCTGGAAAAAATTTGGGCAGCTTACCTACTTATTAATAGATTAGCTGCATGAAAAAAGTATTTCTCCTGTCTGCCGGACTTGCAATGACCGTTACTGTTATGGCCCAGCGGAAAATGAATATGGATAGCCTGGTAAAAGAAGCCGCCAAAACAGAATTCTGGGAGCCGGTTCCCAAACTGGTAACGGCTGGTAAAACATCGGCAGATGCACCCTCTGATGCGATTGTATTGTATAACGGAAAAGAGGTAGCGCAGTGGCAGAAAGAGAAAGGCGGTGCACCCGGCTGGAAGATAGAGAAAGATGGCGCTTTAACCGTTGTAAAAGGCTCCGGTAATATTGCTACCAAACAAGGCTTTGGCGATTGTCAGTTACATATTGAATGGAGAGAACCGGCTGCTATTGCAGGTGCCAGCCAATCGCGCGGCAACAGCGGGATCTTTTTTATGGGGAGATATGAATTACAGGTATTGGATTCTTACAATAACCCCACTTATGTAAACGGACAGGCGGGCAGCATCTACAAACAACATGTACCACTGGTGAATGCAAGCCGTAAACCCGGCGAATGGCAGAGTTATGATGTGATCTTTACCGCACCCCGTTTTTTTTCGGATGGTAAATTACAATCACCCGCAACCATCACCGTTTTACATAACGGCGTACTGGTGCAGAACCATGTAAACATCAAGGGCCATACCGAATGGATCGGTCAGCCTAAGTACGAAGCGCATAGTGAGAAAGAGCCACTGGTATTACAAGACCATGGCATGGATGGCGGTAACCCCATGAGCTACCGGAATATCTGGATCAGAGAATTGTAAACCTTGCAGAATACAGTTAGGCAAACGGCTTCCATCGGAAGCCGTTTTGTTTTATTGTATCTGTTAATCCCGAAGGAGAAACAGTATCATAAACCAAACTGGTGTGTATCTATCCACTCCGCTTTGGTCATTGTCCACCAGTCGTCTGCAATACCTTTGAGCACATATTCGTAAGGCAGCCAGCCATAGCCATCCTCTCCCCAGCCTGTTCCCCAGGAATTGCGGATCAGGAAAGCGCCGGTAGTAACCAGGTTACGGTTCAGCGGATTACTGATCTTCATCGTATCATCATACCCAACGGCCATGATGGCATGACCGCCCGTGTAATCTTCTTTTTTATCGGGGAAAGGAATTTTTCCGCCTTCAGCATGATCGAGAGAAGTATAACAGGTAAATCCAAAAATGGAGGGCAGTCCTTTGTGCAGGTGATCTTTGATCGCATCCAGTAAATGCGGCCTGCTAACCCCCACCGCATCCAGCCGGTAATAAGAGATGGCCTGAAAGTTCTGCGCATAGGAATACAGAAAGGCAGTAGGCTCTTCATTTACTTTTGTTTCATCGTAGGGCCAGTATTTTTCGGGCACTACCCCAAACAGTGCCAGCGATGCCATGGCGGTTCGCAGGTAAGCTCCATCATCACCTGTTTGCTGTAACAGGTTACGCGTGGCTTTGTACTGAAACAAACGGGAGCCATCGATATGTTTGCCAAAAGCCCGCCGCTCAAAATACTCATACAAACCAATAGATGCATGTGCCGTACAGGAACCGATCTGCCCCTGATCTTCGATAGGCGAACACCAGGCACGCAGATCAACTTTTTTGGGAAGCGTGCTACTGGTTGTCTTTTTCTTTGCTGCAGAGGTTTTGGCAGCACTCATTTGCTCCAGCAGTTTTTTTACGGGTTGTTTTACACCTCTTTCTACCTGTTTGGTGGTTAGTTCTGAACTGAATGGTGTCTGGTCGCGGAAATCTGGATAGTCTTTTAACCAACCTTTTCCTTTGGGAAGGTTTTTCATAGTATATCGGATATTTACGGGTAGCAGTTGGATTGGCTGTTTCCCGGGGTAAATGGATAGGTAAAACAAATAAACCTTTCCGGCTTTCACAACGGGGAAAACACCCTTTTTTCTGCGTATTAATGCTTGCCCAATTGCATCATTTGCTTGTTATCTTGCAGCTTCATGAAACAGGGTAATACCATATCTCCATTGATTGCCACACCCGCCGATGTGCTGGCATCTGTGTTCGGTTATACCGAGTTCAGGCATAACCAGGCGGCCATTATCGAGCACCTGCTATCGGGTAAAGATGCCATTGTGCTGATGCCAACCGGTGGCGGGAAAAGCCTTTGTTACCAGGTACCCGCCCTCTGTTTACCCGGTGTAACCATTGTGGTTAGTCCACTGATCGCCTTGATGAAAGACCAGGTTGACGCGCTGGTATTGAGTGGTGTAAAAGCCGCTTTCCTGAACAGCACGCAAAGCAGTGGCGAGCAGGCAGCTATTCTGCAGCAATTGCGCCGCAATGAATTAAAACTGTTGTATGTGGCACCGGAGCGTTTGGTGGGTGGCGAAATACAGTTCCTGTCTTTTCTCAAAGAGATCAAAGTTTCGCTGTTTGCAATTGATGAAGCGCATTGTATCAGTCAGTGGGGACATGATTTCAGACCCGAGTACCGCGTACTGAGTCAGTTGAAGCAGCAGTTCCCCTCACTCCCCATTATTGCTTTAACAGCTACCGCGGATACACTAACGCGGAAAGATATCATTGAGCAGTTACAGGTAACCGATTACCAGTTATTTGAGAATAGTTTTAACCGCCCCAATATCTACTATTACATCAAACCTAAAAAAGGCTATTATGATGTGCTGGTAGATTATCTCGAAGAACACAAAGAAGATAGCGGGATCATTTACTGTTTAAGCCGGGCAGCTACAGAAAGTCTGGCCACCGATCTGCAGGCGGATGGGTTTAGTGCCGCAGCGTATCATGCCGGTCTGGAGAAAAATATCCGCGATGAGCGGCAGGATCTGTTTCTGAAAGATGATATCAAGATCATGGTAGCCACCGTTGCTTTTGGGATGGGCATCAACAAAAGCAATGTACGTTTTGTGGTACATGCCGATCTGCCCAAAAATATAGAAGGTTATTACCAGGAAACAGGCCGTGCCGGCCGCGATGGACTGCATAGCGAAGCCATTCTGTTTTATGGTGCAGGTGATGTGATGAAACTGAAAGGATTTGCGCAGGTAGAAAATAATCCCGAACAGACACAGATCCTGCTGAAGAAACTGGACCAGATGGTTCAGCTCTGTGAAACACGAAGTTGCCGCAGAAAATACCTGCTTACCTATTTCGGGGAACAGGCGCCCGACTATTGCGGCAGTTGCGATAATTGTCTGAGTAAACCCGAACTGCAGGACTGCACCATCATTGCACAAAAGATTCTCAGTACTGTTTACCGCCTGAACCAGGGATTTGGTATGCGGTATGTGGTGGATATCATGAAGGGTAGTAACAGCGAGAAGATCCGCGAAGAACATAAAAAATTATCGGTGTATGGTGTGGGAAAAGACAAACCCAAAGAAGAATGGCTGCACTATGTAAAAGAATTGTTGCATTACGGTTATTTGCATCAAAGCGAAGGAGAGTATCCTGTGCTGAAACTGGCAGAGAAAAGCAATGCAGTATTATTCAAAGCAGAAAAAGTATACTTATCTGCACCGGTGCAGGTAGTGATAGCCAAAGAGCCGGAGATCTACCAGCAGCATGCATACGAAAAAGGATTGTTTGAAGAACTGAAGCAATTGCGTAACCGCATAGCACATGAAGAGAATGTGCCGGCTTACCTGATCTTCAGCGACAGTACTTTACTGGATCTGGCTACCTATCTTCCCTCGGTAAAAACGGATCTGCCCAAGATCACTGGTTTTGGTGCTTACAAAACCGAACGGTATGGTATGCCCTTTCTGGAGAAAGTACAGGATTACTGCATCGAACACAAAATACCTACCCGCATCGACCTGAAAAAAATGCCACGGGCCAGAAAAACCAGTGCCCCGCGCGAAAGGGCTTCGGATACCAAACGGATCAGTTATGATATGTATCGTTCCGGAAAATCTATAAACGAGATTGCTGAAGAAAGGCAACTCTCTTTAACCACCATCGAAACACATCTCAGTCATTATATCACTATTGGTGATCTGGAAGTGGATGAATTGGTACCCGCGGATAAAAGGGAATTGATAGAAGCGGCAGCGAATCAATTTGGACGCCTGGGTTTAAAACAGATCAAAGACCATTTGCCCGAAGACATCAGTTATGGCGAGATCCGCATGACCATCGCCGCACTCAACGGTCGGGACGCTTAAGCGGCCTGACCACCGGTGGCCCAGCTAAGTGCTCTCATTTCGGCCCAACTGAAGGCTGAGCCCTGTAACATAAAACCACAATGACCACCCTGCGCTGGTGTTTCCAGAAACAGGCACGGGTGGGTAGAAGCAATTTCTTCGCACATACATTCGTCTGTTAAGAAGGTATCGTTTTTGGCCTGTACCAGTAAAGAAGGGATCCGGAGATTTTTCAACAACGGTTTTACACTGGCTTTGCTATAAAAATCCCAGGCATCTGTAAAGCCATGTAAAGGAGCCGTATAGCGGTTATCGAAGTCTGCAAAATGTTTGATCTTTTCATACCCGGCATAACTGATCTGCTCCGGGAAGATCTTTTCTTTGGCCTTGATCTTCTCGCCAAGCTTGCGCAGAAAACGGGAACTGTAAATGGTATTGGTTGATTGTGAAAGGATTTTCACACTACTTACCAGATCACAGGGAACAGAAAAACCGATCACTTTTTTTACCTGCTCCGGCACTTCATCCGGAAACTCGGCCACTGCCCGTAAACTTAAACTGCCACCCATGCTGAAACCCACCAGTATAATTTCTTCGTAACCGTATTTCCGGATCGAATGATCGATCACCAGTCGCAGATCACCCGCATCGCCATGGTGGTAAAACCGGGGCAGGCGGTTCATCTCGCCACTACAGCTGCGGCAGTTCCAGCCCAGGGCATCGAAACCATTCTGTGTAAATATTTTAGCCATACCCAGAACATAATGCCGGCCGGAATCTCCCTCCAGTCCGTGGGTGATAATGACCAGTTTTTTACTGCCGGTTCTGTACCAGTCCAGGTCCACAAAATCTCCATCCGGCAGTTCCAGTCTTTCCCTTTCCTGGTAACGGAAATCCACTTTACGGAACAGGCTCGGTACAATCGTTTGCAGGTGACCATTGTATTGCCAGAAAGGCGCTTTGAATTGTGGTTGCGGGAGGATGGGCATGGGGCGAAGGTAAATCAATGATAGAATGAGTGAATGATAGGATGATAGAATGTTTTGAGCGGTATTCACTGAAAGAATAGGGTATATTGGATATCTGTATTCCCCCATTGGTTTTCCCCATTCTATCATTCTATCATGCTATCATTCACTCATTCAGATAATCCGTACCTTCAAATCATGCCAGAAAATAAATACCTGAAATACTTTAAAGTAGCTTCTTTATTCAATACCCGGCGTACCAGGGATATTTTCCAGGTGAACCCGACGGTGGTGCCACAGCGGGAGGAAGCGAAGGAGATCAGTATTAGTGTGTTTGATTATTCGCCCGAGCACCTGGATGAACAATCGTTTACCAGTATCAATGATTGTTTCCCGTTTAAAGACAACCATCATATCAGCTGGATCAATATAGACGGGATCCGCAAAGCGGATGTAGAAAAACTTTGCAACTATTATCATATACATGTACTGATACAGGAAGATATCCTGAGTGTTAGCCAGCGGCCCAAGATGGATGATCTGGACCCGGTACTTTCCTGCCTGTTGAATATGCTGTACTTTAACGATCGCACCGGTGCCGTGGAAACAGAGCAGATCAGTATTATACTCGGTAAAGATTTTGTGCTCTCTTTCCAGGAAGATGCACATCGGGATGTATTTGATCCCATACGCGAGAAGTTAAGGATCAGCAACAGTAAACTCCGTATCAGCGGTGCCGATTATCTCTGTTATGCATTGCTGGATATGATTGTAGACAATTATTATGTGGTGATGGAAAAGTTGAGCGAACATATTGAACTGCTCGAAGAGAAGATCATCCGTAGCAGTAATACCCGCGCACTGGCCGAGATCAATAACCTGCGTAAGGAGTTGATCGTGTTAAAAAGAAATGTGAGTCCGGTAAGAGAACTCATCAATGGCTTTATCCGCAGCGACAGCGATCTGCTCGAAGAACGAACCATCAAATATTTCAAAGACATATACGATCATATTGTACAGGCCAACGATCTCGCAGAAAACTACCGGGATATGATGATGAACCTGCAGGACCTCTACCTAAGTAATGTAAACCTGAAGATGAATGAAGTGATGAAAGTAATGGCTGTAGTAACCTGTTTACTGGCACCGGCCACAGTCATCGGCGGTATCTTCGGTATGAACTTCGACCGCATCCCGTACCTGCACCATCAATACGGATTTTTTATTGCGGTGGGGTTGATGTTGGTGGTACCGGTGTGGATGGTGTTTGTGTTCCGGAGACGGGGGTGGTTTTAGGATTAGCGAATGACGGATTGGCGGATTTTTTCTCTGCGTAAACTCTCCGTTCTCCCGTTCTCTGCGGTGAATAGATCTCACTTTCACCGCAGAGACGCAGAGAGGCAGAGTTTTCGCAGAGATCGGCCCTTAATCCGCCATCCGCTAATCCGTTATTCGCAAATCCTATATCTTAATCAGTTTCCATTTACCCCGCTTGAACAGGATCACACTGGTAATGGTAATACAGGTCTCTGTTACCACAATGGCGATAAATACACCGGTAGGGCCCATGTTCCAAACAATGGCCAAGAGGTAAGCAAAAGGAATCTGGAATACCCAGAACCAGAACAGGTTGATCCAGGTGGGCGTTCTGCTATCGCCGGCACCGTTAAATGCGTTGATCATCACCATCCCTACACCATAAAAAATATAGCCCAGACTTACGATACGTAATGCCAGTACGGCTGTTTTTACCACAGCGGGATCGTTGTTGATCAGCGATACAAAGAATTCTGCACAGGTAAAAAATAACACAGATACGATGGCCATAAAAATGGCGTTGTATTGCGCCGTCTTCCAAACAGACTTCTCTGCTCTTTCGGGTTGTTTGGCACCGAGGTTCTGGCCAACCAGTGTGGCGGCTGCATTACTCAATCCCCAGGCGGGCATCAGAAAAAAGATCAGCAAACGGATGGCGATGGTATAACCGGCAATGGCATCGCCCCCAAAACCGGCAATGATCCTTGCCATGGCAATCCAACTGGCAGAACCGATCAGGAACTGCAGGGTGCCGGTAGAGGCAATTTTGAAAATGCTTTTCAGCACCGCTACATCCGGTACAAAATGCCGGAGATGAATTTTAATGATACCCTTTCCTTTAAACAGATGGTATACCTGGTAACATACACCAATACCTCTACCCGTAGTAGTAGCCATAGCCGCACCCGGTAAACCAAAATAATGAATGAGGATGGGGCACAGGATGATATTACAGATATTGGCCAGCCACAAACTGCGCATGGCAATGGTGGCATCACCCGCACCGCGGAAAATTCCGTTGATGAGGAACAACAGCATGATCACGATATTACCGCTAAGCATGATGCGTGCATAAGTAGTACCCATTTCAATGATGGCCGCATTGGCCCCCATCAGGGAGAGAATGGTACCTGCGTAAAAGAAACCAACGATACTGATGATCACCGAAACAAGTAAAGAGAGCAGGGCCGCCTGTGCACCTGCTTTGGCGGCACCATCAAAATTTTTCTCCCCCACACGACGTGCTACCATGGCAGTAGCACCCATACTCAAACCAATGGCTACCGAATAGAGAATGGTTAAAAAAGATTCTGTCAGACCCACGGCTGCGGCTGCATTGGGTCCCAGTTTGCCTACGAAAAAAATGTCTACCACAGCAAACACAGATTCCATACACATTTCCAGTATCATGGGAATGGCCAGCATAAAAATGGCTTTCCGGATGCTGCCGGTGGTAAAATCCTGGTGTTCGCTGTTAAGAGATGTTTTGAGATTAGACCATAGCGATGGCTTTCTCTGATGAGTTGTATGAACAGTCATTACGTAAATGAATTAGGATGTAAAATGAATATTTACCAATTACAATGGATAACCATTGGGTATGCGATAGTAAGAAGTGAGCCTAAACGTTCAATGATGTCTGCCTAAGCTCTGCTTAGATGTTCATGGGCGTAAAATTGGTAAAAAGATGCTGCCGATTTTAGGTGGTACCGGCGTTGCGGAAACGAAAATAGTAAAATGATCCGTAAAACAAAATAATCAAATCAGATAAACGGCGATATAGCGGTATGAATGTATCAGTCTTTTCTTTTTGTTTTCTCGAGGATGATTGACGAAAGATCGCCGGGATTAAAGGGTTTGGTGATACAGCCATTCATACCCGATTGAAACGCTTTTGATTGAATATCAAGGTTTATGGCAGAGGCAGTGAGGGCAATGATGGGAATTTCTTTATTGAATTTTCTTACTTCCTGCGTAGCAGTATAACCATCCATTACAGGCATTTGTATGTCCATTAAAACCAGGTCGTAGCTATTGTTGCGGATTTTCTCCACGGCAATAGCGCCATTGCCGGCCAGATCAACCGTAGCATGCCAGTGTTGCAGCATTTTTTCGGCTACCATTACATTAAAAGCCACATCTTCTACCAACAGGATATGCAGTCCGCTCAGGTCTTGTTTCTGTAATTTTTGTTCCGGTTTGCGTTCTTCGCTGACCTCTTCTGTATGTTTTTTGAAGCGCAGGGTAAAGTAAAAACGGGAGCCCTTTCCGGCCTCGCTTTCGAGCTGTATGCTGCTGTTCTGCAGTTCCAGTAATCGTTTGATGATGGTAAGCCCCAGGCCCGATCCGCCAAAGTCGCGGGTGATATTGTTATTGGCCTGCGTAAACCGTTCAAAGATCAGTCCTTGTTTTTCGGGAGGGATGCCGATACCAGTATCTTCTATCGAAAAATCGATCAGCACATCCTGCTCAGTGGTGGAATGAAGTCCCACGCGGATGGTAACCGTTCCGTTCTGCGTAAATTTGACAGCGTTGGATACCAGGTTGTTGAGGATCTGTCCCAGCCGCACATCATCTCCCATCACATATTTCGGGAGGTCATCATCATACAGGATCTTGATGGTATTTCCTTTTTCTTCGGCCCGCACGCGGTTGGCCATTTTAATATTCTTAAGAAAATGCAGCAGGTTAATAGGTCGTTCCACAAAATTGATCTTACCCTCTTCCATCTTGCTGAAGTCGAGCACATCGTTCACCAGACTTAACAGGTTTTCTGATGAGATCTCCATTACCCGCAACAGTTCTTTCTGTTCAGGCGAAAGCGGATGGTACTGCAGCAGCATGATGGTGCCGATGATGGCATTCAGCGGGGTGCGGATCTCGTGGCTCATTACCGACAGGAATTCACTTTTTGCCTGTGCCGCTATTTCGGCCTGGTTGCGCGAGTTGATGAGTTCCTGCTCCAGTAATTTGGTCTGGGCAATCTGTTTACCCAGGAAAGTGATGATATTGATAATGTCGCCATCTTCTTCCCCAAATTCAATGCTTCTTTCTGGGTCGAGTGAGCGGATGGCATCTTTCAGTTTGAGGATGGATTGTTCCCTGATTTCATTCTCACGTTGCAGGTCGCGGGTAACCAACTGGTATTCGCGCTCGCTGATATCAAATGCGTGCTCGGTGATTTTTTTATCTTTCTCGAAAGACTCATAACATTTGCTTACCGTTTGCAGAAAAACAGCCAGCTCCGGGTGGTTGCGAAAACCGGCCGGGAGGAAGCGTTCTATTTGATTTTCCAGAATGGAATGGTAAGGCATGCTTTAAGGTATGAAAAAAATATAACAATCAGATCTCTGTAAAAGTTGTAATGGTCATGGTTTGGTTATGCAGTTCGCATGTATGCATTTTGCCCAGTGGCGAAATTTCCCCGTAAGAGTAAAAACCGGTAATCACGGTATCGGCCCCCAGCACTTTGCGGGCGGCTTTTACTTCTTCGTAGGTTCTTTCCTGCAGAATCAGTTTGCGGCCTACACAACTGATGAGGATCGATAATTCGGGCGATTTTTTAGCGGTTTCCTGTAAGGCATTGGTAGCAGCTACCGAAGACCCATTGATGATCTTATCAAAATTGGCTTTCATTAAGCGCACTTTACTGCCTTCGGGCAGGTTGCCGGCGAAGATCATACTCTTGTCTGTTTCATTAATGCCAAGGATGGTTCTAACAAGGCTTTGTCCATCGTTGCCCACCCGCATAGACAGCGGGAAGAACAGTGCCGAACCTGGCAGTTCATCTACATAGGGGCCAAGGTATTCTTTGTACAGATCCAGGGCGCTGCGGCCATCGATCTCGTATAAAATATTTTTTTCAGAGCGGGTAATAATGCGTTCGCGGCCAAACTCGTCCCAGCCCCCAAAAGAACTATGGCCTACCTGCAGGTTATTTCCGTAGAAGCCGATCGCTACCACATTGCCTTCTGCGGCAGGGGCATCCAGGCCTACCTGTGTTTTCTGGAAGCGGTCTGCATCGCCGGCCATGCCGCCGGTAATAGAAATGCCCTTGGGGTTATTCTCGTTAAAGCCATTTACGAGTTCGCTGCCATTGGAGAAACTGCCTTCCGAGATCACAAATACCGTTACCAGATCAGCTGCATCCAGTTCTTTCATGAGGTTTTTGCCTGTTTCAAAACTGCTGGTGTGTTGGTTTACGTTCATTTGTGCACAACGGATGCGGGTATGGCCAAACCGGATGGCAGTAAGGGCGATGGTTTCATCAAATACCGTATCATCCACAATTTCTCCGGAAGTAGAGCAGGAAACAATATGGGCATTCGGAAATTCGGCACGTTTGGCCGCAAAAATCGCGGGATCGGTTACCAGCGAGCCGGCACCAAAGAGCAGTACCAACTGACAGGCAGTAGTATCAAAATTACTGTTCTGGCTGAGGGTATGCCACTGCCCGCCGGTGAAATGCTGCTGGATGGATTGCATATGCTGAATCGAAAGATTAGATGGACAAGATAACTGAATCTGTCTGTTCCTGAAAAGGATGGGCCGGAATTTTGCGGAATAGGGGGCAAAAAAACCGGCACAATCGTTTGCGATACAACAAATGGGTGGGTTAGGATGTCTATTTATGTGAAATCGGGTTGTTTTATCGGACAGTGCCGGGGAAACCCGCCTCTCTTTTTTGACGTAACTTACCGGAAAACGACTGGGTTTACCCGAACTGAAAATATGTTGAGAAATGAACCGTAGCCGGCCGCTGACTGTACACTTTTTTTGGCACCCTGGATCAGGGTGTGAAAGAATGCTGCGGGTATGTGGGGGTAAAATCTCTCGTTCCTGTAATCGGCAACAAAAGTTATTACAGGTTTTTGCAGCAATAGGGTTGCTGCTATTTTATTCGCAAGTGTTTAGTCAGGACAGGGGAAGAATCACAGGTACGAAATGTATTACCTCTGGAGGATCGCCCGCACTTACTTCATTGCGCAGTGCAACAGGAGGCGTGATAAGTTGGGAAAAAGCGAATAATATAAACTTTACAGGCACAGCAGGAGTAGATGTAATTACAATCGGAGGAGCCAATTCGCAATCTTATACTGATGGTCCAATTACAACTTCAACTTTTTATAGAAGGATTTTAACACCAACAGGTGGCGGGGCTCCATTATATAGCGATACAATTAAAATCACAGTTTCTGGAACTACTCCTGATCCAACATTTTCGCCTCAGGTAGGTACTACTACTGAAATATGTCAGCAAACAACATCATTCAATGTAACCTATACAACCACTAATACGCCGGATAAGTATTCTATTATCTGGAGTCCTGCAGCCATTTCAGAAGGTTTTCAGGATGTATATAATGCTTCACTACCTGCCGCTGTTTCTCCCACGACTAATAATTTTTCAGTTGCTGTTCCTTCTGCTGTAAGTGCAGGAACTTTTTCTGGTACACTGATTGCCATCAATACAACAACCGGTTGTACAGTTAGTAATGGATCACAAATAACAGTAAATGAGATACCTGTGATTTCTGTTCAGCCAGCTACCACTGTTCAGAATATATGTTTGAGCGGTACTTCTACAGCCTTATCTATTACAGCAACAAACCCTGGGGGCGTTTTAACAACCACTTCCGTACAATGGTATCGGAATACGGCTAACAGTAACAGTGGCGGTACACTTGTTCAAATAAATTCAGCTCCACCGGCAACTGTTAGCTACACTCCTCAAACAAGTGTTGCCAATGCCTTGTATTATTACGCAGTGGTAACCAATAGTAAGAGCTGTGTAAGAACCAGTAATGTGTCGGGTTTGGTTACAGTAAATGCCATACCGGCCGCACCCGCTGTTACCAGTAATAGCCCCGTATGCGTGGGGTCGTCGCTGAATTTAACCACTGCTACTTTGAGTGGTGCTGTCTATTCCTGGACCGGCCCGAATGGATTTAGCTCAGCTGTGCAGAATCCATCAATTACAACCACCTCAACTGCGGCAAGCGGTATTTTTTCACTAACGGTGACCGTGAATGATTGTGTAAGTGCAGTAAGCAGTACTGTAGTTACGGTAAAAGCAACACCCGCCTCGCCATCCCCTGCCAACGGCGGAGCGGTATGTGTGGGTACCCCATTACAATTAACTACAGCATCACTTAGCGGGGCAACCTATTCCTGGACGGGTCCGAATGGATTTACTTCCACTGTACAGAATCCATCGGTTACAACTACCTCAACAACAGCCAGCGGAACCTATTCACTTACGGTAACCGTAAATGGTTGTACCAGCGCAGTAAGTACTACAACAGCAACCGTAAATGCCATACCTGCCACCCCCACAGTTACGATTAATGGTCCGGTATGTTTAGGATCTACATTGAATTTAGCTACAGCATCAGTAGCTGGTGCCACGTATTTCTGGACGGGTCCGAATAGTTTTAGTACCGGTGCACAAAACCCTTCTATAGCTTCTGTATCTTCAGCAGCAACGGGTACGTACTCACTCCTTGTAAGGGTAAATAATTGTAACAGCCCGGCAGGGTCCGCACTGGTTACGGTAAACGCATTGCCCGTTGCTACCATCAGTGCAACCGGGGCTACCACATTTTGTAACGGAGGATCGGTTACGCTCACTGCCAGTGGGGGCGCCACTTATGTATGGAGTACCGGCGCTACTGTAAATACTATCGCCGTAACCAACAGTGGAAACATAACCGTAACTGCCACGGATGCAAATGGGTGTAAAGGCATTTCCTCACCCATAACGGTAACCGTAAATCCCTTACCCAATCTTGTTATTACCAATCCCGCTGCAGTTTGTGCACCAGGTACCGTAAATCTGAGCTCTGCCGCTGTTACTACGGGTAGTACCACAGGAACCACATTCACTTATTTTACCGATGCGGCTACCAGTATTCCCTTTACCACACCCACAACCACTGGGGTTGCCGGTACCTATTATATCAAAGGAACCCTGCCCACCGGATGCAGCAGTTCCAGGGCGGTAACGGTGGTCATTAACAATCCTCCTTCCTTATCCACACAGAACCCTTCGGCTGTCTGTGCTCCGCAAACGGTGAATCTTACTTCACCCGCTGTTACGCAGGGTAGTGATAACGGACTGCTGTATACTTATTATTCGAATGCTGCCCTTACTACCGTATTACCCAACCCGGGTACTGTGGCTGCCTCGGGGGTGTATTATATCAAAGCCAATGCGCCGGGTTCGGCCTGTTCGGTTTCCCTGCCTGTTACGGTAACGGTGCACCCCATACCCACCGGAGCTTTGCAAACACCGGCAGTGAATTATATATGCAGCGGTTCATCGCTGCAGCTGAATGCCACGGATGCTTTTGCTTACCAGTGGCTCTTGAACCAGACCCCCATCACAGGCGCAACCAATGCGGTTTATCAGGCAAGCACTGCCGGAGTATATTCGGTTCGTTTTATTTCCCAGGAAGGATGTGTGCGCGAAGCTACCAATACCCTGCGCATAGACGAACTGGTAAAACCGGTACTGCGTTTACAATTGAAGAGTCGTTGCGTAGCAGCACCCATCAGTTTCAGTAATCTTTCCACCTATGCCAATTCCGGCGGTATTAACTGGCAATGGAATTTTGGTGATGGGGTATTGGCCAGCAGTTTCTCTCCCACACATATGTATACTACTGGTGGAAATTATACGGTATCGCTTACGGCAGATAATCTATCCTGCCCTTCTTTCACAGAAACGATTACTGCGGCGATCTATATCGATTCTGCCAGGGTACCGGTAAGATACCCCACGGTAAAAGCGGTTGCCGGTAAAGCTTTTCCGCTTACCGCCCGATCGCTGGGTGCCTTGTACCGCTGGTTTCCGGCAACGGGATTAAACAGTACCACGGTACAATCGCCCATGGCCATACTGAACAATGATATCGAATACACGGTTACCATAACCAATAGCGCCAGTTGTACCACTACTGATACCGTAGCCGTGAAACTGGTATTTGATGGAAATATTTTTGTAGGGAACGGATTCACACCCAATGGTGATGGTGTGAACGACAGGTGTTACCCCATTCTCACGGGTGTTCGGTCATTGGTCTATTTCAAGATCTATAACCGCTGGGGTAATCTGGTATTTCAAACCAATGATGCTTCGCCACAGAATGGATGGGATGGAAAATTAAATGGCCGGTTACAAGCGGCGGGCACATATACCTGGGTTTCTGAAGCGATTGATGGTAAGGGTAATATCTTTAAACAGAATGGCAATGTGTTGCTGATCAATTGAGTAAAATGAAAAAAAGATCCTGTCGTTATTGTTTACTGCTGCTGTTGGTGGGTGTCGTTTTTGCACGGCCCTCACTGGCACAGGATCCGCAGTTCTCTCAATACTTCAGCTCGCCACTTACTTTCAACCCTGCATATACCGGGTATATAGATGGGCAACACCGGCTGGCATTGAATTACCGGAACCAATGGTCGGGTGTAGGAGATCCCTTTACAACCGGGACCGTTTCTTTTGATACCCGAATGATGCAGAACCGGATTGGAACGAACGACCGATGGGGATTGGGTATACATGCTTTGTACGATAAAACAGCCGGCGGTATTTATCAAAGTAATTATCTCTCTTTGTCTACAGGTTTTCACAAAGGACTGGATGCCGCCGGCGATGAAAGCATCGGGATAGGTGTACAGGCAACGCTGGCAAGAAGCAGCATTGATTTTGGCAAACTCTATTTCAACAACCAGTTCAACGGCGATAATTTTGATTTGAGTATTCCCAGCGGAGAAACGATGAATAACCGTTCTGTTTCTTATGTGGATCTGAATTCCGGGGTACTGTATAATTACAAAGATGAATCCGGCAACCATTTTGCTTTTGGTGCGGCCATGTACCATGTGCTGAAACCCAGACTGAATTATTTCAGTACGGCCACGAATACACTGGATTCGAGATATACTGTACATGCCAGTGCCGCTTTTCCGGTAAACGATCATGATCAGCTTTTCTTCAGTGCCCACATGATGCAGCAGGGCGGTGCCAGTGCCTATACAGCAGGTACCGCTTACGGATTTACCTTGGGTGCTACGGAAACGGAATTTTACCTCGGCGCCTGGTTACGTGCAAAAGATGCCCTGTACCCTTATGCGGGATTACGTACAACTGTTTACCAAGTAGGACTGAGTTACGATATTACCAGCTCCGACATACAACGACAGCAAAAAATGGCCGGTAGCCTGGAGCTGAGTTTTCAGTACTTTTTTACAGAAGGGATCAGGAAGAAGGGGATACCTTGTTTTTTTTAGTTAGGGGTTTGGAGTTTGGGGTTGGGAGTAACTTATTATTCCACTTACAACCCCAAACTCCAAACTACAAACCCCCAACTCTTACAAGCTGATTACGCTGTTGCTGCCGCCATATACATTTGGCTGCTCGCTGTCTGCGGTAGGGTCGTTTACCCAATCTGCGGCGTTAATGCGGTATTTGAACTCGTGTTGTGAATTTTTAGGGAGAGAAACATCTGTGCTGAAACTGCCATCTTTCTTTTTGCTCATTACAATGGCATTTTCCCAATCGCTGTTCAGTCCGAGGATTTCTACTGTTTCAGCGTTTTCAACGGTAAAAGAGAATTTTACTTTACAATAGTCTTTGGTCTTGAAGTATGTTTTCTGTATCATTTTCAGGTTTTGAGTCTACCCCTTAATACCTGTTTCGGTAAAAAGTAACCCTCAAAGCCGATAAATTTTATATAACATCTTTTGTATATAGAATAAACCCTTTGCAAAAAACCACGCGCAGCTTCGATTCTATGATGAAAAAGGCGAAAAGAACAGGTTTTCGATTTTTTGCAAAGGGTTATGTTACGAACGTTTGTGAGTTAACTAACGATAACTGATGCCTTCATTGAACCGGAAGAGTGCATAACCGGGTCCTTTTAAATAACCCGGCACATCAGACAATTGTTTTTCTACCACCGCTTCTGAAATGGGTGTGGTAAAAGGCATTTTGCCGGTAGGATTAAATTTGCCGGTAACCACATCCAGTATGGCATCAATGGTGGTTCCGAATGTGGCGATAACTCCCTTGATATTTTTTTGGGTCTGGCTGTTATAAATTTCATCTATGACCCATGGATTGGTATAGTTGATGGCCAGAATGGTAGGTTTTTTGGCACTGAGGGTATTGATATAATTAATATCCACTCCGTTTTTAGCCAATGAAAGATAGATGGGCGAGCCATCGGATTGAAAAAGTGATCTGGAGCCGGGTGTGACCCATACCAAAACGAGATCAGCCTCTTCGGGTGTTTTTACAAAAACGAGGTCGTGGTTGTTTTTTTCGGGCAGGTGTACATTACTGGCTTTACCGCTTCTTTGCTGAAAATAAGACTCGAAATAAATCTTCGTCTGCTTTTTAATGGGCAGGGTTTTGTTTTCGTTGCGAAGCAATACGATGGACTTGCGCATAGCGAGGTTGGCTTTTTCCTGAAACCCGGTGTTGCCCACCAGTTTTTCTGCAGCATCCACATCTACATAAGGATTTTCAAAAAGGCCCAGTGTGAATTTCTCTAACAGTAAACGATACACGGAATTATCTACCAGCTGCAGGTCTACTTTACCGGAGCGAAGGGTTTCGATCAGTTTGGAAGGATCAGCGGTACCAGAATAGAGATTAACGCCGGCCTCCAGTGTTTTTTGATAACGTTCGGTAATGCTCAGGTTCTCTGCTCCCCAGGGCATCATTTCTATCGGGCCCGTATCAGAATTGATGATACCCGTAAAACCCAAACTATCGCGCAGCAGGTCTTTGATCACCGCTTTGTTGTACGCATACGCCACCTTCTCATATTTGGTATCTAACGGAATTGAATAATAAGGCATGATGGCCGAAGTGCCGGCTTTGATGGCCGCTTTGAAGGGGATCAGGTTATGCTGGAACATCTTGCCCGGAAAATGTTCGTATTTACCCCATTCGAAATGCGGATCCTGTCCGCCCACACCCGCACCACCACCCGGAAAATGTTTGGTGGTCATGGCAATAGAACTGGGTGATAATTTTGTTCCTTGAAAACCCAAAACAATTTCAGTGATCATTTTAGCTACCCATTCTGCATTTTCACCAAAAGTGCCTTCAATCCGCTGCCAGCGGGGCTCCGTACTCAGATCGGCCATATACATATAGCCTTTGCGTAAACCCACCGCGGCCCATTCCTGCCGGGCAATATCTGCAAAACTGCGTACCAGTTGCAGATCGCGCATGGCAGACAGGCCCAGTTCGCCGGGCCAGGTAGAAAAGGCTGTTCTACCCACACTCAGGCCAATGGATGCATCTTTGGTAATATGGTTGCGGGGATTGGAGGCAATGATGGCCGGAATGCCCAGGCCATCGCTTTCGCAAAGGGCCTGCAGTTTGTTGGTCCACTCGGCGGTGATACGAACACTTTCATTGGCCCGGAAAATAAAATGGCGGAGATGAAATTGCGTAACACCTTTGGTAGAACCTACAGATGACATCATCGGTACCTGTAAAGGTTTACGGGTAAACATATTATTGCTCTGTACCTGGTCTTCTTCATTCAGGTCGCTTGAAGCTGCCATCCTGTTATCACTGCCAGGCGTGGTGGGTGCACCACCCCTTTCGCTCTTTAAACGGGCGGTACTGATGAGCATAAAACCGGCTTTCTGTTCCAGCGACATTTTAGACAGAAGGTCTTTGGCGCGGGTGTCATTCGGCAGTCGCCAGTCTTCGTATTTGTCTAACTGACCGTTCCGGTTCAGGTCTTTGAACTGGTAACCATCAACGGTGAGCAGTTGTACAGAGCGGAAACCCAATTGGGGTTGAACAGGTTTTTTGTTGGTTTGTGCAGATGCGGCTGTACAGCCTACAAGGCAGGCAAACAGCAGGGGAAGAGATCTTACCGGCATAACAATTTTTTTGATGGTTACAGAATTGAGGCAGACTGCCATAGCAGCAATGGACCATTATTCAGTAAATGGGATCAGCAAGGGTTATTTAAAAGTATCGGCTTTTTATAAGTAAGGAGCTGATAAAGTGCGAAAACGATTTCGGGCATTTTGGGAAGAACAAGTATATATACAGGAGACATCGTTTGCACAGCCTGATTATTTATCCAGCCAGCATTTAAACTCTACAATCCTGTCTTTGCTAACCTGTATCGAATCTTCTGCTGCTGATTTCAGGTGAACAATGATATTTCTTCCGGCATGGTTTTCAATTTTGTCGATAGCATCGTGACTGATCAGATAATTTCTGTTGATCCGGAAAAACTGAGATGGGTTCAGTAGTTGTAATAGATTGTCCAGGCTTTCCGTATAAGGAAATTTCTGCCCGTCTTTTTTAACCAGCCAGGTTGTTTTATTGGCAAAACTGAAAAATGAAATTTCGGTAACGGAAATGGATAATAGTCTGCTTCCCAAACTGATTGCAAATCTCTCTTTATAAGTATTTGTTTGAAGATTTACTCTGCTGATTCTTTCGTATAAGCTTTCGAGACTGGATTGAAGCGTCGTATTTCTGAATTTATTGAGTGCCAATATCAGTTCTTCTTCATCACAGGGTTTCAGGAGATAGTCTATACCATTCACTTTAAAAGCACGTATGGCGTAGGCATCGTATGCAGTGATAAAAATGACGGGTTTTTTCCATTGCAGACTTTCAAAAGTGCTGAATGATAATCCGTCCTCGAGATGGATATCGGCCAACACCAGGTCTGGTTGTAACTGTGGTAAGGTATGCCGGGCTTCTTCATTACTTTCCAGGATACCCACTACTTCCATATCAGGAGCAATGGTGCCCAGCATATCCTGTAAAAACTGTGCTGCGTATTTTTCGTCTTCTATGATCACAATCTTGTACATGGCTTTGCATTTATCGTTCAGCTTTGGGTCATGGTTACTTCTACATAAAACCAACTATCCCTGATGTATTTTTCCGGCATTTCAGCCCCCAGGTAGCGGTACCTGCTTTGAATATTAAACCAGCCAATGCCCAGGCTTTCTGCACTGTTTTCTTTGGGTTGGTAATTATTCCTGATCTCCAGTTTGTTTTTTTCATTGATCCGGATAATGATATGTAAGGGCTGATTTCTGGAACAACTATTGTGTTTGATGATATTTTCAATAATAGGTTGTAAGATAAAGTCGGGAACCAGAAACCGGTCCTGTTGTTCGCTATTGATCTGTATATCATAATGTAATTTTTCTTCAAAGCGAACGCTTAACATATAGAGGTAAGAACGGATGGTTTTGAGTTCTTCTTTTAAACTGATCCAACCGGCATTTTCACTTTCCAGCACTTTGCGGTAAAAAGATGCCATGCTATGGGTAAAATCATAGGCCAGTGTGGGATTGTTTTTAATGGTTGATGCAATGATATTCAGGTTATTGAACAGAAAATGCGGATTCAGTTGTTGCCGCAGCATCTGAAGCTGCGCCTCCATGAATGATTTCTCAGCCTGATGTTTGGCATCTTTTTCGTGCGTATACAGGCGGTAGAGCCTGATACCAACAGATATACTGAATAGAATAGAATTGATAAAGAAATAATAGACCAGAATAAAGCGCAGAGAGCTCAGGTCTTTTAACCGGATTTGTGTAGTGCCTGAAATAATCACCGCCAGTGTTATCCCGATCACAAAAAGCATCACCAGCGACACTGCCTGTATCAGAATAAAATTCCGGATGATTACGCCTGTAGAGATATCGCCTTTGATAGCCTGCGAAAAAAACGACCGGAGCAAAAATCTTACCAGCCACAGAAAGTAGAAAACATATACACTGCCGAAAAGGATCTCTCCCCAGAAATCCTGGTTAATCTGCAGGGGGAACCCCGTAAGCACTATATGCTGCAGTATACTGATGAGTGCACCCAGTATTAGTGATAACAGTATTGTATTGCCAGCTTTTTTCATGATACAGAAAAACCTGCACCGGATTATTGGGGCAACCCGGCACAGGCATGTTCAAAATAAAATTACTGATTTAACACCCATTTTATGCCATCATATACCAGTTTTGGTTCTTCTACTTGTATATAATGTCCGCTGTTGGCAGTACTGATAAACTTTCCTTTAGTTCCTGCTGCGGTGGCCCATTCCTGGTGCAGAGCCGCAGAAAGGGCTTTCACGAAAGGTCCTTCTGAGTCAGTTGGCTTAGTACTGGTGATAACATATACCGGTATCTGAGTAATTGCCGGAAAGGCCTTCATCTGCTCATAGTTCTCTTTGAAATTTGAACGGAATTCTTCTTTCAGCGAACCATTAGGCATGTTTGCCAGCGCATCATTGATTTGCGCCTCAGCCATTTGCAGAAAATTCTGTTGTTCTGCTGGCGGCAGAAAGCTGAGTAAACTATCTATCTGCCGCTCATGTGTGGCATCTACCAATACCAAACCTTTTACCAGTGAAGGATTCTGATGGTAAAACATTCGTGCATAAATGCCGCCCATAGAGTGACCTACTAAAATATACGGAGGGTTGATATTGTTTAACTCCAGCATTCTTTTCATTTCAGCTGCAATAGTAGCGGCATCCCTTTTTCCGGATATATCTTCAGATAAACCGATACCCGGCCTGTTATAGGCGAAAATGGTATGGGTAAGTCCCCTTTCTGCATATAGTTTTTCCCAGGTGCCCAGTTCCGATCCGAAGCCGCCTACCAGCACAATGGAAGCAGAACTTCCCACGGTTTTACTTATTTCGGTTTTTTTCTGGCTAATACTTACAACAACTCTGGGTAACTGTTTAACGTAATCTGTTTGTCTCGTTTCTTTTTTACAGGATAACAGAGTAACTGAACCCAATGCTATCAGCGTGACTATTTTTTTCATGTTGGTTATTTGAAGATTTATTAAAAACCACCGAAAAGCAGGGTGATACCACCTGAAACACCATTTACATTGTTACTGCTGTAATAAGTACTTTCTGTGTTTCCGGTAAACCGGTAACTTCCCTGTGCCTGCACCTGCATAAAACGGGTTACCGGAACAGTTAAAGCCAGTTTGGGTTGAATGGTATATACCCAGTTGCCATCTCTGGAATACTCTCTTTTACCGTTAACGGTATTTTTCTGGATACTACCCAGTCCGGTAGAAAGGCCAATTGCCGCATGTACTCCTTTGGAAGGATTGATCCGGAACTCGTTGTACAAGCCATAACTCATGAACTGGAAACTTTCTCTGGTTCCGTTAACGGTTTGTCTGAAGAAAGTGTTGTGGCCGGATACACCAATCAGCCATTTGTGATTTAGTAATACGCCACCCAAACCGCCGGTTGTGAAACCTACTTTTCCATTGATAGTGGTTACTTCAGCGATACCGCCACCATATCCGGTTACATGTGTTTTTTTGTTCTGAGCACTTACACTGGTCATTAAAGCAGCTGCTGTACACAGCATGAATACGATTTTTTTCATTTTTGATTTATTTACTGTTTTGGAATTAAGTATCTGATACTGTTGGTTAACAGGGCAAAATTGCCGACAGTACCTATCTGAATAGGAAAGGAATGGTATGAATGACCATTTTGGGCAGTTAAATGCCTACCTATAAAAGAAAAATAGAGGAGACTGAGTCTGGAAGAGGCCGGTAATTAAACAATTGCCCGTACTACTTTACTTTTCCGTAATAAGAAAGTAAACAGATACGATGCCGCAATGGAAGCAAGGGTTACCAGTAAAAATTTAACCGTTGCCGGTAACTGCCAGGGCAGGATCAGCAACTGGAATGCAATAACGATAAATATATGTACCAGATAAACACCATAAGCATTCTCTGATAAGAGCTGGGATAAAACGGATTGACCATTAATGAACTTTTTGAACAACACAAGTAACCCAAGGCTGATGCCTATGCAAAGAAAAGACTCTACCAACGCATTGGTTAACCAGAAGCTGCGTAGGCTATCTGGCAGGTAAAAATTCAATAAATACACCACCACCGCAAGGGTAAAAAACAGGATGCCGTTTTGCACCTGCAGATTTTCCAGCCAGTTTTGCTTTTTACAGATAGTTCCCAGCATAAACAGACTAACATATTGTGGGATATGCCCCACTTCTACGGGAATAATCCATGTTTCCCATTTGTCTATCGGGTAGGCAATGCGAACCAGCCCAGATACAACAGCGAGTAAAATAATATAGACCAGAACAGGAATTTGTTGTAAGGGTTTATCTTCTGCATTGACGGCAGGTGAGAGCAACCGCCGTATGAGAAGATAAATAAAAGAGTAAGCTAATAGGGATGCTACAAACCACAAATGTCCCACCGCCATAGGTGGTTTGTGAAAATAGCTATCATAAAAGAATGAGAATAGATTACCCTTGCCGCCATTGCCCAGATAGTTGAATGGTAAAAAAATCAGAAAGGTAAATATCAATAAAGGGATGCCCAGTCTTTTTAGCCGGTCTTTGATAAAGTCGGCAGTTGATTTTCTGTCGATACTGAACATCATAAAATAGCCGGAAACAAAAAAATAAAACCCCATCATAAAAGAGGCATTGATGAAAAAGAAATTACCCAGCCAGTTAGCATTGGCTGGATCATCCATCACCCACATGCCACCTGTTGGACCATAAGGTTGTGCCGCATGATGCGCTACTACCAGCATGGTCAGAAATACCTTGATATTATCAATATAATGGATCCTGGCTTTTTTCATGGCAGGTGCGATTTATTGTATTACAAATATATTAGTTGTATTGTTTTTTGCTTCATCCCCGATCTGAATTTCCAGCATTTACATAACCATTCCTTAACAGTAGTTAGATATATTTGAGTGGCCTAACTCCCAACCGTTTTATGAAAACTTTCTTTCTGTCTATCTGCATCCGCCTGTTTCCAGTCCTGCTTATGCTGTGTACAATCTCTACAGAGGCCCAGCATACAGTAAATACCTTACAGGTTCCCGGAAGAGAATCTTATTCCATAATTAATGAAAAAGGAGTGTCGGTAATACCGAGTGGCCGTTTCTTAACACCTGCCGGTGAGCTGATCCGCATTACGCACGATCCTTTCGGAATGGCCATCTCGCCCGATGGGAAAAAAGCGGTTACCCTCCACGATGGTGTGTTTAGCATTATCGATTTGGCAAATCTGAATAATGTACGCGTTCCCAGCTATGATAAAAAGATCGCTTCCCCTTTGTCTCACGGCTCATTTCTCGGCGTAGCGTTTGCACAAGACTCCCGAACTGTTTACCTCAGCGGTGGCGATAATGGTGCAGTGATTGTATATGATATAGAAAAACTGCAGCGTCTGGATTCCATCTCTCTCAACGGTACAGTGGATAAAATCGATTTTGATGATAGTTTTACATCAGACCTGCTGCTGAATAACAATGAACTGCTGGTGCTCGACCGTGCTAATTTCCGGATGGTTCGGTATAGCCTTACAGAGAAAAAAATTACGGCTTCTATCCCCGTAGGTCGTCAGCCCTTCGGTTTATCGCTCAGTGCAGATAAAAAAATGGCTTTTGTGGCCAATGTTGGTATGTATAGTTATCCGCTGATCACCGGTGCTACCAAAGAGAATTATGATTCGATGGTGATATCACGCCATCCCTATGGCGACAATACCAAAGAATCCATTTATGGTACCGTGATCGATGGCAAAAAAATTCCCGGCGTAGGAAGTCCTTCTTCGCCCGAAGCCATGAGTGTGTTCACCATCGATCTTAGTACCAACCGGGTAGTGGATAAATTCAAAACCGGCCACCAGGTGGGAGAAATGATCGAAGACCTGGAAGTAGTGGGCGGTGCCAGTCCTAATTCGATTGCCGTAGGTAAACAGTTTGCCTATGTAACCAATGCCACCAACGATAATATTTCAGTGATCGATTATAAAAATCACCGGCTGCTCGGACATATCCCCATCACCACCGATAAACGCATTGATCGATACCGAGGTCTCCTACCCTTTGGTATCACCCTCAGCAAAGATGAAAAAACTTTGTACGTGGCTTTGCTTGGTTTTAACGCAGTGGCGGTAATTGATGTAAACACCAGACTCACCAAAGGACTGATCCCAACTGCCTGGGGACCCACAAGGGTTCGTTTGTCGGCAGATGAAAAAGAATTGTATGTGATCACCTGTCGTGGACTGGGTGCTGGTCCCAACGGCGGTAAAAATTTTACTGCACCGCCGCAAGGAACCTATGTGGGAGATATACAATTGGGTAGTTTTCAAAAAATAACGGTACCAGGTAAAGAAGCTTTGGCTGCATATACGAAACAAGCTATTAACAATACCTTTCAGTCTGTGTCTGTTACCAAAGAAGCTGGCAGTCCGCTACCGGTTTTGCCGGGCGAAAGCACGAGTCCGATTAAATACATTGTGTATATCACCAAAGAAAACCGGACCTACGATGAAATGCTGGGCCAGTTACCCAATGCAAAAGGAGACCCTACGTTGGCCAGGTTCGGGGTGGATTGTGAATATACTTTTCCCGATTCGATGCAGGCCGGACTCCGTAACCTGAAAGTAACTCCCAATCACCATAAAGCGGCCAAACAGTTTGCTTTCAGCGATAATTTTTATTGCGATAGTGATGCCTCTATTCATGGCCATCACTGGATGATGGGTGTGATTCCGAACGAGTGGGTAGAAACCAACTCGAGTGTAAGTAAAACAGCGAATATTTTTTCCAAAGCGCCCGGTCGTAGATTCCCTGGTTCTACCGGCAGTATGGATCCCGAAGACTATGCAGAAGCGGGCGGTTTATGGGAAGCCTTGGAAAGAAAAAAAATCTCTTTCTACAATTTCGGCGAAGCCAACGAAACGGCACATGTGCGTGAAGAATGGTATGATACGGCTACCGGTGCTGCACATGGCGTAATGGTGCCGATGCAGAAAGCACTGTACAAGAGAACCAGCACCAGTTATCCCGGCTACAATACCAATATCCCTGATCAGTACCGGATAGACCAGTTTGAAAAAACTTTTACAGAAAAATGGATCAAAGGCAAAGAGAAACTACCATCGCTGATCACCATGCAGGTGCCGAATGATCATACAGCTGGTGTGAGGCCGGAAGATGGGTATCCGTACCGCCATTCTTTTGTGGCCGATAATGATCTTGCGCTGGGAAGGATCCTGCATTTTCTCTCCCGTACCCGCTACTGGAAAAATATGCTGGTGATTATTACCGAAGACGATCCGCAGGGTGGAGTAGACCATATTGATGCGCACCGTTCGCTTTTACTGATGGCAGGCCCTTATGTGAAACGCGGCTACGTTAGTAATACCCATGCCAATTTTGGTTCTATCTTAAAAACCATTTACAATATACTGGGTGTGCCCTATGTGAACCAGTACGATGCTACGGCTTCTTTATTGCAGGATTTCTTCACGGCTACACCGGATTATACACCCTATACGCTGGAAAAGAATGATGAAAGAATTTTTCAGGTAGATAAAGCCATGCAGAAATACAAACGTACCATTGATTGGCGCCGGATTCTCAAAGGACCAGAAATGGATGATGTGAACGAACAACGCGAAGACCATTACCGCCAGAAGAAACCCTTATCCAAAAACGCATCAGAAAAATAACTTACATTCGGTTAACTGGTTTATCGAAAATGTAAGACTGTGAAAAAGAGACAAGATTATATTTCCTGGGATGAGTATTTTATGGGGGTGGCACTTTTATCTGCGCGCCGCAGTAAAGACCCCAACACACAGGTAGGAGCCTGTATCGTAAATGATAAAAATAAGATCGTGGGTGCGGGTTATAATGGCCTGCCCATGGGTTGTGATGATGATCAGTTTCCCTGGGACAAACAGGGCGATTTTCTGGATACCAAGTACCCTTATGTATGTCATGCAGAATTAAATGCGATCCTGAATAATATCGGTATGGATCTGCGCGGCTGTAAAATTTATACGGCTTTGTTTCCCTGTAATGAATGTACCAAAGCCATTATCCAGTCGGGTATTACAGAAGTGATTTATCTATCGGATAAATATGAAGGCACTGATCCGGCCAAAGCTTCGCGCAGAATGCTGGATACCGCCGGAGTAACTTACCGGAAAGTGAAAACAAGTATTTCGGGCCTGCTGCTCTCTTTCAATGAAGCGGATGTATGATCCTTGCACACCCATAAACCAGCCACATGAAAAAAATATTATTTGCCGGCTTATTGCTTCTCACGCAGCATATTTTTGCGCAAAACCCTGAAGCCAAACTGAAAGAATTGGGTATTGTCTTGCCAGCCGTAGGTAAGCCCATTGCCAATTATGTAAAATGGGTGCGAACAGGTAATCTTGTTTTTTTATCAGGCCATGGGCCGGAAGATAAAACCAGGGGTGGGTATATTACCGGTAAACTGGGTAAAGACCTCAGTATAGAAGAAGGCTATGCAGCAGCACGCCTCACCGGTGTTTCTTTATTAGCCAGCCTCAAGGAAGCTGTGGGTGATCTGTCTAAAGTAAAACGGATCGTAAAAGTATTGGGCATGGTAAATGGTACCGACAGTTTTGCAGATCAACCCAAAGTCATCAATGGTTTTTCCGACCTGATGGTAGCTGTTTTTGGCGATGCAGGTAAACATGCCCGCAGTGCCGTGGGTATGGCTTCTTTACCGATGAACATGGCAGTAGAAATAGAAATGGTGGTAGAGGTAGAAAATTAAAAGAGGCCCGAAGGCCTCTTTTGCAAATTTAGAAAGTAGCACCAACAGAGATAAAAAAGGTTCTGCCATCTCCCGGCAGTACACCCGGACCCGGATAACCACCGGCACGTCTGGTGAAATATTTTGTATCAAAGAGGTTATTCAATCCTGTTTTCACAGAAAGACTTTTGGAAAATTTATAGGAAGCCGTCAGATCGGTCACCGTATAGGAAGGGATCAATCCGTTCTGCGCATTGGCAGTGGGTGTTACCGTATTGTTGGCATCGCTGAAAGTTTCGCTGCTGTAACTAACCTGTCCGGTGAGCAGGAACGCTTTGTATCCTGCCGTAATACCGAGGCGAAGAATATTTTTAGGTGCATTTTCTACCTGCTTGCCCTTGGTAGCGGCATCTTTGTGATCGTTGCTGTAACGGGCATCGGTATAACTGTAAGAAGCAAATAAGAGCAGATCGGTTGTGTTGCTGGGTGCAAATGCTTTTACAGGATTGAATTCAACAAATCCTTCAAAACCTTTGCTGATGCTGTTGCCAACATTCGTAATTAACCGGTAGCTGGCACCCGCAGGTGTAATGGTACCTATCCGGTTCTGGTAAGAGAGATAGTACACGCTTACATCAAACTGTAAATAAGATTTTACTTTTCCGCGGTAACCCAGGTCAATATTATATCCCTTGGCATCTGAGAGGTTGGGGTCTACCACATCCGTGCTTGGCGGCGCCTGCAGGTTAGCGAACTGTATGGGACGGTATGCCTGGGCATAGTTGGCATAGAACTCGGTTCCCTTGGTAATATGGTATTCGCTGCCGATGCCAGCCAGCCAGAAACTTCTGCTCCGCTGAATGTTTTGCAGCAGTATCGGTGTACCTGCTGTGTTAAATCCGTTTCGTCCGGAAGCACTTCCTTCCAGCCACTCATACCGGATGCCGGGTATCAGCAATAACTGATCGCTGATGCGGAAAATATTTTCTACGAACGCAGCTACATTCCTGGAATCAAATCGGATATCCGTGGGATATATATCGGCCGCACGCATATCATAGTTACTTCCGGTACTTCCCTTGCCATTGGATTCGCGGAAAGTGCTGCCCGTGTAGAGGCGGATCCCTCCGGAGAAAGTATTGGTTCTGTTAAACAAATGGTAGTCTGTAATGATCCGGCTTTCCAATGCGTAGTTTCTGTATTTATCTGCATTCAACACACGGTTATTATAATTGCCGGTGGCAATATTGATACTGTCTTTCACCGTAATGGCCGATGTGAAACCCACACTGTTCCTGTCGCCGATGGTAGCAAAAAGTTTGGTGTTCCAGCGGGTGTTTGCATTTATCTGGTAATTGGCAATAAGGGCAGGACTGGTCCAGGTAATATCAAACCAGTTGCGGCTCCGTAAACTCTGGGTAGGATCCTGTGTAAATTGCAGATCGGTTAACCCGCCAGCCTGCTGGCTACGGATATGCGAGCGCATGAGTTCGGCAGTGAGGGAGAATTTAGGTGTGATATAATACGTTACCGTACCAAAACCCGCATTGGTATAATAGCGGCTGTTTTCCCGGTATCCATTGCCATTGCGGTGATCAAAGAAACTGTAGTAATGTACTTTCCCTTTTTTACCACCAATGGCATTATAGGAATTAAATAAACCATTACTGCCTACGGTTTGCTGCGTTTCAAATTCGAAGGGTTTGTTGATCTCACTGCCGTTGCGCAGGATATAGTTGACCATGCCGCCAAACTGCGGACCGTATTGCAATGAACCTTGTCCGCGGATGATCTCTATTCGTTGTACACCCTGTAACTGCGGGTTATAATAGGCTTCGGGATAACCAAAAGGGTCTGCAGCAATATCATAACCATTCTGGCGGATATTAAATTCCCAGCTACGGTTCGGACTCAGTCCGCGGGCCGCAATACCGATCTGGATCCCGCTGGGATCACTCTCCCAGATATGGATACCCGGTACTTTGGCCAGCACCTGCCGCATAGTATTGGTAACCACATTACCCTGCACATTATCGAGAACCACCAGTGAGTTTTTCTTACCGGCATAAATGGAAGTGCCTACGATCTCCGGCATCTGCTGAATATCGCTTTTGCTGTTGCGGCCAACCACGGTAATATCTGGTAAGTTGTTGATTTTCAGTGTAAAACTATCAGTTTTAGTATGGGGAGCTGTTTGGGCGTTGAGAAAAAGAGGAAATAATAAAGAAAAAGCAACTATCCTTCGGATCATATCATTGAGTTTAGACCGCGAAGGTATTTTCGCCTGTCTGGCCAGTTCTTCTCAATCGGGAAAAACACTTTACGAAAACAGGAAATAGAAATAGCAGCTGTTACTAATCCGAGCTTACCTGCAAGGGATCTGGTTGATTTTCATCGAAATACAATTTCATGTACGCTTATTTCGTATTTTTTGTAGCAAAGACTGCTGTATGAAATCTGCCTGCCTGCTGCCGATCGCTTGTTTATTTGTTTGTATGGAGGCAATGGCACAGCCTCCCTTACCGGTAAACGACTGGCTGATTTATCCTGTTTCAGCAAAAGCGAGGGTTCAGCAACAGGGTAAATACCTGGAACTGAACAATGGGTTGCTCAAACGGATATTTTATATGGGTCCCAACCTGGCTTGCATCGATTATACCAATCTCAGTTCCGGTCAGCAATTGCTCAGAAGTATTGAACCGGAGGCAAAAATCACCATCAACCAGCAGGAATATGCAATCGGTGGTTTACAGGGACAGAAAGAAAAAGCCTATCTCATCAAAGGCAATGAAATAGAGCTTACTGCAGGAGCAACGGATTTCAGGTTTCGTGATTATACGGTTAGTTCAGTCAGCCCTTTTATTAACTGGAAGCCCGCCACCTGGTTAACCAATGGCAAACAACCCACGGGTAAAGAAGTACGTTTCAGTTTTGTTTCAGCTTTGCCAGCTTTACAGGGAATTTCGGTAGTAGTGCATTATGCTCTTTATGATGGGATTCCGCTGGTTGCCAAATGGGTTTCTGTACATAATCAAACTGCAAAAAGTATTACTGTAAACCGGGTGGTAAATGAAGTGCTCGGACTGGTGGAAGAAGAAAGTGCCGTAGTGGGCTCGCCGGCTCAGATGAAAAAACAACATGGCATTTATGTAGAAACCAATTACGCGTTTAACAATGCCATGCGCTATGATATCAGCGACCAGACCACACATTGGCAAACAGACAGTAATTATACCTCGCAGGTAAATTATAATTATCAAACCCCCTGTTTGCTGGAAGTATATCCCGAAAAAGTAACCGGTGTTGTTTTGGCTGCTGCTGATTCATTTGTATCTGTTAGAACCCATGAGTTGCTGATGGATAGTTATGACAGAGAAAGAAGGGGATTGATGATCCGTAAAATGTACCGCACCATTGCACCATGGACCACACAGAACCCCATTTTTATGCACCTCGTGAGTAAAAATGAAGAAGAAGTAAAAAAGGCCATTGATCAATGTGTGGCTACCGGTTATGAAGCCGTGATACTCAGTTTTGGCAGTCACCTGAATATGGAAGACAGCAGCCGGAAAAATATTGCCCAATGGAAAGCGCTGGCGGCGTATGCACACCAGCGGAATATTCTGCTGGGAGGATATTCCTTATTCAGCAGCCGCCGCATCAGCGATGCAGATGATGTGGTGGATGCTAAAACCGGGAAACCCGGAGGTGCCTTTTTCGGGAACGCACCTTGTTTTGGCAGTAAATGGGGACTGGCTTACCGGGATAAGATCAAATATTTTTTTGAGCAGACAGGTTTTGATATCTGGGAAAATGATGGTCCTTATCCCGGCGATGTTTGTGCTTCTACCCAACACCCCGGGCACAAAGGGCTGGATGATTCGCAGTGGAAACAGATGGAGATCCAGAAAGAATTATATCATTGGCTGAATGAGCGGGGTGTATACATTAATGCGCCCGACTGGTATTTTCTAGATGGTACGCACAAGATTGCACTCGGTTACCGCGAAGTGAATTTTTCGTTGTCGAGAGATCAACAGAAGATCCTCAACCGGCAGAATATCCATGATGGCACCATCGAAAAAACACCTTCGATGGCATGGGGTTTTGTGCCGCTTACCAAATACCAGGGTGGAGGGCCCGAAGCTGTGCTGGAACCCCTGAGTGAACATCTGTCCGATTACCAACAGCTGATGATGCAGTATTATGGTGCTGGCGTGCAGGCCTGTTACCGGGGGCCGAGATTGTACGACACAGAAGCTACCCGCAAAATGGTCAGCACTGTAATCAGCTGGTATAAGCAATACCGGCATATCCTCAATGCAGATATCATTCATTTGCGGCGGGCAGATGGCCGCGACTGGGATGGCTGGTTACATGCAGACCCGACAGGAATAGAAAAGGGGCTGATGATGCTATTCAATCCCACCAACGAAACCATCACCCGTAATATTAAAGTGCCCTTGTATTATACAGGACTATCCCGCCAGGTTCGTGTAACAGATGCCAACAGGAAAACAAGGCAGCTGACTTTGAACCGGGATTTTACGGTTGATGTTAGTTTTACCTTATTGCCCGGTGCCTACCAATGGTTTGTGTTTGAGTAGAAACCATCTTTATAAAAACCCTGCTGTTATCCGCGGTCATTCCTTTAAACACAAAACGCCTCTCTTGTATCCACCTTTCCTGTTCCCGAAAATAACTGGTATATTTCGGTATAAAAGTCTTTGAGCCGCTACCGGTAGAAGACATCCCGAATGCACAAAACTGCAATATGAAAGAACAAGAACTCAGAAGCCGCAACTGGTTTGGCCGTAAAGGCAAAGACGGATTTATTTACAGAGCCTGGATGAAGAACCAAGGTATACCTCAGGATATGTTTGAAGGTAAACCTGTGATCGGCATCTGTAATACATGGAGTGAGCTTACACCCTGTAATGCGCATTTCCGCGATCTGGCAGAGGCGGTAAAAAAAGGTGTACTGGAAGCCGGTGGTTTTCCGGTGGAGTTTCCGGTCATGTCGCTGGGAGAAAACCAGATAAAACCTACAGCTATGTTATATCGTAACCTGGCAAGTATGGATGTGGAAGAATCGATCCGTGCCAATCCGATAGATGCTGTGGTATTGCTTTGCGGCTGCGATAAAACAACTCCTTCGCTGGTAATGGGGGCCTGCAGTGTAGATTTACCAACACTCGTGATCTCCGGTGGTCCCATGTTAAAAGGACATTGGCGGGGAAAAGATATCGGCACTTCTGATGTGTGGCGTTTTGATGTAGCCCGGAAACTGGGACAGATTACGCAGGAAGAATTTGTAGAAGCCGAAGCCTGTATGGCCCGTACCCAGGGGCATTGCGCCGTAATGGGTACTGCGTCTACGATGGCCGTGATGGTAGAGGCACTGGGATTGTCTTTGCCTAATAATGCATCCATCCCCGCTGCCGATTCTCGCAGAAAGGTATTCTCGCAACTCTCTGGCAGAAGAATTGTGGAGATGGTGAAAGAAAATCTAACGCTGTCCAAAATACTTACGCGCAAAGCCTTCGAGAATGCGATCATGGTAAATGCCGCCATTGGTGGTTCAACCAATTTTGTGATTCACCTGCTGGCCATTGCGGGCAGGATCGGGGTTGAGCTGGAGCTGAATGATTTTGACAAACTTTCGCAGGGAATTCCCCTATTGACTAATATACAACCCTCGGGAGAGAATTACATGGAAGACCTTTACTATTCAGGAGGGTTACCTGCAGTGATCAAAGAAATGAAAACTATCATTCACAACGATGCACTTACGGTGAATGGTAAAACAATGGGTGATAACTGTAAACAGGCCGAAGTATATGATAGAAATATTATTGGTACCATGGCGGCGCCCTTTAAACCCGAATCAGGGATCATTGTGGTAAAAGGGAACCTGGCTCCCAATGGGGCAGTGATCAAACCTTCTGCGGCCAGCGCTTCGCTGCTGAAACATTCGGGTAAAGCGGTTGTATTTGAGAATATTGAAGACTATCACGCCCGTATCGATGATCCGGCACTGGAGATTGATGCCAACAGTATTATGGTGTTAAAGAATGTAGGCCCCAAAGGGTATCCCGGTATGGCCGAAGTAGGCAATATGACCCTCCCCAAAAAACTACTGGAACAGGGCGTGACAGATCTGGTGCGCATTTCCGACGGAAGAATGAGCGGTACCGGTTTTGGAACCGTTGTATTACATGTATCTCCGGAAGCTGCGGTGGGTGGTCCGCTGGCATTGGTACAGAATGGCGATATCATTCACCTGGATGTTAGTAGCCGTTCACTGGAGCTGGCCGTAACGCCGGAAGAATTGGCCCGGCGCAAAGCCAACTGGCAACTCAAAGAAAAAGTAGCAACCCGTGGGTATATACATCTGTACCAGACACATGTAGAACAGGCCCATCTCGGCGCCGATATGGATTTTCTGAAAGGAGGCTCCGGCAGCCAGATTGCCCGCGATTCGCATTAATGCAGACATTTACTGCAGCTTAGAAATATCGGCCCGCAAACAAAAATTTGCGGGCTGTTTGTTACAGAAAATCCGGAACTTTGCATTATGCAACTCTGGAAAAATATTATCAGTCGCCCTTCCTGAATTACATTTCTGCAGTGTGGCGTTCGCCCTTATTACTGCGCATTTTCAACTAGTATTGATTGATCACCGGTTATTGTAATACTTCTTTGTATGATGTGTTGCAATAACAGCTTCCCTTACCTGTAAGTGTTACCTGCGGGTAAATCATTCCTAAACGTATACATATGAAAACGATCATTGAACCCTTCCGCATTAAATCGGTAGAGCCTGTTTATTTTACTACTTCGGAAGAAAGAAAACTGATTTTAGAAAATGCCTTTTACAATCCCTTTCTCATCCATGCCGACCAGGTATTGATAGACCTCTTAACCGATAGCGGTACCAGTGCCATGAGCAGTAACCAATGGGCCGGTATGATGCAGGGTGATGAGTCTTATGCAGGCAGTACCAGTTTTTTTCGTTTCGAAAAAACCATACAGGATCTCACGGGTTTTCCGCTGGTGATCCCTACGCACCAGGGCAGGGCTGCAGAGAAAATCCTCTTCAGTATTTTGGGAGGGAAAGGAAAATACTTTGTGAGCAATACGCTGTTTGATACTACCCGGGCCAATATTGAATACTCGGGTGCAGAAGGGGTAGACCTGGTTTGTGAAGAAGGCAAACACCCTTCCATTCCTGCGCCTTTCAAGGGTAATATGGATACAGCAGCTTTACAAAAATTCATCGAAGAGAAAGGAGCAGCCAAAATCCCGCTTTGTGTGCTTACGGTAACGAATAACTCCGGTGGCGGACAACCCGTGAGCATGCAGAACATCAGAGAAGTAAAAGCGATCTGTAAGGCCCATGGCATACCCCTGTTTATAGATGCCTGTCGTTTTGCAGAGAATGCCTATTTCATCAAACTGCGCGAAGAAGGATATGGGGACAAACCCATTCCGGAAATTGTGCACGAAATGTTCTCTTATGCAGAGGGTTGTACTATGAGTGCCAAAAAAGATGCATTTGCCAATATCGGCGGTTTTCTGGCTATGTATGATGAAACACTGGCACAGCAATGCCGCAATATGCTTATCATGACAGAAGGATTTCCTACCTATGGTGGTTTGGCGGGCCGCGATCTGGAAGCTATTGCTATTGGCTTAACCGAAGTGATGGATGAACATTACCTGCAATACCGCATCCGCAGCATCGAATATCTCTGTAATAAGTTAATTACAGCTGGTGTACCTGTGATGCAGCCCGCAGGTGGTCATGCTATTTATCTCGACGCCAAAGCTTTTCTGCCACACATACCTGTTGACCAGTATCCCGGACAGGCTTTGGTAGGTGCCTTGTATGTGCATGGCGGCGTGCGCGGGGTAGAGATCGGTTCCCTCATGTTTGGAAAATATACGTCTGATAAAAAACTGATCCCGGCACAACTGGAGCTGGTTCGTTTGGCGATTCCGAGAAGGGTGTACACGCAAAGCCATATAGACTATGTAGCAGAAGTTATCATCGAAGTGTTTCAGCAGAAAGAAAGTATCAAAGGACTTACGATTGTCGAAGAGGCACCCATGTTGCGCCACTTTACTGCCAAACTGAAACCTCTTATGTAAGCGAAGAAGAACTTTTTTCAGCAAGTCCGGAATGATGCAGCAGTGTTTCCACTTCTCTGCTCCTGCGTTGAATTGTGATCAGGCTTTTCTGTAAAGCACGGGTATGCTCTTTCCGTATGTTGGCGTCTTTGGGTAAATGAAATTTAATTGAAAGCAGCATGATATGCATAGTGATGGCATCATGCCAGTTGCCGATGGCTTCCTGTAACTGGTTGCTGTAGATGTACAGCTTACTAAGGCTGGTTGATTTGCTGGTACTGGTCCAGTTAACTGCATATAACCATTGTTTGATCAGTTTACGTAGCGTATGCCATTCCGGTTCTGCGGGGATCTTCCGTAAGTCTTCTTCGATACGGTGTTTCAGTGTAGCTGTGTATTGATCTGTTACTGCCTCTGCTGTTTGTTTGGCCAGTAGCTTGCTTTTTGTTAATCTGAGTACTAATTTTTTCCGGTTTGCCTGCAGTAGTTTTTGTAACTCTTTCGATATTTCCGGAATACGATGTTCGGCTGCACAAAATTTTTGTAATCCACTTACTCTTTTTTTGCCCATCCATGCCAATAATAACTGCTGCTCACGAAGTTTACCAGCTTCTGCAAAGATCAACTCAACGGATTTTTTGGTTTTGTTGATGGCTGATTTTCCGTATTCCGTACGCAAAAATTTGAGAAGGGCTCTGAGCTTTTTTAACTCAACCCGGAATGCATGTAAATCTTCTTCGCTGACAGATGTTTCAAGTTTCTGCAGGAGTTGGAGAATGGTATTGGTCCGCTGGGTATAATATCGTTCCAATTTGCTGGGCATAATGAACCGAATGAAAAGGTACTGCTTTTTGTCAGCAAAGAAGCCGGTTTCCTGTTAATTCTGACGGGTCAGCACCGGAGAAGGAACCTCTTCAAAGGCTGCGGTTTCATGCGTGCGGATTTTTCTGGTAAACAGAAAATACAGCACTACCAGCATTGACGCCGAAGCTGTTACGAGTAAGGCAACAGCAGAGCCGAATCGATACCAGATCACACCCGTAAGCGAACTGGCTATCAGCATACAGATACTCTGAAAGCCCGAAAAGGTACCGATTGCGGTAGCGGTATCTTTGGTATCTACGATATTCGAGATCCAGGCTTTGGCTACTCCTTCTGTAGCAGCTGCATACATGCCATAGAGGAAAAATAAGCCAAAGAACAGATACAGATCTTTGGTCAACGACATTCCCAGATACATCATGGCAAACAGGAAGAAGCCGGATAATAAAACTGTTTTTAATCCGATTTTGTCGGCCAGAATTCCTAACGGGTAGGCAAATAATGCATAGATGAGGTTGTAAAAAATATATACACCTATCACCACAGCATCATTCTGTACCGATTCTTTCACTTTCAGTAATAAAAAAACGTCGGAACTGTTGAAGAGGGTAAAAAACAATAAACCGGCCACTACTTTTTTATAACCCAGCGGACTTCGCTTCCAGTAACTGAGAAATGAAAAAACGGATGATTTTTTGATAACCCGTTTTTTAGTGTTTCTTTTTTTGTCTTTCAGCAACAACGATGTGCCCAACGCCAGTAAACCGGGTATAAACGCAATCAGAAATAGTGTTTTGTAGTTTTCAGGATAAAAATACAGATATACTAATGCCAGCGATGGACCAATAGCAGCACCCAAGGTATCCAGCGACCGGTGGAAACCAAAAATTCGGCCCTTGGTAGCAGGCGTGGATTCATCGGATAACATAGCATCTCTGGCACCGGTGCGGATCCCTTTTCCGAAACGGTCAATGGTTCTCGCAAAAAAGATCCATACCGGAAATACAAACAGTGCCATCATAGGTTTTGAAATAGCGCTGAACGCATAACCTATCTGTATATAGGGAACTCGTTTAAAAGAACGGTCAGACAATTGCCCGAAATATCCCTTACTCAGTCCGGTAGTGGCTTCGGCAAAACCTTCGAGTACACCAATCAGTACTACAGAAAATCCGATCGACTGTAAATAGATGGGCATAATGGGGTATAACATTTCACTGGCCACATCGGTAAACAAACTCACCAGCGACAGGATCCAGACCGTATGTGAAATGTGTTTCATCCGGCTAAAGCTACTCTTTTTGATTAGTACCCGGTACTAAAAAACTTCTCCCAGGTTCATAAACAATCCTCTTGATCCGCCCTGGCCAAAACCATAATCGAGCGCAATATTGGTACGGGAATGTTTGTTTAGTTTGATGCGGATGCCCCCTCCATAACCGGTTTTCAATCCTTGGATACTTTTACCTGCCTGTTCCGATACTGACTGCACGTTGGCAAAAATAACGGCACCTAAAAATCCATTCTCGGTAATGCCAAAACGGTATTCAGTTTCGGCAAACAATAATTTATCGCCCCTGAACCTGCCCTGTATATAACCTCGCCCCATATTATTATATACATCCGAAGCCGTAGCGGGTAAATGCAGATAGGGTGGTTTACCCTGAAGCGTCAATACGTTGTAAGTCCAGAAAGCCAGCACATTTTTACTGGCTTTCGGAAAAGCAACATATTTGCGTGCATCCATCACCAGACCCTGCCAGTGCTGGTCGCTTCCCAGACCGGTTAGATTATTTCGGTAGACAAGGTTTACATAACTACTGTTGGCAACCGGGTTTACCAGGTTTTTGCGTGTATCATATAAGAGGTTAATCGTAAAGCCAATAGAAGTGGAGGAAGGGGTGAGCCCATATTGGGTAAAACCTGTTATGGGTTTATTGAAACTAGTGGTATCTGTAATATTCCAGTGGTGATCAACAGATAGTCCGGGGCCTGCATACAGATCAGGTGCTATTCTTTTCACGAAAGACTGGTGTAGTTTGAGGTAAGAATAATCCAGCAGATCAAATCTATTCAGCTCGCTGTAGGCTCCGAGACCGAAATCTTTTTGTGGAAACCGGGCATAAGACCAGTTGGTGTTCAGAATGTATTGGTTATTCTTTAGCCATAGATTAGATACCAGCTGACCGATCACCTGTTTATTCTGTGTATATTTCAGTTCGCCTGAGATGGTGGAGTTATTATCGGTTTTTCTTTTACCCGGCAATACCAGATTGGCATTTAAGGAAACAGCGAGGCGGGTAATGAGACTGTATTCAACTGCGGGGATAAAACTAAAATGTTTGCTTTCGGTCGTATCGTTATAGGTTCTTATTTTGCCGGGTTTGAACACGCGGTAAATACCGTCCACAAAGTCAACCATCGAATCTTTGCCGGACTGTTTGTAAAATGCAAGCGTGAAAATATTTTTCCGGTGTTTGGGCAGGCTATCGGTATGCCGCGCCAGCGATTGGGTTGTTATATTGGTCAGGATGGCAATAATGAGTAAACGATGTATCAGGCGCATGCACATTCTATTCTGGTGCTGCAAAGTAACAGCCAGTTTATTTGCGGAGCAGAAATTTCTTTTGTAACCAGGCCCTTACCGGCTCATCATAGCGTTTCAATAATAGCCAGGCTAGCACCATGAACAGAATAAACAAACCAACTGCAATAGGCAGGATCTGGGCAGGAGCTGGTTTTTTCTCTACTATCCACATGGTATATATATAAATGAAAGGATAGTGAGTGATATACAGCGGATACGAAATATCCCCTGACAATTTGCAGATCCTCGCCCAACTGGTATTCAGTTTACCTCCTGCACCAATCGCTACGATCAATGGAAAAACGATGATGATGCTGGCCGATTCATAGAGGCCATTGTAGCGGAATGTGGGCAAAAAGAAGACAATGATCAGTAAGAGCGCGCAAAGCGGAAACGCGAAGGGCAGCCGGAGTATTTTTTTGGAACGAAACAATAACAATCCTGCAAAAAACGGGAACAACATTCTTACGGTAGCGATCCAGATGGTATCGTACCCCCAGCCGGTAGCCAGGTCTCCGCGACGGGTAGCTACCCACACCAACAGGCCCGCACTGGCGAGCACGATCAGCCATAAACTTATTTTACCCGCTTTCCGGATAAACAAAGCGTAGAGGATATTGCCGATATATTCCTGTAATAAAGACCAGAAAGGTCCGTTCAGCGGATGTGTTTCTCCCCAGCTCCGGATATCGGGTCCTGGTAACAAAGTCATACTGATCAGCATGATACCGATTAGTTGCAAGAGGTTAAGCGGCTGGTGTCCGGTAGTAAAGGGATCGAACCAGAAACCGATTGCGCCAATAACTGCACCCATAAGCACCATCGGATGCAGGCGCACTAATCTGATTTTAAAAAACTGCCAGACCGTCATCTTTTCCCAACGGTCATCATACGCATATCCTATCACAAAACCAGAAAGCAAAAAGAAGAAGTCTACTGCCAGGTAGCCATGATGCATGGGGTGATTGGCAGGAACAGGGTATAAAGCTTCAAACAAATGAAAAATAACCACTAAGATGGCTGCAAGACCACGCAGTCCATCGAGGATCAGGTAATGGGTTTTGGAAGCAGATAAGGGTTCCTGCATACAGCTATCTTTATAGGATTAAATGTACACATAAACACAGTGTTCAATAGCAGCTTTTCAGGATAATTCTGCTGTATGTATTCACTGGAAACTTACCAGTTAGCAGCTCATTCAGTATCGAAGAGCCTGCATGTGTAGCGGGGATAGTATTTTTCTCTTTATCTTATACGGCTTCTTATCTTTAATCTACGCCTCTGTTCATGGTTAACATAGCAGTAGAAAAAAGAAACAGGTTGTTTACTTCAATTGTTAAAAACTGATATGTCTATTTTCTCATTGCTCCCTTTCTCTCATTGGCTGTTGATCCTTCCTGCCGCCTTCATCATCGGTTTAGGTAAAGCGGGGTTGAAAGGGGTGGATATGCTGAGCGTAACCCTGATGGCATTCGTGTTTGGCGGCAAAGCCTCAACTGGTATTGTATTGCCTTTATTATGTATGGCCGATATTGCTGCAGTGGCTTATTATCACCGGCATGCGCAATGGAATCATTTCCGGAAGATCACACCCTGGATGGTACTGGGGGTTTTGCTGGGTGTCTACTTTGGGAAGGATATGAATGAAGTTGTTTTCCGGAAACTGATGGCTGTTATCATCCTGATCACTATCGCCATTGTATTGGTGATGGAAATGCGTAAATCGCAGAAAGTGCCGGCACACCCTTTATTTGCTATCGGTACCGGACTGTCGGCAGGTTTTACCACCATGATCGGTAACCTGGCTGGTGCTTTTGCCAATTTGTATTTTCTGGCCATGCGCATGACCAAAAACGATTTTATCGGAACGGCCGCCTGGATCTTCCTGTTCATGAACCTGTTCAAACTGCCTTTCCAGATTTTTTACTGGAAGAATGTTACCCTGCAAAGTTTTCAGGTAGACCTGGTACTGTTACCCATGCTGGCCCTCGGCTTTTGGGCGGGGATCCGCATTGTGGGAAAGATCAAAGATACCAGCTACCGAAAACTGGTAATGGTATTAACGCTGGCGGGTTGTGTGTTGATGTTGGTGAAAAATTGAGTGAACGATGTTTTTGTAGAAGAATACACACCATCACCATCCATGAGAATCGTTACTGCTTGGGCTCCACCGGAATCCAGATCTCTTCTTCAGAATCAGCACTTCCCCGTTTGTATTTTTCTCCCAGTAATTCAAAATGCGGCCGGTTGGCTAAGGTATATTCCGAAAGGGGTAACCATTCATTGAAAATAAAAGAGAAGATTTCAGTACCCATGCCGGTATGCTGAAACACGGCATACAGACCTTCTTCTACCAACAAAACTTCCATGCCCTCCGGAATATTCGCTACCTCGCTTACTTCTGTGGCGGCCCACTTGGTAAAGGGAGTATGCGGATCAAAGGCAAGGAAATAATCCGGTGGATAAAGCTGTAAAGAAAACAGAGCGGTCCCGGTTTTGTGGGAAATCGTATTTCTTACCGGCATAAACGACTGCCAGAGTTGCCCGGTTAAATTGTCTGCCATAGACATAGACAGGTGTTTGCCTACCAGTATCTTTTGAGACATGTTAACTATTCTTGGTTCCATGTTTTTGCTTTGTATGGAGTTAATACGGAAATGAATTGCTTTTACCAATAACCATTCCGCCGCTTCCGTTGTTGATCCAAAATTAACAGAATCGGTTTTGCAAACTATGATAATATATAATGCTTATATTTTTTACCCATACGTAATCACTGACTTTGCCTCGCATTACCTGGTCTATTTTAACTCTTTAATAAAACTTCGATGTGCTTTTTACAAGTACGAAAATAATGCTGATGGGCTGTCTGTTGTTTACAACTGCGTGGGCTGATAAACAACTGCATGAGTAAACCTAGATTCAATCAGACAAAAATGGTTTTGTAGCCGGAGAGGCGGTCTGGTTTAAAGGGTACCAGCTGAACGCACTGATGCCGGGAAAGTTTGATATAAGTAAAGTTTTCATGAAAGTAAATACTCTCTGCCTGCGCCGAGAAATATGGTAATAGCTCTGTTATGCTCATTTTCTCAGCATAAAATAAACGGCTAATGCCAAAAAGCATAACTAACTATGCTATCGTAAATATTTGTAAAGCTGTAGTATAAAATTTACAAAGCGGCCTTGATAGCTATTCAGCTAATGATGTTTAGCTGAATAGCTATAAAAAAATGGGTGTTTTAACGGTATGTTTAAAACGTACAAGTACTTAGTTTTAATCTTTGATATTATTTACAGGCATTTGGTTGAAATAAGCTGGCCGGAATACTCACCCTTGCAATGAAAGAAGATTTAGGAACGATCGTGAAAGTTATTTAATGAAAAATACTAAAATTATTTTTTGATTTTATTTTATTCAATATTTTTTCTACCTAATTATTCATCCAAAACCACACTTTTATTAAACTTAATATTTGTAATTTCTTAAGCTTTCTATTTGCCGCATTTATTTTTTTAGCCTGCTCTAAACATCATGAGCCACTTATACCCAAAAACGAAAATCCCCTAATCCAAACTTTACTAGAGTCGAAGTCCTTTTCTAATCACAAATCGTTTATAGAATCAAAAGGCACAATAGCATATTTTAAAATCAAAGAAATATCAGTTCCTCTTGGAAATAATGAAACGACAACAGGATTTGTAATACCAGTAGAACGTGAAGATAATCTAGTTGGATATGTAGAAGTTATTGACTTAAAAAATACCAAATTACTTCCAAACAAGGACACATATGGAATGAATTTTGTAGATTTAAATAATTTTTCAATGATTACTAAATCCGGTAAGGTTCAGATGGTAGATTTGAATTATGACAACTTTTTACATACCAATATAACTGTTAAGGATAATAAAATTATTTCATGGAAGAGTTCGGGATTATCGAAAGAATTATTGTTAAAATATAGAGACCTAAAAAAAGGACAGGTTGTGGAATTTAATAAGGAGATAGGTACTAATAGCGCAGATCTAAAGACAAAAGTTACTAAAGCTGCAATTTATACACTATGTGACGGAAACGGTAATGGTAATATTTCGTTTGGCGAATGTTATAAGTGTGCTCAAGATGCTATTGATGCAAATGGCACTTCGAGCTTTATTTGCGATTTCCCTGGCATCGGATGGTTTAGTTGTTGGGGTACAACATCATCAGCCTGCTTGTATATTTCGGCAAGATATTAATATGTCATAAAAAAATTAATACAGGGTTGTCTATGGAAGATATAATAAGCATTTCCCTTTTTGTAATAGCTATTAGCCTGATTTTTTTCAGTGCGTATGATGTGTACAAAAACAGGCATATAACCAAAAGACAGAGAGCAAATCTTTTTTTTATTATTTTTGCTCTTCCAGTAGTAGGCTCATTGATTTATTACTTTTTGAAAGTCTTTTTAGTTAATGTAACGAATAGAAAATTGTGAACTACTGATAATCTAAAGGTGTATCAGTAGTTCACCTCTTCAATCCTCTTCCGCGGTCTATTCCCTTTTAATATCTAATTGTAGCCTTACTTGATTTTGAAGAGTAAGTCTTCACACTAAAAAGATATTTAGTTGTGAAACCTTTACTATACATACTATTCCTTTTATTACTTACATCCGCTTGCAGAAACGGACCAGCAAAGCGGTTCAAGCCTTATACTAATGAGCTTGATGCAGTTTTTCAAGCAGGTTTGTCTAAGGTATGGTCAAACAGGCGCTTTAAACCCGAAGAAGTTTTTGATATTAATTCGTCAGCGTATAAAAAATTGACTGCAGCTGGAATACTGAATCAAAATTCACAAATTATTATTTCGGCACCTGACTGTGTCTCAATCCTCAACAGTAAACACCTGGCAAGTTGGTACATTGAACAAAAGAGAATTGTTGATACTATAATCATGTTTAACGGAAATGAAGGAAAATTTGCGTGTGGAGTTAATGATATCTATACAATGAATCAGGACGAATCTATTGGAAGCTTGCATATTTCAGTTTATAAAATTGATGCAGCAACTAATGTTTTTATAGTAACTAATTAAGGCCATACCTGTTCTTCCGCTGTCCAATTTTTAAATATGTATGAAATGAATATCGCAAACTATAATAATATATGAAATAGCCATATATTTGTTTTACCCTCCCCCCATCACTAAGCATCCCAGGCTTGCCTGTTTCGTTTTACCTATTTAATCCAACCTCCTATGCGTTTTTTACAAGCAAAAAAATTGATGCTGGTTGTCGCTCTGTTAATCACAGTGTCAACGGTTTCTGCACAACTGCACGAGCGGATCTACATTCACTCAGACAAAAATAGTTTTGTAGCGGGAGAAACGGTTTGGTTTAAAGTGTACCTGCTGAACTCACTGATGCCGGGAAAGTTTGATATAAGTAAAGTTTTCTTGAAAGTAAATACTCTCTGCCTGCGCCGAGAAATATGGTAATAGCTCTGTTATGCTCATTTTCTCAGCATAAAATAAACGGCTAATGCCAAAAAGCATAACTAACTATGCTATCGTAAATACTTGTAAAGCTGTAGTATAAAATTTACAAAGCGGCCTTGATAGCTATTCAGCTAATGATGTTTAGCTGAATAGCTATTAAAAAATGGGTGTTTTAACGGTATATTAAAAACGTATAAGTACTTAGTTTTAGCCTTTAGTAATATTTACAAGTAGTTGGTTGAATTAAGTTGACTTACGATTGAATTGGTTTCTGGTTCTTTAAAATGGAAAGCTTTATATACAATAAAACAGTTGACTAATAAATGTTTCGATTTTTGCGTTGCATTTTGTGAAATCGTTTGAGAGGAACCTAATCGTCGATTACTTACCATAATAAAATTATGAAGTCGCGTTCAATGGGTATTACTCCTTAATTAACCCAAAATTTACCGGCGGGTAAAATAAGAAAGGACGTTGGTAGCAAACGATACTACTTCGGGATGATAGCTTAACACGGCCGTGTGGAAACACAAACCGGAAAGCCTTGCAGTATAAGCAAGTAAATAAAACCGCTGAACATTTGTTCCATGGTGTTAAACAGGGCAATCATTGAAAATATTTATGTAATGTTTAAACAATTTAATCTTGGCTTTTTAAGTGCCATTCTTGTTGTATCTTTAACATGTATATTTATTATATCAAGTTGCAAAAAAAGTGTAATTGATAAACCATGGTAGTTATCTATTACCCCAAATTCATACCAAGATGCCGCGTCCATTTTTAAATCTTTGGATAAAACAACCCTATTGAATATAGCCAATAGCAAAAATGATACAGCGGCAACAGCATTAATAAAAAATATAGCGGAAAAAATCGGCTCTTACGTCTATGAAAAGTATAAAATTGATATTTCAAAAAATTACATTAATGATCCCGTTGGTGTTCTAACTGTAGGATTGGTTCTTGCTGAAAAAGAAAGACTACAGGGAGTAACCTCTTTATCTGTTAGAGCCAATTCCACAACAGCTAATCCAAATAAGGCAGATTTTGGATGTTTTAGGGTTGCTGTAGAAGGTTTTCTTGGAATAACACAGGCAAAAGAAATTTGGGCTGCCCTTACGGCAGGAGTTTCAGAAAGGACTGTTCTTGGGCTACTGGAATTTATGAGTAAAAAAGTTGCTGTAACGATTGGTGTAGTATGGTTAGTTTATGATATCGGTGAATGCATGGATTGGTGGTAAATGGTACTTGTGAAAATTTATATAATAAATAATATAGAGTCTTATGAAAGAAGTATTCAAATTAATCAGTGATAGCGCTTTTGTTTTTCTTTTTATATTGGTAATAATAACGCATTTAGTAAAAGTTGCCTACCTGATTAAACCTTTTAACTTAGGCAAAAAATGGAACTTTCTCGGTTATGAGAAAACCAATAAGCTAACAATGCTAGGGTATTATTTATTAACTATTTTAGTAGGGATCGAGGCATTGTACAATCGTATTTTACAATTTTAAGATATCTCGGTATGTTTTGTAATGAGATATTTTGGATATGTTGGTGTAGCTATCGCTTTATATGTATTTGGTGAATGCATGGGCTGGCATTAACAACTTTATATGAAATACCCTATCGACATCTTATTTATTTGTTGCATATTTTTAGCAGGCTTTACATCGTTTTTAAAACTAATTTACTTATTGTTCAAACCACATTTTTTGAGCAAAATTCGAATAGTTTCAGATGCCCCCAATAAAAGACAATTAATTGTATATAACATTGTAATGATTTTGGCATGCATTGAAGGGATATATATGATGTTGGAAAAACTTAAGTAACTATTTTTTGTATGGCTACTTTGACCTACCCCCCCCAAAAAAAAGCCGGAGCATTGTGAATCAGGAGTTGTTAGTCAGTGGCATGCATGCAGATCTGCACATCCGATTCATGGATAACGTTGTTCGAAATAGTTTAATTAAATTATCATAAAATGAAAACTTTAAAAATTGGTCAATCGATAGTACTTCTCATTTCACTTTGCGCCTATATGCTGCTCGTTGGTTTTCTACGAGATAGTGTGATTGATATTAAGCATAAACTATGGATTAATATAACTTCAATTGGCCTACTTGTATGTGCGGTTTTTGTTCGCTTATATTTTAAAGAAAAAAGTGCAGATAAGCCTGATTATAAAGTTTACTTCTATTACACTTTTTTTATTTTCCTATTTGTTTTGCTGGCTATTTTATTGAAAAAATAGAATAGACAACAAATAAAAGATTAATTATGTATATAGCTTTATTTCCACTTTTCTCAGTGATTTTTAGCTATCGAATTAATAATTTAATTACCGCAATAAGGAAAAAAGAGAATATTCCCGTCGAAATCAGTCTAAGTTTACTAACTCTCGTGATTGCAGTGATATTATTCCTTTTATAAAATATAAAATGGTTAATTAATTCTACAGCCATACTTACTTCTATTGGCTGCCCCATTCCAATTCTGCCCGGTATTAAATATGTATGAAATGAATATCGCAAACTATAATAATATATGAAATAGTCATATATTTGTTTTACCCTCCCCCCATTCACTAAGCATCCCTGGTTTGCCTGTTTCGTTTTACCTATTTAATCCAACGTCCTATGCGTTTTTTACAAGCAAAAAAATTGATGCTGGTTGTTGCTCTGTTAATTACAGTGTCAACCGTTTCTGCGCAACTGCATGAGCGGATCTACATTCACTCAGACAAAAACAGTTTTGTAGCGGGAGAAACGGTCTGGTTTAAAGTGTACCTGCTGAACTCACTAATGCCGGGCAGTACCTCTACCAACCTCTTACTGGATCTGGTAGATGCATCCGGCAAACGGATCAGCAGTGGCAGCCTGCCTATTTTTGGGGCAACCGCCTCAGGCAGTCTTGATCTGCCCTTAACCCTGCCACAGGGAATTTATTTTTTGAGAGTATACACAAATACCAAACCGGACAAAAACAATTATTTCACTGCAACAAAAACGCTTTATGTGTTCAATCCTTCCGGTAAAACGGCACCGGTTGCGGCTGCGGCTACTTGTATTTTCCATCCTTCATCGGGTAACCTGGTAGTAGGCATCGCCAATACCATTTATGTAGAAACCCGCGATCCGCTCGGTAAACCCGCCCTTACCGAAGGAAAGATTGTAAACGCCAAAGGGGAGGAACTGGCCGTATTTACAACAGATGCCAACGGAAGAGGCAAATTTGCACTACTACCCGGAGCAGGCGAAGAATACACGGCCCAGGTTAGGTATGCAGATGGTACCGTTACAAAAGTTCCCTTACCTCGCCCCGACGAAACCAAAGTATTACTCTCTGTATGGGAAGCTCCTAAAGCCAGGCAGTTCAATGTGTTTATACCCGAGAACCTCCGCGATGGTGCTGCTATGTCTATCAAAGGGTATATGGATGAAAATCTCATATTCGAAAAAAAGTTTGTTGCCAATACGGCCCAGGTCAATGCCCGTATCCCTGTTGATGAATTACCCACCGGTTTATTACAGTTGATGGTGGTTAATGCAGGGCAACAAAAACTCGCAGAAGCAGCTAGTTTGATTGTGGCAGACAGTGCTTTTGTTCCGGTTGCCTTCACTGCCGATACACTGAGTCTTTCTCCCAACGGAAAAAATGTATTTACGGTAACTCTGCCAGCGGGTATTGCGGGTAGTTTTTCTGTTGCTATCACGGATAAAGACAAGACCATTTATACAGAAGAGAATAATATCGCTACCGGCTTGTTGCTGAACCAGGATAGTAAACAGCATGCATTCATCAGCAGTGCCAACCTGACTGCCGGTATACCGAAAGAGCAACTGGACCTGTTAATCGGTACCACCGAATGGCGCGATCAATCTGCGGCAGCAGCTGATACAGTTATTCATTACGACTCTGCTTATATCACCATCAGGGGAAAAGTATTGAACAAGGGTAACAGCAAACCCCTCACCAAAGGCGATCTGAGTTTTACCTATACCACCCGCGATTCGGTAACCAATATGCTCGCAGCATCGATTGAAAAAGACGGCAGTTTTGCTTTGCCACAACTGATATTTGAAGGGAACCAGCTGTTCCGCTATTCGCTGAACGGCGATAAATGGATAGAACTGGCACTAAATATGGATACCAGCAAACCGGAAGACAGATTCCCCTTACCCTTCCGGAAAAATGATCTTACCGTAAACAGATCACTGTTTGCCGATGAAGAAAAACTGGCGGTGGTAAAAGAAATGCATACCATTCTGTTGTCTGATTCTATTTCGTCAACAGGTTTGCGGGAAGTTACTGTAACGGCGAGGAAAGTGCCTCCGAAACAACAGGTGAACGACAGGTACACATCAGGCATGTTCAGAAGCATGGGATCTGCCAAAACATTGGACCTGATCAACGATCCACCCAGTCCGGCGTATAATATCCTGGATCAATTGCAGGGACAGATAGCTGGATTGCTGATCAGCTCCGGCGGTGGTAATTATACGATACAGGCCAACCGGCAATTATCGCTCACCCTAATGCCCGAAGTGCGTTTGTTCCTGAACGAAATGCCTACCACCATCGATTTTCTGAAAGGCATCCGTGCAACAGATGTAGCACTGGTGAAGTATTATCCGCCCGGTATGGGAGGTGGGATACCTACGGTAGGAATTGGGGCCGCATTGGTAGTGTATACCAAAAAACCAACGGATGGTGGTACCGAAATGATCGGTGCTATGAGCCAGTTCAAATATCCCGGTTACCTGCTAACCAAAGATTTTGTCAATGATTATCTGCAGAAAAATACACTGGGTGTTGGCAGAAGAAATACCGTGTTCTGGAATCCGAATCTTTTTCCGGAAGAGGGAACTGCGGTGTATAAGATCCGTTTCACCAATTCAGAAACCGCCAAAAAACTGAAACTGGTGATGGAAGGAGTGGCATCGGATGGCCGGTTATTGCATTTTGAGAAAATTCTGGAATAGACTATCTCTCTGCGGTTGGTGCAAACTTGATCCAACCGCAGAGACATAAATTCATCCTACCTGTTGCTCCCTGACAGAAAGTGACAGTTGATTCCTATTTTCCGATCTCTGGGGATGGGACAAAAAATATTCAGGATCTGACTTATCTTACCATCTCAATCAGACCTTATGAAAAGATCCCCCTTTTGGCTATCTGCGATGATTTTATTAGTTGTAGCAACTATCAACCTCCCTGCACACGCACAATCCGAAAAAGCAGAAGCCGCCATCAAAACCATCATGGAGGAAACAAAAGTGATGGGACTTTCTGTAGCGGTCGTAAAAAATAATCAGATCATCTATACCCATTCATTCGGACTGAAAGATGCGGAAACCAATACGCCCCTTACAGATGATTGCCTGTTCAGGATCGCTTCTATCTCCAAATCTTTTTCGGCAACAGCCATGATGCAATTGGCAGAAGCCAAAAAAATATCGCTGGAAGAGGACATGAGTAATCTTGTGGGCTTCCCTATCCGGAATCCAAAATATCCTGAAACAGTCATTACACTGCGGATGGTACTGTCGCACCGCTCTTCTATCAACGATAGCCAGGGTTATTTTACATTGGATGCCATTAACCCCGCAAAAAATACCAATTGGGCAAAATGTTATAATGAATATGAACCAGGAACTGGTTACCAGTATTGCAACCTTAACTACAATATGGCGGGTACGATCATTGAAAAAATATCCGGGGAAAGATTTGACCAGTATATCAAACACCATATACTCGATCCGTTGCAATTGTATGCAGGCTATTGTGTAGACTCACTCGATCGTTTCCGCTTCGCTACTATCTATGAATACAATGGAGATTCTTCGAAGTTTATCGCTTCCCCCGCAGCGTATGCACCGCGCAGTAAAGAGATCGCTGCTTATACCATGGGCTATAGCACGCCCGTTTTTTCGCCAACAGGCGGTATGAAGATCTCGGCCACAGACCTTGCCCGGTATATGATCATGCACAGCAAACAGGGAAAATACAATGGTACAAGAATCATTTCGCGCAAAAGTGCCCGCGAGATGCAAACCCCGCTTTCTGACAAAGAGAATTACGGGTTGGCTTTGTTAAAAACCGATAAGCTGATCGCCGGTAAAATCATGACCGGCCATACCGGATCGGCATACGGATTATACAGTGTGATGTTTTTTCAACCCAAAGAGAAGTTCGGATTTGTAGTGATCAGTAATGGTTGTCATCCGGGGTATTCAGATGGCTTTAATACAGTGATGCGCAAAACGGTCAATAGTCTCTATGAAGCGTTTATCGCGAAATAAAAGATCCTTTTTTAGAAAACATTACAGACCCATTGCCTGAAAGAACAAATTGAGTTTGTGCGGATCCAGTTTTCCATCTGTTCTGACACTGCTGCAGAGATCGATACCAAATGGGTTTACTTCCTCTACCGCTTTTTGTACATTATCGGCCGTGATGCCTCCCGCCAGGAACACAGGAACCCTACTCTGTTCAACAATCTGTCTGCTTAATCCCCAGTTATGTACCCTTCCTGTTCCGCCCAGTTCTTTGATGGCGGCTTTGGGGTTGCCACTATCCAGTAACAAAGCATCTACCGATGCGGCTATGCGGATCGCTTCATCCACAGAACTTTCGTCGATCACATGTATTACCTGCACCAGTTTAATGGTGGGTATTTCTCTTTTGATCTCTTCGTAGGTTCCTTCAGCCAGTTCATCCACGATCTGGATAGTATTGGTAAGGGTTCTTCGGTGATGCGCTATGATGGCCTGGGCTGTTGTTTCGCTGGTTAACATGAACGTAGCAATGGGAGGTGGCACTGTTTTGGCAATTGCAAGAATCAGCTCATCTGCAATAGGTCCCGGACCGCTCGGCATTCTCGCTACCAGGCCCAATGCAGACGCGCCATGTGCTACCGCTATCCGGGCTTCTTCCACAGAACTGATACAGCATATTTTTACCTTGGGTTGCATGGTTCAAAAATAATATTGTTTTTAATACTGAATTGGCTGTATACAGGAAGTCCGATTTTTAACAGATGAACGGTGTTTCAACGAAGAGGTCGGTACAGCAGTATTTTCTGAACCAATGTCTTTTCATTCGTCTTGCATGGGCCTTAGGCAAAACCGAATAACAACGGAAAAAGAAATGTTACTACAACACTCCAGATACCATATACCGGAATAAACAGGGACATACTGTTTTCCAGTTGCTGTACAGTTGCTCTCCCTTTCAGGATGCGGAGTAGTTGGTAAGCCACCAGTAACAGGTTTACAAATATCAGGAGGTTGGCACCCAGTACCGCTGTTCTGTTGGGTGTGATACCAAACTCACTCAGACGGAAAGCAATGGCAGAGAGCGCAATACCATTTAGTATAATGGTCAACAGCGAAAGGCCGAATAAAAAAAGCAGGTTCAGTTTGCCGGCTGTGTTTTTGGTAGCTTCTGATACCGAAAATAAAATGATGGCCATTACAGCAATCAGTAATCCATTAAAGAGTAAGAGAAAATTCCTGTCGTTATAAATATTCTTACCGGTGTAAATAATGGCTGCTAAAAAAACCAGCAGGGTTACAAATACCAGCGGTGTAAAGATCCGGGCAATCACAGGAGAAATTTTATTGACCAGCTGCGGATTGTTTACTACTAGGTAAGCAGCGAGTATCGGAATGGCTGAAAGGCCCCATACGGCAATATTTTTTGCATAAAATTCCTGAATATGCAAACCGATCAGTTCAAATAAACCAATGGTGATACCAGTAAATAATGCACCTGCCAGCACCAGCAGGGCTGCCATCACTGCAAAGTCTCCATTGAAACGCAGATAGTCGATCCGTTGTGTAAGGCTCTTCCAGTGGCCCCCGGCAAAACTATACCCCAACAAGGTCCATAAAAAAACAGGCAGGTGAATACAGGCCAAAACAAGAGAATTACTTGTTGGGTTATTGGGTAAGAAATTAATATAGAGGGCCGACAGTAAAACTGCTACCAATGGTACCAGTATCTGGTTGGTGCTGGTCTTTTGTTTCCATAAAAAATAAGCCAGTAACATCGGAAAACCTACCAGGCCAATATTGCGCATAAAAAAATGATCCGCGTTAATACCGGTAAAATCAGGGATCTTGGCCAGCAACCCGGTCACCAATGCCGACAGCAACACCAACAGCATCTCTTTTTTCGGACCGAGATAAAGATCTCCCTGCTCAAAATTCAACCGTTCATTCCATACCTGTGCACTGGTATGTGTCTGGATGTCTGGGTACACCGCATTGAATACGCGTAAAAAGACTGGTTTGTTTTTCCGGTATAGTTTTTCTAGTTGTTTGGGATTGTCTATGTTATGGATGATGGCTTCCTTAACAGTAGTGAACTCCGTGCCGGGTTCTTGTATGGTGGCTTGCATGTGTTGGTTTTTTTAATACCCGATAAAAGGGTAAGTATATAACTGCTAAATAGATTGTCTGATCAATTTCTCCAGCGCTGTCAGGTGTTCACTGAATGCTTTTTTACCGGCACTGGTTACAGAATAGGAAGTATTGGGTTTTTTACCGATGAATTGTTTTTTCACTGCTATGTATTGCAGTTTCTCCAGAGCACTCAGGTGACTGGCCAGATTACCATCGGTGATCTGCAATTGTTCTTTTAGGGTACCGAAGTCAATACAATCGTTCACCATCAGGATCGACATGATACCCAGGCGTACCCGGCTTTCAAAGGCCTTATTGATTTCTTCTATGAAATTTTTCACTTCTCGTATGTAAAATAAATACTGATGCCGTAAATAATATGCAGTATGCCAAATCCAAAGGCCCAGAACAGCAGACCGTAATCTGTAAAATAGGAAGCGATCAGTCCAAGACCTACTTCCAGCACACCCAGGTAACGGATATCATTGATGGTGTACTTGCTGGCATTGAGTAGTGCCAGTCCGTAGAAAAGCAGGGTAGCCGGAAGAACCAGTGCCGTTTGACCATGGTAAAGCAATATCAGACAGTAAATGCCGCCTGTTACCAATGGAATGAATAAGTTCAGCAGCATTCGTTTGGCGGTAGCATCCCAAGCCGGCAGGTTTTGTTTTCTGGCTTTGCGTGCAGACATATAAATGCCGGTAAGCAGTGAGAGTAACAATACGAATCCAAAATCGGCAGCCAGCAATGTAAATATCGTATAGCCGGCTATGGGGGATTCATTGTTCAATAATGTATAATACCCCTGTTCAAGTGGTGTTATACCCAGCAATAGATAGGCAGCCAGAATAGCGCCAAGGGCAAGGATCCCAACGACCACCCCCGCCAGACCGCTCAGCGATGAAAATCGCGAAGAGCGTTCCATTAAGTTTCTGATGTCGCGGATGGCATCTAACTGTTCCTGTTGTTGGTTCATAATAGTTATTTAAAAGTACTTTGTAATTCAAAGTTAATAGAAAATCCTGAATCACCAAATCTATCCTTGGGTTGGGCTTTGTTGTAGCCGTAAGAAGCGAGTGAAGGAGTTGACAAGAGATTGATAACTTCTTGTAGATTGATTTTCAATCTATTAAATCAATTTTTAGGGATCAAAGACAGATCATTACGGCAAACAGATCATACCAGGTGCTGGCCAAAATGAATGATGTTACCACTATTATCCAGAATACTGAACTGTCTCAGTTTCCAGGGTTTGGTCTCTAATTTTCCGTTGGGATGTACAATCCCGAGCGCAGTGCATTCCTGGTACAGGGCATCAATTTCATCTACATAAACATAACAGCCGGTGTTTTTGGGAATATTCTCATCATCGCATCGCCACAAATGAATACTGATCTGGTCTCTGTGAAACATCAGGTAACCATCCCAATTGGCATTACAGGTAAAACCCAGCTTTTCATAAAAGCTGATAGTGGGCTGCTGTTCCAGAAAAGCGAGGATGGGTGCGGCGGTTAATAGGGGCATGGATTAAAAGTACGAAAAGGAAGTAATAGGATCAGAGAATAACTGTTACATTATTATCAAATTACTCTTTAGAAGTCAGTAAAAAAGATTGCATTCCTTATGATTGATTACTAAAAATCTGTCAGAATTTTTCTGATCTTGTTTTTGATAGTTTCTGTTGTAAAAGAGTGGCTAATGGCTTCGAGGTTACATTTTTTGAAATCTTCCTTATCCCAATGAAATACTTTCTCCAACAGCGAATATTCAGAGCTAAGAGTAATTTTCGAAATGGTTCGTGCATCCGTATTGATACTCATGGAAACGCCACTATGAAAAATTTTATTTACACTATGGTTTTCGATTTTATCAAACACATTTGTTTGAATATTGCTGGTCGGACAAATTTCTAAATGAATATTTTTTTCTTTTAGATATGCGAGCAATGCAGGATCTTCTGCGCTTCTTACACCATGTCCGATTCGGGTTGGGTATAAATTAGTAAGTGTTTCCCAAACGCTTTCGGCACCTTTGGCTTCTCCGGCGTGTGCTGTACAGGGTATGCCTATTTCTTTAGCATACTTGAAAGCTTTGATATGATTATTGATCGGATAACCCGCTTCGTCTGCAGCTATGTCAAATCCTATAATATTTGTTCCTTTAAATGCATTCACCAGTTCAACAGTTTCCATACTCTGCGCTTCGGTATAATGCCTGAGTGTACAAAGTATCACTCCTGCTTCAATACCGTATAATTGCTTCCCCTCCTCGGTGGCTTTGTTAACCGCATCAACAGCTTCTGTGGCCTGTAAACCATTGTAGATATGCTGTAATGGGGCGAATCTGATTTCTGCGTATACTACATTGTCCAAACTCAGTTGCTTGAATAAATCAAGTGTTACTATTCTTAATTGTTCTCTGGTTTGCATTAATTCAAAACCCTTTTTCGCCCTGCTGATATAATCGGCAAGGTCTGTGCATTTGGCAGGGGCGATAAACGAATTACTGTACTCTTCAAAACTTGTTTGCGGGCTCAGCTGTTTTACTACTTCATAACTGAGGGAACAGTCCAGATGAAGATGCAGTTCAACTTTCGGAAATGGTACATATCTATTCTGAGAGAAAATTTCTGATAAATTGAGTAGCATGATTATAAAAATGAAGTTCAATGTTTTCATTCAAATTGGCTGTATGTACTGCTAAGCTAATTTGAATCTGTGAAAAAAATCGGGACATTTGTCCTATGATACTTACTAATGAAGCATTACTGGCATTTATAACAAATTCATATAGTGAAAACACCAGTGACCAAATTCGTCTGGTTGAATTTGCTAAACATGAAGCAATTATGGATCAATCCAGGTTAACCAAATATATTTATATCATCAAAGAAGGAGTGGCAAAATGTTACCGAAACGAGGAAAATGACAAAAGTTATATTATTGAGTTTCTGGGAAAGGGAGAAGTAATCGGGGAAATTGAAGCCATTTTGAAAATAAACACTATCTGCTCGGTAAAAGCAGTAACCAAAATGAAAGCATATCGTATCGAAGCAGAATACTTTATCAGCAAATTAACTGCTGATCCGATACTTAATAAGATGATTATGTGCGAAATGGCTACACGTATTCAACATACTTCAACCCGAGCATCTTTTCAGCAGGTTAATACTGTAGAAAGTTCTCTAGTAAAGCTTGTAAAACTGCTCCAGGAACAAAGTATAGAATTTACTAAAAGCGATATTGCAGATTATCTTGGAATAACTATCAGAACGTTGAACAGGTCACTTCATTCATCCGGAATTATAGTTACGAAACCGTAAATATTTTAAAAGTTATTGTTTGTTAATTATTAGATCTGTAAAAAATCCCTCCGTACCAATATCCACAAATAAACCAATGGCTCCGCTGGTATTTTCTCCGAGTTTCAGATCATTCACAATCAATGAAGGTTGTGGTTGGTTATTGATAAAAAGTTTTGCCTGACTTCCCTTTACTTCAATTCGCAATCGAATCCATTCGTTCAAACCCATATCTGCATAACTTTCGTATTCGCCTGCGCTTTCCTTTCGTAATCTGTCGTATTTAAAATCGGGGAATGAAAAATATTGCACAGACCGGTTTCTCCGCAGCTGTTGCTCGGCCCTTCCGTTGGTTGGGCGGATATAGATACATTCGAAACGTTCATTTTTTTCACTGATCCGGAAAGCCACGCCGATAAAACCCCTTGCATGGGCTGGCGCATCGGGCAAGAGTCTGCTTAGCACATTTACTTCTATAGTACCATCGTGAAATGGCAGATCATTTATCCTTACAAAGGTAGCTTCGTCATCTTTTGTAACGGCGGTATCTTTTGTTACCCTGATGGTTTTTCTGCCATCCAGTTCAACCGGTTTCATCATTACCTGCACAGCAGTCAGTTTGTTAGGCGTTAATGCAATGGATTGCCCTTCAACCTCAAAACTGCTGATGAATAGGAGCAGTAAAAAAAGGATGTATTTACGCATGATAGATCTGGTTGTAACAGGAAAGATACAATACTTTGCAACATTTGGAAAGTTCGAAACTTTCCAAAAGTTATTTCGACAAATATCTCGCACACTGTTTCCAGAAACTGAAAAACGAACCATAATAGCCCATTACTTCCGGGTAGATCCAGTCGCGGCTGTCTTTATTACCCGGGTAATGCGTAAAAGCCGGATGCTCTTTGGAGATAAATGTTTTGCTGGCGGAGAGGCTACTTCCCTTGTACAAATCCTGTAACTCCGATACTTCGCCACAGAAAAGCTGGATGCCCGTTATATTCTTCGAGAGATCGATGATGAACCGTATCACTTTTTCACACACCGGGTATTGATGAAAGTGAGAGGGCTCTAATACTAACACCCGGTTGGCATTATCTTCTTTTCGCCAGAGCGGATCCAGCTGATAGGAATTATATAATAAAGTGGGTTTTGTGGTATCGATGGTTGGTAATGGGGTTGGAGGTAAAACGGTGGATAGTTCTAATGAATGGCTTTTTTTCAATACATCCGGAACCGGCATAGCAGTTATTTCTTCATAGCTCTTATCTAAAAAACTGTTTTGCTGATGGCTGTTTGTGTAGCGGTTGATATTTTCCTGGTTACAATAATATTTTTTAGATGCAAAAGCACCGGCTACCCATTGCCAGCTGCAGCTGTTACTGGCCATATCACCATCCAGTAAATGATAGTATAACCATTTAGCGGGTTGCAGCCAATGCGCTTTGGCCATATTACAGGCGATAGATGCAACATACATCCTGGTATGATTATGCAGGTAGCCGGTAGTATACAGATTTTCTATTTGCCGGTCAATGCTGGTAATACCTGTTGCTGCATCCTGTATGGGAGAAACCATCTGGTGATGTACTGTATCCGGTTGGGTTTGTTTCAGATCCTGCCAGATCAAATCTCCTTTTGCCTGCCAGATCCGTTGGTAATATTCACGCCAGGCCAGCTCCTGTAAAAACTTTTCGATGGCGTATGGCTTGTATCCTTTGTTCAGCACGGATTCCTGTACCTGTTGTATACTGATCACTCCTCTTGAAATATAGGGAGATAAATAGGTTACGGCTCCATTAATATGATTCCTTGTTTTAGCATATAAAACAGGGTTGATATGCTGTATTTTTTCCAGTATCAAATGATAATCCGTCACCAGATCCATTTTGGGTACTCCTTCTGTGTCATCGAATAAGGGCTGCATGATTATCGTTTGCTTATTTTATTATGTGTGATCGTTTTTTGCAGTTTGCATTTAAAGCGGGTTACATCAGCGCTTCTGAAAGCGGCATGTTTGGTGCTTCTACCGCCTGTTCTTTTGCGCCACATTTTAAAACTGCTGGCTTTCATTTCTTTCCGCATCAATGCGATGACATCTTTTTCCGATAAGCCAAACTGCATTTCAATGGCTTCAAATGGCGTCCGGTCTTCCCAGGCCATTTCTATGATGCGGTCAATATCTGCTACGGATAGTTTTTGCACTGTCATGGTTTGGCATAATTTAATCTTTCAAGGCGCCGGCTTGTATGATAGCTGTCCAGCCCGGTGCAGGAAACGGTGCCTGCTTTCTCAATGTCTACATAACCATCCTCGCATAAGCAGTCTTCGGGAAAATACAGATCTCTGATTTCGCCGATGATCAGGATGGTTTTATTGATGGTAAGATCGATGCGCTCTCTGAATATAACAGCCATTTGAATCGCACTTTCTCTTACAAAGGGTGCTTTGCACTCATTTTTATATTCTATGGTTAATCCGGTTGCATCAAATTCAGAGATCTCTTTTGGGTATTTGGCAGATGTTTGGTGCGCCTGCCGGTAAATAGTGTCGTTTACATGATTGATTGTATAAACGCCTGTTGCTAAGATATTAGACAGTGTATGCCGCTCCACCGAATCGGGCCGCATAATAAAACTGATCAAGGGTGGGTTGGCACCGATATGCACCACGGAACTGAAGATGGCAAGATTGGTGTGGCCCTGTTTGTCGGCGGTGCCGATCAGACAAGCACTTTTAAATCCGCCAATACTATTGATCAGGTGCGCCCTTTTGCGCTGCTCCATGTCCATTATCTCAGAATAGGTTAGTTGCATCTTTATTTTTTTAGTCGACTGTCCAATTGTTTCAAAAAATTTTCTGCATTGGTTATATGCAGCTGTTGCTTTTCGTTTGTCATTTTATCAAAGGTTTTTACCAGCATGCCCAAACGGGGATTTTGCAAAAAGAAACTACGGTGCACATGCATAAACCGCCAGAACAGTCCATCCCATACCGCCTGCCAATCGCCTTTTTCATAATCGCTCATCTTCATCAGGTAATTGCTGCCGCTGATATAGGGTTTGGTGGTCATCAATCCTCCATCGGCAAACTGTGTCATGCCATACACATTGGGAACCATTACCCAATCGTAGGCATCAATGAACATTTCCATAAACCAACGGTACACTTCATCGGGATCAAATTCGCAGAGCAGCATAAAATTGCCCAGTACCATGAGTCTTTCAATATGGTGACAATAGCCGGTCTGTAAGATCTTTTTAATCGTAATATCGATGGGCGGAATACCAGTTTCGCCCGTCCAGAAACCAGCCGGGATCTTTTTGTTGAACTGCCAGTAGTTGGTACAACGTTGTTGGCTGCCTTCCCGTTCATATACGATGCGGATAAATTCCCGCCAGCCCATGATCTGCCGTAAAAAACCTTCCAGTGAATTTAATGGGACATTATATTTTTCAGCGGCCATCATTGCTTTGTCGATGATCTGCTGTGGCTGCAGTAAGCCGATATTCAGCATGGGCGATAGTACCGAATGGTGCAAAACGATTTCTTTGGCTACAATGGCATCTTCATAGATCCCGAATTTGGCAAAGCGGTTTTGTAAAAAATCATCCAGCCAGTTGGCTGCATCAGAAAAAGTCACCACAAATAAGCAGTCCGTATCTATTGTGCCATAATTATCCGGAAAATGTTGCTGTACATACTGTCTGGCTTCGGTAACATACCTGTTTTCTTCTGGTAATGCCAGTGCGGGTGCTTTTTCTTTTTTGGGAAACCGCTCTCTGTTATCTGCATCAAAGGTCCATTTACCACCAACCGGTTTGCCGGTATTGTCTAACAGTAGATTTCTCTGCTTCCGCTGCCAGGTATAAAAATCGGTCTGGAAATAGGTTTTCTTTTTACTGAAATAATCTGCTACGCTTTCTATTGTATTTAAAAAATTGGGACTATCGTAAACATGCAGGGTTATTTTATTTTCCCGGCAGGCTTTCTGCATCCGTCTGAGCAACCAGTTGTCTGCCGGATCGGCTACATGTATGTTGGTTACCTGCTGTTTGGCAAGATGGGACACCAATTGCCTGCAATCATTTTCTATTACGCCGGTTTCAATATACGTTACGGAGTATTCGTTTTGTTGCAACCAGTGCTTGTAAAATTGCATACTGGCCCTGTGTAACACCAGCTTTTGCTTGTGAAACCGGTATTGCCTGAAAAACAACCATTCTTCCACCAGGAAAACCGGGCGTTTTTTTTGCAGGCCGGGGTGGTTTTCAAACAGCTGGTGGGGGAATACAAGGGTAACTGCAGTAGCCATGTTATGTGTAACAAGAATTTGCCCTTAGTGTTTACAAGATGCACAAATTCACTGCTCAGTCATGCAGAAATGGGCATTTAGCAGGTGAACACCTATTAGAAATAGTTACTTATATAACCCCAGAGCCTATCGGCAATCAGGCGCATACCCAGATCGTTGGGATGACCGGCCAAACCTTTGTTCCTGGCCACAGACGATAGATCAGTTATAGAGACCAAGGGATATTTTTTAAACAAAGCATAGTTGCGGATATCATTGTTTACTTCCTGGTGATCCCAAAAACCATCTACGATCAGTTTAACTGCTTTGTTGGATGGATCAAGATAACGGATCAACCGGTCATAGCGGTTAATGAATTGCTGATAATTTGGCCCCGCGGCATTCACATTTTCACCGATCTTCATCACAATCAGATCGGCATGCCTGAGAGAATCAACTGAATTCTCAGAATAGGACACAAAATTTGTTTCAAAGTCAGCAATATTTTTAAACGAAATCAGGACGCGGTTGTCTGCAGACTGCAGTTTGCTGATCAGGATATGTACAAAATCTTTGTTTTTTTCACTGGCGTCGAGGCCCCAGTCGCCAAACCAACCCAAAGTGGGATCGGGCCCGTACCTTACAATGCTATTACCCAATATGACCACTCTTCGGACATTCCCGATTTTTGCACTGTCAATTGGTTTGGGGTAAGTCAGTTCCAGCTGTTTTTGGCAACTATTGTTTAGTAAAAAAAAGGACAGAATGAGTAGATATGAGATGTTTTTTCGCACGTTTATACTAAAATAAGGTTGAAGGTTTGTACCTGACAGATGGCCTAAAAATAAAGAAAGTACTTATACCAAGGACTTATGTCTTTTGCCAGGACAAGACCAACAACCATACCCTATAAAAGGCCTCTGTGATGCCACAAATGTTTTGCTCCCTTTTCATCGATAATGTATGAAGCGGATGAGATAGTTGCGAAAAATATGGGGTTCAATATCCTGCATAATTGCAGAAGGTAATTTTAAATGGAAACCTTACCGTGATGTCACTTTAGTCTTCTTTCAGTTTTGGTCCATCGAATTGGTGGAAATTTATTTTCGACTTGCGCTTTTGATGGATTTCTGACTTTACTTAATTTTCCTTCGGAGAAAAGTTTCTCAGATATGGTGTTCCATTCGGGGAATTCATTTTGTTCCTGAACCCAATGATGGTAAGATGCTTCATTGCACCATTTTGGTAGATGTTGCATTGCAATTCTGTGTGATGAAGAGCTCCTTAATTCTTTCATCGATGCTTCGTCTTCCCATAAGGTTATTGTCCAAAAAGTCAATTTCTTATCAATTAATTCTTTCCCTTTTAGTAGTCCTTTTGAAAATTTTAATTCCTTTACAGAGGCTTCATTTGCTCTCATAAAGGGAAGTAGAAAAAATATGGATTTTACACGAAGTCTGGTTACTGAAACGAAAGGCATGTAAATGATTTGTATAAAAAAATAGAAAGTTACAACAAGCCATATTAATTAACTGTAAAAAAGCCATCATTTCTAATGGCATATCCAGTGTGGGAACCCTTTTTTATGAAAGATGTAACTATCAGAAAATTAAGAGGCACAACTTCGTGTAATTTTGCTAAAAAATAGTCAACGATCAATAGTCAGCTTTTTTAGCCCTTACAACTAAATCTGTATCAATTAACTCTAAAGACAAAACCATATCTTTTACAGTTTCCTTATACTTCTTAAAATGGGGCGTTAAAATATGGGATTGATATGCTTCCTGATTTGCATATACTTCTAAAATAGTAATCAAGGTAGGATCCTTTTTATCTGCAACAGCTGTATAAGACAATACGCCGGGCTCCAATTTAATCGCAGTATTCATCTGCTCCTGAAGTGCAGATGTATATTTTTCCAACTGACTGCCAGCTACCTTAATTTTTGCAATTCTATACATTGAATTTGCCTTTTGTGCTTTTGAATCAACACCAATTAGTGTCAATATTCCTATTATCAGGAATACCTGAAAAGTGTATTTTCTCATAATTAGTTTAATAAAAAAAGGTTACACTTTAAAAGTATAACCTTTTTAACGTTATTTCTCCCCTTATTAGCAGAAGCTGCAACTATAATGCGGTGATTGAATAGGTAACTATCAGGAAATTAAAGGGTTGAACTTTGTGTAAAGGTTTAAAAGAATCAATAATGGGTATTAAATCCCAAAAAACTGTTTCTTTAATGTAAAAAATTAATTCCTCCACAAGGAACCATAATAGTATCTGTACCAGCTGTAATTTTGTAAAATAGTTTTTTATCTTTTAATATAAATTCTGCCCTGACCGGCCATTTTGTTTTATGAATGAAAATTGGAACATAAAACAAATATTCTTTTTTGGATAAAATTCTGGTTTTAACACTCTTTAATTGATTTGATTCGTTGTTTAAAAGCAAAGGTAGATCAGTGAGTCCATAATCGAAATCCTGCACTTTGTCAAAGGTCATTTTGGCTTTAGTAAATGCTACTATAAAGTGAGATTTGTCAGAATTGAATACATTTAGTCTCGGAAATTCAATTTGTAATTCTAACGGCGAGGTTGATTCATTGCGTACATTGGCCCAAAAAAATAAAATAATTGTATTCTTTCCCTTTATGGTGAACGATGCCTCCTCCCTTGGGTAAACTATTTGTAATGATTGTTGCGTTTTTGGTCGAAGAGGTATAAACAACTTTAGAATACTCCCAGTTCCGATTATGAACTGACTGTCCCTTCAAGTTTAAAGAAAGTAGTGTTAGAAGAAAAGTAGGAAATAGGTTCAACTTCGGGTTAACTATTTGAGAAAAGCTTATTCATAAATATAAAAAGGGTTACACTATAGAAGTATAACCCTTTTACTTTTTTATCTGCTCCCCTTACAGACGAAAGATGCAGCTTAAACTAGTATTTGTGAATAATATTATTTTTTTTTAAATTTATAATGACTTATTGACTAACAATAAATTTAAATAGAATGCCTTTTTTAATTTTCTTTTCTTGGTTCTCAATTATTATAGGGTTACTATCTTCAACTAAATTGGATATAACTCAAAATGTAGACTCAACTCCAAAGTTTCGATTAATCCCTGCTCCAAAAATTACATTCAATTCGTTTGTGGATTGTAATATGGCAGAAGTTTGGATTGGCGATACATTTAGAATCTTCCCTGGCAAATATGGCGAAGACCCTTTATGGGGTTATGCAAGAGATTTAAAGTACTCAGATGGAGAAAATGCAGAGGTTGTTTTTAAAAACCCTGCTAGTAAGTTCTTTAACCCTAGTATGCCTAGCAATGTACCTATAGGACAGAAAGGCTTGCATGGAGCGGTATGGTTTGAAACTGTTTACCAAGATTCTAAAGATAAAAGTGGTAAAACATTATATGGAATTTACCATAACGAAAATTATCCAAGCACCTTACCATACGATTCAGTTAGCAAAGAGGGATATAGAAATGTACTTTGGCCACAAGGTTTGACTGGTCCAGAAAGTCCTGCCGCTGTTTGTAGAATTGGTGTAATGAAATCCATAGATGGAGGTAAAAGCTGGGATAACAGAGGCATATTTATTGAGGATTATGACCCAAGGATGATTAGAAAGCCATTTAATACTTCAAATACTTTTGCGGGTGGTGTTGGAGACCCATCTGCTGTAGCGAGTGGCGACTATTTGTATTTATTTTATGGAGAGTATGGTTATCCTGGCGTGTATGATGAAAAAAATTATAACGTTCAAAAAGAGTGGAGTGGTCAATGTATAAGTATCGCACGTATCGCTTTGAAAGATCTAGATTCTCCAGTTGGAAAAGCAAAAAGATGGGCTGGCAAATCATTTTCTATTGCTTACGATAGTTATGGGGTTCCTGTTCGTTCTTTACAAATTCCAATCAATGAAGGTGGCGGTGGCGCTTCTTCACCAACAGGTGGATTTCATTGGGGACCATCTGTTAGTTGGAATACTTATTTGAATTGCTGGGTAATGATGATGGGGAAAGTGGAGGGGAAATCATGGCAAGGTGATAAGATCTATATTTCATTTAATAAACATAAAGATTTGGGTACAGGAAACAATAGCCAAGATTGGTCAAAGCCTGAATTGGTTTTTCAGAAACCAGGATATATTTTATGGTACCCTTCATTACAACCATTAAATGACCCAATTGATATCAAAGAAAAATACACATCAGTTAAACTTGGGAAGCGTGCACGTTTTTTTGTAAAAAGAATTAAACCGGGGGATGATGAATATGCGTCGGAGCATTACATTGAATTTGAAAAGTAAATGAACTACTTAGTCCACTTTTGCAACTATTCGTTCTACTGGAGCGAACTGTAAACAAGTTTTGTAATGCCCTAAAAATAGGATTTGGCCTCTTTACCTAGACCCACAGATGCAACTAGACTAACCCACTAATAGACAAAGAAAAAGCCATCATTTCTGATGGCTTGTCTTATTTTGCTCCCCCTTCTGGACTTGAACCAGAGACCCTCTGATTAACAGTCAGATGCTCTAACCAACTGAGCTAAGGAGGAGTATCAGTTTTTATTCCCCTTCGAACTTGAACCAGAGCCCCTCCCGACTTGCGGTCGGGATGCTCTAACCAACTGAGCTAAGGATGAATTTCCCGCTATGGGGTTGCAAAAATAGGGAAAAATGTATTCCGGCAAAATCTGATGCAGAAAATTTACAATAAACTCCAAAATCCCTTGTCTTCCAGCCCTATATAAATGCCATCGGGGCGGGTTTCTATGGGATAGGTCTTTAAAAAATAGCCCTCGCCACTGGTATTACGCCCGTTTTTCAGGTCAAACCGGTAACGGTGCAGGGGGCAGGTTACCTGTCCGGCGGCATTGATATACCCATCGGCCAAAATCCCGCTCGCATGCGGACATTTATGCGCGCAACTGAATAACTGCCCATTATGCCTGGCCAGGGTCACCGTTTTACCCCCGGCTTCTACCAGACACAGGTTATTTTCCTGCCAGTTTAGTTCAGCTTCGTGTTCAGCAATTTTATACCAGACCATGGGTAATTTGAAAATTTGAAAATGTGGTAATTTGAAAATGGAAGCATCTGGCTGGCGTTCTCATTTTCAAATTCTCAAATTGCCACATTTTCAAATTGGTTTTAATATTGAACGGTTCTATAGGGGTATCTGATTTTGTACATATCCCTCACTTTACTCAAGATCATCTCTCGCAGCGCGTCGATATTGTTTTTTTCCTGGGCCGATACAAATACACAGTTATTATCGGTGGCTTCGTCCCATTTCTCTTTCAGCTCGCGCAGGATCTCCTGTTGTACGCTTTCATCCAGCCATTCGTCGAAGTTCTTCTCGGTGTAGAGGTCCATTTTATTGAAGATGGTGAGGATGGGTTTTTCGAAAGCTTTCAGCTCCTGCAGGGTTTTGTTCACCACCCCTATCTGTTCTTCGTATTGCGGGTGGGAGATATCTACCACATGCAACAGGATATCTGCTTCGCGTACCTCGTCCAATGTGCTTTTAAAGCTTTCTACCAGGTGGTGGGGCAGTTTGCGGATAAAACCTACCGTATCACTCAGCAGAAAAGGTGTATTCTCGAACACTACTTTGCGGGTGGTGGTATCGAGGGTGGCAAACAGTTTGTTCTCGGCAAATACCTCGCTTTTACTCAGCAGGTTCATCAGCGTGCTTTTACCTACGTTGGTATAACCCACCAGGGCCACCCGTATCAGCTCGCCACGTTCTTTGCGCTGGGTAAATGCCTGTTTGTCTATTTCTGCCAGTCGTTTGCGTAAAAGGGAGATCTTATCCTTTACGATCCGGCGGTCGGTTTCGATCTCTGTTTCGCCCGGACCACGGGTACCAATACCACCTCCCTGGCGTTCCAGGTGTTTCCACATACCTTTTAAACGGGGCAAAAGGTATTGATACTGAGCTAGTTCTACCTGTACTTTGGCCTGTGCCGTACGTGCCCGGCTGGCAAAAATATCGAGGATAAGATCGCTGCGGTCAATGGTTTTTACACCCAGTTCCTTTTCAATATTGGAGATCTGTGAGCCGGTTAACTCATCGTCAAAGATCACGAGGTTGATATTCCGACTCTTCACATAGTTCTTGATCTCTTCCAGTTTACCCTTACCCACAAAAGTGCGGCTATCCGGATGGGGCAGTTTCTGCGTAAAGCGTTTCACTGCCACGGCACCGGCGGTTTCTGATAAAAAAGCCAGTTCATCCAGGTATTCGGTTACCTGCGCTTCGGTTTGCTCTTTCTGGATCAGCCCCACCAACACGGTCTGCTCTTCATTCTGTATCGCTTTCTTTTTCTCGATCAAGGGGAATAATTTGGGCGAAGGTAATCAATGATTGGCGTGAATGGTGAGTTGTGTGTAGTCAGTAGTGAGTTGTGAGGGGGCAAAAAAATAGTGAGTAGGATTCCCCACTCACTACTCACTACTGACTACTCCCGGCCTACAGTCCGCTGATCGTAAAGCCGAGTGAAAATTTATTCATACTGGCACCTACGCCGTCTTTCAATACACCGTTAAACTGGTAACCGGCATCTATGGAGAAAATGCCATAACCCACACGGCCGGTAAGGGCCAGCATGGTGCCGTTGAAGAAGCGTTTGCTGCTTTCTTTTTCGATATAACTGGTGCCATAAACAGAAGCACCGGCTTTGGTAACCAGGTTTTTACCCTTGCTATAGGTTTTCAGCAGGCTACCCACTTTAATACCCAGAGCCGCTTTCCAGGATTTACCGGGATTGGCAGGATCGGAGAAATAACGCAGTTCTACCGGAATCTCGGCGTAAATATTGGTTACTTTATATTTACTGAAATGGTTGGCGCTGTCTACATTGGTAAAAGGCAGCCTGGCCGTATTGGCATTGATATCTACATTGGTGTTCTTGAAGAACATATTGCTGCTTCCGATACCGATACCGTAAGCAATACTGTACTTAGGATTGGTTTTGAAAGGCTTGTCCAGCATGAAATAGATATTGAAATGCCTGCTGAAACCCGCGGTGCGAACACTGTCCGGACGGTTGGTCCAGCTATCGGCGCCATATTGGATCATAAAATGATCGGCTGCACGGTTGCTGAGGTCTATTTTATTCTTGGTGTCGGTGGTTTGAGACAAAGCCAGGAAAGAAGCAGAGAGACTTAGAAGAACAAGTAATGTTTTTTTCATTTCAGATAGTTAATGGCGGATAGTTTGCCTTAGGGCGCAAAAATAACAGAATTGGCTGCATACCGGTGGTTAAAAATTAGTCAAAACACAGATTGTGGGTGCCAGACAGGCTCTTTTCTATGTAAAACCCGCGATTCGGCCTGTCCGAACCAGTAAATGGTCGCTCAAATGCCGCTTTTGAGTAGGGATTAAGCTAGGTATCGGGTAAACAGAAGCGCCGATATCCTCCATAACAGCCTATCTTTACAGCTAATCATCACTTAAATATTTTTATCCGCTTTGAAGTTTACTGAATTTGGCCTCGACGAAAGATTACTGGAAGGGATCGACTCGATGGGCTATGAAAACGCCACCCCCGTACAGGAACAGGTGATCGTACCGATTTTACAAGGGAAAGACATTATTGCCTCTGCACAGACCGGAACCGGCAAAACAGCCGCATTTCTCCTGCCTGTTATCAATAAGATTATTACCGAACCGCACGATGCGCACAATATCAATGCCGTCATTATTGTACCTACCCGAGAGCTGGCTGTTCAGATAGCCCAGAGTATGGAAGGGCTCTCTTATTTTACCGATGTGAGTTCCATTGCCGTTTATGGCGGTGGCGATGGTACCAGTTTTACTACCGAGAAAAAAGCGTTATCCAGCGGGGTGGATATGGTGATCTGCACCCCGGGCCGTATGATTGCCCACCTGAATATGGGTTATGTGAAGATGCAGGCAGTGAAATACCTGATCCTGGATGAGGCCGACCGGATGCTGGACATGGGTTTTTATGATGATATCATGAAAATCATCTCTTTTCTCCCCAAACAAAGGCAGAACCTCCTGTTTTCAGCCACCATGCCCATGAAAATGCGCGAAATGGCCCGAAAGATCTTACAGCAGCCACTGGAGATCAATATTGCTATTTCCAAACCACCGGAGCAGATCGTGCAGGAAGCATTTGTGGTGTATGAACCCCAGAAGATCCCATTGGTAAAGGAGATCCTTCGCAAAAAAGACTTCCAGAGTGTGATCGTGTTCTGCTCCAAGAAGATCAATGTAAAACAGCTCGCCAACGAGTTGAAGCGTTCTAAATTCTCCATTGAAGAGATCCATTCAGATCTGGAGCAGGACAAACGCGAGCAGGTATTGCAGGATTTCAGAAACAAAAAACTGAAGATCCTTGTGGCAACTGATATTCTGAGCCGGGGAATTGATATTGAAGAGATAGACCTGGTGATCAATTATGATGTTCCCAATGATGGCGAGGACTATGTACACCGGATCGGCCGTACCGCCCGTGCTGCAAGCGAGGGAACGGCCTATACTTTTATTACCGAGAAAGAGCAGCAGAAATTTGCGCAAATCGAAGAACTGCTGGGACATGCGGTAACCAAAGCTGCTGTGCCGGAACAGTTTGGTCCCACACCCGCCTATAATCCCCGTGCCGGCCGTGCCCCCCGTGGGGGTGGTAATGGTGGCGGACGAAGCCATCCTCCCCGTGGAGGTAGTGGCGGCGGTAAAAAATATGCAGGCCGAAATCCGAAAAGATAAGCAGCCTGATTGAACCAATTTTAGGGACCTGAATAGGTCCTTTTTTTGGCATATGCCCCTCCTGTTTTACAAGACTCATGGCCTGGCAGCAGGAATGTCCATACAAACATTAGGATAATACATTATCTAATTTATTGTGTCATAATAACATATACTATTCTTACATTTAATGTGGCTGAGCAGGTTGCTATTGCTTATAATGATTGAATATGATATTTATCATTCATCATTATTGGAAGAAAAAATACCTTGCTATGGCAAATCAGGAATGATAACTGATAAAAATAGTTATAACCCAGACAGGGGCTTCAGTTAGTGAATGCAATACCTGTTCCGATACGAATCCATATCCACGATATCAGGTCTGTCGTCTTCCCCGATTACACCTGATAGTTTTTATCACAGGTGTCTGTAATAGTATCATCTATTTCAGATGCATACAGTTGTAAACGTGTATCGATTAGTATGAAAAGATATCGTCTCCGGTTATTGGTTTATTTTTTTGCGAGCTTCTTTGTTGTTTCGTTACTGCTATTATATGCAATTCAGTATAAACGTTTGTCTGCCAGTAATGCAAGCAATGGCAACTCAAAAAAGATCATCTATCTGGTAAGTCATGTAGATGCATTCAGGGTCGCACTTAACAGGATAGACATCTCTTTCAATAAATACCTGCTCACAAACAATCCTGACAGGCTGAATGAAGTCAGGATTTCTCAGACAATAGCCATAGCGCATCTCGACAGCCTGCAAAAAATCTGCAGTAGTACCTCCATCGGATGCGAAGCAGTGGACAGACTGGATTCTCTCTATCAAAAGAGCCAGTTTTACATGACTTCCCTTTTTGAGAAACTGATAGCCGTAAATAGATATCCGAATACGGGTATACCGAATGAAAAAAAATATGATTCCCTTCGCAATAGTATCAACGAGCAATGTGATATCATTTTACAGGCAGCTGATGAAGAGCTGTTGGGGATTCATGACCAGTACGATAGGGAGTCTAGGGATAAGTATCTGTTATTGGGGATGGTCACTTTTAATACACTGTTGTTTCTGGGTTTTATTATCTGGCGGATTTTAGCAGCACTCAAAGCCAAAGAATCCATACTGAAGCGGTATAAACTGTTCGAACAATCCAACGAAGGACTTTTAGTTACCAATGAAAATTTTGTCATCACCTATTTCAACAAAGCCATAGACGGATTATTGAAACTGGATGGCCTTGATATTACCGGCAGCCGCATTTTTGATTATATCGGTGAGCAGGAAGTATCGATGAAAGAGGAGCTTCAGAAAAACCTGGCTAAAAATGAAACCTCTTATTTCGATTTTTACCATGCAGTAATTGCCAAATGGCTGCGTTTTACCATTCTGCCATCTTTTAACAATTATACTTTTTTTGTAAAAGATATCACCGCTATCAAAGAAGCGGAGCTGGCAGCGGATAAGTCGAGAAGGTTATATGAGTTCATAGGCAGTTGCAATGATCTCATACTCCGGGCAAAAAAACCGGAAGATATTTACAGTGAGATTTGTAAGATCGCAGTAATAAAAGGTGAATTTGTTTTCGGATGGGTTGGCATCCCGGATGCATCCAGACATATCATTGAATCGCGATACCAATGGGATGAAGAGCAGGATTATGTGCGGGAACTGAAAGTGTCTACCCTCGATGATGCTTTTGGCCAGGGACCCACCGGAAGGGCGTATAGAACGGGCAAATATTATTATTGCAATGATATCGCCAATGACCCCATTATGGTTACCTGGGTATCCCGTGCTTTAGAAAGAGGTTTCCGATCCTCGATAGCTTTGCCGGTGAAAGCAGGAGATAAAGTGGTGAGTCTGGTTACGCTGTATGCACCCCGCCCGTTTTTCTTTACCGATGAGGAGATCAAGTTATTGCTGCGTGTTGCAGAGAATATCAGTTTTGCCATCACCGCTTTTGAGAATAACCAGAAAAGAATTGCAGCCGAAAAAGAATTGCTGAAAGTAACCCGCGCTGTTGAACAGAGTTCTGCTTCTGTGGTCATTACCAATATCAATGGCGATATCGAATACGTGAATCCCGCTTTTACCAAACTGACCGGTTATGAAATGGAGGAAGTGACAGGCCAGAATCCGCGTGTATTAAAAACCGGACATACCAGCCTGGGTGAGTACGAAAAAATGTGGTATACCATTACGCATTTTAAAACATGGGAGGGAGAGTTCCTTAATAAAAAGAAAAATGGTGAAACCTACTGGGAACATGCTACCATATCTCCGATCATGAACGAACAACAGGAGATCACCCATTTTGTAGCCGTAAAAGAGAATATTACCGAGCGTAAACGGATAGAACAGGAGCAGAAAAGATTGCTCGACATATTCGAGAATACCAATGCTTTTGTGGCTATCTGCGATATGAACCGACGGTTCATTTATGCCAATAAAGCCATACGCGATATCCTTGAAATAGAAGATGATGATATTACCCAATACCTGGTAGATGACTTCAGAGGCGATGAAGGGTTTACGATACTTGCAGAGATGGATCTGGCTTTACAGAAAACAGGAAAATGGATCGGCGAAAACACCTATCGGTCCAGGTCCGGAAAAGAGATCCCGGTGATGCAGGTAGTGGTACTGCATAAAGACGAGGCCGGAATAAATACACAGATCTCTACTACTGCCCTTGATTTATCAAGAGTAAAAGAAACAGAGAAAGACCTGTTACGTCTGAACCGTGAATTACGTGAGTTTTCAAGGCACCTGCAGGCTGTACGGGAAGTAGAGAAGAATAAAATTCTGAGCGAAGTGCATGATGAGCTGGGACAGGGGCTGGCTGCATTGATGATTGATGTATCATGGATCAAAAAACACCTCAGAGACGAAGACCCTGCACTGGTATCGAAGAAAATTGATGGGTTGCTGGATGCGATCTCGGGTAATATTGATGCTTTCTCCCGCATCTACAGTTCCATGAATCCTTCCATGCTGAGCGAGCTGGGCCTTCATGCTTCTTTAGAATACCTCGTTAGTTCCTTTACCAAATCCAGCGGCATTCAGGTACGGTTTTCTTCCAATATTGAAAACGAACCGATTCATCCTAACCAGAGTCTGGCGCTGTACCGGATTATTCAGGAAGCATTGGCCAATAGTAAGCAACATGCAAAGGCCAGCCACATAAGGGTTTCGCTGATCAGGCTGGACGACACACTGGATCTGTCCATCGAAGATGATGGAATCGGCTTTTCACCTTCGCTGCTGGATTCGGGTAAACATTACGGACTGCTCGAGATCAGGGAGCGGATTTATGCCATGAACGGAACTTTTACCCTGATAGCCGCACCTGGTCAGGGCACCAAACTCAGCATCCAGATTCCCTTAGAGAAACGTTAATTTTCGCTCTGTCCATTCACAATCCCGTGTAATGCAGTACCAGCGCGGGGTTAGCTTGTGTCACAGAGCTGTCAGCTTTCCGCTAAATTGGTCGTTTTAAGCTTTTTTTAATATAATTTCGCCGGGCAAATGGGAAAATTAGCTGCATTCTTACTGATAATGGTAGGTACTACCCAATCCCCTGTTTTTGTTTATGCCCTGCAAACAAAAATACAGCCGGCTATTCACCTCTTACAGGATCTTACCCATCAACAGGACCAGCAGGACCTTCCTGTGGAGTCTGGCAACGTAGAAATGGACGAGTCCGACGATTCCAAATTGCCATTCTGCCGTATATTAGTACCGGAACCTTTGTGTAAAGAACTGAAGAATCGCTCAGATCAATACCTGTTGATAGAAGTTCCGCATCAGAACCATACAATTACAACACCACCGCCCGAGTGCTAGTGGTGTTCGTTGCTGATTTCTCCGCCATATAAGCCTATTTTTTATCGACCCCCCGTGGGTAAAAACCCTTAGTTATGCATAGTCGTGTACTGTACGTATTTATGTTTAGTTGTGTAGGAGTGCTACTCGCTTCCTGTTCTTCCAAAAAACAAACCGAGGAAACTGTTCTGGAGAGTTTCCAGGTATTCAATCCCATTGTGATAGATACATCGTACGATAAATCTTACGTCGCAGATATTCATTCTATGCAGAATGTTGAGATCCGGGCACGTGTGAAAGGGTTTATTGAAAAGATTTTTGTAGATGAAGGTAAACCGGTAAAAGCCGGACAGGTACTTTTTGCCTTCAGTAACCTGATGCTGAAAGAAGAATTGCTCAAAGCCAATGCGCAACTGAAAAATGCGGTGGCAGAGTTAAAAGTAGCCGAAGTGGAACTGAAGAACAGCCGTAACCTGGTAGAGAAAAAAGTGGTTTCAGAAACAGAACTGGAAATGGCCAAAGCCAAAAAAGAAGCCATTGAAGCAAAAATACTGGAAGCTAGAGCAGCGGTATCCATTGCTGAACTGCATATTTCCTACTCACAGATCAAAGCCCCTTTTGATGGGGTGATCAACCGGATCCCCTATAAAGTAGGAAGCCTGGTAGATGAGGGAACCCTGCTGACCACGCTCTCCAATAACAAAGAAATGTTCGCTTATTTCAATGTATCGGAGAAAGAGTACCTCCGTTTTTCCAAGTCTAACGAGCTGACCAAACAGAATAATATTTCGTTGCTGCTGGCAGATAATACGCCATTCAAATACAAAGGACGGATTGAAACAGCTGAAACAGAAATTGATAAGAATACCGGGAATATCGCCATCCGTGCAAGGTTTGCCAATCCCGAATACCTGCTCAAACATGGCGCTACCGGTAAGATCATCCTCAACGGTGTATTGAACGATGCACTCGTGATTCCGCAGAAATCTACGTTTGAGGTACAGGACAGGGTAAATGTGTTTGTGGTTGACAGTAAAAATATAGTTAGAACAAGACCGGTTGAGATTCTGTGGAGATTACCACACCTGTATGTAGTGAGTTCCGGACTCACCACCGGCGATAAAGTGATTTATGAAGGTGTACAATTGGTGAAAGAAGGAGATAGTATCAACGCAAGGCCTGTTGATCTGCGCAGCCTGCTTCCACAACTTTTACCAACCAATTAATTCATCCCATGACATCAAATTTTATACGCCGACCGATTTTATCGATTGTTATTTCGTTGCTGATCACTTTTCTCGGACTGATCTCACTCTCGCAACTGCCGGTTACCCAGTTTCCGGATATTGCACCGCCCGAAGTAACCGTAACCACCAAATACACCGGTGCCAATGCTGAAACCTGTGTAAAAGCCGTAGTAACCCCGCTGGAGCGCGCCATTAACGGGGTGCCGGGTATGTCGTATATGTCGTCTGTTTCCGGCAACGACGGATCCAGTGTGATCTCGATCATTTTCAAATCAGGGGTAGATCCGGAAGTGGCTTCAGTGAACGTACAGAACCGCGTATCTTCTGTGGTAGATGAATTACCGGAAGAAGTGATCAAGGCAGGTGTGATTGTAGAGAAAGTGCAGAACAGTATGCTGCTGTACCTGAACATTCTCAGTGAAGACAGTACCGTGGATGAAAAATTCCTTTACAACTACACAGACATTAATTTATTACCTGAGTTAAAAAGAATTGAAGGGGTTGGTTTTGCCGATATCATGGGATCCCGTGAATACTCAATGCGGATCTGGATGAACCCTGATAAAATGACCACCTACAATATCTCTACCGATGATGTGATCAAGGCATTGAAGGAACAGAACGTAGAAGCGGCACCAGGTAAAATTGGCGAAAGCTCGGGTAAAAGGCCGGAAGCACTGCAGTATGTATTAAAGTACACCGGTAAGTTTAACACAGAGGAACAATACGAAAATATTATCCTGAAGAGTACGGTGGATGGTGAGATCATTACGTTGAAAGATGTGGCCCATGTAGAATTCGGTTCACAGGAATACGATGTGATCTCGAAAGAGAATGGTAAACCTTCAGCGGCGATCTTACTGAAACAGCGGCCGGGTAGTAATGCCAGCCAGGTAATTGCCAATATCAAAAGCCGGATGGAAGAACTGTCTGCCGGTTTCCCCTCGGGTATGAAGTATACGATCAGTTACGATGTATCTGCTTTTCTCGACGCTTCTATTCACGAAGTAATTAAAACACTTATTGAGGCCTTCCTCCTGGTGGCGTTGGTGGTATTTGTGTTTCTGCAGGATTTCCGCTCAACCCTGATCCCGGCCATTGCGGTACCGGTATCGCTGGTGGGTACTTTCTTCTTCATGCAGCTATTTGGTTTTTCGATCAATATGATCACTTTGTTTGCATTGGTATTATCCATCGGGATAGTGGTAGATAATGCCATTGTGGTGATAGAAGCCGTTCACTCCATCATGGAAGAAACCAATCTGGGTCCGCGCAAAGCCACCGAAAAAGCCATGCGCGAGATCAGTGGTGCCATCATCGCCATTACACTGGTGATGTCGGCCGTGTTTCTGCCGGTGGCTTTTCTCGAAGGACCCACCGGTGTATTCTACCGCCAGTTCTCTTTAACCATGGCGGTATCGATTGTATTGTCGGGTGTGGTGGCCCTGACTTTAACGCCCGCACTCTGCGCCACCCTGCTTAAGAACAAACACCAGGAAGGGGCTCATGCAAAGAAGAGCCTGTTTCAGTTTTTCTTTGATGCATTCAATAAACGATATAACGGGGTAGCTGATAAATACAAGAAACTGATCGAAGCCATTGCCAACCGGCGTTTAGTTACCTGGCTCATCATTCTGCTGTTTTGCGGTTTCACCGGATTGGTAGGTAGTGTGTTACCCGGAGGTTTTATTCCCAACGAAGACCAGGCCACCATCTATGCCAACGTTACCGCCCCCTCCGGTGCTACGCTTGAGCGTACCGAAAAAGTAGTGGATGCCATTCAGAAAGCCGCGCAGGAATTACCCGATGTGGCATCAGTATCTACCTTGGCCGGTTACAGTGTATTGTCTGAAGGAGTAGGTGCCACTTTCGGTATGAACCTGATCAGTCTGAAGAAATGGGATGAACGCGACAGAACAGACAAGGAAGTGATCGAATTGCTGAAAGAAAAAACCCGCCATATCAAAGATGCCCGGATCGAATTCTTTACACCGCCACCGGTGCCGGGTTATGGTAACTCGAGTGGTTTTGAATTGCGGTTACTGGATAAAACCGGTAGAGGTGATCTGAAAAAACTGGAGTCTGTTGCCAACGATTTTGTGCGCGAACTGAAAAAACACCCGGCCATCGGTAATGCTTTCACCACTTTTGATGCCAGTTTTCCGCAGTACCTCGTAAGTGTAGATAATATCAAAGCGGCACAGAAAGGAGTGATCCTCGCAGATGTACTGAATACATTACAGGCATTTATCGGTAGCGAATATGCCACCAACTTTATCCGTTTTGGACAGCTGTACCGGGTAATGATCCAATCATCGCCCGAGTTTCGCTCAAGACCCGAAGACCTGATGCGGCTGTTTGTAAAAAACAGAATGGGTGAGATGGTACCGGTGGCCGCCTTCCTCAAAATTGAAAAAGTATATGGTCCGGAGCAGGTTACCCGTTACAATATGTACCCTTCGGCCATGGTGAATGGGGAACCCAATCCGGGTTACAGCAGCGGCCAGGCCATTGCTGCCATCCGCGAAGTAGCCAAGGCTAAACTGCCGGCAGGTTTTGGTTACGACTGGGCAGGCTCCTCCCGCGATCAGGCCAATACCGGTAGTGAAGCCATATTGATTTTTGTAGTGAGTCTGTTGTTTGTGTATTTACTGCTATCGGCGCAATACGAAAGCTTCCTTTTACCGATGCCGGTAATTCTGTCTTTGCCTACCGGTGTATTCGGTGCCTTCTTTATGCTCTGGGCACTGGGGCTCGAAAACAATATCTATGCGCAGGTAGCCATGATCATGCTGATTGGTCTGCTGGGTAAAAACGCCATCCTGATCGTAGAGTTTGCTTCCATGAAACACAGGGAGGGTAAAACGCCTTTGCAGGCAGCGATCGAGGGGGCCGCTTCGAGGTTACGTCCGATTCTCATGACATCCTTTGCCTTTATCGCAGGTCTCATCCCGCTGATCTTCGCCAGTGGCGCAGGTGCCATCGGTAATAAAACCATTGGTACCGCAGCAGCGGGAGGTATGCTGTTTGGAACCCTGTTCGGTGTGATCGTGATTCCGGGGATCTATGTGATTTTTTCGAAAGTGACAGATGCCATCAAGAAAACAAAAGGGAAGGAAGAAAAACCATTTACTGAGACAATCTAAAGAATATGAAAAGAAATCATTTGGGTGCTGCTGTGTTACTGGTAACGGTATTAATTCTGGGAGCCTGCCGCACACCCTCGGTTATAACAACGAAGGCAGATATTAATTTGCCTGCTACCTATCCGGGTGTCACGGATACCGGTGTAACGGTTTTGCATTCCTGGAAGAACTTTTTCACGGATACCAACCTGATTGCTTTGGTGAATACCGGACTTACTTACAATCAGGACCTGCAGGCAGCTATGCAACGGATACAGTTGGCGCAGGCAGAAGTAATGCTGCAGAAAGGATTGCTATTACCCACTGTGGGTGCCAGTGTAGCCGGCAGTCTGAGGAAATTTGGTCTGTACACCATGGATGGTGCGGGAAATATTGTTACGGAAATGACACCGGGTAAACTCATCCCCATTAACCTGCCAGATTATTTTATGGGCATCCAAACAAGTTGGGAAATAGATGTATGGGGTAAACTCAAAAACAGAAAAAAAGCAGCAGTGGCCCGATACCTCGCCGGAGTAGAAGGAAAAAACCTGCTCACCACACAGATCGTATCGGCCATTGCGGCCAGTTATTATGAATTGATGGCCATCGATCATACCATCAAAATCATTGATGAAACCATTCTGCTGCAGGAAAAAGCGTACGAACTGGTAAAAGCGCAGAAAGCGTATGCGGCATCCAATGAACTGGCGGTAAAACAGTTCGAGTCGCGCTTATTAAACCTGCGCGGATTCAGGGTAGATCTGCAGCAACAGACAAGGCAGGTAGAAAATGCCTTACATATCCTTACCGGTACTTTGCCGGGAGAGATCAAAAGGGAACAGGCGTTTTTTGAAGCCAGATTTCCTGCCATGGTCAGCAATGGTGTACCATCGGCACTGTTACAGAACAGGCCCGATATACGACAGGCCGAATGGAACCTGCTGGCCACAAATGCGGAACTGCAGGCGGCACGTGCAGCTTTTTATCCTTCTCTCACCATTAATGGATCCCTGGGTTTTCAGGCATTTAAACCGGATCTCCTGTTACGCACACCCGAATCAATGGCCTATGGTTTACTGGGCGGATTAACCGCGCCCCTGATTAACCGAACGGCACTGAAAGCCAATTTTCAGAAAGCCAATGCCGGGCAACTGGAAGCCTATTATCAATACCAGAAAACCATCCTGACAGGATATGTGGAAGTGTACAATGAAATGCTGCGGGTAAAAAACCTCGAGCAGGTATTTGAACTCAAGAACAAAGAAGTGGCTTCTTTATCTGAATCCATCGATATAGCAGAATTACTTTTTAAAGCAGGCCGGGCCACTTACCTGGAAGTATTGCTGACCCAGCAAAATGCTTTACAGGCCAGGCTGGAACTGGTAGAAACCAAAAAGAAACAGTTTCAAACTACTGTGAACCTGTATAAAACCCTGGGCGGTGGCTGGCAGTAATCGCTGGTCTCATAGTAAACAAATGTTCCCAACCCGGTTGCCGCCAACAGCCGGGTTTTTTGTGAAATACCGTCAGTGTCTGTTAGGCCCCTGTAGCATTTCCCATTCCTTGTTACCTGCGTTGTAAAACGCTGTTATTCAGTTATATTTGGTATACCCGGCAGGGTAAACACTCGGCTATGCAGTTTAACACATGGGAATTCGGCTATTTTGCCTTGGGCATGCTTGTATTGTATTGGCTGTTTTATCAAAAAACGGCGATACAGAACCTGCTATTACTGGCAGGCAGCTATTATTTCTATACCCGTTTACATGTTCTGTTCCCGGTTTATTTATTGGCACTCACTACTATTGGGTTTCTGGCGGGGCTGGTTATCTCCAAAGCGATCACATACCGTAAAACCGTGTTGGTTACAGGGATAGTGCTTTTGTCTTCCTGTATCATCATTCTCAAATACGCCAATTTCGGGATCAATACGGTTAATGCCCTGGGTGCAGATTTTGATCTATTAAAACTGCTGGTACCGGTTGGACTGAGTTTTTATACGTTCAGTTCTATCGGTTATATCACAGATGTGTATCGAAAACGCATCACTGCAGAAACCAATCCGGTTACTTACGGTGCTTATATCAGTTTCTTTCCGCATCTGCTGGCAGGCCCTATTCCGGCAGCTACCATGGTATTGCCGCAGTTCAGGCAAAAACGTGTATTTGAACTTGCCCGGCTGGAACCGGCCATACAGCAGATCGCCTGGGGTTTGTTTAAGAAAATGGTGATAGCGGATAATATCAGTGTTCCGGTTAATTATTGTTTTGCGCATGCGGATTCGTTGAATAGTTTCTCCTTGTACCTCGGTATTGTGCTGTTCAGTTTCCAGATCTATGCAGATTTCTCAGCCTACTCAGAAATAGCCCGTGGTGTGGCTTCCTTATTCGGCATTGATCTGTTTGCCAATTTTAAATACCCTATGCTAAGCCGCAACCCGGCAGAATTCTGGCGGCGCTGGCATACCTCTCTCAATAAATGGCTAACCGATTACCTGTACCTGCCCCTGGGCGGAAGAACCAGTAACCGCTTGCGTTATACTGTTGTATTACTTTTCATCTTTCTCTTTAGTGGATTATGGCATGGGGCCAACTGGACTTTTGTATTATGGGGCCTGCTGAACGGACTATATTTTCTGCCCTATTATTTTTCCGGCCGTTTGGTCCGTTACAAAGAGCCACCAAATCCCGGCAGGTGGTTGCCAACAGCTTTTGTATTCCTGAATATCCTGCTTACGTTTCATTTGATTACGTTCAGTCGTATTTTATTCAAGTCGTCCACTTTATCCCAGGCATGGAGTTATGCCAAAGGCCTTGCTACCAACCATCGTTTTAGCATGCCACCGGCTTTCCTCTTTACTCATTTACACTGGTGTATAGTATTGGTTGTACTGGAATGGATACAACGTTCCCGCAGTCATGCACTGGATCTGAAAGCGCCGGTATGGATCCGATATGCTGTGTATGTATTGGTTTTGCTACTGGTAGTACTATATCACAAATCTTTATCTTTACAGGAGTATTATTACTTTCGTTTTTAATTCTTTACAGCTATGAGAAAACTATTATTGGCAGTATCTCTGTTCAGTTTATTACAGATCGGTTGTGAAGAAAAAAAAACAACACCTACCGTTTCAGCAGATCTTAGTCAGGAAAGGGAGGAACTGCTGAAAACCTATAGTCAGGTACCCGATGCATCTGCCATACTGCAGGCGGGAGATAGCGGAATGGCTGTGTATGCCCTCTGTCAACAACGTTATGCAGACCAGCTAACGGCCCTGAAAAAAGAAGCAGATGCCATTGGTGCCAAATTGATGGTGACCATACTTTCTCCTGAGATCGGCGAATCTGTTACCAAAAGTACCCGGGAGGGAATTCCTTTTATCATGGAAACAGCTGCCCGGCTGGGACTGGAAGCCTACGATTTTACTACCCCCCTGGCTGGCTATACCGCAAAACAGATTACCCAGATGCCATTAGATGGGCATTGGTCTGTTGAAGGATCCAAAATAATAGCGGCTTTATACCAGCCTGTTATTGCCGCTGCTGGTACTGTAAAGTCAACCAAAACCTTTACCGATGCAGAAAGGCCGGCAACTTTTGGAGACCTGGACCCCAACCAGGATGTGGCATTGGATGGAGGCAAAAATATTCCGTACCAACTCATCACCAATAGCCAGGGCCTGCGTATGAAAACGCCACTTGTTTTTCCAAAAACCAAACAACGCGTGTTATTGCTGGGCGATTCGCAAGTGTATTCTCCCTTCCTGGATAATGACCAGATCTTTACCAATCTGCTCCAACAACAGTTCCCAGATAAGGAGATCATGAATGCAGGGGTGATAGGATATACGTTGGACGATTCTGTTGGACTACTAGCCGAAAAAGCAAAATACAGTGAACCGGATCTGGTTATACTGGTTACCAACCCCAATGATATCGGCGACTTCTATTTTGCCCAGCGTAACCGCATGGCGAGGTCTAAAAAGGCATTTGCGCCAACGGCTACCGAACTGGCTCTTTACCAACAGCTGTATGGGGAGAAGAAATAAGAGACCACACAGAAAATAATGAACAAACACGCAGCGTAACAGTATAGCTACTCACTGTTTCTTTTTGTGGTACTTTCTGTACCATACAATTTCAACGATCGGATTTCCTGTCTGAGTAGTCATATTAAATGTTTCGGTATATATTCCGGAGCAACTTTTTTCCGTGGGCTTTACTTTGTATGATTAAAACATTTGACTGCCGGTAAGTCGATGGTTATTGCTTTGTAATAGCCGTTGCGTTGCCGCAGTTTTATTTTGTAAAGTAAGCAACTATGGAAGTAAAGATGTACACAGGTAAAAAGTACAGGTACAGGAAAAGTAAAGAATGGACAAAGGCTGTTAGCACACTGACACCCTGCTTATTATTTCTCTTTTTCTGTTTCCTTACAGTAACGGGTTCGGCGCAGAAGCAGGTCCGGTTTTCAATTAATACCCAACAGGCACGCAAGGCAATCAGTCCGCTGATCTATGGCACTAACGATCCTTACGAACGGGCCGGATCCTTACGTTTGGGTGGTAACCGCCTTTCGAGTTATAACTGGGAGAGTAATGCATCCAATGCAGGGCGCGACTGGATTCATTCCAGCGATAATTATGTTCCCTGGACGCAACGGGTGCCAGAAAATGAATATGATTCTACAGGATCATCGCTCCGTTATTTTCAGAACAGGGCTTTATCGCAGAATGCCTATTCCCTGCTTACTCTGCCCATGGCCAAATATGTAGCAGTGGATAAGTTCGGCGCCGTTCCTGAAACACAAGCGGCACCATCGGCCCGCTGGGCACAGGTACTTCACCGCAAGCCGGCAGATAAACTGCCCCTGCAACTGAAACCGGATTTGACAGACGGTACCGTATATACAGAAGAAGAAGTGAATTTCATGCTGCATCATTACGGGAAAAGTAATACAGCTACCGGTGTAAAAGCCTATTCGCTGGATAATGAACCCGGATTGTGGTTTGATACACATAGCCGTATGTTTGGACACACCAATGTATCTGTGAAGTACCTGATGGACCAGTCATTTCAGGTGGCAGAAATGGTGAAAGAAAAAGATCCTACGGCAGAGATCTATGGTCCGGCTTCCTGGGGGGTATCTGAATTTGAGAACCTGCAGTTTGCGCCCGACTGGGACGCAGAAAAAGGCCCGTACACAACTTTTATCGATCTCTATCTGGCCCGTATGAAACAGAGAGGTGAGCAACAGAATAAACGTTTGCTGGATGTATTGGATCTGCACTGGTATCCGCAAACCAATAACGATGGCATTGCTCCTTTCAGCGATAATTCCGACTATGCTACCAACGCAGTAAGAATGGCCATGCCACGTTCTTTATGGGATTCTACCTATATCGAAAATACCTGGATCGGCGCAGATCCATATAAAGTGCAGCAGTTCCTGCCTTTTATTCCCAAAATCAATCAACATATCAATACCTATTATCCCGGAACCAAGTTTGCGATCACCGAGTATAGTTATATGGGTGCAGGACATGTATCCGGCGGTATTGCACAGGCAGATGCATTGGGCATTTTCGGAAAACAGGGATTGTATATGGCCAACTATTGGGGAGCGATCAGTGGATTTGTTAAGTCTGGCTTTGAGATTTACCGCAACTACGATGGTAAAGGCGGCAGCTTCGGAAATACATCTGTAGAATCTGCAACCAATGATATTGTAAACAGCTCTGTATATGCTTCTATCAATGATACTGATGAGAGCAAACTGCATACCATTGCCATGAACAAAAGCCAGGATGAATCTTTGGTGGCAACCATTACGGTTCAGAGTGGTAAACAATATAAAAGCGCCAGGGTATGGGCTTTTGATAACAGCACCGAAACCCTGCGACAGTTAAAGAATATCCGTGTTATCAATAACAACACATTCGAATACACGATTCCTGCATTAACGGTTTGCCATTTTGTATTAACTGAAGAAGACCTTTCTGTTTATCCGGATATTGAAGAAGCCAAAACAGAACCGGCTGCAGGATATTCCGATGGTACGGCTTCGTTGGTAATAGCGGTAAAAGTGTCTGATGGTAATCATGACCTGGTTAAAGTAACCGCAGACCTCACTGGCTTAGGGGGTAGTGCAACAGCAGTACTTACCAAAAGTGCTACTGATACTACTTTGTACACGTTAACATATCCTGTACCGGTGGGTACAGCTTCGGGACTGAAATTTATTAAACTGGTAGCTACCGATGCCACCAACTTAACGGCAGAAGCAACCGTAAGTTATCGTGTTATCAAAAAAACGAGTTCTTCTATGATCTGGGATGGTGATTCCATTACCAAAGGCGTGGGTCAGGCTTTTTATGATGGTAGAGATTCTAATATTCCACAGATCAAAGTGCAGCGGGATAGTACGGGTGGCAATACCGCACCTGGCAGTCTGTACATGCATTTTAAACATGATCCCAACCTGTACAATGTAATGACCTGGCGTTTATCCAATTCCGATAACCCGGCCGATGCAGTTGATATCAGCGATTATGGGGCACTGGAATTTTATATCCGCTCCAACGCACCCGCCGGTTCAGATATTGAAGTAAGCATGCGCGATGCAACGGCGCAGCTGGCTACTTCTGCGGGTATTTACCTGAAACAGAATGGCTATATCGCTTCTTTCAGTAAAGATGCCTATACAAAAGTGCGGATTCCTTTGTCGGTATTTACAACCGGCTCCAATGTATCGCTGAACGATATCTGGCAGTTTAATTTTCACTCCAATACCGCAGCAACAGGCTTTGATGTATGGGTAGATGATATCCGCGTAGTACCATACTCGCATCCGGTTTACCAACCGGTAATTACCGAAGCAGCAGTTACACCGGCTTCAGGATATGCAGATGGTAAAACAACCTATACCGTATCAGCTAAAGTAACGGATCCGGATAATAACCTGCAGGCGGTTACGGTAGATCTTTCTGCCTTTAACGGGCCCAATAACCAGCCGATGCAATTAGTGAATGGCGTGTATACATTTACCGGTACTATTCCTTCTACTGTATTGTATGGTAAAAAATTGCTGCGTATTTCGGCAACCGACCAGAACGAGAATGCAACAGATAAAGCGGTAACCTATCAGGTATATGAAAAAGCGTCTGATCTGGTGTTATGGGATGGTGATAATGTGAATACCGGCAGTGGCATTACGGTAAATACCGCCACCACCATCCGGGTAGATTCTACGGGCGGCAAAACAGCTCCTGTAAGTATGAACATACACCTTGATATGGCAGATAATGGATTTGCTTCAGCACATTGGGACTGGAACGAAGGCACATCTGATATGCAACTGAAAGATCTGAGCAGAAAAGGATATGTCAAATTTTATCTGAAAGTAAAGCAACTCACGCCCAATTTTGATCTGGATGTATTTTTGAAAGATCGTTTCGGTCGTTTCTCCAGCACTGTTAAACTGAAAGCGGAAGGATATGTTAGTTCCTTTACCGGCGATTACCAGCTGATCCGGATCCCGATGGAAAAAATCTGGGGTAACAGTGAAGTAGACAGGCAGCAGATGGCGCGTTTGGGTGTATTGGCAGTACAACTGCCACAACAGGGAGTAGATATTGTGATCGATGATATTATCGCAGGCGGAAGTAATGTAGCAGAAGTTACCATCGATACCACAAATGCAAAATGTGGCCCGGATGGAAGTATTACTGTGACTGGTGTAAACGGGTCACTGATCAATTATACTTTCTACATCAATGGCCAGCCTAATCCGGCGGGCATTAACCAACCGAAGTTTTCGTCATTGGCACCAGCTACCTACGAAATCAGGATAGAAGGCCCACAGAATTTTGTATACGTAGAAAATATTACAGTGGGTGGTACCGCACAGGGTATTTCTGTAACAGGAACCAGCACAACCTCCGCTATCGATATCACAGTAGCGGGTGGAAGTGGTCAGTACAGTTATCGCTGGTCTAACAATGCGGAAACAGAAGACCTATCGGGTCTGGCAGCGGGTACGTATACTGTAACGGTGACTGATCAGCAAACGGGTTGTACCGCCGTGTTCTCTGCTACAGTAGTGGGTATTTCCACTAAACCGGGTGCCGAAGTAAAGGTAACCGATGCAGCTTTTGGGCCCAATGGAAAAATCCTGGTTCACAGCATCACCGGATCAGCCGGCAATAATCGCTTTTATATTAATGGCAAAGCCAATCCTGCGGGAATAGACAGTGCCGCATTTGCCAACCTGAAACCGGGTGTGTATACCATCCGTGTGGAAGGGGATGCTGGCTTTATATGGAGTAAAAAAATAACGGTGGCGGGCATTGGTAAAACCTTGCAGATTATCGGGAATGCGAAAAATGACAATATCGATATCACGGTAAGAAATGGTAGCGGAATATACATTTACCAATGGTCGGAAGGATCTACTACACAGGATCTGAAAAAAGTACCCGATGGCCATTATACCGTACTGGTAACCGATGCTGCTACACAGTGTACGGCCACGGCAACCTTCACAGTGTTAGTGCCCGGTATAGAATTGTCTGCTACAGATGCAAATTGCACACCTGATGGAACCATTACAGTAACGAGCATAAAAGGTGGAACGGGTAATTACCGGTATTACATTAATAACCAACCCAATCCGGCAGGTATCACTAATCCGGTATTTACCGGTTTAAAACCCTCTACTTATACCATCAAGGTAGAAGCAGATAATAACTTTAAAATCACCAAAAAAATCAGCGTAGGAGGTTCTGCAACCGGACCCATTGTAACCGCTGTTTGTGATCGGGAAAATATCAATCTTACCGTAAAAGGAGGAAGCGGGATTTATACCTATGCATGGTCTGAAGGTTCTACTAAACAGAACCTGTGGAAAGTAACGCCGGGTAAATATTCTGTACTGGTAACAGATCTGGTTACCCAATGCACCACTACTTTTTCGGTTGATCTGAGCAGTTATGCAGAAACGGTAACGGAAGATCTGCTGGTTATTTATCCGAACCCGGTTAAAACAGGCGGACAGTTAAAAGTGAAATATGCTTTTACCGGTAAAACCATGCAGAAGCTGGTATTGAAAGATCATTTCGGAGTGGTGCTGTTCAGTAAAAACCTGTCGGCAAAAACCGGCGAAGTGTACATTCCCTTACAGAACATCAAACCCGGCATGTATGCGGTTATTCTGCAGGGAGCACAGCAGTTATCGCGCCAGGTAATTGTGGAGTAACAGTTGGTTTTCTCAGTGATATAAAAAGGGAGACTTAGAAAGTCTCCCTTTTTATATCATTCAGTAAATGGAATACATGCCTGTTTTCCGATTATCCCTGTTTCCGCACATATTTGGTCAGGATCACAATGGTTTGTCCCTCAATTTTTCCTTCTATCTGTTCGGTATTATCGGGCACCAGACGGATATTTTTTACAACCGTACCCATTTTCGCGTTCAGGGTAGAGCCTTTTACATCTAAGGATTTGGTAAGAACAATTGTATCGCCTTGCGCCAGTACAGCACCGTTTACGTCTTTGTGCAGGTCTACACTGCCATCACTTTCATGATCGCCGGTGGCTTTGGCCCAGACCAGTTTTTCATCATCGAGGTATAGCATATCCAGTTGATCGGCCGCCCAGCTTTCGGTGCGTAAGCGGTTCAGCATACGCCAGGCTACTACCTGCACCGCGGGAACCTCGCTCCACATGGAAGTTGTTAAACACTGCCAATGGCTTTGATCCAGCTCCGCTTTTTTGTCTATCTGGTTTCAACATACTTTACAGGCGATGATACAGTTCTCTTCATTACTGTTATCCTGTGGCTGTACTTCGTACACCTGGATCTCTTCGGTAGATCCGCACAGTTCACATTTGTTTTCACTTCTGTCAAGGAGGGTTGCTTCCAGTTTCATCTTGTATGAATTTGGGCCGCAAGGTAAAAAAACTATTTCAGTAGCGTGGGGCTTTTATCAGATAGGGTAATATTCATAGATCGAACAGGTAGTTATGGGCTCCGGGATGGCTGCAGTGGATGATAAATGTCATAGGCGCTGGCAAAGGGTACTCTTATCTTTAATAAACAATAAAACCAGTTGTATGGCAACGAAAACAAAAAGTCCCATCCATTGCGCTATATGGGTCGATCATAAAAAAGCTATCATTGTGAGAAGAGAAGGTGCCGCTTTTATGGCTGCAGAAGTATTGTTGTCTGACAGTGCCTCACACGAAAGATTTCAAGGTGAAGGTTCCACCAAAACCGGATTATTCGGAACCACCCTCAACAGTAAAGAAAAAGCGCAACACCGCGAGCATGAGATCCTGGGTCATTTTTATAAAAAAGTGATCTCGCATATTCCGGCTACAGTCGCTTTTCTGTTACTGGCGGGTCCGGCAGAGGCCAAATATGAACTGCACAAAGTGCTGGGCAAGAAAAAATCATTTTCGCATGTGCCTATGGAGATCAAAACCACCGGAAAAATCAAAGCAGAAGAACTGGGTGCCTTACTGCAGGAAAGAATGAAAGTAAAAGTACTCTGATAGACCTCTTTAGCTCTTATTGAAACATCCTCCATCATCATCGGAACACCAAAAGTGCAGCAGATTTCACTAAGAGAAGGACAAGAGAAAAAGAGGGGAAAAGAGATTTGCGGAACGCAGGTCATCCTACGTAAAAAACTGTGCCTTGGTGCCTTTGTGTGGGTAATTCTTTACAACAATTTCATCCCATAATGCCCAAGCGTAGTAAACAGCGCGCATCGAACAATGACACCCAGGCTGCACCACAATACCATTTTGTTTACCGGCACATTAAAACCTACCCCAACGCCAATACTGATGGGAGCCCCCACCGTCAGGGTACCCAGAAAGCCGAGTCCTACCACACCATATTTTTCCCAGATGCGGATAATCATACCTGATTTCGGTTTTTCTACCACTTCTTTCTTTTTTTGATACCGGTTGATCAGTTTGCGGGTCTGGTTACCGAGGTAAGCTGCAGCAAACACCCCAATCAATCCACCCACGGTACTCGCCACACCAATGATCCATGCCGGTAAAGCAAACGCAAAACCAGCCGGAATAGCAGCGTATACTTCAAAGGTGGCCAGGCCTGCAACGGTAAGAATCTTGAGGGTCATAGTAAACGATTGGGTGCCGAAGATAGCGGATAACCCGTTTAGTTCTGCTGCAGTTGCCCCAGCGCCACACACTTTAACATTCCGGTACGGGCATCAAAAAACCATTTACGTTGGCAGGTAAATGGTTGGTAAGATTTGAACTGTTAGGCAATCAAAAACTGCATCATTTCCTGCATGGCTTGATAGATCGTAGCAGCTTCTTCATATAATGCCGGGTTATGTTTGATAGATTCCATGGCCAGCTCCATATTCATGGTAGATACAATGGTTTCTCCGTTTTCTTCATACACGGCTATTCTGCAAGGCATAAATATCGAAAACGATGGATTTGCTGCCAGCATTTTGGATGCCATGGGCGCCCGGCAGATCTCAAATACATACACTTTACGTTCTATCGGGAAACCTTTACCCGCCAGTATTTCCTGAAAATCATAACTGTGCAGCACTGAAAATCTGAACTGTTCACTGGCAGCTCCCACCAGCGAAACGGTTTCGCCCACAGATTTTGAACCGCTGATCTGATAGGTAAATTGGGCAGGTGGCGTTTGGTTGGTGGCAGGTGTTGAGTGCATGGGATATTTTTTACAAAGCTACCATTGAACCAGACCATTTATGGTAACATTTGTTACAATTCAGGATAACTGCGGTCCCGATCAGCCCCACGAATGACAAATGTCATACCGGTATCGTATCTGAAACAATACATTTGTTTGCCATACTAAACAGATCAACTGATCTGTCACTCATTTTTTATTAAAAAGTGTACTTATGAAGTTCATCCTGACCACCGCACTGTTTTTTTGTGCAGCCTTCTCTCTGGCACAAATCAAAAAGACATCAACCTCTCGTCCGGCCGCATATACCGGTAAAACAGTAACGGTGTATACAACCGCTGCCAATACCAACCTGCGTTTATCGCAAACAGATCAGGTGGTATTTAAAGAACTGGCCCAGCCAACAGAAGGGGAGATCAGTGTATTTGTTGATCCCGGTAAAACCTTTCAGTCGTTTATGGGAATCGGCGCCGCTTTAACCGATGCCAGTGCCGAAACATTTGCCAAACTTTCCAAAGAAAAACAGGAAGAATTTCTGACGGCTTATTACGATGTGTCAAAGGGTATCGGTTATACACTGGCCCGCACCAATATACACAGCTGCGATTTCAGCAGTGGCAGTTACACCTATGTACAGGAAGGCGATGCTGGATTACGGTCTTTCAGTATTGCTCACGACCGCCAGTACCGCATTCCATTTATTAAAAGAGTGATAGCGGCTGCAGGTGGAAAAATTACTACCTATGCCAGTCCATGGAGCCCGCCCGCATTTATGAAATCGAATAAAAGTATGTTACGCGGTGGCAAACTGCTTCCCGAATTCAGGCAGAGCTGGGCCAACTATTATACTAAATTCATCAAAGCCTATGAAAAAGAAGGGATCCCTATCTGGGGTATTACTATTCAGAATGAACCCATGGCTACCCAAAAATGGGAGTCCTGCATTTTTACGGCAGAAGAAGAGCGTGATTTTCTGAAAAATTTTCTGGGGCCCACCATGGCCAGTGCCGGACTGGCCTATAAAAAGATTGTGGTGTGGGATCATAACCGCGATCTGATGTTTCACCGCGCCAATGTGATCTTCGATGATCCTGCAGCCGCAAAATATGCCTGGGGTATGGGTTTTCACTGGTATGAAGACTGGAGCGGCGGATTGCCCATGTACGAGAATGTGGGCCTGGTAAACAAAGCGTATCCCGATAAACATTTACTGTTTACAGAAGGTTGTGCCGAAAGTTTTGATGCCACCCGTTACCAGTTCTGGGGCCTGGGCGAGGAATACGGCCGTTCTATGATCAATGATTTTAACAACGGGTCTGTGGGCTGGACCGACTGGAATATTTTACTAGATGAAAAAGGAGGCCCCAACCATGTTGGTAATTTTTGTTTTGCACCGGTACATGCCAATACACAGGATGGCAGTTTAATTTATACAAACTCCTACTACTATATCGGGCATTTCTCCAAATTCATCCGCCTGGGTGCCAAAAGAGTGGGCAGTGCAGCCAGCAGAAGCCAGCTCTTAACCACTTCCTTTATCAATACAAACGGAAAAATGGCGGTGATAGTGATGAACCAGAGCAACCAAAAACTCGACTATAATGTATGTGTCGGAAAAAATGCAGCAGTAATTTCTATTCCGCCGCATGCCATTCAGACCCTCGTATTCTAGCATGCTTCTGCTGTACAAAAAAAGCGCCCTACAAAGTGTAGGGCGCTTTTTCTGTTTTACAGGTACATTACTAAAAAGAAACCTCCACTCTGCCAAACACATACCGTCCATTGGCGCCGAATTGCAGTGCGCTTCTGGAGTAGATGAATTGTCCGGCATTATTATTGGCCGCAATAGCGATCCTGTCGGGATAAATATCCAGCAGGTTATTAGCGCCCACGGTCAGGTTTACCACTTTGCTCAGTTTATAACCGATGGAGAAGTCGGTAACCCATTTCGGATTATAGTATTGCTGGTTGGCAAGAGTGTTGCTGGCTTCGGTCACTCCGCCAAAATAGTTGTTGCGGAGAAAGAAGTTGAATTTGGCAATGCTGTAGTTCAATGCCAGATTGGCCTTGGTATTGGGTACGGCATTTTCGAGATATACTTTGCTGGAATTACTGAAATAAATACTTTCTTTTCCGATCAGTTTGGACGAAACATGGATAGGTCCCACCTGTTCAGTTTTAGAAGCATTGGCCGCAAAATCAGCATTCAAGGTACCCTTGCCCAGTTTTACTTTATAAGAAACAATCAGGTCAACCCCTTTGGTTTCGGTATTTAAGGCATTGGCAAAAAAGGCTGCGCCGGTTGCATTGGCCAGTGACAGGAGTTGATAAATTTCTTTATCCACCGCAGAAGCCGTAGGGGCATTGCTGCCGGTAAACTGGCCGGTATAAATTACGCGGTCGTTAATGCGGGTATAATATCCATCCAGGGTTACTTTCAGTTTACCAAAACTGCCGGTGAAGCCCAGGCTAACGCTTTTGGATTTCTCCGGACTGAGTTTCGGGATACCTAACAATTGCGCGGGCCGACTATCATTCGGAAAGGTACCTACTTCGTTAGCTACACCACTGACAAATACAGTGGCAGTGTTGGCATAATAACGCTGCTGCAGCGAAGGTGCCCTGAAACCGGTACTGGCAGAAGCGCGGATGGTGAAGGTTTTGTTCACTTTATATCTTGCTGCAATTTTTCCGTTGGTGGTAGAACCAAAATCGCTGTAGTTCTCATACCGTACTGCCGCATCTACTAAAAACGCTTTCGAAAAATTCAGTTCGGCATCTGCATACACACTGGCGGCCGTTCTGTTGGCATTAACTGCATTCTCTGGTCTAAAGCCGGGGAACACCTGCGCACCACCGGGTCGGGCCGTACCATCCGGACCGAATAGGGTATTTACCGAACCACCAAAATCAGGTACCAGTATGGGGTTGCCATTGGCATCAATACCTACCTGGCGGGTAAGCCCATAGTTGGCATACGAGTTCTGATCGCCGGCTTTTAACTGATAGTTTTCAAAACGGAACTCACCGCCGAACGAAAGACTGGTACCGTTTAACCAGTCAAATCCCCGGGTAAAATCTACGTTAGTGGTATTCTGTGTAAACTTCGGTCCACCTGCATTAAAGTTGGTGGGAGAAGCTTTGCCCAGCGATGCATTTACAGAATTCAGCACGCTGAAATCGAACTGGTTTTGTCCGTAGGTATTACTGAAGTCCACATCCCAATCGCCCACTTTGCCACGGATCCCGGCGGCCAATGAGCGGTCATAGGCATCAGATCCGATAAAAGGCAGAAAACCCTGGGGATAGATGTCCAGTATATTTCTCGACTCATGCGGTAACCGATAGAAACCACCCGATTTACCCTTACGATAACCCAATCCGCCGAAGGCGTAAAATTCTGCACCGTTGCTGAGTGGGATGGCCGAGTTAAAAGAGAACTGTCCGCTGGTGTATTTGGATTGCCCTACTACCAGACTATAATTTTTACGGGTAGTATTGGTAGCGGTCAGAAAAGAATCGGTTCTGTCTACACCACCCGGATAACGGCGGTAGATCACATCGTTGCGCGCACCACCCCGGTCGGTAGGTTTGCGGTCGTCGAAGGAGCCGGAGAAATTAATATAGCCTCCCTTCTCGCCAAGGGCCAGCCCAAAGTTGAGGGCAACCTGTGTGTTCTGTCCGTCATGATGTTGAATTTTGTTGGAGCGGGTATTGTATTCCCCGCTGGTAACCGAAGCTGATAAACGGTTCACAGTTTTTTTCAGTACCACGTTGATTACCCCGGCAATGGCATCGCTGCCATACTGGGCGGCGGCACCATCGCGCAGGATCTCAATTCTTTCAATAGACGAAACGGGGATGGCATTCAGATCGGTACCCACCGATCCGCGGCCGAAGGTTCCGTTTACATTAATCAGGGCCGAGTTGTATCTTCTTTTTCCGTTCACCAATACCAGTACCTGATCGGGTCCCAGTCCGCGTAACGAGGCAGGATCCACATGGTCCGTTCCATCACCCAGCGATTGGGTGTTGGAGGTAAAGGAAGGTGCGGCAAAGTTCAGGATCTGGTTCAGGTTTACCTGTGCGCCGGTACCGGCTAATTTTTTAATATCGAGTACATCAATGGGAACGGTGGTTTCTAATTGTGTTCTGGGGGTTGAACGGCTGCCCAATACCACCACTTCGTTTAATACATTACTGGCGGCCAGCGAAAAATCGCTCACCAGCGTTTCGCCTGCGGTAACTGTGATGGATCTGGATTGTTGCTCGTACCCGGTATAAGAAACCACAATGGTGTAGGTGCCGGGCGTAAGTGAAATACTGAACACACCCGCCGCATTGGTAGTGGTACCGGCTCTGCCTGCTTGTACAGCGGCATCGGCCAGAGGGGTGCTGCCTGTTTTTACCGTTCCTTTCAGGGTGGCTGTTTGTGCCAACAGCGATACGGAAAACAGCGTGAATAATAGGGTGAACAGTTTTGGTAAATAGTTTGCTTGCTTCATACAAATAGAGTTTAAGTCCGGGAGGAGCGCGTTGTATTCGCTTTCTCCGGAGAGTAGATAAATAATAAATGGTCAGGTAATCCTGTTAAGAATCTTTCAGTTCAGCAACAACATCGGCAGAGCGATACAAAGGCAGACATGTGTAACAGTTTTTTTATTTGGAGCAGCAAATATAAGGAGGAACTTATTAACCCACCAAAATGATAGACTAATTGTAAAAAAATTTATGTGGGCCGTACCAAAAACAGGATAAACGGTTGATAACAACAGCCAACAGTGGGGTATTGTATCTGCAAAGCGGGAAAAAAATATTTATTCGGGTGCGCGCGAATCGGCCACAATTTTATGAATGATGTTGTCGAGATAAGTCAGTTCCTGTTTAATATTCTCGAACAAGCGATCTTTCTCTTCTGCTGATACCAGTTCTTTTTCGTTACGGATCAGTTGAATACAACCCAGTATATTCACCACCGGCGAGCGTAACTGATGCGATTGCTGCCAGGCTATTTCTTTCAATTTTTCTTTCTGTTCGGCTACCCTCACTTCTGTTCTTTTCCGTTCGGTGATATCATAACCTACACAAAGAATACCCGTTGGTTCGCCTGCTGCGTTTAATACAGGCGAAAATTCCCAATCGGTCCAGTAAAAATCGCCAGCCTCATTGGCGGGTTTGCGGATACGCACACGTTGGGGTATTTGCGGGTTTTGTATGCAGCGGAGAGAAGCCTCGTTACAGGCATCCCAATCATCGGGGTGAACGGTACCTTGTATGTTCAGTCCCACGAAATCTTTGGCCAGAAAAGAGAAACGGTTGCGGAAACAATCGTTTACAAACAGGTAATGCCCCGTCATATCAATCACCACTACAGAATAGATCTTCGAATGCAACAGCCACTGCGGAATAGAATAAGGAGTTGGATTTTCGCTCATACAACAGTTTTCGATAGGTGTTAGACAAGTTACGGTATTAATCAGTGATGATGAATAACAAACAAAGCGCCATTTTGTTGAACAGGCCATTGTTCTGGTGAGAACCAGCCAGCCTTATTACCAGCCCCTGCTTGCCTGTTTCGTTGGTCTTTTGTATTTTGTTGGAGGCCCGATTCTTCATGATAAAACGCTGATTATGAATCCTGCAGTATTGTCAGAACGCCTCCGTTTTTTTACCCTCTTACTGGGAGTGATACAGGTAACCATGGGTTGTCTCGTAGGATTGATCCCACCCGATGCTGTAGCCTGGTACCGGGGCCTGGTAATGGCACATATCCAGTTTACTGCCAATGGCGTATTGCTGGTGGTGCTGGGTTTTTTGCTGCGCGAGATGGTGCTGACCCCTTTTCAGCTCCGTTGCTGGTTTATCAGCACACAGGCGGGTACCTGGCTCAATGGTGTGGCGGGAATGTTGGCCGCCATCATCGGGCAATCCTCTTCTCAGATGCCTGCGCTGAACAAAGCCTATCCACCCCCCACGGCAGGTTCTAGCCCACTCGTATACACCACGCTGGTACTTTGTGGTTTGTTGATTCTGGTGGGCTTGGGGTTAACGGTATGGGGCCTGGTGAAAGCGCGTAAAGGGTGATGGGAAACAGCCTTACCCATTTTGCTATGATGAGATACATACCCCTTAATGGCAGCAAATGACCCATAAAAAATGAAACAGTAAAATGCTTTGTACCGATCCTGTGTAAATAAATTCTGTATTTTTTTTATAAGTATATTCATTCAACTATAAATCTACATTATATGCAGGCAGCCGAGATCTTCTCCATTTGTAATACAGTGATTTTATCAGGTTGGCTATTGTTGATATTTCTGCCAAAATGGAAGTACACACAAGCCCTTATTTTAAATGGCTTGCTGGTGCTGTTTGCTGTATTGTATACGTACATGATCCTGAAAGATATTGGGCAGTTTAATCCGGATAGTTTCAGCAGTCTCGCCAATGTAAAAGCACTTTTTCAAAACGATGATGCGGTAGCAGCCGGTTGGATCCATTATCTGGCTTTTGATCTATTCACCGGTGCTTACATTGTTCGAAAGTCCAGACAAATCGGCCTCTCCAGGGTATGGTATACCCTCACATTGCCTTTCACCTTTATGTTTGGTCCGATGGGGTATTTATTATTTTTTATTTGTAAAACCATCAAAACAAGATCCCTGCATGAATCTGTTTCATACACTGCGCACAAGAAATAAACTATTAACCTATTCGGGTAGTTTCTTCCTGATCCTGGCGGTTTTATTGGGTTTGTATGCAACGGTGAATCCAGTAACCGTATTGGGTATTAACTCCATGATCAAACCCATCAAGTTTGCCTTGAGTACCTGGATCTATAGCTGGAGCCTGGCTTACCTGCTTTTTTATGTACATAATCAGCATAGGATAAAATGGTTTTCCAGGTTAGCTGTTTTTGTGATGCTGTTTGAAAACAGTGTCATTACAGTGCAGGCTTTCAGGGGAAAATTATCGCATTTTAACCAGTCAGAATTAACAGGTGGTATTTTGTATGCCCTCATGGGCATCCTGATTGTTTGGCTTACTACCGCTACACTGATTGTAACGATCCGGTTTATTTTTCAAAAAACAAATTCCATTCATCCTGCGTTCGTACTATCTATTAAAATCGGTTTACTACTGTTTGTGCTGTTTAGTTTTTTTGGCGGATATATGAGTGTACTAAACACGCACCAGGTAGGTGGCAAAATAGGTGAACCCGGATTGCCATTTTTAAACTGGAGTACCTTTTATGGCGACTTACGCGTAGCTCATTTTTTTGGGATCCATTCTTTGCAGATCATTCCTTTAGCCGGGTATCTGATTGCCAATAACATCCAGGAGGAACACAAGGCCCGCAAGCTGGTTTGGTTGGTGGCCGTTTTGTATTTTATATTCGTTACCACACTGGCAGTACAATCCCTTCTGGGGTTACCTTTTTTGCGTATTGGGTAACATGATGCCAAACCAGTTGTTTGCTGGTTAGTCATATTTTGTTTGCCTGCCATGCTGGTAATGATGCAACGAAGAAACGGGCAAACTTCTTTTTTTGGAAGAGGAGGAGGGGGAATTGTGGGTTATATTTTACATAGTGTTACAGATATTGTAGAGATGGAATGGCAGAATAGTAAACTACGATAGGTTACTGTGCTGAGATATCGGGCATAATGGATGTCAGGTAGTACTAAGCGAAGAGTCTCCGCCTGAGGCGGGAGACTCTTCGGAGAAGGAAATAATAATGAGTATCCTAATTGACCATGTAATACCTGATCCAGTCAATGTAAATGCAAAATCAAAAATGCCTACTAAACCCATCTTCCTTTTATTTTTCCTGAGCATATCCCTCCCTATTTCTGCTCAAAAACAGGCTGTTGTAGTTAAAAACGGACAGCCACAGTTTACCATTGTTTTAGCTGTAAAGCCTGCTGACGCTGAAGAAAAGGCCGCTATTTTACTGCAATCGGCAATCAAAAAAATAGCGGGTTGTGAACTGCCCATTGTAAAAACAGATAAACCCACTAGTAAACATTCCATTTACATTACTTCCCTGATACATGCTGATTCAGCCCAATTGGGCTGGACAGTAACTAATCTTCCAAAAGGACTGAACAAACATATAACAGCTGATTTTGAGGCTAAAAAGAAAGATCTAATAGAAGATGCTTTTTTGATTTCCATTCGGGAAGACAATATTTTAGTAGTATCTGGCGGAAAAAAAGGGGCCATGTATGGGGTTGTACATCTACTTGAAAAATATCTAGCCTGTAGAATGTATGCCCCCCAAGTGGAACGCATGCCGCAAAAAACCACGATTGCTTTACCCTTAGTATGTGAAATGGATAAGCCGGTAAACAGTATTCGCATCGTGAATGGGGTCTTAACCCAACAAAATGAAGCCTATCGCAACTGGCAAAGACTGAACGACCACACGGAAGAATTTGCAAAAGGTTATTATGTACACACTTTCAACCGCCTGGTGCCATGGGAAACCTATTTTGATCAGCACCCCGAATATTTTGCATTAATGGGCGGCAAACGCATCATTGATCAATTATGCCTAAGCCATCCCGATGTTTTTACACTAACGATTAAAAAGTTAAAGGAAGAAATGGCCCTGCAGCCAGAAAAAAAACTATGGTCTGTTAGTCAGGGCGATAACTTTTCGTATTGCCAGTGCGATCAATGCGCCAAAATCATTGCTGAGGAGGGCTCTGCTGCGGGTCCGATTATCCATTTTGTAAATAGGGTAGCGGCGCAATTTCCAGATAAAATGATTTCTACTTTGGCGTATCAGTATTCACGACGGGCTCCCAAAAATGTAAAACCTGCCGGCAATGTTCAGATTATGTTGTGTACGATCGAACTAAATCGCAGTAAAGAAATTGAAAATGACAGTCTCAGTATATCCTTCCTCAAAGACATTACCGACTGGGGAAAAATCAGTCAGAACATGTATTTATGGGATTATACGGTTAATTTTTCGCACCATATCTCGCCTTTCCCCAATCTGCATACGCTTCAAAAAAATATCCAGTTTTTTACCAAGAACCATGTGAATGCCCATTTTCAACAGACCAATGCGGGCATCGGACATGAATTTTCAGAACTGAAAGCTTATTTGATAGCCCGTTTATTGTGGAATCCGGATATAAATACGGATTCTGTTATGACAGATTTTTTGAATGGCTATTATGGAGCAGGTGGCGTGTTTATTAAAAAATATATCCATCATCTGACAACTGAAATTAAAAAAACGGGCGAGTGGTTGGATATTTATGGCCATCCAATGGCACATGCACGAACTTTTTTATCGGCTGAAAATATGGCGCAATACAACCAATATTTTGATGCGGCCGAAAATGCAGTAAAGGAGAACCCTTCCGTTTTACAACGTGTTAAACTCTGTCGTTTACCGATTCAATATGCGATGATGGAAATTGGGAAAAGTGATATGTTTGGTTCGAACGGTTTTTATACCGAAGACAATGGGAAGTTTAGTTTAAAAAATGACATGCAGCAATTAGTAGAAGATTTTTATGCTGTTTGCAGGCAAAATAGGGTTTTAAATGTGAATGAAGCGGGTCTTACTCCCGAAGAATATTACCAATCCACTAAACGATTTATCAATGTGCAGGTGGAGGGTAATAAGGCTTTTCGTAAAAAAGTAACCGCTACTCCAATGCCTTCGCCCAAATACAGCCACGCAGATGTATCGATTCTAACCAACGGTGTGCAGGGAGCAAACGATTATAAAGCCCATTGGCTTGGCTGGGAAGCAACAAATGCGGAACTCGTACTCGACCTTCAAACAACCCTGCAACCGCAAACCATCCAGATCTCAACCTTATATGATCCCAAAAGCTGGATCCTGCATCCAGGATCTGTAACCTGTTCTGTTTCAGAAGATGGGATCCATTATCGCTTAGTCGAAACACAAACCATCGAAGGAGAACAACGCAAAGAAAATGTAACACATAATTTTTTGTTTACTAAAAATATGGGTGCTTGCCGGTTTATCAAATTTGACATAATAGGTACCAAAAAGCTATTCAATTGGCATCCTTCGGCAGGGGGTGGTTCCTGGTTTTTTGTAGATGAGATTGTGGTGAGGTAGCAGTGCTTGTTTTTCAAATGATCCGGATTAACCCATACGGTAACCCAATCTGCCAACTTTTTTTGTAAAACACTTACATGTAATGTTGAGAAATGAAAGGGACTGAAAAGGGTAGTTTTCTTACTTTCATGGAATGACGATTACCTATCCACTACTGATCGATGGCGGTCTTTCTAATGAATTGGAAAGGCAAGGGTGCGACCTGAATCAGAAATTATGGAGTGCACAATTGCTGGAATCTAATCCTGAAGCCATTATTCAGGCCCATCTCAGTTATCTGGAAGCGGGTGCAGCATGCATCATCACATCCAGTTACCAGGCCACCCTACCCGGTTTTATGGCAATGGGTTATGATAGGCAAGCAGCCAGCCAACTGATGCTCAAATCAGTTCAATTAGCAGAAGAAGCCAGAAACCGTTTCGGGTTAGTAAATCCGGATGCAGTAAAACCTTTGATTGCTGCCAGCATTGGTCCTTATGGTGCCTATCTGGCTGATGGTTCTGAATATAGGGGTGATTATGTGATTACTGATCAGGCATTAACAGATTTTCATGTACCCAGAATCCAGTTGCTGGCTGGTTCCAATGCTGATATACTTGCTTGTGAAACGATTCCTTGTTTTCAGGAGGCCAGGGTGTTATCTAAAATTTTAGAAACCGTAAAAATGCCTGCCTGGGTATCTTTTTCCTGTAAGGATGGTAAACATATTAGTGATGGAACCCCCATTGCCGACTGTGCTGCTTTTTTTGCGCATCACCCAACTGTATTTGCGATAGGTGTAAACTGTACTTCCCCGGAATATATTTCTTCCTTAATTCAGGCGATCAAAAAGCAATCCGGCAATAAAAAGATAGTGGTCTATCCAAATTCAGGAGCTGTTTACCATGCGGAAACGAAAACCTGGACGCGTCTTGCGGAAAAGTCATCCTGTGAAATCATGGTAAAGGAGTGGATGGATTTGGGTGCAGATATGATTGGTGGTTGCTGTGGCATTGGCCCAGAACAAATTAAAGCAATGGGTAAAATGATTTCCTAATAGAGGTTTGTGCCGATGATGGTAATTGTCATGCACTGCTTCCCAAACTAACTTTTGTATATGGTGCGGTGGCTGAAACAAATTTTCATACTTACCCATTATAGCGCATGAAAGATGCGCCTCTCGATATTGCTGTCAAATTTGTTGACGCTGTTGAAGCCCCCAGTGGATTGGGTGAGCCTGGCTTACTGTAAGTGGTAGTTCTAAACGAAGAGTTTCATGGCTACATCTTTTCAGAACTGATTTTAGAAACTAAATTCCGAATATGGCAGATGTACATACCCCCAAAAAGCGTAGCTACAATATGAGCAAAATCAAGGGTAAAAACACAAAGCCCGAGATGCTGGTACGCCGGTTTCTTCATGCAGAAGGGTTTCGGTACAAACTGCACGACAAAACCCTGCCAGGTAAACCTGATATTGTACTTCCTAAGTATAAAACTATCATTTTTGTTCAGGGTTGTTTTTGGCATGGACATGAGAATTGCCGGTATTTTGTTATACCAAAAACAAGGACTGAATGGTGGGTGGATAAGATCAATGCAAACAAAATCAATGATGTACGCTCAATTGCAGCATTGAAAAAGATGAAATGGAAGATAATTCAGGTATGGGAGTGTGAACTAAAAGAACCATATCTGAATAAAACTCTTGATAAATTGCCTGGCAAAATTGTAACTTGACGGCGTATGAATTACATAGATTTATTTGCAGGCGCAGGGGGGCTTTCTGAAGGGTTTACCAGAGCAGGTTTTAAACCAATTGTACATGTTGAAATGGACGAAGCGGCATGTTGTACACTAAAAACAAGAGCAGCATATCATCATTTTAAGGACAAAAGCATCTATAATGATTATCTGGAGGGTAATATTAAAAGGGAAGATCTTTACAGGGATCTTCCTGATGATGTATCAAACAGTATTATAAACCTGCCAATCGGACCAGAGTTTAATGAAAGAATTCATCGTCGTATTCAACAACAACTTCAGAATCAGGAAGTTGATCTTATCATTGGAGGGCCACCGTGCCAGGCTTATTCCCTTGTAGGAAGAGCCAGATCTGCAAATGGTATGGAAGGAGATCCACGAAATTTTTTATATGTACAATATGCACGATATTTAGAAAAATATCAGCCTAAACTGTTTGTATTTGAAAATGTTATCGGATTAAAATCTGCGAACAAGGGAGGCTACCTTAAAAATATGGAAACCCTCTTTTTAAAGAAGGGATACAAAATGCATCTCTTTACAGTTGAGGCAGATAATTTTGGCGTGTTACAAAAAAGAAAGAGAATAGTTATTATTGGCTGGAAAGATGACTTTGTTCCCAATCTCCCCGATTTAGAAGCCATCAAACCAAATGCTACCTATAAAGTAAAAAATATTTTTAGTGACTTGCCTAAACTTCATGCTGGCGAAGGGAAAGACAAATCACAAGCGTATAGGACTAAAACCAATACTTATTTAGACAATAATAATATCAGGAATGGCTTAAACCTTGTAACGCAACATGTAGCCAGACCGCATACTGTTCAGGATAAAAAAATATACAGAATTGCAGTTGATAAATGGAATCAAAAAAAGGAAAGATTAGACTATAATGATTTGCCTGCTTCACTAAAAACTCATACTAACAGGCATTCATTTATAGATCGTTTCAAAATTGTTGCAGAAGATCTGAATTATTCACAAACGATTGTTGCACATATAAGTAAGGATGGACACTATTATATTCATCCGGATATTGAACAAAACAGATCTATAACAGTAAGAGAAGCAGCAAGATTGCAGTCATTCCCGGATGACTATTATTTTGAAGGAGTGAAGGAAGGAAAAAATAGAACCGCCGCATTCAAACAGATAGGAAACGCAGTTCCCCCCCTGATGTCCTACGTAATAGCGAAAGAGCTTTATAAGCTAAGATAATCAAAACTACATGCGTACAGAACAATCGGTTCCGAATGCAGAGTATCTGATCAAATCCATTGCTGAACAGGGGTACACCCTCGAGTCATCCATTGCCGATCTGATCGATAACTCTGTCAGTGCTGGAGCAAACCGTATAGAAGTCCTGATCGATACCCGCGCCAGGCCGCTCCAGCTGTTTATTGCCGACAATGGTCATGGAATGTCCGAAGAGGAGTTGAAAAAAAACATGAATTTTCCGAGCAGTAGCATGGAAGCGGAGAGAAAATCCGAAGATCTGGGAAGATTCGGACTAGGGATGAAAACCGCTTCGTTTGCGCAGACAAGAAGGTTTACGGTTTTGTCGCGCAAAGCCGGTGAGGAAACTTTTGCAGGCCGGACCTGGGATGTAAATCATCTGGCTGATGCCAGCTGGGAAATCATCGTACACAATGATAAAGAAATAAACGCCTCCGTAAAAAAATACAGAGAACTCAGCCAGGGGTTTCTGAACCCTTTTTCTGACTTCACTCCGAATACGATTGTTATCTGGGACGGCCTGTACAAATTTGAGGAAAATATTGATCCGGACCATCAGAGCGAGATACTGCAGAAAGAACTCAATGAAACGATAACAGAACATCTTCAGCTGATTTTTCACCGGTTTATGGAACGAAAAGATCCGCTGCAAATTCGCGTCAACAACGATCACCTCAAACCTTTCAATCCTTTCCCTGTCAGCGCACGTAGTATTTCCGCACAGCAAAAGATGCTGGTGGGAAATAAACTTAGTCTGGAAGGATTTGTCCTGCCCAATCGCAGCCTTGCGGAAAGCAAAGGCACTTCTGAATGGACGCTGTCGCACAAAAGCCTGATGGACATGGAGGGCATGTATGTATACCGCGCAGACAGAATCATCGTCTTTGGCGGATGGAACGCGGTGATCAAAAAAAGCGCGCGCCTGCAGCTGGCGCGGCTGCGTGTGGAGATCGGCAATGGTATTGACCAACTCTTTCATCTCAATGTAGCCAAATCTTCCATTACCATTCCTTATGGTGAGCGGATCGCATTTATACGCTACGTGAGTACGCTTAAAACCGAAGCAGAAAAAGAATACCGAAACTATGTCACAACAGGCCCGAAAACAAAGGCAGAAGTCAAAAGCCTGTTTATGAAGGTGGCGACAACTAACGGTCTTTCGCTTGAGTTTGATGAGAGTTTCCCGCTCCTGCAATCGCTTATAGATTCACTGGATCAGCAGCAAAGAAAAAAGATGCGGATCATTTTTAAAATGGTTACCACTACCATCAACAAACTGCGTAAAGTACAGAGCGATGAAAATTTTGTGGAGCTCGCAGAAAAATCTGGCATCGCGGAAACGGAACTCAAGGAAATGATAAACGTGTTGCTGGAAGGAGGTATGAATAAAAAGGATATTCTCAATGATATCATTCCTTCCATGGGGGTTTCTGAAAACTCATTGCCGGAATCGATCTTAAATCTTCTTAAATAAAAATACAATGCAAAGCCAGGAAACCATCGAAAACATCAAGACACTGATGCGTGGCCATATCAAAAGAATGGAAACTGTTCCGCTCAGTTTTTTTGAGGATAAACGGGAAGAAATTCTGCGTGTTGCTAAAATGTATCCTGGTGCAGATGAAATTGACGACACAACTATTGGTGGTTTTTATGACGTTGCTGCAAAAGAAATCAAATCGGTTTATCCGGTTGACATTGATCCGTCGTCTGCACTTACCAAAAAAGGATTTGAAACGTGGCTTACGGAAGAGCGGAAAAAAGATATGCCGGATAACTACATCAGACGGTATATAAAACATTTGCGAAATGAGGGCCGGTCAGAAAACGTTATCGCTGAAATCGAAAGGTCCAGCGAATCTATCCTAGGGAAACTCGGTGATCCGCAATCCGGTTCCGCTTTCTATACAAAAGGTCTTGTGGTGGGCAGTGTGCAGTCCGGTAAAACAGGAAACTTTAATGCTGTAATTAACAGGGCGGTTGATGCCGGATATAACCTGGTAATTATTCTCTCAGGCATTATGGAAGATTTGCGAAGCCAGACGCAGCTACGCATGGAAATGGATATAGTAGGTGAGGGGGTCATCAACCTGCAGACTGAGCAGCAGGGAGTCAAAGGAGTAGGTAAGATCGTACGTTTCGGTGTGCAGGGAAATTCTGATATTCCACAGGTGTTTTCAATTACCTCTCACAAATCAGATTTTAAAACAGCCTTTCAGGATGCCAATTTTTCACTGAATAATAAATATCTGCTTGTATGTAAAAAAAACGCCGGGGTATTAAAGAATCTGCTGATCTGGCTGAGTGATTATCTGGAAGAGAATAAACAGCAGCATGAAATCCCGCTACTGATCGTTGATGACGAGGCTGATAACGCGTCGCTGAATAATCTGGGGCATAAAGGAAGACAGTATGCGACTACTATCAACGGACATATACGCGCAATACTCGAACTGTTTTCGCGCAAAACATACCTCGGTTACACTGCAACGCCGTTCGCAAACGTGCTACAGGACAGAAACGAAGAAGCCGACGGTGACTGGGCTATTAATTACCAGCGGAATGGTGAACTGAAGACCCGCAGTTTCCAGCAGGTAGGAAATATTTTCCCGGATGATTTTATTGAACTTTTGAATCCCCCATCCAATTACATCGGGGCACTGCAGCTTTTTGATACTGCTATCGAATCAGATATTAAGAAAATTCCACTGGTTGAAGCGGTAACGGATGTGATTGAATGTTTCCCGAATAAGGTCGTTGATGAACCGAAGGGTACTAGACCGGCAACGGAAGAAGAAATAGAATATTACGATGCGGTTTTACGCTCACCGAAAAAAGATGACCTGTTTCCTCTATACCTTCCTTCCTCACTGATCGATGCGATTGAATGTTTTATTCTGACTATTGCCGTCAGGACAAAAAGGAAAGGTGTGATGGATGGATCCAAGCTTTACAATCCGCATCATACAATGCTGATTCATATTTCCCGTTTTACCGATTGGCAGAACAGAACCCGCACATTGGTTCAGACAGAAGTGGACTCACTGATATCGAAGATTGCAAATGACCTGCCCACTGCGCCGGATTCTGTTTACATCAAGCTTGAAAAAACATGGGACAGGTATTACGCTGCCATTGTGCAGAACATCAGAACCTATCTGCCGTCTAATTATCAGGACGAGTTTCTGGAGCCGCTGACATTTGCAGATATAAAATCTCTTTTGCCGGAAGCAGTAAAAGGTCTGGAGGTAAAGGCTATCAACAGCGTAACGAAAGAAAAACTGGTTTACGCAACGGATGCCAGCGGAGAGGGAAAAAAATACATAGCGATCGGTGGTAACCGGCTCTCGCGTGGTTTTACCCTTGAAGGACTTACCGTAAACTATTTCGTCCGTGATACCAATTATGCAGATACACTGCTGCAGATGGGACGCTGGTTCGGATACAGACCAGGATATATTGACTGCTGCAAATTGTTTACTACATGGGATGCCATCGAGAAATTTGATGCAACCACAACAACAATAGAGGAGCTGGAGATAGAGTTTAAGAAAATGAAGCGGCTTAAAAAGACACCACGCGATTTTATTCTTCGGGTAAGAAATCATCCGGGTGTGCTTAAAATAACACGTCCCTCTATCTTAAAAAATGCAGTAGAAGTCCAATGGTCTTATCAGGACACACTTGTTCAGACCACACAGTTTGATATGGATGGGCCACGGATCGATGCTGCATGGATAGGCTTGAAGCAATTGCTGGAAGCGCAGCGTGGGAATTTCAATACAGAGAAAGAGGGATATGCCTACTTCGACACGGATATTGCCGGACTGAAAAAATTTCTTGATGCACCGAACAGTTTCCATGATCTGTCTACTGAACTAAGCCAGATCAAAACATTTCTGGACCGTTGCGAAAGTCAGCACAAACTTCTCACGTGGAGAATCGCAGTGAAAACATCCGGAAGGGGAAAGACGATTACTGCAGATAAAACAGCGATTGAGCAGGATATCAGCTTAACTGTCCGTTCAGGTCCGGATGAAAAAAACAAGCACAGGAAACAACTCACTGATAAGGGCGTTTTCACAGGTTCAGGAAAATCGGCCAATATTGTTACGTCAGGAAAGGACATTTCGCTGTGGCTGTCAGATACGCAGATTGAGGAAGCGAACAACAATTTCGTTGCTGACAAAAAACAGGAATACGAAGAGAAAAACTATTCAGCGGATGAAGCTCAGAAAAAGGCTGACAAGGCTACAAGGCCGGAAAGAATTTATCGTGAGAAGATGAGCGATCAGAATGGTTTGCTGGTTATATACCTGATGGATCTTTCAGCAGTCTTACCAGACAGCGATCCGGAGCTGAAAAATATCAAAGTAACTGCCAACATAGACGACACCATTCCGTTGATTGGCTATGCCCTGGGATTCCCGCCGATCGATCCGGATCCGGGTGGACATTATTTGCAGGGTAATTACAATATTGAGGAAGATGAACCGCAGAGCGAAGAGTTTGATGAGGAAGTATTAACTGAAAATGATGAGACCGTATGACACTGAAAGAACTGGAAGAACGCTGGCGCTCGGTTGTCAATACCGGCAGGGCACCGTTCCGCTCACTGCTGATATCAGTTGAGACCAAACAGGATTTGTATCTGGGCATAGATCCGCAAGGGCGGCGTTATCTCATCCTGCATGTGCCATCGGGACTTGGTGCGCCGCTGGAAGACACCAAACTGGAGAATATCAGTCTGGAATGGCACGATGAAACCAATTATGTGATGATTGGTCTGCTGAAACCGAAGTTCACGGATCTGTACAATGAGCTTTCGCTCTCGATCTACAACCGGATCAAAGACATTGCGGATGGTGAACATGCCGTGTCGGAGTTCATAAGCAGCTTTCAGCGGTGGGTTGATTTTTTTGATGATCCTTCCGGTGGATCGCTTTCCGATCTTGAGATCAAGGGTTTGTTTGGTGAGCTGACGGTTCTCAAATGGCTGCTTGACGGTAATTCACAATTTGGGGCTAACGATATTCTTGCCGCATGGATGGGGCCTTTTGGCAGAAGCCATGATTTTGTTTTTCAGGACTCCGATACGGAAGTAAAAACTAAAAGTCCGTCGCAATTGCTCATACATATTGCTAGCGAATTTCAACTTCAGAAGGATCGGGGCAAGGAACTGAAATTATGTGTGGTTGATGCAGAACAGATGGATAGCGGAAAACATATCGGTGCGAAAATAGAGGAAGTAAAGACACGGATCCGTGAATTGCGAGGCGAAACCGGACTGTTTGTTAAAGCGCTCTCTCAGGCCGGTATCAGAGCTGAGACTGAAAAATACAATCACCTTCGTTACCGTGAATTATCACTTTCGTTTTATCAGTGCAGTGATGATTTCCCTGCACTTAAATCAAATGAGTTGCCTGTCGGTATTAGAGACGTTCGTTATAATCTGGACACAACAGGTCTGGAAAATTTCTTAACTGAAAAAATAACCTTCTGACATGGATGTAAAAGAACTGTTGCTTTACCGTACCCAAGTGCTGTCTGACAACAGCGATTCCGATGGATATATTTCTGAAGAGGGCTTTCTGGAGGGTTCGCTTCCTTGGCTGAATGAAACCAAACACATCGATACGACAGATGTAACCAACCTGTATGATCCGGTTGAAGGAGGCACGATAAAGGCTAATGCTTACACTATCAACGAATCTGGAGAACGCCTGCAGATCTTTGTGATAAATGAAGAAAGTCTGGATGTCACCGCAGGTGAGGCGCAGCTGATGATCAGTCAGCGACAGATATACGATAAGCAGTTCAGCCGGGCGATGTCCTTTGTCAAAAAATCGATAAAAAAGCAGATGGGTGATCTGCTGCAGGACGGCAGTCCAGCGTGGGTGCTGGTTCATCAGCTGGGTACATCGGAGTTCATGGACCAGATTGATGTGATTGAAATATTTCTGCTGAGCGCCACCGCAACGATCGAGCCAAGAGGAAACGCGCCTTCTGTAAAAATGCTAGAATTTGAGGACGAGGAACTGCCGGTCAGTTTCCGCAAAGGGCAGGAAACGCAGACAAAAAACTTGATCGTGATGAAAAGGCTGATTGATCTGAATTTTTTGTACAATGTTCATATCGCACAGGGTAGCAGGTATCCGCTGGTGATCGATTTTTCTGAAGCACCTTATAATTTTCCGATTCCATTCCTGCATGCGGCAAGTGAAGCTGCGTTTGATTCTTATTTGTGTGCGTTGCCTGCTTCTTTGTTGGCAGAACTTTATAAAAGACACAGCAGCCGGTTACTGGAAAAGAACGTACGATCTTTTCTACAGATCAAGGGTGTTAACAAAGGCATGCAGGATACCATAAGAAAGGAGCCGGAGAAATTTATTGCATATAACAACGGGCTCACGATAACGGCCACGGCGAGTACACTTGTAAATATCAAAGGTATTCAATACGTGCAGACCCTTTCCGATTTTCAGATTGTGAATGGTGGACAGACAACAGCGACACTGTATTTTTCAAAACGCATCGGTCTTGATATATCGGATATCCGTGTAATGGCAAAAATTAATGTTGCCAAAAATGCGACGGAAGAGCAGCTGGATGATCTGATCTCGAACATTAGTACCTATTCCAATGCCCAGTCCAAGGTATCAAAGGTGGATCTGCGGGCCCGCAGTCCGCAGCTGGTGAAACTCAAATCGCTTTCAGAAAGTGTGCTTACGGTGAGCGGAAAGAAATGGTTTTTCGAAAGAGCGAAGGGAGAATATGCCACTATGCTTCGAGTCAATGCAGGTAAGAAAAACCAGCTCGAAAAAATATACCCGAAAGAACGCCGCTTCACAAAAGAAGATCTCGCAAAATACTACGCATCATGGGGTGACCGGCCCTTTGCGGTTAAGAAAGGCGGCGAAAAGATATTCCGTCTGTTCCTGGAAGAAATAACCGGTGAGGGCAAAAGCAAAAAAGCAACGGGTATCAACCGTTTTTTCTACGAGGATCTGATTGCACGTATTATTCTTTTCCGGAGTCTTGAAAATATTTACGGAGCAGGTAAAAACAGTCTGGGCCAGCTTCGTTCCGCGGTGGTTCCTTACTCAATGTCTGCTTTGTATGCGGCAACTACAGGAAAAAAGAAAGCACAGGCGTTTGACCTGCTGAAAATATGGAAAACAGAAAAACTGGATGATGACATGCGGGACTTCTTCCGGCAGCTGATGATACTCATGAATGAACTGATCAAAAAGTATTCAAAAAGTGATGACCTCGGTGAGTACTCCAAAAAAGAAGAATTGTGGGAGGAAATCAGTGCGTCGAAAGAACTGGAAGAGTTTATGACGAAAAAACAGAATCAGGATTTGATTGACCGCTATACTGTTTCTGCTACAGAGCTCAAGAAAAGGGAGAAAGCAATCGCAGAGGCGGAGCCTTTAAGTTTTGAGCCATTACTGGAAACAGCAGAAATATTTGATAGGGGTGTAAAGTTCTATAAAAACATCCGCGGCAAACTCGGTAACCGGTTAAACGTTTCTGACGGCGTAAAACTTGATGCTGTTATTACAGCGATTGAGAAAAATGTTGATCTGGATGAAGCGCATTTGAAATTCGAAAAAGAGTTGATGCGCAAACTTACCCTTGAGAATTCAGAACTTCTAGAGTATAATAACTCTTCTGAACTGTTTAAGGGAACGGTAAATTTTATTATACGCAAATTTAACTCTGCGATTAACGCAGAAAAAAATATTCAAACAGCTTTTGATGTAGTAAAAGAGCAGGCGCTGAAGAAAAAAGCACCGTTTTATTCTGTCTATGGCGAAATCGGGAAGCGTATATCGTCAGGACAACTTCCAACGATGCTTGAAGTGCTGCAGGCATCGCACTATTTTAAACTACTCAATCCGTAGTGTGCAGAGAGTTTTGGACAATACACAGGCTAAATCAGAATCAATTGATCAATGAGGTCTGGTTTTGCATTTAAATAACAAAATAGACTCGGATAGTATTACTCATAAAATAAGGTTTAGCGTTGATGCTAGAAAATGATCAAACCTTTCTGCTGGAGAAAAGACATAAAAAAGCCCATAAACATTGACGTTTACAGGCTTCTCGTGGGCCCACCAGGGCATGATCCTGGGACCCCCTGATTATGAGTCAGGTGCTCTAACCAACTGAGCTATAGGCCCGATGAATTCGCTTTGGGAGAACTCAACAAGGCGGCAAAAATAGAGAAAAGACCAGTAAAATCTAATTTGAAAATTTGAAAATTTGAAAATCAAGCCCTTACTTGCCTGAATATTGGCAGCTGGATACCCTTTTACGATTATCAGATCCGCATTTTCAAATTCTCTCATTCTCAAATTTTCAAATTGACAAAAAACATCATTTTCGACCTGGGTGGCATTTTTATGAACCTGGATTTTAGTCTTACCGAAAAGGCTTTCATCGATCTCGGCATCACCCAGTTCCCCACCATGTTTACCCAGCACCACGCCAACGACCTGTTTGAGTTACTGGAAACCGGCCAAATGAGCGAAACGGAATTTTACGAGGCTTTTCGCCGCGAAACCGGCAGTGGTTTGACCAATCAGCAGATCAAAACCGCCTGGAACGCCCTGCTGCTCGATTTTCCGCCAGAAAGACTGGATTGGCTGAAGGGCATCAGCAAAAAATACCGCATTTTCCTCTTCTCCAATACCAACCGCATCCATTACGATGCATTTATAGAGATCCTTGCCCGCGAGAACCACTGCACCGATTTTGACAGCTATTTCAGTAAAGCCTACTACTCTCACGAGCTGGGCCTGCGCAAACCCTATGTAGCCTCTTTTCAGAAAATACTGGAAGAACAGGGGCTAGATCCCGCTGAAACCCTGTTTATAGATGATACAGCTAAAAATCTGGTGGGGGCGAGGGAGGCGGGGATGGAGACTATTCATCTGGTTGCTCCGCAGACGGTGTTGGATCTGGGGCTGTGACGAAAGTTAAAAGTTAAAAGTCAAAAGTTAAAAGTGTAGGCTGGCACTTAGGGGCTAATCTTACTTAACTTCCTCAAAATCAATGTAATCGCCGCCTTTTGCTGCTGTTTCTTTGGCTGTTGCTTGCTGGGCCTGGGCTTCGGCGGCCTGCTTTTGTTGCTGCTGGTATTGCTGTTGTTGGGCCTGCTGCATCTCCTGCATTTTGCGGAGATTGTCTTTAACCTTCGATGTGGCTTTACTAACGGGGATCACCAGCTCAAATATGAATTTGTACGCCAGGTAAATCAGGAAGCCGTATAGGATGATCTTGAACATAGGGGGACAAAGGTAAAAGAATAATCTTTCCTTCCCTCATCCCCCCGCCCCTTAACTCCCAACTCCTAACTCCCGACTCCAAACTTTTTTTTCCCTCTTATCCCCATTTTCCCTACATTTGCACTATCAAAGAATCAACAGAAGGGAACGGCTACCGTTCCCTTCTCCTTTTTTAATATGGCAAACGAAACGGCATTAGAGGCTATCGAACACATGCTTACCGGCGTGCTGGCAGATGAGCCTGAATATTTTCTGGTATCTGTGCGTATCAAACCCACCAACAATATCAAAGTGTTTATTGATGGCGATAACGGCATTACTATCGAAAAATGTGTGCGTTTTAACCGGGCCCTCTACAAACTGATCGAAGAAGCGGGTATGTATCCCGAAGGCGAATTTTCGCTCGAACTGTCTTCGCCGGGTATTGATGAGCCGCTGAAAATGCACCGCCAGTACACCAAGAATATCGGTCGCGAGGTAGAGATCAGCTTTACAGATGGTACGGTAAAAGTGGGTAAACTGCTGTCTGTGGCCGAAGCCGATCTGATCATCGAACACACAGAAGGAAAAGGTAAAAAAATGGTTACCCAGCAACTGGTGGTACCATTCAGTAATATACAATCAACAATTGTTCAAATAAAATTCTAAACCCGTTCCGCTCAGCGAAACGGCCCGTACTTAAAAATTGAATTATGGCCAGTATCAACCTGATTGAGGCGTTCCAGGAGTTCAAAGACGCAGAGAATATCGATCGTCCTACGATGATGAAAGTGGTAGAAGATGTGTTCAAAACCCTGCTCCGTAAGAAATTCGGCAGCGATGATAATTTTGATGTGATCGTTAACGCCGAGAAAGGTGACCTGGAAATTATCCGTCGCCGTACCATTGTAGAAGATGGGGAAGTGATGGATCCATTGGCCGAAGTAGCGTACACACAGGCCGTGAAAATTGAACCCGACTTTGAAGTAGGTGAAGAATTATACGAAGAAGTAGATATCCTCGATTTCGGACGCCGCGCTATCCTTGCTGCCAAACAAACCCTGGCCAGCCGTATCAGCGACCTGAAAAAGAATGTACTCATTAAAAAATATGGCGACCGCATCGGTGATATCATCAGTGCAGAAGTATACCAGGTTTGGAAAAAAGAAGTGTTGTTACTGGATGAAGAAGGTAATGAACTGATCCTCCCTAAATCTGAACAGATCCCGCAGGATTATTTCAAGAAAGGCGAAAATATCCGTGCCGTAGTGGCCCGGGTTGACCTGAAGAACAATTCTCCGGTGATCATCCTGTCAAGAACCAGTCCGCTGTTCCTGGCCAAACTGCTCGAAATTGAAGTGCCTGAGATCTTCGACGGTCTGATCGCCATCAAAAAAATCGTTCGCGATCCGGGAGAAAGGGCCAAAGTGGCCGTGGAGTCTTACGACGACCGTATCGACCCCGTGGGTGCCTGCGTAGGTATGAAAGGAAGCCGGATCCACGGTATTGTACGCGAACTGAAGAACGAGAATATAGACGTGATCAACTTTACCACCAATATCCAGTTGCTGATCCAGCGTTCATTAACGCCTGCCAAGATCAGTTATATGGAGCTGGATAATGAGAAAAAACACGCCGAAGTATACCTCAAAGCCGACCAGGTATCTCTGGCCATCGGCCGCCGCGGGGTCAATATCAAACTGGCCTGTGAATTGACCGGTTACGAAATTGATGTGTACCGCGAAGACGAGGAAATTGTGGATGAATTTGATATCGATCTGGATGAATTTGCAGATGAGATTGAACCATGGGTGATCGAGGAATTCAAGCGTATCGGTTGCGATACCGCCCGCAGTATCCTGAAACTGACCGCCGAAGAACTGGAAAGAAGAACCGATCTGGAGAAAGAAACCATCGACGAAGTAAGAAGGATCCTGCAGGAAGAGTTTGACAGAGAGGAATAAGCAGCTTATAAGCGCTTATCTTTGTCGAAGAGTGAGCGTATTGGAATAATCAGAAAACTGCCCATGGACCATAGTCCATAGCCATGGAACAGTCATTATAGAATAGGGACTAAAAACAACTGAATGTCAGAACTGAAATTACCGAGACTGTTAGCAGCCGCCAAAGAATTCAACATTGGCCAGGATACCCTGGTCGAATTTTTGGTGAAGAAAGGATTTAACCGCGATGACCTGAAGCCTACCGCGAAGCTGCAGGAAGATCAATACTATGCACTGCAGGCAGAGTTCCAGAGCGATAAAGTAGCGAAGAACAAAGCCGATCAGGTAGAGATTCCCAAAGGTGCGCAGGGAGAGGCCAAGAAGAAAAAAGACGAGGAAGAGATCACATTCAGAAAAGAAGAGAAGAAGCCCGCGAAAGAAGAACCCAAACCGGTAGAGCCGGTGGTTGAAGCGCCCAAGCCGGAGCCGGTAGTTGAAAAACCTGCCGCCCCAGCTCCGCCACCTCCGCCGGTTGTGGCAGAAGCTGAAGTAGTAAAAATAGATGCCCCCGAACTGGAAGGCACCAAAGTGGTTACCAAGATCGACCTGTCTGCGATAGATTCTTCTACCCGTCCGAAAAAGACCGCTAAGAAGAAAGAAGAGAAAGAAGAAGCGCCAGTGGTGGAGGAAGCGCCAAAGGCTAAAAAGAAGGAAGAAGCCGCACCCGTTGCTGAGCCCGTTGCCGTTACACCGGCACCTGCGCCTGCACCCGCAGCTCCCGAGGAACCAGCCGGCCCCACTATCACCAATATCAGGGCCGAGAAACTGGAAGGTCCCAAGATCCTGGGAAAAATTGACTTACCTGTAAACAGCGATACCCGTCCTAAGCCCATGGGCAGGGATGAGAAACGTAAACGCAAACGTATTCCGGTAGATAAAGCCGGCACACCGGGTCAACCCGGTCAGCCAGGTGCTGTTCCGCGCGATGCCAGCGGTCGCCCAACCGGACCTAACCGTCCCATTGTACCCGCCAATAACAACACCGGTGGACGCGATAACCGCGGCCAGGGTGGTGGTGGATTTAACCGTGGCGGTGCCGCAGGTGGTAACCGTACTGGTGGTAGCCGTGGACCAGCTGTTCGCAGGGAGGATAAAGAAATTGATCAGAAAGCCATTCAGGAAAAGATCCGCGAAACCCAGGCCAAACTGGCCGGAACGGGTGGAAGGGGTAAGAGCCTGAAAGCCAAATACCGCAGAGCCAAACGCGATGAAGCCGCTGAATCGATGGGCGAAGAGTCGATCGATAACAGGCTGCAGGTAACAGAGTTTGTGACCGTAAGTGAACTGGCTAACCTGATGGACGTAAGTTTTGCCGATGTAATTGGCAAGTGTATGAACCTCGGTATCATGGTATCCATTAACCAGCGTCTGGATGCGGAAGTAATTGAACTGGTAGCCAGCGAATTTGGTTTTGAAGTAGAATTTATTGGTCTGGAAGATGCAGACGATCTGGAGGATGATGATTATGAAGATGATACGGAGGACCTGGTTCCCCGGCCGCCGATCGTAACCATCATGGGTCACGTGGATCATGGTAAAACCTCTTTGCTCGACTATATCCGTAGCGCCAATGTGGTAGCCGGTGAGGCCGGAGGTATTACCCAGCACATCGGTGCCTATGAGGTAACCCTGCCTAACGGAAAAGCGATCACTTTCCTGGATACACCGGGTCACGAAGCGTTTACCGCCATGCGTGCCCGTGGTGCCAAAGTAACCGATATCGCCATCATTGTGGTAGCTGCAGACGATGCGGTGATGCCACAGACCAAGGAAGCCATCAGCCACGCACAGGCTGCGGGTGTACCCATGATCTTTGCGGTGAACAAAATTGATAAAGACGGAGCCAATCCGCAGAAAATATACGAGCAGTTATCGCAGATGAATATCCTGGTAGAAGCCTGGGGTGGTAAGTTCCAGAACCAGGAACTCTCTGCCAAACAGGGACTGAACGTGGATATGCTGCTGGAAAAAGTATTGCTGGAAGCAGAAGTACTGGACCTGAAAGCCAATCCCGAAAGAGAAGGCGCGGGTACCATCATTGAAGCTTCACTCGATAAAGGTCGTGGTTATGTGGCCACCATCCTGGTACAGAACGGAACTTTACGCCAGGGCGATCTGATCGTATCGGGTCAGCACTACGGTCGTGTAAAAGCGATGTTCAACGAGCGTAACCAGCGCATTGAAGAAGCGCCGCCATCTACACCGGTAGTGATACTGGGATTGAACGGTGCACCACAGGCCGGTGAGAAATTCAAAGTTTTTGAAGACGAGGCCGAAGCCAAAGAAACCGCTACCAAACGTGCCCAGATCCTGCGTGAGCAGGGACTGCGTGCGAGAAAACATATTACACTGGATGAGATCGGACGCCGTCTGGCACTGGGTAACTTTAAAGAACTCAATATCATCATCAAAGGTGATGTGGACGGTTCGGTAGAGGCCCTGAGCGACTCCTTACAGAAACTCTCTACCGAAGAGATCGCCATCCGCGTGGTACACAAGGGTGTGGGACAGATCTCTGAAAGTGATGTATTGCTGGCCACTGCCTCAGATGCCATCATCATCGGCTTTAACGTACGTCCTTCTATGCAGGCCAACAAACTGTCTGAAACAGAAGGTGTGGAGATCAAACTCTACTCCATCATCTACCAGGCCATCGACGAGATCAAGAGCGCGATGGAGGGTATGCTGGAACCCAAGTACCAGGAGAAGATCACCGCCAACGTGGAAGTACGCGAAGTATACAAGTTCGACAAAGCCACCGTGGCCGGTTGTTATGTACTGGAAGGAAAAATTGCCAGAAACAGCAAGATCCGGATCATCCGCGATGGTATTGTGGAATATCCCAAGGGAGAAGGCCAGGCCGCAGAGTTGGGCAGCCTGAAACGTTTCAAAGACGACGCCAAAGAAGTGGCATCCAATATGGAATGTGGTCTGACCATTAAAAACTTCAATGACCTGAAAGTGGGAGATATCGTGGAAGCGTTTGAGGAAGAAGAAGTGAAAAGGACTTTATAAGCTATGAGCCGTGAGCTTTGAGCTGCGAGCCATGGACCACGAATAGGAAAAGGTATAGACGACAAGACTTGTTCTATACCTTTTCCATTTAACCCCGCTCACAGCTCACGGCTCATAGCTCGCAGCTAATACATATATTTTGTTAAAAGCCCCACCCCACAAGGGAAACCGGGGCTGAATAATTACATTTGAATGATATTGAAGTTTATGAAGTATTTATTTTCAGTAGCAGTTGCTTTTCTGGCTTGCGGAACCATTGCTGTTTCGGCGCAGGGCAAGAAAGTAGTGGCGGATAAGATTGTGGGACAGGTAGGAGACCGGATCATTCTCCGCTCAGACATTCAGAATGCCATGGCCGATATGAAGCGCCAGGCCCAGGGACAGGAAAATGTGATCCTGCCCACCGAATGCCAGATCATGGAAGGTCAGCTGATCCGCAAAGCGCTGGTATTACAGGCGCAGAAAGATTCATTGAACGTGAGTGAAGATGAGATTGATGCGGCACTGGATAACCGGATCCGCAGTTTTATCATGCAGTACGGCTCCAAAGACATTCTGGAAGAAATTGCTGGTAAAACCGTTTACCAGATCAAAGAAGATTTTAAGGAAGCACTGCGCGAACAGAAAATGTCGGAGCAGATGCAGAGTAAGATCGTGGATGCGATCAAGATCACTCCCACAGAAGTAAAAGCCTATTACAATAAGATCCCGAAAGATAGTCTGCCTTTTTACGAAAGTGAAATTGAAGTAAGCCAGATCGTGATCCATCCCAAAGCCAATAAGGATGTGGAGGAATACGTATCCAAACAATTATACGATTACCGCCGCCAGGTAGAAACACAGGGTCCGAAAAAGTTTGACCAGCTGGCCAAACTCTATAGCGAAGATCCGGGTGTGAAAGAGAATGGCGGACAGTACAGTCTGAACCGTAACGACAAAGGTTCCTGGGATCCCGCTTTCCTCGCCGCTTCTTTCCGTTTGAAAGAAGGACAGATCTCACCGGTGATCAAATCTAAATTCGGTCTGCATATTATCCAGATGGTAAGCCGTTCGGGTGATGAAGCGGTGGTAAAACATATCCTGCGTATCCCGCCGGTAACCGAAGATGAGATCAATGATGCTAAAAAACTGCTTGACTCGGTTCGTACCAAACTGATCGATGGCTCGCTCACATTCGGAGCGGCCGTAAACAAATTCAGCGATGACGAGAACAGTAAATTCAGCGCCGGTGCCCTTTCGGGAAGAGATGCTGCCGGACAACCCACTACATTCCTCTCCATCGATCAGCTGGATAAGGATATCGTGGTGCTGCTGAAAGACCTGAAACCCGGTGAATACTCCAAACCACAATTGTACAAAGATGAGCGTGGTACCCAGGTAGTACGTCTCATTTACCTGCGCAACCGTACCGAGCCACACCGCGAGAACCTGAAAGAAGATTATGACCGTGTAGCCAAAAGAGCGCTCGAAGAAAAGAAAAGCAGCGCACTGGAAAGATGGTTCAAAGAACATATTCCTACCTATTATATTTCTATCGACAAAGAATATGCCGCTTGCCAGGGACTGGAAGAATGGAGAAAATCAGCGGATAATGCGGAGAAGGCGAGGAACAACTAGGTGAATGGGCAATGGTGAATTGTCAATCGTGAGTAGTGAGTAGGGAGTTTTGAGCAGTGGTTAACAATATTGAAAGGGTGAGAAGTAAACGGTAAATAGATAAGCCGGGTACTTCTCACCTTTTTTATGCCCGGACTACTCTCAATTGGTAATGGTGAATGGTGAATGGTCAATCGTGAGACGTGAGTAGTCAGTAGTGAGTAGGGAGTTTTAAATACTAGGGATGGTTCCTCTTATTACACGCTTTCTCTCTTTTGCTCTTAGTGAACCATTTTATGGGGGATCCGTACACCCTTATCTATGCCTCTGCCTACTGACTACTCACAACTGACGATTCCCATTGCCCATTCACCATTGCCCATTGACAATTCCAGCCCCCTTCTTACTCACTACTGACTACTCACTACTCACGATTGACGACTCACGTCTCACGATACCGTTCTCCAAATAATTGAAAATCAACCAATAAGAAAGAATTCAAAAAAAGATTTGCTAAATTACATGTACATACATACATTTGTGTTGTGAAATTAGAACAGGCCATACAAAGTACCAAATTCAAGAACGAAGTGCACAAGGCAGGATTGAATATACTGTATACAGCCTGGTGGTTGAAAACAGTAATGAGTAAGGAATTAAAAGAATTCGGATTAACACATGAGCAGTACAACGTATTACGGATCCTGAAGGGTAAATATCCGGACCAGATGTGTGTACGGGATATTGCCTGCCGGATGATCGAGAAAAGCTCGAACGTACCGAGGATCATTGACAGGCTGGAGATCAAGAAACTGGTGAAGCGTTCCACTTCTGCACTGGATAAACGCGAAACCGTGATCACCCTTACACAGGCCGGAATCACCATTCTGGAAGCCAGTACCGTAGTGATTAACCGTGTGATGGATGAGTTGATGCTGATGAACGAGTCAGAAGCATTTGATCTGAACAACCTGCTTGAAAAAGTAAGAAGCAACGAGGAGTAGATTTTTTTTAAACAAATACGTGTATATACATGTATTATAAAAAAGGAAACATATGAAAACGATAGTACACAAAGCAGCTACCCGCGGTCATGCCAGTTTTGGCTGGTTGAACAGCTACCATACATTCAGTTTTGGCAGCTACCATAACCCCGAGCGTGTTCATTTTGGTGCTTTACGGGTATTGAACGATGATACGGTGGCCAAAGGCATGGGTTTTTCCAAACACCCGCATGATAATATGGAGATCGTATCCATTCCATTAGAAGGAGACCTGCACCACAAAGACAGTACCGGCCGTGATGAGATCATTCGCCAGCACGATGTACAGATCATGAGTGCCGGAAGTGGCATCGCGCATAGCGAGATGAATGCCAACAAAGACAGAGAAGTAAAATTTCTGCAGATCTGGGTATTTCCGAAAGTAGCCAATATTGAACCCCGTTACCAGCAGAAGAATTTTAAACCCGAAGACAGGAACAACCAGTTACTGACAGTAGTAGCACCCGATGATGCCAATGCGGTATGGATCAACCAGGATGCCTGGTTCTCGCTGGGTAAGTTTTCTAAAGAATCCACTACCCGCTACCAGATCCGCAAAGCCGGAAACGGTGTTTACGCATTTATCCTGAAAGGCACCGTAACCCTGAATGGAGAAACAGTAGCTGATCGTGATGGTCTGGGAATCTGGGATACAGATACCATCGAGATCAAAGCAGATACCGACGCAGAATTTTTACTCATTGATGTACCCATGGAATTAGAAGGAGCTTAATCATGAACACAAACAGAACCATACAATCTATTTTATATGCCACGCCCATGGATATGGGAGGTTTCCCGATCAGGCAACCCTTCCCTTCCGGCAAAGCACCGCAGATAGATCCGTTTTTATTGCTGCACCATGCAGACCTCAAAGTTTCTGCTAACCTAGATCCCCTGAAGGCAGGCGTGGGTCCGCACCCGCACCGTGGTTTCTCTCCCGTTAGTTTTATCCTGAAAGGTGGTGTACACCATCGCGATAGCCGGGGAAACAACAGTGTGATCTATGCCGGCGGTACCCAATGGATGAATGCTGGCATGGGAGTGATACATAGTGAGCGTCCACCAAAAGATATTCAGGAACTGGGTGGCCGGCAGGAATTGCTGCAGTTATGGGTAAACACACCTGCCAAACACAAAATGGATGCCCCTTCTTACCAGCCTTTAACGGCAGAAGAAACACCGGTGCTGAAATCGGCCGACGGACAAACCACCATTCATATTGTGGCCGGTGAACTGGAGAATGTGAAAGGTCCGATCCACACCCTTTCTGCAGTTAACACGTTTACTGCCGAAATGAAAAAAGGTGCGAAATATTATTTCCGTATTCCCGCCACCCACAATGCATTTATCTACCTGATCACAGGCAAACTGCAGGTAACCGGTGATGGCGAAGTGGAAGCTAAATATGTAGCCGTGTTCAATAAAGATGGAGAAGGTTTTGAGCTGGAAGCGCTGGAAGATAGTCAGCTGTTTATCGGAACAGGTGAGCCCCTGAATGAACCCGTTGCTTCGCATGGTCCCTTTGTGATGAACAACCAGACCGAACTGATGGAAGCTTTCCGCGACTACCAGATGGGGAAGATGGGCGTATTGATAGAAGAATAATAATGAAGTAAAAAGTAAAAATTAAAAAGTAAAAAATCCATAATCCGCAATTCGTAATCCGCTAATTCAATAATCGTTTAAACAAAAAAACATGTCAACTTACAAAATCGACGCAGCACACAGTGAGATCACATTTAAGGTAAAACACCTGATGATCACCAATGTAACAGGTAACTTCAACCAGTTTGATGCTACCCTGGAAAGCGAAGCCGCTGATTTCAGCGATGCTACCATTTCTTTTGAAGCAGATGTGAACAGCATCTCTACCAACAACGAACAGCGTGATGGTCACCTGAAAAGCGAAGACTTCTTTGCCGCTGAGAAATTTCCTAAACTGAGTTTTGTATCTACTTCTTTCAGCAAGCTGAACGATAGCGAATACCTATTAAAAGGAAACCTGACCATCCGTGGCAACAGCAAACCTGTAGAACTGGCCGTAGAATATGGTGGTACCGTTACCGATCCTTATGGACAGGTGAAAGCAGGATTTGAGATCAGTGGTAAAATCAGCCGTAAAGAATATGGTCTTTCCTGGAGCGCTACCACAGAAGCAGGTGGAATTGTAGTAAGTGATGAAGTAAAACTGCACCTCGCTGTTCAGATGATCAAACAAGCATAAGAAAAAATCTGTGCCCCTCTGTTCCTCTGTGCCTCTGTGTTGAAAAAGGATGATGCCGTATGGATTGGTGATCTTCAACACGGAGACATGGAGATAGGGAGTAACACAGAGAGAAGTAGTATATCCATTGCACATGAGAAGATAATGGGACTATTGTAAACAAGGTCTGGCGGTACTGATGGTAATCCTGAATGGTGTAGCCATTGCACAACGCAAACAGCAATACCTCGGAATGATCGGTAGCCGGTTAGGTTTGGCAACTATCTAAAACAAGTATATGACAACAGCCAGCATTGCTTCCACTGCTTATCGGGCAGAGATCCGGAACGGAAGGCACGAAATAACAGCAGATGAACCTTTGAACCTGGGAGGTGGAGATACCGGACCTACACCCGATGAGTTGCTGGAAGCTGCGCTGGCCAGTTGTACCGCCATTACCCTGCGTATGTATGCCAACCGAAAAGAATGGCCCGTTACCGGGATCCATGTAGCGGTTTACCTGGAGCGAAAAGAGGACAAAACCATTTTAACCCGCAACATACAAATAGAGGGAACTATTGAGGAAGCCCAAAAAGAGCGGTTGCTGCAGATCGCAAAAGCCTGTCCGGTTTCTAAAACCTTATCAGGAGCAATTGAGATCAGCACCCAAATCGTATCATAACCGATTTATCACAAATACATACACAGATCATGCAATACATGCTTTACCCCAATGCGGAAAGAGGACAGAAAGATCTGGGCTGGCTGCAGAGCAGATTTTCTTTCAGCTTCTCATCTTACCGAAACCCGGCGAAAAAAAATTTCGGACTGCTGCATACTTTCAATGATGATACGGTAAAACCCGGTGGTGGTTTTGGTCTGCACCCGCATACCAACATGGAGATCATCAGTGTGATGCTGCAGGGTAGCATGAGCCATAAGGATACCCTGGGTTATTCGGAAACAGTGCAAAAAGACTGGGTGCAACTGATGAGTGCCGGCACAGGGTTGCGCCATGAAGAGCATAATGTGGGAGAGGAAGATGTAGCTTTTCTGCAGATCTGGATAGAGCCCAAACTGCAGAACATTACCCCACGATACCAGAAAAGATATTTTCCGCGGGAAAAAAGGAAAAACCAGCTGACCACCATTGTGAGTAATGAAGAAGGAACGGAACATTGCTGGATCAACCAGAACGCCCGTTTACAGCTGGGCTGGTTTGAACAGGATAAGGAAATTCCGTATCTCATGAACCCGTTGAATAAGGCCATATTTATTTTTGTACTGGAGGGAGCCATCAATATTGCCGGTAAAAAAATAGGGAAACGGGATGCCATCGGGATCTGGGAAACAGACCGGTTTACCATCAGCATTGAACAGGAAGCTGATTTTATTGTTATAGAGGTACCGGTTAATCATTAATACACCCATGGGAAGCTTCCATGGAACAAATCAACTAACATGAATATAGAAATTATAGCAGGAAGTCCGCGTAAAGAGAGTGTAACAAATAGGGTAGCTGTGTATTTACAGAAGTACCTGACCGCTAAAACCAGCCATACCGTTAATATTATTGATGTGCGCGACTGGAACCTGCCTTTATTACAACAGGTGTTCACCAGTGTGGAACATACACCCGATGCGTTTAAACCTTTGGCAGAAAGGATGTTTGCGGCAGATGCGTTTATATTGGTAACGCCTGAATACAATGGCAGTTATTCGCCCGCCTTACAGAACCTGCTCGATCATTTTCCTAAGCAGCACCACAAGGCATTTGGCATTGTAACGGCATCGCCGGGAGCGATGGGTGGTATGCGGGCTACCCAGCAATTACTGTTGCTGGTACCGGCATTATTCGGTGTAGCATCGCCGTATATGCTGATAACCCCGTTTGTAGACAAGAAATTTGATGCAGAAGCGAACCTCTTAGACGCTGGTTTCCAGAAAAATATAGATGTTTTTGTTAATGAGTTCCTCTGGCTGGCAGAAACCCTGCACCCGGAGCTGGAAACGGTCTATAATTAACCTGATAAAAATGTGGCGGAGTTGTAACTTCGCCACTTTCTTTTAAATACCCCGCATGAGCGACGAAATCAAACACGAATGTGGCCTTGCCTTCATTCGTTTGCGCAAGCCTTTTTCCTATTACCTGCAGAAGCATGGCGCAGTTACGTATGGTTTGAATAAACTATACCTGTTGATGGAAAAACAACATAACCGCGGACAGGACGGGGCTGGTATCGCCGCTGTAAAACTGAATATAGAACCGGGTAGCCCTTTTTTGCACCGGATGCGCAGTAATGCACAACAACCCATTGCGGATCTTTTTTTCAGAATTGGTCAGGAAGTAGCAGAGCTGGAGAAATACCAGCCCGATATCAAACAGCATCCTGGTTTGATGAAAGGTCATTTACCCTTTCTGGGCGAATTGCTGTTGGGGCATTTGCGCTACGGTACACAGGGAAAAAACAATGTAGAGTTCTGTCACCCATTCATCAAGCGCGACCTGATGCCGGGTAAAAACCTGGCACTGGCCGGAAACTTTAACCTGGTAAATACAGATGAGCTCTTTGATCTCATCAATATGGATCCGGGCGATTTTCAGAAGCAGAGCGATCTGGCTGCCATGATGGAAGTACTGCATCATTTTCTGGCGAAAGAAGATGAACTGCATCCCAATGCCGCCAACCTGTGTAACGTACTGAAAAAAGCAACGCCTTTGTTTGATGGCGGTTATACCATTGGTGGTTTACTCGGTAACGGGCATAGTTTTGTGATGCGTGATGCACATGGGATCCGACCCGCTTATTACTATATCAATGACGAAGTGATTGTAGCGGCCAGTGAGCGTGCGGCCATTCGTACCACTTTTAATGTAGGAGAAAATGAAGTGCTGGAACTGATGCCGGGTATGGCATTGATCGTGGATGATGCGGGAAATTATACCCTTGAGCAGATCCTTGAACCCAAAGAAAGAAGGGCCTGCAGTTTTGAACGCATTTATTTCTCCAGGGGAAGTGATGAAAAGATCTATCGTGAAAGGATTGCGTTGGGACATCATCTCAGCAAAACCGTTCTGGAAAATATTAACTACGACCTTAAGAATACCATTTTCTCCTATATCCCCAATACTGCCGAAGTGGCTTTTTACGGATTGGTGAAAGGGATGGAAGAATACCTGAATAAGATCAAGGTAGAACGGATCCTCAGCTGGGGCAATGATTTTACACCCGAGAAGCTGGAAGAAATGGTGAACCGTAAGATCCGCCAGGAGAAGATCGCGATCAAAGATGTGAAACTGCGCACATTCATTACCGAAGATGCCAACCGGAATGAAATGGTGCAGCACGTGTACGATATTACTTACGGAACCGTTCGCCGCAAAGAAGATACCCTGGTGGTTATTGACGACAGCATTGTACGCGGCACCACCCTGAAAGAAAGTATTATCCGTATGCTGGCCCGCCTGCAACCCAAAAAGATCACCGTGGTTTCTTCTGCTCCGCAGATCCGCTACCCGGATTGTTATGGGATAGATATGAGCAAACTGGGCGATTTCATCGCTTTCCGTGCTGCTACCGCACTGCTGAAAGAGAGAAATATGGAGCATGTGCTCACAGACCTGCATGCGAAAGTGAAAGAGTTACAACGCACCAATCAACTGCATACAGAAAATGTGGTGAGGCAGGTATACAAACCGTTTACCACACAGGAGATCTCAGATAAGATTGCACAGCTGATCACACCCAAAGAAGTAGATGTGAACGTAGAAGTGATCTACCAGACCATCGAAGACCTGCACGACAGCTGCCCCACCAATACCGGCGACTGGTACTTTACCGGCAACTATCCCACACCAGGTGGTAACCGGGTGGTGAACAAGGCATTTTTGAATTATATGGAAGGGAAGAATGTGAGAGGGTATTGATAATGATAGAATGAGTGAATGATAGAATGATAGAATGTTAAGACCGCTAGTTCATTCTATCATTCTATCATCCTATCATTCTATCATTAATTTCACACCCTGTAACAGATCGCATTAATATTCATACCTGCTCCAACAGAAGCAAACATGATGATATCTCCTTTCTCCAGTTCGTGTGAGCCGAGTTGTTCGTGTTTAACGAGATCGTATAGTGTGGGGATGGTGGCTACGGAACTGTTGCCGAATTTATGGATACTCATGGGCATGATGCCATGCGGTACTTCGCGTAAACCATAGAGTTTATACAAGGCTTTCACGAATCCCTCATCCATTTTTTCGTTGGCCTGGTGCAGAAAGAATTTTTTCACATCGGTAACCTGTAAGTCACATTTTTCTAAACAGGCTTTCATGGCCAGGGGTACGTTTTTGATGGCGTATTCGTACACTTTTCTCCCCTTCATTTTCATATACCTGACCTGCTGGTCTTCCTGCAGGTTATAGGAACTTCCGTAACGGAGATAGTAGGCTTCATCAACACAATGACTTTGTACGCTGGTAGCCAGTATGCCACTATCGTTAGCGTTTCCTTCTACGGCTTCAATCACGGTAGCGCCAGCCCCATCACTGAAAATCATGCTGTCGCGATCGTATTTATCAATTACGCGGCTCAGTGTTTCTGTACCTATTACCAGACATTTTCTGGCGATACCGGCTTTGATATAAGCATCAGCCTGTATCACGCCCTGGATCCAGCCGGGGCAGCCAAAGAGGATATCGTAAGCCACGCAATTGGGGTTACGGATACCAAGGGATTGTTTTACACGGGAGGAAAGCGCCGGTAGTGCATCGCTCTGGATGCTTCCCGAAAGGATATTCCCGAAATTATGCGCTACAATGATCTGGTCCAGTGTTTCCGGATCAATGCCCGCATCTTCGATGGCCCTTCTGGCCGCAATAGCTGCCATATCAGAAGAGTTCATTTCCGCATCGGCATACCTGCGTTCTTCGATACCGGTGATGTCTCTGAATTTGTCTACAATTTCATTGGGGGCTGCAACGATATGTTCATGATCTTCACTATAAAACTCCTGATCAGCAAAATCTCTGTTGGTCTTGATATTAGGCGGAATAAAACTTCCTGTTCCGGTGATAACGGTTCTTGTTTGCGACATGAGCCATACAATTAGTAATGTTCAAAAAATAGCCAGTGAGGATGGGATCTCTGGTTAACAAGCTGGTTTCAAATGTAATAATTATTCAGCCAGAATGGCTTTGTAGCGACCTGATTTTGCGCATAAAAAAGCGACCGCTTGTTAGTTCCGGTCGCCTGGTATCATATCCATCATCTAGATCAATGAAATCAGAGATACTTGTCTCCCTTGTTCCTTTTCACTTCTGCCACATATTCCTTGATGGATTGTTCTTTTTCTTTTTTACAGATCAGCAGCACATCTTTTGTGTCTACGATAATGAAATCGTCCAACCCCTGTAACACCACTAATTTTTCGTTGGCGGCAGATACCATACACTTGGTGGCATCGATCACGATCACATTTTCGCCAGCTACGGCATTTCCCAGGTAGTCTTTTTCCAGGTTATCATAGGCACTGTTCCAGGTACCCAGATCGCTCCAGCCAAAAGAAGACGGGATCACGTAAACATTATCCGCTTTTTCCATGATGGCAAAATCGATGGAAACATTGGTACAGAGTGGATAAATCCGGTTAATGGCTTCTTTTTCGGCCGGGGTGTTAAAATGCTCTTTTTCCGAATCAAATAACTCGAACATTTCAGGCTGGTAGGTTTCAAAGGCTTTGATCACATTTTTTACCTGCCAGATAAAAATACCTGCATTCCATAGAAAATCACCACTGGCCAGAAAGGCTTTGGCCAGTTCAAGGTTTGGCTTTTCGGTGAAGGTCTTTACCTGATAAATGGCATCTGCCACAGGCAAAGCTTCATGCTGAATATATCCATAACCCGTGTTGGGATGGGTGGGTTTTATCCCCAGGGTTACCAATGATTTGATATGTGAAACAAAATCCAGTGCCTGCAGCGTGATCTTACGGAAATTCTCGTCGTCAAGGATCATATGATCGCTGGGAGCCACAATCAGAGAAGCTTCCGGATCTTTTTGAAGTAATTTGTAAGAGATATAAGCCACGCAGGGGGCCGTATTCTTGCGGCTGGGTTCCGACAGAATATTCTCCGGATTCAACTCCGGTAACTGCTTTTGCACAATTTGTGTGTATTCCTCAGAAGTAACGATGAAAATATTCTCCGGAGGGATAAAAGCAGCAAAACGATCGTAGGTCCATTGAATCAGTGTCTTGCCCGTATTCAGAATATCGAGAAACTGTTTGGGATAACTGCTGCGACTACTGGGCCAAAAACGACTTCCGATGCCACCCGCCATAATCGCAACATAGTGATGCTTGTTCATCTGCTATAATTAGGTACGCCAATATTATGTTACAAAATTACAGGCTTATTTGTCGATTACCCGCAAATATTGTGTTGGTTAAACAATTCCCTCCCGCACCAGATCGTGAAGGTGTAAAATACCGAGGTATTCACCCGCTTCTTCTACGACCAGTTGACTAATATCGTTTTTTCTTAATACATCCAGTGCTTCTACTGCCAATAGAGAGGGTAAAACTGTTTTTGGGTGTGGTGAAAATATGTCTTTTGCGGTAATGGAACTGATATCATTGCTCCTCTCCAGCATCCGTCGAAGGTCGCCATCGGTAATGATTCCGATTACGCGGTTACTGCTGTCGGTAACAGCGGTAACACCCAGCCTTTTCTCAGTGATCTCAACAATCACTTCTTTCAGGCTCGCAGAGGGTAGAACGGCAGGTTTTTCATTGGCTGTTATCAGGTCGGCTACCCGCAGGTACAAACGTTTACCCAGATTGCCGCCGGGATGGTATTTGGCAAAGTCATGACCCGAAAACCCATTCAACTGCATAAGGCATACGGCCATTACATCTCCCATGACCATTTGCGCAGTGGTGCTGCTGGTAGGTGCCAGGTTATTGGGGCAGGCTTCTTTGCTTACCGTAGTATTCAGGATCATATCACTGTTCTGTGCCAGAAAGCTGCCGGTATTACCTACCATACCAATCAGGGTATTTCCAAAATTCCGGATCAGTGGTACCAGCACTTTGATCTCGGGACTTTCGCCACTTTTACTAATGATCAACACGATATCACCTTGTTGTATCATACCCAGATCACCATGGATCGCATCGGCGGCATGCATGAACAGGGAGGGGGTGCCGGTGGAGTTGAGGGTAGAAACGATCTTCTGTCCAACGATCGCGCTTTTACCAATACCACTGATCACCAGCCGGCCTTTTGACCGGTGAATGAGGTCAACAGCTTTTTCAAAACTGTCGTCTATAAAAGCGGCCAAACCTGCTACGGACTGGGCTTCCAGTTCAATGGTATGTAGGGCTGTTTGCCTGATTGTTGCATTCATGTGCAGCAAAGGTAAACTTTAACAGCAATGTGACAGTATTGCAGGCATACTTTAGTAACTTCGTTACCCTTTTTACAAAAGCCTTCTGCTGACCCCGGAACAGGGAATCCGATTACCGCCGTACACGCAGTGATCCTCGCCGTTTAAAATTTTTAAGTGACGATTTCTAGTAAAAAGAACTATATTATACATTGATTGAAAAGAGCGCTTCTGGCCATCCGGCCGGAGAAAATTGATTTTGATACATGGCAACAAGTACTAAAAAAACAGCTACCAAAACGGCTGCCCCCAGGTCCAAAAAGGCAGCATCTCCTAAAACCGCTGCTGCAAAGACCCACACGGCACATTCCCACGATATTTACGGGGCCCTGGAACAGTATTTTGGGTTCCGCGAATTTAAAGGCACGCAGGAAAAAGCGATCAACAGCATTCTCAACGGGAAAGATACTTTTGTAATCATGCCTACAGGCGGTGGTAAAAGTCTCTGTTACCAGTTGCCGGCCATGATCCTTCCGGGTTGCGCCATCATTGTTTCGCCCCTGATCGCGCTGATGAAAAACCAGGTAGACCTGGTACGAGGGTATAGTGAAAAAGATGAAGTAGCGCATTTTCTGAACTCCTCTCTCAACAAAGGACAGATCAAGGAAGTGAAGGATGACCTGACCAGCGGTAAAACCAAACTGCTGTATGTAGCACCTGAAACCTTGACCAAACAGGAGAACCTGGATTATTTCAGCGACCTGAATATTTCCTTTTTTGCGGTAGATGAAGCCCATTGTATTTCTGAATGGGGCCATGATTTCAGACCCGAATACAGAAGGCTGCGCGAAATGATGGATATCATCAACCCCGATATACCTGTAGTAGCTTTAACCGCTACCGCCACACCCAAAGTAAAAAGTGATATTGTTAAAAACCTGGGTCTGCGCGATCCGGATATTTTTCTCTCGTCTTTTAACCGGTCTAACCTGTATTATGAGATCCAGCCCAAGATCGCAAAAGACCAGACCATTAAAAGCATCGTCAAATTCATTACCGGCCACAAAGGCAAGAGCGGGATCATTTATACACTGAACCGTAAAACCACCGAAGAGCTGGCCGAGATCCTGGTAGCCAACCAGATCAAAGCCGTAGCCTATCATGCCGGACTGGATCAGAAACTGCGTGCCGACAGGCAGGACCAGTTCCTGAACGAGGATGTACAGGTGATCGTGGCTACCATCGCCTTTGGAATGGGGATCGATAAACCTGATATCCGGTATGTGATCCATTTTAATATACCGAAGTCGATAGAGAACTATTACCAGGAAACCGGCCGTGCCGGAAGAGATGGTATGGAAGGATTATGCGTACTGTATTACTCGCACAAAGATGTATCCAAGCTGGAGCACCTGATGCGCGACAAACCGCTGAGCGAAAGGGAAGTAGGCGCACAACTGATTGATGAAACAGTAGCGTATGCCGAGAGTGCGGTATGCCGCCGTAAGATCCTGCTCCATTATTTCGGAGAGAACTGGGATACGCCCAATTGCGGTAACTGCGACAACTGTTTACATCCCAAAGAAAAAATAGAAGCCAAAGAGGATGTGGTGAAAATGCTGAAAGTGATCAAGGCGCTGGACGAACGTTTTACCACAGATTATGTGGTGAATGTAGTGATGGGAAAACTGACACCCCAGATCAATATTTACCGGCACGATGCTTTGCCTGTATTTGGTTCAGGCAAAGACAAAGACGCGCATTTGTGGAACAGCCTGGTGCGCCAGATGTTACTCGAGAACCTGATCAAAAAAGATATTGAGGAATATGGTTTGCTGAAGATGACGGAGAAAGGAGAGAAATTCCTCAAAAAACCGGCTTCTTTCAAGATCGTACTTAATAACCTGTATGAAGATGCACAGTTTGATGAAGATGAGGGAGAAAACGCTTCACAATCAGGAGCTGCCGCAGATGAGAAGCTGTTTGAAATGCTGAAAGAGCTGCGCCAGAAAGAGGCCAAGAAAAAAAGCCTGCCGCCTTTTGTGATCTTCCTGGAAAATTCACTGCAGGATATGGCCACCATTTATCCTACCACTTTGGAAGAAATGGAGAAATGCCAGGGCGTGAGTAAGGGTAAATCCATTAAATACGGCAAACCCTTTGTGGAGCTGATTGCCAAATATGTGGAAGAGAATGATATAGAAAAACCGGATGATTTTGTAATGAAGAGTGTGGCCAATAAAGCCAATAACAAGATCTATATCATACAGAACGTAGATAAAAAGATCCCGCTGGAAACCATTGCCAAAAACAAGAGTCTGAAATTAGATGAGTTACTGGAAGAAATGGAAACCATTGCTGCCAGCGGCACCAAATTAAACCTCGATTATGCCATTGATGAATGGCTGGATGCCTACGACCAGGAAGAGATCATTGAGTATTTCAAAAGTTGCGAAACCTCTTCACTGCAGGTAGCGCAGGAAGAACTGAGCGAGAATAACTACAACTGGGAACAGTTAAAGATCATGCGGATCAAGTTTCTGAGTGTGTATGGAAATTGATCGCAGATTATGCAGATTTTTATATCGCTGATGGCGCAGATTATATATGATTTTGGGGAGCCCGCTTTTTTGAGCGGGCTTTTTTGTGTGCAACTACTCCATCTGGATAGTGTAGGGGTAAAATCCCCTGCCACTCATGGGAAAATTCCCGTTTCTGCTCCTTACCCCCTTTTTTTGGCATTATCCTTGCTTTATTTGAGCAGCGATAAACGCAGATCGGGTGTCATATTATTACCTCCCGATTTTTCAGCAACTTAAAGCTAAACACATGCATATCCAGAACCTACAGCCGGGATTGGTAGAAGAACTCAGTTATATGACCGTGATGGCCGATAAAACCGGCAGACTGGTATTCAAAGTACTGGATATGGAAGGCCGTATTGCCAAAACAATGGTAGCGCAGGTAAATGAAGGCAGGCAGCAACTGGCATTAAATATGGCCGACCTGCACAGCGGGCGCTATGTGATCAATGCTTTCAGCGGGGATATTTTTATCAAATCCATCCGTTTCGAAAAGCAATAAACAAGGGTTCAATTGGGGGTATTAATAATGGGTCCCGCTGATGGCGGGACCTTCTTTTTTGCAAACGCGGGACTAAAGTCCCGGAATCTATTATTAGGCTATTTGCCTTCCACGCCCTGAAGGGCGCAGCAATTTGGAAAAAACGCTGTTCTGATTGCCACAGTTTTCTTCTTTTTCAAACGCTGAACTAATATCCTGAATTCATTATAGTAAGCTTTTCGATTACCAGTTCCTCACCAGTGTGGCAACATGAAAAGTGCATCCTTACAGTTGCAGCACCCTTCAGGGCGTGGGTCAAAGGCTTTTTAATAATAGGATTACGGGCTTTAGCCCGGAGTTTACAAAAAGGCAGTAGCTACCTTTGTTGCAATTGCTTAAATGCCTGTACCCTTTGTTTTACATTCTCTCTCACATTCAGGTAAAAAAGATTCAGGTCGGCTACATGGTAATTTTTGGTGGTGAGAAAAAGGTTGCCAAAAAAATGGGGTTTGTCTGTCCAGAGTACCCCCTCTGTTGCCCTGGCATTGGTGATTTTGGGGATCAGTTTATTGAAGTTCAGTAAGAGTCCGCCTTTATTATCCGTTCTGTCGGCCACAGGTTTGCTGGTATCCCAGGTAAGTGGGTTGGTAACGATGGATACAAATTTTTCCTTGGCTACATATTCCGGTTTATACCCATCGCGCAGGGTGCGCCAGCTAACGGCACAGCCGGTTTGTGTGGGTGTGATACAGGGTTGAATGGAGGCAAACCAATCGGGCTCCAATGGCATACCTACTAGGTAGGCAGCAACCAATTGTTTGCCGAGCTCTTTTCCATCAAACAATTCTTTCAGTAAACGTTTGGCATGTTGCGTGCCCTGGCTATGTGCCGCAATTACGATCGGACGGCCATGGTTATACTGGGTGAGAAAATATTGAAAAGCGTTTTTTACATCCTGGTAGGCCATTTCAAAGGCTGCGTATGCCTGCAGACTGTCTTCGGAACTTACCGGGAAATAGGCAAAATAATTGGCCTGCCGGTAACGCGGTGCATATACCCTTCCTGCTTCGTTAAATACACTGGCCTGGAACAGGATGGTGGAATAATCTGTTTTGGCATTCAGTTCTGCATTATCGATCGGGGCATTCCATCCCAGGGCTTTTTGTTTGTCCGTATAGGTAGTGGGGTAGATGAAAAACACATCTGCCGTTGTATCCGGCTCATAATTGCTGCGCAGGGGTCGGGGAATACTGTCTGAAGGATCCCATTTACCGGGTAATGCCGCCCAATGATCGGGATTACTATAGTCGGGAACCCCCGCTTTATGTGTAAACTGATATCGGGAAGCCAGTTGCTGGTATTTGTTGGAACAGCTGGTTATGATGCAGAAAACAAGGAACAGAAAAGGCAGGATTTGACGGATCATGGCTTAAAGTTGATAAAATTTTGCAAGAAAGCCATCTTATCTACATACTACTTCATCTCGTACTTGTTTTGTACTTTTCGCGACAGATCCAGACAGATCTGATTGTTCACTTAAAAAACCTAACGAATATGTCTATTCCCGTTGTTGATCTGGCTGATTTTCTGAGTGGCGATGCCAAACGCAAAGCTGCTTTTGTAGAATCACTTGGTAAAGCCTATGAAGAAGTGGGTTTTGTAGCCGTTAAAAACCATGGAGTACCCGATGAACTCATCGCCCAGCAATATGAACATGTACAACAGTTTTTTTCGCTGCCGCTGGAGAAGAAACTGAATTATGAGATCAGCGGACTGGCCGGCCAGCGCGGGTACACCAGTTTTGGCCGCGAGCATGCCAAAGGCAGTGAGGCACCGGACCTGAAAGAGTTTTTCCAGTATGGACAAACGGTAGAAGATGGTGATCCGATCCAATCAGAATACCCTGCGAATGTTTCGGTAGCGGAGATCGCTCCTTTCAATCAAACACTCTTTAATGCGTACCGCAATTTTGAAAAGAGCGGTAAGTCTTTACTGCAGGCCATTGCCCTGTACCTGGGTCTGGATGAACATTATTTTGATGCGCATGTACACAATGGAAATTCTATTCTTCGTTGTATCCACTATCCGCCCATTACCAACGAACCCAAAACTGCCATCCGTGCAGAACAGCATGAAGATATCAACCTGATCACATTGCTGGTAGGAGCTTCTGCAGATGGTTTGCAGATACTTACCAAACAGGGCGAATGGGTAAATGTTACTTCACTGCCCGAACAGATCGTGGTAAATGTGGGCGATATGCTGCAGCGCCTCACCAATAACAAACTACGCAGTACCACGCACCGCGTGGTAAATCCGCCAAGAGCACTCTGGCATACCAGCCGTTTCTCCATGCCATTTTTCCTGCATCCGCGAAGTGAGATGAGTCTGGCTTGTCTGGAGAGTTGTATTGATGCGGCCCATCCCAAAGCCTACCCGGATGCTACTGCCGGCGAATACCTGGATGAACGTTTACGGGAAATTGGCTTAAAAAAATAAAAGCCTTAACCGTGCCTTTGTGCCTTGGTGTGCTGTATATTCTCACACTAAGGCACAAAGGCACGGTTTTTTGTATAGGGTGTCATCGTTTAGGTGTCAAGAGTTATTTATTTCTTCCCCTCCCTGTAAATTTTATTAATTTCCGGTAATAACCCCGTTGTACCCCATGGTTTTAACCCGCCATATTCCCTTTCTGCGCGCTGTGTTCTGGCACAGCATAACGGCGGTGGGTGGTCCGCAAGGACATATGGGTATGATGCTGAAAACCTTTGTACAGCAACGAAGAGATGTTACAGAAACAGAACTGATCGAATACAATGGTTTCTGTCAGTTACTGCCGGGTGCTTCTTCTACCCAAACACTAACGCTGATCGGCTATAAAAGAGGAGGGCTTCCGCTGGCCATCATTACTTTATTGATCTGGATCCTGCCCGCCTGTACCCTGATGGGGGGTATTTCTTTTCTGCTGGATTATTTAGATGATATGGGGCTGAAAGTAGGGGTTTTCAAATTTGTACAGCCCATGGCCATCGGGTTTATTGCCTATTCTGCTTACCGGATTTTTGGGGTGGCGGTTATCAATCCGATCACCCGGGTAATTATGCTGGTGGCTACCGTGGCCACTTTTCTCGCTTTTAAATCTCCCTGGATTTTTCCGGCCTTGATTGTGGCAGCGGGTATTGCTACTAATTTCAGTGATAAAAGGATCCCCAAACAGGAGATCCCGAACAAACGGATTGGCTGGGGTAATATCCTGATCTTTTTTGCTTTGTTCGGATTGGCTGGTTATTTCTCTGAAACGGCCACCCGGCAAAACTGGGAAAACCGCAAACCGATTAACCTGTTTGAGAATGCCTATCGTTTTGGAAGCCTGGTTTTTGGCGGGGGCGATGTATTGATACCGCTGATGTACGAACAATATGTAACCCGCCCCGAAACCAAAAGGGTGCAGGAAACAGGAAGAGATGTACTGCGGATGAACAGGGCCGATTTTTTAACCGGCTCCGGCATGGTAAGGGCCATACCCGGTCCGGTATTTTCTATCGGAGCTTTTACGGGGGGCATGGTGCTGCGCGACCAGGGTCCGTGGATGCAGCTGCTTGGTTGTGTGATCGGGTCCATCGCCATTTTTCTGCCGAGTGCCTTACTGGTACTGTTCTTTTTCCCGGTATGGCATAACCTGAAGCGATATGCCGTGATTTACCGATCCCTGGAAGGCATTAATGCGGCTGTGGTAGGCATCATGGCCGGTGCCACCTGTTACCTGATCAAAGACAGTTTTCTCAACTCATTGATCCAGGCCGAAACCGTCGGAATCTGGGATCTGGCGGTGGTGATTCTTACTTTCCTCCTGCTTAGCAGCCATAAAATTCCCGCCCCGCTGATCGTACTGGGCTGTTTGGTAATGGGCTGGCTGGTGTAATGCTTTCTATTCTATAGCGATTGATTGTAACCGTGCCTTTGTGCCTTTGTGTGAGATTTTTTTAGCACACCAAGGTACAAAGGCACGGTTGAGCTGATCGATAAAAATCCGTAAAATCTCGTCAGATTCAGTAATTCCGTATATTAGAGTATGGTCACACTAGCACTCTATAACCTGAAAGGTGGGGTTGGTAAAACCGCCGCCACCATTAACCTGGCGTATTTAGCTGCCAAAGAAGGCTATAAAACCCTGATCTGGGATATGGACCCGCAGGGTTCCTCCTCCTTTTACCTGGGTGCCGAAGCCAGTACCAAAAACGAATCGCGCAAGTTGCTGAGTAGCGAAATGGATCTGCTGGATGCGGTGCAGCATTCTCCTTACGAGAATCTCGACATCATCCCTGCCGATCTTTCTGCACGTAATGCAGATGTGCTGTTGAGTGAAATGAAGCAGTCGAAGCGGAAGATCGCATCCCTGCTGGCGGGACTGAAAAAAGACTATGATGTGGTGATCCTGGATTGCCCGCCCGGCATTTCTATTCTGCATGATGCAGTTTTTGTGGGGGCCGATTGGGTATTGATGCCTAATATCCCCACTACTTTATCGATCCGCTCGTACGAAACAGTGGCGGGTTATTTTAAAGAGCATGAGCTGGATCAGTCCAAGCTGAAATGTTTTTTCAGCATGGTAGATCACAGAAAAAACCTGCACCATGAAGTAATGAACAGTTTTTACAAAGACAAAGTATTTCTGAAAAGTTATATTCCTTACCTGAGCGATGTAGAAAAAATGGGCATTAACGAAGCGCCGCTCGAAACTTTTGCTGCCAGCAGTTATGCCGCACAATGCTATCGTGATCTGTGGAAAGAGATCAAGAAGAATTGTATTGACTAGATTTTGAAAGCCGGAATGGAAGATGCCGGAATGGAGTTTTCCATTTCATGCTGTACCTTATTCCTCAATCCTTATGCAATGAACAGAGAACTTACGTCCTGGTACAGTCCCGCACTCGGAAAAGAAATGCCGATCGCTTCTTACGGACATTATGGTTTTGCCTTATTACTGATACCCACCGCCGCCGCTGATTACCTGGAGTATGAACGTTTTCAGTTGATAGATGCTTTATCGCCCTTGATCAAAGCCGGTAAATTACGGGTGTTCAGTATCGACAGTATGAACAAAGAAAGCTGGATGAATAATGAGATGGTGCCCGAACACAAAGCCATCCGTCATAACCAGTTCAATGAATATGTGTTTAATGAAGTGGTTCCCTTTATCCGCAATGCCACCAGCCAGGAAACCATGATCTATACCTGTGGTGCTTCTTTTGGTGCCCTGCATGCCATGAATCTTTTCCTGAAAAGACCCGATATCATTAACGGGGTGATCAGTATGAGCGGGGTGTATAACCTCACAGAATATACCAAGGGCTTTTTTGATGACCAGGTATATTATAACAGTCCGGAACACTATTTGCCCAATCTCACCGATCACTGGTACCTCGAAAAAATCAGGGCCAGCCACCATATTCATATTTATACCGGCAGTGGAGCATATGAAGATCCGGAAGCATCCAAACGTTTTGCCGGGGTACTCTATAACAAGGGGATTAACTATGATCTTGATGTGTGGGGGCATGATATTACCCACGATTGGCCCACCTGGCGTACCATGCTGCCCTATATTATTGATACAAAGTTTTAAACAGAAACAGTCGGTAAAAAATCAGATAGGTCTGCCTCTCTAAAGGAGATCAACGGTTCTTATTCTGCAAAAACCTAGTTAATTCCCTGTACATTTCTTGTACTCTGCCGCCGCTGCTTTAATATTACAGCCTAAATGATGGATTTGAGAAAAAGGCTACTCATTCTGCTGCTGGTATTGTCTGTATGTTTTCTTACCGAGGCCCATGCCCAGGTGGTTACCATCAGCGGAACAGTGTACGATATTTCCGCCCGCCGGCCACTGGAAGCAGTAGGCGTACTCAGCTCTTCCGGCAGGGGAACCATCACCGATTCGCTGGGTAAATATACCATTACCGTACCGGCCAGAGATTCTATCTGGTTCTCTTTGATTGGCAAAACCACCATGAAATATCCGGTGGATACCATTACCAACCTCGATAATTTTAATGTGATGATCCATATCCGCAGTTTTGAACTGCCGGAAGTAAAAGTGCGGAACAGTTATTACAAGTTCGACTCTATACAGAACAGAAAAGATTACGCCAAAATCTTTGATTTCAAAAAGCCCGGACTGCGGTTAAGCAATAACCCAAACTATAATCCCGGCGGACTAACGGTAGGATTTGACCTGGATGAGATCATCAATATGTTCCGCGTAAAACGAAACAGGAGTATCCTGAGTTTGCAAAAACGTCTACTTGACCAGGAGCAGGAAAAATATGTGAACAACCGCTTCAGCAAACAGTTTGTTCGCAAGATCACCAAACTAACATCACCCGAACTGGATACATTTATGATTCGCTACCGGCCCGATTATGAAGTGGTGCAACTACTGAACGATCTGGAACTGGGGTATTATATCCAGCAGAGTTTTGAGCAATATAAAGCGTCGAAGAATGTGCCGAGAGGGGCTTTGCGGAGGAGGGAGGAGTAAAGAATATCGAATGTCGAACAAGGAATGTCGAATATCGAATTGCTGCTATTGGGAGAACCCAACTGCTTTCTCTGCGCAACTCTGTTCCTCTGAGGCTCTGTGTTGAAAAAACAATCACTCAACAACACCTATTTTAATTTTCAACACAGACCTGCCTGCCGGTAGGCAGGGATCAGGGAGGAACAGAGGGGCACAGATTTTTTACAGTACCTCTTTTTCTATAGCCTCTGCTGCTTTTTTCCCCAATAATTGTATCATAGGTAATAAGGCGCCGAAACGGGGGTCGCTGCTGTGGCCCTGTTTCCAACGATGATAGATCTGCTGCGCGATAACAGCATTTTTGAAGAGGCCGAAAGCATAATAGAAAGCGATATGAGAAAGATCTCTTCCACTTTTCACAGCATAATGGTCGATCACTTCCCTGCGGGTATAGTTGCCGGGTAACCAGGTAAGGTTATAGCTTTTGAATACATCTTCCTCGCCCGCTTCGAACCAATACGCGAGACTGGCGCCGAGGTCCATCAACGGATCCCCTACGGTAGCCATTTCCCAATCGAGTACACCCACTATTTCTGAAAAATTAGCAGGGTTCAGAATCACATTATCGTACTTGTAATCATTGTGCAGAAAAGCCGGTGCCTGTGCAGGCGGTTCTTGTTGCTGTAACCAGTTGGCCACTGCATCCATGGAAGAAATTTTATCGGTTTCGGCTGCATAGTATCTTTTGATCCAACCCTCTACCTGCCTTTGTACATACCCATCCGGTTTACCCAGTTCTGCGAGGCCGGTAGTAGTGATATCCAGTGCATGCAGTGCTACCAGGTTATCGATCAGTGAGGCCGAGAGATTACGGAATGTTTCGGGAGTGATATTCATTTTGGGTGCATTGTGTGCACGCAGAATAATACCATCCAGTTTTTCCATAATATAAAAAGGTTCACCTAAGATGGCTGCCGATTCGCAATAAAGAAGGGGAGTAGGAACTTTTGTGTAATGGGGTTTCAATGCCTGCAGTACCCGGAACTCTCGCCCCATATCGTGCGCCGATTTGATATTGGCACCATGCGGGGGCATGCGTAATACATATTCCTTACCTGTTGTCTGCAGCAGGTAAGTCAGATTGGAATAACCACTTGTAAAACGGGTGCAGTTCATTACTTCACCAACCGATACGCCCTGTTGTGTGAGGTAACTGTTTAGTGCCGACAGATCCAGTGTTGCTTCCGGCCTTGGGGTATTACTCATGATAGTAAAATAATTTCTCTGTGTATCTCTGTTGCTCCTTGTTCCCTGCCTACCGGCAGGCAGGTCTGTGTTGAAAAATACCTTTTTAATACCGCCTGCTTATCTTTTTTTCCGGATATCCAGCCCATAGGATTTCAAAATATTCAATGCCATACTTTGTTTATGCACTTCATCGGCCCCATCCCAGATGCGGGCACCCCGTTCGTGCTGGTACAGATTGGCCAGCATGGTTTCATCGGTTAACCCCATACCCCCATGCACCTGTATGGATCTGTCCAGTACTTTCAATACCATATTGGCCACATAAAATTTGATACCCGATACCTGGTCGCGCACGGCTTTGGCACCTACCTGGTCTATATTGTAAGCGGTGCGTAATACCAGTAAACGGGCGGCATCTATTTCTACGCGACTTTCGGCAATAAAGCCCTGGATGAATTGTTTTTCTCCCAGCATTACTCCTTCTTCCAGTTCCCGGGTAGCAGCGCGTTGGCACATCAGGTCAAATGCTTTTTCGGCAATGCCGATCCAGCGCATACAGTGGTGAATGCGGCCGGGGCCGAGGCGTTCCTGTGCCAGGCGGAATCCCATTCCTTCCTGACCAATCAGGTTCGTTACGGATACACGGCAGTTTATATAATTGATCTCTGCATGACTTGCCCAGCCCTCACCCGTTTCTCCAAATATGGGAATATTGCGTACGAACCGAAAACCCGGATTATCGGTGGGTACGATAATCATACTGGCCCGCTCATGGGGTTTGGCTTCGGGGTTGGTTACGGCCATTACTACTGCAAAAGCAGCTCCATCGGCAGAAGACGTAAACCATTTGTGTCCATTGATCACATATTCATCCCCTTCTCTTACTGCAGTAGTGGCTAAACGTGTAGGATTGGAGCCGGCAAATTCTGGTTCTGTCATCGAAAAACAACTGCGGATCTTTCCTTCGAGTAAGGGATGCAGAAATTGCTTTTTGATTTCTTCCGATGCAAATTTACTGATGAGTTCTGTGTTGCCGATATCGGGTGCCTGACAATTAAAGGTATATTGTCCGTAATAGGGTGCCAGCGATAATACTTCACTCACTTGACCGAACTCGCAAAGTGTTAAACCCTGACCACCTTCTGTTGTAGGCAGATGCAAATTCCAGAGCCCGAGTGCTTTCACTTTTTCTCTTTTTTCTGCAAGAATTTTTTCGGTCTGTTTGAAAGGCCGGGTGGTATGCTCTTTCTCGAGGGGGATCAGCTCTTCTTCTACAAAGGCTTTTACTTTGGGTAAGAGATCTTTGAGGCGTTCGGTGGCAAATACGGATTCCATACAATAGGTTTAATCAGTTAGGGTGCTGCTCGGCATTTTTTTTCACCGCAGAGAACAGAGAGGCGGAGGTTGCGCAGAGGGAGGGTTAGATAGTTATACCACCATCTGCTGTGAACAGTGTTCCCGTGCAATAACCCGAAGCGTCGGAAGCGAGGAAGAGGGCCAGACCAGCAATTTCTTCTACGGTTCCCATGCGGGCTATTGGTAATTGTTTCACAAAATGGTTCAGCCATTTCTCGTTCTGCCAGAGGGCTTCAGAGAATTTGGTTTTGATCAGTCCCGGACAAATCGCATTCACCCGGATGCCATCGGCTCCCCATTCTTTGGCTGTTACTTTGGTGAGCATATTCAATGCTGCCTTAGACACCGAATAGATGCCCAGTCCGGGATCGGGAGTGAGTCCGGCAATAGAACTGATATTGATCACACTGCCACCACCCCGTTCTTTCATTACCGGATATACCAGTTTTCCGAGTTCAAAAGGTGCTTTCACATTTACGTTCATGATTTTGTCGAAGGCCCATTCTTCGCAGGTTACCACAGGACCATACACCGGGTTGGATGCCGCATTGTTTACTAAAATATCAATGCCTCCATACAGGGCCACCGTTTTTTCTACCAGTTCTTTGCAGGCTGCGATCTCGCCTGCATTGCCGGCAATACCGGTGCAACTGCCACCAGCTGCCGTAATAGCTGCGGCCACTTTGTCTAACTCGTCCTGTTTGCGCGAGTTGATGACTACTTTGGCACCGCAGGCCGCATACATTCGGGCAATGGCTTCACCAATGCCTTTGCTGGCGCCGGTAATCAGGGCCACTTTTCCTTCGAGACTGAATAGCTGGTTGGCTGTCATATAAGAGGGTTTGCGCTAAGGTTATTTTCTCCGCATGGCTTTGCTCATGGCCGCCATAAACTGTTCTTTTACTTTTTTTCTGAACCAGGTAGGAGCCAGTCTTTTGAAAAGCCACATTTTTCTGGCAGCTTCCGGCAGAATGATATAGAGTTCTTTTTTTCCTGCACGGTTCAGTATTTCCTGTGCCACGGTATCGGCTTCCAGTCCGGATTTTTCGATGAACAGCTGGGTAGCTTTTTTCACGAGTTCACCACCGCGGGCATATTGAACCACATTGGTTCTGAAATAAGTGGGTTGGATACAGGATACCTGGATATTGTGGTCCAGCAACTCGCCATAAAGGGTTTCGCTGATGGCTACTACGGCAGCTTTGGTCATATTATAGGCACCCATGGTGGGTGCACAGCCAATGGCCGCGGCGCTGGCGGTGTTGAGTATATGTCCCGACCGCTGTTTTTTCATCGCCGGTATAAAATAATGGCAACCGTATACTACGCCCATCTGGTTAATCCCTACCATCCATTCGTAGTTCTCCAGTCCGTATTCTTCAAAAGCCCCGCCATCGCCTACGCCGGCATTGTTGAACAAGAGGTCAATACCACCTGCATCGGCCAGAAAAGCCTGGGCCACTTTGGCATATTGTTCTTTGTCAGATACATCCAGCGGGTATAACCATGTTTTCCCGCCAAGAGAGCTGATCTCTGTGGCAGCAGTTTCCAGTTCTTTTACATTGATATCTGCCATACCGAGGTTCCAGCCGTCTTTGGCCAGTTCTATACAGAAAGCTTTTCCCAGGCCAGAGGCGGCACCGGTAATAAATGCTCTTTTGGCAGGATGCGAGCGGCTAAGCAGGTACATGGCAGGCAAATAAGGGTCAACAATATGGAATAAGGTCTTCCGGTAATGAATTTACACTGCAAACCGATCATTTCAGAGATTCAACCGAATTATTTTGGCTGCTTAACCATTCATAGATAAACTGCAGTCAGATACAAATTGTTTTTACCTTTAACGGCCCTTAAATTATACGACTTTGAGACATTTCTATATCCTTTCGCTCGGTTTATTTCTGGCAACAGCCTGTAAGAGTAAAAAAGAGGACGCTCCAAAACAAAACAATTCCAACCAGTCTGTAACGGTAGATGTGATCATTGCTACCCCGCAAACGGTTTCCAGTGCTGTTGAAGCCAATGGAACCGTGGTGGCCAATGAGTATGTTGAGCTGCATCCCGAAGTGAGTGGCAGACTCACTTATCTCAACGTTCCGGAAGGATCCCGTATTCAGCAGGGTACACTAGTGGCCCGTGTAAACGATGCCGACCTGCAGGCGCAGCTGAATAAAACCAAGATATTACTGGAGATGGCGGTTAAAACAGAGGACCGCCTGCGTAAACTGGTAGCCATTAACGGTGTTAACCAGTCGGAGTATGATCTGGCCCAGAATGCAGTGAACAGCTATAAGGCTGATATGGCCTATACCCAGTCGCTGATAGATAAAACCATCATTAAAGCACCTTTCAGCGGTGTGGTAGGTTTGCGCCAGGTGAGTCCGGGGGCTTATGTTACTGCTGCTACGATTATTGCTACCATTCAGCAGGTGGATAAGATCAAGATCGATTTCACTTTGCCGGAAGAGTATGGGAAGATGATTCATAAAGGGGATTCGGTGGATGTGCAGATAGATGCCACCAACAAAACGATCAAAAAAGCAACGGTAGTGGCTATTGAACCACAGGTAAACCAGGCTACCCGTAACCTGAAAGTCAGGGCCATGCTGGAGGATAACCAAGTGAATCCCGGAGCGTATGTAAAAGTGTTCCTGTCGGCCAACCGCGAACAGAAAACTATCCTGATTCCATCCAATGCGATTATTCCGGATGATAAGAACAAACAGGTGGTACTGGTGAAAGATGGTAAAGCCTCTTTTGTAAATATCGAAACAGGAAACAGGCAGGCATCTACGGTGGAAGTTTTGAAAGGAATTGAACCGGGAGATTCTGTGGTAGTAACCGGTTTGTTGTTTGCCAGACCCAAATCAACGCTGAAAGTAAAAAGCGTTAAGCAACTGGAACAGTTAGTTAATTAAAGCAAACCGCAACATTGCGCATTTCTGATCCTGATTCAATGATCTCTCAAAACAGAACAGCCACACAGCTATGAATATTTCCGAATTATCGTTAAAGCGGCCGGTACTGGCTACGGTCATGAACCTGCTGATCATCCTGTTTGGATTAGTGGGGTTCAGTTTTCTGGCAGTACGTGATTACCCGGCCATTGATCCGCCCATTATTTCGATCAGTACCAGTTATACCGGTGCCAATGCGGATATCATTGAAAGCCAGATCACCGAACCTCTGGAGAAACAGGTGAATGGTATTCCGGGCATTCGTTCAATTTCTTCTTCCAGCTCATTGGGCTTTAGTAATATTTCGGTTGAGTTTAATCTGGGGGTTGATCTGGAAGCGGCCGCCAGTGATGTGCGGGATAAAGTAGGACAGGCCCAAAGAAGTTTACCGCAGGATATTGATGCTCCACCCATTGTTTCCAAAGCGGATGCGAGTGGTGATTTTATCATGGTACTGGCGGTGCAGAGCCGTACCAAAAGTCTGATGGAGTTGAGTGATTATGCAGAGAATGTATTGCAACAGCAATTACAAACCATCAAAGATGTAAGTGGTGTCAATATTTTCGGGCAAAAAAGATACGCTATGCGGATCTGGCTCAACCCCGACAGAATGAGCGCCCATAATGTGGCTTTCACAGATATCCGAACGGCCATCAATACAGAAAACATTGAACTGCCTCCGGGTAAGATTTATGGAAACAGCACAGAACTCATTATCCGTCCATTGGGAAGATTGCGTAACGAACAACAGTTCCGCGATCTTATTATCCGTGAAGACGCCAATGGCATTGTGCGATTGGGAGATGTGTCAAAAATAGAACTGGCCCCCGAGCAACTGGAGCAATCCTGGAAACTGAATGGGGTAAATGCCGTTGGTTTGGCCATTGTGCCACAGCCCGGTGCCAATAACGTACAGATTGCGGATGAGTTCAATAAGCGGCTTGACCAGATCAAAAAATCCAATAAATCGGATATCGAACTGAAAGTGATACTGGATAACACCATTAATATCCGCAAATCGCTGGAAGAGGTAAAAGAAACACTGATCATCTCCTTCAGTCTGGTGGTATTGGTGATCTTCCTGTTCTTCCGCAACTGGCTCATCGCATTGCGTCCGCTGATCGATATTCCTATCTCGCTGATCGCTACTTTCTTCATCATGTATATCGCCGGCTTCTCCATCAATATCCTCACTTTGCTGGGTATTGTACTGGCAACGGGATTGGTGGTAGATGATGGTATTGTGGTCACGGAAAATATCTTCCGGAAACTGGAAGAGGGTCTCCCCATCCGCAAAGCGGCACTGGAAGGAAGTAAAGAGATCTTTTTTGCGGTTATTTCTACTTCTATCACACTGGCTGTTGTATTCCTTCCGGTAATTTTCCTCGAAGGTTTTGTGGGAAGATTGTTCCGCGAGTTTGGTGTAACCCTGGCGGTAGCGGTATTGATCTCGGCCTTTGTATCGCTCACCATCACGCCTGTATTGAATGTATACCTAAGCTCCAAAAATGCACACGAAGGCTGGTTCTACAAAAAAACAGAGCCTTTCTTTGTAGGAATGGAAAGCGGTTATAAACGCTTACTGACAGCCTTCATGAATGTTCGCTGGATGGCATGGGTAATTGTGTTGGCCTGTGTGGGTATTATTGTTTTAGTAATGGGTAACCTGCAAAGCGAAATTGCCCCAATGGAAGACAGAAGCAGTATCCGTTTAACGGTAACAGCCCCAGAAGGAACCAGTTATAACTCGATGCAGCGGATCTCGGATAATATTTCCAATTTCCTGATCGATTCTGTTCCGGAGAATGATTTTGTACAGGCCCGTACCCCCGGTGGGTTCGGTCCGGGAGGCGCTGCTAACTCGGCATCACCCAGGGTAGCACTGGTAACGCCGGATAAAAGAAAAAGAAGCCAGAACGAGATCGCCATCGACCTGCAGAAAAAACTGGGCCGCTTTAATGAAGTAAGGGTTTTTGCGATTCAGGAGCAGACCATTTCTGTGGGATTTGCATCTAGAGGTTCTTTACCCGTTCAGTTCATTTTACAGAACCAGGACCTGGCCAAACTGAAAGCCGTGATCCCTAAATTTCTGGACGAAGCCAGAAAGGATAAAACTTTTGCCAATGTGGATGTGAACATCAAGTTCAATAAACCGGAAGTACAATTAACCATCGACAGGATGAAAGCCAAAGACCTTGGTTTATCTACAGCAGATGTAGTGGCTACTATGCAGTCTGCTTTCAGTGGTGGAAGACTGGCTTATTTTATCATGAATGGATTCCAGTATTCCGTCATTGCACAAGTGGAGCGGGATGACCGTAATAACCCGAACGATATCAATAACCTCTATGTAAGAAATAACCGCGGTGATTATATACCCCTGGATGCGGTGGTGAAAATAGACGAAAGCAGTAATCCGGCCACCCTGTATCACTTTAACCGTTACAAAGCGGCTACCATTTCTGCCTCATTGGCCGAGGGTAAGACCATCGGCGATGGTATCAATGCCATGAATGCCATTGGTAACAAACTGCTTGACGAATCCTATCAGACCTCACTCAATGGTCCTTCCAGGGATTATGCGGAGAGTTCTTCCAATATCGTATTTGCTTTTGTGCTGGCGCTGTTACTGATTTACCTGGTACTGGCCGCACAGTTCGAAAGTTTCCTCGATCCATTGATCATCATGTTAACCGTACCCCTGGCATTGGCCGGTGCCTTGCTGAGTTTGTATGTATTTGATCAGACCCTGAACATTTTCTCGGAGATCGGTATGATTATGCTGATTGGTCTGGTAACGAAAAACGGGATCCTGATTGTAGAGTTTGCCAACCAGAAACGAAAATTCGGTCTGCACAAACGGGAGGCCGTGGTAGAAGCTGCTACGCAACGATTACGTCCTATTCTTATGACCAGTCTGGCTACTTCACTGGGAGCATTACCTATTGCATTGAGCCTTGGTGCCGCAGCTACCAGCCGTGTACCATTGGGTATTGTGGTAGTGGGTGGTATTCTGTTCTCGCTGGTACTTACGTTACTGGTGATTCCTGCGGTGTATAGCTTTATTTCCGGAACACACAGGGTGAAGCATATTGAGATCACTGAATAAGTTAAAAGTTAATAGTTAAAAGTCAAAAGTTGAAAATGGGGCATTCGTTCTTTTTTTGACTTTTGACTTTTTAATTTTTACTTCCCCCGCCTGATTTTTATCATACCAACTCCTGCTTTCACTTGTTACCTTTGTATCCTTAATCAAAGATGATGAGTAAATCTATTGCTGATATCCGGAGAGATTATATGATGCATGCCCTGAACGAAGCCGATATGGCGGATAATCCCATGGAGCAGTTTGCCCGTTGGTGGGACGATGCGATCAGGAGTGAGATTGATGAAGTGAATGCCATGACCCTGGCCACGGCCACCTTGGGCGGTTTACCCTCTGCCAGAATTGTATTGCTGAAAGGGTTTGATGAGCGCGGTTTTATCTTTTTCACCAATTACCATAGCCATAAGGGACGAGAGATGGAGCAGAATCCGCGAGCTTCGCTTGTGTTTTTCTGGAAAGAACTGGAGCGGCAGGTGCGTATTGAAGGGATGGTAGAAAGGATTCCGGAAAAAGAGAGCGAAGAATATTTTCAATCACGGCCGGCCGGCAGCCGTATCGGTGCCTGGGCATCGCCGCAGAGTAAGGTAATTGATAACCGCGAAGTGATAGAAAGCAATGTAAAAGAACTGGAGAAAAAATTCAACGATGGTGTTATACCTCGTCCCGAACATTGGGGAGGTTATGTAGTGAAACCAGCCAATATCGAATTCTGGCAGGGCCGCAGCAGCCGTCTGCACGATCGGGTGAAATATGTACACCAGTTAGGGAACAAATGGCAGATGCTGCGGTTAGCACCCTGATGGCAGGGTTTACCTGTAAAAAAGATCAGACTTTCGTTTTAAACCACCCGGTTCCCGCAGCAATCATTTACCGATGAGAGCAAATAAAGCAAGTTCCGGGTTTTGGAAAAACCGCTTGTCAGCTAGTTTTGCTGTACAAACCAGCTACCATGAACAGCCAGCAACAGCTTAATTATACCAGGATCGAAGAAGCCATCCGATATATCCGTCAGAACTTTCAATCACAGCCCGATCTGGATGAAGTGGCTGCCAAAGTACACCTGAGTCCTTTTCATTTTCAACGACTGTTCAAAGAATGGGCGGGTGTTAGTCCAAAGAAATTTTTACAATATACCAGCGTAGCTTATGCCAAAAATATTCTCCGCAAACAGGAAGCTACGGTATTTGATGCGGCATACGATACCGGACTATCGGGCACCGGCCGCCTGCACGATCTGTTTGTGAAAATAGAAGGCATGACGCCGGGCGAGTTTAAAAACGGCGGTGAAAATCTTTCCGTGAACTACAGTTATGCAGAAACGCCATTCGGAAATATCATTGTGGCATCTACACACAGAGGCATTTGTTATATGGCATTTGCGGAGGAAGAAAGGGCCGCTTTTCAATTATTGCAGGCAGAATTTCCCCGTGCTGCTTTCAGACAGATCACGGATATGATTCAGCAGAATGCTTTGTACATATTTACGCAGGACTGGAAAAAGCCAGACCAGATCAAACTGCATGTAAAGGGAACCGATTTTCAGCTGAAAGTGTGGGAAACGCTGTTGCAGATTCCGGAGGGACAGCTGACCACGTATGGAAGCATCGCAGAAAAAATACAGAAACCCAAAGCTTCCAGAGCGGTAGGTACTGCTATCGGAAGCAATCCCGTTGCTTTTCTGATTCCCTGTCACCGGGTGATACAAGCCAGCGGGGCACTGGGTGGTTATATGTGGGGCCTCAATCGTAAAACGGCCATCATCGGATGGGAAGCTGCCAGGATCAATCACTGAAGAAAGCAAGTATCGGGTTGTAGCTAATGGGCTGTTGTAGCAACTTTGCCGTACAAATCAATTCACATGAAAACATTCATTTTGGTGCATGGTTCCTGGCATAGCGCCTGGAACTGGCATAGGGTGGCTCCTGTTCTGGAAAAAAGGGGACACAAAGTATTGGCCATTGATCTGCCGGGTATGGGCCGGGATAAAACGCCGATAGAGGAAGTAACGCTGCAAACGGGTGTAGATAAAATCTGCAGCCTGATAGATCAGATCGAAGGGAAACTGATCCTGGTAGGACATAGTAAAAACGGGATCATGATTTCGCAGGTGGCAGAATACCGACCGGAGAAAATCGAAAAATTAATTTACCTCGCGGCTTATCTCGTGCCCAATGGTAAAACACAAAGAGAATATTCTGTACAGGATACAGAAGGTGTATTAAAACCCTATGTAACCCTGCACGAAGCAACCGGATCTTCTACCTTAGAACCCGAAATATACCGGGAAGGATTATACCACGATTGTGATGAAAACATTACGGAGCTGGCTAAATTGTTGTTGAGCCATGAGCCGGTGATCTCTGGCATAACACCCTTACAGCTAACGGAAGAGAATTTTGGAACTGTACCGCGTTACTATATCGAATGCACCGAAGATAGGGCCGTAACTCCTTTTATCCAGCGAACCATGTATACGGAAACACCCTGTAAAAAAGTATACCGTATGGCTACCAGTCATTCACCCTTCTTCAGTAAACCGGTGGAGCTGTCGGATATTTTTTGTGAGATCGCAGATGACTAACCTGTTTCAGCGGTGCATCAGTTGATGGCCAGCCGCCAGGTAAAACCTGTTTCTGTTTCTCCTGATTGAACAAAACCGTTTTTCTGCAGGATGGTATAGGAAGCGATATTTGTTTTATCGGTACCCGCTACAATGGCTTTTACAGCCGGTTGTTGTTTGGCCCATTGAATGATGCCGCTCACGGCTTCTGTCATATAGCCTTTGCCCTGGTGTTCCTGATAAGTACCGTAACCGATTTCGATCTCGCCCTGTTCATTGGGCTCGTCTACAATGCAGAGATCAGCTACCATGCGGTTTTCTGCTTTCAGTATGATGGTCCAGAGGGTACAGAACAGGTAATTTTTTTCCGGGTTAGCTGTGTTCGGAAGAAAAGCCTGTTCAATGGCTTCTTTCAGTTCGGGGGCAATCACCAGCTCTATGGGGGTAAGCGCTAGTGTTTCCTCCAGCGAATGATCTGCGCGCAGGTATTTTTGTAACTGATCATTGGTAAGGGGAAGCAAGCGAAGACGTTCAGTCTGGATCATCTTAATGAATTGAGTGATGCCAAATATAGCAGATGTTCTGCGAAGAGTTTCAATAAGAAAAGAACGGAGAAAAGAAGCTGCAAAAAGATTCACCCTTCTTTTCTCTTTTCCTTCGTTGCTCTCTTATTGAAAAAAAGTTTCTGTATTGCAACAATGAGCTTATTTTTTTTCTTCCGTATGTAACCAAACTACTTTCTGTTCCGGTTGGTGATCCTGCCCAATGATATCCCGATACAGATCGGGCCTGCGGGCTTTCAGGTAACGGGTTCCGCCGGCCATGGTTATTTTTTCGGGTATGAGCGTGGCGGTAACAAAACTGTTCTCAAAGGTCCGGCATTCGGCAATGATATCACCGAAAGGATCAATGATCATCGAACATCCGTTCTTTAACTGGTCATCATCCATACCAATGGGGTTGGAGAAAATGGCATAAATGGCATTGTCGTAAGCCCTGGCCGGCAACCATTTCATCAACCAGGCCCTTCCCTTCATGCCATCAAATTCCATACGTAGAGATGTGGGATCTGCTTCCCGGTTTTCCCACAGTTTCGGATCTATAAAACCAGCCCCGGGTCTGCTCGAAGGGGTACACATGGTAACATGCGGCATGAAAATAATATCGGCCCCCAATAGTTTAGTGGCTCTCACATTCTCGATAATATTGTTGTCATAACAGATCAGGATACCACATTTCCAGCCCAGTAAATCAAATACGCAATAACTATCACCGGCTGTGAGGTGTGGGTTGATAAAAGGATGTAGTTTCCTGAATTTAGCCACCAATCCATTCTTGTCTACACATACATAGGTTTTGTATAAATTATCCTGACTGTCTTTTTCAAAAAGTCCTGCCAGCACCACCATCTTATTTTCCCTGGCGATGGTAGTAAGCCGATGAATGCTTTCACCATCAGGAACCAACTCTGCAATGGCTAGCATCTGTTCTTTTGATAAATGCCTGGCAAAAGTATAGCCCGTAATTGAACACTCATGAAAGGCAATTACCTGTGAACCTTCTGCTGCTGCTTTCTGTGTCAGTTTTTCGATTACAGACAGGTTGTACTGTTTATCTGCATTTTTATGTTCGAATTGGGCACTCGAGATCCTGATTGTGTTCATATGGCGGGTGTTTGCAGGTGGGGTTCAGTTATTCAGTGTTGAACTAAGATACTAAAGTAGAGAATACATTGTTTTGTTAGCTGAGGCTGGTGGTATAGGGTTGCTTTGGTAGCGTTAGATTTCAATAGAAGAAGAACGAAGAAAAGAAGTCAAAGAAGATTCGCTTTCTCTCGCTCAATGCCATAAAAAAACCGCAGCTTTTCAGCTACGGTCATTATAAAACACTTCGTGATACAATTTATTTTTTTCGCGCCATCACTTTCTCCGCAGCGGCTACGATGAACGGTGTATCCAGACCATACTTCGTTAACAGCTCCGTAGGTTTTCCACTTTCACCAAAAGTATCGTTGGTGCCGATGTATTCGATAGGAACAGGAATATGTCTCGCTGCCACCTGTGCCACTGCATCGCCCATACCGCCAATGATATTATGTTCTTCTACGGTTACGGCACATTTGGTTTTAGAAAGAGAAGCAATGATCGCTGCTTCGTCCAGTGGTTTGATGGTATGCAGGTTAATCAGTTCTACGCTGATTCCTTTATCTTCTAAAATTCTTCCGGCTTCAATGGCTTTCCATACCATGTGTCCGCAGGCAAAAATGGTTACATCGGTTCCTTCGCTCAGTTGCTGTGCTTTGCCGATCACAAAATCACTACCATCTTCTTTGGTAAAATTGGGCCATTTGGGGCGACCGAAACGTAAGTATACCGGGCCATGGTGTGCGGCAATGGCTTTGGTAGCGGCTTTGGTCTGGTTAAAATCGCAGGGTACGATCACGGTCATACCGGGCAGCATTTTCATCAGCCCGATATCTTCCAGGATCTGGTGAGTGGCTCCATCTTCGCCCAGGGTTAAACCGGCGTGAGAGGCGCAGATCTTTACATTCTTATCGCTGTATGCCACACTCTGGCGGATCTGATCGTACACACGACCCGTGCTGAAGTTGGCGAAAGTAGTGGTATAAGGAATTTTACCGCCAATGGTCATACCGGCAGCAATGCCGATCATATTGGCTTCTGCAATACCTACCTGTACAAAACGGTTGGGAAAATCTTTGATAAAAGGTCCGAGTTTTAAAGAACCGGCGAGGTCAGCAGTTAATACTACCACATTCTCATTCTCCTTGCCTATTTCATACATGCCCTCGCCAAAACCGCCACGGGTTTCTTTTTCGTTCAGTACCTGGATGTCTTTCAGTTTCATACAGTGATTTTATTAGTGGTGCAAAGTAAAGGAAAAGTAGGCAATGGTGAATGGTGAATGGGCAATAGGCAATGGGTATTCACCATTGCCCATTCACAAAGTTTTTATCCTTCGAAAGTGCTGTAGAAATAAGGGGTTTTGGCCTCGAATTCAGCGGCACAGGTATCTACCATTTTGTATACACGGGTAATGCCGAGCGATTTTCTTTTTTGGTATACCTGTTCATCGGAACAATCGCCATGCAGAATGCGGGCAATCTGGGCATCGCCGAAACCGTTTTTCTTGGCTTCTTTCAGCAGATCGGTAGGTAAAGTATCCAATGAATACTTTGCCATTTCTTTTTCAATGGTACATAACTGCTGTATCTGGTAAATAAACCAACGGTCTATCCGGGTGGCCTGTGCAATGGATTTAACGGTAGAACCCTGCATCAGTGCATCCTTGATACGGAAAATGCGGTCCCATTTCGGGGTTTTGATATATTCTACCAGTTCCTCACTCTTCATCAGGCTTTTGCCGTAGTAACCCAGACCAATGGCTTCGTTCTCCAGGCTCTGACAGGCTTTCTGGATAGCTTCGGTAAAACTTCTGCCGATGGCCATTACCTCACCCACACTTTTCATCTGCAGTCCCAGGGTATCGTTGGCGCCTTTGAACTTATCGAAGTTCCAGCGGGGTACTTTTACAATCACATAATCCAGTGCCGGCTCAAAATAAGCCGAAGTGGTTTTGGTGATCTGGTTCTTCAGCTCATCCAGCGAATAACCGATGGCCAGTTTGGCGGCGATCTTAGCGATGGGGTAACCGGTTGCTTTAGAAGCAAGCGCCGAAGAACGGCTTACGCGGGGGTTGATCTCTACCGCGATCAGTTCTTCTGTTTCAGGGTTCTGCGCAAACTGTACGTTACAACCACCGGAGAAATTACCGAGAGAACGCATCATCAGGATGGCTTTGTTTCGCATATCCTGGAACGAGGTATCGCTCAGGGTCATGGCTGGTGCCACAGTAATAGAATCTCCTGTATGCACACCCATCGGGTCTAGATTCTCCACCGTACAGATGATCACCACATTGTCGTTCTGGTCGCGCAGCAGTTCCAACTCAAATTCTTTCCAGCCCAGTACGGCTTTTTCTACCAGTACCTCATGGATGGGAGAAGCTTTCAGACCTCTGTCCAGAGCCGCATCCAGATCATCTTTGGAATGTACAAAACCGCCTCCGGTACCCCCGAGGGTAAAAGAAGGGCGTATAACTAATGGAAAACCAATCTCTTGTGCAAATTCTTTTCCTTCCAGAAAACTGTTGGCCACACGGCTGGGTGCCACGGCTACCCCGATCTTCACCATCAGCTGGCGAAATTTCTCACGGTCTTCGGCAGTGTCGATGGCGGCAACGTCTACCCCAATCAAACGGCAATTATATTTCTCCCAAACGCCCAGTTCCTCGGCTTCTTTACAAAGGTTCAGGGCTGTCTGGCCACCCATGGTGGGTAATACGGCATCTATCTGGTTCTCTTCCAGGATCTGTTCAATACTTTCAACAGTAAGTGGCAGCAGGTAAACCCTGTCGGCCATCATGGGGTCGGTCATAATGGTGGCCGGGTTACTGTTGATGAGGATTACTTTGATACCCTCTTCGCGCAAACTGCGGGCAGCCTGGGAACCGGAATAGTCAAACTCGCAGGCCTGGCCGATAATAATGGGGCCGGAACCGATGATCAGAACGGATTTGATGGAATTGTCTTTGGGCATGGTTGCTTAAAAATAAATTGTGCAAATGTAAGGCTGCATAGGCAATGATGCTGTTATTTTTTGCACTGAAATGGCCAAACAGGAACAAAACAGCCCAAATAGCGTTATTATTACAAATTGATTTACATAAAATAATAATATGGCTGTATTAAAAGAAGGCAGTAAAGCACCCGCATTCAAGGCATTGGACCAGAACGGGAACGCTATTTCACTGGCCGATTTCAAAGGAAAAAAAGTGATCCTGTATTTCTATCCCAAAGACGATACCCCCACCTGTACCATACAGGCATGTAACCTGCGCGATAATTTTGCCCTGCTGAAGAAAAAGGGATACCAAATAGTAGGTGTAAGTGTTGACGACGTGAAAAGTCATAAAAAATTTGTGGAAAAACATGACCTGCCTTTTCCGCTGGTGGCTGATGAAGACAAAAAGATCGTAGACAAGTACAATTTATGGGGTGAGAAGAAATTCATGGGCCGCACGTACATGGGCACTACCCGAACCACTTTTCTGATAGATGAAGAAGGAAAGATTGTGAAAATCATCGACAAACCTGAAAGCAAGAACCATACAGAAGAAATTCTGGAAGCGTGGAAGGCGGCAGGTAAATAATAAGCTAGGCTGGTAAAAAGAAAAGGGCAGACGAATTTCGTTTGCCCTTTTTTGTGTGTGGCTATGGCAGCACAGGATCTGTTGTATAAAAAAGAAGCTGTCTTTTCGGACAGCTTCTTTTATCAGTATTGGTAGAGATAATTATTTCTTGGTCTCCAGTAATTTGAAGAATTGATCCAACTGAGGCAGGATCACGATACGTGTTCTGCGGTTGGCGGCACGGCCTTCGGCGGTACCATTATCGGCCAGCGGTACGTATTGGCTGCGGCCAGCGGCGGTCATGCGTTTAGGATCCAGACCGTAAGTGTCTTGTAAGATCCGAACCACGGTAGTGGCACGTTTCACACTAAGGTCCCAGTTATCCATGATACCGGCACTTTTTATCGGTAAAGAATCGGTATGTCCTTCTACCTGGAATTCAATATCGGGTTGTGCGTTCAATACTTTGGCTACTTTGCCCAGTACTTCTTTGGCACGGTCGGTTACATCGTAACTGCCGCTTTTGAACAGCAGTTTGTCGGAGATGTCTACATACACAACACCTTTATCCACTTTGATATTGATGTCTTTATCATCCAGGTTACCAATAGCACCTTTCAGGTTCATCACCAGGGCCATGTTCAGCGAATCTTTGCGGGCGATAGAGCCTTGGAGGTCTTTGATGTAAATATCTTTTGCACCGATATTATCGAGCGATTTTTTAATACTTTCTGCCTGGGCACCCGTAACTACAGAAAGGTCTTTTAACTGGCTCAGAACAGTATTATTGTTCTGTTTCAGGTAGTCGATCTGTTTGGTCATGTCTTCGATCTGTGATTCCAGGGCCGCTTTGCGGGTGTTCAGATCAGAGATCTTGGCGGTTGATTCGTTCTGGCAACGCTTCAGTTCATCCTGGAGGTCGCGGTATTTGGCCTGCAAAGCGAGGTAATTACCACTGAGTTCCGTGTACTTGGCTTTTTCTTCTTCGAGTTTCTTAGGACTCACGCAGGAAAAGATGGCCAGGGATCCCATGGCGATCAATAAGTAGATTTTTGATTTCATGTTCATTCAATTGGTGGTGATAAAAATTGCCCTTAAGTAACGCTACTACAGGACAGTAAATTGTGCGTAAAGCAGTTATCCCAAAATTAATTACTAATGACGGATGACCGCGGGGCAAGTTTTCAACAAAAAACAGGCAAAGGCACGGTATGGTAGGGTCAGGCAAAAATGACGGTATCCGGGGCTTTGCTCCAGTTTCCGTATTGTTCTCCGAAACAGGCATCCACCATTTTCCGTTTGATCTTGAGGGTGGGGGTGAGCAGTCCATTCTGGATGGTCCATTCTTCGGACAGTACAATTAATTTGGACAGCTGTTCGTGGTGTTCCAGGCTTTTGTTTACGGCCTGTAATGCCTGCTGCAGGGTTTCCTGAATATTTTCTATCGCATGATTTCTGGCAGTTTCAGACAGGGTACAGAGTGCCATGGCACTGGGCATACCCGAACCTACCACACAAACCTGTGCCAGTTCCGGGGTTTGCAACAGTTTACTTTCTACCGGTGCGGGCATAATGTATTTTCCCTTACTGGTTTTAAACTGGTCTTTGATACGGCCGGTAATGGTGAGATACCCTTCGCTGTCGATCGATCCTTCATCGCCGGTGCGTAGGAAACCATCTTCAAAACACTCGGCAGTTAACCCCGGCTCTTTGTAGTAGCCCAGCATACTGGCCGGACTTTTCACCTGCACTTCATTGTCTTTACCCAATCTCACTTCTACCCCCTGATAAGCCTGGCCTACGGTGCCGAATTTTACGGCACCCTTACGGTTGGAGTGTGAAAGGGCCACATTTTCCGTCATGCCATAAGCTTCCTGGATAATGATACCCAGTTTGGCAAACCAGCGAAGTAAACCCGGGTTAATGGGGGATGCGCCGGTAAAGACAAATCGGGCATTGGCCAGACCCAGTTTTTTCTGGATCGCTTTTTTAATGATGCTGGAAATAATGGGTATGGATAATAAACGGTCTAATTTCTGCTGGGGCATTTTTTTCAGGATGCCTTCCTGCAGCTTTTCCCAGATACGGGGTACGGCCAGAAATACGGTGGGTTTGGTATCGGCGAGGTTTTTGGCAAAAGTATCCATCGACTCTACAAAATACACGGTACTGCCGGTAAAAATAGCGCCACATTCTACCAGCATACGTTCTGCCACATGACAGAGCGGGAGGTAGGAAAAAAAGATCTCTTCTTTGAGATCGGGATAACTGATGAGAAAAGCATCTACGGCAAATGCAATGGCATAATAGGTATGCATCACCCCTTTGGGCTGTCCGGTAGTGCCGGAAGTATATACAATACAGGCCAGTGCATGTGGGTCCAGCTCCGGTTTGCCTTCTACTCCTTTTTTATCGGCAATCAATTCGTTCCAGTTCAATATTCCCGCATTGGGGTAAAAGGGAAAACTGATCTGGATCAGTTCATCCGGTACACCTGTACGCAGTTCTGCGGGGTTGTCCAGTTTGCCGATAAAGATGGCTTTGCTTTCGCTGTGAACGATGATCTCGCGCAATGCATCGGGTGTGATATTGGGATATAGCGGCACGGAGATACAGCCTGCCATCGCAATAGCGAGATCGGCCAGAATCCAGTGGGCACAGTTCTTACTGAGGATGGCTACTTTATCATCCTTACCCAGTCCCATTTCTTGCAGGGCAGCGGCCATTCTCCGCACCTGGCTGCCGGCTTCCTGCCAGGTAAATTTCTGGTACTCGCCCCGTACCGGTTCGGCGAGGAATAATTTGTTGGCGCGGGTTTGCTCAAACTCGCAGAACTTATCCAGCATGGTAGGTAATGATACAGTCATACAGTATGGGTTAAAGTTGGGGAGATAATAAGTGAGACATGCCCTGTTCCGGGATCTTTCCCTGAATGGGCGCAAAAAAAGAATGGATCTTTCTGAAATCGGCGGCTTCATCATCCGAAGGCATGAAGGGCGCTGCTATAATGCCCTCTTTCCGGCTAAAATCCATTCCTACCATAACGATAGGTACACCGGCTTTTTTGGCGATATGATAAAAACCGGTACGCAGCCGATCCACTTTTTTGCGGGTGCCTTCCGGCGAGAGGGCCAGTACAAATTGATCCTGGCTGTTAAACCGAGCTACCACCTGGTCTACCATATTGTGCTGGCTGAAACGGTCTACCGGCACACCTCCCAGTTTGCGGAAGAAAAAACCAAAACGGCCTTTAAAGAGGGAATCCTTGCCCAGATATTTGAGGTGTTCTAGATGCAGTTTGCTGCGGAAAGCCAGGCCGATCACAAAATCCCAGGCACTGGTGTGCGGACCCACGATCACCACACATTTAGGCAGGTGATACGGAAAAGAACCGCGAAGGGTCCATCCTGTTATACGGAGATAGAGGCTCCATAATACTCTCATGTGGCAGCAATTAGTCTGATTTACAAGATAGGAAGAAAATGAATATCGTGAATCGTGAGTCGTCAGTCGTGAGTAGGAAGGGGTTTTTACTCACGACTGACGATTCACGTCTTACGACTCACCTTCAGGGAAAAATATTTGGAATAAGCAATTTTCTATTTTGAAACAGCGTTATAGCATAAATCTTTTTACCATGGCCTCCTTCAGAAGTTTTGTTGCCAGTGAGCTGATGTCGATCAAGCAGAATATTGCGGCAGTGCGCAATATGGTTCCCAATAATATTAAGCTGAAGCCCAGCGAAAGACGAAGCATGTTCAAACTGAACACCAAACGGCACGAGTTTGTGGAGAAAGCCGTTCAGTTTATGCGCAAAAACCCCAACACCGTTCCCTCTTTTGTGGATGTGATGGAGTGTAATAATTATGTTCACCTCTATGCTCAATACACAGAACTGATAGAGGAACTGGAATCGGTAAAAACCAAACTCGAAGACGCCAAACTGGTCATCGGCAACGAGATCATGAAACAGACCCGGGCCTATTTCCAGAACTCCAAAAATGCTTCCGAATCGGGCAATGAATTATTAGGTAAGATCTACAAAGAATTAAAACCGCATTATGCGGTGGGGAGGAATAGTAAGAAGGCAGTTAGTAATTAGTAATTAATAGTTAGTAGTTAATAATTACTAGTTAATAGTTGCGGGAGAGAAAGATATTACTAACTACTAATTACTAATTACTAATTCTCACATATCACCCTTTCGCCCACAGTTATGAACCGATCTGTACTCATCTTTTTAACCCTCCTCTCTTCCTTCCCCGCCTTCTCCCAATCCACCAGACCCCGTGAGCTGGGTATTTCTATTGGAGTATTGCCAACAGGGAAACTGAATGCGATTACAGATGTGTATGGTGTGAAAGTGGGGCATGCTACTTTGCATAAGGGAGAGAATATACGTACTGGTGTAACGGCCATCCTGCCTTTTGCGGGTAATATTTTTCAGCAAAAAGTTCCGGCGGCGATATTTGTGGGCAATGGCTTTGGTAAACTGGCCGGCAGCACACAGGTAATGGAACTGGGTACATTGGAGAGTCCGGTCATATTAACCAATACACTGGGCGTAGCCACAGCTATGGAAGCGGTGATCGATTATACCCTGCAGCAAAAAGGCAATGAGCAGGTTTTTTCTGTGAATGCGGTGGTAGGAGAAACCAATGACAGTTACCTGAACGATATCCGCGGCAGACATGTGCAGAAAGCAGATGTGCTGCGGGCCATTGAGCAGGCTGATAGTGGCGCCGTGGCAGAAGGATCGGTAGGGGCAGGTACGGGTACGGTTTGTTTTCAGTTTAAAGGGGGTATCGGAACGGCTTCGCGTAAACTGCCGGAGACGATGGGTGGTTATACGGTGGGGGTATTGGTGCAGACCAATTTTGGTGGGGTATTACAGATAGATGGAGTGCCGGTGGGTGAAGAATTGAATAAGTATTATCTGCGCGACCAGCTAATGAAAAAAGAAGATGGTTCCTGTATGATCGTAGTGGCAACCGATGCACCGCTGGATAGCCGCAACCTGGGCCGGTTGGCTAAAAGGGCTTTTATGGGACTGGCCAAAACCGGCGGCATTGCACATAACGGTAGTGGCGATTATGTGATCGCTTTCTCCACCGATAGTACGCTGCGGGTACCACATAACAATAGAGAGAAAAAACAAAGCCTTAGCCTGTTAACCAACGATGCCGTTTCGCCTTTGTTCATGGCTGCGATTGAGGCAACGGAAGAAGCGATCATCAATTCTTTGTTTGCAGCTACTACTGCCAAAGGAATAGACGGGCATACGGCAGAGGCTTTGCCCGTAGATAGAGTGATCGCTATTCTTAAAAAATATAACCGGATTACATTATGAGTCATCTGATCTGCTACAACAATAACCGGTTCACTTCATTGGAAGAGGCATCAATTCCTGTGAACGATCTGGGTTACCAGCGGGGCTATGGTATTTTTGATTTTTTACGCGTGGCGGGAGAAAGACCTTTGTATGTAAACGATCACCTTAGCCGTTTTTTTTATTCTGCCGCAGCAATGCATTTGCCGGTAAAACAAAACAAAGAAGCATTATTGCAGATCATAAAGCAGCTGATCAGTGAGAATCGCCTGCCCTATTCCGGTATCCGGATCATGTTGTCTGGTGGCAGTTCGCCGGATGGTTACCAGATCACAGAACCCAACCTGGTAATCGTACAAGTGCCCTTAACGCCACCACCCGATCAGTTACTGCTTCCCGGATACAAAGTAGTTACCTATGCACACCAGCGGCAGATGCCGCATGTGAAAACAACGGACTACCTCATGGCCATCTGGTTACAACCCTGGGTAAAAGAACAAGGGGCAGATGATGTGTTGTATCACTATAACGGTATCGTATCAGAATTTCCCCGGTCTAATTTTTTCCTGGTGGCCGATGAACAGACATTGCTTACACCCGCTAATCATATTCTGCACGGTGTTACCCGCAAACAGATCCTGCATGTGGCAAAAGCAAAGGGAATGCATGTGATTGAAAAAGATATTTCGATCGAAGAGATCCGCTCTGCCAAAGAAGCTTTTATCAGCAGTTCTACCAAACGTGTAATACCCATCAGACAGCTGAACGAGATTCAGTTTGCACCTTACACAGCCAGTTCCGTTACTGCACAACTGTTTGGGTGGTTACAGCATCACGAGAATAACACCGCAACAGAGGCTTAAGAATGCCATTTATCCAAAATCGCTTGTTACCCTTTTCCCGGTAAGATAGTTTTGCGCCCATTCCTGTGTTAAATGGAAAGTATGGAGCCGAAATTATTACCTGCTGTGTTGCTGTCTACTTTGTCGCTGATCTGCCTGGTGGTAGTCATGCGGGGTCTGCAGCTTGCCTTAGGCAAAACAACCATTGATCCATTACGGCAGAAAAAAATTATCATCAACACCTATATTGTAGTAGCCATATGGTTACTGCTGGTGGGATCGCTTTCGCTCAACGGTTTCTTCTCCGATTTCTCCCAACTGCCTCCCAGACCCTTGTGGGTGATTCTGTTACCAGCGTTGGTTTTTACGCGAATTGCTTTTAGCAAAACTGCCGGAGAACTGTTATTGGCGATCCCGCCACATTGGCTGGTAGCCATGCAGGCATTCCGGATACTGGTAGAAATATTGCTATGGAAAGCCTTCATGCTGAACCTCCTGCCCATACAGATGACTTTTGAAGGAAGTAATTTTGATGGACTGAGTGGCTTGCTGGCCGTGCCCGTTGCCATGATCCTTTCTAAAAAATGGGCACCGAAATTATTGCTGGCTTTTAATATCATTGGGCTGCTACTACTACTGAATATCTTTGTAATTGCGGTACTCTCTATGCCGACCCCGATCCGCTATTTTATGAACGAACCACCCAATACACTGATAGGCGAGTTCCCATTTATTTACCTGGGTGCGGTGTTGGTAGCTATTGCGCAAGGACTGCATATCTTCTCGCTACGCCAATGGTGGCTCCTGCGTAAACGCGATGCGATGTTACAGGAGCAGGAATAATCGGCAGCCATTTTATTCCCTTGATGGTTCTTTCTGCCTGATGATGTAATTTGTATGCTGTGTCAGCATCCCCTGTATACCAGATCTATCCCTGTGGCGATCATGCCATTACCATCACATGGGGCAATACGATCACCGCAGCAGCCAACCAACAGGTAATGGCACTCTATCAGCATCTGTGCGAGCGGAAAATAACGGGTGTGCTGGATCTGATTCCCGCCTATAGCTCTCTCACAATGGTGTACGACCTCGCTACGCTGATTAAAAAAAATCCGGGTCAATCTGCTTATGCCATCATGGAATCAGCGTTGCAGCAGGCAGCCCATTCGGTAGAATTGTCTTCATCTACTGGTTCCCGTAAAGTGATCATTCCTGTCTGTTATGATCTGTCGCTGGCGCCGGATCTTGTTACACTGGCAGAACAACACCAGTTAACGGTAAACGAAGTTATTCAGCTACATACAGCACAAACCTATCGTGTGTATATGATCGGCTTTCTTCCGGGTTTTGCCTATATGGGTTCGGTAGATGAGCGGATCCGTACGGCGCGTAAAGCCAGTCCGAGAACCCTGGTGCCTGCCGGCAGTGTAGGTATTGCCGGTGAACAAACGGGTATCTATCCGCTTGATTCGCCGGGTGGCTGGCAGTTGATCGGTCAAACACCTTTGCGGTTATTCGATGTAAACAAAACAGATCCCTGTTTGCTGCAGCCGGGCGCTGAAGTGCAGTTTGCTCCCATCTCACTCACTGAATTCCATCAATTAAAAATAACATGAGTATACAGGTGATCAAAGCCGGTATACTCGATACCGTGCAGGATGCAGGCAGGTATGGTTACCAGCAACTGGGTATTAACCCCGGCGGAGTAATGGATAGAACCGCCCTGCGTATTGCCAATGCACTGGTAGGTAATGATGCCGGTGCACCCGTGATCGAAATGCATTTTCCGGCAGCAGAGATCTTGTTTGAAGAAACGATGCTGGTGGCTCTGGCCGGTGCAGATTTTTCGCCGCGGATCAATGGAGAAGAACTGCCGCTGCATAAACCGGTATGCATCCGCAAAGGCTCCCTGCTCTCATTCAGTAAACAAAAAAAAGGCGCCCGAACTTATCTGGCTGTGAAGGGAGGATGGAAGGCCGATCAATGGTTACATAGTTATAGCACCCATCTTACTGTAAAAGCCGGCGGACAGGCAGGGCGGGCGCTTGGCAAAACAGACAGGCTCTTTCCTCAATTAATACAGCCCTATGGTTTACTGAATAAGGAAACTTTGTTTGAAGCACTTCCCTGGCAGGCGGCTGTTGCCGGTTTGTATACGGAGGGAAGTTTACGGATGGTGCAGGGGTATGAATTTGATACACTCAGCCCGGCAGCAAAAGAGACCATTCTTAGTACCGCTTTTACCATTAGCCGCGATAGTAATCGGATGGGTTATCGTTTAAACGGTCCGGCATTGGCAGTTACAGGTACCACCGAACTGATCTCTACTGCCGTAACACGCGGCACCCTGCAGTTATTACCCGATGGGCAACTCATTGTGCTGATGGCAGATCACCAGACCACTGGGGGTTATCCGCGGGTAGGACATCTGATCAGTGCCGATATGGCTTCGCTGGCACAAAAAAATCCGGGAGAACTCTTTTCTTTATCGCTTGTTACTGTTCAGGAAGCTGAAAATATCCTGCAACGACAGGAAATGGATTTGCAGCAACTTCAAAATGCCTGTAACTTCCGGTTAGCGCAATACCTGTTGGGTGTATAAATGGATTCACCAGCTTATCACTGCCTATGCAAATAATTGACCTGAACTGCGATATGGGAGAGGGCCTTTCCAATGATGCACTACTCATGCCCTGGATCAGCAGCGCCAATATTGCTTGTGGGTATCATGCCGGTGATGCAGCTACCATGCAAAAAACCATCGCCCTCGCCATAGAACATGAGGTGGCCATTGGGGCACATCCGGGTTTTGCTGATAAAACTAATTTTGGAAGAACAGAACTGCGCTTACCCCTGAATGAGATTTTTGACCTGGTTACAGAACAGGTATACCTATTACAGCAAATGACCCAACAGATGGGCGGTTCGCTGCAACATGTAAAACCGCATGGTGCCCTGTATAATATGTCGGCACGCGATGCCTTACTGGCCAATACCATTGCCAAAGCCGTGTATACAATTGATAAGAACCTGGTACTCTTTGGCCTTAGCGGCAGCCTCTCTATCAGCGAAGCAGCAAAGATCGGATTGCCAACGGCGAGTGAAGTGTTTGCCGACAGAACCTACCGATCCGACGGCAGTTTAACCCCCCGATCTCAACCGGGTGCCCTGATCACCTCAACGGAACAATGCCTGCAACAGGTATTGGAAATGATACAGCAACAAACGGTAACAACGATGGATCAAAAAACGATTCCCATCAGCGCACAGACCCTATGTTTGCATGGTGATGGTGAACACGCGCTTGCTTTTGCGCAACAGATTTACCGGGAATTGGAAAACAACCAGATCAAGATCAAACCTATCAGCCATTGAAAAAAACAGCCAGATCCTCCGCCATTACCGGCGCCGCTTTTCTGATGGCTACTTCCGCCATTGGTCCGGGATTTCTTACACAAACCACCGTGTTTACCCAGCAACTGCTGGCCAGTTTCGGTTTTGTGATACTGATATCCGTGCTGCTCGATATTGGTGCGCAGATGAATATCTGGCGGGTACTGGCCGTAACCGAAAAACATGCACAGGATATTGCGAATGCGATGTTGCCCGGACTGGGTTACCTGATCGCCGCCCTGATCGTGTTGGGTGGACTCGCTTTTAATATCGGGAACGTGGCGGGCTGTGGTTTGGGACTGAACGTATTAACCGGGATGGATACGATCTACGGAGCCATACTCAGCGGCATTTTTGCCTTGTTTATTTTCTGGATGAAAGAAGCCGGCAATGCCATTGATCGCTTTTCCAAAATACTGGGTGCATTGATTTTTTTGCTAACGCTTTATGTAGCATTCAGCTCACAGCCACCGCTGGGCGAAGCTTTGTACAGATCAGTGGTTCCGGAAAAAATCAGTGTGGTGGCCATTGTTACGCTGGTGGGCGGTACGGTGGGCGGCTATATCTGTTTTGCCGGAGGCCACCGTTTACTGGATGCCGGTATCAAAGGCGTGGATGCATTGCCACAGGTTACCCGCAGTTCTGTAACTGGCATCCTGGTAACGGCTTTTATGCGGGTGGTACTTTTTCTGGCCGCCTTGGGGGTAGTGATGAAAGGGGGGCTGTTGGATCCGGGTAATCCGCCTGCATCGGTGTTTAAACTGGCTGCGGGCGAACTGGGCTATCGCTTTTTTGGTGTGGTGATGTGGGCCGCAGCTATCACATCTGTAGTGGGGGCTTCGTATACTTCTGTCAGTTTTCTAAAAACCTTCCATCCCTGGATCGATAAAAACTCCCGCTGGATCATTACCGGCATGATACTGTTTTCTACCGTTGTTTTTGCCATCGTAGGCAGGCCCGTAAAAATATTACTCACGGCCGCGGCGCTTAACGGACTGGTATTACCCATTACACTCGCGGTGATGCTGCTGGCTGCCAGGAATATAAAACTGGTGGGCACTTACCGGCATCCGATGGTATTACAGGTGGCAGGATGGATCGTGGTTATAGTGATGAGTGCCATGAGTTATCTGACCATTGCTGACTGGATGGGAGGATAACCTGAATTATTTTAATTTTACTGACTGTTGAGTTGGTTGTTCTCATTTCAGCATGATGTTGGTTACTCAAAAAACGAGGATGTTTTCGTTGAGAGTCATTACTATATTCAAAATCTGTTAGCCTATTAAATAATTTAAAAGTTATTTGGTTAGAATAAATGAAGACTGCCAATTCAGGGTATACGATCAAAATATACTAATCAGTCTCTGTGGACGGGCCTCTTTTTGTTCGGTGCCGAGCGAAGGCGAAGGCAGACAAAATGATGCGTAGCACATTTTGGCAGAAGAAAAAGCAGCCCGGTAACAGGGACGGGGCCCAGCGGCCGTGAGCGACAAGGTTTATCGAATTACAGAGTATTGGATTTTTAATAACACAATACGTAATATTAAAGTAAATAACTTCTTACTAAAACCGATTGTATGCAGGACCGCCAGCAATACTGGGATCAGATCTACCAGACCAAAAAACCCTCAGAAGTAAGCTGGACACAGGAAATGCCCGCTACCTCTCTCAACTTTATCCATAGTTTTCCCGTTTCCAAAAAAGCGCCCATTATTGATGTGGGTGGTGGCGATAGCCGGTTGGTAGATTACCTGCTGGCAGAAGGCTATGAGAATATTACGGTACTCGATATTTCGGAAGAGGCACTGAGCCGCGCCAAAAAAAGACTGGGCCCCCAAGCAGAGCAGGTAAAATGGGTGGTATCTGATGTTACTGAGTTTACACCGGATACTACTTATGAAGTATGGCACGACCGCGCCACTTTTCATTTTCTCACTACACCCGAGCAGATCCATCAGTACCTGACCATTGCGTATCAAAATGTGAATGGCTATCTGGCCATCGGAACTTTTTCTGATAACGGACCTGAAAAATGCAGCGGCCTTCCCATTAAACAATACAATGAAGCCCAACTGCAAACAGCGCTGACAGATAAGTTTGACAAGATCCGCTGCATTACCGAAGATCATGTTACTCCTTTTCAAACCAAACAGAATTTTCTGTTCTGCAGTTTTAAAAAGCATCGGGATAATTAGAAGTAGCGTATCGAGCTATTCGCTTATTCAACATTTCTTTAGTTTGAGAAATAAAAACTGCCTTCGCGGGGTGTTCGAAAAACAATTTCTAATCAGTCCGCCTTAGGCGGACGGGCCTCTTTTTGTTCGGTGCCGAGCGAAGGCGAAGGCAGACAAAATGATGCGTAGCATCCCGCTAAAAACGGGAGCAGAAGAAAAAGCAGTCTAGGCTTAGCCGAGATAACAGGGACGGGGCTCCCGGCTCAGCCGGGACCGTGAGCGACAAGAAATCCCGACAATCAGAGTGATTTTTAATAGTACAACCCCTTAGAAGTGCTTATGATTGGCTGCTGCGGGTAACTGGGACACGGCTTGCATAATATTTCAGCAAAGCCTTAGCCGTTTCTTCTGCCGAAACAGTAGCCAATTCTATTTTATTGAACAGCGATGAAAAATTTTCCCGGTTCTGTAAACTCTTCAGGTAAAACTTATCGTAATAAGCAAGCAATATGGAGAAAGCAGCTTTCACATTGTCTTCGATCAGGTAATTCACAGCGTTTTTGGTTTCCAGTCCGCCCAGCCTTTTTTTAATCCGGATCACCGCATTTATCAGCAAGGCTTTATCAAACTTGCCGTAGTGTTCTGTGATAAAATTCAATCGCTCTTCAAAGGGGATATCAAGGAAATAGATCTGCTTATCGCGCATCTGTTTAAAAAAAGCAGCCGGTAAGTTTACTTCGCCTATGCGCTGGCTTTCATCTTCCAGCCAAAGTACAGGATCGGGCATAGCTGCCAGCTGCCATTCGTCAACGGTTTTTTTCAATGCGGCCGCCAGCAGGTTCTCAAACATTTCCTGTGTAGGCTGTGGCGGCTGCCCCAGCGATCCGAAGGCGGAACCTTTGTGGTGTGCCAGTCCTTCCAGGTCTATCACCGATTGTTTTTGTTTGGCCAATGCCTGCAGGGCTTCTGTTTTACCGCTACCGGTAAAACCACCAACGATGCGAATGGGGTAAGGGATCTCGAACTGTGCCAGCACCCAGTTACGGTAAGCTTTGTAGCCACCCGCTAACGTATACACTTTAAAACCATAGAGATCCAGCATCCAGGCCACACCGGCACTGCGCATGCCCCCGCGCCAGCAGTGTACCAGTACAATCTGCTGGTCCCGTTTAAAGGGTTCCTTACTGTTGGGTAATGGTAACAGGGCTTCTACTTCTTCTACCATCTTGGCCATCTTCACACCGTAAAAAGCCAATCCCAGTTTAATGGCTTGCTGCTGACTCTCCTGTTTATACGCCGTACCTACTATTTTTCTTTCTTCATCAGAAAAAAGCGGCAGGCTATGGGCGCCGGGAATATGGGCATGGCCAAACTCACCCGGACTGCGCACATCCAGCACCGGATGTTGTTGGGCGAGTAACAGAAACTCTTTCACCGTGATACGTGTAATGGCCATAAAACAAATGTAAGGGGAGAATTTTGTAACTTTTGGGTCTGAAACAGTTATTGATCATACGACACGCCAAAAGCAGCTGGGCCCTTGCAGGACAGGAGGATTTTGACCGCCCGCTGAACGACCGTGGCCAGCGCGATGCGCCCATGATGGCCAAACGTTTGCTCGACCGCAAAGTGGGCATCGATATGCTCATTTCCAGTCCGGCCAACCGTGCACTCAGCACGGCCCGTTATTTTGCCGATGTGTATGAGATGGGTAAAGACAGACTGGCCACCATCAAACAATTGTACCATGCCTATCCCCCTGCCTTTTACGAAGTGATCAGCGAGATCGATGATTCTATCCGAACGGCGGCCATCTTCTCGCATAACCCGGGTATTACCGCTTTTGTAAATGAATTAACGGATACACAGATCGATGATATGCCTACCTGCGCCGTATTTGCCATAAAAGCGGAAACGGCCCACTGGAAAGATTTTCGTGTGGCTAAAAAAGCATTCTGGTTTTTTGATTATCCCAAACTGTAAGGTTGCTTAAGAAGGCTGAATGGTTTCTGTCTGCTTTTTAAAATTGGCCAGGTATACCCCGGTGAAAATGAGAATGGCCGCGCAGAGTTTGGTTACACTAAAATGCTCCCCCGCAAAAATGATGGCGATCACGGCAGCAAATACCGGCTGGGTATAGATATAGGCCCCCGTTGCCGAAGCGCCGATGGCAGAAATGCCATATACATTCAGGAGATACGCCAGAAACGTAGCACCCACTGCCACAGCCGCCAATGCCATCCATTGCGAAAAACCAAAAGCGGTCCAATCGGTGGCCAGAAAATCCTGCATGCCAAAGGGAAGAATGATGCAGGCACCAAAAGTAAACACCCAGCGTAATACCTGTATGCCACTGTAATGCTGCATCAATGGCCGCACCAGCACCAGGTAAAATGCGTAGGAAATGGCGTTGATGATCACCATCACATCGCCCAGTAACATATTGCTTCCGGCTAGGCCGGCATCTTTCATCAGTATCAATATAGCCGCACCGCCAATACCGAGTACCAGGCCCAGCAATTTGAGCAGGGTAAAACCTTCGCGTAATAACCAGGCTGCGATCAGGGTGATGAAAATGGGTGTGGCCAGCGCCAGTAAAGCACTATGAATAGGTGTGGTTAAGGATACGCCTTTGATAAAAAAGATCTGGTTGATCACTACTCCCGTTAACGCACAGATCAGAAAACGGGGAATATGTTTCCGCTCCAGTTTTACTTTGCCAGGTTTGAAGAGGAATAAAGACCAGAATAAAAAAAGGCTTACCAGTATGCGAACCACATTCAATGCAAAAGGATGCAGGTAAGCAGGGGTGATATATTTCACGATCGCATAATTGGCGCCAAAAATAAAATTGGCGCTGAGTACGGCGGCGTGGGCTTTGGTGGTTCGGGTCATTGCGTGGGGGCAAAGGTAGGGAAATCGTGAGGCGTGAGGGGTGAATGGTGAATGGTGAATTGGGAGGGGTGAGGCGTGAATCATGAGACGTGAATCGTCAGTCGTGAGTCGTGAGTGGTGAGTTTTTGTTCGGAGGATTATTGGGGGAGCGATTTTTGGAGGAGTTGGGGGAGCATGGTGGGGTGGAAGAGGGTGAGCGGGGGGAATTGGTAATGGTGGGTGTGGGCAAGGGGGAGGTGTTGCGTGGCATTGAAATCTTCTTGCGTAAAGCTTACACAGACACCTGCGGACTGCAAACGATGGGCAAGGTATTCCTGTTCGGTTTGGCCGGGGGTGGGGATGAGGATGGCTTTTTTGCGCATGGCCAGTAGCTCCATCACTGTGCTGTAGCCACTGCGACTGATCACATACGCACTCTGGCGGATGGCCGTTTCCAGTTCGGGGCCGGGCAGGTGGTTTACTACGGTTACATGGGGGGCAATGGTTAGCTGTTCGGTGCTGCCGGGTTTGCCCCTTACCAGTAAACAGTGGCCGGCTACGGAAGGCAGATCGCGGATGAATTTGTTCTCGAGTAAGGTACGTTGCGGCTCGGGGCCTGATAAAAGGATGCAGTAATCGTATTTTTTTTCTACTTCTCCGGGTGTAAAACGTGATAGTAAACCGAGATACAAGACGGGTATGGCTGGCATTTTTTTGGGGTGAGATAAGATGCCGGCAATATTGGCCTCTCCTTCTATATCCGGTACCCAGCAGGCGGTAAACAGGTTGATGAACCGGTAGTTGATGCGTTGCAATAGTAACTCCAGCCAGGCAAAGGGGGCTTTGATGGTGAGCTGGTGGGTAATAAAGAGGCAGGAAACCTTTTGCGAGTATAAGCCGTACCGGTTATCGGAGAGCACGAGATCGATCCGGTGGGTGCTGATCACCTGGTCCAGCCAATCGTGTTCTTCGCGGATGGTTTTGCGTAAGCGGGGTAATTGTTTGAGGAGGCTGAGGGCCAGTCCCAAACGGGTTTTGGCATAGCGTACCCGGTAACCGGCCAGTGGCAGCAGGGTAAGTTGCGGAAATTCCTGTTGCAGTAAATGGGCCTGTGCGCCTTCTGCGGCCAGAATTACGGTATAACCATTGGTTACCAACGCGTTGATGATGGGTATGCAGCGGGTGGCATGCCCCAGGCCCCAATCGAGCGGGGCCACCAGTACGGTTTGTATGTTAAAATTACCGGGCAATAGCGGCTGTTTGGTTTGGTTAAAGCGTAAACTCGTATTTTAGAACGCGAATATGAAGATGAAAATAAACCAAATAATCCTTTTGTTGTTGTTAGTAAGCCTGGTAAGCAGTTCATGCGGCCTTTTGAATAGAAACAAAAGTTCCAAATTCTGTGGCTGCCCACCGAGCCATCGCTAAACCGGTAAATCACTATGCAGGATTATAACAGAGACAGAGATGTATTGGTGTTAACGCCCGCCGCTCTGCATAACCCAGAACAGATGGAACGTGAACTGGCTTTGTTAAACAGGATTCTGTACGAAACAGAAAACTGGAAAGTTTTCTCAACCGCCAACGAACTCATCGATATCAACCGCCGCAAGATCATCCGCAAAACCCATCTCATTCAACAGATGCTTACTGAGAAGGAGAAGAAACCTTTTGTGTTTACGTGTAATAAGAATTAGGCGGCACGGTTCTCGATTTTTTATTCTCTGAAGATTCTCAAAGAGGTTATACTGCAATCTGCCCATTACATTGGTTAAGAAACAGTTAGGTTACAGATCCATACCTCTTCATAATTCATACTATATTTTTCCTATATTCATTATGCGCTACTGATACACGCATAGCCAAACCTAATAGCTGTATTGGCGTGATAGAGTAGCTGGTAAGACTAAGTTACCGCCAATGCTAAAAAGACAGACAACACAGCAAAAGAATGACTGAAAATGGACACAACAGAATCTAAGTTATCAATGGCTGCTGAGCCGAAAATAAAGTATTGGAAATGAGATTAGCTGCCATATACATCGAAGAACATGACTATTTGTTTGAAGAACCTCAAACTATAAATTTTGGAGGCCAGTATTTCTATGAATTTGAGAATCAAGGCGGCGATATTATCGTCACCAAAACCCTGAACGAAAATTTCATTCCTGATTTTTTTAATCTCACAAATTTAGCAAGTAAAGTCACAAACTTAAATGCAATAGTAGGTCAGAATGGTGCAGGTAAATCTACATTGCTTGATTTAATTAGAAGTGAATTTATTGAACATGAATATGCGTTGCCACAATCTAATTCATTGTTCTTAATCGAGATTGAAGGTGCAGAAGATCCTATTATCCTAAGAAATGACTTCAATAAAATATTAATAAAAACAACAAATAAGAAAACGTCTTTAAAAGAATTGAAAAGCAAGTTGCCTTCCAAACCCCAAACCATTTACTATTCACCTCATTACGACTATAAATACAATCTAAACTTTGATGATATTGATAATCATGATCTTTCATTTGATAAGATTGTGGAAAAGGATTTAGAAGAAATGAGAGATAAGGACATGAATCCAAGTGGCTGGCCTTATTCAGCATCTCAAGAGCTAATTTTCAAAAACTCATTGAGGCAAATAACTTTTCTTAGTTCTGATTTAGTAAAAACTCAAAACATCTTTAAGGATTTATTTCATCTACAAGAACACTATGAACCAATTTTACACTTCAGAGGATATAATGATAAAGAAAAAGAATGGAATACCCCTTATCAACTAAGAACTATATTAAAGTCAATTGCCGAAAAAGCTGAAAAGGAAAGTTCTGATTGGCATCTTATAAGAAAGTTTGAAAAAGATAAGGTTGTAAATCAAGTTGAAATTAACCAGTATCTCTTAAAACGAAATGTGATTAAATGCATTCTTTCCTTATTGTACCGTCAGATGGAAAGAAAGAATTCTTTTTTAGAAGAAGGTTTTTTCCCTTATGAAGAATTAAAGGAAGAACTTGAGTTGGCTGATGCATATCAAACATTAATATTATTCGCTAAGCATAGTTCGATTACTCTAAAATCAACTAAATCTGAAAAAATATTTAGCGATGGTATTTTTGAAGAGTTATTAGCTAAAATTTATTCTGTAATAGAAAAAACGACTGATGAAGATTCCGTTTCTAATGGGACTTTAAAAACTTCAACTGAAGATGCGATTGAGATTCTTCGATTTCAAAAACAGTTTTTAAATGAATTGAATACTTACTATGTAAAATTTCGTTCAAATAAAGATAAATTAAACGTTGAAGATAGTGAAAAGATAGAAGAGTTTATTAATTACATGCCATTCTCGCGTAGAATGAGTTCAGGCGAAAATGCCCTGCTTAATTTTTATTCAAGAATATATGACTTCCTAAACACTAACCTCAAAGAAATTAGGTATCGGAAGTTAAAAAAACACTACATTATTTTACTCGATGAAGCAGACTTGACATTTCATTTAACTTGGAAAAAGAAATATGTTAAGGCTCTTTTAAAAACCTTACCATACTTCTTTAATGAACTAGAAAATAATCCTTCTATTGAGATAATATTTACAACCCATGACCCGATTACTCTTTCCGACTTGCCTAATGCCAATGTAATTTACATAGAAAGACAAGACTATCATAGTCCATCAAACATTCTTGCATTCAACAGTAAAAACAGACCTTCCAAAACCTTTGGTGCAAACATTTCGGATTTAATAGCGGATTCTTTTTTTATTGAAAATTCGCTCATTGGTGATTTTGCTTTTGATAAAATACAGCAAACTATTGTTTGGTTAAACAATAAGGACAATCATCAAAATGAAAGCTATTATAAAAAAATGATCAAAACGATTGATGAGCCTATTATTCAGAGAAAACTAGCTGAAATGTATGATGAAAAAACTAATGAAAATTTCCAACTTGAAGTTATAAATGAACAAATCAAGAAACTCGAAGAGATTAAAAAAAGAATACAAGAATAATGCTTTATATTAATCCCAATACACCAAAAATTATCAAGGCAAAAAAAGCATTTTATACTGGCATGCTTGACTTTGTGTTTAAGCGCATTGATATAATTGATGAATTAAAAGGGGTTAACACAGCAGTAATCCAACGCTTCCTTGAAAACCATGTTATTGATTTAATCGATGACTTACTTATAGGAAAGCCAGACAGGCTAATGCAAATAAGTAACCATTTGAATCCCTTCATTAATTTTTCTACTGACATAAAAAAAGGTATTGAATACGTTTTCAACTACGATATATTCATAAAGAAAGCAAAGAAAAGATATGATGCTTATAAGTTAGCTGATTCTTTAGATGTGAGAACTTGCACATATTGTAATAGGAATTACACAAATACAGTAATTAGAAACAATGGTGATAAATTAACAAGACCGCAATTTGACCATTACTTCGATAAAGCTACACACCCAGTAATAGCAATCTCGTTTTACAATTTGATACCAAGTTGCTCAATTTGTAACTCAAGCATAAAAGGTACTCATAAAATGAACATGGCTGATTACATTCACCCATACATTGACAACAACTTGAATGATATTCGCTTTACATACAAATACTCATTAGAATCAAAATCGGGGTTGAGAATTAAGGTAAAAACACCTCCAGCTTCTAAAGCAGGTAATTCCGTTGACGTTTTTGCTATTGAAGAAGTTTATAATTCACACACAGGCGAGTTACTCGACCTTATTAAAACAAGACAATATTTTTCTGACAAATATTTATCAATACTGAGTTCGAATTTGTTGCGTGATGTAATAGTTTCAAAAGAAGATTTATATCGAATTGTATTTGGAGCTGAATACGACTCTATCAATTTTATGAATCGACCTTTCAGCAAGTTTAAAAGCGACATTTTAAAAGAATTAGGCATTATATGACAATGCAAAATAACCTAAGTATTTTGCATTGTCATATAAAATCAGCACTGCGCCAAGTGTTAAATCGTTAGTCTACAATAACTATTTTTAACTGATGAACAGCACCGCCCACCACGACGACCGCTTTGCAAAAATGACATTTGCATCGGTGTACCCACACTACCTCAACAAAGTGGAGAAAAAAGGCAGAACCAGAGAAGAACTGCACCAGGTAATACAGTGGCTCACCGGGTTTAGTGATAAACAATTGCAGCAACAGATAGATACGAAAGCCAGTTTTGAAAAATTCTTTCAGGATGCTACACTGCATCCCAACGCACACCTCATCACCGGCCTGATCTGCGGCTACCGGGTAGAAGAAATTGAAAATCCGCTAACACAGAAAGTCAGGTACCTGGACAAACTGGTAGATGAATTGGCCAAAGGAAAAAAGATGGAGAAAATCCTGCTTTCCTAACAGGCTGTTCCCTCTTGTACTTCTTCTCTTTTTTATGCCTGCAGTCACATTGTAGTTAATCAAAATTTGGTTTTCCGCATCAATCACAAAAGTTATCTGGATGGTGAAAATCGTCACCTTCACCACGCCCTAAAACATTAGCTACTATAAAATTGTCATAACTTTAAAAACTACATTTCCCATTTTCAATATTCCATGATTACACCAACTAGTAAAAAAATCTATCCCTTCTCCAAACATAGAATATGATCTCCCCTGAATTTCTTTTTAATAACATACCCGAAAAGCAGTCGAAATATTTTATCTCCATCATCCGGAAGGTCGGGAAAGAAAAGGTTATTCAAAAAGGAGAAAAAATCATCCGCCAGGGCTCGTTTCCCAGTTTCTTTTTTTACATCGTTAGTGGTGCATTTAAAACTTCCGTTACTGCAAATGATAAGACCTATATTCTTGGCTTCACCTTCGAGGGCGATGTTGATTGCTGCCCCACTTCTTTATTGAAAGGAATGGCGAATAATTTTGCCATCGAAGCAGTGATGGATAGTACCATCCTGGTTTGCGAATTAAATGATTTTCAAAAAGCCTGCTCTGCCAGTAAGTATAACAGTATTACGAATAATATACTCTCCAATTATGTGTGTCTTCTTGAAAACAGGGTCATAGAAGCCCTATCCTTAACGGCCGAGCAACTGTATCAGCATCTACTCATGCAGCGCCCCCACCTGATTGAGAAAATTCCCCTTTCACAGATCGCAGCCTATTTAGGTATTACACAGGAACGACTTAGCCGGATCAGAAAAAAACGAAAGAGTTGACTTAGGTCAAATTTGGCAGCGTAGTACTAGCATACATTTGCATGGGATCAATTGGCAAGAGACAAATGAGAAAACCATTTTGACCATTCCCTCTGCTTCACCCGCAACAATAGTCATGTGCTATCAGAAGAGGTGGGTATTTGCCAAAATAACATTATAACATTCCGAATATATAACAACTGCAGACATTGAATAAAAAAGGTAGCGTTTATATGATCCATTTGGTTCCACTGGCATGTATGCTTTTACATGTTGTAGTTGCTTACGGCCAGAAAACAGTTCAGTTTGCCGACTCCATCCGGAAATCATCTCATATTCCTGAACTGAGTTATGCTGTTGTTACCAGCAGCACTACACTGGAAATAGCAGCACTAGGCAAACATTCCATTGCGCTTCCCGACACTGCCACATTGAACGACAGGTTTCACATAGGCTCCAATACCAAAGCAATGACGGCCTTTATGATTGCCAAATATGTTGAAAAGGGAAAACTACAATGGACAACCAGATTCTTCGACTTATTTCCCGAATGGGCCAATAAAAGCAACCCGGCGTATCGCAATATTACCTTACAAGATCTGCTCACACATACAGCAGGCATACAACCCTTTCAGGGAGAAAACGATCCTCCCATACCCAACTTCAAAGGAATCAATCCTGCCAAAAGAAAACAATTTGCGCGCTTTGTATTAACCCTGGCGCCTGTACAGACTAACAAGCAGCATCCTTTCATCTATTCTAATGCCGGATATACCTTGGCTACCCTGATGATGGAAAAAGTAGCCCATAAAACCTGGGAGCAATTGATTGAACAAGTATTCAACAAAGACTTACAATTACAGGTAAAACTTTCCTGGCCCGAAAACCAACAAAGTAAGGATACCTGGGGACATAGTTCGGAAAATGATACACTCAAACCTGTTCCCTCCACCTTTGGCTATCATTTGGATTATACGGAACCGGCAGGCGACCTGAACATTACACTGAAGGATTACATCCGATTCATCCAGCTCAACTTGGCAGGATTGAAGGGGCAGGATAATTATCTGAAAGCAGCCACCTATCAATTCATTCACAAAGGCAGAGCCAATTATTCCTTAGGTTGGTTCAATATTTATGAAAACGGGAAAGAACTGTCTGTGCATTCGGGCACGGGTGCCTTCACCTATTTCACTATTGTGCATATAGACCGAATCAACAACAAGGCCTATATTATTTTTACCAACGCGTTCAATGCAGACACCCAGCAAGGTGTAAAACTATTGATGAGAAAGCTGAAAGAGAATTACGGCAGCTAACAGGTTTGGGCAACGCCGCTTTCAACTTTATTAATTCGGGTAATCTTCGTATTTTCCATTAGCAGCGCTTGTGGGCAAACGGTATGCTGATGTCTCACAGCCCTGATCGTTTACAGTAATGTTAGTACCTAATTTCTAACTTTTACACATGAACAGCACCGCCCACCACGATGACCGTTTTGCAAAAATGACATTCGCATCGGTCTATCCACTGTATCTCAACAAAGTAGAGAGAAAAGGCAGAACACAAGAAGAACTGCACCAGGTAATACAATGGCTTACCGGGTTTAGCGATAAAGAACTGCAGCAGCAGATTGAGAATAAAAACAGTTTTGAACAATTCTTTCAGGAGGCTACCCTGCATCCCAACGCAGCACTGATCACAGGCCTGATCTGTGGATACCGGGTAGAAGAAATTGAAAACCCATTAACGCAGAAAGTAAGGTACCTGGACAAACTGGTAGATGAATTGGCCAAAGGCAAAAAGATGGAGAAAATTCTGCGTGGATAGTTTACAGGATTTAGTATGCAGTCAGGGCTAAAGCCCGGTATTATATAGGGTTCTTGCCCCCAGCCTGAAGGCTGGGGTTATAGATAAGCGTAGGAATACGGAGTTTATGCAAAACAATTTTCCCTCGGATCCTTCGGAAATAACTTATCATCCGAACGTCAGTTAAAACACCTGTCGAACAGCAGGTAATAGTCCTGTGTACAAACCGCAATGCTGTGTATGTTGCTACGGTATACATTTGTGTACGCTTCTCTGCTTTATTTGAAGGGTACTCCAGAGAAAAATAAATTCCCATTTTGGGAACTTTCATTATTTTTGTAAAAATCTCGGTATTGAGAGTAATTGCTAAGAAAACATTACGGGATTTCTGGGAAAAATATCCGGATGCTGAGCAACAGCTAAAGTCCTGGTACCAGGAAGTGGAAACTGCGGTCTGGAAAAATCCTAATGAAATAAAAAGGGAATATCCATCTGCCAGTATCCTGGAAGGTAATAGAGTGGTTTTTAATATCAGAGGCAATCACTATCGACTGATCATCAAAATCAATTATCATTATCAGATGATCTGGATCCGTTTTGTTGGAACACATGCACAATACGATAAAATTGATGCTACAAATATTTAACTTATGACAATCAGACCTATCAAAACCCGGAAAGACTACCAAGAGGCACTGTTACGTCTGGAAAAGATTTTTGATGCAAAACCTGCTTCAGCTGAAGGCGATGAGCTGGAAGTACTTGGCATTTTGATCGATACCTACGAAAAGAATCATTATCCTATTGAATTTCCCGATCCTATTGAAGCCATCAAGTTCCGTATGGAGCAGTTGGGCTATAACCAATCAGATCTGGCAGCGGTGGTTGGTCTCAAAAGCAGGGCCAGTGAGATTCTGAACAAAAAAAGAAAGCTTACACTTGAAATGATCAGGAATCTGCATGAAACAATGAATATTCCTACTGATGTGTTAATCCAGCAATATTAGCCACACTTTTTTATTTCACTTTCTCCAACGCCGCTTCCAACTTGGCCAACATTTCGGGGATCTCTTCTTTTTTGCTCGTACCCACGCTTAAACGGTACCAGGGGCTCTTGCTTCCGCCACCAAAAGCGGAGAAAGGAACCACGGCCAGTTTGGCTTCGCCGAGAATATAGGCGGTTACATCGGCCTGGGTTTCGAGTAATTGATCGGCAGCGGTGGTTTTGCCGGCCAGGTCTATTTTGATGGTGAGGTAGATGGCAGCTTGCGGACTAACCGAATCAACCGCATAGCCTTTTTCTTTCAACGCTATAAATCCCGCGTGAATCTTGCGCAGTCTCTCTTCCATTTCTGCTTTGAAATGAGTGAGGTAGCTGGCAATCGCTTCTTTCTGTAACAGGTATTTGGCCACAGCTTTCTGCTCTGCCATCGGCGCCCAGGCTCCCAGGTGACTCAGGATCGCTTTCATTTTCGCGATCACGGTTTCGGGTCCCAATGCCCAGCCTACGCGTACACCGGTAGCGGCAAATACTTTGGAAATACCATCCACAAAAATGGTATAGGGTTTCATCGCTGGTCTGAGCGATATGGGGTTGTAGTGTTCGGTGGTACCGTATGTGAGTGTCCAGTACATCTGGTCAAACATCAGGTACAGTTTCTTTTCATCCTCACCACGTTGCTGGTTCTCTTCCAGTATCAGGTCGCAGATCTCGGTCAGTGCCTGTTTGGATAAAGTGGTACCGGTAGGGTTCTGCGGGGTACAGAGGCAGATCAGCGTAGCGCCTTTGATATGTTTTTTGATATCTGCCGGTGTAGGCATAAAATCATTCTCTACGGTACACTCGATCACACAATGTTCGCCATCGGTCATGTGCACATAGTGGTTGTTATTCCAGGACGGTACGGCGTAGATCACTTTATCGCCCTTGTCAACAATGGCTTTGAAAATAGTATAAATGAGTGGCCTTCCACCGGAAGCGATCTGGATCTCGTTGGGTGCATAGTCGATGCCTTCCCATTCTTTGATAAACTGGCTAACGGCGGTACGCAGATCCAGCACCCCTTCGGCTGCGGGGTAACTGGTATTTTTCTGCTGATAGGATTCGATGATGAGTTGCTGCAGTTCGGCCGGGATGGGGAATACCTGCGGATCAAAATCGCCAATGGTAAAATTGTAGATCTTTTCGCCGTTGCGGATACGTTCGCTGATCATGTTACCAAGTTTCACAATTTCGCTTCCGATCAGGGTTCCGGCCAGGTGGCTTAGTTTGGGTTGGCTCATACAAAGAGTTTCAGGTGAAAAATCAGGCGCAAAATTACAGGATTGATAAGTAGTGTCTGCTGAAATAATTATCCAATGCGGGTTTTATGGCTTTGGTATGACAAAAGGGGATGAAACATTGACAACCAGACCCATACGCGGCTTATCGGCAGGCCCATGGCAGGGGGTATGCGATTTTTCAGTAATTTGTAAGTGGAAACTGCTCCAATGAAAAAAAAGATCCTGATAGTAGACGATGATCTGCTCATAACTTCCATGCTCACCAAACTGATCAGCCTTTACCCGGCACTGGAATTGGTGGGCCATTGCGAAACATTTGGCGCCGCAAAGCAGTTTTTTGAGAAGGAGCTGGTGGATATCGTTTTGCTGGATATGGAATTATCTGATGGCTTTGGGTTCGACCTGATTCCTTTTATGTCTGGTGAACCTGCCATCATCGTGATCACCGGTAATGAGGATTATGCTTTCACTGCTTTTGAGATCGGTGCCATTGATTTTCTGAAAAAACCCATTTTACCCAACCGTTTCAAAAAAAGCATCGATAAGATCTTTGAAAGGGAGCCGGCAGTAGGCAATAAAACAGCGGCTCCCGAAAAGGAAAAACCCTTCCTGTTCATTAAAACCGGCGTAAAGATCATCAAAATAGAAATAGACAAATTACTCTACGCAGAAGCCCTGCGCGATTATATCAAACTGGTGCTGGAGGGTAATGAAACTCACCTGGTTAACCTCTCTCTTTCCGAACTTTCCCGGCGCCTGGCCAGTTTTGGTTTTTTGCAGGTACACCGCTCTTATGTGGTGGGCATCCGTCATATCAAACAGGTGCAGGATGATATCATTTATCTGCAGCCAGGCAATACACCTATCCCCATCGGCAAAACCTATAAATCGGTCATTGGCGAGTTGCTGAAGTAAGCACAAACAAAAATGGCGACAAACTGCCGCCATTCTGACTTATGAAAAAGGGTGGATATTGAACTTTAAATTGCTTATGAAAAAAAGTTGCGTCCCTTTGTTTTTGTTCTACGCTGTGAAATTGCAGATTCCACACATATAGCTCAGGCGGGTTTCTTCGAACGCATCCATATTTTCTGCCAACGGCGCTTTTTAAAAGACAAAAGGCCCAAGCGATCGGAACGCTGGAGCCTTTTTTAGAATGCTATCATTCTATCATTAATTAATCGATTGCCTTGTACTCCTTAAATAGCTTCACCGGTGTACTCTCTGCCAACGCACGGTATTCTTTCCATTTGCCATCAAAGAACAGATTGGCTTTGCTGATCACGGCGCTGACCATGTCTTCGGCATCTTTCATGAGCCTTTCTTCCTGGGCGCCGGGGGCAATGCGTTTGCCGAGTACATAGGATCTGGCTTCACTTAATACACTGTTTACGGTTACCTGTGGTACATTACCATAACCTTGTTTTTCCTGTGGTTTACCGTTCAGTTGCTCGCGGATGGATTTGAGTCCGTCCTGCACGGCTTTACCCAGTTTGCGTAAGGTATCGGCCTGTTTCTGGTCCATATCTTTCAGGTTGGCTTCCACTTTCTTCACAATTTCATCGGCTTCTGTTAAGCGGTCTACGAGGTTGGTCAGTTTCAGACTTTGTTTATCCAGTCTGGTATTGGCTTTACGGATGGCATCGCGGATCTCTTTACTGAGTGGTGCGTTGGGATCGTCGTTCACGGTAACCAGGGTACTGTCTGCAAGGTCTTTGCCTAAGCTGAACACCACTTTGTAAGTACCGGGGTCAACGGGTAAACCACCGGGTTCATTTTCAGCAGCGCCACCGCCACCTCGGCGGCCACGTCCACCACCTGCCTGGCGGATACCTTTTCCTTCCATGCCCCAATAGAAACGGTTAAAACCGGAATCAGCTTTGGTGCGGAGGGTGCGTACCTGCACATTATTAGCGTCGTAAATACGAACGGTAGCGGTATCGGCCAGTTTGTTTTTACCGGTATCGGCAGCGGTCTTGTTTACAAAGAAACTTAGTGCAGCACCGGTTCTGCGGTTCTCGCCTTCGTAAGTGCCCCAGGTACTGTATTCAATACCGGCTGCATTTTTAATATTGGCCTGGTAACCCTGTGGTGCTTCAAATGCCATCATTTTTTTAGCGGGCAGGATACCTTTGTTGGCTGCAATTTTACGTAAGGGACGGATATCATCGAGAATCCAGATAGCTCTTCCGAAAGTGGCAATTGCCAGATCGGCTTCTCTTTCCTGGATGGCCATATCATAAGTAGATACAGAGGGATAACCGTTTTTGAATTGCTGGAAGGTGCTGCCATTATCCAGGCTCACCCATAAACCCTGTTCTGTTCCCACAAAGATCAGATTCGGTTCTACCGGGTCCTGTATCATACACAAGGCATAACCGGTTACTTTCTTTTCATCCACCAGACGGGTCCATGTTTTACCAAAATCGGTGGTACGGAAGATATAGGGCTTCATATCACCCCTGCGATAATCATTGGCAATCACAAACGCTTCACCGGCATTATGGCGCGAAGCGCGGATCTGTGGTATCCAGGCACCCAAGGGTAAACCCGGTATTTTACCGCGGAAATTGGTCCAAGTTTTACCGCCATCGGTGGTCAGCTGCACATTACCATCATCGGTTCCTACCCAGATCACACCCTGCTGTTTGGCGGAAGGTTCAATGGCAAGAATGGTGCAATAATTTTCAGCACCGGTGATATCGATAGAGATCCCGCCGTTATTGCTCTGGTCTATCTTGGCACTGTCGTTGGTGGTCAGATCAGGAGAAATGATCTCCCAGGAAGCACCGCGGTTGGTACTTTTATTCAAAAACTGACTGCCATAATAAATAGTGGCTTTGTCAAAGGGATCCTGTGCCATGGCAGCATTCCAGTTAAAACGCTGGCGGGTTTTCATATCCGGTCTGGGCGGACGGATACTCCACTCTTCACCCGTGGCAATATTGTAACGGTTCACATTACCACCCTGACTCATGGAATATACCCAGTCTGGATTTTCCGGATCGGGCAATACATCAAAACCATCACCCCCATTCACACCCTGCCAGAAAGCATTGCGGATACCGCTGCGCATCCATACATAAGCGGGGCCATGCCAGCTGCCATTATCCTGCAAACCACCCATTACATTGTAAGGGATCTTATTATCTACATTGATATGATAAAACTGACCGAGTGGTAATTTCTCATCAAACTGCCAGGTTCTGCCGCGGTCGCGGGAGATGCCGATACCGCCATCATTTCCATCAATGATAAAAGAAGCATCTTTCGGATGGATCCACCAGGCATGGTGATCGGGGTGAATACCGCTGTAAGGGATCACCGTGGTAGGGAAGGTTTTACCGCCGTCCTCACTCATGGTGATCATCTGGTTGATATTGTACACACGGTTCTCGTTCTGCGGATCAACGGCAATGTCCTGGAAATAAAAGGCACGGTTGGTAACCACACCGGGCTCACTGTTTACCAGCTGCCATTTTAAACCGCCATCATCAGAACGGTAGAGTCCGTTTTTGGTAGCTTCTACCAATGCATAGATCCGGTTAGGATCATTGCGGCTGATGGTGATACCGATACGTCCATACTCGCCGGCAGGCAAACCTTCTTCCTTGCCTAATTTTTTAAAGGTTTTACCGGCATCGTAGGTTACATACAAACCACTGCCGCTACCACCACCTTTCAGGCTCCAGGGGGTTCTTTTGTGCTGGTACATATTGACCAGTAATTTATTGGGGTTGGAGGGGTCCATCACCATATCGCCCACACCACTGGTATCGTTGGTGTGTAAGATCAGTTTCCAGGTTTCGCCGCCATCGGTTGTTTTATAGAGGCCACGCTCGGGATGTTCTGCAAAGGGGTTGCCCATCACACCGGCATATACCACATCCGGATTATTGGGGTCGATGATGATACGGTGGATATTTCGGGTTTTCTGCAAACCCATGCTTTTCCAGGTTTTACCACCATCGAGACTTTTGTAAATACCCTCACCCAGGCTGATGGAGTTACGGGGATTACCCTCACCGGTACCGGCCCAGATCACACTGGGATTGGTTTGGGTAATAGCGATAGATCCTATGTTCTGGATCGGCTGCTCATCAAATACGGGTGTCCAGCTGCCGCCACCGTTCTCTGTTTTCCATACACCACCACTGGCCGTGCCCAGGTAAATGATATTGGGATTGGTCCATACGGCATCAATGGAAGTAACCCTTCCACTCATACCGGCCGGACCGATATTGCGGGGTTTGAGGTTTTTGAAATGTTTGGAGAGATCGGCCTGTTGGGCAAAAGCACCCAATACAGCCGTAAACAAAGACGCCACCAGAAGCATTTTTTTCATAACAGTATAGTTTTCAGTGCTGGAAATTCAGAAATAAACGGCCAACGGCCAAAAGAGATTGACCTGTGGTTTAGTGAATGGCGCCCAAACGGTAAAATGAATCGGTGAAGAGAGAAATCAGCAGAAATCTGATATGCCCTATTTGTAAGAGGTCAGGAGGAAGTATATTTATCAATCGTTGCGCTACTTGTTTTATTTCTCTGCGAAAACTCCCTGACCTCTGCGGCTCTGCGGTGAATGTAAGCTCAATTCACCGCAGAGCCGCAGAGAAGCAGTGTTTCGCAGAGATAGGAGCAATGGTTCCTATATAACACAAACAGCTTTTACATTACATAAACCAACCGCTTTGCCAACACCCACCAACAACTATTTCAAAGGGAATGCCTTACAAACGGGTATCTATGCTGCGGTTGCGGCTTTTCTTACCTATACCGTCATCTTCGGTTTCCGGAAGTCTTATACGGTCTGCACATTTGACGGGATGCGTTTTGCGGGTATCAACTACAAAACCATTCTTGTACTGAGCCAGATGGTCGGTTACCTGATGGCCAAATTCTATGGCATCAAATTCATTTCAGAATTAAAAAGACTGGGACGGTATAAGATCATTTTGTTATTGGTAGGCATTGCCTGGGCAGCCTGGTTATGTTTTGCCCTGGTGCCTGCACCGTATAATGCGGTGTTCCTGTTCATCAACGGGTTTCCGTTGGGCATGTTATGGGGTGTAGTGTTTTCTTATGTGGAAGGAAGAAGAAGCACCGATTTTATCGGCGCCGCGCTGGCGGTGAGTTTTATTTTTGCCTCCGGTTTTGTAAAATCTGTGGGTGGCTGGTTATTGCTCGAGTTTCATTTGTCTGAATTCTGGGTGCCTTTTGCTACCGGATTGGTGTTTGCTCTGCCTTTACTTTTCTTTATTTATCTGATCGAAAAAATTCCGCCACCAGATGAAGCAGATATAGCTGCCAGAATGAACCGCACACCCATGTCGGCTGCGGATCGTAAACAATTTGTAAAACGGTTTTTACCCGGATTGATTGCCTGCATCATCATCTATGGTTTTGCCACCATCTTCCGCGATATCCGCGATAATTTCAGTGCCGATATGTGGAAGGAAATGGGTTACCTGAACCAACCCGCCCTTTTCTCACAAACAGAAACGCCGATCACGTTGATCGTGTTGGTATTGATCGGAAGTATGGTACTGATCAGAAACAGTTACAAAGCGCTGATGCTGGCGCATGTGTTCATCGGTATCGGTTTTGTATTGGCAGGCATCAGTACTTTTTTCTTTGTACGGCAGCAACTGGATCCGGTCTGGTGGATGACGATGGTAGGCCTGGGTCTTTATATGGTATATATCCCCTTCAATTCTGTCTTCTTTGAACGTCTGATCGCGGCTTTCCGTTTTACGGGTAATGTAGGTTTCCTCATCTATCTCGCCGATTCTTTCGGTTATCTCGGCAGTGTAGGGGTATTACTGAGCAAAGAGATCTTCAAAGTAAAACTGAACTGGGTAGATTTTTTCTCCAACAGTGTGATGGTATTGTCTGTGGTAGGGGTGTTGATTACGGTATTTTCGGGATGGTATTTTGCGAGGAAGCAGAGGGAGGGAATTCAAAATTAAAAAGTCAAAAGTCAAAAAACAGATGTGTTTTCCATTTTGACTTTTGACTTTTTAATTTTGAATTATTTACCCTTTCTTCCCCTCATATTTCTTCTCCGCCTCTTTCGCTTTTTCAAAATCGAGCACTACACCATTGATGCAATAGCGTAAGCCGGTTGGTGGCGGGCCATCGTCGAATACATGTCCTAAATGCGATTTGCAGCGGCCGCATTGTACTTCGGTACGTTGCATGCCGTGGCTATTATCGGGCGTGTAAATGATGGATCCTTTACTGATGGGATCGTAAAAACTGGGCCAGCCACATCCGCTTTCAAATTTGGTATCGCTTTTAAACAAAGCATTACCGCAAACGGCGCAGTAGTAGGTGCCGATCTCTTTGGAAGTTTCGAACGGACTGGTAAAGGGTCTTTCGGTTCCTTTCTGGCGGGCGATATAAAATACATCGGGACTTAAGAATTTCTTCCACTCATCTTCCTTCAATACTACTTTGGAAGAATCTGTGCGGGAGTACACCGGATTGTTTTTTTTGTTGTCTGTATCCATTTTTGTGGGGTTCTTTTGATTGTTCTGACTATAACAGCCCTGCCATAAGATGGTTGAGAGCAGTAAAATGAAGATTGATTTCATATTAAAGTTTGTTGTATATATTAAAAATACCTTAACTGACTAAAAACTTGTCATATTGTTTGACGAAAACTGTCCTATAACCTTACGAATGATCACATTTAAAGGTTTTCGATTACTGTTAAATGTTTTTTAAAGTCAAGGCCTTATATTTGTTCTTCACTCAAGGTTAGCAAGTACATGTTTAATATTATTCTGTTTGGACCTCCCGGCAGCGGGAAAGGTACGCAAAGCGAGAAACTGATTGCGGCGTATGGGTTAAAACATTTATCAACCGGCGATCTGCTGCGTAGTGAAATAGCACGTCAAACACCATTGGGTCTGGAAGCCAAAAGTATCATGGATCGTGGCCAGCTGGTACCCGATGCGGTAGTGGTAGGTATGATCAGCTCCGCATTGGAAGCCAATCCGCAGGCCAAGGGCTTTTTGTTCGATGGTTTTCCGCGCACGGTGGCCCAGAGTGAGGCACTGGATAAACTGCTGAGCCTGAAGAATACAGCCATTGGAGTGGTGCTGGCTTTACAGGTTACAGAAGAGGAACTGGTTTCCCGTTTGCTGAACCGCGGTTTAACCAGCGGCAGAAGCGATGATACCAATGAATCGGTGATCAGAGCCCGGATCAAAGAATACCAGGACAAAACCACCGTTGTGGCCGATTATTACAGCCAGTTTGATAAAGTGGTGAATGTGAAGGGAGAGGGAACGGTAGACGAGATTTTTTCGGCTCTTTGCAGCGAAATTGATAAACGGATGTCTTAATTCTATAACTTGTAAAAGTTTTTACAACCAACAACCAACTGCGAATCCCGCCTACATGGCGGGATTTTTGTGTCGGGAGGCTATAGTCGCCGGACAAAAAAATCCCAATCCCCTATCTTTATCCCCCTTAATTGTCTGCCATGACTGATACCCAGGTTTCTTTTCTCCAGAACGATGTGATTCCCCTGTTATACAAACTTGACCCACTTCAAAAAGGTAAATGGGGTAAAATGGATGGGCAACAAATGGTAGAACATCTGCGCGAGATCTGCAAAGTGGCCAATGGTAAAATAGTTTTGTCGCTGATGAACACAGACCCGGAAAAGCTGGCCCAGGCAAGGGCATTCCTGCTATCTGAGCTTCCCTTCCCCGAAAACGCACGGGTACCGGTAATGCCGGAAGAACCGCGGCCCCACAAATACAGTAGTCTGGCTGAAGCGATCAGTAAAGCCGAAGAAGAACTGAAGGATGTTTTTGCGGTGTATGCCGCCAACCCAACGCTGTTATTGATGCACCCCATTTTTGGCGAGTTGAATTATGCGGAACAGATCCAGTATCTCAACAAACATATCCGCCACCATCTGCGGCAGTTTGGGTTGATAGATTAAAATTTACATCGCTACATTTTCAAACCTACCAATCGTTAGCTTTGTTGCTTAATAAACGATCGTTATGGTTGCATTGGAAAATTATATTCTCGGCAGTTGGATCAAGGGTGATGGTGATGGACAACAACTTTACCATGCCGTAACCGGCGAAGCCATTGCCCGGGCTTCTACCAAAGGACTGGATTTTGCATCGATATTGGATTATGCCCGAACCAAGGGTAATCCGGCTTTACGAAAAATGAGTTTTCATGAACGGGGTGTTATGTTACGGGCGCTTGCCCTGCATCTGCGCGAGCACCTGGATGAATTTTACCGCATCAGTTACCAGACCGGTGCTACCAAAGCAGATAGCTGGGTAGATATTGAAGGCGGTATCGGCAATCTTTTCTCTTATGCCTCTTTGCGCAGAAAATTTCCGGATACACCGTATTGTTTAGATGGAGAGAATCATCCGCTGGGGAAAGCCAATACATTTATGGGCCATCACCTGCTTATTCCTAAAGAGGGTGTGGCGGTGCATATCAATGCTTTCAACTTTCCTGTATGGGGCATGCTCGAAAAAATTGCGGTGAATTTACTGGCCGGTGTTCCAGCCGTGGTAAAACCCGCTACCGTTACTTCATTCCTTACCGAGGCCGTAGTTAAAGAGATCGTGGCTTCCGGCATTTTACCCGATGGTGCTTTGCAATTACTCTGCGGCAGTGCCGGTGATCTGCTGGATCATGTGGGTTCGCAGGATGTGGTTACGTTCACCGGCTCTGCTTCTACCGGCCTCATGCTGAAATCGGGCAAACGGATCCTGCAGGAGAATGTTCCCTTTACCATGGAAGCCGATTCGCTGAACTGTATTGTATTGGGCGAAGATGTACAACCCGGCATGCCCGAGTGGGATCTTTTTATCAAAGAAGTAAGAAAGGAAATGACGACCAAGTGCGGACAGAAATGCACTGCCATCCGCCGCATATTTGTGCCGGAAAATAAACTGGAAGACGTGCAGATCGCTTTAGGCAAAGCACTTGCCCAAACCACCATCGGCAACCCGCTGAATGAAAAAGTTCGGATGGGTTCTCTGGCCGGAGAAACACAGCGCAAAGAAGTGAAAGAGCAGATCCAGAAATTACTCGCTTCTTCGCAGATCATTTACGGCTCGCTGGATAGTGTGGAACTGATTGATGCAGATGCAACGAAGGGTGCTTTCATGAGTCCGATCCTTTTATTGAATGAACAGCCACTGAGCAGCAAAGAAGTACATGAAGTGGAAGCGTTTGGTCCGGTATCTACCCTCATGCCCTACACCTCAACAGCCGAAGCCATTGCCCTCTCCAAAATGGGGAAAGGTTCGCTGGTGAGTTCCATTGTAACTGCTGATAAAAATATTGCCAAAGGATATGTGCTGGGTGCCGGTATGTACCATGGCCGGATCCTGATTTTGAACGAAGCCTGTGCCAAAGAAAGTACGGGTCATGGTTCGCCCTTGCCTTTGTTGGTACATGGTGGTCCCGGTCGCGCGGGTGGTGGCGAAGAAATGGGCGGTATGCGCGGGGTAAAACATTATATGCAACGCGTAGCCATCCAGGGTTCGCCGGATATGATCACGGCAGTCAGTAATGTGTTTCAGCCAGGTGCTACAGGCAATACCGATACGATCCATCCTTTCAAAAAATATTTTGAAGAACTGGGTATCGGCGACCAGCTGATCACAGAAAAAAGACTGATCACATCAGAAGATATTGACCGCTTTGCTGATCTGAGCGGGGATCATTTTTATGCGCATCTGACAAAAACAGATTTTGCAGGAACGATGTTCGACAGACAGGTAGCGCACGGTTACTTCATCATCAGTGCTGCGGCGGGTTTGTTTGTAGATAGTTATGAGAAAAATCCGGTGTTGCTGAATTATGGGATTGATGAACTGCGCTTTACCAAACCGGTATATCCGGGTGCAGAAATTCATATCCGCTTTACCTGCAAGGAAAAGATCAGCCAGGAGCAAAAAGAACCCACCGATATTCCCAAGGGCATCGTGAAATGGCTGGTAGAGATCATTGATGAAACAGAGGAAATTGTGGGGGTGGCTACGATATTGACGATGGTGGAGAGAAAGGTTCGCTAAGAGCAAAAAAGAGAAAGAGTGTAATAAGAGATATCTATTTAACTGATTTAAAAAGATAGTTTACATTTAGTATATGATTGAACAAGTAACAGACGGATATGTGAAAGTAGAGCGTGAGCATGGTATTGCCACGATCGAGTTTTTTCATCCGCAGAGCAATTCATTGCCGGGTAAACTCCTGAATACGCTGGCCAAGGATATTCATAGCGAAGGACTGAACCCTGATACCAAAGTAATCATCCTTCGTTCCGCAGGAGAGAAGATCTTTTGTTCAGGTGCTTCTTTTGATGAACTGGCCGCTATCTCTACTGCAGAAGAAGGCTATCATTTTTTCTCCGGTTTTGCCAATGTGATCAATGCCATGCGTAAAACGCCGCAGTTCATCATTGCCCGTATTCATGGCAAATGTATAGGTGGTGGCGTGGGTCTGGCCGCTTCGGCAGACTATGCCATTGCAGTAGAAGGGTCTGATATTAAGTTAAGCGAACTGGCTGTTGGTATTGGTCCGTTTGTAGTGGGGCCCGCTGTAGAACGTAAGCTGGGACTTTCCGCTTTCTCCCAGCTGAGTATTGATGCCACCATGTGGCGCTCCGCCGATTGGGCAAGGCGTAAAGGGTTATATGCTGAGCTGCATGCAGATCTGGAAGGAATGGATGATTCCATCACCCGGTTATCTACCACTTTATCTCACTCATCGCCGCAGGCAATGCAGGAAATTAAAAAAGTATTGTGGAAAGGAACCGAACATTGGGACGAGTTATTGCAGGAGCGGGCCGGTATCAGCGGTAAACTGATCCTGAGCGATTATAGCAAACAGTTTATCCAGAAATTCAAAGCACCCAAATCTCCCAAAGACTGAAGTTGTCTTTTGCAGGCTGGCAACAAACTGGTGTTTTGAAAGAATGATTTTTCAGTGGCACCAATAGCAAAAACAAAAGTAATATTACCTGAAGTTGGTCATACGTAAAAGAAGAAGGGCGCCCGATACAGGTGCCCTTCTTCTTTTCTATTTTATTATTTAATTGATTAGAGATCATCGTATTGATAAAGTTTATCAATAGGAGTGCCGGCTTTCATTTCAAAAACAGGATGGATGACCCCGTTTTTTAAACCATATACCCATCCATGCAGATCAGGACGCTGATCGTTCTGCCAGGCTTTTTGTATGATAGATGTTTTGGCGAGGTGTTTCACCTGTTCCATTACATTCAGTTCTACCAGCCTGTCAAATTTTTGTTCCTCATCATTAATACCGGAAAGTTCTTTGGTATGTAAGCTGTATACGTCTTTGATATTACGTAACCACATATTCAGTACCTGCTTAAAATCGTGATTGGTCATGGCTGCTTTTACACCACCACAGCCGTAATGACCGCAAACAATCACGTGTTTTACTTTCAGGTGCACAACCGCATATTCCAGCACACTCAACAGGTTTACATCAGTGTGTATTACCAGGTTGGCTACGTTGCGGTGTACAAAAATCTCACCGGGTTGGGTGTTCGTGATTTCATTAGCCGGAACACGGCTGTCGCTGCAGCCGATCCAGAGAAACTCTGGTTTCTGAATATGTGAAAGCCGGTTAAAATATTCCGGATCATCTTCCAATTTTTCCTGTGCCCAGGCTTTGTTTTCCAGCAATAATCTTTCGTATGTTTTCATCGGACGGTTTATTTAGGGTCGTTAAGTAAAAGGTGCATGGGTCTATGAGCGCTTTTCCTTATTTCTACTCTGATATTTTTCAGGTGTGCATGTAAGAGAAAATTGTTGATTTCCTCAATCACATCTTTATCGATATAATCTGCCCTTGTGGCATCGATTAAAACTGCTGCATTGTCCGGCACATCTTCCAGTTTCTTTTTGATGATGGGCTTGTTCAGGAAGGAAACATCTTTCCGCAAACGGATCAGGTAATTGTTATGATCGTTCACTACCAGTACCGATGATCTGAAATTATTTCTGATCATAAAGAACAATCCCACTGCAATACCCACCATGATCCCAATCAGCAGATCGGTAAGCAGGATAGCCGCAATCGTAGTTACAAAGGGAACAAACTGGTCCCATCCTTTGTGAAAGAACTCTTTGAACAACGATACTTTTGCCAGTTTATACCCTGTAAATATAAGTACGGCAGCCAATGCGCTTAGAGGTATTTTATTAAGAAGCGTGGGTATCAGCATTACGCAGGCCAGCAATAAAACACCATGCATAATGCTGGAAACTTTTGTTTTAGCACCTGCGGATACATTGGCAGAGCTGCGCACTACTACAGAAGTAAGCGGTAGTCCGCCAATCATACCGGAAATGATATTTCCTATTCCCTGGGCCTTTAATTCACGATTGGTGGGGGTAACCCTTTTTAGCGGATCCAGTTTATCAACGGCTTCGATACCGAGTAAGGTTTCCAGACTGGCTACAATGGCAAGGGTAACTGCCGTAATCCAGACATCCGGATTGGTAAGGTATTTGATATCGGGGAAGGTGAAGAAAGAAAAGAAAGCAGATAGATCCGATGCTATCGGTAAAGTTACCAGGTGTTTGCTTTCCAATACATATTCCGGGCTGCTGGTGGCAAACAGCTGGTTAATCAAAACACCGGCGAGAACAACTACCAACGGACCAGGTACCAGTTTCAGTATCTTACTATTTTTAATGACTTTGCTCTCCCAAAACATCAGTATTAGTAGCGAAATGCCTCCAATAACGATGGCAGCAGGTGTAATATACCGGATAGCCTGCAGCATTTCGGAAAAAGTATTCTGGTCGTCGGTTTGTTTAAATGTTTCATCGCCTTCAAAGTCTGCGTCGTAACCCACCAGATGGGGGAACTGTTTTAAAATGAGGATCAGACCAATCGCTGCCAGCATACCTTTGATAACGGAATTGGGAACATAATCTCCTATCACACCTGCTTTGATGAAACCCAGCACCAACTGCAGAATCCCGGCAATCACCACTGCCAGCAAAAAGGCTTCATATACCTGTAATTTCAGTATTGCTGTGGCAACAATAACTGTTAATCCTGCAGCGGGTCCGCTAACGCTCAGTTGAGACCCGCTCAGAATACCAATCACAATTCCGCCCACAACCCCGGCAATAATTCCGGAAAACAAAGGGGCTCCCGATCCCAAAGCTATACCCAGGCATAGTGGAAGTGCAACCAGTAACACAACAATAGAGGCTGGCAGGTCATTGCCGGCACTCTGAAAATATTTTTTCATAGCACGATAAGAAATGAAGTAAGAAATAATGATGGGACCGCTTGTTAAGCGTCAGCAATTAGGAGGTGGAACGTGGATATCGCCGGTATAATTTTGGGGGATGGCATCGATAAAACCCTGATGATGATGAAAGAAACTGATGTACGCAGAAACAGGAGTTTCTAAAGCAGCGGATAAATAATCGCTCTTCAGGTCAATTTTCTGGAAGCAGCAGATAGCATGATTAGCAGCGTGGGGAAGTTCTTCAGTAAACTGGTTGCGGAATAACAAGCCCCCCATCTGTCTGATGGGCAGGGTTTGTATGGCCAGAACCATCACTAAAAAAAGTGTACAGATTTTTTTCTTCATCTTCCCTCCGAAATTAAACACAAACGCTGAAAGATGTATTGTTAATTTTTTTTTAGTTAAAAAATAAAAAAGTCACACATTTTCTATTTCACTTAGATAGATAATCTGTTAAACATAAAATTATTTTAAATATTAAGTCCCCCGCAGGCACTCAGCACCTGACCTGTAATATATGAACTCATATCGCTGGCCAGAAATAGAGTTGTGTTGGCTATTTCTTCTGCGCTACCGAAACGGCCCAGGGGGATCTTTTTCAGGAATTCGCTGGCGCCTTCTCCATCTTTTAAATAATGTGTCATATCCGTCTCAATAAAACCGGGTGCAATGGCATTACAACGGATATTGCGACTGCCCAGCTCCAGCGCCACAGATTTGCTGAAGCCAATAATACCGGCCTTACTGGCCGCATAACTGCTTTGCCCGGCATTACCCCGTATACCAATAATCGAACTCATATTAATGATGCTCCCGCTTTTTGCTTTCATCATGGGTCTGATCACCTGTTTGGTCATGTTGAAGACACTCTTCAGGTTAATATCCATTACTTCATCCCACTGATCGGAAGTCATGCGTAATAAAAGATTGTCTTTGGAAATCCCTGCATTATTCACACAAACATCTATTTTGCCAAATTCTTTCAATACATCATTTACCAGCGCCTCACATTCTTCAAACACACCGGCATTACTCTTATAGGCTTTGGCTTTTACACCCAGGGCTATCAGCTGGGCTTCGAGTGCAGCAGCTTTTTCTGCACTGCTATCGCTTACATAGGTAAAGGCCACATCACTGCCGTGCTGGGCCAGGGTTACTGCAATGGCTGCGCCGATACCTCTGGCTGCACCGGTAACGATTGATACTTTTCCTTCCAGTAATTTCATAAGAAACAGTTTGTTATGAGGAACAAATGTAAAAGAATTGCCTTTTGCAGCAATGGATGTGGTTGATCTATGCCGGATACAGTTTACAACAAAGCCAGGATCTCTTCCACATACTCCCGGTCGTTACTAAGTCTCGGAACCTTATGCTGTCCGCCCAGTTTCCCCTTGCTTTTTAACCAACTGCGGAAAACGCCTTTATCCAAAGCATGTACGATGGGCAGGGTAAGGGCAATGTCTTTGTATCGTTTGGCTTCGTAATCACTGTTCAGTGATTTGAGGGCGCAGTCTAACTCAAAAGCGAACTGTTCGGTACTTGCCGGCATTTCTTCAAACTCGATCAGCCATTCATGTGCGCCTTTCTTGTTATCGCCAAAATAAACCGGTGCTGCTGTATAATCGTTTACGATCAAACCCGTTTTTTGGGAGGCAATGGCGATGGCTTTATCGGTATTATCAGCGATCACTTCTTCGCCAAACGCATTGATGTATTGTTTCAGCCGGCCGCTCACTTTGATGCGGAAGGGGAATCGGGAAGTGAACTGAACGGTATCGCCTACCAGATACCTCCATAAACCCCCATTGGTACTGATCACCAGTGCGTAATTTTTGCCGATCTCCACCTGTTTTAATCCGATGGTACGGGGTTCCGCCTTTCCATACTCTTCAACCGGCATGAATTCATAAAAGATACCATGGTTCAGAAACAATAACATACCATCTTCGTTCGGATTATCCTGCGCAGCAAAAAATCCTTCACTGGCATTGTACATTTCAAGGTAATTGCAGCCGGGCCCCATCACTTTCTCAAACTGTTCGCGATAAGGAACAAAGGAAACGCCTCCATGGATATAGAGTTCCAGGTTGGGCCATACTTCTTTGAGGGTGGTTTTCCCAGTGATCTCCAGAATCCTCTTGATCAGGATCAGGGTCCAGGTAGGCACCCCGGAAATAGAGGTTACATCTTCCGGAATGGTTGACTGCGCCAGCCGCTCAATTTTATTTTCCCATTCATCCATCAATGCAATGGAGAGCTCCGGTGTGCGGATCCAGTTGGCCCACATGGGGGTATTCTGTAATAATACAGCACTGAGGTCGCCATACTGTATATCCTCATTTACTTTACTGATCTGGTGAGAACCACCAATCACCAATCCTTTACCGGTAAGCAGGTCGCTTTCCGTATTGTAATTGTAGTAAAGTGTAAGCACATCTTTTGCCGCCTGAAAATGATTATCCTCCAGGCTTTCCAGGGTAATGGGAATGAACTTGCTTTTATCGCTGGTGGTACCGCTGCTTTTGGCAAACCAGTTAACAGGTGTGTTCCAAAGCAGGTTCTCGCCTCCATTCATCAAACGCTCGATCATGGGTTTAAGGTCGTTGTATTCCTGTATGGGCACCCTTTCTTTGAAAGTACGGATGTTAAATAGCTCTTTGAACCCGTGTTTACGCCCGAAATCGGTGTATTGGCCATGGGTAACCAGATCCTGTAATACTTCGCGCTGGGCGCTGATAGGATCATTGATCCATTGCTCAATACGCCAGTGCCGGAATCTTGCCAAACGTGATATAGCGGGACTAAGCAGTTTCATACGGGTTCAGCAGCAAAATAAGCAATGGAAACGAGAATGCAGATTAAAAAGAATGGCAGGGCAATAGCGGAACTGAAAGTGCAGAAAAAATTATAAACCGGAGGGCCCATCCTTGCCCATATCTATGATCCAGTCTTTGCGTTTCAGTTCAAAATTGGTTCCGAGGTATAGTCTTCTTACCTGCGGATCATCGGCCAGTTCTTCGGCCGAACCGTGTTTGAATATTTTTCCTTCGATGAGCAGGTAGGCTCTGTCGCAGATAGAAAGTGTCTCGTTCACGTTATGGTCGGTGATGAGGATCCCGATGTTTTTGTATTTGAGTTTGGCCACCACACTCTGGATATCTTCCACTGCAATGGGGTCTACGCCGGCAAAGGGTTCATCCAGCAGGATAAACTTAGGGTCTACGGCCAGGGCCCTGGCAATTTCTGTTCTCCTTCTTTCGCCGCCACTCAGGCTATCGCCATTGTTTTTGCGAACATGGTGCAGGTTAAACTCATCCAGCAGCGATTCCAGTTTGTGCTGGCGCTCACCATGGGTAAGTTTGGTCATTTCCAGCACGGCCATGATATTATCTTCTACACTCAGTTTCCGGAACACACTGGCTTCCTGGGGCAGGTAACCGATACCCATCTGTGCCCTTTTATACATGGGCAGTTTGGTAATCTCCAGATCGTTCAGGAAAACCTGACCCTCATCAGGCTTGATCAGACCCACCACCATGTAAAAAGTAGTGGTTTTGCCGGCACCGTTCGGCCCCAACAAACCCACTATTTCGCCCTGTTTAACGGTTACAGAAACACTCCGGACAACCGTCCGCCCCTTGTAACTTTTAAACAGGTCTTTGGTATGTATGGTCAGGTTCACCGGGATGTGTTTTGGCAAAAATAGCGGTTCTCAGGGTCAATCGATGAGCCCCTGTTCATCTTAACAGATGTTTTTCTATGTAGGAGGGTGTATATTGCACCAATTTTTGAAAGGGCCCGGCCCGGTATAACAACGCAAAGAAGAGATGAAAATAACCGATCACATCCAGCAGTCAAAAGATACCCTGATATCTTTCGAAGTGCTGCCGCCTTTAAAAGGTAAGACGATTACCAGTTTGTACGATCACCTGAATCCATTGATGGATTTTAAACCCTCCTGGATCAATGTTACTTACCACCGCAGTGAAACCATGTTCAAGAAAAAGGCCGATGGAACTTTTGAGAAAGTGGATGTTCGTAAACGCCCCGGAACAGTAGGTATTTGTGCGGCCATCATGAACCATTACCGGATTGATGCGGTACCCCATATCATTTGCGGTGGGTTTACCAAACGCGAAACAGAAGATGCACTGATTGACCTGGATTTTCTGGGTATCGATAATGTACTGGTATTGCGTGGAGATGCTGCCAAAAACGAGGCGGCTTTTGAACCCGAGAAAGACGGTAATCATTACGCGATAGACCTGCTGCAACAGGTAAACAACATGAACAACGGGGTTTACCTAGATGAGGATATCAAAAACGGCGGTAAAACCAGTTTTTGTATGGGTGTAGCAGGGTATCCGGAAAAACATTTCGAAGCTCCTAACCTCGAAATTGACCTCGCCAAACTGAAACAGAAAGTAGATGCCGGTGCAGAATACATCATGACACAGATGTTTTTTGATAACCAGAAATTCTACGATTTTGTAAAAGCCTGCAAGGAAAGTGGAATCACGGTACCTATTATACCTGGATTGAAACCTATTACCAATAAAAAACAGTTATCTGTTCTGCCAAGAATTTTCCATGTAGATATTCCCACAGACCTGTCTAACGCCATCATGAAATGCAAAACAGACCAGGAATGTGAACAGGTAGGAACAGAATGGCTGATACAGCAGAGTAAGGAGTTAAAAGCCTTCGGTGTACCCGTATTACACTATTACACATTGGGTAAACCCAAAGTGATCTGGAACGTAGTAAAAGAGATCCGTTAGTAAGGAACTGATATTGTGTATGGGGAGAGAACAGCATCTTTACTGAGCTCTCCCCATTTTTATGTCCGGTCAGTTCTTTGTCGTTTTTCGTTTGGCTTCAATCAGGTCATCAAACTGCTCCAGACTCAGCTGTTTGGCAATAATGCGCTTGTCTTTGTCGAGCAGGTACACGGTAGGGGTTTTATAAATATCATACAACTGCCTGAAGTTGGGCCTGCCTGCTTTTTCTACCGCAGTTTTGGCGGCTTTGGTCTCATACACATGGGTCCATTCGGTGGATATTTTTTTGTCCTGTATAAAATGTTTCCAGGCAGGGATCTCGTTCTCATAAATATTTACTGAGTAAACCGCTACCCCGTATTTCTTCCATTTGGCCTTGTACAGTGAATCCATGCGGGGAATTTCTTCCTTGCAATGTCCGCAGTTCGGATCCCAGAAAGTCACTACCGTAAAAGGTGCTTTGATATTGTACAGCGAAACCGTTTTGCCGGTGGTATCTGTGAGGTCTAAAGTGGGAGCTGCCTGTCCCAGTTGATTGGCCATTAAACTATAGGCCCTCTCTGTAATGGTTTTTCTGGATGCGGGATTGAGCAATACCGTATCTCCTTTGGCATAAAAATTCTCGAACAGATACACGAACACTTTATCCTGTCCCATAAATTCAGGATTCATGTATTTGTTGGTGAATTTGGTAAGCAGATAAGGATACATTTCCTTACCGGTTCTCGCCATCAGCAAAATATATTTCACTTCATTGATCACCGAATCGGGATCGGGCGATACCATGGTCTTGAAATAATCATCCAGTTTCTTTTCAAAAAACGGCGTGCGCAGCAAACGGTCATCATTAAACAGCACATCATCCCAGAAATGGTCTTTTACATAGCGGTAAGGATACGTTGAATCGGCTTTTCCGTTCACGATGGGTATAGCAGGTGCTGTGGGCCTCTTCATAGCGCCCAGTAAAGCGGCCAGCAAACTGCCGGGGTGTTTTTTGATGATATTTTCCCGGTAATCCTGCAGTTCTTTGTCTGTTTTAATGATCTCATCGCGCAAACGGGCGGAGTCTTCTTTGGTGCTGGCTGCGCGGTAGGCATTCTCCAATTGTGCCAGACTGGCTCCCTTGGTGCCGGTATACACGGCATAGGTCTTATACAGATCATTCTCTGCCGATCCGCTGATCACGGCTTTTTCTTTGAACGCTGTATCGGCCACAATGCTGAACTGCTGTTCTGCATCCATCAACAGGTCGAACTGGATGGTATATTGTGGGGATACGATAAAATAGATTCCCCCTGTTAGTTTATTGGGTCCCTTGAATACCCCCTGACTTTTCTCATTTAGGTAGGCCGAATCCACCAGTGCCTTTCCCTGCCCAAAATAACTGGCCAGGTATACTTTACAGTTTTTAAGCGGGGTTAGTGTGATCGAAATATTCCTTCCCCTGGGTGCCGCTGGTTTTGGGGCTGTTTTTTGAGCTTCAACGCCCAATGCCGTAGATAAAACGCAAATAGTAAGTAAGAATCGCCTCATAGTGCTTGAATGAGGGGTAAATTTAGTTAAATCGGGGCTGGTGGCCGTTAAACTGGTGTCAAAAAATCCACTAAGAAGGTTGTTTTCCCTTTCTCTGGCATCAATCCTCGTCAATCCTTATCAATCAAAGGCAATCGTAGTTACATTTGCAGCCGTGAGAAAGCAAAAAAAACAAGTTGTTTTAGAAAAGGTTCTGGTGCAGGATTATGCAGCCGAGGGCAAATCGTTGGCAAGGGTCGATGGTAAAGTGGTGTTTATTGAAGGTGCTGTACCCGGCGATGTGGTAGATGTGCAGTTATCCAAAAACAAAACCGATTGGGCCGAAGGACATACGGTTAAGATGCATTCACTCTCGCCCGACAGGGTTACCCCCTTCTGCCAGCACTTTGGGGTTTGCGGCGGTTGCCAGTGGCAGATGCTGCCTTATGAGAAGCAACTGTTCTATAAACAAAAACAGGTGAGCGATAATCTGGGCCGGATTGCCAAAGTGGTTTTACCTGAAATGGCACCCATTATCGGTGCGGATGTTACCAGCCATTACCGTAACAAACTGGAATATACTTTTGCCACCGGCAAATACATCCCTACGGAAGAATTCCGGAGGATGAAGGCCGCAGGTATCAATCCCAATGATCATGCCGGTGCCGCAGGTTTTCATGCACGAGGTTTTTTCGACAAAGTGGTGGAGATAGATACCTGTCATCTGCAGGAAGAACCCACTAACCAGATCCGAAAAGCAGTAGCAGAGTTTGCCATTGATCACCAGCTGGCTTTTTACAATAACCGGTCACATACCGGTTGGCTGCGTAATATGTTTGTACGCAATACCACTACCGGCGAACTGATGATCAATGTGGTGATAGGCTATGAAGAAGAGACGCTACGCAAAAAAATGCTGGATCAGTTACTGCAACAGTTCCCGCAGATCACTACCCTGCTGTATACCATCAACACCAAAAAGAACGACAGCCTCTTTGATCTTGACCCGCAGGTGTATTTCGGAAAGGGGTATATAATAGAGAAACTGGAAGGGTATTCCTTTATGATCAGTCCGAAATCCTTCTTCCAGACCAATACCCGGCAGGCAGAAAAATTATACCAGGTAACCCGCGATTATGCAGAACTGGATGGCACACAAACTGTGTATGACCTGTATTGCGGCACGGGTAGTATCGGTATTTTTGTGAGTAAGCTGGCCAAAAAAGTGATCGGGGTAGAAGTGATCGCAGATGCTATTGCTGACGCGAAGAAAAATGCGGAGCTGAATAACATCACACATGCCGATTTTTTCGCCGGCGATGTGATTGATATCTGCGATGATGCTTTTTTTGCCACCCATGGTCGCCCGGATGTAGTGATCACCGACCCACCAAGGGCGGGCATGCACGAAAAATTGGTTAAAAAGCTGCTGGATATAGCTGCGCCAACGGTGGTTTATGTAAGTTGCAACCCGGCTACACAAGCGCGTGATCTGGCTTTGCTGGACGAAAAATATTCCGTAGAAAAAATTCAACCCGTAGATATGTTTCCGCATACCCTTCATATTGAAAATGTGGTGCAGCTGAAACTGAAAGTCCAATAATTCCTGAATGGATAATGGAATAGGGTTATTTTGAACAATCAGATTATATGGATATGAACCGATTTTTTACCATTCACCTGTTTACAAATACCTCTGAGAAGGGGAGGGAGGGTACAGTATGACCGAATTTAGACCCTCGCGTTTTGAGATCTTACCCACCATTGTAAAGAACCTGTTGATCATTAACGGTTTGTTCTTTCTGGCACAGAATACTTTTAAGGGGCCGTCTGTCAGTTTTAATATTGAAGATGTACTGGCACTGCATGCCTGGCAGAGTGATCTGTTCAAACCCTGGCAGCTGATCACGCATATGTTCCTGCATGGAGATCTGGGTCATATTTTCGGAAACATGTTTGCACTCTGGATGTTCGGGTCTGTGCTGGAAAACCTATGGGGTTCCAAACGGTTCCTCACTTTTTACCTGATCTGCGGACTGGGGGCTGCCCTGATCCACTTATTGTTCCTCAGTTACGAGCTGATGCCGTTACTGCGGGATTACACGGCCATTTTTCAGCAACGCAGCGGCAGTGGCGATTACCAGGCCGATGCCCTGATCAACTTCATCAGTAAAAACAATGTAGGATTTGCCCATAGGGAGGATCTGATCAATTTTATCAGAGATAACCCCAATAATCCGGAGTTGATGAATAAAGTGTTTGAGCAGGTAACGGTTTTTTACCAGAGCCGCATCAATACCAGCACCATTGGCGCCAGTGGTGCCGTGTTTGGGGTACTGGCTGCTTTTGTATACCTGTTTCCCAACACTTACCTCTATATCTATTTCCTGATACCGGTAAAAGCTAAATGGATCGGTTTATTATATTTCGGATATGAAGTGTTTTTTGCCTTAAAGAACTCTGCCGGAGACAATGTGGCCCGCTGGGCGCATATCGGCGGAGCCATTGTGGGGTTGTTAATTGTAATTACCTGGAACAAAAGCAACAAAAAAACGTTCTATTAAGAAAGCGGTTTGTTTTACTGATAAATTGAGTGTATGTCGCCCCAACCTTACAAGACCAGCCGGAATATTTTATTAGGACAGGATAACAATGCCCTCGTGTTCCTGTTTGCGGTGAATGCGCTGGTATTTGTGTTCATCAATTTTGTGAAGATCATTTACTATCTCTCTGATATACCCGAAGAATTTTTTTACCGGCAGATCCTGAACTGGCTCACCATGCCGGCTCCCTTTGATGGTTTTTTGGGAAGACCCTGGACCCTGTTTACCTATATGTTTACCCACCACAGCGTATGGCATTTACTCAGTACCAGCTTATGGCTCTGGTGTTTTGGCTATATACTGCAGGATCTGGCGGGTAATAATAAACTGATCCCCATTTATCTCTACGGCGGTTTGGTAGGCGGACTGGTATTTCTGCTGGGTAATAATATGGTGCCGGTGCTGGAGCGGGGTATTGCCAATACATCGCCCCTACTTGGTGCCGGTGCAGCGGTTATGGCTATTGCGGTAGCCACTACCACACTCGCACCTGATTACCGTATTTTTCCGCTGATCAACGGAGGTATTCCGCTTTGGGTGCTTACCGCCATTTTTGTGGCCATCGATTTTGCTACGCTGGCCAGCGGTAATGGCGCCATTGCAGCCGGACATCTGGCAGGTGGCGTGGTGGGATATCTTTTCATCCACCAGTTACGCCGGGGACGCGATTGGGGTGCCTGGATGATCAGTCTGGTGAACTGGTTTGATGACCTGTTCAGTCCTGAAAAAAAACACAGAACAAAATCAGCCAAGGATAAACTGCATTACCAGTCTGACCGCAAACCCTACCAGAAAATTTCCAATATAACCCAGCAAAGACTGGATGCGATCCTTGACAAGATCAACCAGGAAGGGTATCAGTTCCTCACCGATGAAGAAAAAGAGTTTTTGAAAAGAGCGAGTACTGAAGAAATCTAATACGGTGGTATATGAAAAAATTACGTACCCGTAAGTTCCGGATTTTTTTTTCCGTCATTGCCATCATCTATGGTCTGGTTTTTCTGACAGCCTGTTTTACCCATTCCCTTTCACCCTGCCGGTTTTTTGGTGTAACGTATCTTTCATTACTTTTTCCGGTTTTGTTGGCCGGACTTCTATTTTTCTTTCTTCCGCTCGCAGTGATCGTATATCGAAACTATGGCTGGCTTTGTTTGTTATTGCTGCTGCCGGCCTGGAAAAACGGATCTGCTGTTCTGGGTTTTCATCTTCCCCGCCAATTTAAAGAGGTAAAAGCCACGGGTCAGGTCAGGATTCTTTCCTGGAACGTAGATGCTTTTTTATACAGGCCCTACCAGGGACCCGAGTCGCCAGATAAGCAGGCTGCCATGGTGCATTTTATCCGCTCATCCAATGCAGACATTCTCTGTTTTCAGGATTTTGCAGAAACACCTCCGGAATATGGTAAGGTGAATGTGCGTTTTCTGGCGGATTCGCTGGGGTATCCCTATCATTATTTCAGCCAGGATGGAATTAACTACGGAACCATTATCTTTTCCCGTTTACCCATACTGGATAGCGGCCGAACCCGATACACAGAAAAAGTGTATCCGGAAAGCATCGCGTATATTGATGTACTGGCTGGCAAGGATACGCTGCGTGTATTTAACACGCATCTGCGATCTATGTACCTGCACGATAAAGTCATTACTCCGGGCAATATTGGTTACATCGAATTTGTGAAAGAAGATACAGCCCTGCTTTTTCACTCTAACCGTTTGCAAAGACTGGAATATTTTGATTGTATACACAGTGGTCAGGCAGCGATTGTGAAGGAGCGATTGAATGCGTCCCCGTATCCTTTTATTTTTTGTGCCGATTTAAATTCGGTCCCTTCGGGATATGTTTACCATCGTATTAAAGACGGGTTAAACGATGCATTTCTGGAAGCAGGGGCTGGATTCGGAGGCACGTATCACCGGTTTTCGCTTACATTACGTATAGATGCGGTACTTACCAGTCCATCCATCACAACCAAACAATATTATTCTCCCCGGCTGGATCTGTCAAATCATTACCCGATCGTAACAGATATTCAGATGCAGTAGTGTTTTTTTGTAAATTCGGGGATGGCAAAAAATATTTTTCGCCGTGCCACCAAAACGGTCATTGTTGCAGTTAATGTGATTGTATCGCTGCTGTTTCTGGTTGCCTGCCTCTCCCCCTATATCAATCCGGCACGCTGGTGGCTGAATGGATTTACCGGATTGATTGTTCCTTATCTGCTATTGGTACTATTATTTTTTGTGATCTTCTGGTTACTGGTAAAACCCCGTTTTGTATGGTTGCCCCTTTTATCGCTGGCCATTGGCTGGCAGCAGATCAGTGTGGTATTTGCCTGGCATCCGGGTGCGGGTTTCAGCAAACGCAAACCGGAGAATAGTTTGCGGGTTGTAAACTGGAATATACACAGTTTTAATGGCCTGTCTTCCAATAAAGAAATCAGGAAGCTGATGCCGGCAGAAGTAGCGGGCAGCATTCATAAAATAAACCCGGATGTTATTTGTTTGCAGGAGTTTAACCATGCAGAACAGGCAGATAATATTGCACTTTTTTCCCGCGAGTATAACTATCATTATTTTTCAAAAGATTACCAGCGAACCAATGGCAGCTACCAGTCTGGCTGCATCATTTTTTCCCGTTATCCCATCATCGATTCGGGGCGAATTGCTTATCCGGTAGCGGAAAGCCTGATTTATGCAGATATTCTGAAAGGACAGGATACCATCCGCGTATATACCACACATCTCCAGTCGTTCAAGTTCAAAAAAGCCGATTACGACGATATCGGGAAAATCCGTGACCAGGATGAAGAAACCCTTTCTGCTTCCAAAAGCCTGTTCCGTAAAATGAAACTGGCGTTCAGTAGAAGGGGCATACAGGCCAATATGGTCAGAAATGAGCTGGATCAATCGCCTTACCCTACTGTGATCTGTGGCGATTTTAATGATGTACCCAATTCCTATACCTATTTCCGGATCAAAGCGGGTTGGCAGGATGCTTTTTTGCAGAAGGGGTTTGCCATTGGCCGAACCTTTATTTCGCTGGCACCTACACTCCGTATCGATTATATCCTGGCCTCACCCCGGTTTGAAGTAAAACAGTTTGACATGGTAGATGAAGACCTCAGCGACCATATTATGCTGGTATCTGACCTTCTTTTGAAAAAATGAAATATCTTCGCAACTCAATGAACCACTCATATACCTGTTGCTGTTGTTGCTGCTGATCTGCAGCTTTCCCGTTTACCGGCTGTAGCCGCCCGTTACTATTCATTGTTTTACCTGTAATCTTCCATAACCAATGCCACTTAAAGTATATAATTCGCTTACCCGTCAGAAAGAAGTATTTGTTCCCATTAATGCACCCTATGTGGGCATGTATGTGTGCGGACCCACAGTGAGCGGCGAAAGCCATCTTGGTCATGCAAGACCCTATGTAACTTTTGATGTATTATACCGATACCTGATGCACAATGGGTATAAGGTTCGTTATGTGCGCAACCTGACCGATGCCGGGCATTTTGAAGAAGAGGGCCGCGAAGCAGAAGATAAGATCAGCAAAAAAGCCATACTGGAAAAACTGGAACCGATGGAGCTGGTGCAGAAATACACCAACCTCTACCATTGGGCCATGGAGCGCCTGAATAACCTCCCACCCAGTATCGAACCCACTGCTACCGGTCATATTATTGAGCAGATAGAGATGATCAAAAAGCTGATCAATGACGGGTATGCGTATGAGGTGAATGGCTCCGTTTATTTTGATGTAGAGAAGTACAATACCGACTATTCCAAAAAAGGACAGCCCTATGGCATTCTTAGCGGGCGTGTGCTGGATGAGCAGATCGAAAGCACCCGCGAACTGGATAACCAGGACGAGAAACGCAACAAAAGCGATTTTGCTCTCTGGAAAAAAGCACCGCCTGAACATATCATGCGCTGGCAAAGTCCTTGGGGCGAGGGTTTCCCCGGCTGGCATATCGAATGTTCTGCTATGGCCACCAAATACCTGGGCGAGGAGTTTGATATACATGGTGGCGGTATGGATCTGCAGTTCCCGCATCATGAATGTGAGATCGCACAGAGCACGGTTTGCAATCATAAAATGCCGGCGCGTTACTGGCTGCATAATAATATGATCACCATCAACGGAAGGAAGATGGGTAAGAGCTACAATAATGTGATCAAACTGAGCGAACTGTTCAGTGGCCAGCATCCCTTACTGTTGCAGCCTTATCATCCCATGACCATCCGTTTCTTTATCCTGCAGAGCCATTACCGTGGCACGCTTGATTTCAGTAATGAAGCATTGCAGGCATCGGAGAAAGCGTTAAAAAGACTGATGGAAGCCTATGAATGGGTAACGGGACAATGGAGTGTACCCACCGGACAGCCAGCGGGCGATCAGACGTTGGATGCCAAAGTGCAGAAACTGGTTGGCGAGTTTGAAGAGTTCATGAACGATGATATGAACACCGCTAAAGTGCTGGCCAATATGTTTGAGCTGGTATCGGTGATCAATTCCATCAAAGACAAACATATTCCTTCCACGGCTTTAGCAGCCACTACCGTTGATCTGTTAAAACAGCAGCTGACATTATACGTTGAAAATATTTTCGGACTGAAGAACGAAAGAGCCAGCGATGATGGAAAACTGGATGGGGTGCTGCAATTACTCATCGAGATCCGCAAAGAGGCCAAAAACCGGAAAGACTTTGTTACCAGCGATAAGATCCGCAATGAACTGACCGCGCTGGGTGTGCAACTGAAAGATGAGAAGGATGGAGGCATGAGTTATACCATCTCCTAATTCTTAGTTTTTTAACGATAATGTTTGTGCTGTCAGAGTGATCGATGAATTAATTCCAATCAGTGCCTGTGGACGGGCCTCTTTTTGTTCGGTGCCGAGCGACGGCGAAGGCAGACAAAATGATGCGTAGCACATTTTGGCAGAAGAAAAAGCAGCCCGGTAACAGGCAC